>JAWKWU010000001.1:0-1570 GCA_041397345.1 Paracoccaceae bacterium
CGCCCAGAAAGACCACCCCGCCCCAGCGCAGGATGGGCAGAAGGGCGGGCATGTTCTCGGCGGCAAGGCCGATCCCCGCCACCCCGGCGCCGATCAGGATGGCGTCAGAGATCGCGCAGAACAGGACGACCGGCAGCACATGTTCCCGCCTGAGGCCCTGCCGGAGTACGAAGACATTCTGCGCGCCGATGGCGGCGATCAGGCTAAGGGACAGGCCGAGGCCGGAAAGAAGGACGGGCAGCACGGGGGGAACCTCCTTGGTCTATGGGCTTGACTAGGGCCACCGCTGCGTTATCACAACTTAATAATGCTAAAGCTGATTAAGCAGAACTGATGTTCGACTACGCCCAGCTTGCCGCCCTGTCCCTTGTCCTCCGCCACGGGAGTTTCGAGGCCGCAGCGGCGCAGCTTGGCGTCACGCCTTCGGCCGTGTCGCAACGCATCCGCGCGCTGGAGGAAAGGTTGGGGGCGCCCCTGGTCCGGCGTGGGCCGCCCGCCACGGCCACCCCGCTTGGCGCGCGCCTGGCGCGCCATGCCGAGGATGTGGCGCTGATGGAACGCGATCTTTTGGAAGGCGAGGGCGCGGCGACCTCCGCCCGCCCGGTGCTGCGCATCGCCGTCACCGCCGACAGCCTCGCCGCCTGGGTCCTGCCCGCCTTGGCCGCGTTCGAGGATACGCTTTTCGACCTCGTCATCGACGATCAGGACCATTCCGCCGACTGGCTCCGCAAGGGCGAGGTGCAGGGCGCGGTGACCTCTCATGGCGGCACCATCGCGGGGTGCGACTGCCATCCGCTTGGCCGGTTCCGCTATATTGCCTGCGCGACGCCCGCGTTTCGCGATCGCTGGTTCGACAGCGGCGTCACGGCGCAGGCCCTTGCCGCCGCCCCGGCGCTGATCTTCAACGCGAAGGACGGGTTGCAGGGCGAATGGGCGCGCCGCGCGGTGGGCGGGCCCGTGCCGCTGGCGGGCCATATGATCGCCTCTGCCGAAGGGTTTGTCGCGGCGGCGCGGTTGTCGATGGGCTGGGGCATGATCCCTAAGGCGCTGGCGGCCGATGACCTGCTGAGCGGCCGCCTTGTGCCGCTTCTGCCAGATGCGCCGCTGGACGTGGCGCTTTACTGGCAGGTCGGCCGCCTGCCCGGCGCGACGCTGCCGCGCCTGACGCGGGCGATCCGGGCGGCGGCGCGCGATGTGCTGATCGGCTGAGCCTTCAGGCGAAGGCGGTGGCGCGGGCGGTTTCGTCCACCTTCAGGATCATGTCCAGCACCAGCGCCGCCGGGTCGAGGTTGACCGCGCGGGCATGCCGCGCGCGCGCGCCAAGGCTTTGGTGCAGCCCTGCCCAGGACCGCGCGGCATCGGGCGACGGGGCGAGGCGGGCGAACAACTCTGCCTCACCCGGCGCGGCCTCGGCCCCCGCGAAGCCCAGCATCCCGGCGCGGGCGAGGCGGGCAAGGAAAAGGTCGAAAAGCGTCAGCAGCAGTTCAAGCTTTTCCGCCTGCCCGCGTTGCCCCATCGCATCGGCCAGCTTCAGCGCCCGGCCCCGGTCGAGACGCGGCAGGGTGGCAAA
>JAWKWU010000002.1:0-746990 GCA_041397345.1 Paracoccaceae bacterium
TCGGCGCCGAGGTGCTGCGGCGCGAGGAGCGGCTGGAGCAGGGGATCATCGACGGCACGCTGACCGCCTGGGTCCAGATCCCCGACCTGCGGGTGGGCGACATCGTCGATTATGCCAGCATCCGGGTGATGCGGCCGATGGCGCCGGCGGGCGAACGCGGCTTCTACTCGACGCTGGAATGGGGCGTGCCGGTGCAGATGACCCGTGTCGTCGCGCTGTGGCCCAAGGGCTGGCCAATGGTGACGGGCCCCTTGCCCGACCATATCAGCCATGTCGAGGCGGTGCTGGCCGATGGCACCACGCGGCACGAATGGCAGCGGCTGAACCACCTGCCCGACCGGTGGGAGGAAAATACCCCCGTGGGCATGGAGCCCACGGCGCTGCTGCGGGTTTCGGCCGATCCCGACTGGGGCACGCTTTCGGCGGCGATGACGCCCTATTACGCCGCCGATTACCCGCTGCCGCCCGACTGGCAGGCCCGGGTCGAGGCCATTGCCGCTGCCAGCCCCGACCCCGGGGCACGGGCGATCGCCGCGCTGCGGCTGGTGCAGGACGAATTGCGCTATGTCTCGCTGTCGGTCGGGGCGGGGGGCTATCTGGCCCGCCCGCCGCAAGAGGTGATCGCCGGGGGCTTTGGCGACTGCAAGGACAAGGCGCTGCTCCTGGTGGTGATGCTGCGGCAGTTGGGCATCGCGGCGACGGTGGCGCTGACCGATCTGGACGCCGGCCATGCGCTGGACCGCGAGCCGCCGCTGATCGGCGCCTTTGACCATGCCATCGTGCGGATCACGCTGGCGGGGCAGGTGCATTACGTCGACCCGACTGCCAGCCATCAGGGCGGCGATTTCGCCACCGCGACGCCGCCCGATTACGGCTTTGCGCTGCCGCTGGCCGGGCCGGACCAGACCGCGCTGGAGCCGCTGCCGGCCCCGCCGGAACAAAGCTGGTCGACCGATGTGACCGAGGCGTTCAGCTTTGGCAAGGACGGCGTCCTGCTCGAGGTGCGCTCGGTCTATCGCGGTGGCGCGGCCGACGGCATGCGCCAGCGCTGGGCCACCACGCCCGCCTCGCGGATCACCGAGGATTACCTGGAATTCTATCAGGGGCGCTATCCCGGCCTGATCCTGCGGCAAGAGATGCAGATGACCGATGACCGCGCGCAGAACCGGCTGGAGATGGTGGAACGCTACCGGCTGCCCCGGTCAGACCTGGAAGGAACGGCGCTGGAGAAAAGTTTTCCCGTCGCGGCCGAGGATTTCGCCTCGAACCTGCCCGATCGGGTCAAGGCGCCGCGACGGGCGCCGCTGGATGCCGGCGGGCCGGCGGTGTTCCGGCATCGCGTCCTGATCCGCGACGCCCCGATGGAGTTTCTGCCGCCCAAGGCCGAGGTGATCGTCAACCCGGCCTTCCGCTTCATGCTCAACGCCGGGCAGGCGCCGGCCGGCGGGCTGGACCTGCGCTGGGAATTCCGCCGCTCGGGGGCCATCGTGGCGCCGGAGCAGGCGGCGCGGGTGATCGAGGATGGCAACCTGGTCTACGACCTGACCTGGTTCACCTGGGATGTCTCGCCCGAAGGCGCGGACTGACAGGCGGCGCCCCGGCAGGCCAATGCCCCCGCACCGGGGATACCTGCGGGGCAAGGTGCGGGGGCGACGGCAATCTTCCCCGGGGATCAGAAAGATCAGCCCGTCATAAAGCGCATAGGCCCCGCCGGTGGTTTTCAGGTTTGCCCGAGGCGCCAGAGGCGCGGGCATAGGCGGTGATGGCGTTGTAGGTGCCCGGACCGAAGGCGCCGTCGATGCCGCCGTGATAATAGCCGCTGGCGCGCAGCCGGCGCTGGATCGCCTTGCGTTCCTCACGCGAATAGCTGTTGAAGGCCTGGGCCGCCGGCGTGCGGTAGATCGAGCTGTAAGAGGGCGCCGGATCGGCATAGACCGGGCGCGGCGTCGGGGCGGGCGCCACATAGCGGTTGTGGTTCTTGAAGAACAGCTGGTCGACGATCACCGCGGTGGCGACCCCGGCGACAAAACCCTGTTCCTTCTTGCCCCAGGCCTGGGCCGGGGCGGCAATGGTGCCGGCCAGGGCCAGCGCGGTGGTGGCGGCAATCGCCGAATTCCTGATCGAGAGCAGCATGGCAGTTCCTTTCCCGTGGTTCATTGCCCCCGAGCAGTGGGGCGATGCGACCAATCTGGGCTGCCGGGCGGTGCTAGGCAAAATCGCGGCAAGGATAGCGGAAAACACCGCTTTGCTATCCGATAGCACGCGCGTTTCCAATGGCTTGGCCGGGATGGTGGCGCGATGCTGACCGCGCAAATGAAAAGCGGGGCCGCAGGGCCCCGCCATCGGTTCTGTCTGGAAACGTCGGCCTAGATCGAAAGGCAGATGTATTTCATCTCCAGGTAATCCTCCATCCCGTGCCGGCTGCCTTCGCGGCCCAGGCCCGATTGCTTGACGCCGCCGAACGGCGCCACCTCGGTCGAGATGATCCCGGTGTTGACTCCGACGATGCCGTATTCCAGCGCCTCCTGCACGCGGGTGATGCGGCCGATGTCGCGGGCGTAGAAATACGAGGCCAGGCCAAAGATCGTGGCATTGGCCTTTTCCACCACCTCTTCCTCGGTCTCGAAGCGGAACAGCGGCGCCACCGGGCCAAAGGTTTCCTCGTTGGTCACCACCATCTGGTCGGTGACGCCGGTCAGGATCGTCGGCTCAAAGAAGTTGCCGCCCAGCGCATGCGCCTTGCCGCCGGCGATGACCTTGGCGCCCTTGGCCTTGGCATCGGCGATATGCTCCTCGACCTTCTCGACCGCGGCATGGTTGACCAGCGGGCCGAACTGCACGTCGTCGGTCAGGCCGTCGCCCACCCGGGTCTTGGCCACCGCGGCGCGCAGCTTCTCGGCAAAGGCGTCATAGACCCCGGCCTGCACATAGATCCGGTTGGCGCAGACGCAGGTCTGGCCGTTGTTGCGGAATTTCGACATCATCGCGCCGGCGACGGCCGCATCCAGATCGGCATCGTCAAAGACGATGAAGGGCGCGTTGCCGCCCAGCTCCATCGAACATTTCATCACCTGCTCGGCCGCCTGGCGCAGCAGGATGCGGCCAACCTCGGTCGAGCCGGTAAAGGTCAGCTTGCGCACCACCGGGTTTTCGCAGAATTCCTTGCCGATATCCGAGGATTTCTTCGAGGTGATCACCGAGAAGATCCCCTTGGGCAGCCCGGCCCGTTCCCCCAGAACCGCCAGGGCCAGCGCCGACAGCGGCGTTTCCGCCGCCGGCCGCGCGACAAAGCCGCAGCCCACCGCCAGCGCCGGGCCGCACTTGCGGGTGATCATCGCATTCGGAAAATTCCACGGCGTGATCGAGGCGACAACGCCGATCGGCTGCTTCAGCACGGTCAGGCGCTTGTCGCGCTGATGGCCGGGAATGGTCTCGCCATAGACCCGCTTGGCCTCTTCGCCGAACCATTCGATGAAGCTGGCACCATAGGCGATCTCGCCCTTGGCCTCGGCCAGCGGCTTGCCCATTTCGGCGCAGAGGATCGTGCCCAGGTCGTCCTGGTTCGCCATCATCAGGTCAAACCACTTGCGCAGGATCACGCTGCGTTCCTTGGCGGGGCGCGCGGCCCAGTCCTTCATCGCCAGGTTGGCGGCGGCGATGGCGCGGGCGGTCTCGGCCCGGCCCAGGTTCGGCACCTCGCAGATCACGTCGCCGCGTGCGGGGTTCACCACGGCAAAGGTGGTGCCGTCGTCGGCCTCCACCCATTCGCCGGCCACATAGGCCCTGGTCGCCAGAAGGGTGGGGTCTTTCAGCAGGTCGCGCAGATTGGTCACGGAATCGAGCATGTCAGCCTCCGGTGCTGTATGGGTTGGCAGGGTGGTGCCACGACCGGGGCCGACTTGTCCAGTTCCAGCGCCGATTTAGGTCCAGTTGCCCCGCCACATCCCGCCAGGCTGGCGGCATGGCATCACAAAGGCGCCACCGCTGCCCCTTTCCCTTCGACAAATATCCTCAGGGGGTGCGGGGGCAGAATGCCCCCGGCGCGGCAGGCCAGGGGGCGACCGGCCGGGCCGCAGGGATCAGCCGTTGGCGTGCATCCGCTCGATATAGGACCGCATCTCCTCGGCCTCCTGCCGCGCGTCGCGCAGCCCGTCCATCGCGGCGCGCAATTCGGCCTCGGTCTGGGCGATCTGGCTCATCAGCTCGCCCTCGCGCTGTTCCAGGTAGATCACCGCCTGGTCGCGGATCTCCTCTGCCTCGTGCAGCGACTGCGCCAGCTTGTCCATCTCGGCCAGGTCGCTGCCCGCCACCCTGGCAAACCGATGCAACAGCCAATGGGTGAACCAGCCCATCGCAAAGGCCAGGAGCAGGATAATGGCAGTCGCAATGACGAATTCGGTACGGTTCATCCCTGTGGTCCTGTCCTCAGCCGCCGTCTGCCGGGCGGGTTTTCGGGCGAATGGTCTTTTCCGTCGGCGCGACCGAGGGCGAGGTATCGCCCGAGAAATCCGGTCCCTCCGGCTGGTCCGCCGCTGTGCCTTCTGCGGGGGCGCCTTCCGCGGGGGCGGCGGCCGGCGTGACTGCGCCCGGTTCCCCGGCCTGCCCCTTCAGCACAAAGTCGATCCGCCGGTTCGCCTCGCGCCCCTCTTCGGTTTCGTTGTCGGCGATCGGCACCGCCTCGCCATAGCCCATCGCGGTCATGGCCGAGACATCGACGCGCCGGCCCTGCAACGCCACCAGCACCGCTTCGGCCCGCGCCTGGCTCAGCGCCTGGTTGCCGCTTTCCGAGCCTTGCGAATCGGTGTGGCCGGCGATTTCCAGCGGCAGCGCCGGGCAATCCTTCAACGCTTCGGCCAGGGCGGCGATCACCGGCCCCGCCTCGCTGGCGATCTCGGCCGAACCGGGGGTGAAGGTGATCTTCTGCCGGGCCACGATCGCCTCGACCTCGGCGGCGCATTCCTGTGGCGTCGGCAGCGCCGCCAGCGGGTCCAGGTCCTCGTCATAGGTCACGTCGACCCGGAAGGTCTCGCCCTGGCCCAGCTTTTCCGACAGGATCTGCGTGACCCGCGCCCGCGACTGGGTATTGCCCGAAACCCCCTTGATCTCGACCAGGTCGGCGCGGACCAGCAGGCTGCCGTGATGCACCTCGGCCAGCGCCTCCAGCCCGGCCAGAACGCGCGGGCCAGCCGTCCGGTAACTCGCCGTCAGCCGCGTCGCGGTATAGACCTGCCTGGCGCCAAAAGCCGCGCGGGCAAAGGCGTCGACGGCGGCCTGCTGCGCCTCGTCGGTCAGGCGCCCGCGCAGTTCGACCCGGCCTTCGGGCGACAGCGCGGCGGTGAATTCCGCCGGGCCCTGCGCCACTTCCTTGCGGGGCAGCGTCGCCTCGAGCGAGAAGACCGGCGGCAGGGTGGCGCGCAGGTCGCCCACCACCCGGTCGAAATCGGCCTGGGCAACGCTGTCGCCGGCCAAGAGAGAGACATCGGCATCCGAAATGGTCAGCGTGGCCGCGCCCAGTTCGTTCACCGCGCCGATCCCCGCCGCCACCGCATCGGCCCAGCGGGGCGTCGGCACGCCCAGCCCGATGGTGCAGTCACCGCCCGCGGGCAGGCCCGCCGCCTCGGCCGCGCGCAGGATCGCGGTGCGGGCCCGGTCGGTATCGGCCGAACAGGCATCGAAGCGCGCGCCCTCGGCATCCTTGATGAAACGCAGGGTAAAGGGCGTCAGCACCGGCCTGGGCGCGGAAATCTCGATCACCAGTTCGACGCCCGCCGGCTTTCTGGCCCGCAGGCTGGCCTCGAGCGACTGCCGTTCCTCGGCGCTTTCGGAAATCGCCGTCACCCGGACCTTGTCGGCCGCGACCGACACTTTCGACCGTTTCAGCATCCGCAGCGCGTCCAGGCCAAAGACCAGCGCATCGTTCCAGTGCTCGGGTGCGGGCCAGGCAGCGGCCTCCAGCAGGTTGTCGACCTCGACCCCCGGCATCATCGCATCGGCGGCGGCGACCAGCGCCGTCTCGTCGATACCGCCGGCCTCGGGCTTTTCGGGCAAGAGGCCGATCAGCTGGATGCCGTCGTCATTGCGCAGCATCTCGACCGAGAACCGCGGCGCGGCCAAGGCCAGCGTCGGCGTCACGTCCAGCGCGTCGCGCACCCGGCTGCTGTCGACCAGCGCGCCGACCACGTTCAGCGCCCGATAGCGCGAGGCCTCGTCCGGGGCGGTGCCGCTGAGCGTGACCTGCAGCCCGTCGGTCTCGACCTCGGCCCAGGGCAATCCGGCCCGTTCCAGCCCGGCGCGGATCACGGTTTCGGACCGCGCCTCGATCACCATGGCGGCGACCAGCGCCACGCCCAGCATGATCAGGCCGGCCAGCGCAAAGGCCAGCGCGGCAAGCACGTTCGACGACAGATGGGCAAGTCTTTTCGGCACGGGTGGCAGAATCCGGCTTTGGCAGGAACGGCAGCAGAGGCGGGCGCGCCAAGGCATCGCCCGGATGCTTCCTAGGGGGAATGCGCCGCGGGATCAATCAGACCGTGGCGGCAACGGCAAGAAACAGCACAGGAATCAGCCCGGTGTCGCGGTTGGCGCGAAAGATCCGCAGGCAAGAGGCCGGGTCGTCCACGTCCAGATGCCGCATCTGCCACAGCATATGCACCCCCATCGCCCAGACCCCGGCCAGCGCCAGCAGCATCGGCCAGACCCCGCGCGAGGCGGGAATCGTCACGATCACCGCCGCGGCCATCAAGACCAGCGTCGCCCCCATGAAGGCCGACAGCCAGCGCCCCGATTGCGCCCCGAACAGCCGCGCGGTGGATTTCACCCCGATCAGCGCATCATCCTCGCGGTCCTGATGGGCGTAGATCGTGTCGTAATACAGCGTCCAGGCGATGCCCGCGACATATAGGAGCAGCGCCCCCAACGGCAGTGCCCCGGCATGGGCCGCCCAGGCCAGCAGCGCGCCCCAGTTGAAGGCCAGGCCCAGGAACACCTGCGGCCACCAGGTAAAGCGCTTGGCAAAGGGATAGACCGCCACCAGCGCCAGCGACCCCACCCCCAGGCTGATGGCCAGCGCGTTGTAGGAATAAAGGATCAGCGCCGCCGCCAGCGCCTGCAGGACCATCCAGACCAGCGCGGCCCTGACCGTCACCTGCCCCGAGGGCAGCGGCCGCGACCGGGTGCGCGCCACCTGCGCGTCGAAATCGCGGTCGGTGATGTCGTTCCAGGTGCAGCCGGCGCCGCGCATCAGAAAGGCGCCGATGCCGCAACTGGCCGCCAGCCACAGGTCCCAGCGCCGGAACCCGTCGACATTGGCGGCCAGCGCCACGCCCCAGAGGCAGGGCAGATAGAGCAGCCATGTGCCGATCGGCCGGTCGGCCCGGCTCAGCCGCAGAAACGGCCGCGACAGCGCCGGCGCCCAGCGGTCCACCCAGTTCGCGGGCGGCGCATCCGCCACCGCGCCCGCCGGGGTGGCCTCTGGCATTCCGGGCGGTTGGGACATAGGTTTCCCCCATGACAGAGCGACAGGTCAGACTTCATGTAGACCAGCCCCTCGGGCAGGGGCAAGCCGTGGCCCTTGCCGAGGGCCAGGCGAATTACCTTTTCGCGGTGATGCGCCTGCCGGTCGGGGCCATGGTCACGCTGTTCAACGGCCGCGACGGCGAATGGCGGGCCGAGGTGGCCGAGGCCGCCAAGCGGCGCGGCACGCTGGTCTGCCGGGCGATGACGCGGGCGCAGGACCTGCCACCCGATCTCTGGCTGGTCTTTGCGCCGGTCCGCAAGGAACGCACGGCCTTTCTGGTGGAAAAGGCGGTGGACCTGGGCGTGCGCCGGCTGGTGCCGGTGGCGACGCGCTATACCAATGCCGAACGGCTGCGCGCCGACAAGAGCCGCGCCCATGCCATCGAGGCGGCCGAGCAATGCGGCGCCACCTATGTCCCCGACCTGGCCGAGGTGCGGCCGCTGGATCGCCTGCTGGCGGACTGGCCCGCCGACCGCCGGCTGTTCTGGGCCGATGAAACCCGCGCCGGGGGCGGGGGAGATGCCGATGCCGATGCCGATGCCGGCTGGCCTGCCGGTCCCGTCGGGCCGGCGGCGATCCTGATCGGCCCCGAAGGCGGCTTTTCAGACGAGGAAAAGGCCCGCCTGCGCGGCCTGCCCTTTGTCACCGCCATCGCGCTGGGGCCGCGCATCCTGCGCGCCGAAACCGCCGCCATCGCCGCCCTGGCCCTGTGGCAGGCGCGCTATGGCGACTGGCGATGATCCGCCCCGAGGCAATGGCCCGCCTGCGGCGCTGGTCCGAACCGGCCACCGGGGCGGTTCTGCTGGCCATCGGCCTTTGGGTCGCCAGCCGTGGCGGCTGGCTTCTGGCGCTGGCGGGGGGCGGGCTGGCGGCGATGGGGGCGGGCTGGCTCGTGCTGGGGCTGCGCCGCATGCGCTTTGCCGCCGGCACCGAGGCGCCGGGGCTGGTGGAACTGGACGAGGGCCGCATCACCTATCTCGGCCCGCAGATGGGCGGCAGCATCAGCCTGCCCGACCTGATCGAGATCCGCCTGCTGTCCTTGCGCGGCCGCCGCGCCTGGCGCCTGCGGCAGGCCGACGGGCAGGTGCTGCAGGTGCCGCTGGACGCCGCCGGGGCCGGGGTGCTGTTCGATGCCTTTTCCGCCCTGCCGGGCCTGGGCTCGGCGGCGCTGGTCGCGGCGCTGGATGGCCCCGCCGCCACCGGCACCAGCCTGCCTGCCGGCAATTCCGCCGACCGGCTGGTGTGGCGCCGGCAGGGCCGCGGGCTGACCCGCGCCTGATGCCCCCGTCTGATGCCCGCGCCTGATGCCCGCGCCTGGCGTCCGCGTCTCATCATCTTTTGTGAAGTTTCGTCCCGACGTATTGACTAAACTTGATCCGCAGGACAGGTCTGCCACCCGAACCCGATTCAGTCGACGCGGAGCGCCAGATGTCCATTCCTCAATCCGGCGGCGGGCCGATCGAAAGCTTTGACCAGCTCGCGGCCTATATGGAGGCCGGCTGCAAGCCGAAATCCGAGTGGCGCATCGGCACCGAGCATGAGAAATTCGGCTGGCTGACCGACAGCCGCAAGCCGCTGCCCTATGCCGGCGACCGCTCGATCTCGGCGATCTTTGCCGGGCTTGAGGCGCGGTTCGGCTGGTCGCCGCTGCACGAGGGCGACAATGTCATCGGCCTGACGCGCAACGGCGCCAACATCAGCCTGGAACCCGGCGGGCAGTTCGAGCTGTCGGGCGCGCCCTTGGAAACGGTGCATGAAACCCGCGCCGAACTGGACAATCACCTGGACGAGGTGGCGCAGATCGCCGGCCCGCTGGGCATCCGCTTCATGGGCATCGGCGCGCCGCCGGAATGGCGCCACGACGACATGCCGGTGATGCCCAAGGGCCGCTACCGGCTGATGACGGAATACATGGGCCGTGTCGGCACCCATGGCACGCAGATGATGTATCGCACCTCGACCGTGCAGGTGAACCTCGACTTCGCCTCCGAGGCGGACATGGTGAAAAAGCTGCGGGTGGCGCTGGCGCTGCAACCGGTGGCGACGGCGCTTTTCGCCTCGTCGCCGTTCTTCGAGGGGCGCGAGAACGGGCACAAGTCCTGGCGCTCGCGCATCTGGCGCAGCCTTGATGACAGCCGCACCGGCATGCTGCCCTTTGCCTTTGAAGACGGCATGGGATTCCAGCGCTATGTCGACTGGGTGCTGGATGCGCCGATGTATTTCGTCTACCGCGACGGCAAGTATATCAACGCCCTGGGCCAGTCGTTCCGCGATTTCCTGGCAGGCCGGCTGCCGGCGCTGCCGGGGGAAAAGCCCACGCTGTCCGACTGGGCCGACCATATGACCACGGTGTTCCCTGAGGCGCGGGTGAAGAAATTCATCGAGATGCGCGGCGCCGATTGTGGCGACCGGCCGCATCTGGTGGCGCTGCCGGCGTTCTGGACCGGGCTGATCTATGACGATGCCGCGCTGGATGCCGCCTGGGATCTGGTCAAGGGGCTGGACGCCGAAACCCGCGAGGGCTTGCGCGTCGCCGCCTCTGTCTCGGCGCTGCAGGCCGAGGCCGGCGGGGTCCGCCTGATCGACCTGGCCCGCGCCGCGGTGTCGCTGTCGCATGCCGGCCTTGCCGCGCGTGGCCAGGGCGAAGAGGCGCTGCTGGCGCCCCTGCACCACAGCCTGCAGGCCGGGGCGGTCCAGGCCGACCGCTGGCTGCGCGATTTCGGCCCCGACAAGGGCTTTGCCGGGCTTTACGACGCCGCCAGCCTCTGATCCGGCCCGGGTCCGCCAGTGGGGCTGCCAGTGGGCAGGTCCAGCCACAGGGCCCCGTCGCGGTATCCGCCGCGCACGATCCGCCCGGGCTGCGACAGTTCGGGATAACCGGCAAGCCGGTCGCGGAACCTGTCGGCGCTGATGATGATCGCGCCGCTTTGCCGGGCATAGTCCAGCAGGTAGGGGTCTGCCTGCACACCCTTCGGCACCACCATCACCCGGTCCTGGCCGATGCCCAGCGCCTTGCCCAGCGCGTGGTCATCCAGATAGCGCCCCGCCAGCAGGTAGCCGGCATTGGCGTCGAACACCACGCCGGTCTGATACCCGCGCCGGCCCAGCTCTGCCAGAACCGCGGCCAAGGGTTGCAGCCTTGGCGTCTTGTCCTGCCAATACATCACGTTCGATCCGTCGATCACGGCAAGCGGCCGTCCGTCCGCCCGCCTGCGCCCGCCGATCCACCGCAAGAGCAGGTAGACAAGGATCAGCACGCCGCCCAGAAGCATGAGAAGCGGCCAGCCGTCCATCGCAGCCTATCCCTTCTTCGCGCCGATCTTCGGTTCGGTCCCGGCCTTGATCCGGGTCAGGTTCGCCCAGTGGCGGATGTAGATCAGCACCGTCAGCACCAGCACCAGGAACAGGAGCCGCCCGTTGCCCAGGGCGAACAGCCACAGCGGGCAGGCCGCCGCCGCGACCAGCGCGCCGACCGACGAAATCCGGCTTGCCGCCGCCGCGACCAGCCAGGTGCCGCAGCAGGCCAGGCCCACCCGCCAGTCCAGCGCCAGCATCAGCCCCAGAAAGGTGGCCACGCCCTTGCCGCCGCGAAAGTTCAGCCAGACCGGATAGAGGTGGCCGATGAAGGCGCCCAGACCGGCCAGCTGGGCCGCATCCTCGGCGCCGACCAGCGCCCGCGCCAGCAGCACCGCCACCGCGCCCTTGGCCCCGTCCAGCAACAGCGTCGCCAGCGCGGCGCCCTTGTTGCCGGTGCGCAGCACGTTGGTCGCGCCGATGTTGCCCGACCCGATCCTGCGCAGGTCGCCCAGGCCCATGGCCCGCGTCACCAGCACCCCAAAGGGCACCGACCCCAGCAGATAGGCGCAGATCGCCGTCACGATCAGCGTGGTTTGCCCTGTCACCAGTTCCGGCATCTCTTACCCCTCGGCGCGATAGACCTCGGCGCCGCCCACGAATGTCGCCAGCACCTTACCCTCCATCCGCGCGCCGTCAAACGGGGTGTTCTTCGATTTCGACCGCAGCGCGAAGCGGTCCATCTGGAACGGCGCGTCGGGGTCGAACAGCACCAGGTCGGCCGGCGCGCCCTCGGCCAGCCGCCCCTGCGGCAGGCCCAGCCGCCGCGCCGGGTTCAGCGCCATGGCGCGGAACAGTTGCGGCAGGCTCAGGTGGCCGCCATGGTACAGCCGCATCGCCGCCGGCAGCAGGGTCTCCAGCGCCACGGCGCCGGGGGCCGCATCCTCGAACGGCAGACGCTTCGATTCCTCGTCGGCCGGGGTGTGGAAACTGGACACCACGTCGATTGCGCCCTCGGCCAGGGCGGCGATCATCGCCATCCGGTCCTCCTCCGAGCGCAGGGGCGGCGTCAGCTTGAAGAAGGTGCGATAGTCGCCGACGTCGAATTCGTTCAGCGTCAGGTGGTGGATCGAGATGCCCGCCGTCACGTCCAGCCCCGCCGCCCTTGCGCGCGCCAGCGCGGGCAGGGCGGCCGCCGTGGTGATCTGGTCGGCGTGATAGCGCGCGCCCGTCATCTCGACCAGCGCCAGGTCGCGCTCCAGCCCCATGCGTTCCGCCAGGGCCGACACCGCCGGCAGCCCCTTGAGCGAGGCGAACTTGCCTGATGTCGTCGCCGCCCCCCGCGACAGGCCCGGATCCTGCGGGTGGCCCACCACCAGCGCGCCCAGCGACCGGGCATAGGTCAGCGCCCGGCTCAGCGCCTTGGTATTCTCGGCCACGGCAAAGGCATCGGTAAAGGCCACGGCGCCTGCATCCAGCAGGAACCCGATCTCGGTCATTTCCCGGCCCTCGCGGCCCTTGGTCAGCGCGGCCATGTGGCGGATGCGCACCGGCGCCGCCTCTTGCGCGCGGCGGGTGACGAATTCCAGCACCTCGGGCGTGTCGATCGCGGGATGGGTGTCGGGCCGGGCGATGATCGTGGTCACGCCCCCCGCCGCCGCCGCCAGCCCCGCCGAGCGAAAGCTCTCGCGGTGCCGCTCGCCGGGTTCGCCGATCTTTACACCCCAGTCGACGATGCCGGGGGCCAGGCACTTGCCGCCGCAATCGACCACCACCGCCCCCTTTGGCGCCTTGCCGTCGCGGCCCAGGATCCCGCCTTTCGCCACGGTCAGGCTGCCGGGCGCATCCGTGCCGGTTTCCGGGTCGATCAGGCGGGCATTGGTGAAGTGCAGGCTCATGCTTGGAAATCCGTTGCAGAGGGGGCGCGTCTGGGCGCATCGGGGGGCGCGTCGGGGCGCGCGTCATCCGGGGCGGGCAGCGCGGCGATGGCGCGTCCCATCAACTGCCAGACCCGGCGCGGTTCGGCGATGCGTTCAAATCCGGTGCGCTGGCGGGTGACAAAGCTGCGGCGCACGATGCGGCGGTGGCCGCTTGCGGTGGTCCGGTTGATCCGGTGGCTTTGCAGGGTTTCGGAAAACCACAGATTGCCCGGCGCGCCCTCGTCCAGCGTCACGGTCATGCCCCGCACCAGCGGGTATCGCTCCAGCCGGCGCTGGCCGCCGGTTTCCGTGGCGACAAAGGCGGCGCGGTCGGTCAGCGTGTAATGCGTGCCTCGCCGGCGCCTTGCGTCCAGCCACAGATGCCCCCCGGCCATCTGCACCCCGACCAGCAGGAAGGGCAGACCGAACAGCGGAAACAGCAGGCCCAATCCGCCCGGCGCCTGCCGGGTCATCGAAAAGGCCATGGCCATCCAGAACAGGGCAAAGCCGGCAAAGACCAGGCCGAACAGCATGCGGCCACCGACCAGCCCGCGCCAGTCGATCCCCGGCTCTGGCCGCCCCTGCCAGAGGATGCGCTCTCCGGGCGTCAGGATGCCCTCCCAGCCCTCGGGCACCGGTTCCGGTGGCGGCGGTGGCGGTGGGGGCGGTGGCGCCAGGTCGATCATGCGCGACGCCCCGTGGCCGTCATCACCCGGTCCGCGACGGCGAAAGGGTCGGCCTGGTACTTGATCAGATGCTTGTCGCCCGCCAGCGTGACCACCTGCACCGCCCCCAGGAAGGGCCGGGCCAGCCGGATCTGCGCCAGAGGAACGCTGCGCCCGCCGGGGCCGATCAGCCGCCGCTCGGTCAGCAGCCAGACATCGCCCAACGCCTCGGACGCCAGATAGGCCGCCCGCGCGCCAATGGCCAGCGCAGCACCCAAGGGCCCCGCCACCGGCCAGGGATTGCCCTGCCAGATCAGGAACAGCCCCGCCGCCGTGCCCAGGACGACCGCCATGACGACATGCGACTTCCAGTAAACCATCCGGTCGGGGCGGAACTCGGCCAGAACCGGCTCATCCGGCGCGGGTTCGACCCGCCGTCCCATCACCTCGTCACGCCCGATCCCGGCCATCGCCTATCCCATCGCCACGAACAGAACGGTGAACACCACCAGAAACAGCAGCACCACCAGCGCCACCATGCCGCCTTTGCGCATATCGTCTTTGGAGGGCTTGCGGTCGGGGCTCATCCCTGCGCCCCCGCGCCGGATGCCGCCGCGACGGGCGAACCGGCCGCCTCTGGCACGGGTTTCCCGCTCACACCATCGCCCCCACGATCCTGCGGCCGCGTTCGGCGCGCAGGTTGCGTGCCAAAAGGTCCATCGCGGCCATCCGCACCGCCACGCCCATCTCGACCTGTTCCTGGATGACGCTGCGGTTGATGTCGTCGGCCAGTTCGCCGTCGATTTCCACGCCGCGGTTCATCGGGCCGGGATGCATGACGATGGCATCCTCGGCGGTATGGCCCAGCTTTTCGGCGTCCAGCCCGTAGCGGTGGTAGTATTCCCGCTCGGACGGGATGAAGCCGCCGTCCATCCGTTCCTTCTGCAGCCGCAGCATCATTACCACGTCGGCGCCGCGCAGCCCTCGCGCATGTCGTCGAACACCTCGCAGCCAAAGAGCGTCGACGCCACTGGGCATCAGCGTCGGCGGCGCGATCAGCCGGATGCGGTTTTCCATCTTGTTCAGCAGGATCAGGTTCGACCGCGCCACGCGGCTATGCGCGATGTCGCCGCAGATCGCCACCGTCAGCCGCTGGATCCGGCCCTTGGCGCGGCGGATGGTCAGCGCGTCCAACAGCGCCTGCGTCGGGTGTTCGTGCCGCCCGTCGCCCGCGTTCAGGACCGCGCAATTCACCTTGCTGGCCAAGAGGTTCACCGCCCCCGACGCGCCATGCCGCACCACCAGCAGATCGGGGTGCATCGCGTTCAGCGTCATCGCCGTGTCGATCAGCGTCTCGCCCTTTTTCACCGACGAATTCGCCACCGACATGTTCATCACATCCGCGCCCAGCCGTTTTCCGGCCAGCTCGAAACTGGATTGCGTGCGGGTGGAATTCTCGAAGAACAGGTTGATCTGCGTCATCCCCGCCAGCACGTCGGATTGCTTGACCGTGCGGCGGTTCAGGTCGACGTAGCGATCGGCCAGATCCAGGACGGTGGTGATTTCCAGAGGTGCCAGGTGTTCGATGCCAAGCAGATGGCGGGCGCGGAAGGCCATGGACGGTTCCCTTCGATTTGCCCGCTTATGGCAAAGCGCAGGGAAGGGGGCAAGCGTCAGGGTGCGGCGGGCTGGGCGGATTCGGGCAGGGCGGTTTCGCGCAGGTCATGGCCGTCGAAACTATAGGTCATCCAGCCCTGGCCGTCCGAGACCGGCGCCATGTCAAAGGCGATCAGCGCATCCTCGGTCAGCCGCGGGTTCAGGATCGCTTCCGAGCAGGTGCCAAAGGGCGCCGTCGCCCGCGCGCCTTGATCCGAAGTCACCACCAGCGCCCAGAGCGTCGGACAGGCATTGCCGCCCCCCGCGACGGTGACAAAGGTCACATCGGTGCCCTCGGTCTCGGGCAGGGGGGTGATGGCCTGGATATCCACATGGCGGTCGCTGACCCCGGCCACCGGCTGGCCGTTGAACATCAGTTGCCGCGCGTCATAACCATCCGCCGCGACCTTTTCGACCGTCAGCACCCCGCCGGCCACCTCGGCCCGGGCGAGATAGGGCAGGTCGTTCTGCAGGTCGATCGGCAAGGGGTTGTCCTGGCTCATTGTGGCCTGGCCCAGATTTTCCTGGCCCAGCGCGGGCAGGGGCAGCAAGAAGAGCAGCGGCAAAAGAACAGGGCGCATCGGGATACTCCAATCCGGGTGGCCAGACCCTATCGCCTTGCCCCGCGCCGGCAAGGTGGGGTTTCCCGATGCCAGGCCTGCTTACGGCAGGGCGGCTGGCCTCAGGGCGGGGCAGGGGTGCAGGGCGGGGCCGGATTGCCACTGCCGTCGCGCACGAAGCCATGCCAGCGAAAGGACCAGCGCCGCGTTTCAGGCCGGTTCTGGCCGGCTACCACCCGCAGGATCGGCTTGGGCGCCGTCAGTCCCATCAGCGGCGGGGATTGGTCGCGCGGCAGCCGGTCGGGGCCGATGGCAAGGCAATAGGGCGCGTCCGTCGGCAGTTGCGCCTGAATCTGGCCGTCCAGCCGCATCGAATCCGCCACGATCAGGGCTGCAAAGCCCGCAAATCCCAGCACCGCCGCGCGGACAAGGCCGTGAACCGGCAGGGCGGCCGACAGGGCCAGCCCCGCCAGACCGGCCAGCAGCAAAAGATGCGTGCGCAGGGGTGACGTGTCGCCCGACAACAGGCTGCCCAGCCACAAGGCCATGATCCCGGCGGGCAGAGCCATGGCCAGGAAGACCAGGGCACGGTCCGCCAGGGGCGCACTCAGGTCAAAGGACCACGGGGCGACCCCGTGCCGCCAACGCCAGAGCCTGCGCAGGGCAAGGCCAATGACGACCGCGCCGAAATAGGCAAGGAAAAGTATCCAGAGCGACCCCCAGAAAAGCGCAAAGCCCCAATCGGGGTCGGCAGGCGCGCTGTCGAAGACGGGAAGCGCCAGGACGGCCACCACGCCCGCCGCGCCCAGCCGCAGCGAATAGCGTGGGGGCAGCAATAGCCCGGCAATCGGAAAAACCAACAGGAACTCCATGCCGGCGGTTCTACCGGCTGGCCCCCGCGCCAGCAACGCCCTAGGCTGCGGTGCATGGGAATCGCCGCCGACATCGCCGAAGACTGGCACGCCGCGCTTGCGGCGCTGGCCTGGCAGCTGGATGCCGGGATCGACGACCCCCTGGCCGAACACCCGGTCAACCGCTACGACCTCGCGGCCGAAACGCCCCGCGCCGCGCCCGCCCGCGCCGCGCCATCACCGGCGCCGTCGCCCGCCGCGGATGCCCCTTCCGCCGAACCGCTCCGCATCGACACGGTCGAGGCCGCCCGCGCCGCCGCCGCCCGCGCCCCGACCCTCGAGGCGCTGCATCAGGCGATTGCCGACTTTCCGCATTGCGAGTTGAAGAAGGGCGCCCGCAATACCGTCTTTTCCGACGGCAACGCACAGGCCCGCGTGCTGATCCTGGGCGAGGCGCCGGGCCGCGACGAGGATCTGCAAGGCCGGCCCTTCGTGGGCGAGGCGGGCCGGCTGCTCGACCGCATGTTCGCCGCCATCGGCCTGTCACGGACCAGCCCCGACGCCGAAACCGCGCTTTACATCACCAATGTCATGCCCTGGCGCCCGCCCGGCAACCGCGACCCCGACCCGGCCGAGATTGCGATGATGAAACCCTTTGTCGAGCGCCACATCGACCTGGTCGACCCGGCGGTGATCGTGGTGATGGGCAACACGCCGCTGGATTGCCTGACCGGCCACCGCGGCATCCTGCGGGCGCGCGGCACCTGGGTCACGGCGCTGGGCCGTCCGCTCTTGCCGATGACCCACCCGGCCTATCTGTTGCGCAACCCCGACGCCAAGCGCGAGGCCTGGGCCGACCTTCTGTCGCTGCAGGCGCGGCTGCGGGCGGGCTGAACGCGGCCGGCCCGCGTTTTCGGCCTTTCGCCCCCGCATCGGGGTCTCGCCTGTCCGCGCGAAGCCGAATATGGTGGCGCCGATGGCGGTCCTTGCCATCGTCCCTGGCACAAGAGACCCGGCATGGCCTTTCCCGTCGATCCGCTGACCCTTCTGGCCTTCCTGCCCGCCGCGCTGGCGCTGAACCTGACGCCGGGGGCGGACATGATGTTCTGCCTGGGGCAGGGCCTGCGCGGCGGCTGGCGGGCGGGGCAGGCGGCGAACCTGGGCATCGCGCTGGGCGGCATGGTGCATGTCACCCTGGCCGCGCTGGGCCTTGCCGCGGTGATCGAGACCCATCCCGCCGCCTTCGAGACGCTGCGCTGGGCGGGTGTCCTCTACCTGCTCTGGCTGGCCTGGAAATCGCTGCGCTCCGGTCCGGCGCGGGCGGCGCGGGTCGACCGCGCCCCGGCGCTGCGCGTCTTCCGCGATGCGCTGGTGGTCAACCTGCTGAACCCCAAGGTCATCCTGTTCATCCTGGCCTTCCTGCCGCAATTCGTCGACCCGGGCCGCGCCGTGGTGCCACAGTTCCTGGTGCTGGGGCTGGTGTTTTCGGCCGGGGGGCTGGTGGTCAACGGGCTGGTCGGCGGCTTTGCCGCCTCGATCGGCGGGCGGCTGGCGCGGTCGGACGTCCTGTCGCAGGGACTGGGCCGGGTTTCGGCGGGCATATTCGGCCTGCTGGCGCTGCGGCTGGCGGTGATGGAGCGTTAGATGGGCCGGATCGACGAAACCCTGGAATTCATCCCGGTGCGCATCGCCGTGCTGACGGTGTCCGACACCCGGACGCTGGCCGAGGACCGGTCCGGCGATACGCTGGTCGACCGGCTGACGGCGGCGGGGCATGTGCTGGCCGCGCGCGGCATCGTCACCGATGACCGCGACAGGATCGCCGCGCAGCTGCGCCTCTGGATCGCCGATCCGGGCGTGGACGTGATCCTGACCACCGGCGGCACCGGCCTGACCGGCCGCGATGTCACGGTCGAGGCGCACCGCGACGTCTATGAAAAGGAGATCGAGGCCTTCGGCACCGTCTTTACCATGGTCTCGATGGGCAAGATCGGCACTTCGGCGGTGCAAAGCCGCGCCTGCGGCGGCGTTGCGGGCGGCACCTACCTCTTTGCCCTGCCCGGCAGCCCCGGCGCCTGCCGCGACGCCTGGGACGAGATCCTGGCCTGGCAGCTGGACTATCGCCACCGGCCCTGCAACTTTGTCGAGATCATGCCCCGGCTGGAAGAACACAAGCGGCGCAAATAGCCCGCGCCCCGGCGGCCCGACGCCCCGGCCGCCTTGCACATCTCGAACATCCTGCCCGCAGACCTGCCACATTTCCGCCGGATTGTGGCCACAAAGCCATAGCCAAGCGGCGAGGCGCCTGTTAACGTTCTTGCATAAAAAGAACAGACGAGCAGGCAAACAGGCAATGGGAACGGGCGGAAAAGCCACGTTCGTCATCTCCTGGTCCCAGACGGAAGTGGATGGCGTCACTGGCGCCACGCTGGACATGCTGACCGTTGGCGCCGCCTGGCGCTGGGCGGGGCAGGCGGTGCGCATCGACGCGCCGGGCGATGTCCTGATCCTGGAGGGGGCCGAAGGGGCGGCGGACATGCGCCGGCGGGCGGCGCGCATGGTGCAACGGCTGATCGGGGTCGCGGTCGGCGATGACCGGGACACGCCCGAGGGCGAAGAGCCGGACGAGATGCCGGACCAGTGTTTCATCGTCACCGACGGGCTGCAAAGCTACCCGGTCACCGTGCTGCCGGTGCCCGACAGCGGCGCCCGGCTGCTGATGTTCCACGGCGCGGTGCCGCCGGTCGACCGCGACCTGTGGATCGTGCGCACCCAGATCGACCGCACCGGCGGCGCGGCTGGCGACCGGGCCGGCGGCGGCGTGATCTGCTTTACCCCGGCACCCGCATCCTGACCCCCGATGGCGCCCGCCTGATCGACGATCTGCGCCCCGGCGATCTGGTGCAGACCAAGGACAACGGCCCGCAGGAAATCCTCTGGCGCGGCAGCCGGCGGATGACCGGCGCCCGGCTCTACGCCATGCCGCACCTGCGCCCGATCCGCTTTCGCGCCGGCGCGCTGGGGCAGGGCCGGCCGGACCAGGACCTGCTGGTGTCGCCGCAGCACCGGATGCTGCTGAAGGGCCGCGCCGCCATGGCGCTGTTCAACACCGACGAGGTGCTGGTCGCGGCCGAAGACCTGATCAACGACCGCTCGGTGATGGTCGACGTGACTGCGCGCGAGGTGACCTATATCCACCTGCTGCTGGACCGGCACAACGTGATCTTTGCCAATGGCATGGAGACCGAGAGCTTTCATCCCTCGAACACCGCGCTGGACACGATCGACCCGCGCGACCGCGCCGGTCTCCTGGCGCTGGTGCCGGGGATCGAGGTCAACCCGCATTCCTACGGCGATTATGCCCGGCGCAACCTGTCGTCCTCGGAAGTGGCGATCCTGCGCCACGAAAGTGCCGCCGGCCGGGCGGCCTGAGGCGCCTCGTCGGGGACTGC
This sequence comes from Paracoccaceae bacterium, assembly GCA_041397345.1. GTDB lineage: Bacteria > Pseudomonadota > Alphaproteobacteria > Rhodobacterales > Rhodobacteraceae > Pseudogemmobacter. Next base: position 19,914 of record JAWKWU010000002.1, read on the forward strand.
GTCCCTCCTCGTCAGGTGCGCACCGCGAGGAGAAGACGAAGTCGCACGACGAGCGCCGGTTGACACCCGCCGAAACCGCCGTATAAGCCCCCCACGGTCCCGGAAGCGATTCCGGGGCTTTTCATTGGTGTTGGTGGCCCCCGCAAGGGGAAGCCTGTCGCCGGGGCAACCCGGAAAGGACAACGCCCTTCACATCCGCGTCATCCGGCGCATCAGAAGGAGATCAGCGGTGACCAAACGCACCTCTGCCAAGTACAAGATCGACCGCCGCATGGGCGAGAACATCTGGGGCCGTCCGAAGTCCCCGATCAACAAGCGCGAATACGGCCCCGGCCAGCACGGCCAGCGCCGCAAGAACAAGCTCAGCGATTTCGGCACCCAGCTGCGCGCCAAGCAGAAGCTCAAGGGCTACTACGGCGACCTGACCGAAAAGCAGTTCCGCAAGATCTATGCCGAGGCCGAGCGCGTGCGCGGTGACACCGGCGAGATGCTGATCGGCCTGCTGGAGCGCCGGCTGGATGCGGTGGTCTACCGCGCCAAGTTCGTGCCGACCGTCTTTGCCGCCCGCCAGTTCGTCAACCACGGCCACGTCACCGTGAACGGCCAGCGCGTCAACATCGCCTCCTACCGCGTCAAGGAAGGCGACGTGATCGAGGTCCGCCAGAAGTCCAAGCAGATGGCGCTGATCCTGGAATCGATCCAGTTGACCGAGCGCGACGTGCCGGACTACCTCGAGGTCGACCACAACAAGCTGACCGCCAAGTTCGTCCGCACCCCCGGCCTGGGCGACGTGCCCTATCCGGTCCAGATGGAACCGAACCTGGTCGTCGAATACTACGCCAAGAACTGATCCAGGCCCCTTGTCGGCATGGAGGGGGCCCGCCACATCAGGCGGGCCTTTTTCATTTCTTCCAATCCGGGGACCGGGATGACGGACAAACCCACGATCGAGACCCGCTTCGAGCAGGGCCTTTTCGCCAGCCGCTGGCTGATGGCGCCGATGTATCTGGGGCTGGCGGTGTCGCTGGCCATGCTGGTCGTCGTCTTCGTCAAGGAACTGGCCTATTACCTGCCGCAGGTCTTTACCCTGTCGGCGGATCAGGCGATCCTGGCGGTGCTGACGCTGATCGACCTGTCGCTGGCGGCGAACCTGCTGTTGATCGTGCTGTTCTCGGGCTATGAGAATTTCGTGTCCAAGTTCGATTTCGACACCGGCGCCGACCGGCCGTCCTGGATGGGCAAGGTCGATTTTTCCGGGCTGAAGATGAAGCTGATCGCCTCGATCGTGGCGATTTCGGGGATTCACCTGCTGAAGGTGTTCATGGCGCTGGGCAAGGGCGATCCGGCCCATGCCGTCACCCCTGAAACGATCCGCTGGATGGTGATCATCCATCTGACCTTTGTCGGCTCCGGCGTGCTGCTGGCGCTGATGGACTGGCTGACCTCAAAGGCCAGCGATCACTGAGACGATACGGGAAAGGAACGGCGATGACCGACCAGGTTCACGCGACGATCGACGGCGCTTTGGTGATGATCGGCTTCGGCTCGATCGGGCGGGGCGTGCTGCCGCTGATCCAGCGGCACATCGGCCATGACCGGTCGGCCTTTACCGTGATCGAGCCTTCGGCCGACCATGCCGCGATCCTGGCCGAACACGGCATCCGCCACCTGCAGGTCGCGCTGACGCCCGACAATTTCGCCGAGGTGCTGCGCGGACTGTTCCCGGCGGGCCGGGGGATGATCGTCAACCTGTCGGTCGACGTCGATTCGATCGAGCTGATGAAACTGGCCCAGGACATCGGCGTGCAATACATCGACACGGTGGTGGAACCCTGGCCGGGGTTCTACTTCGGCTCGGACCTGGCGAATGCCGACCGCACCAACTATCCCCTGCGCGAAAAGGTCAGGGCGCTGGGCCGCGACTATGTCGGCGGGCCGACGGCGGTCTCCTGCTGCGGCGCCAATCCCGGCATGGTCAGCTGGCTGCTGAAAGAGGCGCTGTTGCGGCTGGCGGCCGACACCGGCGTGACCGCCGCCCCCGCCTCGCGCGAGGATTGGGCCCGGCTGGCGATGGACCTGGGCGTAAAGGGCGTGCATATCGCCGAGCGCGACACCCAGATCAGCGCCCGGCCCAAACCGGCGGGCGAATTCGTCAACACCTGGTCGGTCGACGGCCTTCTGTCCGAGGGCTACCAGCCGGCGGAACTGGGCTGGGGCACGCATGAACGCCGGCTGCCGCCCCTGGGCCATGCCTTCGACCACGGGCCGGGCTATGCGATCTGGATCGACCGGCCGGGCGCCGATACCCGCGTGCGGTCCTGGGTGCCGGGGGCCGGGCCGCAGTTCGGCTACCTGATCACCCATAACGAAAGCCTGTCGATCCCCGACTATTACACCGTCTGGCAGGATGGCCACGCGGCCTATCGCCCGACCTGCCACTACGCCTATCACCCCTGCAACGACGCCATCCTCTCGCTGCACGAGACCAACGGCGCCGGGCTGCTGCCGCAGGCCCAGCACATCCTGACCGCCGACGAGATCACCGGGGGCGGCGATGACCTGGGCGTGCTGCTCTACGGCCATGCCAGGGGCGCGATGTGGTATGGCTCGCGGCTTTCCTGTGACGAGGCGCGGCGGCTGGCGCCCTATCAGAACGCCACCGGGATGCAGGTGACCAGTGCGGTGCTGGCGGCGATGGTCTGGGCGGCGGAAAACCCGAGCATGGGCTTTGTCGAGGCCGACGAGATGGACCATGCCCGCTGCCTTCAGGTCCAGCGCCCCTATCTGGGCCGGGTCGAATGCCACTACACCGACTGGACGCCGCTGCAGAACCGCATCAACAGCTTTGCCGAGGACCGCGACGACACGGACCCCTGGCAGTTCATCAACTTCCTGGCGGTCTGACCGCGGCGGCGGGCGCCTGCGCCCGTATCGACGGGCCGAAAGGCCGGATCAGAACGCCAGCCGCAGGCTCAGCGATCCGACCAGTTGGCCGTCGCGCTGGCTGTCGAATTCCTTACCCAGCCAGGTCAGGCCGTAAAAGACCGAGGCGCGCTCGCCCTGCCAGGCGATACCGGCGCGCAGCCGGCTGCGGGTGTCGGACAGCACCGCCTGTTCGCCCTCGGGCAGCAGCGCGCTGTCAAAGACACGGGCGATATCGCCGCCCAGAGACAGGCTGAAGCCCGGCCTCAGCGCGCCCGCCACGGCGCGATAGCGTTGCCCGCTGGTCTGGTCGCGCAGCATCAGCGCCCCCTCGCCATAGCGGCCAAAGCTTAGGTCGAACCCGGCGCGGACCAGGGTTTCCAGCCCGGCCTGCGCCTCGACAAAGGGGCGGATGCGGCCGCCGGCAAAGGCCAGGCTGCGGCCGGTCTCGAACACCAGCGTCGGGTAGGCGGCATTGCCGATCTGGCTGGCCGCCACCACCGGATCGGCAAAGCCCAGCAGGTCGTGAATGGCCTTCTGCACCTCGCTCACATGGGTCTGCGGGCCGATCAGGACCAGGTCGGCGCCCAGGCTGGTCTCCCATCCGGCCGTCTCGAAATGGCTGTGCAGGCCCAGGCTCAGCACGCCGGCATAGCGGCGGTCGCCGGGCGGCACGAAACTCAGGCTCTCGGGGGCGACGGCCTCGGCCCGAAAGCGGAATTCCAGGATCTCGCCGGGGCGGGACGGCAGGGCGCCCGACCAGTGCGGCCCGCGCACCAGGCTGACCACATGGCTGCCGGTGCGCCAGCGGTCATGCGCATCGCCGATCGAGTCGTTGGTCATCATCTGACCCCAGCCCAGCGTCACCCTGTCCTGCGCCAGCGCCGCAGGCGGGGCGGCCAGCGCCAGCAGGGCCGCGCCCATCGCCAGGAATTTCCGCATCATCGCACCCCCGCCAGCCCGTTCCGCGCCCGTCGCGCGGCAGGTTGCATATCGGCCGCGACTGTGGCGCGGGTCGGGCGCTGTCAGGGCATCCTGTGGCAGTCTCAGGCCCTCCCGGCGGTGGTCGACAGCATCAGCGGATCGACCCCCATCTGCCGCAGCGCGCCGGCCCATTTGCCCGGATCCTCGTCCGAGAACACCAGATCCGGCCCCGCCGCGCACACCAGCCAGTCGTTGCGCTGGATCTCATCCTCCAGCTGGCCGGGGCCCCAGCCGGAATAGCCCAGCGCCAACAGCGCCAGCGCCGGGCCGCTGCCATCGGCCAAGGCCTCCAGGATATCCAGCGTCGCGGTCATCCGCAGGCCGCCCGGCACCCGCATCGTCGCCTCGCCGCCGTGCCAGTCGGCCGAATGCAGCACGAAGCCGCGCCCGCGCTCGACCGGGCCGCCGATTCGCACCCGGATTTCGCGGGTGGCGTCGCCGCGGTTGATCTGCAGATGGTCCAGAAGGCCGGCAAAGGACAGGTCGCCCGCCGGCTTGTTGATGATCAGCCCCATGGCGCCTTCGGCCGAATGGGCGCAGATCACGATGACGCTGCCCTGAAAACGCGGATCGCCCAAGCCCGGCATCGCAATCAGCAGCTTGCCCGCCAGATCCCCCGCCACGTCCCAACTGTGCATCGCAGGCCCTCCGGGGTTCAGCATGGTCCGAAACCGCGGGATTCTCAAGTCACAGCTGCTGCGGCGGCCGCGCCACAGGTCACGGCCCGTCGCCCTTATGTGATTTCCCCTCGGGCCGCCGATGCCTATCCTGTGCCGCCATGAGACTGGCCCCTTGCTTCCCCCTTTCCCGTTCCCTTTCCCTGGCCCTTGCGGCCGCGCTGGCGCTGGCGCCGCTGACGGCCGGGGCGCGTGGCACCGATCAGGATGACGTGCTGGCCGGCGACCTGCTGCCCGGCTGGCAGACCGACAGCGGCGCCCATATCGCCGGCGTGCGGCTGCAACTGGCGCAGGGCTGGAAGACCTACTGGCGCGCGCCCGGCGATGCCGGCATCCCGCCGCGCTTCGACTGGTCGGGCTCCGAGAACCTGAAATCGGTGCGCATCGTCTGGCCGGCGCCGACGGTGTTCCACACCTCGGGCTTCAAGACCATCGGCTACAAGGGCGGCGTGGTGCTGCCGGTCGAGGTGGTGGCGCAGGACCCCGCGCGCCCGGTGCGGCTGCGCGCCTCGGTCGAGCTGGGCGTCTGCCGCGACATCTGCCTGCCGGCCTGGCTGGAGCTTGCCGTCGACATGCCGCCGCCCGGTGCGCCGGATGCGGCGATCAAGGCCGCCTTGCAGGCGGTGCCGCGCACCGCGCGCGAGGCCGGGGTGGGCAAGGTGTCCTGCACGGTCGAACCCATCGCCGACGGGCTGCGGGTGACGGCCTCGATCGCCCTGCCGCGGCAAAAGGGCGATGAGACCGTGGCGGTCGAGACCGGCGATCCGCGCGTCTGGGTGGGCGAGGCCACGGCCGAACGCCGCGGCGGCACGCTGGTGGCGGTGGCCGAGATGGTCGGTCCCTCGGGCCAGCCCTTCGCGCTGGACCGCTCGGCCCTGGTGATGACGGTGATCTCGGATCGCGGCGCGGTCGAGATCCGCGGCTGCCCCGCCCCCTGAGCCGCGGCCCCCTTCCGCCCGGCCCCGCCGGCGCGGCGCGGTGCGGAAGGCTCTGGCCTTGCGCAGGCGGGGCGGGTAAGAACCCGGCTGAGCCCTGGGGAACAAGATGACGAACCTGATCCGCCCGCAGCCCGGAATCCTTGACATTGCGCCCTATGTCGGCGGCAAGTCCAGCGTGGCGGGGGCGGCCAACGCGGTCAAGCTGTCGTCGAACGAAAACCCCTTCGGCCCGTCGGACAAGGCGAAAGAGGCCTATCTGCGCGCCGTCCACAGCCTGCACCGCTATCCCTCGACCGACCATGCCGAGCTGCGCGCCGCCATCGCCGAGGTGCATGGGCTGGATGCGGCGCGGGTGATCTGCGGCGTCGGCTCGGATGAGATCATCCAGTTGCTGGCCCAGGCCTATGCTGGCCCCCGCGACGAGGTGGTGTTCACCGAACACGGCTTCCTGATGTACAAGATCAGCGCCCTGGCCGTCGGCGCCACCCCGGTCCAGGTGCGCGAGCGCGAGCGGGTGACCGATGTCGACGCCATCCTTGCCGCCTGCAACACCCGGACAAGGCTGGTGTTCATCGCCAACCCCAACAACCCCACCGGCACGATGATTTCCCCCGCCGAGGTAGAACGCCTGGCCGCCGGCATCCCGAAACAGGCGATCCTGGTGCTGGACGGGGCCTATGCCGAATATGTCGAGGGCTTCGACGCCGGCCTGGCGCTGGTCGAGGCGCGCGAAAACGTGGTGATGACCCGCACCTTTTCCAAGATCTACGGCCTGGGCGGGTTGCGCATCGGCTGGGGCTATGGCCCGGCCGAAATCATCGGTGTGCTGAACCGCATCCGCCAGCCCTTCAACCTGTCGCCCGCCCAGATGGACACCGCCGAGGCGGCCGTCCGCGATCAGGAATACCTCGCCAAGTGCCGGGCCGAGAACGCCCGCATGCGCACCTGGCTGGCCGGCGCCCTGGCCGAACTGGGCGTGCCTTCGGATGTGTCGTCGGCCAATTTCATCCTGGCCCGCTTTGCCAGCGCAGACGAGGCGCAGGCCTGCGACGCCTTTCTCCAGGGCGAGGGGCTGATCGTGCGGCAGGTGGCCAGCTACAACCTGCCCAACTGCCTGCGCATCACCATCGGAGATGAGGCCAGTTGCCGCCGCGTCGCCCATGCCGTCGGCCGCTTCAAGGGCGCAAGGCAAGGGGGCGGCTGATGGCGGTGATCTATCAGCGGGTGGCGCTGATCGGGCTGGGGCTGATCGCCGGCTCGATGGCCCATGCCATGCGCGCCCAGGGCCTGGCCGGTGAAATCGTCGGCCATGCCAAATCGGCCGAAACCCGCGACATCGCGCGCGGCCTGTTCTGCGACCGGGTCTGCGACACCGCGGCCCAGGCGGTGCAGGGCGCCGATCTGGTGGTGCTGGCGGTGCCGGTTGGCGCCATGGGGGCGATCGCGGCCGAGATCGCGCCGCATCTCGCCCCCGGCGCCACCGTGACCGACGTGGGCTCGGTCAAGGGCGCGGTGGTCGAGGCGGTGGCGCCGCACCTGCCCGGGGGCGTCAGCTTCATCCCCGGTCACCCGATGGCCGGCACCGAATATTCCGGCCCGCGGTCGGGCTTTGCCACGCTGTTCCAGAACCGCTGGTGGCTCTTGACCCCGCCCGAGGGCACCGACGCGCAGGCGCTGGCCCGGCTGCGCAGCCTGCTTGACGCCATGGGCGCCCGGGTCGACACCATGGACGTGGCGCACCACGACCTGGTGGTGGCGGTGGTCAGCCATGTGCCGCATGCCATCGCCTATACGATGGTGGGCGTGGCCGACCACATGCGCCGGGTCTCGCAAACCGAGGTGGTGAAATATTCCGCCGCCGGGTTCCGCGACTTTACCCGCATCGCCGCCAGCGATCCGACCATGTGGCGCGACGTGTTCCTGACCAACAAGGAGGCCGTCCTGGACATCCTGGGCCGCTTCACCGAAGAGCTGTTCGTGTTGCAGCGCGCCATCCGCATGGGCGATGGCGAGCATCTTCACGCCTATTTCACCCGCACCCGCGCCATTCGCCGTGGCATCATCGAGGCAGGCCAGGATACTGCGGCACCGGATTTCGGTCGGGGGGCCGATCCGAAGGGGGGCTGATCTTGCGCGTTGCGGTAGGGGTTGCCTTGGTTTTGTTGCTGGCGGGGGGCGGCGCCGCCCTGGCCGGGGACATGCCCGCCTCGCCCCGGCCGCTGCCCAACCCGCTGTTCGTTTCGCCGCAATCCGCCGCCCCCGCCGCCGGGGCGCCGCCGCAGGGCGGCCTTGCCGCCTCGCTGCGCCCGCGGTCGCGGCCCGCGGCGCTGACCGCCCGCATCGCCACGCTCAGCGGCGGGCAGGATCAGGGGCTGGACCTCGCCAGCCTGATGACCGAAGAGCCGGACCCCGCGCCCGCGCCCAAAGGCCGGGCCAAGGCCGAAAAGGCCACGAAGAAAGGCTCGGTCTGCGGGGTGAACGCGATCCGCGGCGAAAAGATCGCGCCGATCCGGGCCAAGGTCAAAGGCTGCGGCCTTTCCGACGGCGTCCGCGTCACCAGCGTCGCCGGCGTGCGGCTCAGCCCCGCGATCACGGTCGATTGCGACACGGCACGCGCGCTGAACACCTGGGTGGCCGATGTGGCCCAACCTGCCTTTGGCAACGACCTGGTCGAACTGAAGATCGCCGCTCATTACATCTGCCGCAGCCGCAACAATGTAAAGGGCGCCAAGATCTCCGAACATGGCCGGGGCCGGGCGGTCGATGTCGCGGGCTTCGTGCTGGGCTCGGGCAAGGCCCTGTCGGTGGCCGCGAACTACTCCAAGACCATGCGCCGCGCGCACAAGGGCGCCTGCGGCATCTTTGGCACCACGCTGGGGCCGGGGTCTGACGGCTATCACGAAGACCACCTGCACCTGGACACCGCCAGCTATCGCGGCGGCCCCTATTGCCGCTGACCGCCCGTCGGTTCAGCCCGCCGCGCCACGGAATTGCGGCGCCGGGCCCAGCGGCAGCGGACCCAGGCTCATCCGGCCTTCGCCCATCGTCAGCGGCACCTTCAACAACGCCGGGTCGCCGCTGTCCGCCGCCATCGCCCGCAGCATGTTGGCGATGGTCGGGGCAATTTCCGGTTTCAGCGCGCCAGAGGCGACCAGCAGCGGCGGCAGCCGGTCCCAATTGGTGATCCGGATCTCGATCCGGCCCTCGGCCATGCCGGCGGCATCGGCCTGCAGCCGGCCCTCGGCGGCAATCTGCAACGGCCCCCAGCCCGCCGTCAGGCCGGTCAGCTCCAGCCCCTCCAGCTGCGGCTCGGCGCCGGCCGCGTTCAGGTCCAGCGGCCGCGTCAGGTGCAGCGTCAGGTCCAGCTGCACCGCCTCGACCCTGGCCGGCAGGTCCGGGGCCGGGCTCTCGGGCAGCGACACCCTGGCCAGCGCCTGCATCAGCGCCTCGGGCGGGGCGATCCCGGCCGCCGTGACCGTCAGCGCATAGGCCCGCGGGTCGCCGTCCGACACCAGCAGGCGCGCCCGCAGGTCATCGGCGCCCACCGCCCAGCCCAGCGTCGAGGTCGCCCGCAGCGCCGCACCGCCCAGCGTGATCTCCTGCAACGGCGCCGTGACCGCAGGCGCCACCCGCACCGACGCCGTCAGCCCCTGCGACACCAGCCCCACCTCCTGCCCCGGCAGGGTCAGGCTCTGGCTGGCCGGCAGTTCCGCCGTCACCTCCCAGGGGCGCCAGGCCGGAACCGAGACCTGCAGGCTGGGCGCCTCCCACAGGGTGCCGCTGCGCGGATCGCCCAGCCGCAGCCCTTCGGTCTCGACCGCCAGCCAGCCGGGAAAGCCGCCGACCGACAGCGCGGTGGTCTCGGCCACCATGCCCTGCGCCGCCTGATCGGCCAGGAACGCCTCGGCCCCCCGGCGCAGCAGATGGGACGCGCCGAACCAGACCGCGACGAACAGCGCCAGCACCAGCACCGCCAGCCATTTCAGAACCCGCATCACGGACCACCTTTTTCCCGGCGCCTCGCTATGATCTACAGGGCCGGCAACAGGAGGGCCAGCCTTGCCGCAACCGCTGTGGATCTTCGGCTATGGATCGCTGATCTGGAACCCCGAGTTTCCGGTGGCCGACCGGCGCATCGCCCGCGCCGCCGGCTGGCACCGCAGCTTCTGCATGCGTTCGATCCACCATCGCGGCACGCTGGCCGATCCCGGCCTGGTGCTGGCGCTGGACCGGGCGCCGGGCGCGCATTGCGACGGCGTCGCCTTTGCCGTCGCCCCCGGCGCCGAGGACGAGACCCTGGCCGCCCTGCGCGAACGCGAGCTGATTTCGTCGGCCTATCTGGAAATCACCCTGCCGCTGGCCACCGATGGCGGCGAGGTCCAGGCGCTGGCCTATGTCGTCGACCCGGCCCATGTGCAGTATTGCGGCGGGCTGACGCTCGAAGACCAGGCGCAGATCATCGCCCGCGCCAGCGGCGGGCGGGGCCGGAACCGCGACTATCTCTGGGCCACGGCCGACCACCTGGCCGACCTGGGCATCGCCGACCCCGACCTGCAATGGCTCTCGGCCCGCGTGCGCGCGCTGGGCGCGGGCTGAACGCCGCCGCCCCGCAGCGGCCCCTCACGTCGGATTTCCTTTGGCCTTCCCGCCCGACCTGTTAGTGTTGCCGCCAAAGCACCCAAAGGGCAGACCACAGCCGCAATGCAACGACCCGAGGCCGAGCCGGGCACCACCTTCAGCCAGCCGATCCGCGCCATCACCACGATGCTTCTGGTCTGCATCCTGGTCGGTGCCGGCGCCTGGGCCATCCACGGGATGGTGTTCGACATCATCCGCACCAACCCGCTGTTGAACGGGCTGATCGCCGGGGTGTTCCTTCTGGGCGTCATCACCTGTTTCTGGCAGGTCTGGATCCTGGCCCAGTCGGTCAGCTGGATCGAGAATTTCGTCCGCCAGATCCCCGGCGCCGATGCCGCCGCGCCGCCGCGTCTCTTGGCGCCGCTGGCCTCGCTCCTGAAATCGCGCGGCTCGGCGCGGATGACCATCTCCTCCTCCTCGGGCCGGTCGATCCTGGAATCGGTCGCCCAGCGGGTGGACGAGGCGCGCGACATCACCCGCTACCTGATCAACCTCCTGGTTTTCCTGGGCCTTCTTGGCACCTTCTGGGGCCTGGCCACCACCGTCCCCGCCGTGGTCGAAACCATCCGCGGCCTCGCCCCGCAAGACGGCGAAAGCGGGCTCGACATCTTTGGCAAGCTGATGGGCGGGCTGGAATCGCAGCTTGGCGGCATGGGCACGGCCTTTTCCTCGTCGCTGATGGGGCTGGCCGGGTCGCTGGTCGTCGGCCTGCTGGAGCTTTTTGCCGGCCATGGCCAGAACCGGTTCTACCGCGAGCTTGAGGAATGGCTGTCCTCGATCACCCGCATCGGCCTGGCCGGCGACGGTGACGGCGCCGATGCCTCGGCCATGGTGCAGGTGCTGGACCACATGGCCGGGCAGATGGAGGGGCTGCAGGTGCTGCAGGCCCAGTCCGATGCCGCGCGGGCGCTGCTTGACGACCGGCTGGCCGGGCTGTCCGAGGCCGTCGACCGGCTGTCGCAGCGCATGGCGCAATCCGACCCCGCCGCCGCCACCCAGGCCGAGGCGCTGAGCCGCATTGCAGAGGGGCAGGAGCGGCTGATCCAGGCCCTGGGCGGCGCCGAGCAATCCGTCGACGCCGAAAGCCGGATGCGCCTGCGCTCGATCGACACCCAGCTTCTGCGCATCCTTGAAGAACTCAGCGCCGGCCGGCAGGAAACCGTCAGCGACCTGCGCGCCGATCTGGCGGCGCTGACCAATGCCATCCGCCAGCTGTCGCGCGGCACCGTGGGGCGGGGCTAGGCCATGGCCCTGTCGCGCCGCCGCGATTCCAGCCTGATCTGGCCCGGCTTCGTCGACGCGGTCACCACGCTCCTCATGGTGCTGATGTTCGTCCTGACCATCTTTACCGTCATGCAATCGGTGCTGCGCGACACCATCACCACCCAGGACAACGAGTTGTCGGCCCTGACCGACCAGGTGGCGGCGCTGTCGCAGGCGCTGGGGCTGGAACAGAAGCGCGCCGAAGGGCTGGAAACGCAGGTCGGCGAATTGCAGGCCTCGCTTTCGGCGGCGCTGGCCTCGGGCGTGGCGCAGGAAGGTGTCATCGCCGGCCTGCGCGCCGATCTTGCCGCGCGCGAGGGCGAATTGTCCGAGGCCGCCGCCCGGATCACCGCCTTCGAGGCGCAGGTGGCCGCGCTGATCGCCGACCGCGACAAGGCGCTGGGCGATCTGGCGCTGGTCACCGGCGAACGCGACGCCGCGCGGGATGAGGCAACCGGGCTGGCCGCTTCGCTGGCCGAGCTTGAGGCAGCGCAGACCCGGCTGATCACCGAGGCCGAGGCGATGCAACTGGCGCTGGCCCAGGCGCGCAGCGAAATCGACGCCGGGGCCGAGGCGGCGCGCCTTGCCGCCGCCCGGGCCGAGGCGATCGAGGCGCTGGTCAAGGACCTGCAGGCCCGCGCCGCCGCCGACGCCGCCGCCCTGACCGAGACGCAGGGGCAATTGACCCAAAGCACGGCGGATCTAAAGGCCGCGCAGGCGCAACTGACCGCTGAGGAACAGGCCCGGCTGGCCGATGCGGCGGCGCTCGAGGCGCTGCGGCAGAAACTGGAAGGCGCCGATACCGAGCTGAACGCCCTGACACTTGCGCTGGAAGAACAGCGCAAGCGGGCCGAAGAGGCGCTGACCCTCCTGGCCGCGGCCCGGACCGAGGCCGCCCGCGGCGCCGAGACCGCCGATGCGACCGAGGCAGCACTTGCCACCGCGCAGGCGGCGCTGACGGCGGAACAGGACAAGGCGCTGGCCGCCGCCCGCGAGGTCGAGTTGCTGAACCAGCAGATCGCCGCCCTGCGCAGCCAGCTGGGCGCCTTGCAGCAGGTGCTGGACGAGGCGCAGGCCCGCGACGCCGAGGCCAAGGTGCAACTGGACAGCCTGGGGGCGCAGCTGAATTCGGCGCTGGCGCAGGTGGCGGTGGAACAAAGGCGCCGGGCCGAACTGGAAGAGGCCGAACGCAAGCGGCTCGAGGCGGCGAATGCCGATCTGGAACGTTTCCGCTCGGAATTCTTCGGCCAGCTTTCTACCCTGTTGCAGGGCCGCGAAGGCGTGCGCGTGGTGGGCGACCGCTTCGTGTTCTCCTCCGAGGTGCTGTTCCAGCCCGGCGCGGCGGAACTGTCGCCCGAGGGCCGTGCCCAGATCGCCGGGGTGGTGCAGATCCTGAACGACATCCGCGGCCAGATCCCGCCTGGCATCGACTGGATCATCCGGGTCGACGGCCATACCGACAACGTGCCGCTGTCGGGCCTGGGGGAATTCCGCGACAACTGGGAACTCAGCCAGGCCCGCGCCCTGTCGGTGGTGCGATACATGCAGGACAGCCTGGGCTTTCCGCCCTCGCGGCTGGCGGCCACCGGCTTTGGCGAATACCGCCCCGTCGCGCTGGGCGACAGCGCCGAGGCCCGCGCCCAGAACCGCCGGATCGAGCTGAAACTGACCGAACGCTAGGGGCGGCGGCGGATCAGGGCGTCGCCAGTTTCATCACCACCAGCCCCGCCAGGATCAGCGCCGCGCCGGCCAGCCGGCCGGGGGTTGCCGCCTCGCCCAGGACGGCGATGCCCAGCACAAAGGCCCCCAGCGCGCCGATCCCGGTCCAGACCGCATAGGCGGTGCCCAGCGGCAGCGACCGCATCGCCAGCGCCAGCAGGGCGAAGCTGGCTGCCATCGCCGCCAGGGTGACGACGCTGGGCCAGAACAGCGCAAAGCCCTGCGATTTCTTCATCGCAAGCGCCCAGACGATTTCCAGAAGACCGGCAAGACAAAGATGGATCCACGCCATGGGACCGCCCTTTCCTCAGGGCCGGGCCGTCCCGGGCATGTCACGGAAAACAGCGGGTCGTCCCGCTGCGGACCCTATAGCGCCGGCGGCGGCGACGGGCAAGGCCGCAACGAAAAACCCCCGCCGGCGGCGGGGGTTTTCCTTGGGTCACTCGGCGGTCAGGAGCGGCGGCTTGGAGCCGGTCAGCCGCGGTTTCTGCGGCTCTTCCACCTCCAGCACGATGGCATCGTCCCTGACGGCCACCTTCACCACGCCGCCCTTGACCAGCTTGCCGAACAGCAGCTCCTCGGCCAGGGGCTTCTTGATGTGTTCCTGGATCACCCGGGCCAGCGGGCGGGCGCCCATCTTGTCGTCATAGCCCTTTTCGCCCAGCCAGGCCGCCGCTTCCTCGGTCAGCTCGATATGCACATTGCGGTCGATCAGCTGCGCCTCGAGTTGCAGCACGAACTTCTCGACCACCTGCCGGATGATCTCGCGGCCCAGGGGCGCAAAGGAAATCACCGCGTCCAGACGGTTGCGGAATTCCGGGGTAAAGGTGCGCTCGACCGCCACCGTATCCTCGCCCGTGCGCTTTTCACGGCCGAAACCGATGGCCGCCTTGGCCATGTCCGAGGCCCCGGCATTCGAGGTCATGATCAGGATCACGTTGCGGAAATCGACCTGCCGGCCGTTGTGGTCGGTCAGCTTGCCGTGGTCCATCACCTGCAACAGGATGTTGTAGACATCCGGGTGCGCCTTTTCCATCTCGTCCAGGAGCAGCACGCAATGCGGATGCTGGTCGACGCCATCGGTCAGCATGCCGCCCTGGTCAAAGCCGACATAGCCGGGCGGCGCGCCGATCAGCCGGGAAACCGCGTGTTTCTCCATGTATTCCGACATGTCGAAGCGCAGGAGTTCCACCCCCAGCGTATTGGCCAGCTGCTTGGCCACCTCGGTCTTGCCGACGCCGGTCGGGCCGGTGAACAGATAGTTGCCGATCGGCTTTTCCGGCTCGCGCAGGCCGGCGCGCGCCAGCTTGATACTGGCCGACAGCGCCTCGATCGCGCGGTCCTGGCCAAAGACCAGCCGTTTCAGCGTCTTTTCCAGGTCGCGCAGCACCTCGGCATCGTCCTTGGAGACGTTCTTCGGCGGGATGCGGGCGATCTTGGCCACCACGGCCTCGATCTCCTTGGTCCCGATCACCTTCTTGCGCTTGCTCTCCGACAGCAGGTGCTGGGCGGCCCCGGCCTCGTCGATCACGTCGATGGCCGAATCCGGCAGCTTGCGGTCGTTGATGTAGCGCGCCGCCAGTTCCACCGCCGACTTGATCGCATCGGCGGTATAGCGGATGTCGTGGTGGCTCTCGAAATGCGGCTTCAGCCCCATCAGGATCTTGATGGTGTCGGGCACGCTCGGCTCGTTCACGTCGATCTTCTGGAACCGGCGCGACAGCGCGCGGTCCTTCTCGAAATGCTGGCGGAATTCCTTGTAGGTCGTGCTGCCCATGCAGCGCAGCTTGCCGCCCTGCAGGGCCGGTTTCAGCAGGTTACTGGCATCCATCGCCCCGCCGCTGGTGGCGCCGGCGCCGATCACCGTATGGATTTCATCGATGAACAGGATCGCGTCGGGGTGATCCTCCAGTTCCTTGACCACCGCCTTCAGCCGTTCCTCGAAATCGCCGCGATAGCGGGTGCCGGCCAAAAGCGCGCCCATGTCCAGCGAAAAGATCGTCGCGCCCGACAGCACCTCGGGCACCTCTTTCTTGACGATCTTCCAGGCCAGGCCCTCGGCGATGGCGGTCTTGCCCACGCCGGGGTCGCCCACCAGAAGCGGGTTGTTCTTGCGGCGGCGGCACAGCACCTGGATGGCGCGCTCCACCTCGGCCTCGCGGCCGATCAGCGGGTCGACATCGCCCTTGATCGACTTGATGTTCAGGTCGACGCAATATTTCGACAGCGCCGATTCCTTGGCCTCGCCGGCCTCGGCCTTGGGCGTCTCATGCTCGTCCGAGCCCTGGACGGGCCGCGGCTCGCCATAGGACGGGTCCTTGGCGACGCCATGGGCGATGAAATTCACCGCGTCATAGCGGGTCATGTCCTGTTCCTGCAGGAAATAGGCCGCGTTCGATTCCCGTTCGGCAAAGATCGCCACCAGGACATTGGCGCCCGTCACCTCGGTCCGGCCAGAGGATTGCACATGGATCGCCGCGCGCTGGATCACGCGCTGGAAGGCGGCGGTGGGCACGGCCTCGGATCCCTCGACATTGGTCACCAGCGTCGACAGGTCGTCGTCGATGAAATCGGTCAGGGTCTTTTTCAGGTCGTCCAGATCGACCGAGCAGGCCTTCATCACCCGCGCGGCATCCGGTTCGTCGATCAGCGCCAGGAGCAGATGCTCCAGCGTGGCAAGTTCGTGGCGGCGCGCATTGGCCAGGGCCAGGGCGCCGTGAATGGCTTGCTCGAGGGTGGACGAGAATGACGGCACTTTCGCGTGCTCCTGTAACTCGGGGCAGGTCGGGGCCGGGGTAAGGGGCCCTGAACCAACCGTGGCCTCATAGGGTTAAGGTTCGGTTTTATTCGGCGCACTTCAAGGGCAATTTCGACGCAACATCGTTTTCTGTCCCGGTTGTCACGAAATGTGATGGCGAGGACTCAGATTGTTGCTTCAAAACCGATCCTTGCGGGCGCGGATTTCGGCAAAGACCACGGCATCCGTGGCCTCGGGCAGGCCGACCGCCGCCTTCATCTGCGGCAGGTGGGCGCGCAGGAAGGGGTTGGTCGCCAGCTCTTCGGCCAGGGTCGAGGGCATGGGCAGCCGGCCTTCGCGGCGCATCCTGTCCAGGGTCTCGATCCGCAAGATAAGCGCGGGATTGTCCGGTTCAAGGGTGCGGGCAAAGGCCAGGTTGCCGTTCAGGTAGTCATGCCCCGATCCGATCAGCGTCTCGGGCGGCAGCGCGGCCAGCTTTTGCAGGCTGGCGTGCATTTCGTCGGCGGTGCCCTCGAACAGCCGGCCGCAGCCGGCGGCCATCAGGCTGTCGGCGGTAAAGGCCATGCCGCAAGAGGGGATGTGATAGGCGATATGGCCACGGGTATGGCCCGGCACCTCGATCACCTCGACCAGGTCGATGCCGATGGTGAACCGGTCGCCGCCGGCCAGGGCCAGGTCCAGCCGGGGCAGGCGGTGGGCATCGGCGGCGGCCCCCAGCACCCGCGCGCCGGTCGCGGCCACCAGCTCGGGCACCGCCTGGATATGGTCGTCATGGTGATGGGTGATCAGGATGTCGCTCAGCGTCCAGCCGCGCCCGGCCAGCGCGGCCAGCACCGGCGCGGCCTCGGGGGCGTCGACCAGCGCGGTCTGCCCGCTGGGCGCGTCATGCAGCAGATAGGCGAAATTGTCCTTCAGGCAGGGCAGGGTGACCAGTTCAAGCGCCATGGTTTTTCCTCTCCCGTTCGCTAAGATGCCCCCGACCATGGCCCGGAGGGACGGCATCCGCAATGCACCTTGACGTGCTAGACCTGCGCAACTTCTACTACCGGACCCGGCTGGGCCGGGTGGCGCAGCGCGCCATCCGCGACCAGGCGGTGCGGCTCTGGCCGGTGGGGCCGGACCGGCTGGCGGGGCAGACGGTGGTGGGATTCGGCTTCGCGGTGCCGCTGCTGCGGCCCTACCTGGCCGACGCGCGGCGGGTGATCGGGCTGATGCCGGGGCCGCAGGGGGTGATGCCCTGGCCGGCCGGCATGGAAAACGTCTCGGTGCTGTGCGAGGATACGCAATGGCCGCTGCCCACCGGGCTGGTCGACCGGCTGATGCTGATGCACGGGCTGGAGACCTCGGAGCAGCCCTCGGGCGTGCTGGACGAGGCGCATCGCGTGCTGGGGCCGGGGGGGCGGGCGCTCTTCGTGGTGCCGAACCGGTCGGGGCTGTGGTCGCGGCGCGACGCCACGCCCTTTGGCTTTGGCCGGCCCTATTCCGGCGCCCAGCTGGAATCGCAGCTGAAACGCCACGGCTTTACCCCCGAGCGCAGCCTGACCGTGCTGCACGCGCCGCCGTCGAACGCGCCGTTCTGGCTGAGGACGGCAGAGGCCTGGGAAAGGCTGGGCCAGCGGTTGCCCTGGCTGTCGGGCGGGGTGCTGATGGTCGAGGCGTCCAAGCAGGTCTACGCGCCGACGCGCGGCGGCCTGGGCGCGGTGGTGAAACGGCCGCTCAAGGCGCTGGAAGGCGTGCGCGGCAAGGCCGAACCGGCGCTGGGCCGGCGGCTTTGACCGCTTGTCGTTCGACTTCGTCTCCTCCGCGCTGCCCCGCCCCGCCACCCGTCCCACCGCGAGGAGCGGACGCAGTCCGACGACGAGCCGCCCCCGCCCCCGAAGCCCGCCGGACCCAGACAGCGCTAACAGCGACGAAATGACCCCCGCGCCACTCAACAATAGGTGAGCAACCCGGTTGCGGGGTGGGATTTGCTCTGCTAAGGACGCCCGCGATATCGGGATACATGGGGCTTCCTTGATCGTGGCGACCGGGCCGCGGCCAGACGAGGTGAAGCCCGCGACATGGGAAGGGATGACGTGTCCGAACCAGCTTCTGTCTCTACGGGCATTGCCGCGCGCTACGCCAGCGCGCTTTTCGATCTGGCCAAGGAAGGCGGCGCCCTGAAGGCGCTGGAATCCGACGCCGCCGCGCTGAAGGCCGCGCTGGCCGACAGCCCCGATCTGGCGGCCATGATCGCCTCGCCGGTGATCAGCCGGGCCGAGCAGACCGCCGCCACCGCCGCGATCGCCGCCAAGATGGGCCTGAACGCGCTGACGGCCAATACGCTGGCCCTGATGGGCGAAAAGCGCCGGCTCTTCGTGCTGCCGCAATTCCTGGCCGAACTGGCCGGGCTGATCGCCGCCGAAAAGGGCGAGATCACCGCCGAGGTCACTTCGGCCACCGCGCTGTCGGCCGCCCAGTCCAAGAAGCTGGCCGAGACGCTCAAGGCCAAGGTCGGCAAGACCGTGAAACTGAACGCCACCGTCGATGAAAGCCTCATCGGCGGACTTATCGTCAAGCTGGGCTCGACCATGATCGACACGTCGGTCAAGTCGAAGCTCGCTTCCCTGCAGAATGCCATGAAAGAGGTTGGGTGATGGGAATTCAGGCTGCTGAGATCTCTGCGATCCTGAAAGAGCAGATCAAGAACTTCGGCAAGGATGCCGAGGTGGCCGAGGTCGGCCGCGTGCTGTCGGTCGGCGACGGCATCGCCCGCGTGCATGGTCTGGACAATGTCCAGGCCGGCGAGATGGTCGAATTCCCCGGCGGCATCCGCGGCATGGCGCTGAACCTCGAGGTCGACAACGTCGGTATCGTGATCTTCGGCTCCGACCAGGACATCAAGGAAGGCGACACCGTCAAGCGCACCAAGTCCATCGTGGACGTGCCGGCCGGCGATGCGCTCCTGGGTCGCGTGGTCGACGGTCTGGGCAACCCGATCGACGGCAAGGGCCCGATCAAGGCCTCCGAGCGTCGCGTCGCCGACGTCAAGGCGCCGGGCATCATCCCGCGCAAGTCGGTGCATGAACCGATGGCGACCGGCCTCAAGGCCGTGGACGCGATGATCCCGGTTGGCCGCGGCCAGCGCGAGCTGATCATCGGCGACCGCCAGACCGGCAAGACCGCCGTGGCGCTGGACACCATCCTGAACCAGAAGTCCTACAACGAGGCCGCCGGTTCGGACGAATCGAAAAAGCTCTACTGCATCTATGTCGCCGTGGGGCAAAAGCGGTCGACCGTGGCGCAGCTGGTGAAGAAGCTGGAAGAGACCGGCGCGATGGCCTATACCATCGTCGTCGCCGCCACCGCCTCGGACCCCGCGCCGATGCAGTTCCTGGCGCCCTATTCGGCCACCGCCATGGCGGAATATTTCCGCGACAACGGCCGCCATGCCCTGATCATCTATGATGACCTGTCCAAGCAGGCCGTCGCCTACCGCCAGATGTCGCTCCTGCTGCGCCGTCCGCCGGGCCGCGAGGCCTATCCGGGCGACGTGTTCTACCTGCACTCGCGCCTGCTGGAACGTTCGGCCAAGCTGAACGAGGATTTCGGCGCCGGCTCGCTGACCGCGCTGCCGATCATCGAAACCCAGGCGGGTGACGTGTCGGCCTATATCCCGACCAACGTGATCTCGATCACCGACGGCCAGATCTTCCTGGAAACCGAACTGTTCTACCAGGGCATCCGCCCGGCCGTGAACACCGGTCTGTCGGTCAGCCGCGTCGGCTCCTCGGCCCAGACCTCGGCGATGAAATCGGTGGCCGGCAAGGTCAAGCTGGAACTGGCGCAGTACCGCGAGATGGCGGCCTTCGCGCAGTTCGGTTCCGACCTCGACGCCTCGACCCAGGCCCTGCTGAACCGCGGCTCGCGCCTGACCGAGCTGATGAAGCAGAACCAGTATTCGCCGATGACCAACGCCGAAATCGTCTGCGTGATCTACGCCGGCACCAACGGCTATCTCGACAAGGTCGCGGTCAAGGACGTCGGCCGGTTCGAGGCGGGGCTGCTGCACCACCTGCGCACCAAGGGCAAGGCGCTCCTGGAAGACATCACCCAGAAGGACCGCAAGGTTGCGGGCGATCTGGAAAAGGCGATCCGTGCCGAGCTTGACGCTTTCGCCAAAGACTTCGCTTGACCCCGGCCCTGAAGGAGTAGGCAGATGCCCAGCCTAAAGGACCTGAAAAACAAGATCGCGAGCGTCAAGAACACGCGCAAGATCACCAAGGCGATGCAGATGGTTTCTGCCGCGAAACTGCGCCGGGCGCAGGACGCGGCCGAAGCGGCCCGCCCCTATGCCGAACGGATGACCGCGGTCATCTCGTCGCTGGCGGCGGGGCAGGGCGAAGGCGGCCCGAAACTGCTGGCCGGCAACGGCCGCGACCAGACCCACCTGCTGGTGGTGATGACTTCGGAACGCGGCCTCTGCGGCGGCTTCAACTCGTCGATCGTGAAACTGGCCCGCGCCCATGCGGCCGAGCTGGTGGCGGCGGGCAAGACGGTCAAGATCCTGACCGTCGGCAAGAAGGGCCGCGAACAGCTGCGCCGCGACTGGGGCCAGGCCTTCGTCGGCCACGTCGACCTCAGCGAGGTCAAGCGCATCGGCTATGCCAATGCGCAAGGCATCGCCCGCGAGGTCATGGCCACCTTCGAGGCCGGCGAGGCCGACGTGGTGACGATCTTCTTCAACCGCTTCCGTTCGGTGATCGCCCAGATCCCCACCGCGCAGCAGATCATTCCGGCCCGGTTCGAGGGCGAGGCTGTCTCCTCGCTCTATGACTACGAACCCTCGGAAGAGGCGATCCTCGCCGACCTGTTGCCGCGCGGCGTGGCGACGCAGATCTTCACCGCCCTCCTTGAGAACGGCGCCTCCGAGCAGGGCGCGCGGATGTCCGCCATGGACAACGCCACCCGCAACGCCGGCGAGATGATCAACAAGTACACGACCATCTACAACCGGTCGCGTCAGGCTGCGATCACCAAGGAACTCATCGAAATCATTTCGGGCGCCGAGGCGCTCTGACGAAACCGGAGACTTAACACATGGCAAGAGCCCCGAAAGCTTCCGCTGCCGCCGCTGGCGCCGGCAAGGTGACCCAGGTCATCGGCGCCGTCGTCGACGTGCAGTTCGACAGCGCCCTTCCCGCGATTCTGAACGCGCTGGAAACCACCAACAACGGCAAGCGCCTGGTGCTGGAAGTTGCCCAGCACCTGGGTGAAAACACCGTCCGCACCATCGCCATGGACGCCACCGAAGGCCTGGTCCGCGGCGAGGCGGTGAAAGACCTCGGCGCGCCGATCTCGGTGCCGGTGGGCGACGCCACCCTGGGCCGCATCCTGAACGTCATCGGCGAGCCGGTCGACGAAAAGGGCCCCGTGGTCGCCAAGGAAACCCGCGCCATCCACCAGCCGGCCCCGTCCTTTGCCGAACAGGCCACCGAAAGCCAGGTGCTGGTCACCGGCATCAAGGTCATCGACCTGCTGGCCCCCTATGCCAAGGGCGGCAAGATCGGCCTCTTCGGCGGCGCCGGCGTGGGCAAGACGGTTCTGATCATGGAACTGATCAACAACATCGCCAAGGTCCACTCGGGCTATTCGGTCTTTGCCGGCGTGGGTGAACGCACCCGTGAGGGCAACGACCTCTATCACGAGATGATCGAATCGGGCGTCATCAAGATCGACAACCTGGCCGAATCGAAAGTGGCCCTTGTCTATGGCCAGATGAACGAGCCTCCGGGGCGCGTGCCCGCGTGGCGCTGACCGGCCTGACGCTCGCCGAACAGTTCCGCGACCAGTCCGGCACCGACGTGCTGTTCTTCGTCGACAACATCTTCCGCTTTACCCAGGCGGGTTCCGAAGTGTCGGCCCTTCTCGGCCGTATCCCTTCGGCCGTGGGCTACCAGCCGACGCTGGCCACCGACATGGGCGCGCTGCAGGAACGCATCACCTCGACCAAGGCCGGCTCGATCACCTCGGTGCAGGCGATCTACGTGCCCGCCGACGACCTGACCGACCCGGCGCCGGCCACTTCGTTCGCCCACCTCGACGCCACCACCGTTCTGTCGCGTGCGATCTCGGAACTGGGCATCTACCCGGCCGTTGACCCGCTCGACTCGACCTCGCGCTTGCTGGACCCGGCCGTTATCGGCCAGGAACACTACGAAGTCGCCCGTTCGGTCCAGGGTATCCTTCAGCGGTACAAGTCGCTGCAGGACATCATCGCCATTCTCGGCATGGACGAACTGTCGGAAGAAGACAAACTGACCGTGGCCCGCGCCCGCAAGATCCAGCGCTTCCTGTCGCAGCCCTTCGACGTGGCCAAGGTCTTCACCGGCTCGGACGGCGTGCAGGTGCCGCTGGACAAGACCATCGCCTCGTTCAAGGCCGTGGTTGCCGGCGAATACGACCACCTGCCGGAAGCGGCCTTCTACATGGTCGGCGACATCGAAGAAGTGAAAGCCAAGGCTGCCAAACTCGCCGCGGCTGCGGCCTAAGGGGGACCCAATGGCAGGATCTCTGCAATTTGACCTCGTCAGCCCGGAACGGCGGCTCGCCTCCGTCCAGGCGACCGAGGTGCAGATTCCCGGTGCCGCCGGCGACATGACGGCGATGGAGGGGCATGCCTCCACCATCACCACCCTGCGCCCCGGCATCCTGCGCGCCATCTCGGCCGAGGGGACCAAATCCTATGTGGTCACCGGCGGTTTCGCCGAGATCAGCGCCGCCGGCGTCTCGGTTCTGGCCGAACGCGCCATCCCGGTCGAGGAATTGACCGCGCCGCTGATGGATCAGCTGATTGCCGATGCGTCCGAGGCCACCGCCGTCGCGGTGGACAAGGATGCCGCCGACAAGGCCATGGCCGACCTTCTGGCGATGAAGGCCGCCGCCGGGTTCTGATCCGTCGGGCACTATGGTATCGAAAGGCCCCGCCTGTTCGGGGCCTTTTCATTTTTTATCCGTGATTTCGCCGGAATTGCAGAATACACCCGGTTAAAACTGGAGATTTCAACCATGCGGCGTTTCGGATCGGCCATCGGCATCCTTCAGGGGTCCCGCGTGCTGTTTTCCGATTTTGCCGATGGCGGCGTGATGTGGACCGGCAGCGGCAACCGCGAAAGCCGCTTTCTCGTCACCTTCCGCGAGCCGTTTCGTGAACCGCCCGCCGTGACGGTCGGCATCTCGATGTGGGACATGGACCACAGGACGAATTCGCGCGCCGACATTTCGGCCGAGAACGTCACCGCCAAGGGCTTTCACATCGTGTTCCGCACCTGGGGCGACAGCCGCGTTGCCCGCATCCGCGCCGACTGGATGGCCATCGGCCCGGTCCGCGACGATGATGACTGGGACGTGGCCTAGGCCCTTGGGGCGCGCGCCGTCCCGTCCCGCGGCAATCGTTGACAAAGGGTTAATTCGACAGGGCCAAGCCCTTGAAATCCTTTGCGTCCCGGGGCGTCCCATCGTGGGACGGCCTCAGCCGCGCGGGTAGAACCCCTCATAGATCGGGGTCAGCGTATCGGTCTCGAACAGGCTCGACACCGACATGCCGCCCCAGATGTTCAGGATCGCCTGGGCAAACATCGGCGCGGTCGGAACCACGCGGATATTCTTTGCCGCCTTTACCTTGTCGCCCTGCTCGATCGAGTCGGTGATCACCAGCGATTTCATCACCGAGTTGGACACCCGCTCCACCGCCGGCCCCGACAGCACGCCATGGGTGATGTAGCTGTGAACCTCGGTCGCCCCGGCCTCGATCAACGTCTCCGCCGCCTTGCACAGCGTGCCGGCAGTGTCGCAGATATCGTCGACGATGATGCATTTCTTGCCCGTGACATCGCCGATGACGGTCATCCCCGCCACTTCCCCCGCCTTCTCGCGCCGCTTGTCGACGATCGCCAGCGGCGCGCCGATCCGCTTGGCCAGTTCCCGCGCGCGGGCCACGCCGCCCACGTCGGGCGAGATCACCATCAGGTCCTGCATCTGGCCCTTGAAATGATGCTCGATATCCAGCGCGAAGACCGGACTGGCATAGAGGTTGTCCACCGGGATGTCGAAGAACCCCTGGATCTGCGCGGCGTGCAGGTCCAGCGTCAGCACCCGGTCTACCCCCGCGGTCTCGATCAGGTTCGCCACCAGCTTGGCCGAGATCGGCGTGCGCGCCTTGGCGCGGCGGTCCTGGCGGGCGTAGCCGAAATAGGGGATCACCGCGGTGATCCGGCTGGCCGAGGACCGGCGCAGCGCGTCGACCATGATCAAGAGTTCCATCAGGTTGTCGTTCGCCGGGTTCGAGGTCGGCTGGATCACATACATGTCCTCGCCGCGGACATTCTCGAACACCTCGACAAAGATTTCCTGGTCATTGAACCGTTCCACCCGCGCGTCGACCAGGTTGACGCTCATCCCCCGATGCATCGACATCCGCCGCGCGATGGACTTGGCAAGCGACAGGTTGGCATTGCCGGAAATCAGCTTCGGCTCGGTGATGGCGGGCATTGGGGGGCTCCGTGTGGGCAGCGGAATCAGGATGCGGCGGGCATAACACCCGTGGGCGGCGGCGCAAAGGGGGCAGGGGCACAGCGCCGCCTTGCCGCAAGAAGGCTTGATTTTGCGGCACGGCGCGGGCTATTGCGGCGCGTCCGTCCAGGGGTTGCCGAAGGATCCACCATGCCCGAAGACCTGATCGCCGGTCATCTTGCGCCCTGGCGCAGCTGGGACCGGGGCGCCCCGCGCCCGGTGCTGGCGCTGCATTGCAGCCTGGCCCATTCCGGCGCCTGGAGCGGGCTGGCCGAGCGGCTGTCGGGCGTCACCGTCACCGCGCTGGACCAGCCGGGCCATGGCCGGGCCGCGGAATGGGACCGGGTCGAGGATCTGCACGCGCTGACCACGCGGATCGCCACGCACCTGGCCGAGATGCTGTCTGAGGCCGCCGGCGACGGGCCGATCGACCTCTTTGGCCACAGCTTTGGCGGCACGGTCTGCCTGCGGCTGGCGCTGGACCGCCCCGACCTGGTGCGCAGCCTGATGCTGGTCGAGCCGGTGATCTTTGCCGCCGCGCGCGGCACGCCGGCCTTTGATGCCTTTCGCGCAGGCCACGAGGGTGTTGCCCGCGCCGTGGCCGATGACCCGGCCCGGGGGGCGGCGCTGTTCCATGCCACCTGGGGCACGGGCGAGCCGCTGGCCGACCTGCCCGAGCGGTCGCGCCGCTATATCATCGACCGCATCCACCATATTCCGGCGCAGAACCCGGTGCTGGTAGAGGATGCCGCCGGCCTGCTGCGGCCCGGCGGGCTGGAGGCGATGGATGTGCCGGTGCTGCTGGTCGAAGGCGCCGACAGCCCGCCGGTGATAGATGCGGTGCAGGGCGTGCTGGCCGCGCGCCTGCCGCGCGCGCAGCGGCTGATCGTGCCGGGGGCGGGGCATATGGTGCCGATCACCCATCCCGATCTGGTCGCCCGCGCCGTGCAGGCGCATCTGGACGCCGCCTGAGCGGGATCAGCCCGCCTGCCCGAAGGCCGCAAGGAAGCGGTCGACATCGGCCTTGGTCGTCGACCAGCTGGTGACCAGCCGCGCGCCTTCGCGGGCGTCGGGCAGGTCCCAGGCGTAGTATTCCGCCCCCGCCGCCTTCAGCCTGGCATGGGTGCCGGCCTGCCATTCGGGAAACATCATGTTGGCCTGGACCGGGTGGTTCTGGGTCACGCCGTCCAGCCGGGCCAGGCCCTGCGCCAGCCGGGCGCCCATGGCATTGGCCTGGCCCGCCAGCCGCAGCCAGAGCCCGTCTTCCAGATAGGCCGAGAATTGCGCCGACAGGAATCGGTGCTTGGAAAACAGGTGCCCGGCCCGCTTGCGGCGCAGCTCGAATTCCCAGGCTTTTGCGGGGTCAAAGATCACCACCGCCTCGACCCCAGGCAGCCGTTCTTGGTGCCGCCAAAGGACAGGATGTCGATGCCGGCCTTCCAGGTCATTTCGGCCGGGCTGGCGCCGGTGGCAACCAGCGCATTGGCAAAGCGGGCGCCGTCCAGATGGCAGGGCAGCCCCCTGGCGCGGGCCGCGGCGGTCAGGGCGGCGATCTCGTCCGGGGTATAGGTGGTGCCGGCCTCGGTCACGTTGGTGATGGTCAGCATGCCGGTCTGCAGCGAATGCACCCCGCCGGCGCCGATGCGGGCCAGTTGCGCCCCCAGCGCGGCGGGGTCATCTTGCCATGGTCGCCCGGCACCAGCACCAGCTTGGCGCCGCCGGCAAAGAATTCCGGCGCGTTGCATTCGTCTTCGGCGACATGGGCATGGGCGTGGCAGAACACCGCGCCCCAGGGCGGGCAGGTCAGCGCCACCGACAGGGCATTCGCGGCGGTGCCGGTGGCGACCAGATAGACCGCGGCCTCGGGCGCCTGCAACACTTCGCGCACCTGGTCGCGCACCCGGTCCATCAGCGCATCGGCGCCGTAGCTGCGGGCATAGCCGTCATTGGCGCGGGCCAGCGCCGCCATGATCTCGGGCGCGGCGCCCGAGGTATTGTCAGAGGCAAAGAACATCAGGGGCCTTCCTCGATGATATAGTCTTCCCAGTCCTCTTCCGGGATCAGGTGTTCCGGCACGGTCATGCCGCGCACCGAATTGCCGCTGGCATGGGTGCTTTCGGGATCGCCGGTCAGGAGCGGGTGCCAGTCGGGCAGCGGCTTGCCCTGCCACAACAGCTTGTAGGCGCAGGTCTGCGGCATCCAGTAGGCGACCTTGGGCAGGGTCTTGGGGGTCAGGAACACGCATTCCGGCACGAAGCGGCGGCGGTTGGCATAATCGGTGCAGCGGCAGGTGGCATCGTCGAGCAGCCGGCAGGCGATGCGGGTATAGGCGACCTCGCCGGTGTCGTCGAATTCCAGCTTGTTCAGGCAGCATTTGCCGCAGCCGTCGCAGAGCGCCTCCCACTCGGCGGGAGTCATCTTTTTCAGCGGGACGGTTTCCCAGAACCTGGGGCGCAGCTTTTCCATGCCGGCAAGGTGCGTCGGGACGCCGGAAAAGGAAAGGGGGGTCGGTGGCGAAACCGGCCGCGATGCAGGTGGGCGCCGGTCAGGTGGCCGCGAGGATCGCGCGGGCCTCGGCGCAGTCGGTCTCCATCTGCGCGATCAGCGCGGGCAGGCCGTCGAATTTCATCTCGGGGCGCAGGAATTCGACCAGCGCGACCGAGATGTGGTGGCCGTAGAGGTCGCCCTTGAAATCCAGCACGAAGGTTTCGAGGTTCGGCACCTCGCCGGCGAACATCGGCCGCACGCCCAGGCTGGCCGCGCCCATGTAGCTGCCGGCCTGTGGCCCGGTCAGCACGTCGACCTTGACCGCGTAGACGCCGAACCGGGGCAGGTGCAGCCCCGACAGCGCCATGTTGGCGGTGGGATAGCCCAGTTCGCGGCCGCGTTTCTCGCCGTGGATCACCTCGCCCTCGATCCGGTGCAGGTGGCCCAGCATGGCGGCGGCGTCGCGCGGACGGCCCTCGGCCAGGGCCAGGCGGATCGCGGTCGACGACACCTCTTGCCCGGCGATCGACAGAAGCGGCGCGATGGTGGTGGCAAAGCCCAGGCGCCGGCCCAGGGCCTGCAGATCGGCGGCCTTGCCGGTGCGGCCCTTGCCAAAGCAGAAATCGGCGCCGACCACGACATGCGAGATGCCCAGGCCCTCGGCCAGCACCTTGCCGGCGAAATCCTCGGGCGTCAGCGCGGCCAGGGCCTTGTTGAACTGCAACTGGAACAGGTGCTGCACCCCCAGCTTGGCCAGCCGGTTGGCCCGCGCCTCGGCATTCATCAGCCGAAAGGGCGGGGCGTCGGGGGCAAAGACCTGCCGGGGATGCGGCTCAAAGGTGATGATGCCCAGCGGCGCCTCGCCACGGGCCAGGTCGATCACCGACTGGTGGCCCAGGTGCAGGCCGTCGAAATTGCCCATGGCACAGGATGCGCCGCGGGCGTCAGGGGCAAGCCATTGCCAGTCTTGGTGAATCTGCATCGGCACCCCGGTGGCGGGGACCTGTGCCCCTAGTCGAACTTGCGGCTGGGCGCCAGAACCAGCGCCTCGCCCTTCAGGACCACGGTTTTACCCACCGAGGCGATGGTTTCAAGGGTCACCCGGCGTTTTGCGTGGTCGATTGCCAGAACCGTGACCTCGGCCGTGACCATGTCGCCGGGGCGGACGGGGGCCATGAACTTCAGGCTCTGGCCCAGATAGACCGTGCCATGGCCGGGCAGCTGTTCCCCGATCACCGCCGAAATCAGGCCGGCGGTCAGCATGCCGTGGGCGATGCGGCCCTCGAAGATGGTGTCCTGCGCGTAGCTGTCGTCCAGATGCACCGGGTTGCGGTCGGTCGAGACCTCGGCGAACAACTCGATGTCGCGGTCGGTCACCTGCTTGGTCAGCGACCGGCTCATGCCAATCTCCAGATCCTCGATGCAGATGGTGCCGCGGGGCAGGTTGTGGGTGGTGTCCAGCATCATGGCGATTCCCTTGCTTGCCCGGAGACTAGCAGATGCTGCGATGCAGAACAATTCCTTTGCGCAAGAAATGAACCCATATGCGACAAAAGGCGCAATTATGTTACCGCTGCGCTGCGGCGTCTAGCGCAGATGCCCGATGGCAAAGGTGGGCGACAATTGCCGCCCCGACAGCCAGTCTTCCAGCAAGCCCTTGTCGGGGTTGTCTGAATCCGGCCCAAAGGCCGCGGCCTCGATGCCGCCGGTGACAAACAGCGTATCCAGCCCCTCGGCAAGGCCGCCCTGGATGTCGGTGCCGATGCCGTCGCCGATGCACAGGATCTGCGGGTCGCCGTCGCACAACGCCGACAGCCGCCTGCGGGCCAGGTCGTAGATCGGCGGATGCGGCTTGCCGAAATAGAGGACGCGGCCGCCCTCGGCCTCATAATCGCGGGCCAGGGCGCCGGCGCACCACAGCCGGCGGTCGCCGTAATCCACCACGATATCGGGATTGGCGCAGAGCATCGGCAGGCCCAGCGTGCGGCCCAGCAGCAACTCGGCCCGGTAATCCTCGGGCGTTTCGGTCAGGTCGTCGCGCAACCCGGTGCAGACGATGCCCTCGGCCTCGCGCAGCGGCACCCGGCGGATGTCGGGCTGGCCGGCGGCATATTCGGCGATGTCCACGGCAAAGTCGGTAAAGAAGCTGTCGTCCTTGGGCGCGCCGATGTGATGGACCTTGCGCCCCACCGCCCCCGAGACCAGGCCGAATTGCGCGGCATCGCCGGAGCTGACCACCTCATCCCAGGCGTCGCGCGGCACGCCCATCGCGTCCAGCTGCGCCACGACCGAGGCCTTGGGCCGCGGCGCGTTGGTCAAAAGCAGCACGATGCCGCCCCCGGCGCGATAGGCCCGCAGCGCGGCGACCGCGGCGGGAAACGGCGTCTTGCCATTGTGCAGGCAGCCCCAGAGATCGCAGAACACCGCGTCATAGCGCTGTGCGATCGGGGCAAGCGAGGGGATGATTTCGGTCATGGCGGGCCTTTCCTTTGCGAGAAGATCTAGCCCGGTCGCCGCAAAAGCAAAAGGCCGGAGCTTGCGCCCCGGCCCGTGACCCGGCCCGGCGGCGCGGGCGATTACAGCTTCAGCGCCGGGATGATCTGTTTCTTGCGGCTCATGATGCCGGGCAGCACCACGGTATCGCCTGACACCTTGGCGCCGAACGAGGCTTCGGCCATCTGGCGGACCAGATCGTTCGGCACCAGCAGCGTCGCCTCTTCGCGGATGATGTCGACCACGAACAGCAGCACCTGGTCGGCGCCATCCTCTTTCGCCACGTCGACCATGGACCGCATCAGGCTGTCCTTGCGGTCCAGCACCACCTTGGGCGCGGTGGTTTCCAGCACCGAGACGCGCAGTTCCTTGCCGGCGACGTTGTATTCCTTGCTGTCCATCCGCAAAAGCTCGGCATCCGAAAAGGCCGAGACATCGGATTTCGCCTCGAACATGGCCGAGGCCAGCACCGGGATCTTCACGTCCAGGTCGGCGGCCAGCATTTCGGCCACATGGCGGTCGTGGCCGGTGGTGGTGGGGCTGCGGAATTCCAGCGTGTCCGACAGGATGCAGGACAGCATCGCGCCCTTGATCGCGCGGGGGGCGCGGGCCAGGTCGGCGCCGATCAGGTCATGCATGATGGTGGCGGTGCAGGCCAGCGGGCGGATGGTGATCTCGATCGGGCTGTTGGTCTTCAGCCCGCCGACCAGCATGTGATGGTCGATGATCGCCTGCAACTTGGCCTCGTTGATCGAGGCCGGCAGTTCGGCGGGGTTGTTGGTGTCGACCACCACCACCCGGTCATCGGCGGTGACATCGGCGATGATCTCCGGCTTGTCCAGGCCCCAGTGGCGCAGCACGAAGGCGGCCTCGGTGTTGGGTTCGCCCAGCAGGACGGGCTTGGCGGGGGTGCCTTTCACCTCGCTCAGGTACCAGGCCCAGATGATGGGCGAGCCGGTCGAGTCGGTGTCGGGGCTTTTGTGGCCAAAGACGAGGGTGGTCATGGATGCTCTCATCGCAAGTGGATTTGGCGCGGCTTATAGGCGGATGCGGCGGGCTTGTCATCCCCGGGGGGCTGTCTGGGCGGGCGCTATGCTGCGGTGCAGCAACAGTCAGGCGCCGGCGGGATGCCGCCGGGCGGTCCACAGGATATGGCCCAGCACCGCCACCATGACCAGCGCGCCGCCGATCAGGGTCGGCGCATCCGGCCTTTCGTCATGGATCAACCAGACCCAGAGCGGCGTCACCGGCACCTCCAGCGCGCCGATCAGCGCGGTTTCCACCGGCGTGACCAGGCGTGCGCCATGGATGAACAGCGCGAAGGCCAGGGTGGAATTGACCAGGCCAAAGGCGGCCATCAGGCCCAGGTTCTGCGCGGTCAGGCCCTGCAGGCTGCTGAAGGGCAGGCAGATGGTGGCCGCCCAGGTCGCCGAGACCACGCCGGCGGCCAGGGCGGGCAGCGCCGGGCGGGCGCGGGCGATCAGGATCAGCGCCGCCATCGCCAGCACCATGCCCATGGCCATCAGGTCGCCCGTCAGCGTGCCGTTGCCGCCCAGCCCCACCATCACCACCGATCCCGCCAGCGCCAGCAAGGCCGCCAGCAACGCCGCGCCACCCGGCTTTTCGCGCAGCGCCAGCCAGCCCAGCGCGGCGGCGACAAAGGGCAGGGTGGCATAGAGGATGGCGACATGGGCGATGGAGGTGGCCTTCAGCGCGCCGATGAAAAGCAGCATTCCAAGGCCGGAACACAGGACATACAGCCAACCGGACGGCCCCAGTTTGGTGAAATCCGCCAATCCACGCCGCCCCTTCATCGCCATAAGCAGGACCATGAGGCCTGCCGCCCCGGCCCAGCCGCGCCACAGGATCACCGTCGGCGTGTCCAGCGGAATGGCGCGGGCGAAGAGGCCAGAGGTGCTCCAGGCCAGGGTGGCGCCGAAGAGCAGCAGAATGCCGGTCTGGCGCGGGGTCATGCGGTCAACGGCAACGGCGCCTTGGGCAGTCGCGGCCAGTCGGCGGGCTCATGCCCGCAGATCAGCACGGCCCCGGTCTGGTGTTGCAGCGCCAGCAGGCGGTCGCCAGAGCGGCGCGCCGCCGCCGGGTCTTCGGCATCGGGGTATCCCTCGGCGGGTTCGGCCAGCCGGTTGATCGCATCGGCGGCCAGGATCAGCGGCGGCCCCCCAGGCAGATGCAGGAAAAGGGAAAGGTGCCCCGGTGTATGGCCGGGCGTCGGCAGCAGGTCCACCCCCTCGCACAACCGCGTATCCCCGGTGATCTCAAGGGTTTCGACATCGGGCCAGACAATCGGTCGGGCCGCGCCGAAATAGCGCGGGCGCGGGTCGGAACGTTCGATTTTCGTAAGAACCAGCGGGCAGGACAGCAGGGGCAGGGCGCCGAGGTGGTCGATATGGCCGTGGGTCAGCACATGGGCCGCCAGATCGCCGGGCGTGACGCTGCACAGGCCAAGCTGGGCCACCACCGCATTCCGCGGCCCGTAATCGACCAGCGCGCCGAAACTGCCCAGCCCGTCGGCCCGGGCCGCCGCCGCCGCATCCCGCGCATAGGCGGGGGGAAAGCCGCCGTCGACCAGGATCCGCGCGCCCCGGTCGGTGGTCAGCAGATAGGCCGGGATGCCGATGATCCGCTGGCCGCCGCGCACCGAGAAGGTGCCGCAATCCAGGAGCGTCACCTGCGCCAGCCGGTGCCCCGCCAGCGCCGGGATCATGGCAGGGCGATCTGCGTGATCGTCCAGCCGCGCCCGGCCAGCAGGTTCAGCACGCCCTCATCGCCCGAGAGGTGCAACGCGCCAAAGGCCGCGACCAGCGGCGCATCGGCGGGCGCCTCGGCCGCCGCCGCCTCGATCACCGGGATCCAGCCGCGGTTGCGGCCGGCCATCAGCACCTCTTCCATCCGGGCCATCTCGGCATCGACCTGCGCGCGGGTATAGCCCGGCATGGCGTAGGATTCCTTGCGCATCAGTTCCCACATCAGCCGGTTGTCGCCGGCAAAGTAGCTGTCGGCCAGCGTCACCGAGAAATCGGTGATGCGGTCTTCCATGGACAGGGCCTGCACCACCATGTCGACCTGTTCCTGCGGCGTCATGGTGTCAAAGACGCGGAACACGGTGTCATAGGGTTCCAGCGCCTGCACCGGCACGTCTGCCGCCAGGGCGATGTCGACCAGCTGGCCATCCAGTCCCTTGGGCTGGGCGGCCAGGTCCAGGGCGCAGGGCGGGATCGACAGCAGCACGGTCACATACCAGGGCCGGAACTTGGCCAGCATGAAGCCCGGCATGCCCCGCGCCGAAGCGGCGATGACCAGGTCCTGCCAGACCTCGGGCGGCAGCTGCTCCAGCAGGCTGGGGCCGTCGGTGATGGTCAGCACCGAAGGGTCGCGCGCCATCTTGTCGACCAGCGCCTTTTCCTCGTCCGGGCCGGCCTCGACCAGCAGGCGGCTTGCCTTGGCGACCAGCGGGCCGAACCGGTCCAGCGCCGCCTGGTGGCGCGGGTCGTCCAGGTGATAGGTGCCGATCAGCGTCAGGGTCACGCCGTCCTTTTCGGCCTGCCAGAAATTGCCGCGCGGATAGGGCACCGCCTCGGCCGCGGTCAGCAGGGCGTCGCGCTCGGCCTCGGCCATCTGGTCGAGAAGGTTGGCGCCCAGGCATTCGGCGCCGGCCGGAGCGGCCAGCACCAGGCCGGCCAGCGCGATGCCGTGGGCCAGCGGCGCGGACAGGAACGAGTACAGTTTTCGGATCATTCGCTTCACCTTTGAGTTGGCGCATGGTGACACCGCGCGCGGCCAAGGGAAAGTGGGGTGGCGCCCCGGTTGCGGGTCGCCGCCGGCGGGGGGGGCTGGAAAATTCTGCCGGGCGCGGGTGTTGACTCGTCCCGCCCCGGGGCCTAAATCGGCGCGGTTAGCACTCGACCGAGATGAGTGACAACAGTTTCAACCTGGAGCCCAAGGGAGAGTTACCAGATGGCTTTCAAACCGCTGCATGACCGCGTTCTGGTCCGTCGCGTCCAGTCCGAGGAAAAGACCAAGGGCGGGCTGATCATCCCCGATACCGCCAAGGAAAAGCCCGCCGAGGGCGAGATCGTCGCCGTGGGCGAGGGCGCGCGCAAGGATTCGGGCGAGCTGATCGCCCCGTCGGTCAAGGCCGGCGACCGCATCCTGTTCGGCAAATGGTCGGGCACCGAGGTCACGCTGGATGGCGAAGAACTGCTGATCATGAAGGAATCGGACATCCTGGGCGTGATCGCCTGAGGACGCCCGGCCGGGCGGCGGGGTAAGCCCCGCCCTGCCGATTCCCCCCAAACAACCTGACATTCGAGGAGTAGCACAATGGGTGCGAAAGACGTTCGTTTCGATACCGATGCCCGCGACCGCATGCTGCGTGGCGTCAACGTCCTGGCCGATGCGGTCAAGGTGACCCTGGGCCCGAAAGGCCGCAACGTGGTGATCGACAAGTCCTTGCGCGCCGCGCATCACCAAGGACGGCGTGACCGTTGCCAAGGAAATCGAGTTGGCCCGACAAGTTCGAGAACATGGG
Organism: Paracoccaceae bacterium; assembly: GCA_041397345.1. Lineage (GTDB taxonomy): Bacteria > Pseudomonadota > Alphaproteobacteria > Rhodobacterales > Rhodobacteraceae > Pseudogemmobacter. The sequence continues at coordinate 53,892 of JAWKWU010000002.1, forward strand.
CGCGCAGATGGTGAAGGAAGTCGCTTCCCGCAACCAACGACGAAGCCGGCGACGGCACCACCACCGCCACCGTGCTGGCCCAGGCGATCATCCGCGAGGCATGAAGTCGGTCGCGGCCGGCCTGAACCCGATGGACCTGAAGCGCGGCATCGACCTGGCCACCGGCAAGGTCGTCGAGTCGATCAAGGCCGCGGCCCGCCCGGTCAACGACAGCGCCGAAGTGGCGCAGGTCGGCACCATCTCGGCCAATGGCGAGGCCGAAATCGGCCGCCAGATCGCCGACGCGATGCAGAAGGTCGGCAATGAAGGCGTGATCACCGTCGAAGAGAACAAGGGCCTGGAAACCTCGACCGATGTCGTGGAAGGTATGCAGTCTGACCGCGGCTACCTGTCGCCCTATTTCGTGACCAACGCCGACAAGATGATCGCGGAAATGGAAGACGCCTACATCCTGCTGCACGAGAAGAAGCTCTCGTCGCTGCAGCCGATGGTTCCGCTGCTGGAAGCCGTGATCCAGTCGCAGCGCCCGCTGGTCATCGTGGCCGAGGACGTTGAAGGCGAAGCCCTGGCGACGCTGGTCGTCAACAAGCTGCGTGGCGGCCTGAAGACGTCGCCGCCGTCAAGGCCCCTGGCTTCGGCGACCGCCGCAAGGCCATGCTGCAGGACATCGCGATCCTGACCGGCGGCCAGGTGATCTCGGACGACCTGGGCATGAAGCTGGAAAACGTCGGCCTGGACATGCTGGGCCGCGCCAAGAAGGTGGTCATCAAGAAGGATGACACCACCGTCATCGACGGCGCCGGCGACAAGGCCGAGATCGAAGCCCGCGTCGGCCAGATCCGCGCCCAGATCGAGGAAACCACCAGCGACTACGACCGCGAAAAGCTGCAGGAGCGTGTGGCCAAGCTGGCGGGCGGCGTCGCCGTCATCCGCGTTGGCGGCATGACCGAAGTCGAAGTGAAAGAGCGCAAGGACCGCGTCGATGACGCCCTGAACGCGACCCGTGCGGCCGTGCAGGAAGGCATCGTCGTCGGTGGTGGCGTGGCGCTGATCCAGGCTGCCAAGTCGCTCGACGGCCTGAAGGGCCAGAACAGCGACCAGGACGCCGGCATCGCCATCGTCCGCCGCGCGCTGGAGGCCCCGCTGCGCCAGATCGCCGAGAACGCCGGCGTCGACGGCGCCGTGGTTGCCGGCAAGATCCGCGAGTCGAAGGACAAGAACTTTGGCTTCAACGCCCAGACCGAAGAATATGGCGACATGTTCAAGTTCGGCGTGATCGACCCGGCCAAGGTGACCCGCACCGCGCTGGAAGATGCGGCTTCGGTCGCCTCGCTCCTGATCACCACCGAGGCGATGATCGCCGACAAGCCGGCCGACAAGGCTGCGGCCCCGGCGATGCCCGGCGGCGGCATGGGCGGCATGGACTTCTGATCCATCCCTGCCAGGGAAACGAAAGGGCGGCCTCCGGGCCGCCCTTTTGCTTTGCGGCCGGGGCAGAATTCCTTTGCGCCGCGCCCGGTTCGCGCGCAGGATCTGGCGGTGCGAAAGGGCGGCGGGGGAACCAGATGGCCAATGCAGAAGCGGCGATGAAGCAGAACCAGTATGCCTTGCCGCTGGTCGGCGTGGTGCTGATCCTTGGCGCGGCGGGGGCGGTGTTCCTGACCGCCAGCGAATACGATTCTCCCACCGTGGTCTACATGGGGCTGGGCTTTGACCTGCTGATGACGATCGCGGTTGCGGGCTTGCTGCCGATCGTGGCCAGGGGCGCGCCGGCCTCGGGGCTGAAGACCGCGGCGATGGGGCTGGGGGTGCTGGGCCTGATCGCCGGGATCGTCAAGCTGATCGCGCGGTTTTCCAGCGACCATGGCTGGTGGACCGGCCATTTCAACTATGCGATCTGACCGGCCGGCATGCGCCTGTTCCTGCTGACGGCACTGACCATGCTGGCCTTTGCCGCCAATTCGGTGCTGAACCGGATGGCGGTTGGGCCGGGGCTGATCGGGCCGGTGGAATTCGCGGTGATCCGCCTGCTGGGCGGCGCGGCGATGCTGGCCCTGCTGCTGGTCTGGCGGCGGCGGGCGAGGCAGGCGCCGATCTGGCCGGGCCTTGCCGGGCGCGGGCCGGGCGTGGCGGGCCTGCTGGTCTATCTGTTTGGGTTTCGCTGGCCTATCGCGGGCTGGATGCGGGCACCGGCGCGCTGGTCCTGTTCGGCGCGGTGCAGGTCACCATGTTCGCCGGGGCGCTGCTGGAGGCCGAGACCGTGCCGCCGCGCCGCTGGGCCGGCGCCGGGCTGGCGCTGGCGGGGCTGGCGCTGATCGCGCTGCCGGGCGCCGCGGCCCCGCCGCCCGGGCCGGTCGCGCTGATGGCGGCGGCGGGCCTGGGCTGGGGCGTCTATTCGCTGGCCGGCCGCAAGGCGGCGGACCCGTTGGCCGCAACGGCATGGAACTTCATTCTGGCGCTGCCGCCGGCGCTGGCGCTGATCGCCGTGGTGCCGGTGGCGCCGCCCTATGCCAGCGGCGTCCTCTTGGCGCTGGTCTCTGGCGCGGTGACCTCGGGCCTGGGCTATGCGCTGTGGTATGCGCTGGTGCCCCGGCTGGGTGCGGCGCGGGCGGGGGTGGCACAGCTCAGCGTACCGGTGCTGGCCGCCGCCGGCGGGGCCGCCCTCCTGGCCGAGCCTCCGGGCTGGCGCTTTGCCCTGGCCAGCCTGCTGGTCCTAGGCGGCGTCGCGCTGGCCAGCCTGGGCTACAGCGGCTTGCGCAGCCGAAAGACCTGATGCCCGGTGTCATTGTCGCGCCGCGCGATGCCGGTATCGGCAAAGCCCTGGCCTTCCCAGAACGCCCGCCCGCGCGGGTTCACGTCCAGCACCGCCAGATAGATCGCCGTCGCCCCGCGGCTGCGCGCCAGCGCCTCGGCATGGACCAGGAACACCCGGCCATGCCCCGCCCCCTGCGCCCAGGGGGCCAGCACCATCAGCCCCAGATAGGCGTCGCCCGCGGCCGGAAAGCCATAGGACACCTCGGCCACGCCCGACAGCCGGTCACCGAGGAACAGCCCCAGCCGGTGGCTCTGCGCCGGATCGCAGCCGGGCGGCCCGTCGGCAAAGAAGGCCGCGGCCCGGGCATCGGGGTCGCAGCCGCCTTCGGCCAGCAGCCAATAGTCCGGCGCCGCCTGCCACAGCCCCCGCACCAGCGCCAGATCGGCGGCCGGGTCCAGCTCACGGATCGGCACGGGAAATCCCCAGCACCTCCAGCGTCATCGCCCCGGCCGGGCGGCGCCAGACCACCTCATCCCCGACCTGCGCCCCCAAGAGCGCGCGGGCCAGCGGCGATTGCGGCGCGATCCGGCCGCGGCTGGCATCGGCCTCGTCCTCGCCGGTGATTTCATAGGTGGTCTCGCGCCCGTCTTCGTCGGCCACCGTCACGCAAAGACCAAAGGCCACCTCGGACAGGTCATGCCCCGCCGGATCGACCAGGATCGCCGATTTCAGCCGCGCCTCCAGCCAGCGGATATCGCGCTCCGCCGCCGCCTCCGGCAGCTTGTCCAGCCGCTCGGCGCGGGCCTTCAGCGCCGCCAGATCGGCCAGCCGCGCCGCCAGCCGCGCCTGCAACGCCGCCAGACCGCGCGGCGTGACGTGGTTGGGATGCGGGCTGACCGGCAGTTCCGGCAGGTCGGGCCGGTCGGCGCTGGCATCCTCGTTGACAAAGGCGCGGCTCATCCCTGGCCCCTCATGCGACGATCTCCTCCAGCGGGTCATAGCCGCAGCCGTCGCCCCAGGCCGCCGCCAGCAGCCCGTCGGGCTTGAACCGCACCCGGCCCGTGGCCAGCTCCTGGCGCGAAAAGAAGCGCCGCTCGGTCACCACGCCCTCGGGGTCGCGCCAGTCGACCGACAGGTCGCCCGACAGGATCCGGCAGCGAAAGAACAGGTCGACCTGGTGGAACCCGGTCTTCGGGTCATGGAATTCGTTCACCAGCGCCGGGGCGCCCACCGCCACGGCCAGCCCGGTTTCCTCATGCACCTCGCGCGCCAGGTTGTCGGGCAGCGACTGCCCGGCCTCGCAGCCGCCGCCGGGCGCGCACCACAGGTCGGATGTGCCACCGGGATAGGCGTTGACCAACAGCAGCCGATCCCCCGACAGGATCAGCGCGCGAACGGCAAGGCGGGGCTTGAAACGGGCCATGGCCGCAGGCTTGCCCGGCCGGCGGGCCAATGTCCAGCCCCGCCGCCGGCCGGGACCGCCGCCGCCTGACGTCACGTCGCGGGCCGCGCGGACCCGCCAGGGTCAGGCTTTGCCGCCTTGCAAACCCTGCCGCCGCCGTCATGATCCGGCCCATGTCTCCCGTCCTGCCGATCCGGTTTCCCTTCCGCCAGCCCGCCGAGACCGCAGGCGCCAGCCCCGCCGCGCGGGTGGTGCTGGTGCATGGCCTGGCCCGCAGCCCGCGCTCGTTGACGGCGATGGGCCTGGCCCTGCGCCGCGCCGGCTATGCCGTCACCCATGCCAGCTACCCCTCGACCAAGGCCCGGCCCGAGGCGCTGCTCGACAGCCTCGGCCAGGCGGTGAACCAGCCCCACAGCGGCCCCACGCATTTCGTCACCCATTCCATGGGCGGCATCCTGCTGCGCGACTGGCTGTCGCGCGAACGCCCGCCAATGTTGGGTCGGGTGGTGATGCTGGCACCGCCCAACCACGGCTCGGAACTGGTCGACCGGCTGGGCAACCTGCGCGTCTTCCACCTGGTCAACGGCCCCGCCGGGCTGCAACTCGGCACCGGCCCCGACAGCTGGCCCAACCGCCTGCCGCCGGCGGATTATCCGCTGGGCATCATCGCCGGGCGCAAATCCGTCTCGCCCTGGTTCTCGCAACTGCTGCCCGGCCCCGACGATGGCAAGGTCACCGTCGCCAGCACCCGGCTTGCGGGGATGACCGACCACCTGACCCTGCCGGTCAGCCACACCTGGATGGCGATGAACCCCAGCGTGATCCGCCAGACGCTGCATTTCCTGCGCGACGGCCATTTCCACCATCCGCCGCCGAGGCGCCTGACCCCGGCTTTCCCTTCGACAAATATCCCCGCCGGAAGTCCGGCCACCACCTGGCGCAGCACCGGGGCACCTCTCCGTGGCAACGCCGCCAAGCGGGGGCGCAAGGCCCGCCCCGCGGCGGCTCCCCGCCTTACGCCCGGATCACCCGGTTGACATGGCCCACATCTTGCGGCCCGGCCGGGCAGCGCCCTTGCCATAAAGATGCACCGCCACGTCGCGCTCGGCCAAGAGCGCCGGCACCCGGTCCAGATCCTCGCCGATCAGGTTCTCCATCACCACGTCGGCATAGCGCCCGCCATCGCCCAGGGGCAGGCCGGCGACCGCGCGGACATGCTGTTCGAACTGGTCCACCGCACAGCCCTGCTGCGTCCAGTGGCCGGTGTTATGCACCCGCGGCGCGATCTCGTTCACCAACAGCCCCCCGGCCGTCACGAACAATTCCACCCCCATCACGCCGACATAATCCAGCGCGTTCAGGATCCGCGCCGCCAGCAGCACCGCATCGGTCCGCTGCGCCGCGCTCAGCCGCGCCGGAACCGTCGTCACCCGCAGGATACCGTCACGATGCACGTTCTCGCCCGGATCATAGCAGGCCACCGATCCATCCAGCCCGCGCGCCGCGATGACCGAGATCTCGCGCTCGAAGGCCACGAACCCCTCCAGCACCGAGGGCGCGCCGGCCATCGCCGCCCAAGCCGCCGGCACCTCGGCCGCATCGCCCAGCCGCACCTGGCCCTTGCCGTCATAGCCCAGCCGGCAGGTCTTCAGGATCGACGGGCAGCCCAGCCGCGCCACCGCCGCCGCCAGGTCGTCCTGCGCATTCACCGCGGCCCAGGGCGCGGTCTGCAGGCCCAGGTCGTTCAGGAACGCCTTTTCGGTCACCCGGTCCTGGCTGACCGCCAGCGCGCGCCGGTTCGGCCGGATCGGGCGCAGGCTTTCCAGCAGGTCCAGCGCCGAGGTCGGCACGTTCTCGAATTCATAGGTGATCACGTCGACCGCGGCGGCAAAGGCCCGCAGCGCCGCCTCGTCCTCATAGGGCGCGGTGGTCACGGCATGGGCCACGTCGCCCGCAGGGGCGGCGCCCGGCTCATAGATGTGGCAGCGGTATCCCAGCCGGCTGGCCGCCACCGACAGCATCCGGCCCAGCTGGCCGCCGCCCAGGATGCCGATCACCGAACCCGGCGGCAGCGAAGACATCGGCGCCTCACTCATCCTTCGGCTCCTCGGGAATGCTGGCCGACAGCGCGGCGCGCCAGGCCTCCAGCCGCGCGGCCAGCGCCTCGTCCGACACCGCCAGGATGCCCGCCGCCATCAGCCCGGCATTGGCAGCGCCCGCCGCGCCGATCGCCATCGTCGCCACCGGGTAACCCTTGGGCATCTGCACGATGGAATAGAGGCTGTCGACGCCCGACAGCGCCCGGGTCTGCACCGGCACGCCGATCACCGGCACCCGCGTCTTTGACGCCATCATGCCCGGCAGGTGCGCCGCCCCCCCGGCGCCGGCGATGATCACCTTCAGCCCGCGCGCCACCGCCGTCTTGCCATAGTCCCACAGCCGGTCCGGCGTGCGATGCGCCGAGACGATCCGGGTCTCATAGGCCACGCCCAGCTGATCCAGGATCAGCGCCGCTTCCTTCATGGTCGCCCAGTCCGACTGGGAACCCATGATGATGCCGACGGGTGGGGTCATGCGCGCCTCCGATGCCTATCGCCCGCGCGCATATACTGCCAGGGCCGGCGCGGCAAGGCGCCAGCGGCCGCTTCAGGCGATGATATCGGGGATCAGCTGGTCCTCGATCTTGGTGATCGAATCCTTCAGCGCCAGTTTCTGCTTTTTCAGCCGACGCAGGGTCAGCTGATCCGGGCGCCCGGTGGTTTCCAGCGCGTGAATCGCCTCGTCCAGATCACGATGCTCGCGGCGCAGCACTTCCAGCTTCACCCGCAGCATCTCGTCAAAGCTCATCTCGGCAGAGGCATTCATGACGGCGTCTCGCAAAAGGGGCGACGACCTGTTGGGGCGGCGACTCGGCCGCCGGTCGTTCTTTTGATCAATCATATAGCCTCGCGCGCGACTTTTTGAAGAAATCTCGCCCTGTCGCTGCCGAATCTTCCGGGGGCGCACCCTTGCGGCGCCCGGACGGCCTGCCCATATTCAACCATGGCGGCGATGCCCGACGGGGTCGCTGCCAGACGTGTCGCTTATCGCAAGGGCAGTCCGATGACGAAACTCACCTTTGGGGCCCATCCCTTCCTTCTGGGCTTCGAACAGCTGGAACGGCTGGTCGAACGCACCGCCAAATCTGGGGCCGAGGGGTATCCGCCCTACAACATCGAGGCGGTCAGCGAAAACGCCTATCGCATCACGCTTGCCGTGGCCGGCTTTCGTGAGGATGACCTGTCGATCACGGTCGAGGACCGGCAACTGGTGATCCGGGGCCGCCAGGCCGATGACACCGGCGACCGGGTGTTCCTGCATCGCGGCATCGCCGCCCGCGCGTTCCAGCGCAGCTTCGTCCTGGCCGACGGGGTCGAGGTGGCGGGGGCCAGCATGGAACATGGCCTGCTCAACGTCGATCTGCGCCGCAATGTGCCGGAAACCGTGGTGCAGACCATTCGCATCGGAAAGGGAGACCGCAAATGAACACGCCTTTCAACGCCCTGCCAAAGGCCGACAGCCGCATCGTCTATATCCGCCCGGTGCAGACTGCCGACCTGCCGGCCGACCTGCGCGCCGAGATCGGCGATGCCGAGGTGGTCTATTCGGTCAACGCGCCAGACGGGCAGCGACTGGCGCTGGTCGCCGACCGTGGCCTGGCCTTTCATCTGGCCCGCGCGCATGATTTCGCGCCGGTGAACGTTCACTGACCGGCCAATCGGCGGATCGGCCCGTAACGCGCCCGGATCGCCGGGCGCCTTACCCCCCGATGCTTTACCCCCGGATGCCTTACCCCCGGCCCTGCACCCGCCGCGCCAGCAGGGCCGGAACCCGCCAGCTTTTCGGGTCTTCGCTGGCCAGCGCGGCCAGTTCGCCCGCCACCGCCTCCAGCCCCCATTCCTCGGCCAGACGCATCGGCCCGCCGCGCCAGCGCGGAAAGCCGTAGCCATGCACCATCACCAGGTCGATATCCTCGGGCCGCCGCGCGATGCCTTCCTCCAGGATGTCGAACCCTTCGGCGATCATCGCCAGCATCAGCCGCCGCGCGATCTCGTCGGCGTTGAAATCGCGCCGCGCGATCCCCGCTTCGGCCGAGGCCGCCTCGACCAGCGCCGTCACCTCCGGCGCGGGGCGCGGCGGCTTGCCGGCCTCATAATCATACCAGCCGGCCCCGGTCTTGCGGCCCAGCCGCTTCAGGTCCTGCACCATCCGGTCGGCGATCGGCACATGGCGGGCAAAGCGCCCGGCCTCGCCCTTGCGCTGGCGGTTGGCAAAGGCAATGTCCAGCCCTGACAGATCCTGCACCGCATAGGGGCCCATCGCCATGCCAAAGCCGGTCGCCGCCGCGTCCACCTGCGCGGGCAGGGCGCCCTCGACCAGCATCACGTCGCCGGTCTGGCGATAGCGGGTCAGGATGCGGTTGCCGATGAACCCGTCGCATACCCCGGCCTCGACCGCGATCTTGCCCAGCCGTTTCGTCAGCCCGAAGGCGGTGGCCAGCGTCTGGCCCGAGGTTTCGCGCGCCCGGATCACCTCGACCAGCTTCATGATATGGGCGGGTGCAAAGAAATGCAGGCCCAGAAAGCGGTCGGGGTGGGGCAGGCCCGCGCTGATCGCATTGACATCCAGATAAGAGGTGTTGGTCGCCAAGAGCGTTTCCGCCGGCAGTTCGGCGCCAAAGCGGGCAAAGAGGCCGCGCTTGACCTCCAGGTTCTCGAACACCGCCTCCAGCGCCAGATCGACCGGCGGCAGCGGCTGATCGGCGGTCAGAAAGGTGAAACCCTCGGCCATCTGCCGGTCGGCGGCCTCGCGGCTGGCCTTGCCGCGCGCCACCGCCTCGTCAAACAGCGCCGCGACATTGGCGCGAGCGCGCCCGGTGGCGGGCTCGTCCTGCTCCAGCAGCCAGATGCGGATGCCGGCGGCGTTCAGCGCATAGGCGATCGCCGCGCCCATGGTGCCGCCGCCGGCCACCAGCGCGGTCTCGATCCGGCCGGGGGGGATATCCCTGATCTCCGGCCCCGCGCCGGCCGACCGTTCGGCAAAGAACACATGCCGCAGCGCCCGTGCCTGTGGCCCCGCGCGCAATTCCAGAAACGCGGCGCGCTCGGCGGCCATGCCCTCGGCCAGGGGCAGGGTCGCCGTCGCCTCGACCAGGTCGATTGCCCGCAGGGGCGCGATCTGGCCCCTGGATTTCTTCGCCGCGGTGGCGCGGGCCTCGGCAATGGCCTCGGGCGCCGGTTCGGGCGGGGGCAGGTCGTCAATCGCCGGCCGGGCCAGCAGGGCCGGGTCCAGCGCCAGTGCCGCCGCCACCGGATCGTCGGCCAGCAGGTCCACCAGCCCCAGCGCCAGCGCCTGGTCGGGCCGCAACAGCCGGCCCTCGGCGATCACGCCCACCGCCCGGGCCTGGCCGATCAGCCGCGGCAGCCGCTGCGTGCCGCCGGCGCCCGGCACCACGCCCAGCGTCACCTCGGGCAGGCCCAGCTGCGCCTTTGGCCCGGCCACCCGCGCCCGGCAGGCCAGCGCGATTTCGCAGCCGCCGCCCAGCGCCGCGCCGTTGATCGCCGCCACCGCCGGCAGCCGCACCAGCCGGTTCAACAGGTCGGGCAGATGCGGCTCTTGCGGCGGCAGGTCGAATTCCTTTGCATCCGCCCCGGCGACAAAGGCCCGCCCGGCGCCCGCGATCACCAGCCGGTCGATCCGCCCCTGGGCCAGATCCGCCTCGGCCCGGGTCAGCGCCGCGGCCAGCGCCGCCCGCACCGCCACCGACACGACATTCACCGGCGGGTTGTCGATCGTCAGCAGCGCGGCCCGGCCGTGCAGCGCATAAGTCACGGGAGATACGGTCATTTCTTGGTCCTTCGGTTCCGGGTCGGCTGGCTGGGCTCAGACACGTTCCAGCGCGATGGCGATGCCCTGGCCCACGCCGATGCACATGGTCGACAGCGACCGCCGCCCGCCGCCGCGCTGCAACTCCAGCGCCGCGGTGCCGGTGATCCGCGCCCCGGTCATGCCCAGGGGATGACCCAGCGCAATCGCCCCGCCGTTGGGGTTCACCCGCGCGTCGTCATCGGCGATGCCCAGCCCGCGCAGCGTGGCCAGCCCCTGCGAGGCAAAGGCCTCGTTCAGCTCGATCACGTCGAAATCGCCCTGCGCCAGCCCCAGCCGCGCCATCAGCTTCTGGCTGGCCGGCAGGGGGCCGATACCCATGATCCGCGGCTCTACCCCGGCCACGGCGCCGCCCAGCACGCGGGCAATCGGCGTCAGCCCGTGTTTCCGCGCCGCCTCGGCCGAAGCCAGGATCAGCGCCGCCGCCCCGTCGTTCACCCCGCTGGCATTGCCCGCCGTGACCGAGCCGCCCTTGCGGAACGGCGCCCGCAGCGCGGCCAGCGCCTCGATCGTCGTGGCGCGCGGGTGTTCGTCGCGGTCGACCACCACCGGATCGCCCTTGCGCGACGGCAGGGTGACGGGCGTGATCTCGGCCGCCAGCCGGCCATTTTCCTGCGCGGCAGAGGCGCGGGCCTGGCTGCGCAGGGCAAAGGCATCCTGGTCGGCGCGGCTGACGTTGAAATCCTCGGCGACGTTCTCGGCGGTCTCGGGCATGCTGTCGACGCCATATTGCGCCTGCATCACCGGGTTGATGAAACGCCAGCCGATGGTGCTGTCATGCACCTCTGTCGTCCGCGAAAAGGCGGTTTCGGCCTTGGGCATCACAAAGGGGGCGCGGCTCATGCTCTCGACGCCGCCGGCGATGACCAGGTCGGCCTCGCCGCTGCGGATCGCCCGCGCGCCGGCCAGCACCGCATCCATGCCAGATCCGCACAGCCGGTTGATCGTCGCCCCCGGCACCGTGACCGGCAATCCGGCCAGCAGAACGGCCATCCGCGCCACGTTGCGGTTGTCCTCGCCGGCCTGGTTGGCGCAGCCATAGATCACGTCGTCGACCGCCGCCCAGTCGACCGAGGCGTGCCGCGCCATCAGCGCCTTGAGCGGGATCGCCGCCAGGTCGTCGGTGCGGACGCGGGCCAGCGAGCCGCCGAAACGGCCGATGGGGGTGCGCAGGTAATCGCAGATGAAGGCGTCGGTCATCCGGGTCTCCGGTCGTCTGGTCAGGGTCGGCCGGACGGTGCCACAGGCTCCGGGGCAGCACAAGCCAAAGGCAGGCGCCACGGCCCGGCCGCCAGACCGGCGAAATCCGCGACGGAATCCGGCGGCCCGGGCGTATGCGCAGGGAACGGTCCGGTCCCGGACATGGATGATGGAGAGGTGAATGGTGGAAAAGACAGGTTACAGCGGCGCCCAGATCGGGTTGCACTGGCTGATCGCGCTGGGGGTTCTGGCGAATTATCTGTTCAGCGAAGGCATGGGCAAGGCCCTGCACCAGAAGATGGAAGGGGCCGAGATCACGGTCGCCATCGCGCCTTTGCATGTCTGGCTGGGGGTCGCGGTGCTGGTCCTGGTGGCGCTGCGGCTGGTGTTGCGGCTGTTGCAGGGGGCACCGGCGCAGGAGCCGGGCGCGCAGGGCCGGCTGGCCGCCGGGATGCACGGGCTGCTCTACCTGCTGATGCTGGCCATGCCGCTGGGCGGCGCGCTGACCTGGTTCGGCGGGATCGAGGCGCTGGGTGACGGCCACGCGCTTGCCGCCAACCTGCTGATGCTGCTGGCCGGCCTGCATGCGGTGATGGGCCTTTACCACCACTACGTGCTGAAGGACGGCACGCTGAAGCGGATGATGCGCCCCGCCTGAGGCGCATCGCCACAGGACCGGGCGGCGGGGTTACAGCCCCGCCGCCTCGTCCAGTCCCAGCATGATGTTCAGGTTCTGCACCGCGGCCCCCGAAGATCCCTTGCCCAGGTTGTCCAGCACCGCCACCAGCGTGGTGGCGCCGGTCTGCGGGTCGCCCTGCACCGACAGTTCCATCCGGTTGGTGCCGTTCAGCACCTGGGGCATGACGCGCGGCTGGTGGGCCGATGCCGCGACCACCGTGACAAAGGGCTCGCCGGCGTAATGCGCCTGCAACGCCGCCTCGGCCGCGCTGGCCGAGCCGGGGGGCAGGCGCAGCTGCACCGCCACCGCCATGCCCTGGGCATAGTTGCCGACCGAGGGCACGAACATTGGCCGCCGCGACAGCCGCGAATACAGCGTCACTTCCGGCAGGTGCTTCTGGTTCTGCGCCGTGCCGTAGAGAAAGGCGCCGTCGACGCTGCCGCTGGTGAATTCCTCGATCATCGACTTGCCGCCGCCGCTATAGCCCGAGACGCCGCTGATGGCGACCTCGGCATCGGCCGCGACCAGCCCGGCATCGACCAGCGGCCGCAGCACCCCGATCATGCAGGTGGCCCAGCAACCGGGGTTGCTGACCCGCGATGCGCTGCGGATGGCGTCGCGCTGGCCGGGGGCCATTTCGGGGAATCCGTAGACCCAGTCGGGGTTCACCCGGTGCGCGGTCGAGGCATCGATGATCCGCGCGGCCACGCCCTGCGCGTCGCAGGCCGCCACGATCTCGACCGCCGCCGGGTCGGGAAGGCACAGGATGCTGACCTCGGCCTCGGCAAAGGCCGCCACGCGGGCCGACAGGTCCTTGCGCAGTTCGGGCGCCACCTTCACCAGCGCGATGTCATCGCGGCGTTCCAGCCGCTCGCGGATCTGCAGCCCCGTGGTGCCGACATCCCCATCGATGAAAACCTTGCGTGCCATGGCGGTTCCTTCCAGACTTCTGCCTGCCGCATATAGCCCCTTGCGCGGATGAGGCAAAGGGAAACCCGGCAAGGAAAAACGCCCGGGGCCTGCACCCCGGACGTTCGCTTTGCCTTGCGGCGGCTGGCCCGATCAGCCCTTGATCAGCCCTTGATCAGGCCCAGGCTCTCCAGCTTCAGGATCACCTGATGCGCGCAATGGTCGACATCGACATCCTGGGTGTCGACCACCAGTTCGGCCTTGACCGGCGCCTCATAAGGGTCGGAAATCCCGGTGAATTCCTTGATCTTGCCTTCCCGCGCCAGCTTGTACAGGCCCTTGCGGTCACGGCGTTCGCATTCCTCGATCGAGGTCGCCACATGCACTTCGACAAAGGCGCCATAGGCCTCGATCATCTCGCGCACGGCGCGGCGGGTCGCGGTATAGGGCGCGATGGGCGCACAGATCGCGATGCCGCCGTTCTTGGTGATCTCGGAGGCGACATAGCCGATGCGCTTGATGTTGATGTCGCGGTGTTCCTTCGAAAACCCCAGTTCCGAGGACAGATGCTTGCGCACCACGTCGCCATCCAACAGCGTGACCGGACGCCCGCCCATTTCCATCAGCTTGACCATCAGCGCATTGGCGATGGTGGACTTGCCGCTGCCCGACAGGCCGGTGAAGAACACGGTAAAGCCCTGCTTGGACCGCGGCGGGCTGGTGCGGCGCAGTTCGGCCACCACTTCGGGAAAGCTGAACCATTCCGGAATATCCAGCCCCTCGCGCAGGCGGCGGCGCAGTTCGGTGCCGGAAATGTCCAGCACGGTCGTGCCCTCGGGCACCTCGTTGGCCGGGAAATACTGGGCGCGTTCCTGCACATAGACCATGTGCTTGAAGTCCACCATCTCGATGCCGATTTCCTCGGCGTGCCTGGCGAACAGTTCCTGCGCGTCATAGGGGCCATAGAAATCCTGGCCCGCGCTGTTCTTGCCGGGGCCGGCGTGGTCGCGGCCGACGATGAAATGTGTGCAGCCGTGGTTCTTGCGGATGATGCCGTGCCAGACGGCCTCACGCGGGCCGGCCATGCGCATCGCCAGGTTCAAGAGGCTCATCGTCGTGGTCGACTGCGGATACTTGTCCAGCACCGCCTCATAGCAGCGGACGCGGGTGAAATGGTCCACGTCGCCCGGCTTGGTCATGCCCACGACCGGGTGGATGATCAGGTTGGCCTGGGCCTCTTTCGCCGCGCGGAAGGTCAGTTCCTGGTGCGCGCGGTGCAGCGGGTTGCGGGTCTGGAAGGCCACGACCTTGCGCCAGCCCATCTTGCGGAAAAACGCGCGCAATTCGTTCGGCGTGTCGCGGCGGGCCTTGAAATCGTAATGCACCGGCGGCTGGATGCCGGTGATCGGCCCGCCCAGATAGACCTTGCCGGCGGTATTGTGCAGGTAGTTCACCGCCGGATGTGCCAGATCGTCGGCGCCAAACACCTTTTCGGCCTCCAGCGCCTTGTTCGGCACCCATTTGTCGGTGACCGACAGGATCGCCAGGATCACGCCTTCCTGGTCGCGCAGCGCGATGTCCTGACCCGGCTCGATCTTCTCGGCAAAGCCTTCGGTCACGTCCAGCGTGATCGGCATCGGAAACAGCGCGCCCGAGGCCAGGCGCATCTTGTCGACGACGCCATCATAGTCTTCCTCGGTCATGAAGCCCTTCAGCGGGTGGAAGCCGCCGTTCATCAGCAGTTCCAGATCGCAGATCTGCCGTTGCGTCAGGTCCCAGGACGGCAGGTTGCCGGCCTCGACTTTCAGCTTTTGTGCGGATTCATAGGAAACATACAGCTCCGGCACCGGAGCAAGGTTGTTCTGCATCGCATCTGTCCTGTGTTTTGCGGGGATGAGGCTTGCGTCCTCTCCCGTCAGTTCGGCGTGAAGGGCGTGATATTCGGCAAGTTTCCCTGCCAGAAAGCGGTCGGCCAGCCGGGCCTTTTCGGCGCCGCCGCGCGGGGTCAGCGCATAGGCAAAGCGTTGGCGTCCGTCGGCGCGGCTCTGGCGGTCGGTGATCTGGATCAGCCCCGCCTCGGCCGTGGCGCGCAGCTGGGCGTTCAGGCTGCCAAGGCTGATGCCCAGCGCCTCGGCCGTCGCGCGCTGCGATGCCTCGGGCGCGCGGTCAAGCTGGCGCAAGAGGCGGAAGAGATGGTCTTCCTCGGGCAGGGCAGGGGGCATGGTGGCGGGCGCTTGCAAGTATGTTCAACAATGAACGTATCTCACAACCCAGACGGAATTGAAAGCGGAACGGGCTCTGCCGGATGAAAAAGAAGGATTTTCACCCCGGGGCTGCGGCAGCAGAACAACAGTCGTTCGCCCTGCCCCGGGCCGGGATCAGGGTGCCGGAAACGGCAGGACGGCCCCGGTCTGGCGCAAGAGGCCGGGGCAGAACACCACCAGATGCGTCAGGTCAGGGCGCGAGCGTGACGAATACAGCATCCCCCCGGCCCCGGCGGCGCGGGCCGCATCCGAAAAGGCCCAGGTCGGCGAGGGCTCTCCGCCGGCCCGGATGTCCTGCCAGACCACCGAGGCCGCGCCTTGCCCGCGCCGGTCGGCCAGTGGCGCCGGGTCGAGCCACAGCGGCACGATCTCGCGCGGGGGATCGTCGGGGCGCAGGTAGCGACGGATCGCCACCGCGCAGCCTTCGGGAGACAGCGAGGTATAGATGGCAAACTGGCCAGCCCGGTGAAAGCGGCCTTCCCGGCCCGCCGGGGCCAGCGGATCGGCACCGCGAAACACCGCCCGAAACACCGGGCCGGCATGGCTCAGAGCGTCGGCCCCCGGCGAGGGGCCGCCCATCGGCCTCAATGCCCCGCCAGGAACTTTTCCGCGTCCAGCGCCGCCATGCAGCCCATGCCGGCGCTGGTCACTGCCTGGCGATAGATGTGGTCGGTCAGGTCGCCCGCCGCAAAGACGCCGGAAACCGAGGTGCGGGTGCTGCCCGGCTCGACCTTGACATAGCCGCCGTTGTGCAACTCCAGCTGGTCCTTGACCAGCTCGCTGGCCGGCGCATGGCCGATCGCCACAAAGAACCCCGCGCAGGGCACGTCGCGCGTCTCGCCGGTCTTGACGTTGCGCACCGTGACTGCCGTCACCCCCAGCGGCGCCTCGGTGCCCTTGACCTCGGTCACCTCGCTGTCCCAGATCACCTCGATCTTGGGGTTCCTGAACAGTCGGTCCTGCATGATCTTCTCGGCGCGAAAGGCGTCGCGGCGATGCACCACCGTCACCTTCGAGGCGAAATTGGTCAGGAACAGCGCCTCCTCGACCGCGGTATTGCCGCCGCCGATCACCACCACCTCCTGCCCGCGATAAAAGAACCCGTCGCAGGTGGCACAGGCCGAAACGCCAAAGCCCTTGAACTTCTCCTCGCTGGGCAGGCCCAGCCATTTCGCCTGCGCCCCGGTGGCCAGGATGACCGCGTCGGCGACATAGGTCACGCCGCTGTCCGCCGTCGCCTTGAACGGCCGCGCCGACAGGTCCAGCGCGGTGATGTAGTCGCTGATCACCTCGGCGCCCATGGCCTTGGCGTGCTCTTCCATCCGCACCATCAGGTCGGGGCCCATGACATGGGAATCGCCGGGCCAGTTCTCCACCTCGGTGGTGATGGTCAGCTGGCCGCCCGGCTGCAACCCCTGCACCAGCACCGGGTTCAGCATCGCGCGCGCCGAATAGACCGCCGCCGTATACCCCGCCGGCCCCGAGCCGATGATCAGAACCTTCGTTGCCTTCGTCTCGCCCATGGGGACCCCCTTTCGCAGCCCGTCCGATATAGGCCAGGCCGTCGGGGCCGGAAAGGCCAGAATGCTTGCGTTTCGGGCAGGTGCCGCGAAACGTCGCGGGGCTCTGGGGGTGTCCCGGCGAAATAATATTGCGCGGATCGAGGCAAGCGCCTATTAGGCAGGCAATCAGGGAGAGTATGATGGCCGGACACAAGCTGGACCCGATCGACCGGCACATCCTCGCCGAATTGCAGGCCGATGGCCGCATGACCAACGTGGAACTGGCCAGCCGGGTCGGCATTTCCGCGCCGCCCTGCCTGCGCCGGGTGCGCACCCTGGAAGAGGCCGGCTACATCAAGGGCTATCACGCCGACATCGACGCCCGCGAACTGGGCTTCGAGGTGCAGGTCTTTGCCATGGTCCGCCTGCAAAGCCAGGCCGAGGCCGACCTTTCCACCTTCGAGGCGCGTTGCCGGGCCTGGCCGCTGGTCCGCGAATGCCACATGCTGAACGGCGAGATCGACTTCATCCTGAAATGCGTCTCGCCCGATCTCAGCACCTTTCAGTCCTTCCTGACCGGCGAATTGCTCAAGGCCGAGAACGTGGCCAACGTCAAGACCAGCCTGGGATCCGCTGCGCCAAGGATGAACCGGGCGTGCCCTTCGACGTGCTTGAGGCCCGGCTGGCCCGCAGCGCCTGACGCCGGGTCCGCGCCTCACGCCCCCCCCAAACGGAAAAGCGGCCCCGTCAATGTGCCAGAGGAGCACCGGAGCCGCTTTCACCGAGCGGTGCCTTGTCCCGAGCAGGGGGCCAAGGCATATGGAACTGGCGGCTTGCCCAAAGGGTCTTACGCGGCACCAGCAACTGTTCACTGCAGAAGGGACTGCTTCTGCCGCCGAAAGTGACGCGAATGTGGCGCCCTGTCAAATTGGCAGCGTAATTCGCGTCGATCCGTGAACGGTCCCGGCAGGCGACCGGGATTGCACGTCCAGGTGGAAACAATCACCGCGAAAAACCGCCCGGCAATTGTTTCGACTTGATTCGATCACCGTGCCGCGACGGCGCCCTTGCCGAACAGCGAGATCCGGGGCGGCGGCGGGGCCATGGTGGTTTCGGCTTCGGTTTCGCGCAGTGCGGCCGGGCGGCGGCGCTGGCCGCGCACCCAGGGAAACTCGGGCAGCGGCTCCGCCGAGGCGGCGATCACCGAGCGGAGCCAGCGGCGTTCGGTCCTGCTCTCTTTCTTCATCATGATCTGCTCTCCTTGCCATGGCCTCTTGGCCTTGGGTTCAGGATCGCGGTGCAATGCGGCGCCTCTTGGGCTGATTGGTGATGGATTGGGGCCATTTCCCGGCGCGGGACAATCGGGGCAGGGCGCCGCCATTGTCGCCCGAAACCCCGGATTTCACCGCATTTGCGGAAACCTGGCCGGCCATCGGCGCGGATTGTTTCCCGAAATGCGGCAATGCAATGGCCGGCTACAGCCGGATGGCCGAGATCAGCCGGCCGTAATCCGCCTCGCCCGCATGGGTGGTGCGGCGATAGGAATAGAACCGCTCCGAATCGGAATAGGTGCAGTGCCGCGTCCATTCCGCCAGGCCCACGCCCGCCGCGCGCAGCCGGTGCAGGCCATAGGCGGGCAGGTCGAACAGCATCCGGTCGCCGGCGCCATTGGCAAAGAACCGGGCGTTTTCGGGGTCTTCGTCGCGGAACGTGTCCAGGAATTCCGGGCCGACCTCATACACCCTCTGGCTGATACAGGGGCCGATCACCGCAACAATGGACGGCCGCCGCGCGCCCAGTGCCTCCATTTTGCCCAAAACCGCCTCCAGCACGCCGGAAAACGCCCCGCGCCAGCCGGCATGGGCGGCGCCGATCACCCCGGCCTCGGCATCGGCGAACAGCACCGGCTGGCAATCCGCCGTCAGCACCGCCAGCGCCAGCCCCGGCACCGATGTCACCATCCCGTCGGCGCGCGGCCGCTCTGCCAGCGGGCCGGTCACGATCTCCACGTCGGGCGAATGCACCTGGTTCACCGTGACCAGCGCCTCGATCCCCACCCCCATCGCCTGCGCCACCCGGCCCCGGTTGATCTCGACGATCTCGGTCAGGTCGCTGGACCCGGTGCCGCAGTTCAGGCCGGCAAAGACGCCCGAAGACGCCCCGCCCTTGCGGGTAAAGAAGCCGTGGCGAACCGGCAGGGCATCAGAGGTCAGGATTTCTAGCATTCAGGCAAAACCGGCTGGCAGGGGCGCGCCTTGCGGATAGACCGCCAGCGCCTTGAACAAGGTTCCCATTTCCTCGGGCGCGGTCAAGCGGTGGCGTGCCGCCAGATGCGCCTGCAACGCCGCGCCCTGCAACCCGGCCGCCAGCGCCCGCGTCCGCGCCCCGATCCCCAGCCGCTCCAGCAGCGCACCCTGCGGCACCAGCGCGGTGGCGCAGGGCCGCGCCGCCCGGGCCAGGGCCGCGAAATCGACATGCGCCGTCAGGTCCGCCTCGCCCGGCGCCTCCAGCGGGTCGGCATAGGCATGGCCGCGCAGCGCCTGAAAGGTATCGCCCCGCGACGGCCCGTCGCCATAATCCACCACCAGCGCCAGCCCGCCATGCCGGGCGATCCGCCCGGCGATCTCGGCCATGGCCGGCGCGGCGGCGGGGCAGGTCTCGACCACCTCGCCCTCGGCCGTGTCGGCCAGCCGGTCGGCCAGCCCGCCCAGCGGCGCCACCGGCCCGCGCCCCAGCGCCAGCCGCCCGTCGCGCAGCCCCACCATCGTCTCGGCCCAGCCGCCCCCCGACCGGGTGAACTGCCGGATCGGCAGCGCGTCGAAAAACTCGTTGGCAATCAGCATGAGCGGCGCCTGCGGCAGTTCGGCCAGCCCCTCGACCCAAGCCACCCGATGCGCCGCCAGCGCCTGCCGCTGCACCGCCCGCAGCCGCGGCGAGGCCTCGACCAGCACCACCCGCGCCGCCGCATGGAACCCCGGCACCCGCGCCGTGGCCCGCAGCACATCGGCCATCAGCGTGCCGCGCCCCGGCCCCGGCTCGGCCAGGGTAAAGGCCGCCGGCGCGCCGAGGTCCAGCCAGTATTGCGCCAGCGCCAGCCCCAAGAGCTCGCCGAACATCTGGCTGATCTCGGGCGCGGTGATGAAATCGCCCGCCGCGCCAAAGGGCGGGCGCGTGGTGTAATAGCCATGCACCGGATGCAGCAGGCATTCCGCCATGTAGTCGGCCAGGCTGATCGGCCCCTGCGCGGCAATCCGCGCCACCAGCAGATCGCCCAGCGCCGTCATGCGACGCGGGGGGCGACCCGGCGGGCGCGCAGCAGGAACCACAGCCCCACCGCGACCATCGGCAGGCTCAGGCATTGCCCGGCGGTCAGCCCCCAGCCGCCCAGCTGCAGATAGAGCCCCAGCGGATTGCCCGCGGTCACGAATTGCGCATCCGGCTGGCGCACGAATTCCACCAGGAACCGGGCGATGCCATAGCCGGCCACGAACAGCCCCATGATCCGCCCCGGCCAGCACAGCCAGCCGCGCCGCCAGGCCAGGTACAGCACCGCCGCGCCCAGCAGCAGGCCTTCCAGCACCGCCTCGTAGATCTGGCTGGGATGGCGCGCACAGGCCCCCACCACGCCGGCACAGGCCTGCGCCGCCTCGCCCGGAAAGACCACGCCCCAGGGCAGGTCGGTCGGGCGCCCCCACAGCTCGGCATTGATGAAATTGGCGATCCGCCCCAGCATCAGGCCGGGCGGCACGCTCATCCCCATCAGGTCGCCCAGCCGCAGCATGGCGATGCCCTCGCGCCGGCAAAAGGCCACGCCCGCCACCACCACGCCCAGGAACCCGCCGTGAAACGACATGCCGCCTTCCCAGACCCTGACGATCGAGACCGGATCGGCGGCGAATTTCGCCGGCTCGTAGAACAGCACATAGCCCAGCCTTCCGCCCAGGATGATGCCCAGGATCACCCAGGTCATCAGCCGCTCCAGCTGTTCCACCGTCATCGGCGGCCCGTCGCCCCACAGCTCCGCCCGCCGCAGCGCGCGCGCCGCCAGCGTCCAGGCAATGACGATCCCGGCGATATAGGCCAGCGCATACCAGCGCAGCGCAAAGCTGTAGCCGAACACGGGGATCACAAGGATCTCGGGCGAGATGTCGGGAAAGGGGATCATGCGCTTGTCCTTCGGGCAGCCTGCTTGTCGCGGCGCGACAGCGCGAAGTCAACCGGCTGGCGGACATGTGAAGCGCGGCTTGTGAACGGGCCGGGCAGGGCGCATATAGGACCCAGTGACAGGAGACCCCGATGCAGACCCGCAACAAGTTCTTCGACGACATGAGCCAGCTGATGACCAACGCCATGGGCGTGGCCCAGGGCGCGAAGACCGAGGCCGAAACCGCCTTCAAGTCGCTGGTCGACCGCTGGATGGCCGACCGCGATTTCGTCACCCGCGAGGAATTCGACGCCGTCCGCGCCATGGCCCAGAAGGCCCGCGAAGAGAATGAGGCGCTGAAGGCCCGGCTCGACGCGCTTGAGGCCGGCAAGACCGCCGGCTGACCCCACCCGACGCCCCCCGCCAGACCACGCCCGCCTGCTTTCCCTTCGGAAGATATCCTGCGGGAGGTCCGGAGGGGTGCAAAACCCCTCCGGGGTCCCCAACCCGCCCCCGCCGGCCTCAGTTCCGGATCAGCCGGAATGCCGCCGAGGCCCCCAGCCCGCCAGCGCCGCCAGCACCAGCGACAACAGCCCGTAGGCCAGCGGCTGGTCGTTCGCCATGCGAAAGATCACCCGCTCCAGCCCTTCCTTGCGCACCTCGATCACCTGCTCCTGCGTCGCCACCACGCGGCCCCCGCGCAGCAGGAACAGCCGCACCTTGTAGGCGCCTTCGGTCAGGTTCGCCGGCAGGCTGACATCGGCGCGAAACAGCGTCTCGTCCGCCAGGTCCACCTTGCCCTCCAGCATCCGGTAGCGCCCGTCGGCGCTGCGCACCCGGATCAGCGCCTCGACAAAGGCCTCGGGCGTGTCGGCCTCGGCGGCGATGCCGACCGCACGGATCGCCCGGTCGATCGAAATGCCCTGCCGCAGGTCGTCGGTGGCGCTCAGCACCCGCTCCAGCGGCCCGGTGGTGGCCACGGCGTAAAAGCTGGGGGCGCTGTCCACCTCGACGGCGGCATTGTTGATCCAGATGCCCCAGACCCGGCCCTTGCGCCGCACCGTCAGCGGCGTCTGCGGCCCCTCGACGGTGATGATCACGTCCAGGGGCCCCTCGGGCGGCGGCGCCACGCGCTTGACCGCGCCATAGACCAGGATTTCCGACCCGTTGAAATCGGCGGTGATCGAGACGCTGGTCTGGCTCAACCCGGCGACGATGGTCTCGCCAGCGGCCTCCTGCCCGCGTGCCGGCGCGGCCAAGAGCAGCAACATCGCCGCAAGCGCAAGCATCCGGCCGCTCATGGCAGAACCCCCGCGGTCACGCTGTACAGCTCGGAGGGCCGCAACAGCAGGTCAAAGGCGATCCGCAGCGCCACGCCCAGCACCAGCAGCGACAGCAGGATGCGCAGCTGTTCGGCCTTCAGCCGCACCCCACCCGCGCCCCGATCTGCGCCCCGATCACCCCCCAGGATCAGGATCAGCGCCAGCATCATGTCCACCGTCTGGCTGGTCACCGCATGCATCACGGTGGTAAAGGCGGTGACGAAGATGATCTGGAACAGCGAAGTGCCGATCACCACCTTGGTGGGCATCCCCAACAGGTAGATCATCGCCGGCACCATGATGAAGCCGCCCCCACACCCCATGATCGCCGCCAGGAACCCGACCAGCCCCCACCAGCAGGGGCGGGATCACGCTGATGTACAGCCCGCTGGCGCGGAACTTCATCTTCAGCGGCAGGCCATGCACCCAGCTGTGGACATGCGCCCGGCGCACCGGCGCATTGGCGCGCTTGCTCCGCAACAGCGCCCGCAGCGATTCCTGCAGCATCAGCGCCCCGATCAGGCCCAGGAACAGCACGTAGGACAGCTGCACGAAGAGGTCGACCTGCCCCAGCGCCGCCATCCGGGCAAAGACCCAGATCCCAAAGCCCGACCCCGCCATGCCGCCGGCCAGCAGCACCGCGCCCATGCGCAGGTCCACCGCCTTGCGCTTCAACTGGGCCAGCACGCCCGACACCGACGAGGCGACCACCTGGTTGGCCCCGGTCGCCACCGCCACCGCCGGCGGCACGCCGATGAAGAACAGAAGCGGCGTGATCAGGAACCCGCCGCCGACGCCGAACATGCCGGACAGAAAGCCCACGATACCGCCGATGCCCAGCAGCAGGAAGGCGTCGACCGAGACCTCGGCAATGGGGAGGTAGATTTGCATCGCGCGCTCAGGGACGGAACGGGAAGGCTTGCCAAGGGTTGCGCCCCTTTGGCGGCGAAGTCAAACCGGCATTGGCCTCATCGAAGCCCGCGCAGGAAACGCCTCAGGATGCGTTCCAGTTTTGCCGCACCCAGGGGCGCCATGGCCTTGGTATGGGCGTGGCTGATGTTCTCGTCCGAGAGGCCCGCGGCCATGTTGGTGATGGTCGAGATGGCCGCCACTTCCAGCCCCAGGAACCGCGCCAGGATCACCTCGGGCACGGTCGACATGCCCACCGCGTCGCCGCCCAGCCCCCGCAGCATGCGGATCTCGGCCGGGGTCTCGAAAGAGGGGCCGGAATACCAGCAATAGACCCCCTCGGACAGCGCGATGGCTTCGGCCGCGGCGGCCTCGCGCAGGGCTGCCCGCAGCGCCGGCGAATGCGCCTCGGTCATCGGCACGAAACGGGCATCGGTCGGCTCTCCGATCAGCGGGTTCAGCCCGTTGTAGTTGATATGGTCGGACAACAGCATCAGATCGCCCGGCGGAATGTCGGGGCGCATCGACCCCGCCGCATTGGTCAGGATCAGCCGTTTCGCGCCCAGCGCGCGCAGCACCTCCAGCGCCCCGCGCATCGCCGCCGGATTGCCGTTCTCGTAATAATGCTCGCGCGCGCCAAGGACCGCGACGCGAACCCCTTCCAGCAGGCCCACATGCAGGTGCGGGTCGTGCCCCGAAACGCCGGCCCGCGGAAACCCCGGCAGGTCGGCATAGGGAAGGGCGGGCCCCTCCACCGCCCCCGCCAGATGGCCCAGGCCTGACCCGAGGATCAGCCCCAGCGCCACCGGCGCATCGCCGGCGCGGGCCTGGATCAGGGCAGCAGTGGCAGCGGGATCGAACATGTCTGGTCCTTCGCGTCTTGTGGAAGCGGCCGGGGGTTTCACACCCCCGGACCCCCGTGGAGTATTTCAACCAAGATGAAGCATGGAATTCAGCTTGGCAAAAATACTCTCGGGGGGTCCGGGGGGCGAAGCGCCCCCGGCGCCGGTTGCGGGGCGGAACATCGCGGGGTCAGCGCTCCTTGACATAGGGTTCGCCCCCGGCGCGCGGCGGGATCGCCTTGCCGACAAAGCCGGCCAGCACGAAGACGGTCAGCACATAGGGCAGCGCGGTCAGGAAGGGCACCGGCACCTTGACCCGCACCACCGCCTCGACCACGTCGGGCCGGTTGGCCAGCGCCTGGAAAAAGCCGAACAGCAGGCAGGCCCACATGGCCTGGATCGGGCGCCACTTGGCAAAGATCAGCGCGGCCAGCGCGATATAGCCGCGCCCCGCCGTCATGTCCTTGCCAAAGCCTGCCTGCAGCGCCGTCGACATGTAGGCCCCGGCGATGCCGCACAGGACGCCGGTGATGGCGACGGCGGCAAAGCGCAGCCCCGCGACCGAGACGCCGGCGGTGTCGACCGCCGCGGGGTTCTCGCCCACCGCGCGCAGCCGCAGCCCGAACCGGGTGCGATAAAGCACCCACCAGGTCAGCGCCACCACGCCAAAGGCGGCATAGACCGGCATCGAATGGCCCGAGATCACCTCGGCATAGAACGGCCCGATCACCGGCACAGACTGGGCCGCATCGGCAAAGGGCAGGATGATCGGCTCGAACCGGGCGGCGCCCGACAGCGGGGGCGTGCGGCTGCCCTGGCCGAACAGCCGCTGCGCCACCAGCACGGTCAGGCCCTGGGCCAGGAAATTCAGCGCCACGCCGGAAATCAGCTGGTTGCCGCGAAAGGTGATCGCGGTGATGCCATGCACCGCGGCAAAGAGGAGTGAGCCGCAGATCCCCGCCAGGAGCCCGATCCAGGCCGACCCGGTCAGCGCCGCCACCGCACCCGCGCACATCGCCGCGGCCAGCATCTTGCCTTCCAGCCCGATGTCGAAGATGCCCGAGCGTTCGGAATAAAGCCCGGCGATGCAGGCCAGCATCAGCGGCGTCGCCAGGCGCAGGGTGGAATCCAGCATCTGCAGCAGCGTTGCGTAATCCATCAGGCCGCCTCCATCCGCTGTGCCCGCCCCAGCGCGAAGATCCGCACCAGGATCATCCGCACCATCATGTCCAAGGCGCCGGTGAACAGAATCACCAGCCCCTGCACCACCGTCCGCATCTCGATCGGGATCTTGGTCCACAGGCCCAGTTCGGCGCCGCCCTGGAACAGGAAGCCGAACAGGAACGCCGCCAGCACCACGCCAAGGGGATGGTTGCGCCCCATCAGCGCCACCGCGATGCCGATGAACCCCGCGCCCGAGGCGGAATTGGCCAAAAGCCGCTCGGCCTCGCCCATCACGTTGTTGATCGACATCATGCCGGCCAGCCCGCCCGAGATCAGCATGGAGATCATGATGATCCGCACCGGGTTGATCCCGGCATAGCGCGCCGCCGATTCCGACTTGCCAAAGGCGCGGATCTGATAGCCCAGCCGGGTCCGCCACAGCATCGCCCAGACCACCAGCGCCATCGCCAGCGCGATCAACAGCGTGACATTCGCCGGCACCGCCTTGGTGAAGACCAGGTTGAACAGCGGCAACTGGTCCAGCGAGGGCAGGTGCGTGGCCGGCGGGAAATTCGCCGTGGTCGGGTCCATCTTGCCCGGCGGGCGCAGCACGTCGACCAGCAGGAACACCAGCAGGCTGGCGGCGATATAGTTGAACATGATCGTGGTGATCACGATATGGCTGCCGCGTTTCGCCTGCAGCCAGGCCGGTATCGCCGCCCAGGCCGCGCCGAACAGCGCCGCCCCGCAGGCCGCGCCCAAAAGCGCCAGCGACCAGTGCGGCCAGGGAATATACAGGCAGACCAGCGCCACCCCCAGGCCGCCCAGCTGCGCCTGCCCCTCGCCGCCGATGTTGAACATGCTGGCATGAAAGGCCACCGTCACCGCCAGCCCGGTAAAGATGAAGCTGGTGGTGTAATAGAGCGTATAGCCCCAGCCATAGGGCGACATCAGGCTGCCCTCGACCATCACCTTCAGCGCCTCCCAGGGGTTCTGGCCGATCGCCAGGATCACCACGGCGGCGATCGCAAAGGCCAGGATCAGCGAGACCAGCGGCACCAGCACCACATCGGCCCAACGCGGCAAACGTTCCATCACGCGGCCTCCTCCTTGCCGGTCATCCCGGCCATCATCAGGCCCAGTTCCCGCTCATCCGTCCGGTCGGGGTCGCGGAACCCCATGATCCGGCCGTCGAACATCACCGCGATGCGGTCCGACAGGCTCATGATCTCGTCCAGTTCCACCGAGACCAGCAGGATCGCCTTGCCCTGGTCGCGCAGCGCCACCAGCTGCTTGTGGATGAACTCGATGGCGCCGATGTCCACCCCGCGCGTCGGCTGGCCGACCAGAAGCAGGTCGGGGTTCTGCTCCAGCTCGCGCGCCACCACGATCTTCTGCTGGTTCCCGCCCGAGAAACTCTTGGCCGGCAGCCAGCAATCCGGCGGGCGGACGTCGTATTTTTCCATCTTGCGCCGGGTGTCGTCGCGCAGGGCGTCGTTATCCATGAACACTGCGTCATGCTGGTATTTCGGGTCGTTGAAATAGCCAAAGGCCACGTTTTCCCAGGCGGTGAAATCCAGGATCAGCCCGTGGTGGTGGCGGTCCTCGGGCACATGCGCGATGCCGGCGGCGCGGCGGCTCTGCCCGTCGGCACCCTTGCCCGACAGGGGCAGCGGCTGGCCGTTCAGCACCAGCCGCCCGCTGGCCTTGATCATGCCGCCCAGGGCCGCCAGCAATTCCGACTGGCCGTTGCCCGCCACCCCGGCGATGCCCAGGATCTCGCCGCCGCGGATCTCGAAGCCGACACCCTTCAGCCGCTCCACGCCATGTTCGTCGCGCACCCGCAGATCCTCGACCTGCAGCACCACCGCGCCCGGAACCGCCGGCGCCTTTTCCACCTCCAGCAGGACCTTGCGCCCCACCATCAGCTCGGCCAGCGCCTCGGGGCTGGTCTCGTCGGTCCTTACCGTCGCCACCATGGTGCCGCGCCGCATCACGCTGACATTGTCGGTGGCCTCCATGATCTCGCGCAGCTTGTGGGTGATCAGGATCACCGTCTTGCCCTGGTCGCGCAGGCCCCGCAGGATGCGGAACAGGTGGTCGGCCTCGTCCGGGGTCAGCACCCCCGTCGGCTCGTCCAGGATCAGGATATCGGCCTGGCGATACAGCGCCTTGAGAATCTCCACCCGCTGCTGGTGGCCCACCGACAGATCCTCGATCAGCGCGTCGGGGTCGACATCCAGCTCATATTCTCGGCTCAGGTCCGCCAGCACCCGCCGCGCCTTGGCCAGCGAGCGGTTCAGCATCGCGCCTTCCTCGGCGCCCAGGATCACGTTTTCCAGCACGGTGAAATTCTGCACCAGCTTGAAATGCTGGAACACCATGCCGATGCCGGCGCGGATCGCGGCCTGGCTGTCGGGAATGGCGGTGGGCTGGCCGTTGATCAGGATCTGGCCGGAATCGGCCTTGTAGAACCCGTAAAGGATCGACATCAGCGTGGACTTGCCGGCGCCGTTCTCGCCGATGATGCCGTGGATCGTGCCCTTCGGCACCGCGATGTTGATGTCCTTGTTCGCCTGAACCGGACCAAAGGCCTTGGAAATGCCCTTCAGTTCGATCGCATAGCCGGCAGCCGCCATGGTCTTCCCCCTGTCCCGCATGCCCCCGCCGCTTGTCGCCGCGGCCTTCGGGGGTAGTGGCAAACATGCCGCGCCGGGTGTCCGGCGCGGCATGAGGTCTTTTCCCGGGTCAGCCGGTCAGAACGTCGCCGCCGGGCGAGTGTCGTCGGACATGTAGTCATGCACGACGATCTCGCCCGACTTGATCTTCTCGGCGGCGGCATCGACGGCGGCCTGCATCTCGGGGGTCACCAGGGCGGCGTTGTGTTCATCCATCGCATAGCCGACGCCGTCATTGGCCAGGCCCATGACATTGATGCCGGGTGTCAGCGCCTCGCCTTCCTTGAAGGCCTCGTAGACCGCGTTGTCCACCCGCTTCAGCATCGAGGTCAGGACCGAGCCGGGGTGCATGTAGTTCTGGTTGCTGTCGACGCCGATCGACAGGATGCCCTCGTCGGCGGCGGCCTGCAGCACGCCCACGCCGGTGCCGCCGGCGGCGGCATAGATCACGTCGGCGCCCTGCGATTTCTGCGCCTTGGCCAGTTCGGCGCCCTTCACCGGGTCGTTCCAGGCCTCGGGCGTGGTGCCGGTCATGTTCAGCACCACCTTGACATCGGGGTTGGCGGCGACGGCGCCCTGGGCATAGCCGCAGCCGAACTTGCGGATCAGCGGAATGTCCATGCCGCCGATGAAGCCGACGGTGCCGGATTTCGAGGCCATGGCGGCCATCATGCCGACCAGGTAGCTGCCCTCATGCTCGTTGAAGACCACCGATTTCACGTTGGGCGCGTCCACGACCATGTCGATGATGGCGAACTTGGTCTCGGGAAAGTCGGGGGCGACCTTGGCCAGCACGTCGCCAAAGGCAAAGCCGGTCATCACCACCGGGTTGGCGCCGGCCTCGGCCAGACGGCGCAGCGCCTGTTCGCGCTGGGCCTCGTCCTGCATCTCCAGCTCCTTGTAGGTGCCGCCGGTTTCCTTGGCCCAGCGTTCGGCGCCGCCAAAGGCCGCCTCGTTGAAGCTCTTGTCGAACTTGCCGCCAAGGTCAAAGATGATCGCGGGTTCCGCCAGCGCGGCGCCCGCCATCAGCGCCAGCGTGGCGGTCGCGCCGCAGAGGATTTCATCAGGGTCATGGGTCTTCTCCCGGTTGATAAGGCCTTGGCCACCCTGTCCGCCGGGATAGCCCCGGTCGCGGGCGGATCATCGTTCAGATTAGCCGGGAAGGCTTGGCCTGGGTCAAGTCGGATTCGCGTGAGCGAGGCGCAAAACCTGACTCGATGGTCAGGAAATCGGCGCGGCGGAGGCCTGCCGCCGCGTCACAGGTCGCGCGCCAGCACCAGCGCGTCGATCCGCCCGGCGCCGGTGGGGGCGTAATAGCCGCGCCGCCGCCCCGCCAGGGCGAAACCGGCCGATTCGTATAATGCGATGGCGGCGGGGTTTTCGGCGCTGACCTCCAGAAAGGCGCGCATAGCACCCCGCAGCCGCGCCTGGTACAGGAACCGCGCCACCAGCTTGCGCCCCAGGCCCAGCCGCCGGCTTTCCGGCGCCACGGCCAGCGTCAGCAGCTCCGCCTCGCCCGCGACCGCCCGGCCCAGCAGAAAGCCCGCATCGCCCTCGACCAGCAGAAAGGCCAGCGGATCGGCCAGGAACCCGGCGAAATCCGCCGCCGACCAGGGCGCCGGCACCTGGAAACAGCGCCGGTGCAGGCCGGCCAGCGCCTCGGGCGTCATGGCAGGATCACCGGCGGCGGGTCGCTGGGCGGCGCGGCATCGGCGCCTTTCAGGTAGTAGGGCGCCGGCGCCGCGCCTGGCACCCGGTCGCGCCCGATCCGCGCGATCGCCCCGGCAATCGGCCCCGCCGGCGGCAGGCCGTCCGGCCCGGCCGCGCTGCCCGTCACCGCACCGGCAAACCCCGCCAGCCCCGCCAGCGGCGCCAGCCGCGCCGCGCCGCCGGGAAAGTCCTGCACATAGGCCAGCCCCTGCCTTGCGTCCTCGACCACGCGCAGCGGCCGCGGCAGGCCATGGGCCAGCGCCTCCAGCCGCGTCACGCCCACCGCCGGTATCCCCAGCGCCAGCGCCAGCCCGCGCGCCGTGGCCACGGCAATCCGCACCCCGGTGAAATTCCCCGGCCCGATGCCCACCGCGATCCGCCCCAGCTCCGGCCAGCCGATCCCGGCCTCGGCCAGCAGCTCCTCCAGCATCGGCACCAGCCGTTCGGCCTGGCCCTTCTGCATCGGCTCGTCCCGGCCCAGGCAGCGGCCGTCGGGCAAAAGCAAAGCGGCGGCGCAATGCGCCGCCGATGTGTCGAATGCCAGGACGGTGTCAGGCCGCAACGGGCCGCACCTCGGTCACCTCGGGGATATAGTGCCGCAAGAGGTTCTCGATCCCCATCTTCAGCGTCAGCGTGCTGGACGGGCAGCCGGCGCAGGCGCCCTGCATGTGCAGATAGACCACGCCGCGGTCAAAGCCGTGAAAGGTGATGTCGCCGCCATCCTGCGCCACGGCAGGCCGCACGCGGGTATCCAGCAACTCCTTGATCTGGCGCACGATATCGGCATCCTCGCCGGAATGCTCGGCATGGCCGCCGCCCGATTGCTCGCCCTCGATCACCGGCGCGCCAGACTGGTAATGCTCCATGATCGCGCCCAGGATCGCCGGCTTGATATGCTGCCAGTCGACATCCTCGGCCTTGGTCACCGTCACGAAATCGGTGCCGAAGAACACGCCCGTCACCCCGCCCGACGCAAAGATCCGCCGCGCCAGCGGCGATCTGGCCGCTGCTTCCGCATCGGGGAAATCCGCCGTGCCCATCTCCAGCACGGTCTGGCCGGGCAGGAATTTCAGCGTCGCGGGGTTCGGGGTGGATTCCGTCTGGATGAACATCTTGGTATCTCCGACCATTCCAGTCGGATATGCGCCCGCCCCCGGCCAGAGTCAAGGTCCCGGGCCGGAAACGGGCCGGTTCGGCGGCAGGACGGACAGTTTGCCTCAGGCCCGGTCAGAGCCGAAATAGGCATACATCTGGTCCAGCGCGCTCAGCGACCGCAGCGTTACCGCACGCAACAGCGCGCGCTCGGCGGCATGATAGCTGACAGCGGGAGATTTCACCGGCGACTTGGCAAATTTCGGAACAGACATCTCGTTGGTCCTTTCAGACAGATGTCCTCCCTCGCCGCGCCATATAGCAGTTTGGGGCCGGAAATCCAACCGCTGCCGGGCGCGGGGCGGCCATGACGTCACGGCATGGCGGCGCGGAAATCGCCACCGCCACAATTCGCAGGTGCCCGCAAGCCATTCATCCTGTTTCGGAAACGCTGAGTTTACGGCGAATTTGTGGCGAAATTGCGCTGGCGGCGCTAATCCGGGGCCGGGGGCACGTTCTCGATTGATGGAGTAGGGGCATGACATTCGGCCTGTTCAAAAGTGTTGCCGGTTTCGGCAAATCCGGCGGCCTGTTCGGCAGGGGCGGTCACGGCGACGACCGCTGCGGCGATGACAACGATGGCCACGGCCATTGGCAGGCCGGCTGGGGCCATTCGGATGGTTACTCGGCTGGGCGCGACGGCCATCATCATGGCAGCCACGGCGGCGATGACGGCGGCGCAACACCGGGCGCGACCGGCGGCTTTCCGGCCATCGCGGCCGACACCGCCGGCATCACCTTTCACGTCGACCTCGACGGCGACGGTGTCATGGACGATTATCTGCCGGTCGCGGCCGGCGAAACCGGCGCCGCGGGCACCCCGGCCTTCGACGACTATTATCAGGTCGCGCGCGACGACCTGCTGGCCGATCACCCCCGCGCCGACCCGTCGAAAGTGATCGTCAAGGCCACGATCTACGGCCCGGACGGCGAGGAAAGCTATTACTACTTTACCGGCAGCGAAGCCGATGCCGGTGACGAGGAAGACGACGCCGCCTGCGACCGGGACGATGACGACCGGGACGACCGCGACCACGACGACCGCGACGGGCACCACGGCCGCGACGACGACCGCGACCATGACCGCGACGGGCACCACCGCGACCACGCCCGGGGCGACCGCGATGACGACCGCGATGACGACCGGGATCACGGTGACCGCGACGACGATGACCGGGACGACAAGGATTGCGACGACGACCGCGATGGCGACGACCACGCCAAGAGCGATGATCGTGACCACGGCGACGATTGGGGCAAGGATGGCGACAGGGACGGCGGCCACGACAGCGGCCGGGGCGACTGGCATCTGGGCGATGCCGGCTGGAACGACGACGCCTGTTTTTTCGAACGGCTGGTCGCCTCGGTCGGCGAACGCTGCGACGACAACGACTTTGACCGGCAAGACGACGACCACGACGCCGATCATGAGCTGGAAGACTGCTAAGACCTGACCTAGGGCAGGGGCGGGCGGCGCGGGGACACGAAACCCGCGCCGTTTCCGGCAACGCCCCCCGGCGAGACCGGGCTCAGCCCCAGATCAGCACGCCCAGCACATAGAGCCCCAGCGCACCGATGGTGCAGGCCACGGCCAGCGATCCCAGGTCCTTTGCGTCCTTGGCGAATTGCGACCAGTCCGGCGACAGGTGATCGACCAGCACTTCCAGCGCGGTGTTCAGCGCCTCGACCGCGATCAGCAGCAGCACCAGCGCCGCCGCCCCGACCAGCGCCAGTCCCGAGGCGCCCCAGAGCGCCAGTCCCCCCAGCACGACCACGCCCAGAACCGCCTCTTGCCGGAACGCGCTTTCGCGCGCCAGGCGCCGCAGCCCCCCGGCCGAATAGCTGGCGGCGGCCAGGAAATGCGCCAGGCCGCTCTTGCGGGGGGGCTTGGTGTTCTGCGAGGTGGAATTCGGGGGCTTTGTGTTTGTGGGCAGGGTCATCCGGGGTCCGTCGTCAGCTGGGGTTGGGCGGGCATTCCGCCGTCAGGTCCAGCGCAACCTCGCGGGTTTCGGTCTGGATGTCCATCAGCCCCAGCACGGTGGAAAACAGGTTGTCGTGGCTGACCGGCTGGGCCGCGCGCGCCTGCAGGCAGCCCTGGTCGA
Source organism: Paracoccaceae bacterium (assembly GCA_041397345.1). Classification (GTDB taxonomy): domain Bacteria; phylum Pseudomonadota; class Alphaproteobacteria; order Rhodobacterales; family Rhodobacteraceae; genus Pseudogemmobacter. The sequence continues at coordinate 86,551 of JAWKWU010000002.1, forward strand.
ACCCCATGCCCTGCCGGAACCCCTCAGATGTCCAGACCACCATCGGCACGCTGGTCTGTTCGGCCGGCGCCATGAACATCGGCGTGCCGTGCAGGTACAGCCCGTTCTCGCCCAGCGACTCGCCATGGTCGCTGACGTAATACATCGCCCCCGCCACCCGGTCGCTCTCCGCCAAGAGGTCGATCACCCCGGCCAGGAACTTGTCGGTATAGCGGATGGTGTTGTCATAGGCGTTGACGATTTCCTCGGTCGAACAGCTGGTCAGCTCGGGAGAATGGCAGGCCGGCTGGAACACCTCGTCCTCGGGCGGATAGCGCAGCCAGTAGCTGGGGCCGTGGCTGCCGATCTGGTGCAGCACGATCACCGTATCCTCGGTCATGGTTTCCGCGACATGCCGCAGCCCCGGCAGGAACACCGCATCGGTGCATTCCCCCATCGCGCAGGCGGCCGCATCGTCCTCCTTGGACATGAACTTCGACGGGATCCGCGCGGCCATCGCCTTTGACCCGGTGTTGTTGTCCCACCATTCCACATGCACCCCGGCATGGCTCAGCACATCCAGCAGGTTCTCCGACGCCAGCCCGCCCTCATAGGAATATTCCGCCTGCGGCAGGGCCGAGATCATGCAGGGCAGCGAGGTCGCCGTGGCCGAGCCGCAGCTTGTCGCCTCGGTGAAATAGACGATGTCGCGCCGGGCCAGCTCGGGGTTGGTGTCGCGCCCATAGCCGTCCAGCGACCAGCTTTGCGACCGCCCGGTTTCCCCCACCACCAGCACCATCAGCACCGGTTTATCCATCGCCGCCAGCCGCGGCCCCTTGACCGCGTCGCGGCCAAGGGCGCGGCCACGATATCGGCCGCCTTGAACTGCATCTTCGCATAGCGCAGCGCGCCGGCCATCGGCGCCAGCGGCTGCAGGCTGCCCACCAGGTCCTTGCGGCCGCGCAGCACGGTCGAGAACCCCTTCACATCGGTGTAAAGCAGCCCGAACATCACCGCGAATGACCCCGCGACCATGCCGGCCCAGACCAGGCCCGCACCCACCAGCCCCCGCCGCCGCACCCGCACCCACAGGATGAACAGCACCGCCGGCACCGCCCGCAGCGCCACATGCAGCGCCAGATCCGGCGTGATCAGGTGCTTGCTTTCGTTCACCGTGGTGGTGACGGCGTTCTGGATCATCTCGCGGTCGATCAGCACGCCCAGCCGGTCAGTATAGAAACTCGCCACCGCCGCGATGATCACCATCAGGATCAGCACCGGCTTTTGCAGCCACCGCACCGCCAGCGCCGAGATCACCAGCATCATCAGCGCCAGAACCGCGCCGGCAAAGGTGACCTGCGCCAGCAGCCGGCCCTCGAAGATCTCGACCAGCCTCCCCCAGTAAGAGGCGTTGCAGCTGGCCAGCAGATAGACCGCCACCACCAGGTTCAGCGCGACCGGAGTCAGGCCGGGGCGCCACAGCCCGCCGTGCGGGGTGGCCGTGTCTGCGGGCTTGGTCATGATCGCTCCGTTCCGGGGCGGAAAGGCGCGACACAACCGCAGCTTTCCAGTCGCTGCATCAGATGCCCATCGCCCCCCGCGGCGTCAACGTCCCGGCCGTAAGCATGCGCTTACCCCCCGGATCTGGCGGGGGTAAGGGCGAAATTCCCAGTCCTAGCGATAGCAATAAAGCGGCACGACCGCATTCGCCACGCCGGCGGGAACCTCGCCCGACATCTCGCCGCCGGTGCCGTCGCCCTGCGGCCGCGTCACCCGCGATTGCGCCAGAAAGGTCAGCAGCGGCCCCGAGGGCACGGCGAAATTCATGTTCTGCGGCAGGCTGCCGGTTTCCTCCAGGATCGCCATGTCATCGACGCGGCTGACCACCACGCCGATCACCGCGCCCTTCTTGTTCAACAAGGGGCCACCGGAATTGCCGGGCTGCACCGGGGCGGTGATCATCACCCGGTTCGACGACCCGTCGATCCCGCGCAGCGCGCTGACATTGCCGCTGGTCACCGTCAGCCCCTGATCCAGCGAGGTGTAATAGGGATAGCCCAGCGCCGTCACCGTCTCGCCCAGCTTCGGCACTTCCAGCGCCGACAGCTTCAGCCAGACCCCGGCATCCGGGGCGCCCGACAGAACCGCCAGGTCCAGCGAGGCATCCTGCGCCACCACCTCCAGCGGCGTGCCGTCGGTCATCGCCATGGCGCCGCAGCCCTCGATCACATGCGCCGCCGTCACCAGCATGGTCGGCGTGATGTAGAACCCGGTGCCCGATCCTTTCAGCGTGCCGGTCACCTTGGGTTTCGGCGCGGCGGGTTCGGGGCTGGGCGCCGGGCCGGGCGCGGCCCCGGGCGCGACCGCACCGGGGGCCAGAACCGGTGCGGCGCCGGGGGCGCCCACGCCGATCACCCCGGCGGCCGGCGGCTCGGGCGCGGGCGGCGTGGTGACGACCGGCTCGGGCGCAGGGGCAGGGGCACCGGGGGCAGGCTTGCCCAGGATCGGCGCCGCCGCACCCGGCGTCACGCCGCCGGCCACCTCGACCGGCTCGGGCGCGGCCGGCGGTTCGGGCTCGGGCTCGGGCGCCGGGGGCGGGGCTTCGGCCACGCCGGCCGGGCGCGGGCGGCGCACCTGGTCCTTGGGGTCGCTGGGGTCGGCCACCTTGGGCGCCGCCGCCATGGCCGCGCCGCCGCCATTGATGACCTGGTCGATCACGCCGCCATCGGTCCACATCAGCGTGGCCGGGCTGCCGCCCATGGTCATCGAGGCCGCCATCAGGTTCAGGTGATTGAAATATTCCGGCCAGACCACGATAGAGATCGTCGACCAGCTGCCATTGTAGAAATCCGACCGGGCATAGGCCACCATGTCGTCATCCAGGCTGACCGAGGTGATCCACAAATTGTCGCTGTCATAGCGATAGGGGTCCGACCCGGCCTTGGCCTGGCCATAGAACCAGTCGTGGATATCCTTCATGCCCGGCTGGTCGTTGAACCGCACCATCACGCTGAACCCGCTGTCCTCGGACAGGAATTCCACCGCATCCTTGTTCTCGACATCCTTCAGCAGTTCAAAGGGATGCAGGTAGGATGTGTTGGTGGTCTCGGAATAGAACAGCTGCCAGCCGTTTTTGACCCGCTCGTTCTCCAGGTTCATGATCAGCGGTTCCAGGTTGCGATAGGTCGGCCGGGCCGATCCGGTCTCGCGCCGGGCCCAGGTTTCCAGCGCGGCCTGCGCGTCGCTGTTCCAGACCCCGTCGGTGAACCCGTAGTAATCGGCGGTAAAGGCCAGCGCCGCCTGCAGCGTGGCGATGTCCTCGCGGCTCATGGTGGCGGGGTCCAGCGGCTGGTCCAGCCAGGTCTGCGCCTCGGCGCGCGGGGCGGGCGCAAGGCTCAGCGCAAGGGTCAGGGTCAGGAACAGCAGGGCCGACAGCAGGGCGGAAACGGGGGCGCGCATCGCGGCAATCATCGCGGCAATCTCCGGGGCAGGGCAAAGGTATTGGTCGCGGCCATGGTGACGCGGTTTGCGCTGATTGAAAAGGGAATCTTCGTTTCCGCGCGGTCCGGAGAACCCGACGCCCCATCCCGGCTCCATCCCGGCCCATCCGTCCGCCTTTGCGTCCGCCCCTGCGGCGCAAAGGTTAACAAAGTCTGAAAACGGGCAGGTCAAGTCCTTGAAATATATGGGATCGCCCAGCGTCCCACGCCGGGACGCCTAGCTGATGGTCTCCAGCCGTTCCTTCGACATGTCCCCCGGCACGATGGTGATCGGGATCGGCAGGCTGCCCGAGTTCCGGCTCATCGCCGTGACCAGCGGCCCCGGCCCCGCCTTGTCGGTGCCCGCGCCCAGGACCAGCACCCCGATCTCGGGATCGTCCTTCACCTGCGCCAGGATCTCGGTCACCGGGTCGCCCTCGCGGATCACCAGCTCGGGGTTCACCCCCTGCTTGTCGCGCATCCATTTGGCAAAGACCTCGAAATGCGCCTCGATCCGTTCCCGCGCCTCGGCCCGCATCAGATCGGCCACGCCCATCCAGTGCTGGAATTCCTCGGGCGGGATGATCGACAGGATCGCCACGCCCCCCCCGGTATGCGCCGCCCGCAGCGCCGCAAAGCGCATGGCATTCAGGCATTCGCGGCTGTCATCCAGCACCACCAGAAACTTCCGCATCAATGGCTCCCCAGCTCTTCCGCGGCGATCATGGCCCGGCGGGCCGGGGAAAGGCAAGCCTCAGGCCGTGGCCGCCGCGGTGGCCTTGGCCTCGGCCTCGGGCACCCGCAGCCCCATCAGCACCGAGCGCGCCGCGAACAGCACCATTAGCCCGGCCCATAGCCCGTGGTTGCCCATCGCCGGCACCAGCACCGCCAGCGACGCCGCATAGATCAGCACGCATTGCAGCGTCACCTGCCGCATGGCGCGCGTCAGCGTGGCGCCGATGAAGACGCCGTCCCAGGTCCAGGCGGCCGTCCCGATCAGCGGCGCCAGCACCACCCAGGCCAGATGCAGCCGGGCGGCGGCGCGCACCTCGGGCGAGGTGGCCATCAGGTCGATCAGCGGCCCACCGGCCAGCGCGAAGACCACCGCCAGCAGCGCCGCGCCGATGGCGCCCCAGAACAGCGCCAGCCGCGTCGCCCGCCGCACGCCCGTGGCCGAGCGCGCACCGATGGCCTGCCCCACCAGCGTTTCGGCCGCAAAGGCAAAGCCGTCCAGCGCAAAGGCGGTGATCTCCGAGAATTGCAGCAGCACCTGGTTGGCCGCCAGCGTCACGTCGCCGAACCGCGCCCCAGGAAGATGAAGCTGGTAAAGCACAGTTGCAGCAGGATCGAGCGGATCATGATGTCGCCGTTCACCGCCAGCATCCGCCGCAGCGCCACCCGGTCGGCCAGCCGCGCCCGCGCCGCCGCCAGCACCGGGCCAAAGGCGGTGCGGCACAGCCACAGGCCAAAGGCCAGCCCGGTCCATTCCGCGATCAGCGAGGCCAGCGCCACGCCAGGCACACCCCAGCCCAGGCCCAGCACGAACCACAGGTCCAGCGCCACGTTCAGCCCGTTGATCCACAGCTGCACCAGCATCATCCCGCGTGAGCGTTCCACCGCCAGGAGCCAGCCCATCACCGCGTATAGCCCGATGGTGGCCGGCGCGCCCCAGATGCGGATGGCGATATACTGGCGGGCGAGGCCCTCGACCTCGGGGCTGGCGGGGGCGATGGCAAAGGCGCCGCGGATCAACAGCGCCTGCGCCGCGATCAGCACCAGCCCCGCCACTGCGGCGATCACCAGCGCGCGCAGCAGTACGGCGGAGCTTTCGACCGCGTCCCTGGCGCCGTGCGCCTGGGCGGCAAGACCGCTGGTTCCCATGCGCAGGAAGCTGAACACCCAGTAGAGCGTGACCAGGATGACAGAGCCGATCCCCACCGCCCCGATCGGCGCGGCGGTGCCCAGCTGGCCCACCACGCCGGTATCGACGGCCCCCAGCAGCGGCACGGTGGCATTCGACAGCACGATCGGCCCGGCGATGCGCCAGATCCGGCCATGGGTCAGCGGCGGCTGGTCCTGCGGGGAAACCGGGGTGGCGGTCATGCCCCGGCACTCGGCATCAGGAAATGGCCGGTCGACTGGGCAAACAGCCGGGCGGGGTCATCCTGCCAGGCCTCGACATGCACCGAGGCATAGCGGCGCCCGGACCGGACGATGCGGGCGCGGGCATAGCTGTCGCGCGGGCCGCCGGGGCGCAGGTAATCCACCGTCAGGTCGATGGTCTTTGGCAGGGGGCCGTCCGGCTGTCCGCCCGACCAGAGCAGGCCGGCGATGGCGGTCATCTCCAGGAATGCCGCGGTGACGCCGCCGTGCAGCGCCGGGACCAGCGGGTTGCCGATCAGCTGCGGCTGGAACGGCAGCACGCCGATCAGCCCCTCGCCCTCGGGCTGGAACCGCAGGCCCAGGAACCGCAGATAGGGGATCGCCTCGATCCGGTCATGCAGGGCCCTGGCCCGGTCCTGGGTCATTTGCGGCCCTCGACGGTGAAGGCGCCGGTGCCCATGGCGACGGGGCGGCTTTCGTCGGCATCGGTGGCGACGACCCGCACGAAGGCGACAGATCGGGTGACATGGTGGCATTCCGCCCGCGCCCGGATCGGCTGGCCCGGCGTGGCGGGGCGCATGTAGTCGATGCGCAGGTCCAGCGTCGCGGTGCTGTGGCCCGAGGCCGGGTGGCACATGACGGCGGCCCCCGAGGCGGTGTCCATCAGGGTCGAGACCGCGCCGCCGGCGATGACCCCGGTGGCCGGGTCGCCGATCAGCGCCGCGTCATAGGGCATCAAGAGGTCTGCCTTGCCGTCGCCGATGCGTTCCAGCACCAGGCCCAGGGCCCGGGCGTGGGGCAGGGCGGCGATGAACTGCCGGGCGATCCGGTCGATATCTGGGGCATTCTCGGTCATGGCGGTTGCCGGCCATATGATCCGTGCCTGCCCGCAAGTGCAAGGTGCCAAGTTGAGGACGCCGCGCAAGGGGCGGTTGCGGCCGCCCGCGCCGCCGCGTCACGGCGCCCGGATGGGACGGCGGATGCCACGACAGTTGCCACGACAGTTGCCTTGGGGCCGCCCGCGCCCTACCATTCCCGGCATGATCTTGATGGTGCCCGGCGGATGACCAGCGAAACCCGTCTGAATTTCAAGGAAATGTGCGCCAGGTTCGACGTGACCCCGCGCACGCTGCGCTATTACGAATACATCGAACTGCTCGCCCCCGAAAAGGAAGGCCGGGCGCGGTTCTATGGCCCGCGCGAGATGGCGCGGATGAAGCTGATCCTGCGCGGGCGCCGGTTCGGGTTCTCGCTCGAGGAGATCCGGCAATGGCTGTTGATCTACGGGAAAAAGGGCGAGCGGCAGCAGTTGCAGGACTGGCTGGGCCTTGCCGACCGCCAGCTGGTCGAACTGGAACGCCAGCGCGCCGAACTGGACGTGACGATCTCGGACCTCAAGGCGCTGCGCGCCACCGCCGTGGCCGAGATGGACAAGCTGGACTAGCCCGCCCGACCTAGGGTCAGGACCCATTCCTGTTCCCCGCCAGCGTGGAAAAATCGGGATGATCAACGGGTTGCGACCCGCAGCGCGGGGTGGGTCCCCCGGGCAAGGGGCGCAGGCCGGTGAGCGCCCGATTTCTCCACGCCCGGAGGGTTGGCCGGATTTGACCCCTGACTGCGTTGCAAGGCCTTGAAATAGGCCCACTATTCCTGTGGCCTTGCGCCTTGTCAGCGGTCAAATCCGGCCAACTGACGGGGGAACAGGAATGGGTCCATACCCTAGCCCCCAGGGATTGTGCCGCTGCGGCATCCTGGCCGCTGTGCTGTGACGTGACGTTATGCTTACGCTAACGTCAACCTGACTGGTATGCGCTGGGCTGCGGGCCCATCTGCCCAGGTAAGCCGACATTCATCCGTGAGACCTGTTATGACCGACCCTGACCTGATGACCATCCGCGAAATGTGCGAGGCCTTTGACGTCACGCCGCGAACCCTGCGTTTCTACGAGGCAAAGGAACTGCTGACCCCGGTGCGCGAAGGCACCCGGCGGCTGTTCACCCGCCGCGACCGCGCCCGGCTGAAGCTGATCCTGCGCGGCAAGCGGTTCGGCTTTTCGCTGGAGGATATCCGGCAGACGCTGGACCTTTATGACAACGACGGCCTGAACGCGGCGCTGAAGGCCCCGGCCGGCTGAGACCACCGACCCGAACTGCTGACCTTGAGGAGACGTCAGAAATGCCCAGCTACACCGCCCCCGCCGCCGACATGCAATTCCTGCTGCATGAGGTGCTGAAGGTTTCGGCCAGCGAGGTGCCGGGCTATGCCGATCTGGACCAGGCCTTCACCGATGCGGTGCTGGACGAGGCGGGCAAGCTGGCCTCGGAGGTTCTGGCGCCCTTGAACCCGGTGGGCGACCGCCAGGGCTGCGTGCTGGAAAACGGCGTGGTGCGCACGCCCGAGGGGTTCAAGGCGGCCTTTGACGCGCTGCGGCAGGGCGGCTGGACCGCGCTGGATTGCGACGCCGGCCATGGCGGCCAGGGCCTGCCCTATCTGATGGGCACCGCGGTGGGCGAGATCTTCGTTTCGGCCAACATGGCCTTCAACATGTACCAGGGCCTGACCCACGGCGCCTATTCGGCGATCCTGGCCCATGGTTCGGACGCGCAGAAGGCGACCTACCTGCCCCGGCTGGTCAGCTGCGACTGGACCGGCACGATGAACCTGACCGAGCCGCATTGCGGCACCGACCTTGGCCTGATGCGGACCAGGGCCGAACCGCAGGACGACGGCAGCTATCTGATCACCGGCCAGAAGATCTTCATCTCGGCGGGCGAGCATGACCTGGCCGAGAACATCATCCACCTGGTGCTGGCCAAGGCCCCCGGCGGCGGCGAGGGAACCAGGGGCATCTCGCTGTTCATCGTGCCGAAATTCCTGGTCAACGCCGACGGCTCGCTGGGGGCGCGCAATGCCCTGTCCTGCGGCAAGATCGAGGAAAAGATGGGCATTCACGGCAATGCCACCTGCGTGATGAACTATGACGGCGCGCGCGGCTGGCTGCTGGGCGAGTTGCACAAGGGCATGCGGGCGATGTTCACCATGATGAACGAGGCGCGGCTGGGCGTCGGCCTGCAGGGCTATGCCCAGGCCGAGGCCGCCTATCAGAACGCGCGGGCCTATGCCCGGGACCGGCTGCAGGGCCGCGCCGTGACCGGGGCCGAGAACCCGGGGGGACCGGCCGACCCGCTGATCGTGCATCCCGACATCCGCCGCAACCTGATGGAACAAAAGAGCTTTGTCGAAGGCGCCCGCGCCCTGACCTTCTGGGCGGCGCATCTGATCGACCGCTCGCACCGGTCGGGCGACGCGGCGGCCGAAGGGCTGGTCAGCCTGATGATCCCGGTGATCAAGGGGTTCCAGACCGACAAGGGCTTCGAGATGGCGGTGGCGGCGCAGCAGGTGTTCGGCGGCCACGGCTATATCGAGGAACAGGGGATGAGCCAGTTCGCCCGCGACGCCCGGATCGCCATGATCTACGAGGGCGCCAACGGGGTGCAGGCGCTGGACCTGGTCGGCCGCAAGCTGGCGCAGGACGGCGGCAAGCATGTCATGGCCTTCTTCGAAATGGTCAAGGCCGAGATCAAGGCGCAGGATGGCAACGCCGAGATGCAAGCCCTTGCCGAACCGTTGAAAACGGCGTCCAAGCAGCTGCAGCAGGCGGCGATGTTCTTCATGGCGCAAGGCATGAAAAATCCAAACGCGGCGCTGGCCGGGTCTTACGACTTCATGCACCTGATGGGGCATGTCTGCATGGGGCTGATGTGGCTGCGCATGGCGGCGGCGGCGCAACAGGCGCTGAGCGAAGGCCGGGGCGACAGGGCCTTCCTGGAAACCAAGCTGGCGACGGCGCGGTTCTACATGGCCCGCCAGTTGCCGGCCTGCGCCATGCACCTGGCCCGCATCGAAAGCGGCGCCGATCCGGTTATGGCATTGCCGGCCGAAGCGTTCTAGCCTGCGGGGGCGAGGATCCCCGCAAAGGGGACCCTCACCCCAGCCCTACCGGAGACGCCGATGCCGAAACGCTTTCGCCTGACCCGCCGCTTTGCGGTCGCGATGACCGAGGATGGCTACCGCAGGCTGCGGCGCTTTGCCGGCGAGGCGGGGCTGGACGAGGGCGAGGCCCTGTCCTTCCTGTTCGAGAATTTCGACAGCGTCACCGACCAGGACAACCTGGTTCACCGCATGCGGCTGTTCAATGCCGAACTGGAGGCGCGCAAACGGTGAGACCTGCGCCGGCGGAAATCGGTGGCGCCTCCGGCGGGGGAGTATTTGGGCCAAGATGAAAGCCCGGGTCCACCCCGCCCCGACTGTCCGTTTTGGCTATCCGGGGCTTCGAGGCGGGGCTTCACCTCGGGCGGTCATCGGCTCTCCAGCCTGTACCGCATCACGATTATGCATTGGCAAGGTTGACGAATCCTTGCTTCATCTTGGCAGAAATACTCCACGGGGGTGCGGGGGTGTGAAACCCCCGCTGCCCGGCCAGGTCTGGGAGGGCCGCCTGACATGACTGCACAGCTCTACTGCTTTGGCGAATCCGGCAATGCCTACAAATGCGCCCTGGCGCTGAGCTTGACCGGCATGGACTGGCAGCCGGTCTTCGTCGACTTCTTCAACGGCGCCACCCGCAGCCCCGAGTTCCGCCGGATCAACGAGATGGGCGAGGTTCCGGTGCTGGTCGACGGCGCCGAGACGCTGACCCAGTCGGGCAATATCCTGCTGCACATCGCCGACCGGACCGGCAGGCTGGGCGGCGCCTCGGAGGCCGAGCGCAAGGAGATCCTGCGCTGGATCCTGTGGGACAATCACAAGCTGTCCACCCAGGTCGGCACCGCCCGCTTCCTGGCCAATTTCATCGCGGCCGACAAGCGGCCCGAAGGGGTGATCCCCTTCCTTCAGGGCCGGCTCAGGGGGGCCTATGCCGTGCTGGAGGGCCATCTGGCCGGGCGCGACTGGATCGTGGGGCAGGGGCCCAGCATCGCCGACCTGTCCTGTTGCGGCTATCTCTACTACCCCGAGCCCTTTGGTTTTGACCGCAAGGACTGGCCGCAGGTCGACCGCTGGCTGGACCGGATCGCCGCGCTGCCGGGATGGGCGCCGCCCTATGACCTGATGCCGGGCAATCCCTCGGACCGCGGCTAGGCCGATGCTGGACCGCATCGCCCTGGCTGCGATCGGCGGCTATCAGCGGCACCTTTCGCCGCGCAAGGGCTATGCCTGCGCGCATCGCATCCGCCATGGCGGCACCGGCTGTTCCGGCTATGCCAAGGCGGCGATCCGCAGTCACGGGCTGTTGCGCGCCATGCCCCTGATCCGCGCCCGTTTTTCCGCCTGCCGTGACGCAGCGGAAGAATTGCGCGCCGCCCGCGATCGCGGCGAGAAACGCAAGGACAGGTGGTATGACTGCGGCTATTGCGATTGCGGCGGATGCGACCTGCCGCTGCGGGGTTGCGGCAAGGCCGATGCCACGCCCGATTGCGACTGCACGCCCGATTGCTGCAGTCTGTGACAGAAGGAGGACCCGATGACCGAAGCCTATATCTACGACGCCCTGCGCAGCCCCCGCGGCAAGGGCCGCGCCGATGGCAGCCTGCACGAGGTCACCTCGGTCGCGCTTTCGGCCGGCATCCTGAACGCGGTCAAGGACCGCAACGGCCTGACCGGCCACGCGGTCGAGGACGTGATCTGGGGCAACGTCACCCAGGTGGGCGAACAGGGCGGCTGCCTGGCCCGTTCGGCCGTCCTCCTCTCGGACCTGGACGAAAGCATCCCCGGCCTTGCGATCAACCGGTTCTGCGCCAGCGGGATGGAGGCGGTGAACCTGGCCGCCAACCAGGTCAGGGGCGGCGCCGGCCAGGCCTATATCGCCGGCGGGGTGGAAATGATGGGCCGCGTCGCCATGGGGTCTGACGGGGCTGCGATCGCGGTCGACCCCGACCTGGCCTTCAAGACCTATTTCGTGCCGCAGGGCATTTCCGCCGACATCATCGCCACCGAATACGGGTTCACCCGCGAGGATGCCGATGCCCTGGCGGTGGAAAGCCAGCGCCGCGCCGCCGAGGCCTGGGCCGAGAACCGCTTCGCCAGATCCATCGTGCCGGTCACGGACCGCAACGGCCTGACCCTGCTGGACCGCGACGAATTCATCCGCCCCGGCACCGACATGGCGGCGCTGGCCCGGCTGGAGCCCAGCTTCAAGGCCATGGGCGAGGTGATGCCCGGCTTCGACAAGGTGGCGATGATGAAATATCCGCATCTTGCGCGGATCGACCATATCCACCATGCCGGCAATTCATCCGGCATCGTCGACGGGGCGGCGGCGGTGCTGATCGGCAATGCCGAGTTCGGCAAGGCGCATGGCCTGAAGCCCCGCGCCCGCATCCGCGCCACGGCCAAGATCGGCACCGATCCCACCATCATGCTGACCGGCCCGGTGCCGGTGACCGAAAAGATCCTGCACGACAGCGGCATGGCCATTGGCGACATTGACCTGTTCGAGGTGAACGAGGCCTTTGCCGCCGTCGTCCTGCGGTTCCAGCAGGCGTTCGGCGTCGATCCCGCCCGGGTCAATGTCAACGGCGGGTCCATCGCCATGGGCCACCCCCTGGGCGCCACTGGCGCGATCATCATCGGCACGCTCCTGGACGAGCTGGAGCGGCGCGACCTGTCGACCGGGCTGGCCACGCTGTGCATCGCCAGCGGCATGGGCGCGGCGACGGTGATCGAAAGGGTCTGACGCGGATGCACGGCAGGGTGTTCCAGGATCTGGGCGACAGGCTGACAAGATCGCTGATCGCGGGCGATTTCGCGCTATATGCCCAGGTCATGGCCTTGCCCCTGCGGATCGACCCGCGCGGCGGCCATGCCTATGTGCTGGAAACGCCAGAGGCGCTGCAGCGCGACTTTGACCTGTATCACGCCGCCATCCGGGCCGCCCAGGTGACCGACATCTTCCGCGAGGTGCAAGAGGTGGACGAACAGCCCGACGGGGGCTGGCGGGTGTTCTGCCGGGTGCATATCTTTGTCCATGCCCACCGCATCGCCGAGCCGCATTGTTCGGAAATGCTGCTGGTGCCCGACCCGCCCGGCATGCGCATCGCGGAAATCGTGGCGACCAGCGAACATATCGACTGGACGCTGGGCCGCGCCCGGCTGGGCCCCGGCGACGGGCTGATCTGAAGACGGGCCAACAGGACCAGAGGGGGAAACATGCCAAAGATCGACCTTGCAAGCGTTCCGGTAAAGACCGGCTCGATCTATCCCGAACCCTATGCCGCGATGATGCGCGGAAGGTCGTCGCTGCGGCTGGGGCAGGCGGGCGGGCTGACGCAATACGGCGTCAACCTGGTGACGCTGGAGCCGGGGGCGATGTCGTCGCTGCGGCACTGGCACCTGAACGAGGACGAATTCGTGATGGTCACCGAAGGCCAGTGCATCCTGGTCGAGGACGAGGGCGAAACCGCCATGGGCCCCGGCGACTGTGCCGCTTTTCCGGCCAATTCCGGCAATGGCCACCATTTCATCAACCGCAGCGACGGGCCGGCGCGTTTCCTGGTGGTCGGCACCAAGGCACCGGTCGAGGTGGCGACCTATTGCGATGTCGACATGACCGTGCGGATGGAAGGCGGCAGCGCCGGATTTTTCTACAAGGATGGCAGCAAGTGGGAGGGACCCCGATGACCGAATGCGCGATGGACCTCTATCAGCGGGCGCTGGACCAGGTGTCGAAGGCCGTCCTGGCGGGTGACTTTGCCGCCTATGTGGCGATGCTGGACCTGCCCTACCTGGTGCATACGCTGCAGGCCGACCTGGTGTCGCACAGCCCCGCCGAGATCGAGCCGACCTTCCGCAACATGCACGCAGGTCTGGTCGAGATGGGGGCCACCCATTACGAGCGGGTGGCGCGCGAGGCGCATTTCGCCCTGCCCGACCGGATCGAGGGGCGGCATTTCACCCATGTCATCGCCAATGGCGAACGGCTGGTGGCCCCGTGGGAGGCGCAGACCGCGCTGGTGCGGCGGCCCGGCGGCTGGCGGTTCTGCGAGGCGAGCTATCCGTTCCGGACCGACCAGCTGCCCCTGACCGCCGAGGTCATGGCCACGGCGGGGCTGCCGGTCATGGCCGGCAGCAGGGCGGCGCGGTGATCGTCGATCCGGCCAGCGCCCCGGTTTCGGGCGGCAATGGCCTGACCACGCGCGAGCTGTCGGTCGCGGGGGGGCTGACGCAGTTCGGCGCCTATCTCGACCGGCTGGACCCCGGCGCCTGGTCCAGCCTGCGCCACTGGCATTCGGCCGAGGACGAGTTCCTGTTCGTCCTCACCGGCCACCCGACGCTGCGCGATGACCACGGCCTGACCGACCTTGCCCCCGGCGATGCGCTGACCTGGCGGCAGGGCGACCCGAATGCGCATCACCTGACCAATCGCGGCGATGCGCCTTGCGAATGGCTGATCGTCGGCAGCCGCGCGGCGGGCGACATCTGCACCTATCCCGACGATGGCCGCCGCCAGGTCAACGAGGCCACCACCTGGCGGGTCGAGACCCTGGGCGGCGAATACCTGCGCGGCGGCGACCTGCCGGCGGCATTGCTGGACCTGCCCGCGCCCTGGGGCAAGCCGTTCGACGGCCGCGCCCTGCCCAACCTGCACCGCGAGGCCGGCCGCCCCTGGGTGGACGAGGTGGCCTATGCCCACCCCATGCTGGGCGGCGGGCTGGGCGACTATCGCCATTGCGTGCTGGGCGACGCCGGCGGGCTGTCGCAATTCGGCGCGCATCTCGAGGAGTTGCCGCCAGGCAGCCGGTCGTCCTTCCGCCACTGGCACGAGGCCGAGGACGAGGCGATCCTGGTCCTCTCCGGCCACCCGACGCTGATCGAGGACGGCGAAACCCGGCTGAAGCCCGGCGACATGGCCTGCTGGCCCGCCGGCACCGCCATCGGCCACCAGTTGCACAACCGGACGGATGCGCCCGCGGTCTATCTGACGCTGGGCACGCGGCTGGCCCGCGACCGCATCCATTACCCCGACCACGACCTGATCACGGAAAAGGACGGCCCGGCCCGGCGCTATGCCCATGCCGACGGACGCCCGCGCAAGAAGGGAGACTTCGCATGACCGATTTCACCATGGCCACCGACGCCGAGGGCATCGCCACCATCACCTGGGACGTGGCGGCCAAATCGATGAACGTCATGTCCACCGCCGGCTTCCAGCTGCTGGGCGATCTGGTCGACCGGGCGCTGGCCGATCCAGCCGTCAGGGGCATCATCCTCACCAGCGGAAAGAAGGATTTCGCCGGCGGGATGGACCTGAACGTGATCGCGCAGATGCGGGCGGGCGGCGCGCAGGCGATCTTTGACGGCGTGATGCAGATGCACCGGGTGCTGCGGCGGATCGAACTGGCCGGCATGGACCCCAAGACGAAAAAGGGCGGCAAGCCGATCGTCGCGGCCTTGCCCGGCACCGCGCTGGGCATCGGGCTGGAACTGCCGCTGGCCTGCCACCGCATCATCTCCGCCGACAACCCCAAGGCCAAGATCGGCCTGCCGGAAATCATGGTCGGCATCTTTCCCGGCGCCGGCGGCACCACCCGGCTGACGCGCAAGCTGGGCGCGATGATGGCCGCCCCCTTCCTGCTGGAGGGCAAGCTGTCGGACCCGAAATCCGCCCGGGCCGCAGGGCTGATCGACGAGGTCGTGGCGCCGGAGAACCTGCTGAAGGCGGCAAAGGACTGGATCCTGGCCGCGCAACCGCAGGATCTGGTGAAACCCTGGGACGACAAGGGCTACAAGATGCCGGGCGGCGCGCCCTATCATCCGGCGGGCTACATGACCTTTGTCGGCGCCAGCGCCATGGTGCATGGCAAGACCATGGGCGTCTATCCCGCCGCCAGGGCGCTGTTGTCGGCGGTCTACGAAGGGGCGCTGGTTCCCTTGACCAGGCGCTGAAGATCGAGGCGCGGCATTTCACCAGCGTCCTGATGAACCCGTCCTCCACCGCGATGATCCGCAGCCTGTTCATCAACAAGGAGGCGCTGGACAAAGGCGCCAACCGGCCCCAGGCGCCGGATCAGACCGTGCGCAGGCTGGGCGTCCTTGGCGCCGGCATGATGGGCGCCGGCATCGCCTATGTCAGCGCGCTGGCCGGGATAGAGGTGGTGCTGATCGACGCCGCCCGAGGAGGCCGCCGACCGGGGCCGCAAGCATTCCGAGGACCTGCTGGACAAGGGAATGAAACGCGGCAAGGTCACGGCGGAAAAGAAGGCCGAGGTGCTGGGCCGGATCACCGCCACCACCGATTATGCCGCGCTCAAGGGTGTGGACCTGATCGTCGAGGCGGTGTTCGAGGATCCCAGGGTCAAGGCCGAGGTGACGAAAAAGGCCGAGGCCGCCGCCCCCGGCGCGATCTTTGCCACCAACACCTCGACCCTGCCGATCACGGGGCTGGCCGCGGCCTCTGCAACGCCGCAGGATTTCATCGGCATCCATTTCTTCTCGCCCGTCGACAAGATGATGCTGGTCGAGATCATCCGCGGCCAGAAGACCGGCGACCGCGCCGTGGCCAAGGCACTGGATTTCGTCCGCCAGATCCGCAAGACGCCGATCGTGGTGAACGACGCCCGCTTCTTCTATGCCAACCGCTGCATCATTCCCTATATCAACGAGGGCATCCGCATGGTGGCCGAAGGGGTGGAACCGGCGCTGATCGAGAACGCGGCCAAGCTGGTCGGCATGCCGCTGGGGCCGCTGCAACTGGTCGATGAAACCTCGATCGACCTGGGGGTAAAGATCGCCAGGGCGACCAAGGCCGCGATGGGCGACGACTATCCCGACGAGGCGGTGGACCATGTGCTGTTCTGGATGGCCGACCACGGCCGCCTGGGCCGCAAGTCCAACGCCGGCTTCTACGCCTATTCCGACAAGGGCGAACGGCTGGGGCTCTGGGTCGGGCTGTCCGGGAAATACCCGCAGGACAAGATGCAGCCCTCGCTGTCGGACGTGCAGCACCGCCTGTTGTTCGCCCAGGTGCTGGAGGCGGTCCGCGCGCTGGAAGAGGGCGTGCTGACCGACATCCGCGAAGGCGACGTGGGCGCGATCCTCGGCTGGGGCTTTGCGCCGTGGTCGGGCGGGCCTTTCGCCTGGCTCGACATGATCGGCGCCCCCCGCGCGGTCGAGATCTGCCGCGGCCTGACCGCCCAGTTCGGCCCGCGCTTTCACGCGCCGGCCCTGCTGCGCGAGCTGGCCGACAAGGGCGAAACCTTCTACGGCCGCTTTGGCGGCGACCGAAAGGCGGCCTGATCGGGGCCGCCTGACCGGGGCAACCTGATCGGGGCGGCCTGATCGGGGCCGCCCGCCGCCTCAGGGGTCATAGCCATAGCCGAACCGGCCGATATCCTCGGCGCAGAGGTCGGCCAGCAGGGCTGCGTCGGCGTCGGTGTAATACCGGCGCCAGTCACGGTCGCGGTCGCTTTCGTTCGCCCGCGGCAGGTGCAGGGCAAAGCCCAGGTGGGCGGCAAGGGGGGCGGCATCGGCCTCGAAATGTTCCAGCCGGATGAACAGGCCCGGCGCCTCGGCCCCGTCGGGCAGGCGCAGATAGGCGCCATAGGGCCAGAGCCGGAACCCGGCCTGCGTCTGCGGATGGTTCAGGAAGCCGCTGAAATCATGGCTTTTCGCCAGCCCCACCGCCGGATGGGCAAAGCCCTGGGCGCGCAGCCAGTGATAATAGCTGACCGCCCGATCCCAGGGGTTGCGGACCATCATCGCCACCTGGAACCGGGTGATTTCCTCCAGGCTGACCAGCCCGACCACATCCGCCAGGGTGGAATGTTTCCACACCCGCCCCGCCGTGCGGATGCCTTTCCAGCGCCCGGCCCGCTTGCGCGCCTTGGGCGTGTCGCCGATCAGGATGTCGTCCTTTGCGGCCCGCGCCTCCAGCGCCAGGCTCAGGGCCGTGCCGCCGGTCTTGGGCGCATGGACCAGGATGAACCGGCGCTGGCGGGATATGATCATGGCGCCAGCAGGTTGGGGGGGGGCCGCCCCTCGGCAAAGGCGATCAGGTTCTCGACCGCCAGCAGGCCCATCGCCTCGCGCACCTCCAGGCAGGCGGTGCCCAGATGCGGCAGCAGCGTCACGTTGTCCAGCGCGGCCAGCGCCTCGGGCACCTTCGGCTCGAATTCATAGACGTCCAGCCCGGCGCCGGCGATGCGCCCCGCCTGCAGGGCCGCGATCAGCGCCGCCTCGTCCACCACGTCGCCGCGGCTGATGTTCACGAAGATCCCGGCCGGGGTCATCATCTCCAGCGCCGCGGCATCGATCAGATGCCGCGTCGCCGGCCCGCCGGGCACCGCGACCACCACGAAATCCGCCGCCATGGCCTGCGCCATGTCGACCTGCCGCGCCGGGAAATCCGGCGTCACCGGGCTGCGGTTGTGGAACAGCACCTGCATGCCAAAGCCGAAATGGCAGCGCCGGGCAATCGCCTGCCCGATGCGGCCAAAGCCGATGATGCCCACGGTCTTGCCGCTGACATGGCTGCCCAGCATCTGCACCGGGTGCCAGCCCGTCCACTGGCCCGAGCGCACCAGCCTTTCGCCCTCGCCCAGCCGCCGCGCCGTCATCAGGATCAGCCCCAGCGCGATATCCGCCGTGGCATCGGTGACGGCGCCGGGCGTGTTGGTCACCGCCACCCCGGCCGCATGGGCCGCCGCCACGTCGATATGGTTGTAGCCCACGCCGAAATTGGCCAGCAGCCGGGCGCGCGGCGCCGGCACGTCGGCAAAGACATCGGCGCGGTAAAGGTCGCCCAGCGTGGGCAGGATCAGGTCGAAATCCCGCAGCGAGGCGCGCAATTCGCCCGCGCTCAGGGGCGTGGTCGCATCGCGCAGCACCACGTCAAAGCGGTCGGCCACCGCCTCGACCACGCGATCGGGCAGGCGGCGGGTCAGCAGCAGGCGCATCAGAACATCCTCCCGCCCAGCGGCACCTCATGGCCCGGTCCCAGCAGGACCACCTCGCCATCTTCGTCCGGCACGCCCAGCACCAGGATCTCGCTCATCACCGGGCCGATCTGGCGTGGTGGAAAGTTCACCACCGCCATGACCTGCCGGCCCAGCAACCCGTCCAGCGTATAGTGCCGGGTGATCTGCGCCGAAGAGCGTTTCACCCCCAGGTCGCCGCCGAAATCCACCCACAGCTTGTAGGCGGGCTTGCGCGCCTCTGGAAAGGGTTCGGCCCTGACGATGCGGCCCACGCGGATGTCGACCTTCTGGAAATCGTCGTAGCCGATCATTTGCCCAGTTCCCGCCCGCGATCCGCCGCGGCCTTTACCGCCCGGCGCAACAGCGCGGGAAAGCCGGTGTCCGCCGCCATCAGCACCTCCAGCGCCGCCGCCGTCGTCCCGCCCGGAGAGGTGACGTTGATCCGCAGTTGCGCCGCCGGCTCGGGCGAGCGGAAGGCCAGTTCGCCCGCGCCGCAGACCGTGGCCCGCGCCAGTTGCGTCGCCACCTCCTCGGGCAGGCCCTCGGCCACGCCCGCCGCCGCCAGCGTCTCGATCAGGTGGAACACATAGGCCGGGCCAGAGCCGGAAACCGCCGTCACCGCGTCGATCTGGTCCTCGCCCGACAGTTCCACCACCTGGCCCACCGCCGCCATCAGGTCGCGGGCCAGCGCCAGATGCGCCGGCGTGGCATGGGCATTGCCGACAATCGCCGTGATGCCCCGGCCCACCATCGCCGGCGTGTTCGGCATAGTGCGCACGATCGGCGTGCGGTCGCCCAGCGCCGCCTCGAATGTGGCGATCGTGGTGCCGGCGGCGATCGAGACGAACAGCGTCTCGCCATTGCCCAGCGCCTGCAAGGCCGGCAGCGCCGCCCCCATCATCTGCGGCTTGACCGCCAGCAGCGCCACCCCCGGCGCCGCCGGCACGCCCTGGTTCAGATGCACGCCGCTGCCGCGCAGCCAGTCGGACGGATTGGGCTCGATCACCCAGAAGGCATCGGGCCGCAGCCCCGCCTCCAGCCAGCCGGCCAGCAAGGCCGACCCCATCTTGCCGCAGCCCAGCAGCACAAGCCCCTTGCGGGCCACGATTTCCAAAGACATGAGAACCCCCTTTGCCGGGGGCCAAGGTTAGGCGCGACCGTAGGCTTCGGCAATGGCAACCTTCATCGCATCGGCCGGGGATTTGTCACCCCAGAGCGTCAGCTGAAAGGCCGGGTAGAACCGCTCCGCCGCCATCACCGCGCCGGCGATCAGCCGGTCGATCTGTTCCGGCCCGGCAATCTGACCGCCGGCCAGGCACAGGCCATAGCGCCAGACCATCAGCTTCTGCTCGGCCCACCAGGTGAAGGCGCCGGTCCAGACCATGTCGTTGCAGCGGTTCAGCACCTCGTAAAGCTGGGCCATCCGCTCCTCGGGCGGCTCCATCTCAAAGGTGCAGATCAGCCGCAGCGTCTCGTCCTGCGGGTTCCAGGCCAGGGTCAGCGAATAGGTCCGCCACTGCCCCTCGACCGCCATGGCGATCTGGTCGTCGGTGACGCGGTCGAATTCCCAGTCATGGTGGGTCGCCAGCGTCTCGACGATGTCGATCGGGTGGACCTCGTCCGCCAACAGGAAATCTTCGGAAATCGACATTGCCCGGCCTCATTATAATGCTTCTCGGGGGCCGCAACCCACCAGAAGCTGGGTGTCTGGCAAGGATCAGCGTTTGCCCGACGCCGCCCTTACTAGATATGGTGGTGGCAAAGCGAAACCCTGTAAAGCGATTTCTTGCGAATTCTTCTGTGGAAAAGGCGCGCACGGTGCGCTGACAGCAGAGTCTGCAGTGAAGGGCGGTTCACGCGGTCCAGGGGGGCGGTTCCTTCCTCAGGAAGGCCTCGACCCCGATCCTGGCCTCTGGCGCCTCCCAGATCTCGACCAGCCGCCGGACGCTGTCTTCGATCACCGCATCGTCGATCCGCGGCCCCAGCGCGCGGGCAAGCGACTTGGCCGCCGCCACCGCGCCGGGTGCTGCCGCAAGACAGGGCAGGATCTCGGCCTCGACGGCGGCCTCGACCTGCGGCGACGGGACCACGCGGGACACCAGTCCCAGCGTCTCGGCCTCGGCGGCGTCAAAGACACGCCCCGACAGGAACACCCGCCGCGCGCGGCCCTCTCCCATGCGGGCCAGGACATAGGGGCCGATCGTCGCCGGAATGATGCCCAGCCGGGTTTCGGAAAAGGCGAACCGGGTTTCGGGGGTGGCCAGGGCCACGTCGCAGACGCAGGCCAGGCCGATGCCGCCGCCAAAGACGCCGCCATGCAGCCGCCCGATCAGCGGAACCGGGATCGTGTTCAGCGCGCGCAACATCTCGGCCAGCTTGCGCGCCTCGCGCAGGCGCTGCGGGCGGTCGGCCATGATCTGGTCCCGCATCCAGCCAGGTCGCCCCCGGCACAAGGCCGGGCCCGCCCCCGACAGCACGATGGCGCGGACCGGGCCGGATCGGCCGCCAGTTCGGTCAGTTCGGCAATCATCTGCGGCGACAGGATGTTGCGGCGTTCGGGCAGGTTCAGCCGCAGCTGCATCACGCCCCGGTCATCGGTCGAAACGTCAAGGGTCTGCCAGGTCATTCGGGGCTCCTCAGGCTGTGGGCATGGGCGGCGACGCGGGACAGGCGGTCAGGTCCAGGCCGGTCTCGAATCCCAGCCGGTGCAGCAGGGCGGCGGCGGCCTCGGTTGCGACATTGCCCCTGGCGCCCGGCGCAAAGGGGCAGCTGAGCCCCGACCGAGGCATCAAAGACCCGCAGGCCCCGGTCCAGACCCGCCTCGATATTGCGCAGCGCATGGCCGCGCGTGTCGTGGAAATGGCCGGCAAGGCGGCTGGCGGGCAGGCGGTCCAGCACCGCGTCCAGCATGGCACCCACGCGGTCGGGCGTGCCCAGGCCCAGGGTCTCGCCCAGGCTGACCTGATAGCATCCCAGTTCCAGCAGCGCCCCGGCAACCCCGGCCACCGCTTCGGGCGGCACCGCGCCGTCATAGGGGCAGTCGGTGACGCAGGAGACATAGCCGCGCACCGGGATCATCGCGCTGCGGGCGGCGGCCAGGATGGGGCGAAACCGCTCAAGGCTTTCGGCGATCGAGCAGTTGATGTTCCGGCGCGAAAACCCTTCGGAGGCGGCGGCAAAGACGGCCACCTCGCTGGCCCTTGCCGCCACCGCCCGCTCAAAGCCCTGCATGTTCGGCACCAGCGCGGCATAGGATGTGCCGGGGCTGCGCCGGATGCCCGCCAGCACCTGCGCCGCATCGGCCATCTGCGGCACCCATTTCGGGCTGACGAAACTCGTCACCTCGATCCGGGCAAAGCCGCAGTCGGTCAGCGCGTCGACCAGCGCGATCTTGGCCGCGGTGGGGATCAGCCGCGCCTCGTTCTGCAAGCCGTCGCGCGGGCCGACCTCGAACAGGGTGACGCGCTCAGCCATGCGCCGGCTCCAGCCGCAACAGCAGGGTGCCGTCGCTGACCTGTTCTCCGGCCGCGACCAGAATTTCGGCCACGACCCCGTCGCGCGGGGCGGCGATGCCGTGTTCCATCTTCATCGCCTCCAGCAGGATCAGCGGCTCGCCCTTGCTGACGCGCGCGCCGGGCCGGGTCTTCAGCGCGGCGACCAGCCCCGGCATCGGGGCGATCAGGCTGTCGCCGCCCGAGGCATCCTCGGCCCCGGCCGCTGGGTCGTGCCGGCGATAGGTCAGCCTCTGGCCGGCCAGCTGCAGGTCCACCCTGTCCGCCGCCGCGACGACATGGGCGTGGCGCTGCACCCCGTCACACAGATAGCGCAGGTCCGGCCCGTCGCGCCCCAGGATGGTCACCGTGCAATCCGCCCCGGCCCCGATGACGGCATAGCTGCCGGCGCCCAGATGCCGGATGCACAGCGACAGCAGATCGCCGTCCAGGCCCAGCGACACATGGCTTTCGCCGCAGCCCCAGGCCCGCCAGCCGCCCAGCCGGTCCCAGGGATCGGCGCCCCCGGGCGGGTCCAAGAGCCCAAGCGCGGCCAGCGCGGTCAGGGCCGGCGCCTCGGGCGGCGGGGCAGGGGGCGCGGTCAGCGCGTCCAGATCGCGGCCGATCAGGCCCACGTCGAACGCGCCTTCGGCAAACCCGGCATGGCGCGACAGGGCCGACAGAAAGCCCAGGTTGGTCGTCAGGCCACCGATCCGGCAGCGGTCCAGCGCCGCAGCCAGCCGGGCCAGCGCCGCGGCGCGGTCGGGGCCATGCACCACCAGCTTGGCGATCATCGGGTCGTACCAGGGCGAAATCGTATCGCCGTCACGGATGCCGCTGTCGATCCGCACCGGTCCGCGGCGAAACTCCACCCCGGCCGGAAAGCCCAGATGGTCCAGCGTGCCGGTGGCGGGAAGAAAGCCGCGGGTGACATCCTCGGCATAGATCCGCGCCTCGAAGGCCCAGCCGTCGATCCGCAGGTCGGACTGGGCAAAGGGCAGCGCCTCGCCCGCCGCGATGCGCAATTGCAACTCGACCAGGTCAAGCCCGGTGATCGCCTCGGTCACCGGATGCTCGACCTGAAGGCGGGTGTTCATCTCCATGAACCAGAACCCGTCGGGGCGCAGCGGGCCCGCGCCGTCGACGATGAATTCGACGGTGCCGGCGCCCTGATAGCCGATGGCGCGGGCGGCCTCGACGGCGGCGCGGCCCATCGCGGCGCGCATTTCGGGCGGCATGCCGGGGGCGGGGGCTTCCTCGATCACCTTCTGATGCCGGCGTTGCAGGCTGCAATCGCGCTCGAACAGGTGCAGGATATTGCCCTGCCCGTCGCCCATGACCTGAATTTCGATATGGCGCGGCCGGGTGATGTATTTCTCGACCAGGCAGGCCGGGTCGCCAAAGGCCGCCTGCGCCTCGCGCTGCGCGCTTGCCAGCGCGGGCGCGAAATCGGCGGCGGTTTCCACCAGCCGCATCCCCTTGCCGCCGCCACCCGCCCGCGCCTTGATCAGCACCGGATAGCCGATCTCGGCCGCCCGCGCGGCCAGGAACCCGGCGTCCTGTTCCGCGCCATGATAGCCGGGCACGACGGGAACGCCGGCCCTTTCCATCATCGCCTTGGCCGCGTCCTTCAGCCCCATGGCGCGGATCGCGGCGGCAGAGGGGCCGACAAAGACCAGCCCCGCCCGCTGCACCGCCTCGACGAAATCGGGGTTCTCGGACAGGAAACCATAGCCGGGGTGGATCGCCTCGGCCCCGGTGCGCAGGGCGGCGGCAATGATCGCCTCGGCGCGCAGATAGCTGTCGGCCACCGGGGCGGGGCCGATGCGCACCGCCTCATCGGCCATCGCCACATGCCGGGCCGTGGCATCGGCGTCGGAATGGACGGCCACGGTGGCCAGCCCCATGCGGCGGGCGGTGGCGATGACGCGGCAGGCGATCTCGCCGCGGTTGGCGATCAGGATCTTGCGGAACATGCGGACCTCACATGCGGAACAGGCCAAAGCGCGTCTCGGGGATCGGGGCGTTCAGGCAGGCGGACAGCGACAGCGCCAGCACGTCGCGGCTGCGGCGCGGGTCGATGATACCGTCATCCCACAGCCGCGCCGAGGCGTAGAGCGGATGCGACTGGCGCTCGAACATCTCGACGGTGGGGCGGCGGAAGGCGGCCTCTTCCTCGGTCGACCAGCACTCCCCCCGGCGCTCGATCGCCTCGCGGCGGACGGTGGCCAGCACGCCCGCGGCCTGTTCGCCGCCCATCACCGAGATGCGGCTGTTCGGCCAACTCCACAGAAAGCGCGGGCCATAGGCGCGGCCGCACATGCCGTAATTGCCCGCCCCGAAAGAGCCGCCGACCAGCAGGGTGATCTTGGGCACCCGGCTTGTCGCCACCGCCGTCACCAGCTTGGCCCCGTCCTTGGCGATGCCACGGTTTTCCGCCGTGCGCCCGACCATGAAGCCCGCGATATTCTGCAGGAACACCAGCGGGATGCGGCGCTGCGAACACAGTTCCACGAAATGCGCGGCCTTCAGCGCGGATTCCGAAAAGATCACCCCGTTGTTGCCGATGATGCCCACCGGCATGCCCATGACATGGGCGAAACCGCAGACGATGGTCGCGCCGTAAAGCGGCTTGAATTCGTCCAGCCGAGAGCCGTCGACGATGCGGGCGATCACCTCGCGGATGTCATAGGGGGTCTTCAGTTCGGCCGATACGATGCCGGGGATTTCCTCGGGGTCGTAGCGCGGATCCTCGGGCGATTGCAGCGCCAGGCCGGGCGTCTTGCGGCGGTTCAGGTTCGCCACCGCGCGCCGGGCCAGCGCCAGGGCGTGCAGGTCGTCCTGCGCCAAGAGGTCGGCCACCCCCGACAGCCGGGCGTGAACCTCGCCGCCGCCCAGATCCTCGGCGCTGACCACCTCGCCCGTCGCCGCCCGCACCAGGGGCGGGCCGGCCAGAAAGATCGTGCCTTGCCCCTTTACGATGATCGTCACGTCCGACATGGCCGGCACATAGGCCCCGCCCGCCGTGCAAGACCCCATGACCACCGCGATCTGGGCAATGCCCTGCGCCGACATGTTGGCCTGGTTATAGAAGATACGGCCGAAATGGTCGCGGTCGGGAAAGACCTCGTCCTGATTGGGCAGGTTGGCGCCGCCGGAATCCACCAGATAGACGCAAGGCAGGCGGTTTTCCTCGGCGATCTCCTGCGCGCGCAGGTGTTTCTTGACCGTCATCGGGAAATAGGTGCCGCCCTTGACGGTGGCATCGTTGCAGATGACCATGACTTCCTGGCCCTCGACCCGGCCGATGCCGGCGATCAGCCCGGCCGAGGGGCTGGCGCCGTCATACATCCCATGGGCGGCAAAGAGCCCGATCTCCAGAAAGGGCGAGCCGGGGTCGATCAGCCGGTCGATCCGTTCGCGCGGCAACAGCTTGCCACGGCTTGCGTGCAGGCCGCGCGCCTTTTCGCCGCCGCCCGCCAGCGCCAGGTCGGCGGCGGCGCGCACGGTTTCCAGCGCGGCCATGTTGGCCTGCCGGTTGGCGAGATAGGTCTCGCTGCGGGCCGCGATCTTGCTGCCAAGGACGCTCATGCCGTCACCGCCGCCATCAGCTCGCGCCCGATCAGCATGCGGCGGATTTCCGATGTGCCGGCGCCGATCTCCATCAGCTTGGCGTCGCGGAACAGGCGGCTGACCGGGGTTTCGTTCATGAACCCGGCGCCGCCCATGGCCTGCACCGCCTGATGCGCGACTTCCATCGCCATTTCCGAGGCATAAAGCACGCAGGCCGCCGCATCCTGCCGGGTGACATCGCCCCGGTCGCAGGCGCGGGCCACCTCATAGACATAGGCGCGGGCCGAGTTCAGCTTGGTATACATGTCGGCGATCTTGGCCTGCATCAGCTGAAACTGCCCGATGGCCTGGCCGAACTGCCGGCGCGTCGCCAGATAGGGCATCACCTCGTCCAGGCAGGCGGCCATGATGCCGGTGCCGATCCCCGACAGCACGACACGTTCGTAATCCAGCCCCGACATCAGGACCCGCACGCCCTTGCCCTCCTGGCCAAGGATGTTCTCCGCCGGCACCTCGACGCCGTCAAAGATCAGTTCGGCCGTGTTCGACCCGCGCATCCCCAGCTTGTCGAAATGGGCCGAGGTGCCGAACCCCTTCATGGTCCGCTCGACGACAAAGGCGGTGATGCCCCTGGATCCGGCTTCGGGGTCGGTCTTGGCATAGACCACCAGCACATCGGCGTCGGGGCCGTTGGTGATCCAGTATTTCGTGCCGTTCAGCACATAGCGGTCGCCCCGCCGGTCGGCCCTGAGCCGCATCGAGACCACGTCAGACCCGGCCCCGGTCTCGGACATCGCCAGCGCGCCGACCTGCGTGCCCGCCACCAGCCCCGGCAGATAGCGCCGGCGCTGGTCCGGGGTGCCGTTCAGCATGATCTGGTTGACGCAGAGGTTGGAATGCGCCCCATAGCTCAGCCCGACCGAGGCCGAGGCCCGCGCGATTTCCTCGACCGCGATCACATGCGCCAGATAGCCCATGCCGGCGCCGCCGAATTCCGGCGAGACCGTGATGCCCAAAAGGCCAAGCCGCCCCATCTCGGACCAGAGATCCGCGGGAAAGGCATTGGCCCGGTCGACACCGGCTGCCAGCGGCCTGACCCGCTCTTGCGACCAGGCATGGACCATGTCGCGCAAGGCGCCGACCTCCTCGCCCAGGTCGAATTTCATTGATGCCAGAAACATCCGCTTGCCTCCCTATGCCGCGTTCCGGTTCGTGGGCCGGTCCGTGGGCCGGTCCGCGGGCCTCTCCGTGTCGCTGATCTGCGCGCGCAGGGCGTCGCGCCGCTGCATCTGCCGGCCATGCGCCGCCTCCTTGACCGGACCATAACCGCGGATTTCCTGCGGCAGGGCCAGAAGTTCGCGCAAGAGCGGCAGGGTCGCGGCGCCGGCCGCCCGCTCGGCAAGGTCCAGATCGGCCTCATAGGCGGCGATCAGGGCGCGCTCCAGCCTGCGGTCGCGGCTGTGGCCAAAGGGATCGGCCCAGGTGCCGCGCAGGAACCGCAACCGCGCCAGAACCCCCAGGACGGGCAGGATCCAGCGGCCGTATTCGCGCTTGGCCGGGCGGCCGTCGGGGCCCTTTCGCGCCAGGATCGGCGGCGCAAGGTTCAGCGCGATGCGGAAATCGCCGGTGAACTCGGCCTCCAGCCCGGCGCGGAACGCGGGCAGGCTGTATAGCCGGGCGACCTCGTATTCGTCCTTGTAGGCCAGCACCCTTGCATAGTTTTCCGCAACGATGCGGGGCAACGCACTGTCCGGCCCCGCTGCCCCGGCGATGCGCGCGACGCGGTCGGCATAGCGCGCGGCCAGCCGGGCATCCTGATAGGCGGTCAGATGGGCGGCGCGGGCGGCGACCAGCGCCTCCAGCGTCGCGGGGGGCGCCGGGCGGTCGTCCAGCCCGGCGATGGCGATGACCCGGCCCGGATCATCGGCCAAAAGCCGGCCCCAGTTGAACGCCTCGGTATTGGCCCCGACCGCCACGCCGTTCAGCCGGATCGCCTGCAGGATCGAGGCCCCGGCCAAGGGGACCATGCCCTTTTGCCAGGCATATCCCAACAGCATCAGGTTCGCGCCAATCTCGTCGCCGGTCAGCCGCGCCGCAAGCGCCGAGAAGTTCAGGAAATGCCCGGTGGACCGGACGGCATCGGCGATATTGGCCTCACATTCCGCGGTCCTGAAGTCGAAATCCCGCTGGCGGATGAAATCGGAAACCGGGGTCAGGCGGGTGTTCAGCACGGCCTGGGTGCGCTCGGGGCTGCACAGCACCATGCACTCGCGCGCGGCCGCCACGACCGTATCGGCGGCCAGCAGCAGATCGGCGGAACCGGCGGCGATGCGCGGCGCCGCCACCGGCCGGTCGGGGCGCGAGATGCGGACATGGCTCATCACCGCGCCGCCCTTTTGCGCCAGGCCCGCCATGTCCAGCACCATCGGGATCTTGCCCTCGACATGCGCCGCCATCCCCAGAATGGCGCTGATCGTCAGCACGCCGGTGCCGCCGATGCCGGCCAGCGCCAGGTTCCAGGCCCGCTCGATCGGCGGCAGTGCCGGCTCGGGCAGGGCCGAGACATCGGCGCCGCCCCCGGCATGCCACTTGCGCAGGCTGGCGCCGCGCAGGGTGACAAAGGACGGGCAGAACCCCTTGAGACAGGAATAATCCTTGTTGCAGGCCGACTGGTTGATCCGCCGCTTGCGGCCCGCATCGGTTTCCAACGGCTCGACCGCCACGCAATTCGAGGTTCGGGAACAATCGCCGCAGCCCTCGCAGACCGCCGGGTTGATCACAGCCGCATGTCGGGGTCGGCGGCCTCGCCGCGCTTGCGGCGGCGGCGCAGTTCGGCGGCGCAGGTCTGGACATAGACCATCACCGTCACGCCCGGCACCTCGCGCAAGGTCCGCATGACGGCATCTATGCGGTCGCGGTGGTGGATTTCGGTGCCCGGCGCCAGGTCGCCCTGCCGGAACAGCTCGGGGTGATCCGACAGCAGCACCACACGCGTCACCCGCTCATGATGCACCATGTGGGTGACCTGCTCGGGCGACAACTCGCCATCAATGGGCTGGCCGCCGGTCATCGCCACCGCATCGTTGACCAGGATCTTGTAGGTCACGTTGGCCCCGGCCGAAACCGACTGCCGGATGGCCAGATGGCCGGAATGAAAGAAGGTGCCGTCGCCCATGTTGACGAACCGGTGCCTTTCGTCGGTGAACCGGCTGATCGCGGTCCAGGGCACGCCCTCGCCGCCCATATGGGTAAAGGTCTCGGTCCGCCGGTCCATCCACTGCGCCATGAAATGACAGCCGATCCCCGCCATGGCCCGTGACCCTTCGGGCACCCGGGTCGAGGTATTGTGCGGGCATCCGGCGCAGTAATGCGGCAGGCGCAGCACCGGCGGCAGATGCGCTTCGGCCCGCGCCTCGGCCCGGTGCAGCGCCTCGACCCGGCCCCGCAGATGCGCGGCCAGGCCCTCGGGCAGGTCCAGCCGCAGCAGCCGCTCGGCAATGGCCCCGGCCACGCGCCCCACGGTCAGCCCGGCCGACAGGCCCGGGAAGCGTGGTCCGCCTCGTCGAACTTGCCGACGATGCGGGGGCGCACATCGGCACGCCAGTTGAACAGCTCCTGCTTGATCTGGTTCTCGATGATCTCGCGGCGTTCCTCGATGATCAGCACTTCCTCGAGACCCTGCGAAAAGGCCCTTATGCCCACCGGCTCCAGCGGCAGGGCATCCTGACCTTGTAAAGCCGCAGCCCGATGCGCGCCTGCTCTGCCGCGCCCAGGCCCAGTTCCGCCAGCGCCTGCCGGACATCCTCATAGGCCTTGCCCGATGCGACGATGCCGATCCTGTCGCCGGTCATGGCGGGTGATGACCCGATCGACGCCATTGGCCCGGGCAAAGGCCAGCGCGGCATAGCCCTTGTGGTCCTGCAGCCTTTCGTCCTGCACCAGCGGCGGGTCGGGCCAGCGCAGGTTCAACCCGTCGGGCGGCAACGGAAAATCCTGCGGCAGCACAAAGCGCCGCGCCTCCTGCGCCAGATCGACGACCGAGGAAATCTCGACCGTCTCCGAGATCGCCGAAGCCGACCCAGCAACCCGAGGCCGCGACATTGCAATCCCTAGAAGCCCCATCTCCAGGAACTCATGGATCGACGACGGGTAAAGCATCGGCATCAGCGCCGAGATGAAGGCATGGTCCGACTGGTGCGGGATCGACGAGGACTTGCAGGTGTGGTCGTCGCCGGCGATGGCCAGAACCCCGCCATGGCGCGCGGTGCCGGCCGCATTGGCATGTGCTTGAAGACATCGCCCGACCGGTCGACGCCCGGCCCCTTGCCATACCACAGGCCCAGCACCCCGTCCTTGCGCGCCCCGGGCGACAGGTGCAGCTGCTGGCTGCCCCAGACGGCGGTGGCGGCAAGATCCTCGTTCAGCCCCGGCTGAAAGACCACGTCATGCCTGTCGAGAAACTTCCGCGCCTTGACCAGCTGCTGGTCATAGCCCCCCAGGGGCGAGCCGCGATAGCCCGAGACCAAGGCCGCCGTGTTCAGCCCCTGGGCGCGGTCGCGGCGCATCTGCGTCATCGGCAACCGGACCAGAGCCTGCGTGCCGGTCAGGAACACCGACCCGCTCTCGGCGCTGTATTTGTCATCCAGCGAGATGGCCATGCCGCTCTCCCACAGGGCAGTGACACCTTGGGGCACCTTAGCCCAGGCTCGCGGAAACAAGGTCGCTATTGCTGACCTTATTGACGGGCCAGGCAATACAATGTACCACAGATATGGCCGGAACCGTTATCCTGTTCTCTTTGCAGCCATCACTTGCCACCCCTGTTGCGAAGGTGCGAAACCCGTGATCGATAAGTCGGACCGAAGGATCCTGCGCGCGCTGCAGGCGCAGACCTGACCCTGCGGGAACTGGCCGGGGTGACGGGCTCAGCCACTCGCCCTGTAGCGCCGATTCCTCCAGCTCGGCCCGGCTGGCCAGTCTGGGCGAGCGGATGAAGGGCAGCGCGAAGAGCGAGGCCAGGATGACCACGGCAAAGACCAGGAAGACCGAATGCCAGGTCATGAATTGCAGCAGGAACTCGGCCGTGGGGGCGCCAAAGACCTGACCGGCCGACCCGGCGGCGGTACCGATGCCCAGCGCCATCGAGCGATGCTCGGGCGCCGCGGCCCGGCCGACGATGGCCAGGATGACGCCGAAACCGGTGCCGGCGATGCCAAAGCCGACCAGGATCGCCAGCATCTGATGCTGGCCCGGCGTCACCGCATAGGCCGACAGCACCAGCCCCAGCGCATACATCAGCGCGCCGGCGATGATGGCCTTGCGGTCGCCGAACCGCTCGGCCAGCATGCCAAAGAGCGGCTGGCCGATGCCCCAGGCCAGGTTCTGGATGGCGATGGCCAGCGAGAACTCGGACCGCGCCCAGCCGAACTCCTCGGCCACCGGGATCTGGAACACGCCAAAGCTGGCGCGGATGGCAAAGCCCAGCATCAGGATGATCGAACCGGCAACCAGCACGGGCGTGATCAATGGGGCCTTGGCTTGCATCTCGGGGTCTCCTGTTGCGCGGGGGGAAATTGCGCCGCGCCGCCGCCAAGGTCAAACGCCGATTTGTGACGCATACAATGGCGGCAAATGATGCATCCGCGCGTCAGATCGGGCGCGGCAGGGGCGCGGCGGGCCGCCATGCCTAGGCGGCCGCGGGGTTCCCGGCTAGGGTCAGGACCCATTCCTATTCCCCCGCCAGCGTGGAAAAATCGGGATGATCAACGGGTTGCGCCCCGCTGCGCGGGGTGGATCCCCCGGGCAAGGGGCGCAGCCCGGTGAGCGCCCGATTTCTCCACGCCCGGAGGGTTGGCCGGATTTGACCTCTGCCTGCGTTGCAAGGCCTTGAAATAGGCCCACTATTCCTGCAGCCTTGCGCCTTGTCAGCGGTCAAATCCGGCCAACTGGCGGGGGAATGGTAACGGGTCCAGACCCTACGGCTTTCCCTTCGGCAAATATCCTCGGGGGGGCGGGCCGAATGCCTGCATTCGGCGCGCGGGGGGCAGACAGCCCCCCGGCGACGCGGCCTATTCCGCGAAAGGGTCGGCCGGATAGCCGACGCCGGTCAGGCACAGGCCCTGCGGCGGTGCCACCGGGCCACAGGCCGCGCGCGACCGGGCCGCCAGCGCCTCGGCCACCCGGCCGGGCGGCCAGGCGCCGGCGCCGACCCGTTCCAGCGTGCCGACGATCGAGCGCACCTGGTTGTGCAGGAAGCTGCGCGCGCGCAGGTGGAACCGGATCTCCTGGCCGCCGGGGCAGGGCAGCGCCTCGAGCGTGATCTCGTCCAGCGTCTTCACCGGGCTGTCCGACTGGCACATGACAGAGCGGAAGGTGGTAAAGTCATGCCGCCCCAGCAGATGCGCCGCCCCCGCCCGCATCAGATCGGCGTCCAGCGGCTGCGACACCTGCCAGACCAGCCCGCGGTCCAGCGTCACCGGCGCCCGGCGCGCCACGACGCGAAAGGTATAGCGCCGCTCGACCGCCGAGAACCGGGCGTGGAACGCATCATCCACCGCCGCGCAGGCCGTCACCGCCACCGGCAGCGGCTTGAGGTGCCAGTTCAGCGCCTCGGACAGCCGGAAGGGCGCCCAGTTCTTGCCCAGATCGGCATGGGCCACCTGGCCGGTGGCATGCACGCCGGCATCAGTGCGCCCGGCGGCGGCAATGCGGTGCGGCCCCGGTTCCAGCCGGTCCAGCGCCTCTTCCACCGCCTGCTGGACCGAAGCCTGTCCGCCGGCCTGCCGCTGCCAGCCGCAGAACGGCCCGCCGTGGTATTCGATCCTGAGGGCATAGCGCGGCATGGCGCGGCGATAGCGGATGCGCCCGGCGCTGTCCATATCGCCGATCCTTCCCATTCCCGCGCCGCGCCCCTATCTTGGCCCCCGCAATGCAAAGGATGCGCCTTGGCCCTGTTCTCGATCACCGACAGCCTTGCCCGCGGGCTGGAAACGGCCCAGGCCTCGGTCTCGGAAATGCTGTTCGAACCGGTGGTCCGCCTGGGCGTCACCGGCCTGTCGCGCGCCGGCAAGACCGTGTTCATCACCGGGCTGATCGCCAACCTGCTGGCGCGGGGCCGGATGCCGCAACTGGCCGCCGCGCGCGAGGGGCGGATCGAGACCGTCCACCTGCAGCCGCAGCCGGATGTCACCCTGCCGCGCTTTGACTATGAGGCGCATCTGGCCGCGCTGACCGGCGACGATCCGCGCTGGCCCGACAGCACCCGCACGATCTCGGAGCTGCGGCTGTCGTTCCGCACCCGGCCGGGTGGCTGGCTGGGGGGCTTGCGCGGGCCGCAGGTGCTGCATCTCGACATCGTCGACTATCCCGGCGAATGGCTGCTGGATCTGGGCCTGATGGAGAAATCCTACAGCCAGTGGTCCGAGGAAACCCTGGCCCGGCTTGACCGGCGCCGCGAGGCGGCGGTCTTCATGGCCACGGCGCGGGCGACCGATGGCACCCAGCGCCTGGCCGAGACCGAGGCGCAGGATCTGGCGCGCGCCTTCACCGCCTATCTCAACGCCGCGCGCGAGGCCGGCTATTCCGATTGCACCCCCGGCCGCTTCCTGTTGCCCGGCGATCTGGCCGGCAGCCCGGTCCTGACCTTTGCGCCCCTGCCGCGGCCGGCGATCACGCCGCGCGGCAGCCTCTGGCGCGAGATGGAGCGGCGCTATGACGCCTACAAGGACCGCGTCGTGACGCCGTTCTTCCGCGACCATTTCGCCCGGATCGACCGGCAGGTGGTGCTGATGGACGTGCTGGGCGCGCTGCATCAGGGCCCGCGCGCGGTGGAAGACCTGCGCCGCACCATGGCCGAGATCCTGACGGCCTTTCGCGTCGGCCGCACCGGCTGGCTGGCCGGCCTCCTGGGGGCGCGGCGGGTGGAACGCATCCTCTTTGCCGCCACCAAGGCCGATCACCTGCACCACGAACAGCACCCGCAGCTGACCGCCATCGCCGAGGCGATGCTGGCCGAAGCGAAAAGCC
Organism: Paracoccaceae bacterium; assembly: GCA_041397345.1. Taxonomy (GTDB): domain Bacteria; phylum Pseudomonadota; class Alphaproteobacteria; order Rhodobacterales; family Rhodobacteraceae; genus Pseudogemmobacter. The sequence continues at coordinate 120,172 of JAWKWU010000002.1, forward strand.
GCGCCGCCTATGCCGGGGCCGAGGTCGCGGCGATGTCGATCGCCAGCCTGCGTACCACCGTCGAGGAGATGGTCGAGCGCGACGGCCAGACCCTGCCGGCAGTGCGCGGGCGGCTGTTGTCCTCGGGCCGGCAGGCGGTGATGTATCCGGGCTTGCTGCCCCGGGACCCCGCGCGGGTGCTGTCGCCGGCCCGGCAGGGGGCCGAGACCTGGCTCGACGCCGATTTCGGGCTGATGGCCTTTGCGCCGGCCCGCATGACGCTCGCCCCCGGCGAGGGGCCGCCGCATATCCGGCTGGACCGGGCGGCGGAATTCCTGATCGGGGACCGGCTGTGATCCCTTGCGCCATCGACCCGGCCCGCCCCGGCGACGCAGAGCCGCTGGCCCGCATCCTGGGCGACTGGATCCGGGGCGCCGGCTGGATCCCGGTCCTGCATGACCGGGCCGAGGATCTGGCCTTCCTCTGCCGGATGATCGCCAGCCACCGCGTGCTGGTGGCGCGCGACCCCATGGGCCCGCAGCCGCTGGCGCTGGGCTTCATCGCGGTGAAACAGGGCGATATCGCCGGCTTCTACGTGGCCGAGGCCAGCCGGGGCAGGGGCATCGGCAAGGCCCTGCTGGCGGCGGTCAAGGAACGGGAACCCCGCCTGGCGCTTTGGACTTTTCAGGCCAACACCGGCGCGATTTCCTTCTACAGCCGCGAAGGATTTGTCGAAGTCGAACGGACGGACGGCGCGGGCAACGAAGAACGCCTGCCCGACGTGCGCATGATCTGGAGACGCGAGGCATGAGCGACAAGACCGCAGCCGACAGCGCCGCGCCGCGCCCCTTCGTCCTGGAGGTGGCCGAAGAGGCCGACCCCGCCGCCGCGCCCCCGGTGCCCGAGGCCCTGGCCCCCGGCTCCGCGATGCAGGCGGCGCTGCGGGCGGCATCGGCCCCGTCCTCGCCCGCCTGGCGCTTTGCCAAATGGGCCTTCGGCGCGCTTTTCGCCTTTGTCCTTGGCGTGGCGGCCTGGGATTTCGTCACCGGCCTGCTGGCGCAAAGCCCGATCCTGGGCGGCATCGCCCTGACGCTGGTGGCGCTGGCGGTGCTGGCCGCGCTGATCCTGGCGTTTCGGGAATGGGCCGCCTATGCCCGGCTGGCCCGGATGGACAGCTTTCGCCGCCAGGCCGCCGAGGCGGTGGCAAAGGCCGACCTGCAACAGGCCCGCCGCGTGGTGGCCAACCTGTCGCGGCTTTATGCCGGTCGCGCCGATACCGGCTGGGGCCGCGCGAAACTGGCCGAACGGCAGGCCGAGGTGATGGATGCCGACGCGCTGGTGGCCCTGGCCGAGACCACGCTGCTGGCCCCGCTCGACGCCCGCGTGACCGCCGAGATCGAGACCGCCGCCGGTCGTGTCGCCGCCGTCACCGCGCTGGTGCCGCTGGCCCTGGCCGACGTGGCCGCCGCACTTTATTCCAACCTGCGGATGATCCGCCGCATCGCCGAAACCTACGGCGGCCGCTCGGGCAGCTTTGGCAGCATCGGCCTGTTGCGCCGGGTGTTTTCCTCGCTTCTGGCCACCGGCGCCGTGGCCCTGACCGACGACCTGATCGGCTCGGTCGCCGGGGGCGGCATCCTGTCGAAACTCTCGCGCCGCTTTGGCGAAGGCGTGGTCAACGGCGCCCTGACCGTGCGCATCGGCATCGCCGCGATGGAGGCCTGCCGCCCCTTGCCCTTTGCCGCCGAACCGCGCCCCCGCACCAGCGCCCTGACCAGCCGGGCGCTGGCCGGCCTGATCCCGCGCGGCGGCAAGGCGGCCCAAGGCGACGCCCCCGCGCCCTGACCCTAAGCCAGCCAGTCGACGAACTGCCCGTGAAACCCCGCGCGGGCCAGCGCGATCCGCTCGCCGCCCGGCCACAGGCTCAGCGTCACCGCCGCCGATCCGGGCGTGGCGTCCGCCTCCATCGCCAGATGCGCCAGCGGGGCATCCGCCGTGGCCCGCGCCCCCGCTTCGGCCAGCAGCGCCAGACCCCGCGCCTGCGCCGCGGCCGGGAAATACTGCCAGGCGATGCTGTGCTGGACCAGATGCAGGCGGCCGTCCAGGCGGCGGGCCAGCCGCGCCTCCAGCCAGTCGACCGCATCGCCGCGCGCCACCCGGTGCGGCAGTCCGGCAGCCAGATCGCAGGCCGCGCGGGTGCGGGCCAGCCGGTCGGCCTGGTCGGCCCAGACATAGGACAGGATGCGCAGCCGGTCGCGGCCCGGATCCAGCGGGTTCAGGTCCACGCCCTCCCGCGCCACCACCTGTGGCGGGCAGAGCGGCGGCGGCCCACCCCGCCAGTCGGGTGTCAGCACCACCGGCGCGCGCTGCGGCCCCAGCCAGGCCCCGCCTGCGCGCAGCGCGTGGTGGTCCCAGATCAGGTTCAGCCCGGCGCTGGCGCCCAGTTCCGACAGCACCATCGGCAGCCCGACCCGCGCCGCCAGCCAGTGCCCGGCGGCGATCAGCACCGCCGAGCGGCGCACCTCATTGGTCTGCGGCGCGCTGTCCAGCCAGCGCAGCAACGGGCCGGGATGCGCCGCCAGCGCGGCCTCCAGCGCAGCGCCCAGCCGCGCGTCGCTGGCATCTGGCTCGGCATAGGCCGCCGCCAGCGCCGGATCGGCCCCCGCCAGCACCAGCCCGTGCAGCCCCCCCGCCAGCCGCAGGGCCAGCGCATCGGCCCTGGGCGAAGGATCGCCGGTCCAGCCCAGCACCCGTTCCGCGACCGCACCCCGCGCCATCCGGTCGGCCAAAAGCCGCAGCACCCGCCCGGTCAGCGCCGAGCCCATGGCCTCGCAATGCCTGGCCTGGTCGCGGAAACTGGCGCGGATCGCCGCCTCGCTCACCGGAACCTGTCCAGCAGCCTCTGCATCGGGCTGCGGTTGTCCGCGTCCGGGGCAGGCGTGGCAGCGGGCGCCGCCTTTTCCGTCTTTTCCGCCCTGTCGCCCCCGGTCGAGGATCGGGGCGGTGCCACCCGCAAGGCCACCGCATTCAGGAACCGCTGCCCGTCGCCCTCGGCCAGGGCCGCGGCCCCGTCGGAAATGCCGCGCAACAGATCGTCCAGCCAGTCCTGGTCGGCCTTGGCGAAGTCATGCAGCACGTAATGCGCCACCGCGTCCTTGTGGCCGGGGTGGCCGATGCCCAGCCGGACCCGGCCATAGGCCTCGCCCAGGTGGCCGTGTATCGACCGCAGCCCGTTGTGGCCGGCATGGCCGCCGCCCTGCTTCAACCGGCACTTGCCCGGCGCCAGGTCCAGTTCGTCGTGAAAGACCGTCACATCGGCGGGGTCGAGTTTCCAGAAATCCACCGCCGCCCGCACCGACTGGCCCGACAGGTTCATGAAGGTCTCGGGCTTCAGCAGCACCACCTTCCCGGCCCCCAGCCGCCCTTCGGATACCAGCCCCTGATGCGCCTTGCGCCAGGCCGGGAACCCGTGGTCGGCGGCAATGCGGTCGACCGCCATGAAACCGATGTTGTGCCGGTTCATCGCGTATTTCGCGCCCGGATTGCCAAGCCCCACGAAGAGTTTCACCGCTGTCTCCCTGCTGGCGGACGCATCGGCCACCACCTGCCCCCGGCGATATAGCGGCGATGCCGCCGCGGCTCAACCATGCGGCGGCCCGCAATGGAAACGGGGGGCCACTGGCCCCCCGCCCAACTCATCCGGCAGCCTCGGATCAGGCGCCGGCTTCTTCTTCCGCTTCTTCCGACGCGGCCAGGCCCGAAGGCGCGGCGATGTTGGCGACGGCAAAGTTGCGCTGGATGGTCGGGCGCGCGCCCTTGGGCAGCGTCACCTCGTCGATGTGGATCACATCGCCGATCTGCTTGCCCGACAGGTCCACGGTGATGTGGTCCGGAATGTCCGAGGCGGTGACTTCCAGCTCGACTCGTGGCGCACGATGGTCAGCGTGCCGCCGCGCGCTTCAGCCCGGGGGCCTTGTCGGCGTTGATGAAATCGACGTGGATGAAGAGGTTGATCTTCGATCTGTCGTGAATGCGCATGAAGTCGACATGGGTCGGCAGGTCTTGACCACGTCGCGCTGCACGCCGCGGAAGATCACATGCACATCCGGCTGGCCTTCGACCTTCAGGTTGAACAGCGTCTGCAGAAAGCGGCCCTGCTTCAGGCGCTTCAGAAGATAGTTGTAGTTCAGGTTGATCGGCGTCGGCTCCTTGCCGTCGCCATAGATGATGCCGGGTACGTTGCCCTCACGACGAGCCTGACGGGCGGCCCCCTTGCCTGTCCCCGTCCGCACCACAGCCAGAAGATCGGGGATCTCACGAGCCATAGTCATTCTCCTAATGTTCGTCCGCCATCCTCCAAGGGTGCATGGCGCGACCGGGGGCCTATAGCCGGGATCGGCCGGCAGGGAAAGAGGGAAATGGCGATCCGCCCGCCGCGCGCCACTTTCCGGCGCCCCCGATCCGCAGGCAGCGCCAGGCCCTCGCCCTGGGATCGCCCTCCGGCGGGAGTATTTGGCCAAGATGAAGCTGCAAGGCTTCCTGGCCTTCATCTTGGGAAAATACTCCGGGGGAGGCCGAAGGCCGGGGGGCAGGCGCCCCCCTCGGCGACGCTGGCAGGGGATGCGGTGTCGCCGGCAGGATGGACGCCGGCCCCCGGCCGCGATAGTACAGGCGAACGGAGATCGTCATGCCCTGTCCCAGACCCCATGCCGCGCGGCCGGCCCTGGCGGCCTTTGCCGCCATGGGGTGCTTTTGGGGCAGCTTTTGCTGCGGTCTTCCCGGGATCTCAAGACCATGCTGGGCGTCAATGAGGCCGAACTGGGCCTGCTGATCTTTCTGACGCCCATCGCCGCGGTGACGGCGATGCTGCTGGCGCCGCGGATCGGCGACCGGCTGGGCCGGGTGGCGCTGCCGGAACCCGGCGGGGGCGATGGCGCTGGCCTTCATCCTGCCCGGCCAGGCATCGGCGGTCTGGCTGTTCCCGCTGGCCATGCTCTGTTGCGGGGCGGCGACCGGCCTCACCGACGTACTGATGAACGCGCGCACCGCCCAGATCGAGCAGCAGCGCGGCTCGCACCTGATGAACCTGGCCCATGCCGCCTGTTCCTTGGCTGCTGCCGGCGGCGCGCTGGCGACCGGCTCAAGCTGCGGCTGGGGCTGGGGCCTGCGCCTGGGTGAGCGCCAGCATGGCGGCGCTGGCGCTGGTCCCGGTCCTGGCCACGATCGAGCGCCACGGCCGGATCGAAGGGCTGGTCAGGCCGGCCAACAGCCGGGCGGTGGCGGCGGCTGGCCGGGTGCTGCGGTCGGCGGCGGCATGGTGCTGGTGGCCTTCATGACCGAGAACGCGGCCGAGAACTGGTCGGCGCTATCGAACAGACCTGGCGGCAGCCCGGCCGAGGGCGCGATGGGCCGGCGGCGCTGGCCCTGACCATGGGGTTCGCGCGGCTGGCGGGGCAGGCCGGCCGGCCGGGGGCCCTTCGTGCTGTGCAAAAAGGCGGGGCGGGCCATCGCTGGCGGTGGCCAGGCGCTGATCGCGGCGCTGGCCGGGTCGCCCGGGGCCATGGCCTTTACCTGGGCTTTGTCACCCTGGGCATCGGTGCCTCGGTGATCGCGCCTGGCACCGCCTTTCGCTGGTCGGCCGGCTGGGGCCGGATGCGGCGCGGGCGCGCGCGGTGGCGCGGGCCACGCTCCTGGGCTATTTCGGCTATTTCGTCGCCCGCCGGTGCCGGGGCTGATCGCGGGCCATTTCGGCTGCGCGCGCCTTTTGTCTATGCCCGCCGCCCGCTGATGGCGTCTCGTGCTGGCGCCCCTGATGCGCGGGCGGCCCGCGCGCCTCAGCGGGCCTGAACCTCGATCATCCCGCGGCCCCGTGGCCGGTGCGCGCGCAGCGCCGCGGCCAGGGCCTTTGGCTCTTGCGGCACGCGGGCAAAGGGCAGGCCGCAGGCTGCTGCCAGGTGGTCCATCGCAAAGGGGCTGGGGCTGCAGCCGATCACCGCCTGGCATGGATCATCGCTCGGCGATCTCGCGGAAAGGCGGCGTTGTTCCAGACCAGAAGGCGATCGGCAGGCTTCCTCGTCCAGCGCGCAGCGCATCTCTGACGGCGAAAAGCCCAGGCCGCCGTCGCCGATCAGGCAACTCACCGGGGTGCCGGGGCTGGCGATGGCGCCGCCGATCGCCGCACCGGGGCCATAGCCCAGCGCGCCATAGCCGGTGGCGGCGTTGAACCAGCCCCGCGGCCGGTCGTGATCGTAGAGCAGGTTCGCGGCATAGATCGGCTGGGTGCTGTCGCCGATGATCAGCGCGCCGGGCAGGGCGTCGCGGATCGCCTCGACCATCGCCAGCTGGTCGGGCATCGCCGGATGCAGCCCGGCCAGTTCGGCGCGGGCGGCCTGCCGGGCCGTGGCGGCACGCCCGGCGCCGCCGGTGGTCTTTGCCGGCAGCAGCGGCAGCAGCGCCGCGGCAAAGGCACCGGCCTCGGCCTGCACCGCCAGCCGGGCGGGGTGGCGCGCCAGTTGCGCCGCGCAGAGATCGACGCGGATCATGCCCGACAGGTCTGGCAACTGGCCGTTCACATACATGTCGTAATCGGTCGGCCCCAGTTCGGTGCCCAGGGCCAGCACCGCATCGGCCTCGCGCAGCAGCGCCCGCGGCGCCTCCAGGCTGGGCGAGGCGGGCACGGTCAGCGGGTGGCCGTGCATCACGCCACGGGCGTTGACCGTCTGGATCACCGGGGCGTCCAGCGCCTCGGCCAGGGCCTGCAGCTGCGCCCCGGCGAACCGCCCGCCGCCGCCGAGCAGGATCACCGGGCGCCGCGCGGGGCCCAGCAGCGCCGCCGCTTCGGCCAGATCGCGGGGCGAGGCCTCGGGCGCGGCGGGCAGTGCGGCGGGGGCGGCCAGCGGCGGGCAGGGCAGGCCCATCACGTCGGTCGGTATCTCGATATGCGCCGGGCCGGGCCGGGCGCCCAGCATCGCGGCAAAGGCGCGGTCCAGCGCCGGGCCCAGTTGCGCGGGGTCTTCCACCCGCTCGGTCGGGCAGAGCGCGGCGACCATCGCCGCCTGGTCGGGCAATTCGTGCAGCAGGCCCAGGCCCTTGCCCAGCGAGCCCCGCCGGTTCACCCCCGAGATCACCAGCATCGGCACCGAATCGGCCCTGGCCTGCGCCATGGCGGTCAGCGTGTTGGTGATCCCCGGCCCGGTGATCACAAAGGCCACGCCGGGCTTGCCGGTGACGCGGGCATAGCCGTCGGCCATGAAGCCCGCCCCCTGTTCGTGGCGCGGGGTGACATGGCGCAGCCGGCCGCCGGCCAGCCCGCGATACAGCTCGATCGTATGCACGCCGGGGATGCCGAAGACCACCTCGACCCCGCGCGCCGCCAGCCCCTCGACCAGTGCCTCGCCCACCGTCGTCACAGCGCGTTCTCCCTTACCCCGGCCGCCATCGCGGCGATCTGCCCCGCCGCCCGCGACAGCAGCCCGTCCTCGACCGTCAGCGACAGCCGCAGCCAGCCCTGCAGGCCCTGGCCGAAACTCTCGCCCGGCATCACCGCCACCCGGTGCCGCTCCAGCAGCCGCAGCGCGAACTCCAGCCCCGACAGCCCGGTGTCGCGCACATCGACCAGCGCGAACATCCCCGCCTCGGGCCGGTGGACGCGCAGGCCCGCCGCCCCGTCCAGCGCCTGCACCAGCAGGTCGGCCCTCCGGGCAAAGCGGGCGGCCATGCCCGGCGCCACCGGCGAGGGCGCCGCAACCGCCAGTGCCGTCATGTCGGCGATAAAGGGCTGGCTGCCGAACAGCATGGTCTCCGACAGCGGCAACAGCCGCTCGGTAAACTCCGCCGGCCCCACCACCCAGCCCGAGCGGAACCCCGGCGCCGCATGCGATTTCGAGATCGACGAGGCCACCACCGCCCGTTCCGCCAGCTCCGGCAGGTCCAGCACCGAGGCAAAGCTCACGCCGGGGAACACCAGTTCCTCATAGACCTCGTCGGCGACGATCCACAGGTCATGCTCGACCGCCAGCCGCCCCAGCGCCCGCAGATCGTCGGGGCGCAGCACCGCGCCGGTCGGGTTGTGCGGCGTGTTCAGGAACAGCACGCGGGTTTTCGGCGTGATCCGGGCCGCCACATCCGCCGGGTCCAGGCGGAAACCGCGCTCGGGGCGCAGCGGCACCGTCACCATCCGCGCGCCGGTCTGGGCGATCAGCCCCTCGTAGGTGGCATACATCGGGTCGCCCAGCAGGATTTCATCCCCCGGCGCCAAGAGGGTGCGAAAGGTGGCATAGAGACAGGTCTGGGTTCCCGGCAGGCAGATCACCTGATCGGTCGAGAAATTGCGGCCGCGCCGCGCCGTATAGCGCCGCGCCAGTGCGGCCAGCAGCGCCGGTTCCCCCCGCCCGTTGGAATAGCCGGTCCGCCCCGCGAACATCGCCCGGGCCGCCTCTTCCAGCAGGTCGGGCGGCGTGGCCACGTCCGGCTCGCCAATGGTCAGCTCGATCACCTCATGCCCTTCGGCCTTCAGCGTGCGGGCGCGCTGGTGAACCTCCCACTTGGCGGATCCCAGCCCGGCCAGGGCCTGGGTGACGGGGGCGTATCTCATTGCGGGGCTCCTTGCCGGTCAGGCCCGGTGGCCTTGGTCAAATCTGGTTGGGTCAATTCGGGAATGAACATCGTGTGGCGGGTCAGGTCGGCGCCCAGAATCGCCCCCACCGCCGCCAGGCCGATCCGCACCAGTTCCCCGGGCGCAAAGCCGCGCGGCAACATGCTGCCTTCCAGCCACAGCCCGTCGATCACCGCGTTGCAGGCGATCGCCTCCTGCCGCAGCCGCGCCTCGGGGCAATCGGGCCGTTCCAGCGCCGCGATCAGCTCCTGCAACAGGTCGCGGTAACGCAGATAGGCCTCTTCGTGCAGCGCCAGCAGCGCGGGGTCGCTGCGCACCGTGTGCAGATAGCCCGCCCACAGCCCCACCGCGCCCGCATCCACCACCGGCGGCCGCAGCGACGAGGCGACAAAGGCGGCCAGCCGCTCTTCGGCCGAGGCGCCGACGCCCGCGACGGCATCCATGCCCACGTCGGTCATCCCGTCCATCAGCGTGCGATAGGCCGCGCGGTTCAGTTCGTCCTTGGAGCCAAAGTAATGCCGGATCAGCCCCGGCGTCACGCCGGCCCGCTCGGCAATGGCGCGCACCGTCGCCGCCGCCGGCCCGCCCGCCGCGACCAGTTCCTGCGTCGCCAGAATCAGCGCCTCGCGGCGGCTGGCCTCGCTTTCACGGCGATAGGGGCGGCGTTCATGCGGCATGGGCGGTTGCGGGGTCCGACGTTGTTATACATTTGCATAATCCGTCAGGACCCGCGCCAAGGCAAGCCCCGTCTGGCCCCGCGGCCACAGGTTTCGGACCGGCGGACCCCCGGCCGCTCAGCTGCCCGGCAGGTCGCCCTTGGGGGCCACGTCCTTGTGGATGATGACATCGGCCTGCGGGTAGGCCGTCAGGATGGCGCGGCGCAGCGCGGCGCCGATGTCATGCGCCTGCCGCAGGCTCTGGTCGCCGTCCAGTTCGATATGCAGGTTGACAAAGACCCGCTGCCCGGCGGTGCGGGTCTTGAGGTCGTGAAAGCCATGCACCTCCGGCCAGTCGCGGGCAATGGCGGCGATGCCCTCGATCAGCGCGGGGTCGGCGCGTCGGTCCATCAGGGCATGCCAGGCGCCGCGCCCGATCTGCCAGGCGCCGAACAGCATCACCAGCGCCGCGGCCAGTGCCACCACCGCGTCGATATTGCCCAGCCCCCAGCGCGCCGAGGCATATAGCGCGATGATGGCGCCAAAGCCCGGCAGCAGGTCGCCCAGATAGTGCAGCCGGTCCGCCGCCACCACCCGGCTGCCGGTGCGCCGGGCCACCCGGCCCTGCCACCAGACCAGCGCCAGCGTCAGCGCGATCGACACCGCCATCACCGCCATGCCCAGCCCCTCGTCGGCCAGGGGTGGCACCTCGCCCGACCACAGCCGGCGAAAGGCGCCAAAGCCGATCGCCAGCCCCGAGACCAGCACAAAGGCCGCCTGCGCCAGCGCCGCCAGGTCTTCGGCCGAGGAATGGCCAAAGGCATGGTCCTCATCCGCCGGCCGCGCCGCATAGACCAGCGCCGCCGCCGCGCCAGGCTCATCATCAGGTCCATGGCGCTGTCGGCCAGCGAGGCCGCCACCGACAGGGCCCCCGTCGCCGCCAGCGCCCAGAGCTTCAGCCCGACCAGCACCAGCGCCACGGCAACCGAGGCTATGCCCGCCGAAAGCGAAAGCCGGGTGGTGTCATCACTCATCTGCATCTTCCCCCTGCCGCCCGGCCTGCGCGCCCGTGGCCCGCGCGCCGGCCTGGCGTCACTCGATCACTTCATCCGCCGCCACGCCCCACAGCGCGGTCTTGGCGACCCAGCCCTTTTCGCCCTCGACCGAGATCCGGCACCAGTCGGGCAGGCATTCCAGCACCCGCGCGATCACGCCCATCTCGGCCTGCGCCAGCACCCGCGACCGCAGGTCGGGTGTCTCGCGGAATTCGGCCATGTCCAGCGTCACGATCACGTTGCGCACCCCCGACAACAGCGAGTAATGCACCCAGCCGCCGGCGCCGTCGCGGTCCTCGACCCGGCGCCAATGTTCATATTCCGCCGTGATCTTCAACGGCATCCCGGGCCGGAGGAACACCCAGTCTATGCGGTGCGTCAGGCCGGGGCCGCGCCGGGCGTTGCCCTCGTCGCCCTTCAGGCTGACGAACCGCGGCAAGGGCAGGTTGGTGACGCAGCCGAACCCCGGCTTGCAGTCGCTTGCCTTCGTCGCCGCCGGAACCGTCATCGCCTCGGCCGCCGCCTCTTCGCCCGTCGCCGCCGGCACGTCCTGCGCCACGGCCATCATCCAGGCCTCGGCCGCGATGCCGCCGCCCGCCGCCAGTACCGCCATCAGCGCCACGGTCCTGATCCGCATGTCCCGCCCTTTCCAGGCCACCCGCCGCATCCGCGACTTCCGGCCCGCCGCCTGAAATTGCCTCGTCTCGGGGCTTGTGAACCGCCCCGGTTCCCGCCACTCTGCCCAAAAGTCGAAGCCTTTGGAAGACCCGTGGAGGAGCCATGCCATCTCAGCGCCTGACTGTTGTCGTCACGCGACGCCTGCCCGAAGTGGTCGAAACCCGGATGAAAGAGCTGTTCGACGTCGAACTGCGTGACCCCGATACCAAGATGAGCCGCGAGGAACTGGCCGCCGCCATGGCGCGCGCCGATGTCCTGGTGCCGGTGATCACCGATACCATCGACGCGGGCCTGATCGCCCAGGCCGGCGACCGGCTGAAACTGATCGCCAACTATGGCGCCGGGGTCGACCATATCGATGTCGCCACCGCCCGCTCGCGCGGCATCCTGGTGTCGAACACCCCCGGCGTGGTGACCGAGGATACCGCCGACATGGTCATCGCCCTGATCATGGCCGTCACCCGCCGCATCCCCGAGGGGCTGGCGGTGATGCAGGCCGGCAAATGGGAAGGCTGGGCGCCCACCGCCTTTCTGGGCCAGCGCATGGCGGGCAAGCGGCTGGGCATCCTCGGCATGGGCCGCATCGGCCAGGCCGTCGCCCGCCGCGCCCGCGCCTTCGGCTGCCAGGTGCATTACCACAACCGCCGCCGCCTGCGCCCCGAGATCGAAGACGAACTGGAGGCGACCTACTGGGAAAGCCTCGACCAGATGCTGGCGCGGATGGACATCGTCTCGATCAACTGCCCGCATACGCCCTCGACCTTCCACCTGCTGAACGCGCGGCGGCTGAAACTGATGAAACCTTCCGCCGTCATCGTGAACACCTCGCGCGGCGAGGTGATCGACGAAAACGCCCTGACCCGCGCCCTGCGCGCCGGCGAACTGGCCGGGGCGGGGCTGGACGTCTACGAACACGGCACCGAGATCAACCCCCGCCTGCGCGAAGTGCCGAACGTGGTCCTCTTGCCGCACATGGGCTCGGCCACGGTCGAGGGCCGGGTCGAGATGGGCGAAAAGGTCATCATCAACATCAAGACCTTTGCCGATGGCCACCGCCCGCCGGATCAGGTGGTGCCGGGGATGCTCTGACCGGCATGCCCTGACCGGTATGCCCTGACCGGCTCCGGCGCTATTCCAGAACCTGTATCGACAGCGGCGCGACGGCGAATATCCCGGCGCCGTCCGCGTCGGTGGCAGACAGGAACAGCGCCGTGTCCAGCACCGGGATACAGGCGAAACGGTCGCTTTCCCGCGGCTCCATCGCCAGATAGACGATCTCGACCGGATAGCTGTCATAGACGCAACCGCCGACATCCAGCCTGCCCATCTCTCCCGCGACCAGCAGCTGCCGCTCGGGCAGGCCGATTCCATCCATGTAGGCCACGACCTCGATATCCCGCCTCTCTCCGGGTTTGACGGCGCCGCCGGTCATGATCTCGGGCGGGTATCCAAAGCCAAGGCTACCCTCCGACACCCCCTTCAGCATCCCCGGCGTGCCGATCTTCGGCGTCAGATAGCCGCGCTGCGTATAGGCGAATTCGTCCTCGGTGACCCCGTCGCTGAACCGGGTAACCTCGGTCGTCATGCCCTTGTCGTCCCGCGTCAGGCCAAGGGAAAACGCCGGGGCGAGGGAAAGCGCCGGGACAGGTCCGGCCCGGAAAGGCTATCGCCTGACAAGGGGCTCCAACCTCGCGGCGCCACGGCATTTCGCCCTGGCACAGGGGGCGGGCGAAGCACGGGGCCGGGCGATGCATGGGGGGCAGACCTTTTGCAATGAGGCTTGCCGGCACGCCACCCCGACCTTGCCGCCCCCACCCCGGACATTTCCCCGGCAAACGGCTGTGCCTGCCTTGAACACATTCCCGTGCCTGCCTATGTTCCGCTCGTCCGCGGCGGCGCCTGCGGGGGGCAGTCTGTTCTCCCGATGGGCCATCAGGCGGCCATGTGCCAGTCGCGTTGCGATATTGAAATATTAGTGCAGAAGAACTAGGTAGCGCGGAACGCCAAGGCAATCGCCCCGACAGCGGGTCACAGCACAGGGACAGACATGGAAATCTTTACCTACCAGGGGTTCGTCGCCCTGTTGCAGGTCATCGGCATCGACCTGGTGCTGGCGGGCGACAACGCCATCGTCATCGGCCTTGCCGCCGCCGGCCTGCCCAGGGAACTGCGCGGCAGGGCGATCCTGGTGGGGATCCTGGCGGCGACCGTGCTGCGGATCGGTTTCGCGCTGGCGACCACGCAACTGATGCAGATCGTCGGGCTGTTGCTGGCCGGGGGCATCCTGCTGCTCTGGGTCTGCTGGAAGATGTGGCGCGAACTGCGCGAGGGCGCGCACGAAGAACAGCACGCCGCGACCGAGGCGCTGAGCGATGAGGACCTGAACGCCGACGGCACCGTGGCCGGCGGCGCGCCGACCAAGACCTTTGCCCAGGCCGCCTGGCAGATCGTCATCGCCGACGTCTCGATGAGCCTCGACAACGTCCTGGCCGTGGCCGGGGCGGCGCATGGCCACCCGACCGTGCTGATCATCGGGCTGGCGCTGTCGATCGCGCTGATGGGCCTTGCGGCCAGCTTCATCGCCAGGCTGCTGAACAAGCACCGCTGGATTGCCTATGTCGGTCTGGCGATCATCGTCTATGTGGCGTTGAAGATGATGTGGGAAGGCTGGCACCAGGTCGAGCCGCTGGTGATGGGCGCGCTGGGCTGACCGCCCAGCCCGCCGCGCCCCGCCGCGCTTCTCCCCGCCCTCCACTGGGGCGGGCCGTCTGGCGGCAGAGGTTAAGAAATCCTTAATTCTGCCTGGTCAAGTCATTGAATTCATTGCGTCCGCCCGGCGTCCCATCGTGGGACGCCCCGGCCGGGCCACCTCAGAACCGCCCCGGCGAGGTGGGCGCCAGGTCCAGATGCGCCGGCCGCCCGGCCACCAGGTCCGCCACGATCCGCGCCGTGACCGGGGCCATGGTGACGCCGACATGGCCGTGGCCAAAGGCATGGATCACCTCGGCCCCGCCGGCCGAGGCGCCGATCACCGGCAGGCTGTCTGGCAGGCTGGGCCGGAACCCCATCCAGCTGCGGTCCGGCTCTCCCAGATCGGGGAAAAGGCTGCGCGCCCCCTCGACCAGTCTGGCGATCCGGTGCGGCGAGGCCGGCGCCGCCAGCCCGCCCAACTCGACCGTGCCCGCCACCCGCAGCCGCCCCTGCATCGGGCACAGGTAAAAGCCCCGCGCCGTGGGGCAGGAGGGCCGGCTCAGCAGCGGCGCCGCCATGTCCCATTCCACATGATAGCCCCGCTCGGTGTCCAGCGGCACCCGGTCGCCCGCCATCGCCGCCAGCGGACGGGAATGGGCACCGGCGGCCACGACCACCCGGCGCGCCCGCAAGGCCAGCCCCGGCCCTTCCAGCACCACGCCCCCCGGCTCGCGCCGCAGCCTGTCGACCCGCGCCTCCAGATGCGGCGCCGAGGCCAGGACATGGCCGGCGATCCGGGCCATCATCGCACCGGGATCGTTCAGAAAGATGGCGCGCGGAAAATAGGCCGCGCCCGGCATGGGCGGCAGGGCAGGCTCCATCGCGGCCAGCTGCGCCGGCGACAGCAGCTCGACCGTCACGCCCAGCTTGCGGCGCGCCTCGACCATGGCGGGCGCGGCGCGGGCGGCGGCCTCGGTCTGGTAGAGGTAGAGGCAGCCACGGGCCTGGAGGATGTCTTCGGCCCCGACGCGGCGGGCCAGATCCTGCCACATCGGCCCGGCATCCTGCAGCAGCGCGGCGATGGCCAGCGCGTTGCGCGCGGCGGCGGCGGGCAGCGACTGGCGCGCGAACCTTGCCAGCCAGGGCAGCAGCGCAAGGATACCGCCCGGCCGGATCGCCAGCGGGGAATCGCGGTCGAAAAGCAGCGAGGGCAGCGACCGCAGCACATCCGGCGTACCCACCGGCGCCACAGCATAATCCGCGATGGTCCCGGCATTGCCGTAGCTGGCGCCCATGCCCGGTGGGCCGGGGTCGACCAGCGTGACCTCATGGCCATCGGCCAGCAGGCGCTCGGCAACGGCAAGGCCGATGACGCCCGCGCCGATCACGGCGATCTCGGTTGACTGGGTGCGGGTCATGTCCGTCCTGCTCCTCTTTCGCCTTCGGCGCGTCGTCGCGGGGTGCGAGGACAAGCCGAAGGCGCTGGACGAGCCGCCCCTAGAGGCAGGCCTCATAGAGGGCGCGGGTGTTCGCGCGTGTCATCTCGACCGGGTTGCCGCCGCAGGACGGATCTTCCAGCGCCATCTCGGTCAGCATGTCGAGATCGGGGTTCGACACACCCAGCGCGGTCAGGTTGGCCGGGATGGCCAGTTCCGCCCGCAGGTCCATGACCCTGGCGCGGAAGCCGCCAAAGCCGCCGGCGATGCCGAGATAGGCCGCCGCCGAGGCCAGGCGGTCCTCGATGGCGGGGCGGTTGAAATCCAGCACCATCGGCATGACCACGGCATTGGTGGTGCCGTGATGGGTGCCGTAGACCGCGCCGATCGGGTGGCTGAGCGAGTGGATCGCCCCCAGCCCCTTCTGGAAGGCCACAGCCCCCATGGCGGCCGCGCTCATCATATGGGCGCGGGCCATCAGGTTGCCGGGCTCGGCATAGACTTTCCCAAGGTTCTCGAACACCAGCCGCATGCCTTCCAGGGCGATGCCCTGGCTCATCGGGTGGTAGAACGGGCTGCAATAGGCCTCGAGGCAATGGGCCAGCGCGTCCATGCCGGTGCCGGCGGTGATGAATTTCGGCATCCCCACCGTCAGTTCCGGGTCGCAGATGGTGATGGCGGGCATCAGTTTCGGGTGGAAGATGATCTTCTTCTTGTGGGTCTCGGAATTGGTCAGCACGCCCGCCCGGCCGACCTCGGACCCGGTGCCGGCGGTGGTGGGCACGGCGATGATGGGCGCGATCTGCGCGGCATCGGCGCGGGTATACCAGTCGTCGACATCTTCCAGGTCCCAGACCGACAGCGACGGTTTCTGCCCCGCCATCAGCGCGATCATCTTGCCCAGGTCAAGGGCCGAGCCGCCGCCAAAGCAGATCACGCCGTCATGGCCGCCCTGCAGGTAATGGGCGATGCCTTCGGCCATGTTCCTTTCGTTCGGGTTCGGGTCGACATCGGAGAACACCGCCCGGCCCAGGCCGGCGGCGTCCAGCACGTCCAGCGCCGCCGAGGTGATCGGCAGGTAGGCCAGCGCCTTGTCGGTGACCAGGAGCGGCTTTTTCAGACCGATGGATTTCGCATGTTCGGCCAGTTCGCCGATGCGGCCCACGCCGAATTTTATGGCAGTGGGATAGGACCAGTTCCGGGTCGGAACGCCATGAGACATGTCACACCTTCTTGAGATGATAGGATTTCGGGCGGGTCACCGAGTGGTAACCCAGGTAGGAAAGGCTGCCGCCGCGGCCGGTGTCCTTGCAGCCGGTCCAGCACAGCGCGGGGTCGAGGTAATCGGCGCGGTTCATGAAGACGGTGCCGGTATCGACCTGCTGGCCAAGGGCGGCGGCGGTGTCGTAATCCTGCGTCCAGATGCTGGCGGTCAGGCCATAGGGGCTGTCGTTCATCAGGGCCAGCGCCTCGTCATCGTCGCGCACCTTCATGATGCCGACCACCGGGCCAAAGGACTCCTCGGTCATCACCCGCATGGAATGGTCGACATTCACCAGAACCTGCGGCGCGAGATAGGCGCCGCCGTCGTCGGCCGGGAAATGCGCCGGGTCGATCAGGGGTTTCGCGCCCTTGGCGACGGCCTCGGCCACCTGGTCGCGGACCAGCCTGGCAAAGCGGACGTTGGCCATGGGGCCAAGGGTGGTTTCCGGGTCGAGCGGGTTGCCGAGTTTCAGCGCGTTCACCCAGGCCACGGCCTTTTCCACGAAGGCGTCATAGAGGCTTTCGTGGACATAGATCCGCTCGATCCCGCAGCAGCACTGGCCCGAGTTGAACATGGCGCCGTCCATCAGCGTGTCGACGGCGGCATCCAGGTTGGCATCGGCGCGGACATAGCCCGGGTCCTTGCCGCCGAGTTCCAGGCCCAGCGGCGTGAAGGTGCCGGCGGCGGCGCGTTCGATGGCCTGGCCGCCCGCGACCGAGCCGGTGAAATTGACGAAGTCGAAGGCGCCGGCCGCTATCAGCGCCTCGGTGGTGGCGTGGTCGAGGACGAGGTTCTGGAACACCTCGGCGGGGATGCCGGCGGCGTGGAAGGCCTGGGCCAGCCGCTCGCCCGCCAGCAGGGTCTGGCTGGCATGTTTCAGGATGACGGTGTTGCCGGCGATCAGGGCGGGGATGATGGTGTTGATCGCGGTCAGGAACGGATAGTTCCAGGGCGCGATGACGAAGACCACCCCCAGCGCCTCGCGCGCGATGTAGCGGCGGAAGGCGTTGGAGTCCTCGATCATGTGCGGGGCAAGGGTTTCGGCGGCGATCGAGGCCATGTAGTCGGCGCGGGCGTTCACGCCGCCCATCTCGCCCTGGCCAAAGCGGATCGGCCGGCCCATCTGGCGGGCCAGTTCCCCGGCGATGTCCTCTTTCATCGCGGTCAGTTCCGCGATGCCGGCCCGGACCAGGGCGATGCGCTCCTCCAGCGGTCGCGCGGCCCAGGGTTTCTGCGCGGCGCGGGCGCGGGCGACGGCCGCTTCGGCGGCCGCCGGCGGCAGGGGCTGTCGTTCGACATAGACCTGGCCATCCGCCGGGGAAATCAGTTGGATTGGTTTCATCGTCTCACCTTTGCGGCGGGGCCTTCCCGCCGGATCTGTCGGGTAGGGTGGGGGCGGCCCCCGCCCTAGGCACGTTCCAGCAGGCGCTGGATCTCGAAATCGGTCACCACGCGGTCGGTTTCCAGGATCTCCCACTGGGCGGCATGGTGGTAATGGTCCACCACGTCGTCGCCGAAGGCCTGGCGCAGCATGGTGCTGCCCAGGAGGGCGGCGGCGGCGTCGCGCAGGTTGTGGGGAATTTCGCGGGCGCCCCGGGTGGCATACATGTCGCCCTTGAGTTCGGGTTCCAGTTCCAGCTTGCCCTCGATCCCGGCAAGGCCCGCCGCCAGGAGCGCCGCGCAGGCGAGATAGGGGTTCACGTCGCTGCCGGGGATGCGGCATTCCACCCGGACGGCCTTGGTATGCACGCCGCAGATGCGGAAGCCGGCGGTGCGGTTGTCGGCGCTCCACACCGCCTTGGTGGGGGCGAAAAGCCCGATGCAGAAGCGTTTGTAGCTGTTGACGTAGGGCGCGAGGAAGGCGGTGATCTCGGTCGCGTGGGCCAGCTGGCCGGCGAGGAAGTGTTTCATCAGCGCCGACATGCCATGCGGGTCGGCCGGGTCGTGAAAGGCGGGCTTGCCGTCGGTGGTCCACAGGCTCTGGTGGATATGGCTGGAAGAGCCGGCCTTGCGGTGGTCATACTTGGCCATGAAGGTCACCGACTTGCCGGCGGCATGGGCGATTTCCTTGACCCCCTGCTTGACGATCACATGGTTGTCGGCGGTGTCCAGCGCGTCGGAATAGCGGTAGTTCACCTCGTGCTGGCCGGCGTCGGCCTCGCCCTTGGTGTTCTCGACCGGGATGCCGGCGCCGTGCAGGCCGTTGCGGACGGCGCGCATCAGCCCCTCTTCCTTGGTGGTCTGGAAGATGTGGTAATCCTCGTTATAGGCCGAGATCGGGCGCAGCGCGGACAGGCCGCCGTCGCGCAGGTTTTCGTAGCTGTTCTCGAAGATGTAGAATTCCAGTTCGGTCGCCATCATCGCGTCAAGGCCCATGGCGCGGGCGCGGGCGATCTGGCGTTTCAGGATGGCGCGGGGGCTGACCGCCACTTCGTGATGGGTGTCGTGTTCCAGCAGGTCGGCCAGGCAGAGTGCGGTGCCCGGCAGCCAGGGCAGCGGGCGCAGGGTCGAGAGGTCGGGCTTCATGACATAGTCGCCATAGCCCTTTTCCCAGCTGGAGGTCTGATAGCCGGGGACGGTGTTCATTTCCATGTCCACGGCTAGCAGGTAGTTGCAGCAATGGGTTTCCTCATGGCCGCCGTTCAGGAAGAAGGCGGCGTGGAAACGCTTGCCCATCAGGCGGCCCTGCATGTCGGGGGCGGCCACAAGGACGGTGTCGATCTCGCCCGCGGCAACGGCGGCCTTCAGGGCGTCAAGGGTCATGGTTCCGGGCATCATAGCCTCATCACTTGTCGGTTTCGGTTTGCCCGGATGCGATCCGGGCCGGCGCTTCGGGCAGGCGGCATCGTCAAGGTCCCTGTGCCCCGGTCGGGGGGCGGTGTGGCCGGGCGGCAAGGGGGCCGCCCGGCCGGGCAAGTGCGGAAAAAGGGTCAGCCGTAGCGATAGGGCTGGCCGGCCTTTACCATGGTGTCGTTATACTTGCGGATGATGTCGACCACCTTGGCCTTGAGCGGGCTTTCGGCGGCGATTTCGTCCCAGAACTTGTGCGCCGCCTCTTCGATCTTGGCGTAATCCTCGTCCGGCATGGTGGTCAGGGTCATGTCGGTGCCCTCGACGCGCAGCTTTGCCTCGCCGGCCCAATACCACCACTGGCGGCGGTAATGCGACTGGTCGAAGCAGGTCTTGAGCAGTTCCTGCAGGTGCGGCGGCACGGCATCCCAGCGTTCCATGTTGGCGAAGAAATGCCCGATCCAGGCGCCCGAGATGTTGTTGGTCAGGAAATAGGGCGCGACCTTGGACCAGCCAGAGGTGTAGTCCTCGGTGATGCCCGACCAGGCCAGGCCGTCCAACTCGCCCGTCTGCAGGGCGACCTCGACATCTTCCCAGGGCAGGGTGACGGGGATGACGCCGAACTGGGCCAGGAAGCGGCCGGCGGTCGGGAAGGTGAAGACGCGCTTGCCGTTCAGGTCGGCCAGGCTGTTGACCGGTTCCTTCATGTTGAAGTTGCAGGGGTCCCAGGACCCGGCCGAGATGTGCTTGATGCCGACCTTGGCGTATTCTTCCTTCCAGATCTCATCCAGGCCCCAGGTGTTGAACAGGGCCGGCACGTCCAGCGAATAGCGCAGCGCCAGCGGGAAGTAGCCGCCGAACACCGTCACCTCGGTGGGCGAGGCCATGCTGTCGTCATCCGACTGCACCGCGTCGATGGTGCCGTTCTGCATGGCGCGGAACAATTCGCCGGTGGGAACGAGCTGGTCCGAAGTGAAAAGCTCGATCTCCATCTGGCCGTTGGCGATGGCGTTGAAGGTGTCGATGGCGGGTTTCACCACCTCTTCGGCCAGGGCCGGGCCGGCATAGGTCTGCAGGCGCCACTTGATGGTTTCCTGCGCGCGGGCGGGCGCGGCCAGACCGGCGGCAGCGGCGCCGAGCGCGCCGGTGGTCAGAAACTTGCGTCTTGTGGTCATCGCGTCTCTCTCCTTGTTGGGCCCTTGGCGGGCGGTCTTGGCGTAGGGTGGCGCCCGGTTCGGCCGGGACTGGTATGGTTAGCGGGTAACTTTCAGCGGCCCAGCACCTCTCGCGGGAGCCACAGGGCAATTTCGGGGAAGGCCATCACCAGAACCAGCGTCAGGATCATCACCAGCACGAAGGGGAACACCGAGCGGTAGATCACCGGCAGGGTGAATTCGGGCGGGGCCATCGCCTTCATCAGGAAGAGGTTATAGCCGAAGGGCGGCGTCAGATAGGCGATCTGGCAGGTGATGGTGTAGAGGACGCCATACCAGACCAGGTCGAAGCCCAGCGCCTTGGCCAGGCTGACATAGACCGGGGCGACGATGACCAGCATGGCGGTATCGTCGAGGAACATGCCCATGACCAGAAAGCTGAGCTGCATCAGGATCAGCACCTGCCAGGGGCCAAGGCCCAGATCCTGCAGGAAGAAGTTCTCGATGGCGCGGCCGGCGCCCAGCCCGTCGAACACCGCGCCGAAGGACAGGGCGGCGGTGATGATCAGCATGAACATCACGGTGATGGCCAGCGTGTTGCGGGTGGCGGTCTCGAACACGGTCCAGGTGAAGCGGCGCTTGATGACAGCCGCCAGGACGGCGGTCAGCGCGCCGATGACCGGGCTTCGGTCAGGCTGGCCCAGCCTTCAGGAAGGGCACCATCATGGCGACGAAGATGAAGACCGGCAGCAGGCCTGCGCGCAAGAGCGCCAGTTTCTGCCGCAGCGTGATGGTGGCGCGTTCCTCGGCCGGCATGGCGGGGGCCAGGGCGGGGTTCATCATGGTGCGGATGATGATGTAGGCCACGAACAGCGTGGCCATCAGCAGGCCGGGAAAGACGCCGGCCAGCCAGAGGTTCGAGACCGGCCGCCGGGCGATCAGCGAAAACAGCACCAGCACGACCGAAGGCGGGATCAGGATGCCAAGCGACGACCCGGCCTGGATCACGCCGGAAATCATCAGCTTGTCATAGCCGCGCCGCATCAGCTCGGGCAGGGCGATGGTGGCGCCGATGGCCATGCCGGCGACCGACAGGCCGTTCATCACCGAGATCATCACCATCAGGAGGATGGTCCCCACCGCCAGCCCGCCCGGCAGGGGGCCGAACCAGACGTGGAACATCTTGTACAGGTCTTCGGCCAGGCGACTCTCGCTCATCACGTAGCCCATGAAGACGAACATCGGCAGGGTCAGCAGCGGTGTCCATTTCATCAGCTTGAACACGGCCGAGATGCCCATGTCGCTGCCGCCGGGCCCCCAGAGCGTCAGCGCGGCGACGACGGCGACAAAGCCGATGGCGCCGAACACCCGCTGCCCGGTGATCATCATCAGGAGCATGGTCGAGAACATCAGGAGGGCGATGGTATTGTGGTCCATCAGATCCGCTGCCCCCGGATGGTGGCGACATCGCGGATCAGGAGCGCGATGGATTGCAGGAGCATCAGCAGGAAGGAAAAGCTGATGATCAGTTTCAGCGGCCAGAGGACGGGGCGCCAGGCCGTGGGGTTCCGTTCGTCATGGGTAAAGGAATAGACGGTGGAATCGATCGCGCCGTAAAGCATGACGCCGATGTAGAACATCAGCGCAAAAACAGTGAAGATATCCCAGATCGCCTGGCCCTTGGGCGAATAGCGGGCATAAAGCAGGTCCATCCGCACGTTGGTATCCATCTGCAAGGTCCAGGGCGCGCCCAGCAGGTAATAGGCGACCAGGGTGAACTGGGCCATTTCCAGCGTCCAGATCGCGGGAAAGCGGCCGATCTTGGTGAACGACGACCAGAGCATGATCGCCATCATCACGAACAGCAGATACATGGCAAAGCGGCCGATGCGGCGGCACAGCGCCTCGACCAGGCGGACATAGGCGATGGACCAGCGCGGCATCGCTAGGCCTGCCCGCAGGGGGAAACGGCAACTGATGTCCCCGCCGCGGGGGGCGTGGAGCAGGTGTCGGTCATTTTCGAGTCATCTCCCCGGTTTTTATGCAAAGGGTTCCCTGCGGGACACGGGTCTGTCAAGAATTTTCCGGAGAGCGAATCTCTGTTACAATCGTTTCTGCAAGAGCGGAGGCCGAATGGAAGGGTCCAGCGAAATCGAGGCGCGGATGCGTCTGGCCATGCCGGAGCTGACCCGGGCCGAGCGTCAGGCGGCCAGCCATATCCTGTCGCATTTCCCGATGTCGGCGCTGGGCTCGATCACGGCGCTGGCGCGGGCGGCGGATGTGTCTTCGCCCACCATCGTGCGGCTGGTGCAGAAGCTGGGGTTCAAGGGCTATACCGATTACCAGGCCGCGCTGCGGACCGAGGTGGGGCGGCTGCTGACCGCGCCCCTGTCGCTGCCCGAGGGCACGCGCGAGGGCGATGCCCATCCCTTGCAGGAGTTCGCGGCGCAGGTGGTGGCCAATATCGACGCGACCATGGCGCAGATATCGCCGGCGCAATTCCTGGCGGTGGCGGATCTGCTGGCGGATACCGGGCGCAAGGTCACGGTGATGGGCGGGCGGCTGACCCATGCCCATGGCGACTACTTTGCCACGCTGTTGCGGGTGATGCGGCCGGAGGTCAGCTTTCTGGCCGACATGCTGACCGACTGGCAGCAGGCGCTGTTGGACCAGCGGCCGGGCGATGTGGTGGTGATCTTCGACATCCGCCGATACGAGGCGAACGCGGTGCATTTCGCGGAACTGGCGGCCGAGCAGGGGGCCGAGGTGGTGCTGGTGACCGACCGCTGGCTGAGCGATGCGGCGGCCCATGCGGGGCATGTGCTGGCCGCGCAGGTCGAGATGCCGGGCGCCTGGGACAGCACGACGACGATCTTTCTGCTGGTCGAGGCGCTCTTGACCCATGTGCAGGGGCGGCTGGCCGACCAGGTGCAGGGCCGCCTGAACCGGCTGGAGGACTACTTTGCCCGCACCAAGGTGTTCCGGGCGCCCAAGGTCGGGTTCAGGCCCTAGGGTCCAGACCCTAGGATCCGGACTTTAGGGCAGCGCGGCGGGGGCGCGGCTGCGGCTGCCGGCGACGGCGTTCAGCGCCACGGCGACCAGCACGACCGCGCCGCCGGCAAAGGTCGCGGCGCTGGCGGTTTCGCCCAGCACCAGCCAGACCCAGACCGGGGCCAGCATCACCTCGACCAGCGACAAGAGCGTGGCCTCGGCCGCGGGCAGGGCGCGGCTGCCAAGGGTATAGAGGATCATCCCGACCGCGATGATGCCCGCGCCCATGCCGGCGCTAAGGGCGATGTCGTGCAGCGAGGGCAGGAAGGACGTGCCGGTGGCCCGCAGCATCACGCCGGCGGCGAGGACGGAAAACAGGCAGCCCAGAAAGCTGACCGGCATGGTTTCAGACATCTTGCCGTGCCGCAGGGCGACGGTGAAGGTGGCGAAACCCAGCGCCGAGGCGAGGGCGGCAAGGTTGCCCGACAGGGCGCCCGCCGCCAGGCCCTCGCGCACCATCACGAACATGCCGATACCGGCCAGGGCTATGGCGGCCCAGGTGGCGGGGCGGACACGTTCGCCCAGCACCAGCCAGCCCAGGACCGCGGCCAGAAAGGGCGAGGCCGAGAACAGGAAGACCGCGTTGGCGACCGTGGTGGACTGGATGGCAAAGATCGCGCCGGCGAAGGCCACGACCAGCGCCAGCCCGCCGGCGACCCCGGCCCGGCCGGTGGCGCGGATACGCTGAAGCGGCCGGCCCTGGCTGCGCAGCGCGATCCAGAGCCCGATCACCGGCAGTGCCCCGGCTGAACGCCAGAACAGCACCTCCCAGGTGCGGGCCGCGTCAAGCTGGCGGATGGCAAGGCCCATCAGCGACCACAGGGCCGCGGCGGAAACGACGAGGATGACACCGGTCCGATACTGCATGCGCGTCAGGCTAGGCGGTGGGGCGCCGCGCGGGCTGTCCTGAAACCGACGCTGGCGTGACGCGATCGGCGGTCAGTAGCCGCGGCCGCGGTCAACCAGATGCAGCAGGGGCTGGCCTGCCTCGGCGCGCCGGATGTTTTCGGCGATGACGTGGACGGCCGAGGAAGGGCGGGTGTCGGCGGCGATGTGCGGCGTGACGGTGACGCGGGGATGCGACCAGTAGGGGTGGTCGGAGGGCAGGGGTTCGGTGCGGAACACGTCCAGCGTGGCATGGCCGACCTGGCCGCTGTCGAGCGCCGCCAGCAGGGCCTGGTCGTCGATCAGCGGGCCGCGGCCGGGGTTCAGGATCACCGCGCCGCGCGGCAGGGCGGCCAGGGTCCGGGCGTTGAGGATATTCTCGGTCTCCGGCGTCCTTGGCAGCAGGGTGACGACGATCTGCGCCGCCTGCAGCGCGCGGATCAGCCCGTCCTGCCCGTGTTCGGTGGGCAGGCCGGCGATCTGTTTCGGCGTCCGGCTCCACCCGGTCACGGGGAAGTTCAGCGCCTGGAGCGCGCGGGCGGCGGCGAGGCCCAGCTCGCCCAGGCCCAGCAGGGTGACGGGCCGTTCGCGCGCCAAGGGCGGGCAGGTCGGATCCCAGACATGGCCGGGGTTGACGATATGGCGGTCCATGCCGAGGTGGTGGCGCAGGGCGTGGCCGACCACCCATTCCACCATGCCTTCGGTCAGGCCCGGATCGACCATGCGGCACAAGGGCTGGGTCAGGCTGGCGTTGCCGACGATGCGTTCCACCCCGGCCCAGAGCGACAGCACCGCCTTGGCGCCGGTGAAGGGGGCGAAATCCTGCAGGGGCGCCGAGGGGGCATAGATGATATAGTCGATGGCGGCGGGATCGTCGGCTTGGGTGACGACCCGGGCCCGCAGGCCGTGATCGGCCAGCGCCCGCGGCAGGATCTCGCGATAGCTTTCCCAATCCTGGGCGCGGCGAAAAGGATCTGTAGCATGGCGGGCCTTTCTGAGCGGACGCATCAGCGATAGGGCCTGTGCCGCGCCATCTCAACCCGGCTGGCGTGACTTTTCGCGCCCGGGTCCCTATATGATGGCCCATCAGCCACTGGAGATGCGCGATGTTCTTCCTGGACCGGAACAAGATGCAGATGGTCAGCCCCGACCGGGCGCTGCCGGGCCGGCCCGAGCCGTTGCCGACCGCCGAGACGCATTTCATCAGCGGCACGCCGCTGAAGGCGCCGGTACCCGAAGGCATGGCCGAGGCGATGTTCGGCATGGGCTGTTTCTGGGGCGTCGAGCGCAAGTTCTGGCAGGTGCCGGGGGTCTGGCTGACCATGGTGGGCTATGCCGGCGGCTATACGCCCAATCCGACCTACAAGGAGACCTGCACCCAGTTGACCGGCCACAACGAGGTGGTCCGGGTGATCTTTGACCCGGCGGTGGTGAGCTATGACCAGCTGCTGCGGCTGTTCTGGGAAGGGCATGACCCGACGCAGGGGATGCGGCAGGGCAATGACGTCGGCTCGACCTATCGCAGCGGCATCTATACCTATACGCCCGAACAGGCCACGGCGGCCGAGGCGTCGCGGCAGGTCTATCAGGCGGCGCTGTCGGCGGCCGGGCGCGGAGATCACCACCGAGATCCTGCCGGCGCCGACCTTCTATTATGCCGAGGATTACCACCAGCAATACCGCCAAGAACCCCGATGGCTATTGCGGCATCGGTGGCACCGGGGTCAGCTGCCCGATCGGCACCGGCGTTGCCGCTGGCTGAGGGCGCGCCGGGTTTGGCTTGCCTCATCCTGCCCAAGCGCGTAACCCCGGCGCAAGCAAGGAGCCAGCGATGCCGACCTATACAGCCCTGACCACCCTGGATGGCGAACCCGCCGCGCGCGCCCTGGGCGAGGCGCTGGAGCGGATGGAGCCGGAGCCCTATGGCGTCGGCGTCTTCGAGATCGAGGAT
This sequence comes from Paracoccaceae bacterium, assembly GCA_041397345.1. GTDB lineage: Bacteria > Pseudomonadota > Alphaproteobacteria > Rhodobacterales > Rhodobacteraceae > Pseudogemmobacter. The sequence goes on from JAWKWU010000002.1 coordinate 146,376, forward strand.
GGATCGGGCCGCTGGGAGGTGGGGGGGTATTTCCACGACGCGCCCGATGGCATCGTGCTGGAAATCCTGGCCACGGCCTTTGGCGCCAAATCCTTTGCCGTGTCGGAACTGCCCGAGGTCGACTGGGTCGCCAAGGTCCAGCGCGAGTTGCACCCCGTCGATGCCGGGCGCTTCTTTGTCTATGGCAGGCATGATGCCGACAAGGTGCCCGAGGGCCGCGTCGCGCTGGAGATCGAGGCCTCGATGGCCTTTGGCACCGGGCATCACAACACCACGCTGGGCTGTCTGTTGGCCTTTGACCGTCTGGAGGCCGAGGGGCTGCGGCCTAAGAACATCGCCGATATCGGGGCGGGCACGGCGGTTCTGGCGATGGCGGCGGCCAAGGTCCTGCCCGAGGCGCGGATCCTGGCCAGCGACATCGATCCGGTCGCGGTCGAGGTGTCGCGGGTGAACCTGGCGGTGAACGGGCTGGAGGGGCGGGTGCTGTGCGTCGAGGCGGCCGGGTTCGACCATGTGTCGATCCGCAAGGCGGCGCCCTTTGATCTGGTCTTTGCCAATATCCTGAAGGGTCCGCTGATCGAACTGGCCCCGGACATGGCGCGACATGTTGCCGCCGGCGGGCTGGTGATTCTGTCCGGTCTGCTGGTGGTGCAGGCCGAATCGGTCATTGACGCTTACGTTAGGTCAGGTTTCCGTCTTCAATCCCGCAACGATCTGGGGGAATGGAGTGCTTTGGTTCTGGAGCGCGTGTAAAGCGCAGGGAATAAAGGCAAAAAGCGGGATTTTCGTTGCGTCGCCTGCCCCGCTGCCCAAGATTTGCCACAATCCGACCCCATCAATTTCATAACGGCGGGGGCCTGACGATGGTGAAGCAAATGTGGGCTGACCCGAACTTGAACGACTTTTACGGCCGTGTCTCGCGGATCGAGAAGGCCCACGCCAAGGGCTATGGCTTTGAGGCGCGCGGCACGATGGGCCGGTCGACCACCTTCAGGAACGGCCGATCCAGCTGGCGTTTCGTCAAGCCGCTGGCGCTGGTCCTGGCCATCGGGCTGGGGCTGAAGGGTGTGATCCACTACTATGTCGGCGCAACGCTGTATGACGAGCGTGTGGCCCAGATGCTGACCGGTGAGGGCTTTGACCCCGTGGGCGGCCGTCTGATGCAGGCCGACCCGGTCACGCTGGCGATTTCCTCGACGCTGGAAGCGGTGTTCCCGAAGTAGGACCGCGCGCGCCCCGGACGCAATGGGGAAGACGGTGGGACGGGCCGGCCGGTGCTGGCCGCGTTGTCCCTGACCCGTCGTCTTGCCTGTCCCGTCGTCTTGCCTGACACGTCGTCTTGCCTGACCCGAATACGAAAGGGCCGCCACCGGATGTTCCGGTTGGCGGCCCTGGATTTTGCGGGGGTCTGTGCGGCGTTGCGGTGGCCTGACTGCGCGGGGCAGCGGCCCGGACCGGCGTCGGGACCTTAGCGGCCCATCATTTCGATGTCGCCACGGCACAGGCCGATATCGTCCAGCTCGCGATCCGAGAGCTTGGACAGGGCCTTGCGGGTGACGCGCGCATCGTTCCACGCACCCAGAACGCGGAAGACGTTCGACAGGGCGTTGACGGCGCGGTACGTCGTGATGGCGCCGAACGGCGCCGGGCGGCTCGTTTCGATGGCGGCCATGGTGTGTTCCTTTTCAGTTCTGCATAAATCGGCGGCACTGCGCCGCGATGACAGCCAGATAATCTTGCTGCATGTGCAAAGCAAGCGGGCCGCCAGCAAGGCGGCCTTGCAGCCATTGCATGACTGAAGTCACAATTTCGCCAATAATTGCGGGCGGTTTTGCTGCCCTGATGCGGAAGGCGTCGCTTTCGCCATCGGCCCTGTCGCTTTCTGCAAGTGCATAACGGCGGCACTGGCAGGGCACAAGTCGAAACTTGCCCATTGGCGGATGTTCACTTTTCGTGCTAGTTGGTGAAAAAAGGCACGAAAACGAGGGCGGGATGCGGGTGATCGGGATCGACCCTGGGCTGAGGAACCTTGGCTGGGGGGTGATCGATGTGGCGGGCGCGCGGATTGCCCATGTCGCCAATGGCATCTGCCACAGCGAGGGGGCGACCGAGGATCTGGCCCGGCGCCTGTGTTCGCTGCATGCCCAGCTGACCGAGGTCTTGCAGCAGTGGCAACCGGATGCCGCGGCGGTCGAGCATACATTCGTCAACAAGGACGCGGTGGCGACGCTGAAGCTGGGCCAGGCGCGGGGGATCGCGCTCCTGGTGCCGGCGCAGTTCGGGCTGCCGGTGGGTGAATATGCGCCGAATGCGGTGAAGAAGACGGTGGTGGGCGTGGGCCATGCCGCCAAGGTGCAGGTCGACCATATGGTGCGGCTGCACCTGCCGGGGGTGAGGATCGCGGGCCCCGATGCGGCGGATGCGCTGGCGGTGGCGATCTGCCATGCGCATCACCAGCAGTCGGCGGGGCGGTTCGAGGCGGCCTTGAAGAGGGCGGCGGGATGATCGGCAAGATCTCGGGGCGGCTGGACTGGCGGGGCAGCGATCAGGTGCTGATCGATTGCCGCGGGGTCGGCTATATCATTCATGTGAACGAGCGGACGCTGGCGGCGCTGCCGGCGGTGGGCGAGTTCTGCGCGCTTTATACCGATCTGCTGGTGCGCGAGGATCTTTTGCAGCTGTTCGGGTTTCCCAGCATGCTGGAGAAGGAATGGCACAAGCTCTTGATGACGGTGCAGGGCGTGGGGGCCAAGGCCTCGATGGCGATCCTTGGGGCGCTGGGGGCCGAAGGCGTGGCGCGGGCGATCACGCTGGGCGATGCGCGGGCGGTGCAATCGGCGCCGGGCGTGGGGCCAAAGCTGGCGCAGCGGGTGATCCTGGAGCTGAAGGCAAAGGCGCCGGCGGTGATGGCGGCGGGGGCGAGGCTGGCGGCCACGGCCGAGGTCGACGAGGCGGTGATCGAGGCGGAGCCGGTCGCGCGGCCAGCGCGGGCAAGGGAGCCGGCGAAAGAGACCGCGGGCGCGATGCGGGCGGGCTATGCAGCCGATGCGTTGTCGGCGCTCTTGAACCTGGGCTATGGCCAGGGTGATGCGGCGCAGGCGGTGGCGACCGTCGCGGGCGAGACACCCGAGGCCGATACGGCGACGCTGATCCGTCAGGCGCTGAAACTGCTGGCGCCGAGGTAAGGCATGGAACCCGAACCCACCCTGCGCCCCGAGAAGTTGCCGGAAGACAGCGACCGTGCCCTGCGCCCGCAGGTGCTGGAAGAGTTCATCGGCCAGGCCGAGGCGCGGGCCAACCTGCGGGTCTTTATCGACAGCGCCCGGATGCGGGGCGAGGCGATGGACCATACGCTGTTCCATGGCCCGCCCGGCCTGGGCAAGACGACGCTGGCGCAGATCATGGCGCGGGAACTGGGGGTGGGGTTCCGGATGACCAGTGGCCCGGTGCTGGCACGTCCGGGGGATCTGGCGGCGATCCTGACCAATCTGGAGCCGCGGGACGTGCTGTTCATCGACGAGATCCACCGCCTGTCGCCGGTGGTCGAGGAGGTGCTGTATCCGGCGATGGAGGATTTCGCGCTGGATCTGGTGATCGGCGAGGGGCCGGCGGCGCGGACGGTGCGGATAGACCTGCAACCCTTTACCCTGGTGGGTGCGACGACGCGGCTGGGGTTGCTGACGACGCCGCTGCGCGACCGGTTCGGCATTCCGACGCGGCTGCAATTCTATACCGAGGACGAATTGTTCGAGATCGTCACCCGGGGCGCGCGGCTTCTGGGGGTGCGGGCCGAGGATGACGGCTGCCGCGAGATAGCCCGGCGGGCCCGGGGCACGCCGCGGATCGCCGGGCGGCTGCTCAGGCGGGTGGTGGATTTCGCGCTGGTCGAGGAGGGCGGGCGGATTTCCCGCGCGCTGGCCGACCGGGCGCTGACCCGGCTGGGGGTGGACAACCTGGGGCTGGACGGCGCGGACCGGCGGTATCTGGTGCTGCTGGCCGAGAATTATGGCGGCGGGCCGGTCGGGGTGGAGACGATCGCGGCGGCGCTGAGCGAGCCACGCGACGCGATCGAGGAAGTGATCGAGCCCTATCTGTTGCAACAGGGCCTGATCCAGCGGACGCCGCGCGGGCGGATGCTGGGCGCCAAGGCCTGGCGGCATCTGGGGTTGGAGGCGCCGCGGGCGCCGGGGCAGGGCGAGTTGTTCGACGGCTGATGCCTGGCGGGCGTGGCGCCCAGGGGCGGGCCTGGTCAGATGAGGGGCGCTGCCCCTCAAACTCCCCGGAGTATTTGGGCCAAGATGAAGGAGGGGGAATGCGGATCGGCGAAGCGGGGCGGATCGCGGCGGCGGTGGGCGGGTCATATGCCGCGCGGTTCGGGCTGGAGCGGGATGCGGCCTTTCATCTGGGCAAGCTGACCGAGGATCTGGGCGAGTTGCAGGCGGCCTGGCTGAAGCTGAACGGGCGGGCACGGGGGCAGGGGAGCCGGGAGGCGGTGGAGGATGAGGCGGCGGATGTGCTGGGCTTTCTGCTGTTGTTCTGCGATTGGCAGGGTCTGGACCTGGAAGCCGCGTTTCGCCGCAAATGGGCGGCGCATCTGAGCGAAGGAGAGCAGGCGTGACAGCCGATGAGATTGCGGCCCTGTTCACCCGTGCCGATGGCACGTTCCTTTGCGCGCGCTGGGGGCGGCCGATCGTGCCGGTGGTCTTTGGGGTCGAGGAGGCGACGCTGGCGGTGGTGAAGGGGGCTGTCGAGGCGGTGGTGACGCTGGCCGGGCACCGGATGGCCGAGACCGATCCGGAGCTGGGGGCCAACCTGATGGTGTTCTTCGTTCGGGACTGGCGGACCTGACCGGGGTTCCGAACCTGGACCGGATGATCCCGGACCTGACTGGCTTGTGCGACCGGCTGGCGGCGGCGGGGCGAACCAGTATCGCGGCTTTCGCTATGATGCGGCGGGGGCGATCCGGGCGGCTTTCGTGTTGCTGCGGATGGATGCGCATCTGGCGGCCTTGCCGGCCGAGGACCTGGCGCTGGCCCAGGCGGCGATGGTGATGCTGAACTGGGGAGAGGCCGGGCTGGCGGGTCGGATGCTGGCCGATCACCATGGCCAGACGGTGCTGCGGCCCGAGATCGCCGGGCTGATCCGCGCGGCCTATGACCCGGTGTTGCCGGCGGTGGCGCGCGATGCGAGCCATGCGCTGCGGCTGGCGGCGCGGATTGCGGCCGGGTGAACCGGGGCGGATGCAAAGGGGGCGCACTGCCGGTTCCTGTCTTGCGGCTGTCACGCATGCCGCCTAGGGTCTGGCCGCTGACAGGGGAGCCCGCGATGAGCCACAGCCTGCCCGTCCGTGTCTATTACGAGGACACCGATCTTGCCGGGATCGTCTATTACGCCAACTATCTGAAATTCATCGAGCGCGGGCGCAGCGAATGGGTGCGCGCCCTGGGGGTGGATCAGGCGGCGCTGCGGGCGGAGAAGGGCATCGTCTTTGCGGTGCGCCGGGTCGAGGCCGATTACCTGAGGCCGGCGCGGTTCGCCGAGGATCTGCTGGTGGTGACGCGGCTGCGCGAAATGGGCGGCGCGCGGATCGTGGTGGACCAGGAGGTGCGGCGCGGCGGCGAGATGCTGTTCCAGGCGGTGGTCACGCTGGTCTGCCTGTCCGATGACGGGCATGCCGCGCGCATTCCGCCCGAAGTGCGTGCCAGGCTGGCGCCGCAGGTGCATTGACGACAATCCGCCGAGGCCGGGAGGCGGCCCGGCCGCCCGACGGGCGGTTCCCTGCCGCTAACCAAGTTGTGTTGGCATTCCCCCTGTAACCTTGCTAGAATCGCGGGTAACGGAGCCGACAAAGGCCCGACCGAACAAGAGCAGGCGTAATGGAAACGGAAACCCTCGCATTGGCGCAGGAGATTGACTTCTCTCTGCTCGCCCTTTTCGCGCGCGCGACCCTGACGGTGAAGATCGTCATGATCATGCTGATGGCGATGTCCTTCTGGTCCTGGGCGATCATCATCCAGAAACACATCATGTATCGCGCCGCGCGCAAGGAGGCGTCGATCTTTGACCGGGCCTTCTGGTCGGGCGAGCCCCTGGACGAGTTGTACGAGAAGATCGGGGCGGAGCCGCGCGGCGCGTCGGAGAAGGTGTTTTCCAGCGGGATGCTGGAATGGCGCCGCAGCCACAAGCAGGATGGCGCGCTGATCGCCGGCGCCCAGGCCCGGATCGACCGGGCGATGGATGTGGCGATCTCGCAGGAAAGCGAAAAGCTGAACCGGGGGCTGGCCTTCCTGGCCACCACGGGGTCGACGGCGCCCTTTATCGGGCTTTTCGGCACGGTCTGGGGGATCAAGCACAGTTTCGAGCAGATCGCCATCAGCCAGAACACCAATCTGGCCGTGGTCGCGCCGGGTATCGCCGAGGCGCTGATGGCGACCGCCGTGGGTCTGGTTGCGGCCATTCCGGCGGTGGTCTTCTACAACAAGCTGAATTCGGATTCCGAGCATATCCAGGGCAAGTACGAGAACTTTGCCGATGAATTCGCGACCATCCTGTCGCGCCAGCTGGACAGCTGAGCCATGGGGGCCGGGGTCATCAAGAAGTCGGGCGGGGGGCATCGCCGCCGCCGGCGCGGGACTGCCGCCGCGATGAGCGAGATCAACGTCACGCCCTTTGTCGACGTGATGCTGGTGTTGCTGATCATCTTCATGGTGGCGGCGCCGATGCTGACGGTGGGGGTGCCCGTGCAACTGCCGGAAACCGCCGCCAATGCGCTGCCGACCGAACAGGAAGAGCCGCTGACCATCACCGTCACCGCCGAGGGCGAGCTGATGATCATGACCAATCCGGTCGCGGACAACGAGCTGATCCCGAAGCTGAAGGCCATTGCCGCCGAACGCAGCAGCGACAAGGTGTTCCTGCGGGCCGATGGCCGGATTCCCTATGAGCGGGTGGCCCAGGTGATGGGCGCGCTGAACGCGGGCGGGTTCAACAACATCGGCCTGGTGACGGACAGCCAGGGCCCCAGCTTTGGCAGCGACGGGTAAGGCCGATGGAAGCGGGCCTTGATACCGGCCTATCCAAGGGCACGATCTATTCCGGGGTGGGCCATGTCGGGCTGATCCTCTGGGTGGTCGTGGGCGATTACTTCTTTGCCCATCAGGAGCCCGAGCCGATCGAGGTGGCGCAGGTCTCGCTGATGAGCGAGGCGGAATTCCAGGCGCTGCAATCCAGCGCCCCGGCGCCGTCCGAGACGCCCGCGCCGGACCAGCCGCAAGTGGCCGAGCCGGAAGAGGCGCCGACCCCGCCGGAACCCGAGGTGCAGCCGCAGCCGGCACCGGATCCGCAGCCGGCGCCCGAGCCGGTGGTCGAGACCCCGCCCGAGCCGCAGCCGGCGCCGGACCCCGTGCCCGAACCCGATCCCGTGCCCGATCCCGTGGCGGAACCCGATCCCTTGCCCGATCCGGTGCCGCAGCCCGAGGACGTGGTGGTGGCCCCCGAGGAGCAGCCCCTGCCGTCGATGGCAGCCAGCCTGCGGCCCAAGCCCAAGCCCGCCGACCGCGTGGCGCCGGACCCGGTCGATGTGCCCGAGGATCAGCCGGTCAGCGATGCGCCGACCGAGGCGACCAGCGACGAGCCGGTGGACCAGCCCGAAGTGGTCGAGCAGCCGCAGGAAGAGACCGCGCCGCAGGAATCCGGCGATGTCCTGCGCACCGAGGCGACGGAAGACCAGACCGAAGCCCTGGGCATGACGGCCTCGATCCGGCCAAAGTCGCGGCCGAACCGGCCCCGGCCCGCCGAAGAACCGGCGGCGGAAGCCGCCAGCGAGACCGCGGCCAGCGCGGCGGCAGAGACCGACGACAGCGCCGTAGACGATGCGCTGGCGGCCTTGGACGACACGCCCGAGCCGGCCGCCACTGGCGGGTCGGACACCGTGGCGCCGACCGGCCCGCCGCTGAACGCCGGCGAGATCGGCGATGTCCGCAGCGCCATCGGCAGCAAGTGGAACCTGGGTTCGGTTTCGACCGATACGCTGCGCACGACGATCGTGGTGCGGGTGACCTTTGACCCGTCGGGCAAGCCCACCGACATTTCGCTGCTGGAAAGCGATGGCCCCTCGGCCGAGGCGACCAATACCGCGTTCACCGCCGCGCGCAGCGCCATTGTCCGCGCCTACCGCGAAGGTGGCATCCCGCTGCCGCCCGAGAAATACGAGACCTGGAAGGTGCTGGATCTGGTATTCGACCCGAACGGGATGAGGCTGAGATGACCGCGCCCCCGTCCGAAAACCGGCAAGGGGCCGCTTGCCGACAGGAATTCCCCTCACATCGCCGCGCCCCATGGGCTAGAGAACAAGAAAAACGGAGCACGAGGCACATGAGACCGTCTTTCCGCATCCTTTCCGCCCTGCTGGGCGTGGCGTTGGCCCTGGTGGCCGTGTCGCCCGTCCTGGCGCAGGGCAATCCGCCCCGGATCGTCATTACCGATGGCGTCATCGACCCGATGCCCTTTGCCACGCCGGCCTTTGTCGACGAAGGTGGCGCCGGCAGCCTGGCCCGCGACCTGAGCCGCGTGGTGGTCTCGGACCTTGTCGGCACCGGGCTGTTCCGCGAAATTCCCGAAGACGCCCATATCGGCCGCATCAGCAGCTTTGACGGCGGTGTGGCCTTTGAGGACTGGCGGGCGGTGAATGCGCAGGTGCTGATCACCGGGGCGGTGTCGGTGGCGGGCGACCGCGTCACCGTGAAATTCCGCGCCTATGACGTGGTGAACGGCAGCGCCATCGAGGGCGCGGCCCTGCAATTCGCCGGCACCACGGCAGGCTGGCGGCGCATGGCGCACAAGGTGGCCGACGTGGTCTATTCCAAGATCACCGGCGAAGGCGGCTATTTTGACAGCCGCGTGGTCTTTGTCAGCGAAAGCGGGCCCAAGAATGCCCGCGCCAAGCGGCTGGCGGTGATGGATTACGATGGGGCCAGCGTCCAGTACCTGACCGACAGCAGCGCCATCGTGCTGGCGCCGCGGTTTTCACCGGCCGGTGACCGGATCCTCTACACCAGCTACGAATCCGGCTTTCCGCGCATCACGGTGATGGATGTCGGCAGCCTGCAACGCCGGGCGCTGGACGAACAGCCCGGCACCATGACCTTTGCGCCGCGGTTCTCGCCCGATGGCGGCACGGTGGTCTTCAGCCTGGAGCGCGGCGGCAATACCGACATCTATGCGCTGAACATCCGTTCGGGCAGCCTGAGCCAGCTGACCAACGCGCCGTCGATCGAGACCGCGCCTTCGTTCAGCCCCGATGGCAGCCAGATCGTGTTTGAAAGCGACCGTTCGGGCGTGCAGCAGATCTACGTCATGCCGGCGGGCGGCGGTGAGCCGCGGCGCATTTCGGGCGGCGAGGGGCGCTATGGCACGCCGGTCTGGTCGCCGCGCGGCGACCTGATCGCCTTTACCAAGCAGAACGCCGGGCGCTTCCACATCGGGGTGATGCGCACCGACGGCAGCGAGGAGCGGCTGCTCACGGCCTCGTTCCTTGACGAAGGTCCGACCTGGGCCCCGAATGGCCGGGTGATCATGTTCACCCGCGAATCCAGCGGCGCGGGCGGGCAGGCCACGTTGTGGTCGGTGGATATCTCGGGCCGGAACCTGAAGCAGATTCCGACCGAAGGCCCGGCCAGCGATCCGGCCTGGTCGCCGCTGCTGCCCTGACCCCCTTCGCGCGGCCGATTCCATCGGCTGCGCAAACCTGTTAACATGGGCCAAACCGCCCCGTTCGAGCCAACGAGAGGACAGATCCGATGACCCTGATGCCCAAGGCCCTGCTAGTGATGGCCGCGCTGACCCTGGCCGCCTGCCAGAACCCCGACCGCTATGGTGCCGGCGGGGCGGGGGCCGGCGGTGCCGGCGCCGGTGCGGGCTATGTCGATACCACCGGCCTGGGCGACCCGAACGATCCGCGGTCGATCGCCTATTTCAACCAGACGGTCGGTGACCGCGTGCTGTTCGCGGTGGACCAGTCGACCCTGTCGCCCGAGGCGCGCGGCGTGTTGCAGGGACAGGCCAACTGGCTGAACCAGAACCCCGGCTATGCGGTGATCATCGAAGGCCATGCCGACGAACAGGGCACCCGTGAATACAACCTTGCCCTGGGTGCCCGCCGCGCCGCCGCCGTTCAGGCCTTCCTGGTCAGCCAGGGTGTTGCCGGCAACCGGATGAAGACCATCAGCTATGGCAAGGAACGCCCGATCGAGGTCTGCTCGGAAGAGGCCTGCTATGCCAAGAACCGCCGCGCGGTGACGGTGCTTTCGGCCGGCTCGGGGGTCTGAGCCGATGCTGGCACGGACGCTTCGTCTGGCCGTCCTGCCGCTGGCGCTGCCGCTTGCGGCGCTGGCACAGGCAAATCCGCAGTCGCTGGCCGATATCCAGGCCGAGCTTGGCACCCTGTCGGCCGAGTTCAACGCGCTGAAGTCCGAACTGGTGACCAGCGGCAATACCGCGGCCATCGGCGGTGGCGATGCCCTGCAGCGGATGGACGCCATCGAGGCTGCGCTGGCGCGGCTGACCGCGCGGGCCGAGGAGATCGAGTTGAAACTGAACCGGGTGGTGGCCGATGGCACCAACCGGATCGGCGATATCGAATTCCGGCTGTGCGAGGCGACGCCGGGCTGCGACGCCCTGAACATGCCGGCCACGCCGCCTCTGGGCGGTGATGCCCCTGCCGCGGCCGCCCCGGCCAGCCCCGCCGCCGCTGGTGGCCCCGAACTTGCCGTCGGAGAACAGGCAGACTTTGACCGGGCCAAGGGGGTGCTCGGTCAGGGTGACTTTCGCGGTGCTGCAGAGCTCTTTGCGACCTTTGCCCAATCCTATCCTGGCAGCCCACTGAGCCAGGAGGCGAACTACCTGCGCGGCGAGGCGCTGCGCCAGCTGGGTGAGACGGCGAATGCAGCGCGGGCCTATCTGGAGGCCTATTCCGGCAACCCGCAGGGGCCGTTCGCGGCGGATGCGCTGTTGCAGCTGGGGCAGGCGCTGGGCGACCTGGGCCAGACGCCCGAGGCCTGCGTGACCCTGGGCGAAGTGGCGACGCAATACCCCGGCAGCATGGCCGCCAGCCAGGCGCCGATTGCGATGCAGGGGCTGGGGTGCCCGTAGAGGGCGACTGGCCCGCTGCAGAGGGCGAGGACGCGGCGCTGCTGTCTTGTGCGAAGATGGCGCATGGCGGGTCAGGAACGCCCCCCGCCACGGTGGGTGTGGCGGTATCGGGCGGCAGCGATTCCCTAGCGATGCTGCACCTGATGACGCGGGCCGCGCGCCATGCGGGCTGGGCCTTGCGGGCGGTGACGGTGGATCATCGGCTGCGCCCCGAAGCCGCGGCCGAGGCCGACCGGGTGGGGCAGGTCTGCGCAAGCCTGTGCGTGCCGCATGATGTGCTGGTCTGGGATCATGGCGAGATTGCCGGCAACCTGATGGCGGCGGCGGGTGAGGCGCGCTATGGCCTGATGGCGGAATGGGCGCGCGAGAAGGGCGTGGATCTGGTCTGCCTGGCCCATACCGCCGATGATCAGGCGGAAACCTTCCTGATGGGACTGTCGCGCGCGGCGGGGCTGGACGGGTTGACGGGCATGCGCCAATCCTTCCGGGTTGACGGCGTTGCCTTTCGCCGCCCCTTTCTGTCGCGGACGCGGGCCGACCTGCGGGCCTATCTGACCCGGCAGGGCCTGAGCTGGATCGACGATCCGTCGAACGAGAACGACCGCTTTACCCGCGTCAAGGCGCGGCGCGCGATGAAGGCGTTGAAACCGCTTGGAATTACCGTGGACCGGCTGTCCGGCGTGATTGCCAACCTGTCCTCGGCGCAGGCGGTGGTGCATGAGGCCGTGGCCCGCGCCGGGACCGAAGTCATCACCGAAACGGCCGGCAGCCTGCATTTTCAGCGCCGGTCCTTTGCGCTTTGCGGCCCAGAGGTGCAACGGCGGCTGCTGATTGCCGTGATCCGCTGGATCGCGGGCGAAAGGCACCCGCCGCGGGAAACCAAGCTGATGGCGCTGGGAATGGCGCTGGCCCAGGGCAGGGACGCCACCCTGGCGGGGTGCGGTTCCGCTGGCAGGGCGAAAACCTGCTGGGTCAGCCGCGAGGCGCGGGCCTGCGGCGGGCAGGTGACCGTCGGGCAGGTCTGGGACGGGCGGTGGACCGTTCAGGGGGCGGAGGGAGTGGTGCGCGCCTTGGGCGCCGCTGGCCTGCGGTTTTGCCCGGACTGGCGGGCCACCGGGTTGCCCCGGCAGGTGCTGGAGGTGAGCCCCGGATCGTGGCAGGGCGAGAGGCTGATCGCCGCGCCCTGCGCGGGTTTCGGCGTGGCAACTGCGACATGCGCGCCTTCGTTCCACGAATTCCTGTTATCGCATTGAACCTGTGCCGCAGATGTCTATCTTAGGCGCATAGCCGCGCGACGCCATGCCTGCGCGGACGCTACGGGAGTCCTTTCGTGAACAACGCACGCAACATCGCCTTTTGGGTCGTTCTTCTGCTGCTGATCCTGGCGCTGTTCAACCTCTTCTCGGGCAACCAGTCGACGCTGTCATCGCGCACGCTCAGCTATTCGGATTTCATCGCCATGGTTGACGGCGACAAGGTCGCCTCGGCCACGCTGGATGGCGAGCGGGTGGTGGTGAAGACGAAGGATGGCACGACCTACACCACGATCAAGCCCGAAGGGGAGCAGATCACCGACAAGCTGGTGGCCAAGGGCGTCGACGTGCAGGCGACGCCGCAAGAGGAATCCGGCTTCATGTCGATCCTGTCGATCTGGCTGCCGTTCCTGCTGCTGATCGGCATCTGGATCTTCTTCATGAACCGGATGCAGGGTGGCGGCCGCGGCGGCGCGATGGGCTTTGGCAAGTCGCGCGCCAAGCTCTTGACCGGAAGCATGGCCGGGTGACGTTCGACGACGTGGCCGGCATCGACGAGGCCAAGGAAGAGCTGGAAGAGATCGTCGAGTTCCTGCGCAATCCGCAGAAGTTCAGCCGGCTGGGCGGCAAGATCCCCAAGGGCGCGCTGCTGGTCGGCCCGCCCGGCACCGGCAAGACGCTGTTGGCCCGCGCCATCGCGGGCGAGGCGGGGGTGCCGTTCTTTACCATCTCGGGCTCGGACTTCGTTGAAATGTTCGTGGGCGTGGGTGCGTCCGCGTGCGCGACATGTTCGAACAGGCCAAGAAGAACGCCCCCTGCATCGTCTTTATCGACGAGATCGACGCGGTGGGCCGGGCGCGTGGCGTGGGCATCGGCGGCGGCAATGACGAACGCGAGCAGACGCTGAACCAGCTGCTGGTGGAAATGGACGGGTTCGAGGCGAACGAGGGTGTCATCATCATCGCCGCCACCAACCGCAAGGACGTGCTGGACCCGGCGCTCTTGCGTCCCGGCCGGTTCGACCGGCAGATCCATGTGCCGAACCCCGACATCAAGGGGCGGGAAAAGATTCTTCCGTCCATGCCCGGCAAGGTGCCGCTGGGCCCGGATGTCGACCTGCGCACCATCGCGCGCGGCTCGCCGGGGTTCTCGGGCGCCGACCTGATGAACCTGGTGAACGAGGCCGCGCTGATGGCGGCCCGCGCCGGCCGCCGCTTTGTCACCATGATCGATTTCGAGAATGCCAAGGACAAGGTCATGATGGGGGCAGAGCGCCGGTCCATGGTGCTGACGCCCGAGCAAAAGGAAATGACCGCCTATCACGAGGCCGGCCACGCCATCGTCGGCATGGCGCTGCCCAAGTGCGACCCGGTCTACAAGGCCACCATCATCCCGCGTGGCGGCGCCTTGGGCATGGTGATGTCCCTGCCGGAAATGGACCGTCTGAACTGGCACAAGGACCAGTGCGAACAGCGCATCGCCATGACCATGGCCGGCAAGGCGGCGGAGATCCTGAAATGGGGGGACGATTCGGTGTCGAACGGACCTTCGGGCGATATCCAGCAGGCCTCGGCGCTGGCCCGTGCCATGGTGCTGCGCTGGGGCATGTCGGAGGTCGTCGGCAATATCGACTATGCCGAGGCGCATGAAGGCTATCAGGGCAATACCGGCGGCTTTTCGGTTTCGGCCGAGACCAAGCGGCTGATCGAACAGGAAGTGAAGCGGCTGATCGACGAAGGCTACGATACCGCCCGGCGCATCCTGGTCGAGAAGAACGAGGAATGGGAACGGCTGGCCAAGGGGCTGCTGGAATACGAGACCCTGACCGGAGACGAAATCCGTAAGGTCATTGCCGGCGAAAGGCTGGGCGAGGGCGACGACGCGGGCACCCCGCCGGCGCCGTCGGATGGCGGGACCGCTTCGGTGGTGTCCATTCCCAAGACCCGCAAATCGCGGGCCGCAAAACCCGACGCCGAGCCTTCGCCGCTCTGACCGGCGGGAAAGGCCGCAGCAGAGGCCCCGCCGAGTGCGGGGCCTTTTGCTTTGCGGTCGCGGCGGCTAGGGTTGGCGGGACAACGAAGGGGCGGGGATGATCACCTCATACCATGAAGCACAGGGGCGGCTGGTTCCGGTGAACGGCATGCCCGGCCCCGATCTGCGGGACGTGGTCTGGATCGACCTGGAAAGCCCCGGGCCGGGCGAGGAAGCTGCCCTGGAGGCGGCGCTGGGGCTGGATATCCCGACGCGCGAGGACATGCAGGAGATCGAGGTTTCGTCGCGGCTCTACGACGAGAAGGGGGCCTTGTTCCTGACCGTGCAGGTTCTGGCCACGCCCGAAGGCAAGACGCCCGAAATCGGCCCGGTGACATTCGTGCTGACCCCCGAGCGGCTGGTGACGGTGCGCTATCATGCGCCGCGCTCGATCGGGGTCTTTGCGGCGCGGGCGGCGGCGCAGTCGATGGGCTGTGTCAATGGCCAGACGACGCTTCTGGCGCTGTTGGAAACCATCGTCGACCGGCTGGCGGATATCCTGGAGGGCGAGAACCGCAAGCTGGAGGCCCTGACCAAGGCGATCTTCGAGGCGCATCGTCCCTCGGGCAAGATGCAGGTGCTGGCGGTCCTGTTGCAACGCATTGGCCGGGCCGAGGACCTGAACGGCAAGATCGACGACAGCCTGTCGACGCTGATGCGCCTCTTGGGGTTCCTGTCGATCCCCACGGGCGGCGCTGCGGTATCCGCGCTGAAGGGGCTGGAGAAAAAGCGGCTCAAGACCCTGTTGCATGACGTGAAATCGCTGCAGGATTCCACCGCGCGGGCGGAAAGCAAGATCCAGTTCCAGCTGGATGCGACGCTGGGCGTGATCAACATCCGGCAGGCGGACATCATCAAGATCTTTTCGGTGGTGGCCTTTGTCTTCCTGCCGCCGACACTGATCGCCAGTATCTACGGGATGAACTTTGCCCATATGCCTGAATTGCAGTGGCCCTGGGGCTATCCGATGGCGCTGGGTCTGATGGCTGTCTCGGCCTTGGTGCCCTGGATGATCTTTCGCTGGAAGAACTGGCTATGACCGACTGGAACCCTGCGGCCTATTCCGCCTTTCGTGGCCTGCGGCTGCGTCCGGCGATGGATCTTTTGGCGCAGGTGCCGGATCTGCCGCCCGGCGATCTGGTGGACCTGGGCTGCGGCGACGGGGCGGCGGCGGCGGCCTTGCGCGCGCGGTGGCCGGGCCGCAGGCTGATCGGTGTCGATTCCTCGCCCGCGATGCTGGACAAGGCCGGGGGCTACGACGACCGGCAGATGGCCGATATCGCCGGCTGGTCCCCGGCCACGGCCCCGGCGCTGATCTTTTCCAACGCGGCGTTGCATTGGCTGGGCGATCACGCGGGCCTGCTGCCCAGGCTGGCGGCGATGGTTGCCCGCGGCGGCACGCTGGCGGTGCAGATGCCGCGCAACTTCATGGCGCCGTCGCACCGGTTCCTGCGCGACATTGCCCAGTCGATGTATCCGGACCGGTTCGATTTCACCGGCTACCAGCCGCCGGTCGCGGCGCCCTCGGAATATTGGGCGATGCTGGCGCCTTTGGGCGCGCTGTCGATCTGGGAAAGCGAGTATCTGCAGCATCTGGCGGCAGAGCCGCAGGGCCATCCGGTGCGGGCCTTCACCGCCTCGACCGCGATGCGCCCGCTGTTGGACCGGATGACGCCCGACGAGGCCCGCCGGTTCACCGACCGCTATGACGAGGCGCTGGAAGCCGCCTATCCAAGGCTGGCCGACAATGGCGCGCTGTTTCCGTTCCGCCGGCTGTTCCTGATCCTGACGAGGCCCGCATGACCGCCCTGATACCGACCGACCATTTCGCACGGATTGCCTGGCTGGGGGCGCAGCGCATTCCGGTCAGGGATCTGGTGATCACCGCTGAGCCGGTCGCGGAAATGCCGCTGACCTTTGCCGGTTTCGCGCTGGAAAGCCATGCGGGGCTGACACGGCCGTCCTGTTCGCGTGTGCTGCAACAGCACCCGCGCGACACGGAGATCCGCAACACCCGCCAGCTCTGCCTGGTCGGGGCCGAAGAAATGGCCGAAGTGGCTGCCGAGCTGGGCCTGTCGGATTTCGACTATGCCTGGGTCGGGGCCTCGGTCGTGTTGCAGGGATTGCCGGATTTCACCCATTTGCCGCCGTCCAGCCGGTTGCAGGGGCCGGATGGCTGCACGCTTGTCGTCGACATGCTGAACGAACCCTGCCAGGAGCCCGCCGTCACCATCGCAAGGGCGACCGGCGGCATGGGCAAGGCGTTCAAGGCGGCGGCGCGGGGCAAGCGTGGCGTTACCGCCTGGGTCGAGCGCGAAGGCACGCTGCGGCTGGGCGACGAGATGCGGCTGCATATTCCGGCGCAACGCGGCTGGCGCCCCGAAACCGCAGGGCAAGGCTGATCCGCCCCGTCCGGGGAATTTCCGTTTGCCGCCATCCGGTTTCGCATCGGAAACGTCACAAGGCGAATTTTGCGGGATTCACGTCGCAAACCTGCCTGAGTAAGCCTGCCTAGCCCGGTATCACGTCGTAAACAGACCACATGGCGCCCCAGGGAGAGCGAAATGGCCTTCAAGACCGACATCGAAATTGCCCGCGAGGCCAAGAAGAAGCCGATCATGGAGATCGGCGCCAAACTTGGCATTCCGAATGAGCATCTGCTGCCCTATGGCCACGACAAGGCCAAGGTGAGCCAGGACTTCATCAAGTCGCTGTCCGGCAAGAAGGATGGCAAGCTGGTTCTGGTGACGGCGATCAACCCGACGCCGGCGGGCGAGGGCAAGACCACCACCACCGTCGGTCTGGGCGATGGCCTGAACCGCATCGGCAAGAAGGCCGTGATCTGCATCCGCGAAGCCAGCCTGGGGCCGAACTTTGGCATGAAGGGTGGCGCTGCCGGCGGTGGCATGGCCCAGGTCGTGCCGATGGAAGAGATGAACCTGCATTTCACCGGCGACTTCCACGCCATCACCAGTGCCCACAACCTGCTGTCGGCGATGATCGACAACCACATCTACTGGGGCAACACGCTGGGCATCGACGAGCGCCGCGTGGTCTGGCGCCGGGTGATGGACATGAACGACCGCGCGCTGCGCGATATCGTCGTCTCGCTGGGCGGCGTTTCGAACGGCTTCCCGCGCCAGACCGGCTTTGACATTACCGTGGCGTCCGAAGTCATGGCGATCCTCTGCCTGTCGAACGACTTGGAAGACCTGCAAAAGCGTCTGGGCGACATCGTCGTGGCCTATACCCGCGAAAAGACCCCGATCTACTGCCGCGACATCAAGGCCGACGGCGCGATGACCGTCCTGCTGAAAGACGCGATGCAGCCGAACCTGGTGCAGACGCTGGAAAACAACCCGGCCTTCGTCCATGGCGGCCCGTTTGCCAACATCGCCCATGGCTGCAACTCGGTCATCGCGACCAAGACTGCGCTGAAACTGGGCGAGTATGTCGTGACCGAAGCCGGTTTCGGTGCCGACCTGGGCGCCGAGAAGTTCTTTGATATCAAGTGCCGCAAGGCCGGGCTGAAGCCCGCCGCCGCCGTCATCGTCGCTACGGTTCGCGCGATGAAGATGAATGGCGGGGTGGCGAAGGCCGATCTGGGTGCCGAGAATGTCGATGCGGTAAAGAAGGGCTGCCCGAACCTGGGCCGTCACATCGCCAACGTCAAATCCTTTGGCGTGCCGGTGGTGGTGGCGATCAACCACTTCTACTCTGACACCGATGCCGAAGTGGCGGCGGTCAAGGAATATGTCGCCGCCCAGGGCGCCGAGGCGATCCTGTGCAAGCACTGGGCGCAGGGTTCGGCCGGGATCGAGGATCTGGCGAAGAAGGTGGTTGAACTGGCCGAAAGCGGCACCAGCAACTTTGCGCCGCTTTACCCCGATGAAATGGGCCTGTTCCAGAAGATCGAAGCCATCGCCAAGCGCATCTACCATGCCGACGAGGTGCTGGCCGACAAGTCGATCCGCGACCAGCTGAAGGCCTGGGAAGCCGCCGGCTATGGCAAGCTGCCGATCTGCATGGCCAAGACCCAGTACTCGTTTACCACCGACCCGAACGTTCGTGGCGCGCCGACCGGCCAGTCGGTGCCGGTCCGCGAGGTGCGGCTTTCGGCCGGCGCGGGCTTTGTCGTCGCCATCTGCGGCGAGATCATGACGATGCCGGGCCTGCCCAAGGTGCCGTCGGCCGAGGTGATCCGGCTGAACGACCAGGGCTTTGTCGAAGGCCTGTTCTAAGTCGCCGCATTGCCCTTTGCAGGCCGCCCGTCTATCTGGGGGCGGCCTGACAGGGGGAAGAACCGATGCGCAAGCCCGCAGACTGCACGAGCATGGCCCATATCCGGGCCGAGATCGACCGGCTGGACGATGACCTCGTCCGGCTGTTTGCAGAGCGGGCCGGTTACATTGACCGCGCGGCCGAGATCAAGGCCGAGGTCGACCTGCCCGCCCGGATCGATGATCGGGTCGAGCAGGTGGTGAAGAACGTGCGCCGCCATGCCGAAACCTACGGGTTGCCGCCCGATCTGGTCGAGAAACTGTGGCGGCGCCTGATCGACTGGTCCATCGCGCGCGAGGAAAACCGCCTGGGGCCGGATACGTTACGCAAGGGCTAGGCGCGTGGCGCCGGGGAAGGGCAGATGACCGCCACGCTGATCGACGGCAAGGCCATAGCGGCCCGGATGCGCGATGAGACGCGCGCCGAGGCCGAGGCTCTGGCCGAGGCCGGCTGGGCGCCGCGGCTGGTGTCGATCTCGGTCGGTGACGTGGCGGCGGCGGAACTCTATGTCCGCAACCAGCAGAAATCGGCCGAGGCGGCCGGCGTGGCCTTTGAGGCCCGCAACTACCCCGAGACCATCAGCCTGGAGCAGTTGACCGGCGTGCTGGCCGGGCTGAACGCCGATCCCAGGGTGAACGGCATCATCATCCAGCGCCCGCTGCCGGCGCATATCCCCGTGAAGGCGCTGCAAAAGGCCGTGCATCCGATGAAGGATGTCGAGGGCATGCATCCGGCCTCGATCGGCAATATCGTCTACAATGACCTGACGCTGGGCCCCTGCACGGCCGTGGCGGCGGTCGAGATCCTGAAGACGCTGCCGCTGAAGATGGAGGGGCTGGATGTCTGCGTCATCGGGCATTCCGAGATCGTCGGCAAGCCGATTGCCTTCCTGATGATGGGCCTGGGCGCGACCGTGACCGTCTGTCACCACATGACACGCCAGGTGGCGGTGCATTCCCGCGCCGCCGATGCCGTTTTCGTCGCCGTGGGCAAGCCCGGCCTGGTGCGGGGCGAGATGCTGAAGCCGGGCGCGGCGCTGATCGACATCGGCATCAACCGGGTCGAGGGCAAGACCGTGGGCGATGCGGATTTCGCCAGTTGCGCCGAGGTGGCCGGCTGGATCACGCCGGTTCCGGGCGGGGTCGGTCCGGTGACCGTGGCGATCCTGATGAAGAACGCGGTCCTCGCGACCCGCATGCAGATGGACCATTACCGCGCCGCCTTTGCGGCCGCAGTCTGAGGAGAGACGACATGACCGCCAAGGTGATCGACGGCAAGGCCTTTGCAGCCAAGGTGCGGGCTCAGGTGGCCGCCCATGTGGCCCGGCTGGCCGAAGAAAACGGCATCAAGCCGGGTCTGGCCGTGGTTCTGGTGGGCGAAGACCCCGCCAGCCAGGTCTATGTCCGCAACAAGCACGCCTCGACCATCGAGGTGGGAATGAACAGTTTCGAACATCGGTTGCCGGCAGAGACATCGGAGGCCGATCTGCTGGCACTGATCGACCAGCTGAACGGCGATCCGAAAGTTCACGGGATTCTGGTGCAGTTGCCGTTGCCTTCTCACCTGAATTCGGAACTGGTGATCAACCGGATTGCCCCTGCAAAGGACGTGGACGGATTCCACATTTCGAATGTCGGCCTGCTGGGAACGGGGCAGAAGTCGATGGTGCCCTGCACGCCGCTGGGCTGTCTGATGATGCTGCGCGACCATCACGGGTCGCTGTCGGGCCTGAACGCGGTGGTTGTGGGCCGGTCGAATATCGTCGGCAAGCCGATGGCCCAGTTGCTCTTGGGGGACAGCTGCACCGTCACCATCGCGCACAGCCGCACCAAGAACCTGGCCGAGGTCTGCAAGCGGGCCGACATTCTGGTGGCCGCGGTCGGCCGCCCCGAGATGATCACCGGAGACATGGTGGGCCCGGGCGCCACCGTGATCGACGTGGGCATCAACCGGATCGAGCGGGACGGCAAGGCCAAGCTGGTGGGCGACGTGCATTTCGACAGCGCGGCCAAGGTTGCCGGCGCGATCACCCCGGTGCCCGGTGGCGTCGGCCCGATGACCATCGCCTGCTTGCTGGCCAATACCCTGACCGCCTGTTGCCGCGCCAATGGCCTGGCCGAGCCCGAGGGGCTGACCGCCTGATCCGGGCTATCCGCGCCGCATCGGGATCGCCAGCGCCCTTGTGCCCGTCAGCACCGCCAGCGCCTGCGGCTGCATCAGCCCGGTCAGAACCGGGTCGCTGCAGCGCAGGCCGCCGGTATAGGTGCCATAGGCGGGCAGGATGATCCGCGCCGCATCGGCCAGAAAGCTGGGGCGCGTCTGGCCGGCGACCTGTGCCTTTGGGTGATAATGGCCCGATATTTCAAACTGTTGTGCAGGGTCGGCGATATGGCGGAACTGCAGCGCGCCCATCACCAGCGCCGCCCGGTGGCTGCCCCCCAGCGCCAGCGGGCCGGAGTCGTGGTTGCCCTCGATCCAGATCCAGTCGCGGCCCGCCATCAGCCGTGACAGCCACAGGCCATCGGCTTCGTCCAGCTCTTCCCCGGCCGCGAGATCGTCGAAACTGTCGCCGAGACAGATCACCGTCGCGGGCCGCGTTGCCGCGATGTCGGCATCCAGCCGTTCTAGCGTGGCGCGGGTTTCGTAAGGTGGCAGCAGCGCGCCGCCGCGACGGGCCAGCCGTGCGGATTTTCCCAGGTGCAGGTCGCTGACCACCAGCACCCGGCGCGCCGGCCAATGCAGCGCGCCCGACGGCAGGGCATGCAGGACTTCGGGGCCGAGGGTCAGGCGGTAATGCATGGTTCAGGCAAGCCCGGCCGCCTGCATCAGCGCCTGGGCCGCCGCTTCTGCCAGTTTTTCGCGCGCCTGACCCTGGATCGGCACCTTGCCATGTTCCAGAAACAGCGGCGCGGCAAGGGGGCTGACCCGGTCAAGCCGGTTCAACGCAATGCGCCCCGCGCTGCGCGCCAGCATGTCCTCGATGCGGGAAAAGTCGATCAGGCCGCGCATCGCCTCTTCTCTGGTGATCTGCAACAACAGGTGGTCGGGGTCATAGCGGCGCAGGGTGTCATAGAGGATGTCCGAGGAAAAGGTCGCCTGTCGGCCGGTCTTGCGGCGGCCCTGATGCGTGCGCTCGATCAGGCCGGCGATGATGGCGGTGTTGCGGAACATGCGTTTCATCAGGGCATTGGACTGCAACCAGGTCTCCAGCCCCTGCCGCAGGGTCCCGGGATCAAACAGCGGGGCGGGGTCGGTGACCGGATGCAGCCCCCAGATCAGCGTGGCGTAGTCTGTGGCCACGAAACCAAGCGGCGCCAGCCCCTGATCCTCCATCTGCTTTGTCACCAGGAGGCCAAGGGTCTGCTGGGCATTGCGGCCGGCGAACCCGTAGATGCAGAGATGTTCGCGCCCCTCATGCGGAAAGCTGTCCAGCAACAGGGTGTCACGGCGCGGCAGGTCCGAAACCCGGCGTTGCAGGGCCAGCCAGTCGGCGGTGTGGGCGGGCAGGTCGGGCCAGGTGTCCTGTTGGAAGATCTGCAGGATGCGATCGGCCAAAAGGGTGGAGGTGGCGAATTTGGTGCCTGAGAAGACGGCAACCTTCGGGTCGCGTCCCGGCGTCCGGCTGACCTCGACGGTCAGCTCGTTCAACCCCTCATACCGCACCACCTCGCCACCGATCAGGAAGGTATCGCCCGGCGTCAGCGAGGCCGCGAAGTTTTCCTCTACCTCGCCCAGCGGCTGGCCGCGACCGCGCAGCCGCACCTTCAGCGTTTCGGTGTCGATGATAGTGCCCAGGTTCTGACGGATCACCGCCGCGGCGCGGGGATCCCGCAGATGCCAGCGGCCGGCGGTCGGTTTCAGCCGTTGCCAGCGGTCATAGGCCCGCAGGGCGTATCCACCCGTTGCCACGAAATCCAGCGCCGCGTCGAAATCGCCGCGCGGCAGGTGGCGATAGGGGCCGGCTGTCGTGACCTCGGCATAAAGGGCGTCGGCGGTAAACGGGCCGGAACAGGCGGTCAGCAGGATATGCTGGCACAGCACGTCACGGGGGCCCGGGCCGCGCGGTTCTCCGTCCAGCGTATGGGCCCGGACAGCGTCCAGCGCCGCCTTGCATTCCACCAATTCAAAGCGGTTGGCAGGCACCAGCAGGGCCTTTGACGGGGCGTTGTAGCGGTGGTTGGCGCGGCCGATCCTTTGCACGAGCCGTTTTACATTCTTGGGCGCGCCGACCTGGATGACCAGATCGACATCGCCCCAGTCGATGCCCAGATCCAGCGAGCCGGTGCAGACCACGGCGCGCAGGCGCCCCTCGGTCATCGCGGACTCGACCCGCTCGCGCTGTTCGCGGGCAAGCGACCCGTGGTGGATGCCGATCGGAAGGTTGTCTTCGTTTGCCAGCCAGAGGTGGTGAAAGAAGATCTCGGCCTGGGCGCGCGTGTTGTGAAACACCAGTGTCGTCCGGTGCGCCCTGATCTGTTCTAGGATCGCCGGGATGGCATAGCGCCCGCCGCCGCCAGCCCAGGGCGGGGCGTCTTCGGTCAGCAGCATGGTTATGTCGGGGTCGGGGCCGGGGTCGGCCAGCAGGACCTGCGTATCGGTCGCCAGATACCCGGCCAGGGCGGGCGGGTCCTCGACCGTGGCGGACAGGCCGACACGGCGCAGGCCGGGGGCAAGGGCCTGCAGGCGCGACAAGAGCAGCATCAACTGGTCGCCGCGCTTTGATTCCGCCAGGGCGTGCAGTTCGTCCACGATGACGCGGCGAAGCGGTGCAAAGATCCTTGGTGCTTCGGGATAGCTGAGCATCAGCGCCAGGCTTTCCGGCGTGGTCAACAGGATATGCGGCGGGTCGACCCGCTGGCGCCGGCGCTGGGTGTAAGACGTGTCGCCGGTACGATCCTCGACCCGGATGTTCAGGCCGGCCCCGTCGATCGGCGCCCGCAGGTTGCGGCCTATGTCCGCCGTCAGCGCCTTGAGCGGCGAGATGTAGAGCGTGTGCAGGCCTGGCGCTGGATTGGCGCCAAGTTCTGCCAGTGTCGGCAGGAACCCCGCCAGTGTCTTGCCGCCGCCGGTCGGGGCGATCAGCAAGGTCGACGGTGCGGCACTGCGGTCCAGCATCTGCACCTGGTGCGGATGCAGGTGCCAGCCCTTGGCGGCAAACCAGTCGGAAAGGGGGGCGGGCAGCGGGAGCATCGGCCTGAAGGTACGAAGGCGCCCGGACAGGTCAACCGTATCCCGCGCAAGCGGCGACAAGCCTTTGTGATACTGGCAAAACCTGTTGCCGCGCCCGCCGGGTGCAATGGTGCGGCGGACGGTCCGGCCCCATGTCGTTGGGCCGCGCGATTCGCAGGTTGCGGCGGCGCCCGTCCCGGCCGTGGAAAAATTCGCCTGGACGGCGGGACAGGGGCTTGCGGCGCAACGGGCCCCGGCCTAAGCCCAAGGGCATGAGACTTCTGTTCCTGGGCGATGTGATGGGCAAGGCGGGGCGCAAGGCGGTGGCCGAGCGGCTGCCGGGGCTGCGCGATGCCTGGGGGCTGGATTTCGTCGTGGTCAATGGCGAGAACGCCACCGGCGGCATGGGTCTGTCGGCGGAACATGCCAAGGGGCTGCTGGCGGCCGGGGCGGATGTGGTGACGCTGGGCGACCACGCCTTTGACCAGAAAGACATCGTGCCGCTGCTGGAGGCCGAGCCGCGGGTGTTGCGGCCGGTGAACTACTCGAAACTGGCGCCCGGCCACGGCGCGCGGGTCTACGAGGCGGGTAACGGCAGGCGTGTGCTGGTGGCTCAGGTCCTGGGGCGGGTCTTCATGAAGCAGCCCTTCGACGATCCGTTCAGCGCCATCGACCCGGTCCTGAAGACGCACCGGCTGGGCGTGGCGGTGCAGGCGGCGATCATCGATGTCCATGCCGAAGCCACCAGCGAGAAGATGGGCATGGGCCATTGGTGCGACGGGCAGGCCAGCCTGGTCGTCGGCACGCATACGCATGTGCCGACCGGCGATGCGCAGATCCTGAAAGGCGGCACGGCCTATCTGTCCGACGCGGGGATGTGCGGCGACTACGACAGCGTCATCGGCATGGAAAAGCTGGAGCCGATGCGCCGTTTCGTCACCGGCATGGCCAAGTCGCGGTTCGAGCCGGCGGGCGGCGAGGCAACGCTGTGCGGCGTCTTTGTCGAGACCGACGACAAGACCGGGTTGGCCCGGCGCGTGGTGATGGTTCGCCAGGGCGGACGGCTGGAGGCTTCGCATCCTTGAAGTCGCGCTGGGCGCTGGTGGGCGTGCTGTTGGCGGTTGGCACTGGCTGGGGATCCAGCCAGTCGACCGGCAAATTGGCCGTCAGCACCGGGCATGGACCTTTCGGAGTGATCTTCTGGCAACTGGCGATCAGCACCGGGCTGCTGGGCCTGCTGGTGCTGTGGCGCCGTCGTCCGGTTCCGCTGCATCGTCAGGCCTTGCGGTTCTATCTGGCTGTCGCGCTCCTCGGCACGCTCTTGCCCAACATGACGTTCTACCTGTCGGTCCGGCATTTGCCCGCCGGGGTCATGTCGATCGTCATCTCGCTGGTGCCGATGCTGGCCCTGCCGATGTCGGTGGCGCTGGGGCTGGACCGGATAACGCCCCGGCGGCTGACGGGGTTGGGACTGGGCGTTCTGGGCGTGGCGATCATCGCCGCCAGCGGTGGCGCGGTCGGCAGCAACGTGGCGGCGGGGTGGCTGGCGGTTGCGGTGCTGGGGCCGGTGCTTTACGCGATGGAAGGCACTTACGTTGCGCGGACGGGCACGGCGGGCACCGATGCGGTGACGGCCATGTTCGGCGCCAGCGCGCTGGGCATGGCGCTGTGCCTGCCGCTGGCGCTGGCCTCGGGGCAATGGGTGTCGCTGGCCGGCGCCTGGGGCGTTGCGGAATGGGCGCTGTTGCTGCAATCGGTGCTGCATGCAGCACTCTATGTCAGCTATGTCTGGCTGGCCGCCACGGCAGGCGCGGTCTTTGCCGCGCAGACCAGCTATGTGGTGACGGTGACGGGGGTTTTCTGGGCGATGCTCCTGATGGATGAGCGTTTTCCGCCGTTGGTGTGGCTTGCGCTTGTGGTGATGCTGGCCGGTGTGGCATTGGTGCGGCCAAGGGATGCCGCAGCAGCGCGGGCCTGAAGGGGGCAAATGTTCGGAATCACAGTTCCGGCGGACTGGATGCCATGGGTGGCCTTGCTCATCCTGGTGGTGATGTTCACCATTTTCGTGCTGGAGGTGATGCCGGTCGAAGTGACGGCCATCGGCGGTGCGGCCGTGATGATGGTGCTGGGCATCCTGCCGGTGAAGGAAGCCGGCGCCATCCTGGCAAATCCCGCGCCCTGGACCATTGCACTGATGTTCCTGATCATGGGCGGGCTGGTGCGAACTGGCGCGGTCGAGATGATCATCACCGCGGCCGAGCGGAACGTGGGTGACCGTCCGGTGTTGACCGTGGCGGTGCTGTTTGTCTTTGTCGCCGTCGCCTCGGCCTTCATGAACAATACGCCGCTGGTCGCGGTCATGATTCCGGTGGTGATCCAGATCGCGGTAAAGATCGGGACGGCGCCATCCAAGTTGCTGATCCCGCTGAGCTACATGACGATCCTGGGCGGCATGATCACGCTGATCGGTACCTCGACCAACCTGCTGGTCGACGGGGTGGCGAACGGCAAGGGGCTGGAACATTTCGGCCTGTTCGAGATCGCCCCGCTGGGAATCGTCGTGATGCTGACCGGGGGCGGTTTCCTGGCCCTGTTCGGCAACCGCCTGCTGCCGGTGCGGCAGTCGATGGGCACCCTGCTCAGCGACCGGCGCAAGATGAAGTATTTCACCGAAGTGGCGATCCCCGGCGACAGCCCGCTGATCGGCCAGTCGCCGCACGAGGTGGATCTGTTCAAGCGCGACGGCGTGCGGCTGATCGACGTCTTGCGCGGCGACGCCAGCCTGCGGCGCGACCTGGCGCCGGTGCGGCTCGAGGCGGGCGATCGCGTCGTGCTGCGCACCGAGATGACCGAGTTGCTTGGCCTGCAGCAACGCACCGATGTGCATACGGTCGACAAGCTGTCCTCGGTCAAGACCGAGACGGTCGAGGTGCTGATCGGCCCCGGTTGCCGGATGGAGGGCCAGCGGCTGGGCGACCTGCGGCTGCGGCGGCGCTATGGCGTCTATGTGCTTGCGGCACACCGGCGCAACCAGAACATCGGCCGGCAGCTTGACGATCTGGTGGTGCGGGTGGGGGACACGCTGCTGCTGGAAGGTGCGATCGAGGATATCCAGCGGCTGGCGGCCGACATGGATCTGGTCGATGTCAGTCGCCCTTCGGTCAAGCCGTTCCGGCGTGGCAAGGCGCCCATCGCCATTGCGGCGCTGGCGCTGGTGGTCGTGCTGTCGGCATTCAACATGGCGCCGATCCTGCCGCTGGCGCTCCTGGCGGTGGCTGTGGTGCTGATCACACGTTGCGTGGATAGTGACGAGGCGTTCTCGTTCGTCGACGGGCGGCTGCTGGCGATGATCTTTGCCATGCTGGCGGTGGGGCAGGGGCTGGAGAATTCGGGCGCCGTCGGGCTTATCGTCGAGGCGACCTCGCCGCTGATGGTCGGCCTGCCGCCGTTCTTCCTGATCCTGGCGGTGTATTTCATCGGCATGATGCTGACCGAATTCCTGTCGAACAACGCCGTCGCGGTGTTGTATACCCCGGTGGCGATCGAGCTTGCAAACAAGCTGGGCCATGATCCGCGGCCTTTCGCGGTGGCGGTCATGTTTTCGGCGACCTTGGCCTTTGCCACGCCGATCGGCTATCAGACCAACATGATGGTCTATGGGCCCGGCGGCTATCGGTTTTCCGATTTTACCAGGGTCGGCGTGCCGTTGAACCTGATCATCATGCTGGTGGCCTCGGCCATGATCCCGATCCTCTGGCCCTTGTAAGGAGAGCGTGATGAAGCGTCTGGCGCCGATCTTGCTGTTGTCCGCCTGCGTTGCCGCGTCCGGACCGCCGGTGCCGCAGAGCGTGCGGCTGACCGACCAGGCATTGGTGCTGTCGCTGTCGGATGGTGCGCGCTGTTCGGTGGATTGGGCCGCTGCGCCCGTCGGGCGGCTGGACGGCTGCGGACCGGGGTATGGTTACGCGGTCACGGTCGAGGACAACCCGAACATCCTGCGGCAACTGGTGCAGGGCATCGTGCTGGCCCTGGGCGGGCGCGGCGTTCTTGCGCCCATGGCCGAGGTGGTGATCACCGATCCTGCCGGCATCGACCATGTCTTTACCTCGCCGGCCCGCGCCGGCGACTAAGGCGGCGGGCCGGGGTTGCCCTTTCGGGCGGCGCTGGTGTAGAGGACGCCAACACCGAATTTCCAAAGAGGTAGGGCCATGGCAGGCCATTCGAAATGGGCGAACATCCAGCACCGCAAGGGCAAGCAGGATGCGATCCGCAGCAAGATGTTCTCCAAGCTGGCAAAGGAAATCACCGTTGCCGCCAAGATGGGCGACCCCGATCCCGACAAGAACCCGCGCCTGCGTCTGGCGGTAAAGGCGGCCAAGACCCAGTCGATGCCCAAGGACGTGATCGACCGCGCGATCAAGAAATCGCAGATGGGCGACGCGGCCGATTACACCGAGATCCGCTATGAGGGCTATGGTGTCGGCGGTA
This sequence comes from Paracoccaceae bacterium, assembly GCA_041397345.1. Lineage (GTDB taxonomy): Bacteria > Pseudomonadota > Alphaproteobacteria > Rhodobacterales > Rhodobacteraceae > Pseudogemmobacter. The sequence goes on from JAWKWU010000002.1 coordinate 174,746, forward strand.
TCGCCATCATCGTCGAGGCGCTGACCGACAACCTGAACCGCACCGCGTCGAACGTGCGCAGTTATTTCACCAAGGCGGGCGGCAACATGGGCCAGACCGGCTCGGTCAGCCACAGCTTTGACCGCCTGGGCGAGATTTCCTATCCGCTGGCGGCCGGCAGCGCCGATGACGTGATGATGGCCGCGATCGAAGCCGGGGCCGAGGATGTCGAGAGCGACGACGAGGGGCACTGGATCTATTGCAAGGTCGAGGATCTGTCGACCGTTTCGGACGCGCTGGAAAAGGCGCTGGGCGAATCCACCGAGTCTAAGCTGGTCTGGCGCCCGCAGACCCGGACCGAGGTTGACCTGGATACGGCGCAGAAGCTGATGAGGCTGATCGACCTGCTGGAAGAAGACGATGATGTGCAGGATGTGACGCACAACTTCGACATGTCCGAAGAGGTGGCGGCCCAGCTGGGCTGATCCTTCAGACCGCGATCAAGGTCTGGGCGGCCTGCGCCCGGACCGCCGCCGTAAGGTGGGCAAGTGCCGGCGCGGCCAGCCGGGTGAATTGCCAGTATAGCGGCACGTCCAGCGGCGAATCCGGCACCAGCTCCAGCAGCGCGCCGCTGTCCAGATGGGCGGCGACCAGCGGTTCGGGGTTCAGGCCCCAGGCCAGCCCGTAAAGGCAGGCTTCGACAAAGCCCTGCGACGAGGCGATGCGATGGCTGGGAAAGCCCGAGCGCCGACCGCGCCCGCCGGTCTGCCGCTGGACCCAACGGTTCTGCAACTGATCCTGGTCGGAAAAGGTCAGGGCCGGGGCCAGGGCCAGGCTGTCGGCACCCACGCCTTTGCCGAACCAGCGATCGATGTATCGGGGGGCCGCAGTCGCCCGATACCGCAGCGCCCCCAGCGGCAGCGACTCGCAGCCTTGCAGCGGGCCGGGATGCGACGTGATCGCAGCGACCACCTCGCCGCGCTTCAGCCAATCCTGACTGACGTCCTGATCGTCGATCACCAGATCGAACAGAAAGTCGGGGCAGGCCGCCAGCGCAGGTATTACCCAGGTGGCCAGGCTGTCGGCATTCACCGCGATCCGCAGGCTGGCGGGCCCCCGGCCCAGGCCGGGCAGATCGGCCGCGAGTTCCTGTTCCAGCAGCCTCAATTCGTCATGGTGGCGGATCAGGCGCAGACCTGCCGGGGTGGCGGTGCAAGGTCGCGCCCGCCGGATCAGCAGGGTTCCGACCGTCTCTTCCAGTGCCTTCAGGCGCTGCGACAGGGCCGAGGGCGTGACGTTCAGATCGTCGGCCGCCAGGTCAAATGCCCCACGGCGGTGGATGGCAGACAGGGCGGCAAGCTGGGCGGGATCTAGCATTCGGGGCCTTTCGCCGGCGGGGCAGGGCCCGGGTTTCCCCGGCAAGGCTGCCGCCCTTTCGCCTGAATATCCGTGCAAGAATGAAGCGGGTCTAAAGAAGGCTGAGAAAGTTTAACTGGAATGATCCTTTTCAGTCAATTAGGCCCAAGGAGGCAGGTGACAGGTAGGGTAATGGTTGAGGCAGCGATCTATGGCTATCTGACGTCGGTCAGCCTGATCCTGGCAATCGGCGCGCAGAACGCCTTTGTCTTGCGTCAGGGGTTGCGGCGCGAGCATGTGGCCTGGGTGGTGGCGGTCTGCGCGATTTCGGACGCCCTGCTGATCGGTGCCGGTGTCGCGGGGTTCGGGCTGGCCTCTGCCAAGGCGCCCTGGCTGGGCGAAGCGATGCGCTGGGCCGGTGTTGCGTTCCTGCTGGTTTATGGAACCCTGCGGTTTCAGGCCGCCCGCAAAGGCAGCGAGGCGCTGAGGCCGGCGGCCGGGGCGGCCGCTTCGCTGGGCAAGACGCTGCTGACCTGCCTGTTGCTGACCTGGGCCAATCCGCATGTCTATCTGGATACGGTCGTGCTGATGGGGTCGATCTCGGCGCAATATGCGCCCCATGGGGTGATCTTCTGGGCGGCGGCAACGGCGGGGTCGCTCAGCTTCTTTGCGGCGCTGGGCTTTGGCGCCAGGTTGCTGACGCCGATCTTTGCCGACCCGCGCGCCTGGGTCTGGCTGGAGATTCTGGTCGGCGTGGTGATGTGGACCATCGCGGCGGGGCTTGCCTTTTCCTGAGCCGCAGGGCAGGTCGCGGGTATGGCCCCGACGATGGATCAGAAGCGCCCGCTGGCGGGCATTGCCTGGATGGTGCTGTCGGGTCTGGCCTTCGTCGCGGTGAACGGGGTCGTCAAGCATCTGGGAACGGATCTGCCGGCGGCGCAATCGGCCTTCATTCGCTTTGCCTTTGGCGCGGTGGTCTTCCTGCCCATGCTGCCCAGGGTGGCCCGGGCAGGGTTTCCCGTGCGGGTCTGGCGCATCTTTCTGTGGCGCGGCCTCTTGCATGTGACGGCCGTGCTGTTCTGGTTTTACGCCATGGCACGGGTGCCGGTCGCCGAAATGTCGGCAATCGCCTTCCTGAACCCGGTGATCGTCCTGGTGATCGCAGGCCTGGTGCTGGGCGAAAGGTTCGGGCCGCGCCGGGTGGGGGTGGTGGTTGCCGGGCTTGCCGGCGCGCTCATGGTCCTGCGCCCCGGTTTTCGCGAGGTGACCGACGGCCATCTGGCGCAGGTGACGGCAACTGTCAGCTTTGCCGCCAGCTATATATTTGCCAAGCGGCTGGCCGAGTTGGCACCGGCATCGGTGATCGTAGCCGTTCTGTCGATCAGTGTTACCCTGGGCCTGCTGCCGCTGGCGCTGTGGGTCTGGCAGCCGATCAGCCTGGTGCAGCTGTCGTGGCTGGGCGTGGTGGCCCTGGCGGCTACGGCAGGGCATTATGCGATGACGCGCGCCTTTTCGGCCGCGCCCCTGTCTGTGACGCAGCCTGTCACCTTCCTGCAGATCGTATGGTCCACCGCGCTGGGTGCGCTGGCGTTTGGCGAAGCGGTGGATCCTTGGGTCTTTGCCGGGGGGGCCGCGATCATCGGTGCGGTCAGCCTGAATACCTGGGCCGAGGCGCGCCGGGGCCGCCTGCCACCGCCGCCGTCGGTGGAAACCTAGGGCATCGTCATTCGCGTGGGTGACCCTGCTGCGATGCTCTGGCGACGTGGCAACGCGGGGATGGCTTCCAGGATGACAGGACTTTTCACGCCCCTGCATGCGGAATGGCGCTAGGGTGACGGCAAGCTGATGGAGACCGCGATGATCCGACCCCTGACTATTGCCCTGGTGCTGGCTGGTGCCTGCATGACCGCCCCCGCGATTGCCGATTGCCTGCCCCAAGGGGGGCTGCCGCAGAAGATCACCTACAACTCCGGCGCGATAATTGAAGTTCTGGGCCGTGAAGGCGATACGCTGCGCTACCGACAGACCATCATCGAGACAGGCAAGCAGGTCGAGATGCTGGTTCAGGACGGGGTCTTCACCCTGTCGGCGCTGCGCGATGGCGAGGGCGCGGTATTCGAGTGGAAAGGCGCGCTGCCGGTCGTGGCCGATCTGGTGCCGGGGGCCACGTTCCATGCCGAGGCGATGCTGACGACGCCGGGTTTCCTGCCGCCGCGGCCCTTCGTGACCGATCTGGCAATTGTCGGAATGGAAGAAATCGAGGTGGCGGGGTGCAGGATGCCGGCGCTGAAGGTGATCGTGAACAACGCCGAGGCGGGGCAGAGCCTGGGCGAAACGGTGAAATGGCTGCACCTGCCCACGCTGCTGACCCTGCGCAGCGAGATCACCGCACGGGGCGAGACACGGGTGCAAGAGGCGGTGGTGATAGAGTAAGGCACACGCCTGCCGCGCTACCATAGCTCATGGGGGCGGGCAGGGCGTGCGGGAGTGTCGCCGCCCATTGCCCGCAAGGTATCCCCGCGCCGCTGTCCCTTCCGGCCCGATCCGGCGGCTGGCCGCTAGTGTGCGATGGCTTCCTGACGGACGAACATGTTGCCCCAGGCGCGGTCGATCAAGTCGGGTGACATCTGGTAGGGGATGCCCTCGAATTCGCAGACCGAGATCATCTGGTCGATCAGGAAGGTCGGCATGTAGTTGGCGTAATTGTTCTCGATTGTCGGGAACTTGACCTTCATCAGATGCATCATGGCGCGTTCGTCCAGCGGCATCTTCTTCTTGCGCGCCACCATGGCGAAGATCTTCAGGAAGTTGGCCTGATCCGGCCCGTCGATCTTGATCTTGAAGAAGATCCGGCGGAGCGCGGCGCCGTCGAAGATTTCGTTGGGATGGAAGTTGGTGGAAAAGATCACCAGCGTGTCGAACGGCACGGTGAACTTCTCGCCCGATTGCAGGGCCAGGATGTCGCGGCTTTCTTCCAGCGGCACGATCCAGCGGTTGACGATCTTTTGCGGCGGCTCTGCCTGGCGGCCAAGGTCGTCGATGATGAAGATGCCGCCGGTCGCCTTGAGCTGCAACGGTGCCTGATAGGTGCGGGCCGTGGGGTTGTAGGTCAGGTCCAGCATGTCCAGCGACAGTTCGCCGCCGGTGATCACCGAGGGGCGTTCGCAATAGACATAACGCTGGTCGAAACGGTTCGAGGTCCGGCGGAGGCTGGTCGGGTCGTCGACCGCGCTTTCGGCGGCGGAATGAACGATCGGATCATAGACCGAGATCACCTGGCCGGAATATTCGATGGCGCGCGGCACATAGACCTTGTCGCCCAGGGCGGCGCGGATGCCGTGCGAGATACTGGATTTGCCGTTGCCGGGCGGGCCATACATCAGGATCGAGCGGCCCGAGGTCACGGCGGGGCCAAGGTTCGACAAGAGGTCGGGCGGCAGGATCAGGTGGCCCATGCCCGACATAAGTTGTTCGCGCGACAGCTTGATGTTGCGGACCGACTGGCGCTGGATCTGTTCGCGGTACTTTTCCAGCGGCACGGGGACAGCGCCGTAATATTCCGACTGGCTGAGCGCGTCGAGCGCGCGGGCCTTGCCGGCATCGGTCAGCTGATAGCCCATTTCGTTGCCGGCCGTGGCATGCATGGTCCCGGTCGCCTCGAGCATCCGCTGGCCGCGGGCAAGGTCGACGAGATCCTGGGTCAGCGGCACCGGCAGGCAGATCGCACGGGCGATGGCCGATACCTGGTCCAGGTTGGTGCGGAAGATGGTCTTGAGAAGGATGTCGCGGAGCATGACGACATTGATGCCGACATCCTCCAGCGTGCGCGGGCTTGGCGGCGCCTGCACGCCGGATTGCGCCTGGACCGGATTGACCTGCACGTTCATCTGTTGCCCCTTTGCCCTTGCAGACGGAATGCCTCGGGTCCGGGTCTAACGGCCGAACATGTCAGCCTTGGGGCAGGAAGGCGGCAAGAAGATAGAGGACCACCATCGATGCCAGCGCCAGACCCATGGGGAATTTCCTGTGGGTCCAGCTTTTCCAGTCGGGCGTGGCGCGGCGGACGGCCGGCACATGTTTCAGGCCGCGATGCACCGCAAAGGCGGCCAGCGAGCAGACTGCGTAAAGCGTGGCGATGAACATCGGGTCGCCGGCGGTGAAGACCGGCGCCATGGCGGCTGCGAATTTCGCATCGCCCGCGCCAAACAGGCCGGCGGCGTTGCCGATGAAACCGGCCACCAGCACGATGGCCATGATCGCAAACCCCCAGAGCCAGAGCTGCCAGGGAAATACCAGCCAGCCCAGCAGCGGCCAGAGCGCGGCCATCGCCAGGACGGCCTTGTTGGGGATCTTCATCCGCGCCATGTCGGACCAGGCCACCCAAAGGGCGATGGGCGTGACGAACGGCAGGAAGAACAGGGCCTCGCGGACCGGGGGCAGGGCGTAATTCATCGCTCAGTTGCCGATATTGGCGTCAAGAGCGGCAAGGCTGCGGGCCGCTGCCTCGAAATGTTGCGGGTGGGTGTCGACCGCCTGTTGCAGCAGGCCCTTGCCCACGGCGACATCGCCTTGCTTGATGGCCGCCAGCGCCATCGTGTAAAGCAGTTCGGCCCGCTCGGTCTGGGTCATGTCGACCACCGGCAAGTCGTATTTGCGTTGCGCAGCCCGCGCCAGCACCAGGTTGTTCTTGGCCGTGAACCGGGTGGGATCGTATTTCAGGGCTTCGATGAACAGCTTTTCGGCGCCGGCATTGTCGCCCCGGGTCAGCTTGGAAAAGCCCCAGTTGTTCAGCACCGAGGCCGGCTTGGTGGTCAGGCCGGTGGCGATCTCATAGAAGCTGTCGGCCTTCTTCCAGTTCTTGTCGCTGTCGGCGATCATCGCTTCCAGCCGGTAGCGATCATAGGTCTCGTGCGTCGGCGGAATGGTGTTCAGGGTGGCCTTTGCCTTGTCCCACTGGTTCGAGCGGATGAAGGCATCGGCCAGCATCACCTTGTCGTCCATCGTCCCCTCGGGCGAGGCGGCGACCTTTTCCCAGACCTGGGCCGCTTCGTTGGGCTTTTCGGCCCGGATCAGCGATTTTGCCAGGCCGCGCATCAGGTCGACCCGGCCGGGGTCCTTTTGCAGGGCGCCCTGGAAATAGGCGACCGCCTCGTTCGGGTCGCCGACGGTCAGCATGATGTCGTTCAGGTTCGATTCATCAATGACGTTGACGTCCTTGATCGCGCGCTGGACCTGGGCATCGGAAACGCCGTTGTTGCAACCGGCCAGAAGGGCCGTGCCTCCAAGGCACAGCACGGCAAAGACAGTGTGGCGCATTTGTTGCGTCCTCTTATTGACTGCTCGTCTTACCTAATCGTCTTTTTCTTCGGGCCGATCCACCTAAAGCTGCGTGAGCAGGACATATTGGCCCTTTTCACGCCGAACCAGCTGGTATTCGCCCTCTTGTGGTCCCTGATCATATACCTGCGCCTCGGTTGCGGCGATAGCGCGTTTCAGATTTTCACGGATCGAGTCCGATTGGCCACTGTCCAGCGCATAGGCCTGCTGGAAGACCACCCGCGCCTCGCCCAGTTTGCCACGCTCCATCAGCACGACGCCCAGGTTGTTCAGCGCCGGCACGAAGGTCGGGTCCTGTTCGACGGCCCGGCGCAGCACCAGTTCGGCCTGGCCCAGCCGGCCCAGTTTCAGATTGGCCGATCCTATGGCGGAAAGAGTGTCAACGTTGATCCCGTGTTCGGCCGCGGCGCCGTAATAGGCCTTGAGCGCCAGTTCGTATTCCCCCGCCGCCATCAGCCGGTGGCCGACAATCAGCGGGTCTTCGCCGGCGGCACGCGGGTCGACGCCAAAGGGCGTGTTCCGCGATGCGCCCGGGCCGCCCATGTTTCCACAGGCGGCCAGCAGCAGGATCGTCAGAAAGGCCAGAACCTTTGTCGTCACGCGCGTCCTCAGGGTGCGGCAAGGCCGCCTGAACCCAGCATCTGGGCGATGCCATAGACCGAAGGCCCGATCAGAATGATCATCAGGGGCGGAACGGTGAACATCATTGTGCCAAGGGTCAGCTTGGTCGGCAAGATATTCGCCTTTTCTTCGGCGCGCATCACACGTTTATCGCGCATGTCGGCAGAATAGACACGCAAGGCTTCGGCGATGGAGGTACCGAAAGTGGCCGATTGCACCAGGGTGGTGACGAAAGAGGCGACATCGGGGATGCCGACCCGGTCGGACATGTCCTTCAGCACCGCGACACGTTCCTTGCCGGCCTTGACCTCGTGGCTGACCATCTCGAATTCGTCGGCCAGCGCGGGATAGCCGGCGCGGCTTTCGCGGGCGACGCGGATGATGGCCTGGTCCAGCGACTGGCCGGCCTCGACGCAGACCAGCATCATGTCAAGCGCGTCGGGAAAGCCTTGGGTGATCTCGGTCTGGCGCTTGGTCACGCGCTTGTTCACCCAGTATTGCGGCAGGTAATAACCCAGCGCGCCGGGCATCATGGTGTAGAAGATCATCGACTGGGTCGTGACCTCGGCATTGGCCGACTGGACCAGCGCATAGATCAGCCCCAGCCCCAGCCCGCCCAAGCCCAGCACCATCTTGGCGGCGTGGAACATGTGGACGGCGCTCTTGTCGGGATAGCCGGCGCGCAGCAGCTTCATCCGGATCGACGACAGTTCCTCGGCCTTCTGCGGCTCAAGGAAATGGGCGAATTTCTCCAGCTTCTCGGCCTTGCCACCGGCGCGGCGCAGCCGCTTGTCATCGACCTTGGCGCCGGGGCTGTTTTGCTGCTTCAGCTCGGAAAAGCGGTCGCGCTGCTTTTTCAGCATCGTCGGCAGGGTGACCAGGATCAGCAGGACGCCCAGAAGCCCGATCGCGAAGAGCGGCCCCAGCGGGCCCATCAGTCCGACGAGCTTTTCATTGATCGCAGAGAACATGGCGGGCCTCAGACCTTGATGTTGACCATGATCTTCATGAAGATCACGTTGATGACGAGAAAGGCGCAGACGACCAGCGCGGCGGGAATGAAGGCGGAGGTCTCGCGGACTTCATCGTAATAGTTGGGCTGGATGACGTTGATCATCACCAGCGCGGCGATCGGAAAGCCCGACAGGAACATGCCCGACCATTTCGCCTCGGCGGTGATCGCCTTGACGCGGCGGAACAGCTTGAAGCGGGCGCGGATCACCTTGGCCAGTCCTTCCAGGATTTCGGCCAGGTTGCCTCCCGAGGTTTGCTGGATCGACACGGCGACGGCAAGGAAGCGCAGATCCTGGCTGTCCATCCGTTCGGCAAAGGCCTTGAGGCTTTCGGCAACGTCGCGGCCATAGGCTGCCTCGTCGGCGATGACACCGAATTCCGAACCCAGCGGGTCGGGAATTTCCTTGGCGACGATGCCGATCGCGGCCGAGAACGGGTGGCCGACGCGCAAGGACCGCACCATCAGTTCCACGGCGTCGGGCAGTTGTTCTTCCAGAAGGCTCATCCGGGTCTTGGCCTTCTTGTTGACCCAGAAATAGACCCCGCCCACGCCCATGCCGACGGCGACAATGGCCCGGACCGCGAAATCCGCCGCCGTGCCGATGGTCAGGCCCAGAAAGGCAAAGACCGAAAGACCGGCCATGATGCCGACCAGCGCCTTGGGCGAAAAGGCGATGTTGGCCTTTTGCGCCTTCTTGGCCAGGATCGAATAAAGCGGGATCGACCGCGAATTCAGATGCTGGCTCATTTCCTTGCGGAGCTGTTCCAGGACCTGTTCGCGGTTGCCGTTCTTCTCCAGCAGCGTCAGCCGGCGGCTGATGCGATTGTTGAGGCTGATCGACTTGCCGAAGACGGTCAGGTACAGGCCCTCGACCAGCACGACGACGGCGACGAAGACCAGGATATAGATAAGTGGCGCGGCAGAGATCTGCATGATCCTGGTCCTTAAACGATGGGTTCGTAGATCGAGGCCGGCAGGTCATAGCCCCACTGGCGGAAACGTTCGGAATAGGCCGAGCGGATGCCGGTTGCGTTGAACCGGCCGATGATCTTGCCCGACGGCTCGATCCCCAGCCGCTCGTAGCGGAAGATTTCCTGCATCGAGATGACTTCGCCTTCCATGCCGGTGATCTCGGTCACCGAAACCATGCGGCGCGAACCGTCCTGCAGACGGCTGGCCTGCACGATCAGGTTGACGGCGCTGGCGATCTGGCTGCGCACGGCTTTCAGCGGCATTTCGATACCGGCCATGGCGACCATGTTTTCCAGACGCGATGCCGTCGCGCAGGTTGTTGGCGTGGATCGTGGTCATCGACCCGTCGTGGCCCGTGTTCATGGCCTGCAGCATGTCGATGACTTCCTCGCCGCGGGTTTCGCCGACGATGATGCGGTCGGGACGCATCCGCAGGGCGTTGCGCAGACAGTCGCGCTGGGTGACGGCCCCCTTGCCCTCGACGTTGGCCGGCCGGCTTTCCATCCGGCCGACGTGAACCTGCTGCAGTTGAAGTTCCGCGGTATCCTCGATCGTCAGGACGCGCTCGGTGTTGTCGATAAAGGACGACAGCGCGTTCAGCGTGGTGGTCTTGCCCGAGCCCGTACCGCCCGAGACGATGACATTCAGCCGGCAAGAGACGGCCGCCTGCAGATGGGCGGCGATTTCCTCGGTGAAGGCGCCGAACTTCACCAGGTCCTCGATCTTCAGCTTTTCCTTCTTGAACTTCCGGATCGAGACCAGAGAGCCGTCGACCGCCACCGGCGGCACCATGCAGTTGAAACGCGAACCATCCTGCAGGCGGGCGTCGCAATAGGGTTGGATTCGTCGACGCGGCGACCCAGCGGACACGATCTTGTCGATGATGCGCAGCAGGTGGCGTTCGTCGCGGAAGGGACATCGGTCAGTTGCAGCTTGCCGGCGCGTTCGACAAACACGCGCTTGGGGCCGTTCACCAGGATGTCGTTGACCGTCTCATCCTTGAGGAGCGGCTCCAGCGGGCCAAGGCCCATGACCTCGTCATAGAGTTCCTGCACCAGATTGGTGCGGTCTTCCTGTTCAGCGCCACCGACATCTCGTCAAGCGCCTCGGCGGCGACGTTGGAGATCTCGGCCTTGAGGCTTTGTTCGCTGGCATGTTCCAGCGCGGCGAGGTTCAGGTTCTTCAGCAGGCGCTTGTGCAGCTCGAGCTTCAGCTCCATCAGGCGCTGCTTGCGCTTCTGTTCCTTGTCCAGTGCCACGGCCTCTGCCGGGCTGCGGGGGGCGACTTGCGGACGGGCAACCACCACGCTGGCGGGCGCGGCCTGGGCGGGCGCCATGGCGGGGGCGGATTGCGCCGGGGCCGCGCCCGCTGCTGCGGGGCGGCCATTGGAAGCGCCATCTTTCTTGAAGCGGCTGAACATGCGGTGTAACCCCTTGGTTTATCAGGCCTTGCCGGTTTCAGCGGCCTTGTTCAGGTCGTGAAGCGATTTGGCGAGTTTCTGCAATTCCTTGCGCAGCGGGTTCCGCGCGGCGCTGTCGGCCAGCGGCAGGCCGTGGTCGTTGGCCTGCGTGACCTGGGCGCCGCCGTCGGGCAGCTGCACTTCGATGTCGATGTCCAGGCTTTCTGCCATGCGCTTTACCCGCGATTTCGCGGAAAGATCGGTGAACTTCGGCGCGCGGTTCAGGACGTAGCGCAGTTTTTCATGCGGCAGCGCCTCGGCCTTGAGCGCCCTGACAAAGCGCAGGATGTTCTGAGCCGAACGCAGGTCCAGTTCCAGCATGGCAAAATAGACATGCGCCCGGGTCAGCACGGATTCGGTCCATTGCACCACGGTCGAGGGCATGTCGATGATGACATAGTCGAAATTCGCCATGGCCAGGTCGATCAGCCGGCCCATGTCATCGCCCGAAATGATGTCAAGCGGCAGCATGTCGGCAGGTGCGGTAAAGACATGCAGCTTTTCGTTGAACGTCTGCATCGATTTTACCAGGCTGTCGCCATCGGCGGCGGTCGGATCGGTCAGGATCTCGAAGATCGCCTCCTTGCGGGGCAGGTCGAGATAGGTCGAGATCGAGCCATACTGGAAATCGAGATCCATCAGGCAGACGCGCGGCGCATCCTTGTCGACGGTCGCCAGTTCCCAGGCCAGGTTGGCGGCAAAGGTCGAGGCGCCGGTGCCGCCGGACATGCCATGCACGGGCAACAGAACGCCCTGCCTGTCGCCCTTGGGACGGAAGGCCGGAGCCGCTTCCTGTGCGGCGTCGTTGCCGGCCAGGGCCATCGCGGCCTGGTTGGCAGCCTGGGCCGTTTCGGCCCGCTGGATACGTTGCACCGCGTCGTGCAGGGCGCCTTCGGGCAGGGGGTAGGGCACGAAATCGTCGGCGCCCAGGCGCATCAGCTGATGCAGCGCCATCGGGCTGACCTCGTTCGCGACCAGGATCACACGCACGCCCTTGGTCTTGGCCTTGCGGATCACGTCGGAGACCCGGGCCAGATCGCCCTCGTCGTCGGCATCGACGGCGATGGCCAGGAATTGCATCGTGGCGGCATCGGGCTGGTCAAGAAAGACCAGAGCATCATCAAACCCCAGATCCCCCCAGGCCTCGCCCAGTTCGGATTCCATGTCGTCGATGAGAATCTCGAAATTCTGCACATCACGCGAAACGGTGCACGCGATGATCGGTGCCGGATCAGGCTGAAGTGTTGCCACGCTCGTCATTCGCCTCTTGTCCTTTCTTGACGACACCTCAAGGCATTGAGATACCACGGCATTGTGGCAACATTCGTTCAAGGCCCCGGACGTCGTTCAGCGGTTGGATTGCCGCTGAGACCATTCCCATTGCTGACAGATTGGCCTTCGATATTGGCGAGATTGGGGCCGGATTGGCGTCAATCCTAGGAATCTTGCGGACCTTGCGGCGGCAGATGGAAACGTTGATCCCGATATTTGGGGCCGCGACGGGTGCGGGACCCGGCAAAGCAAAAGGCCGGGCTTGCGGCCCGGCCTTCGCTGATTGGGTATCGCCCTGCGATCAATTCTCGCTTGGGTTCGTCTCGGTGACGATGGTCGAATTGATCGGATGCGGACGTTCGGCCAGGCTGGAGCGGTCGCCGTAGCTGGCATAGGTGCGCCAGATGATCGCGGCGTATTTGCCGTTCAGCACCATCGGGTGGTTCTTCACGAAGCCCGAAACCTCGGTCACGGTGCGGCGGTTGCGTTCCTCGGGGGCCGAGGTCTGGATCAGCGGGCGGGTCTTGCCGTAGCTGACCACCGCTTCGAGCCGCGAGCGGGAAATTCCCCGTCCAACCAGATAGTTGACCACGGCCTTGGCCCGGCGCAGGCCCAGGTTGTAGTTGTAGCCCTGGCTGCCGACCAGATCGGTGTGGCCAAAGACCTTGAAGCGCACTTCCGGGAACTGGCTGATGAAATTCGCCTGCCGGTCCAGGATCGCGGCCGCCTCGGGGGTGATTTCGGCGCGATTGAAGTCGAAGGTCACCGTATCGGGGACTTCGGCCGCAAAGCGCTGGGCAAGAGCGACGGTATATTCCAGCTGCCCGGTCTGCAGCAGGGTGTTGTTCATGGTGGCATTGCCGAACTGGCCGCCATCCACGCCCGCGCCCAGTTCCTTGTCGAAGCTGGTGGTGGTGTCGCCGCAGGCAACCAGCGTCAGAAGCGCGGTCGAAGCCAGGAGTTTCGAGAGAGTGCCCTGCATCTTCTTACTCCATCACATAGCCGTAGGAGGTCGAAAAGTCCTGCCGGGCCACTTCGCCGGCTGCGCCCTTGGGCGACTTGGCGACATCGCCGTTCAGGAACAGTTCGCGCTCGGTGGGGATGCGGATCCGGTCGGTGGGCAGGGCCAGCGCCTCGCCCTGCACCGGGGTCACCAGATGCGGAGTGACGATGATCACAAGCTCTGATTGCGCCCGCTGATAAGAGGTGCTGCGGAACAGCGCGCCGATGATCGGCACATCACCCAGCCACGGCACCTGTCCGTTCAGGTCGCGGAAGTCGTCTTGCAGCAGGCCGGCGATCGCAAAACTTTCACCGTCGCGCATCTCGACCGTGGTCGAGGTTTCGCGGCGCTTGAAGGCGTTGACGGTGAAGCCGTTGGCCTCGAGCGCCATGGTGGTGTCGATCGAACTGACGGCGGCGTTGATCGTCAGGTTGATGATGTCGCCATCGACCACGACCGGGGTAAAGTTCAGCTCGACGCCAAAGGGTTTGTATTCGATGCCGATGCCGTCATTGTCGGGGATCGGGATCGGATATTCGCCGCCGGCAAGGAACTTGGCCTCCTGGCCCGAAAGGGCGGTGAGGTTCGGCTCGGCCAGCGTGCGCACCATGCCCTTGGATTCAAGCGCCTCGAGCAGGACGGCGAATTCCATCGCTCCGGCCGAGAAACCCAGCGAAAAGCGGCCGTTGGCTTCGTTCGGCGAGGTGGTGGTCCCGTCGTTGAACACCTGGTCGAAGCGGGTCGCATCGGCCAGAACGCCTGTGCCGAGCGCGCCGCCAACCGTGCTGCTGTTGGACTTGACGCCCAGCGAGGCGGAAAGGTTCTTGGCCACCGACCGCTGCACCTCGGCAAAGCGGACCTTCAGCATGACCTGCTGGGTGCCGCCGACCATCATCAGGTTCGAAACCCGGTCTGGCGCGTAGCGGTTGGCCAGGTCCAGCGCACGGTCCAGTTTCGCGGTCGAGCTGACGACGCCCGACAGCACGATACCGTCGTTGGCGGTGCGCACCTCGATATTCTCGCCGGGCAGGATCCCGCAGGCGTTCCTTGAACTCGGCGATGTCGGGTGACATGCACATCGACGTTCGAGATCAGCTTGCCGTCCGGGGACAGCAGCGTAAGGGTCGTCCGGCCGGGCTTGCCCAGGACATAGATCGACCGATCCGAAAGCGTCGAGATATCGGCGATGCCGGGGTTGGCGATCGACAGTTCCGCAAAGGGAACGTCGCTTTCCACCACAACCGCGCGGTTCATCGGCACGTTCAGCGCCGAAGAGGCCTGGCCCGTGGCCACCCGCAGCACTTCCGCGCCGACCGGGGTAAGTGCCGTTGTCGCCAAGGCCGCGCCAAGCGCGCCGGCCGCAAGAATGGTCTTCATGCTCATGTGATCTGCCCTTTCGATCACGCCTCGGTCAGGGTCTTTTTGCCCTTATTGTTTCGCCAGATTGCAGGAGATGGCGATTTTTTGCAAGAATCAATCGGTTGGAGGCCATTCCTTATGTGGATAACCTGCAACAGCGCGCAACGACTGGTAAATGGAACGCGGCGCGAACCCAAGATGATGTGGTTCGCGCCGCAGTAAGGTTCCCGGATCAGTTGGTGCAGGGGATCGGAACTTCGATCACTTCCTCGCCCTTGCGGGTCTTGATCGAGCATTCCTGCTTCGCCTCGACCTGCACCACTTCCTGCTGCACGATGCCAAGAAGCGAGTTGCCGTCGACCTCGATCAGGCCGGCCGATTGTTCGGTGGCATCGGCCACAAGCGACATCGCCAGACGGCCTGTCGCCTGGGCCTGGGCCAGCCGGGCCACCTGTTCCTGCGTCGCGGCCACGGTCACGGTGCGGGCCACGGTGCCCAGCGTCGCCTGACCCTCGCCCGAGGCCTGGTCCACCGCGATGATGCGGATGGCGCTTTCGATCAGGCGGGTGACTTCGCCGCTGACGCTGCCCGAGGAGACGCCGGTCCAATAGATGTCGATATGGTCGTCGGGCTGCACAAAGCCGGCAACGCCCGATGCGACGTCGACCTTGATCTGGAAGGCGCGCATGCCCTTGTCCAGCTTGCCGACCAAGCCCGCCATCTCGCCGGGTTCGGTCACGCGGCTGGCCAGCACGATCTCGTTCGGCTCCATCGAGCGCATGATGAAGCGCGGCTTTTCATCCTTTTCGGAAAACAGCGGGCCTTTCGGGGTGGCGACGGCTTCTGCGCCAGGGGCCGCCGCTGCGGCCGGCGCTGCCGGCGCCTGGCCGTTTACCGGCACGCGATAGGCCCCCGCGGGCAGATATGCCTCTTGCACGAAGACCGCGGTAACGTCGTCCTTGGTCAACGGCGCGCCGTATTTCATCGATTTGTTGACAGCATAGACCTGAACCAGATTGCCGGTCCGTGCCCGCATTTCGTTTGCCCTGGCAAGGGCGTCCTGGGTCTGGCCCAGGTAAGATTGCGCCATATAGACCGCCATGCCCGCAAGGGCCATGCCGACCACCAGCACCAATGCAAAGACTGCCCGCATTCCCATTCCCCTATCTGTCACCCGGGCGGTTGGCCGGTCTGGCCCCTGTTGCCGCCTCTGTTCGCCAAATACCCAGCGGCCCGGCCGGGACCGGCCAGGCCTGCGCCTAGTTGTTCAAGAAGTCTTCGTATTGCGTGATGATGGTGCCGGTGGCTTCGGAAACGCCCACCAGGGCGTCGCGCGTGGGCGTCAGCAGCAGAACGATCTGCACGCCCAGAACCAGCGCCGTCAGCACGACCCAGTCAACCGTGATCGCGCCGTCTTCCGATTTTGCGAAACGCCGCACTAACTTCCGCATGTCATATTCTCCAAACTCTTGCTGGCTGTTTCACTTGCCGTCCCGTCGGTTCTAGGTGGCGAATGCGGCGAAAATTGGCTTGGGCCATGGGGTTTTCACGACATTTTGCGTCATCCGGGCCGGATTCCGCGCGGTTGCACCGCAGCTGAACGGGCCTGGGGGCAGGCCATCACCTGCCGGAATCCTCTCGCCAACGCGCCCCAAATGAAAAAGGCCGCGCCTGGCAAGCAGGGCGCGGCCGTTTTCGAACCCGGGCCGGTCACGACCGGCGCGGAGTTCTGATCCCGATCACGGGGTCGGCGAGGTCGGGGCCGAGTTGGTGATTTCGGTGGCGATGGCGGACGACAGGCCGGTGACGGCCGGCTTGATGGCGGCCATGACGATCAGGCCCAGGCCGACGACGGCGGCGGTCAGCACGACCCAGTCAACGGTCACGGCACCGTCTTCGTCTTTGTGGAAGCGCTTCAGGATGTTCAGCATTTTCATTTCGTGTCCCTTTCAAAGGTGGTCGCAGTGCAGTTATCCGCCACGGGTCTCCGGCAGGCCTCTGTTCCGTGCCGCCCCGTTCGGGATGGCTTCATATAGCCGGGCAAAGGTGGCGGCACTTTGGGCGAAACAGGGCCATTTCGGGCCAAAGGCCAAAATGCGAGAGTTTCCGGTCAAGGCACTGTTATTAAACATTTTTTAATTTAACCAACTTCTCTCCCGGTGGAGGGCAGGGCGTGGTTTTCGCGCCGATTCTGGCAAAAATGCCATGATCTGGCGCTATTTCGCTTTGCCTTGGCCGAATTCTCTGAGACGCTGTCGGCAACAAGAAGAACAGAGCAGGCAAACCGCGGATGCGGATTCTGACAGGCGCCATTCTGGTGGTTCTCTGCATTGCAGCCCCGGTTCCGCGGGCAGCTGCCCAGGAGGATTTCACCTTTCGCCGCATCAAGGTCGGCGGCACCGCGGGCAAGCGGATCACCGTGCAGATCGACCCGGTGGAACAGGCGCGCCGTCTGGCGGCAACGGCATGGAAAGATCCGGCGCTGCGGTCCGAAGACCCGGCCGAGGCGCCGGCCCCCCCCGGCGACGCCCCGGTGGCGCCGAAATCGAAATATGCCTGGTTCTGGGATCTGATCCCGCCGGGGCTGGGCCAAAAGTCCGGGCGCTTCCCGGCGGCCATGGCGGCGCTGTCGCAGGGCCCCGCCGGGGCGCAGGTGGCCGCGCCGCGCCTGCAATCGATGCAGACCATCGCCGAGGTCTATGGCAAGGATATCCTGGGCGCCACGGTGGGCACCGATGTCTCTCCCGCGCTGGTCTTGGCGGTGATGGGCATCGAAAGCGCGGGGCGCAAGGACGCCATCAGCACCGCAGGGGCGGTGGGCCTGATGCAGCTGATCCCGGCCACGGCCGAGCGGTTCGGCGTGACGGACAGCAAGGACCCGGAGCAGAACATCAAGGGCGGCGTCGCCTATCTCGACTGGTTGATGAAGGAATTCGACCACGATCCGCTGATGGTGCTGGCCGCCTATAATGCGGGCGAGGGCGCGGTAAAGGCCAATCAGGGCGTGCCGCCCTATGCCGAGACCCGCGACTATGTGCCCAAGGTGCTGGCGGCCTTTCAGGTGGCCCAAGGCCTGTGCCTGACACCGCCGGACCTGGTCAGCGATCCTTGCGTCTTTCGGGTGCTGGCGGCGGGCGGCTAGGCCCGTTCCGGCCCGGACCCGCGGTCTGCCGCCTGGGGGTGGCTTCCCCGCACCGGATCAGACCTGGAAGACGTCGGCCCATTCCGGATGCTTGCGACGCTGGGCGTTCACAAACGGGCAGAGGGGCACGACCTTGAAGCCATCGGCCCGGGCGGCGGCGACCAGGGCCTGAACCAGGGCGACCCCGGCGCCGGTGCCGCGGAAACTGTCGGGAACGCCGGTGTGGTCGGCGATGATCAGTTGCGGCGAAGTGACGGAATAGGTCAGTTCCGCCTCTTCGCCATCCTTGCGGATGACGAACCGGCCCCGCGTGGGGCCGTGTT
This sequence comes from Paracoccaceae bacterium, assembly GCA_041397345.1. GTDB lineage: Bacteria > Pseudomonadota > Alphaproteobacteria > Rhodobacterales > Rhodobacteraceae > Pseudogemmobacter. The sequence goes on from JAWKWU010000002.1 coordinate 192,584, forward strand.
CGCGGATGACAGCGTGATCAGCCAACGATCGTCGCCTCGGTCGCGGCGCGCAGCTCTGCCTCTGTCACGCCTTCGGCGGTTTCGATAATCTTCAACCCGCCGGGCACGACATCGAGAACACCCAGATTGGTGATGATCCGGTCGACCACCGCCTTGCCGGTCAACGGCAGGGTGCAGGCTTTCAGCACCTTCGACTCGCCGTGTTTCGAGGTGTGGTCCATCACCACGACGACCCGGCCCACGCCGGCCACCAGATCCATCGCGCCGCCCATGCCCTTGACCAGCTTGCCGGGGATCATCCAGTTCGCCAGATCGCCGTTCTCTGCCACCTCCCTCGCGCCAAGGATGGCCATGGCGATCTTGCCGCCGCGGATCATCGCAAAGGACTGGGCAGAGTCGAAATAGGCCGTCTGCGGCAGTTCGGTGATCGTCTGCTTGCCGGCGTTGATCAGGTCGGCGTCCTCTTCGCCCTCATAGGGGAAGGGGCCCATGCCCAGCATGCCGTTTTCCGATTGCAGCGTGACGCTGATCCCGTCGGGGATATAGTTCGACACCAGCGTGGGAATGCCGATGCCCAGGTTCACATAGGTGCCGTCCTGCAGCTCGCGGGCGGCCCGTGCCGCCATCTGGTTGCGATCCCACGCCATTACACGGCCTCCCGCTTGCGCGTCGTGCGCTGTTCGATACGTTTCTCGTGGTCGCCCTGCACGAGGCGGTGGACATAGATGCCGGGCAGGTGGATCGCGTCGGGGTCCAGACTGCCCAGCGGCACGATCTCTTCGACCTCGGCCACGCAGAGGCGGCCGCAGGTTGCCGCCGGCACGTTGAAGTTGCGGGCGGTCTTGCGGAAGACCAGGTTGCCGCTGGGATCGGCCTTCCAGGCCTTGACGATGGCCAGGTCGGCGACGATGCCGCGTTCCAGGATATAGGTTCTGCCGTCGAAATCGTGGTGTTCCTTGCCCTCGGCGATCACCGTGCCGACACCGGTCGCGGTGTAAAAGCCGGGGATGCCCGCGCCGCCGGCCCGCATCCGTTCCGCCAGCGTGCCCTGCGGGTTGAACTCCAGCTCCAGCTCGCCCGACAGATACTGGCGCATGAATTCGGCATTCTCGCCCACATAGGACGAGATCATCTTCTTCACCTGCCGCGTTTCCAGCAGTTGCCCCAGCCCGAATCCGTCGACCCCGGCGTTGTTCGAGGCCACCGTCAGCCCCTTGACCCCCGCATCGCGGACCGCCGCGATCAGCAGCTCCGGAATGCCGCAGAGGCCAAATCCGCCCGCCGCGATCAGCATCCCATCCTGCAGAACCCCCGCCAGCGCCGCCGTGGCGCTGGGATATACCTTGTTCATCTGGCTCTCCCCTTCCGGCCTTGCCGGCCCGGACCCTTGGACAGCCGCAATCCTGAAAGATTGCGCAGGCGGCTTCCATCCGTAAGAATACGTAGAACCCTACGTAGACCCTGCCATGCCCGCCGACTTTGACCGCCTTGCCTTTCTTCACGCCCCCGATGCCACGCTGGTCCTGGCCAACCGGGTGATCCTGCGGGCCAGCGCGCGGGTCGAAACCGTCTTCGGCTTTCTGCCGCGCGAACTGGAGGGGCAGTCGATTCGCATCCTCTATCCCGGCCAGACCGATTACGAGGTCATCGGCGAACGCGCCCGCAGGGCCATGCGGCAGGCCGAGGTCTACCGCGACGAAAGGTTCATGCGCCGCAAGGACGGGCAGGCGATCTGGATGGAAGGCCGCGGCACCGCGCTCGACCGCGACGATCCGCAAAAGCTGGCGGTCTGGACCTATCGCCCGCTTGAAACCGAGGGCGGGGCCGCGGGCGCCCTGACGCCCACGGAACGGCGCGTGGCCCGCTATCTGGTCAACGGCTTCACCTCAAAGGAAATCGCGCAGGCGCTGGGCTGTTCGCCCCGCACGGTCGAGGTGCATCGTGCCAACATGATCCGCAAGCTGCAGGTCCGCAATTCGTTCGAACTGGTCAGCCGCCTGCTGGCCGCGCCCGGTTCTGCCGCCGGATAGACCCGCTCTTTACCTTGCCGCGCGGCCGGATATCTTTGCGCCGCCTGCCCGCGTGGTGAAATGGTAGACACAGGGGACTTAAAATCCCTAGGCCGCAAGGCCGTGCCGGTTCAAGTCCGGCCGCGGGCACCATCGCCCCTGCCTGCGGGGCGGGGCGATTCTCTGGCGGGGACCCGGGGCGCGCGGATTGCCCTGTTTCCGCCATAATCCCGCCAGCCTTCTGCCAACCTTGCAACCCTTGCGGGCAAATATCCCCGTTTGTGCGGATGCGCCGGGCGGGTGCTGCCCGCTAGGCTGATCACAATGGCGCCACATTACCTGCCGGGAGGAGGTGCCAGATCTGGCCGCTGCGGCCGCAAATCATAACGGAGTGTGACATAACGAAATTCTTCAAACTCTTCTCGCGTCTCGGCAAGGACGAAAAAGGCGTGACCCTGGTCGAATACGCCATCGCGCTGACCGTTGCCGTCGGCGTCGGTACGGCTGCTCTTTCGTTGCTCAGCACCGAGGTCAGCAACGAAGTCGGCGGTGCGACCACTGTGTTGCAGGCCACTCCGTAAGTTGCCCGGTCGCCTGCTAAAAGGCAGGCGACCAATTTCATTGGCAGTCGGCCAAAGACCCTTTGACTGGAGTTCAGAAGTGCGTGTTCCTGTTAATTCTCCGACTTGCCTATGGACTGATGTTGTTGGCGCAACACTTGTCGAATATGCCTTGGCGCTCACTGTTGCGATCACTGTCGGAACTTCTGCATTGACCCAACTCGCCGGAGCCACAGACGACAAGTTTGACCGTGCCGCAGACTGTATCTCCGGCGGCGCCTGCAATTGAATCTGCGGGGCCGTCCCCCTTGACGCCTTAGCCTTGAGCGCAAAGCCAATTCCACGGAGCCTCTCATGCGTATCGCCTCTCTCCTGACCCTTTTTGCGGGCCTTGCGGTTGCCGGCGGATCGGCCTGGGTGGCGCGCGATTACATGGAAAAGAAGTATGCCATGGTCGAGGCCGCGACCTGCAACAACGATCTGGTGCAGGTCGTCATCGCCGCACAGGACATCGCCTTCGGGCAGGTTGTCGATTCGATAAAGTTGCAGACGCAAAGCTGGCCCAAGGCGGCGCTGCCGCCGGGCAGCTATACCGACCTGACCGGCGTTCTGCCCACCGCCGGCGGTGAACCGCGCCGGGCCAAGATGGCCATCGCGCGGGGCGAAATCCTGCTGGCGTCAAAGATTTCCGGCTATGGTGAAAAGGTGACCATCGTCCAGTCGCTGGGGCCGAACCTGCGCGCCATCGCCATCAAGGTCGCGGCGGAAACCAGCGTCGGCGGTTTCGTGACGCCGGGGGACCGGGTCGACGTGCTGCTGACCCAGGGCAAGGGCGAAGACCTCAAGACCGTGACCATCATCCAGAAGGTCCGCGTCATCGGCGTGGACCAGCAGTCCAGCGAGACGACCGAGGCGCCGGCCATTGCCCGCACCGTCACGCTGGAAGTGACGGCCGAGGACAGCCAGAAGCTGGCCCTGGCGCAAAAGGCCGGCACGCTGAGCCTGACCCTGCGCACGCTGGACGACGATTCCGACACCGTGCTGGAATCGATCAGCCTGCGCGACGTGCTGCGCGAACCCGAACCGACCGAGGCGGTCGCGCCCGAGGCGGTGACGGTGCGTACCGTGACCGTGCGCCGTGGCACCGAGGCCACCGAAGACGAGCTGCGCTAGGGTCGGGGGCGCGCCATGCACAAGCGGCCTCCCCTCCTTTCCCGCCTGATCCGCGACCAGCAAGGCACCATCCTGGTGTTCTGGGCGGTTGCGCTGGGGGTGATCCTGGGCATTGTCGCGCTGTCCTTCGATCTGGGCCGCGCCTCGATCACCCGGTCGGAACTGCAGAGCTTTGCCGACAGCGTGGCGCTGGCCGCCGCGGGTGAACTGGACGGCAATGCGGACGCCATCACCCGCGCCACCAGCGCCGCCGCGCTGATCGTCGACCAGCAGAGCTTTGGCAATACCGAGCGCGTGCTGTCAGGCAACTATACCCTGACCTTCTTTGCCTCGCTGCCGGCCAGCGACGCCACGGCGATGACTGATGTCACCGTCGACCCGGCCGACGCGATCTTCGTCCGCGTCTCGGTTACGCCGACGACGGTGGAAAGCACCTTTGGCGCCGCCTTTGCCGCGCTGACCGGCCGCGCGAACCGCGATTTCACCCTGGGCGCCACGGCTGTTGCCGGCCTGTCCAGCTATGCCTGCGATGTCACGCCGATGATGTTCTGCCTGCCCTCGGCCGGGTATCATGCCGATGACCATATCGGCGAGATGATCCTGTTGCGGTCGGGCGGCAACGGTGCGGCCTGGGGGCCGGGCGATTTCGGCTTTCTCGACCCCGACAAGGTCAAGGTAGACGAGGACGGCCCCTGCGCCGGGCTGAATGGCGCGCAGCAGATGGCCTGTCTCCTGGGGGCGGCCGACCATCTGACGCAGTGCTTCAACCAGCGCGGCGTCGACATGGAGCCGGGGCAGAAGGTGGGGCTGGAAAACGCCATCTTCAATGTGCGCTTCGACATCTACAATTCGATCATGAACGGCAAGCGCAACAACCCGGATTATGCGCCGGCGCCGAATGTGATCAAGGGCATCGTCCCGCGCGGCGGCGGCAGCTGCATCGGCAACAATTCGAACCCCTCGCCCGATACGGTCGGCATGCCGCGCGACGATTGCTTTGGCAATGGCAGCTGCACGCGCTTTGGCAATGGCATCTGGTCGAACGGCCGCAGCACCTATGTGACAAGCAATTACAACGGCACCGATCCGCATCCCGCCGCGCTGACCCGCTATCAGTATTACCTGGCCGAAATCGCCACCTCGGGCGCGATCCTGACCGGCAAGGCCGAGACCGGGCGGCCGATCTGTTCGAACAGCCCGCCGGCCGGGCCGGACCGTCGGGTGATCACGGTGGCCGCCATCGACTGCGCCGCCAATTCGATCCGCGGCGCGGCCAGCAATGTCCCGGTCGCCGAGTTCTTCAAGATTTTCCTGACCGAGCCGGTGCAGAACGGCGGCGCGGCGAACCGGCTGGACATCTACGGCGAGATCATCGGCTCGGCCAGCGAGACCGGCACGGGCGCCGGCGGCACCGGCGGGATCTTCCGCGATGTCGTGCAGCTGTATCGGTGACGCCATGGCCCGGATGCGCCCCCTTTCCCTTCGCCGTTTCGCCGCCGACACCCGCGGCGCGCAACTGGTGGAATTCGCCATCGTGCTGCCCCTGATGCTGGTCCTGTTCGGGGTGATCATCGAGGGTGGGCGGATGATGTGGTCCTATCAGACCGTGGTCTCGGGCGTGCGAGACGCCACCCGCTTCCTGGCCCGGGTGACCCCGCGCGACGCCTGCGATACCGGGGTCGACGTTGCCGCCTACTCCGATCTTCTGGCCACGATGGTGCGGACCTCGTCCTCGGGCGGGGTGCTGTTGCCCGACGGGATCACCGTCGACGGCGTGACCCCGGTTCTGGCCTGCAACCCCGGCGATTACCGGTCCGAAGCCGCGCCCGTGGTCACGGTCAGCGCCGACATCACGGTAACCTTTCCCTTCGCCGGGCTGTTCACCCTGGTCGACGGCTCGCTGACCGGCTTCAGCACCACCGTTTCCGACCAGAGCCGGGTCTACGGATCATGATCGGGCGTCCGCATATCGCCCTGCGCGCCCACGCCGCCCAGCTTGCCGGGGACGAGGATGGCAGCACCCTGGTCGAGTTTTCCATGGTCATCAGCCTGTTCCTGCTGATCTTCTTCGGCCTGATCGACTTTGGTCGCCTGGCCTATCATGTGGTCACCTCGGAACGCGCCATGCATCTCGCGGCCTGGATCGCCACGGTGCGCCCCCCGGCCTGTCCCGGCGTGCCGGAAACCATGCTGCGCGATGCCGCGGCGCCGGCCGACATCGACTATGGCACGGGGTGCAGCGCGGGCGGCGCGATCTGCCAGAGCCCGGGCACGGTCACCTGCCTTGGCAATGCGGCAAACCCGACGGCGGCCGAAATCTGGGCGCGTGTCGAGACGACGCTGCCGCCCGGTGCCACGATCCAGAACCTGCGCTTCACCTATGCCTATGATGCGCGGCTGTCGTTCCTGGGCGGGCCCTATGTGCCCGTGGTCACCACCGAGCTTGAAGACGTGACCTTCCAGTTCGTCACGCCGCTTGGCGCGCTGGCCCGGGTGGCGGGGGCGACGCCGGGCGGTCCGGAAATCGGGGCAGACGTCGTGCTGCCCAGCAACAGTGTCTCCCTGCCCGCAGAGGATCTGGCACAGGGAGAGGCCGGCTGATGGGCCGGAGACAGGAAGAACAAAGATGACGAACAGCGCCAAATCCATTGTCCTGATCTCGGAAGACGAAGCCCTGTCCAACCGGATCGGCGCAGTTCTGGAACAGCAGCCGGGCTATGCGCTGACCCGCTGCAACGGCACCCTGGCCAAGATGAACGGCAAGGCCTGGGAAATGGCCCGGGATTCCGAGTTGATCATCTTTCACACCATGCCCGACGACGGCGCAGAGATGGAGGCGCTGAAGAACCTGGTGCAGAGCGGCGGCTCGGCGCGGCTGCTGGCGGTGTCGGACAGTTCCGTATCTCTGGGCACCGCGCACAGCCTGATGCGCGCCGGCGTGTCCGAGGTGGTTCCCGACACGGTCGAGGAAACCGAGTTGAGCTACATCGTCAGCCGCCTGGCCATGCCGCGCCGCCTGACGCTCAGCGTCAACGAGAACCGCGAGGGGCAGGTCATCGCCATTTCCAAGGCGCGCGGCGGTATCGGCGCGACCACGCTGGCGGTGAACCTGGCAGACCACCTGCGCGGGCAGAAACGCCGCTTTGGCAAGTCCGAGACGCGCAAGGTGGTGCTGGTCGACCTGGACCTGCAATTCGGCGCGGTCGCGGGTTTCCTCGACTTGCCGCCGAACGAGGCGTTCTACCAGATGGCCCGCGACCGGATCACGCCGGACAAGAACTTTGTCGAACAATCGGTCGAGACCACGCCATCCGGGCTGGATGTCCTGGCTGCGCCCGACGGGTTCATGCCGCTGACCGCGCTGCACCCCGACCAGATGCGCGCGCTGATCGCCCGGCTGCGCCAGAGCTATGACCATGTGGTGATCGACCTGCCGCAGGTCATGGTCGACTGGCTGACCCCGGTGCTGGAAGCGGCCAGCGACCTGATCCTGGTCAGCGGCACGTCGGTGCCGTTCGTGCAGCAGACCCGCCGGTTGATCGACTTCTTCAAGGACCAGAACCCGGCGATGCGGATCGAAGTCATTGTGGGGCAAGAGAAAAAGCCCCTGATGCGGTCCAAGCGCCACGCCGAGGCCGAGCGCGCGCTCGAGACGCAGTTCACCCATTGGCTGCCGCCTGACGGCAAGCACGCCGAAGAGGCGATGGACCGGGGCAAGCCATTGTCGCAGACGGCGGGCGGCTGCCCGCTGAACAAGGAAATAGGCCGGATCACGGCCGATGTGCTGAAACGGGCCGCTCTGCAGGCGGTCCAGAAAACCAACAAAGCCGAACGTCGGGGGAAGTAGGCCATGTTCAAGGATTTCACGGATTTCGGGCGTCGCGCCCCAAAGGCCGAAAAGGTTCTGCCGTTCACCCGGCCCGAACCGGTCATGCCGCCGCCGGTGGTCCTGGTCGAGGAGGACCAGGAACTTCAACAGGCGCTGGAATTGAAAAGCCGCCTGCACGAGGTGCTGCTCGAGCGTCTGAACCTCGCGGCAATCGACAAGGTCGACCCCGAGGAACTGCGCCGCGAAGTGGCCGCCCTGGTCAATGATGAGCTGAAGACCCTGAACACCCCCCTGCGTGCCGAAGAATTCCGCAAGCTGGTCGGCGAGTTGATCGACGAGGTCATGGGCCTGGGTCCGCTGGAACCGCTGATGGCCGACCCGACGGTGAACGACATCCTGGTGAACGGCCCGCGCAGCGTCTATGTCGAACGCAACGGCATGCTGGAACTGGCCAGGGCCAGGTTCCGCGACGAACGCCACCTGCTGAGGATCATCGAAAAGATCGTGTCGCGCGTGGGCCGGCGGGTCGATGAATCGAACCCCTGGGTCGACGCCCGCCTCGAAGACGGCAGCCGCGTCAACGCCATCATCCGTCCCTGCGCCATCGACGGGCCCAGCCTCTCGATCCGCAAGTTCAGCCGCAATCCGCTGACGCTGGAGCGGCTGGTGGAAATCGGCACGCTGACCGAACCGGCCATGCGGTTCCTGCGGGCGCTGGTTGCCGCGCGGATGAACATCCTGATTTCGGGCGGGACCGGCTCGGGCAAGACCACGTTGCTGAACGCGATATCCTCGGCCATCGATGCCCGCACCCGCGTCGTCACCATCGAGGACGCCGCCGAACTGCAATTGCAGCAGGCCCATGTCGTGCGGCTGGAAACCCGGCCGCCGAACCCGAACGGGCAGGGCGCGGTGCTGCAGCGCGACCTGGTGCGCAACGCGCTGCGGATGCGGCCCGACCGCATCATCGTGGGCGAGGTGCGGGGCCCCGAAGCCTTTGACATGTTGCAGGCGATGAACACCGGCCACGACGGCTCGATGACCACGGTCCACGCCAATTCCGCCCGCGACGCGCTGAGCCGGATCGAACAGATGGTGACGATGATCGGCCTGGACCTGCCGCTGTCGGCGATCCGCGGCCAGATCGCCTCGGGCGTCAACATCGTGCTGCAGGTCGCCCGCCTTTCCGATGGCCGTCGGCGCCTGCTGTCGATTTCCGAGATCACCGGGACGGAAGGTTCCGTCATCACCATGCAGGATATCTTCGTCTTTCGCAGGCTGGGCCGCGGCGATGACGGCGCGGTGCTGGGCGAATTCGTCCCCACCGGCATCCGCCCGCATTGTTCCGAGGCGCTGGCCGCGGCCGGCATCGTCATCGACCCGGCCGATTTCATGGTCAGAAGGAACTGAGCCGTGGAAGAATTCCTGTCCGAACAGAACCTGACCTTCTTCATCTTCTGCGGTGTCGGCCTGGGGGTTCTGCTAGCCATCTCGGCGCTGGCCTCGCTGTTCAATCGCAACGAGACGATGGGAGAGGTCCGCTCTCGCCGGATGCGGATGATCCGCGAAGGCCGCAGCGTCGAGGAGCGGCTGGCGCTGCTGAAGCCGCCGACCGACCTTGAACGCGCGGGGCAACTGCAACTGCTGGTCGCCCTGTCCAAGCTGTTGCGGCGGTCGGGCCTGCCGCTTCGTCCGGGCCAGTTCATGGCGATCTGCCTAGCGCTGGTGCTGGGCGCGCTGGGGGTTCTGGTGCTTTCGCCCCTGCCGCTGACCATTGGTGCGCCGCTGGCGGTTGTGATCGGCATCGCACTGCCCGTCATCGCGCTGCGCATCCGCGTCGACCGCCAGACCAAGGCGCTGATCGCGCAATTGCCCGACGCGCTGGAACTGATGGCGCGTGGCCTGCGGGTGGGCCACCCGCTGAACACCTCTATCGGCGCCGTCGCCAGTGAGATGCCGGACCCGATCGGCAGCGAATTCGGCATCATCTACGATCAGGTAAGCTACGGTGACGACCTGCCCGAAGCCTTCCAGGATTTCGCCGAACGGGTGGATATCGAGGACATTCACTATCTTTCGGCCTCGATCGGCATCCAGCACGGCACCGGCAGCGACCTCAGCCGCGTCATCGAACTGTTGGCCAGGGTGATCCGCGGCCGCATCATGCTGCGCCGCAAGGTCAAGGCAATCTCGGCCGAAGGCCGCGCCTCGGCCGCCTTCCTGTCGGTGGTGCCGATCTTCATGTTCGTCTTCACCTCGATCTCGTCGCCGAATTACTACGGCGGCGTGATGGATGATCCGCTGTTCATCCCCATGGCTGCGACGGTGGTGATCCTGACCGTCCTGAATGCGTTGATCCTGACAAAGCTGGTCAACTTCCACGTCTGAACCCGTCTGCCCCTGGGCCGGAGGCCACCATGATCGCCTATCTCCAGATTCTAGCCCAACGCCTTGGCATCGAGATCGAGGCCCTGCTGATGATCGGCTTGGGGCTGGGCGTGATGCTGCTGATCTGGGGCATCTATGTCACGCTGCGCAAGCCGGACCCGGCCTTGGTGCGGCTGGCGGCAATCTCGGGGTCGCGGCGCCAGGACCGGCAGGACCGCATCCTGCTGGTCGCCGCCGACAAGGGGCCGGGGGCGCTGATGAAGGCCTTCGTGCCCGGCGAAAAGTCCAAGTTCACCGCGCTGCAACGCAAGCTGGCGCAGGCGGGGGCCACCAGCCCGAATGCGGTGCAGATCTACACATTCACCCGCATCGGCCTGGCGCTGGGCTTGCCGGCCTTGTTCCTGACCCTGGTCTGGCTGTCGCGGCTGCCCGACCCGCCCCTGCCGGCCGGCCTGGCGCAACGGTTGTCGGGGATGCGCAGCCTGACGATCTATCAGTTCCTGTCCGGCCTCCTGGCCATCGGCTATTTCGTCCCGTCGAAATGGCTGTCCGACAAGGTGGCGGCCCGGCAGCGACGGATCGAGGAGAGCTTTCCCAACGCGCTGGATCTGATGCAGATCTCGATCGAGGCCGGTCTTGGGTTCGATGCCGCGATGACCCGGGTCGGCAACGAGCTGAAGCGGCCGTCACCCGATATCGCGCATGAATTCCTGACGGTGCAGCATCAGGTGCAGGCGGGGCGCGCCCGCGACGCGGCGATGCGCGACATGGCCGACCGCGTGGGGCTGGAAACCGTGCGCTCCTTCGCCAATGTCGCGCAGCAGTCCATGCAGTTCGGCACCAGCATGTCGCAGGCCCTGACCACCTATGCCGAAGAGCTGCGTCAGACCCGTGAACTGCGGGCGCAGGAAATGGCCAACAAGCTGCCGGTCAAGATGTCGGGGGTGATGGCGTCGCTGATGCTTCCGGCGCTGGTGCTGATGACGATCGGCCCGGTCGTGATCCGCTACATGCGGCAGTTCTGACCCCGAGTCCGATTCGGCGTTCGATTCGGGCCGGCTTGTCCGTAAAGGAAACGAAAACAGAAGTTCTGCCATATTAATGAATTTGACCAATCTGTGGCACAACCGTTAATTGCAAAAACGCGCGCCGACAGGCCGTTCAGCGAAATCCTTTGACGATTTCTGCCGTTTCTTCATCCTTTATTGGTGTTTTGAATTCTTGTATTTCTTTGAAGGGACGTGATGAAAATGGATGCGCGCGCAGAGCAGGCCGGGCCCGAAGGGGTTCGGGTGGCCGAGGCAAGCATGATCGGTGCCGTAGCGCAGTGGTGCGAATGCCTGCATGGGCGTGATCCGCTGGTTTCCAGCCTCCAGATGATAGCGACCGGTGTCGAGGCAGAGATTGCTGCCTTGGTCCGATATCCGCGCGGGGGCGGCGCCGGCCGGATCATCCTGTGGGATCGCGGCTCGACACTGGGGCGTGGCTGTCGGATGGAGCATGGCTTTACCCGGTCGCTGATGGGCCCCTATTTCGATGCGGCCCACCCCGGCAGCCTGTGGAGCAGGACGATGAGCGAGGACGACCCCTCGCCCGATCTGGTGGATTTTCACTCCGCCAGGCAGCTGCGCGAGATGGTGATCATCCCCTTGGAGAGCAACGCGCGGTTCATCGACACGCTTGAGCTGCATTTCCCCTATCGCCTGCGCAACTTTCAGCAGCTGATCCTGAACAGCCTTGCGCCCGTGCTGGCGCGCACCTGGCAAAAGCGGGCGCAGGGGCTGTTTACCGAGGCGCTCCTGAAGCACAGCCGCAGCGCCCCCGAGCGCATCTCGACGCCGATCCTGTCGGACGAAAATCCCGCGCGGCTCAGCAGGGCCGAATATCGGGTCTGCCTGATGCTGAGCCGCGGCATGAGCGTGGATCAGGTCAAGGAAGAACTGCGGATCCGCGAATCCACCTTGCGGTCGCATCTGAGCAACCTTTACGCCAAGACCCGCAGCGCCAGCCTGAGCGAGTTGATCTACCGGCTGATGGCGGCGCCGCCGCAGGCCGTGGTGCCGCTGCGACCCACCGGAACCAGTTGATGACGGCCGCGGATCTGCACCTGCTGGCGCTGGTGCCGATCCTTGTGATTGCGGCGGTCAGCGACCTGCGACATCTGCGTATTGCAAATCTGCATGTGCTGCTGGCGCTGGGCCTGTTCCTGATCGCGGCGCCGTTCGTCCTGACCTGGCCGGAACTGACGGACCGGCTGCTGGTTGCGGCGATCGCATTCGCATTGGGCTTTGCCCTGTTCGCGCTGGGCCTGTTCGGTGGCGGCGATGTCAAGATGATGCCGGTGATCCTGCTGTTCGTGCCGTCAGGCGACCTGGTGCTGTATCTGCGTCTGTTCGCTGCGGCCTTGCTCTTGGTCACGCTGGCGGCGCGGGCGGCGCAGGCCCTGCCCGAGGCACGCAAACCTGCCTGGCAAAGCCTGCGGTCGCGCGGTCATGTTCCCGTGGGCGTCGCCATGGCGCTGTCCGTCATGATGCTCCTGGCACTGCGGGTATCAGCGACATAGGGCCCACCGCGGCCCGGCGCCGGACCGTGCCGGCGCGGGCGCAGCGCCGGTCATGCGGCAAAGCGATCGGCCTCGATCTCGATCCCGCTCAGCCCGGCCTCCGCCGCCAGCCGGAACCGCGCCACCAGCCGGGCAAGCCCGTCGGCCCGCAGGTTCAGGTCCTGGGTTGCCATGCCGGCCTGTTCCGCCATGGCCGCGTTCTGCTGGGTGACCTGATCCAGTTGCGCCACGCCGACGTTGATCTCGGACAGGCCGCGCGACTGTTCGATCGCGGCGCCGGCGATGGACTTGACCAGCGTCGCCATTTCCCCGACGCGGGCGACCACGGCGGCCAGGGCGGTTCCGGTCATGTTCACCTGATCCACGCCGCGGCGGATGTGGTCGGTGCTGCTGCCGATCAACTCCTTGATTTCCTTTGCAGCCTGGCTTGACCTTTGTGCCAGCGCGCGCACTTCGGACGCGACGACGGCAAAGCCCTTGCCCGCCTCGCCGGCCCGCGCCGCCTCGACCCCGGCATTCAGCGCCAGAAGGTTGGTCTGGAAGGCAATGTCGTCGATCACGCCGATGATCTGGGTGATATGGCCGGCCGAGGTTTCGATTTCCCCCATCGCCTCGACCGCGCCGGTGACGATGCGGCCGCTTTCCTCGACCTCGCCCTGGGTCGCGACCATGGCATTTTCCACCTTGCCTGCCATTTCGGCGGCCTCGCGGACGCTGCCCGTCAGCTCTTCCAGCGCGGCTGCGGTTTCCTCGAGCGTTGCGGCCTGCGCCACGGTGCGCGAGGACAGGTTTTCCGATGCCTGGTCCAGGTCGCCGCTCAGCTTGTGGATGCCGCCCGTGGTGCTTACGACCTCGTTGATCAATGCGCCCAGTTGCCCGACGGTCTGGTTGAAATCGGCCCGCAGCTGTTCGTATCCGGCACCGAAATCGCAGGTGATGCGCTGCGTCAGGTCGCCGGCGGCCAGCGCGTTCAGCCCCTGGTTCAGCGCGGCGATCACCGCCTGGCTTTCCTCTTGCAAGGTCTGCTGCCGCGCCATCGAGCTGCCGATGGTTTCGGTCAGCTTGTCGATGTCGCGGGCAATGGCGCCGATATCGTCATTGCGGGTGATCTCGCCGATCCGGACGGTGAAATCGCCCCCCGCCACCTGACCCAGTGCCTCGCGCAGCCGTTCGACCGGCTTCATGATGCTGGCCGAGACGCGCAGGTTGCCCAGACCGACCAGGGCGACTCCCGCGACCGACAAACCCAGCATGACCATCATCAGCAGCTGAAGCAACTCTTCCAGATCCCTGGCGCCGGCCTTGGCGTAGCTCTCGATTTCGGTGGCCGATTCGTCCAACAGGGACTCGAGCCTATCGAAGGCGGCGTAATAGTCCGGCAGCAGCGCAAAGGCGGCCGGCAGATCGGTGGAAACCCGATCGGCAATGCTGTTGGCCACCTTGATATAGACCCGGATTTCCTCCTCCAACGCTTCGACATGGGCGTGCATGGTTTCGGGCATCGCCGTTTGCGACAGATCGTCAAAGGCGGCCAGCATCCCGGCCGTGTCGTCGCGCAGGTCCTGGACCGCGTCGGCAAGCTGGGCGCGTTCTTCGCGTTCGGCGAACAGCAGGCTGCTGGCGACGCCGGCAGAAATCGCGTCATGCCGCATGTCGATCTGCATGGAATGGTGCATTGCCACGTTCGCATCGGCCTGGGCCGCCAGCCCGGTCGATCCGCGCCACATGCTGAATGCTCCCATTCCGGCGACGCCCAGAATGGCGCTGATCGCAAGGATGCTGGCAATGCGGAGATATGTCTTGATTGGCAGGGTTCGCAGCATGTCGTGCCTCGTTACGTGGACAGGCGGCACGATGCGGGCGAACCCCTTAAGAATTCGCCAATGCGTCAGGGGGAAATGGTCAGCCGTTGTCCTTGACCGCTTCCATCGCCACATAGGTCGAGGTCTGGGCGACATGGGGCAGGGCGCTGATCCGTTCGGCCAGCACCCGGCGGTAATCGCCGATGTCGCTGGTGCGGACCTTCAGCAGATAGTCGAAGCGGCTGGCGATCATGTGGCATTCCTCTACCTCGGCCACGGCCCGAACCGCGCGGTTGAAGGATTGCAGCGCCGCCTCGCGGGTGTCTGACAGCCGGACCTCGACAAAGGCGACATGCGCCTGACCCATCTTTACCGGGTCCAGGATGGCGCGATAGCCGGCGATTATTCCGGTTTCTTCCAGCCGTTTCATGCGGGCTTGCGTCGGGCTTTTCGACAACCCGATCCGTCGCGCCAGTTCGACTGCGCTGATCCGGCCCTCGCTGGCCAGGACGTTCAGGATGGCGCGGTCAAAGCGGTCGATTTCCGGCCAATCATTTGGCATGAATCCCCCCAATCTTTCGAGCCTTTCGCCTGCATACCACGATGCAATCGGGAAAACAGCCCGATAAATCGGGTGTATCCTGCCCGAAACGCAGGAGCGCCAGATGACAGATACAACCGAAGCGATCGCCATCATCACCAGGGGCGCCCTGCGCGACGAGACCGCGCTCTTGCGGCAGCTGATCGCCGAGGCGGACCTGGCTCCGGCGGACCGGGCAGCTATCACCGCGGCGGGGGCCGATCTGGTGACGCGGATCCGGCGGGCCAGCAAGCCCGGCCTGATGGAGGTCTTTCTGGCCGAGTATGGCCTGTCCACCGACGAAGGCATCGCCCTGATGTGCCTGGCCGAGGCGCTGCTCCGGGTGCCGGATGCCGAGACGATGGATGCGCTGATCGAGGACAAGATCGCGCCTTCGGACTGGGGTCGGCACCTCGGGCATTCGGCGTCCAGCCTGGTCAATGCCTCGACCTGGGCCTTGATGCTGACCGGCAAGGTGCTGGAAGAGCGCGAACCGGGGATCGCAGGGCACCTGCGGGCGGCGGTCAAGCGGCTGGGAGAGCCGGTGATCCGCACCGCCGTGACGCGGGCGATGAAGGAAATGGGCCGCCAGTTCGTGCTGGGGGAAAATATCGAAAAGGCGATGGATCGGGCGCGCGAGCTTGAGGCGCGCGGCTATACCTACAGCTACGACATGCTGGGCGAGGCGGCGCGCACCGAATCGGACGCCCGCCGCTATCACCTGGCCTATTCCAAGGCGATCACCGCCATCGCCGCCGCCGCGACGGGCAGCGATATCCGCGCCAATCCCGGGATCTCGGTCAAGCTGTCGGCGCTGCACCCGCGGTATGAGGTCGCCAAGCGCGAGCGGGTGATGGAGGAGCTGGTGCCCCGTGTCCGCGCCCTGGCCGGCCTGGCCAAGGCGGCCGGCCTGGGGTTCAACATCGACGCCGAAGAGGCCGACCGGCTGGCCCTGTCGCTCGAGGTGATCGAGGCGGTGCTGTCGGACCCCGCGCTGAAGGGCTGGGACGGTTTCGGCGTGGTGGTGCAGGCATATGGCCGCCGGGCCGGGGCGGTCATCGACTGGCTTTACGCGCTGGCCGGGCGTCTTGACCGCCGCATCATGGTCCGGCTGGTCAAGGGCGCCTATTGGGATGCCGAAGTGAAACGGGCGCAGGTCCTGGGGCTGGCCTCGTTCCCGGTCTTTACCCGCAAGCAGGCCACCGACGTCAGCTATATCGCCAATGCCCGCAAGCTCTTGGGCATGACCGACCGGATCTACCCGCAATTCGCCACGCATAACGCCCATACTGTCGCCGCCATCCTGCATATGGCCACCGATCCGCGGGCCTTCGAGTTTCAGCGGCTGCACGGCATGGGCGAACGCCTGCATGACATCGTGCTGGGCGACCGTGGCACCCGCTGCCGGATCTATGCGCCCGTCGGCGCGCACCGCGATCTCCTGGCCTATCTGGTGCGGCGGTTGCTGGAGAACGGCGCCAATTCCAGCTTCGTCAACCAGATCGTCAACGAAGAGGTTCCCCCGGCCCGCGTCGCGGCCTGCCCGCTGGACCATGTCGAGCGGCTGGCGGCCTCGCCCGGCCCCGCCGTCACCCCCGCTGCGGCGCTCTTTCCGGCCCGGCGCAATTCGCAGGGCTGGGACCTGACCGACGCGGCCGATCTGGCGGCGATCGAGGCCGCCCGGTCGCCCCACCGCGACAGGCAGTTCGAGGCCGGGCCGCTGCTGGCGGGCCGTGCCGCCGGCGGCCTGCGCCTTGACGTGACGAACCCCGCCACGGGCGAGATTGCCGGCCGCGTGCTGACCGCCAGCCCCGCCGACATCGACACCGCGCTGCGTCTGGCCGAACCCTGGCAGGCGCCGGCCGATGTCCGCGCCGAGATCCTGAACCGCGCCGCCGATCTGTATGAGGCCGAGTTTGGCCCGATCTTCGCCATCCTGGCCCGCGAAGCCGGCAAGACGCTGCCGGATGCGGTGGGCGAACTGCGCGAGGCAGTCGACTTCCTGCGCTACTACGCCTCGGGCGCCGCGGCCTTGACGGCCCCCGCCTGGGGCGCATTCGCCTGCATCAGCCCCTGGAACTTTCCCCTGGCGATCTTTACCGGCCAGATCGCCGCGGCGCTGGCCGCCGGCAATGCCGTGCTGGCAAAGCCTGCCGAACAGACGCCGCTGATTGCGGCGCTGGCGGTCTCGCTGCTGCATCGCGCCGGGGTTCCGGCCACCGCGCTGCAATTGCTGCCCGGCGATGGGGCGGTGGGTGCGGCGCTGACCAGCGATGCCCGCGTCAACGGCGTCGTCTTCACCGGCTCGACCGAAACGGCGCTGAAGATCCGGCGGGCGATGGCCGAACACCTGGACCCGACCGCGCCGCTGATTGCGGAAACCGGCGGGCTGAACGCCATGCTGGTCGACAGCACCGCATTGCCCGAACAGGCCGTGCGCGACATCCTGGCCTCCAGCTTCCAGTCCGCCGGCCAGCGCTGTTCGGCCCTGCGCTGCCTCTACCTGCAGGAAGACGTGGCCGAGACCGTGACCGAGATGCTGTTCGGCGCCATGGACGAAATCCAGGCCGGCGATCCCTGGGACCTGACCACCGACACCGGCCCGGTGATCGACCCCGAGGCCCAGGCGGTGATCCGCGCCCATATCGAAACCGCGCGTTCCGAAGGCCGGCTGCTCAAGGAACTGACCGCGCCGCCGAACGGCCATTTCGTCGCCCCCGCCGTGATCCGGATTTCCGGCATCGCCGCGCTGCAGCGCGAGATCTTTGGCCCGGTCCTGCATATCGCCACCTTCAAGGCGCGCGAGTTGCCGCAGGTGATCGCGGCGATCAATGCCACGGGCTACGGGCTGACCTTCGGTCTGCACAGCCGGATCGACGACCGGGTTCAGGACGTGGTCGACCAGTTGCGGGTCGGCAATGCCTATGTCAACCGCAACCAGATCGGTGCCGTGGTCGGCAGCCAGCCCTTTGGCGGCGAGGGCCTTTCGGGCACCGGCCCCAAGGCGGGCGGGCCGGATTACCTGCACCGCTTCACCCGGCCTGCCGCGCCGATCTCGGGCACGCCCGGCCCTGCCACCCCGGCCCAGGACCTGCCGCGCAAACTGGCGCAACAACCCCTGCCGCCGGCGCTGCCCGCGCAGGAAATGCCCGGGCCGACCGGGGAATCGAACCGGCTGCATTTCGCGCCCCGCGCGCCGCTGCTTTGCCTTGGCCCCGGTGCCGAGGCGGCGCTGGAACAGGCCGAAGAGGTCCGCCGACTGGGCGGGCTGGCGCTGGAGGCCCCCGACCTCGATCCCGCAACGCTGGAGCGGCTGGAGGGGTTCTCCGGCGTCCTGTGGTGGGGCGAGGCCGCTGCGGCGCGGCCGCATGCGCAGGCGCTGGCGCGACGTTCCGGGCCTATCCTGCCCCTGATCGGCACCTTGCCCGACCGCGCCCATGTCTCGCACGAACGGCATGTCTGCATCGACACCACCGCCTCTGGCGGCAATGCCCGGTTGCTGGCCGAGGTTTCCGAAGACTAGGGTCAGGACCCATTCCTATTCCCCCGCCAGCGTGGAAAAATCGGGATGATCAACGGGTTGCGACCCGCAGCGCGGGGTGGGTCCCCCGGGCAAGGGGCGCAGGCCGGTGAGCGCCCGATTTCTCCACGCCCGAAGGGTTGGCCGGATTTGACCCCTGCCTGCGTTGCAAGGCCTTGAAATAGGCCCACTATTCCTGCGGCCTTGCGCCTTGTCAGCGGTCAAATCCGACCAACTGGCGGGGGAATGGGAATGGGTCCTGACCCTAGGCGGACCCTGGCCGCCTGCCTGTCGGCCCGCCTTGCCGACAGGCCGCCCCGCCGCCCCGGCGGGGGCTTCGTCGCGGCTTGACCCGGGGCAGGGGATCGGAAAGGGTCGGCAACGATGTTTCCGATCCGCGATCATAATCCTTCGGGCCGCACGCCCTATGTCACCCTGGCGCTGATCGGCATCAACGTGCTGGTCTTCCTGGCCTTCAATCTGGCCCTGTCAGAGCCGCAACTGATGCGCTTTGTCTATACCTGGGGGCTGGTGCCAGCCCGCGTCGGCGCGGGGCAGGGGCTGGAGACCGTGATCACCCACATGTTCCTGCATGGCGGCTGGATGCACATCATCGGCAACCTCCTGTTCCTGTGGATCTTCGGCGACAACATGGAAAGCGAGATGGGCCATCTCGGCTTTCTCGTCTTCTATCTTGCCTCGGGGCTTGCCGCCGCCGGGCTGCAATTCATTGCCGAACCGGCCTCGACGGTGCCGATGGTCGGTGCCTCCGGGGCCATTGCCGGGGTGATGGGGGGCTACCTGCTGCTGTTTCCCAGGGCGCGGGTGGATGTGCTGGTCATCTTCATCGTCTTCTTCCGCATCTTCGCCTTTCGCGCCTGGGCGGTGCTGGGGCTCTGGTTCGGGATGCAGGTGTTTGCCGGCCTCTCGACCCCCAGCGACCAAGGCGGCGTGGCCTATTGGGCGCATATCGGCGGTTTTGTCGCCGGCGGGCTGCTGACCCTGCCGGTCTGGCGCCGGCGCGGGGCAGGCGCCTACTGGCAAAAGACCGAAGGCCACCCGCCGCACCCGGCAGCGCAATACCCGCTGCAAAAGACCTCGATCCCGCGGGTCGGGCGCCGCCGCTAGGCAGATAGGGCAGGCAGCGGCGGTGATCAGCCGCGGATCACCTTGCGGAACGATTCGAACAGGGCCTCGTTCCCGGCGATGACCGAGCCGCTCTCCAGCGGGTCCTGACCCTCGCGGATGCCCGAGACCAGCCCGCCCGCCTCTTTCACCAGCAGCAGCCCCGCCGCCACGTCCCAGGCGTTCAGCTCGCGCTCCCAGTATCCTTCGTAGCGGCCGGCGCCGACATAGGCCAGGTCCAGCGCCGCCGCGCCCCAGCGCCGCACGCCGGCACATTGCGGCATCAGCCGCGCCAGATCCTGCAACGTGGCCGGCAGCGTGGATTTCGCGCCAAAGGGAACGCCGGTCGCGAACACCGCCTCATGCATCTGCCGGCGCGCCGACACCCGCAGCCTGCGGTTGTCGTTCAGCCAGCAGCCCGCGCCCTTTTCGGCCCAGAACATCTCGTCCTTGGCCGGGTCATAGACCACCGCCGAGACGATCTCGCCCTTGTGTTCCAGCGCGATCGAGATGGCCCAATGCGGCATGCCGTGCAGAAAGTTGGTGGTGCCGTCCAGCGGATCGACGATCCAGCGCCGGGTCGGGTCCTGGCCATCCGTCGCCCCGGTTTCCTCGCCCAGCCAGCCATAGGTCGGCCGGCCCCCCAGCAATTCCTCCTTGATCAGCCGTTCCGCCTCGCGGTCGGCGCGACTGACGAAATCGCCCGGCCCCTTGGACGAGACCTGCAGGTTCTCGACCTCGCGGAAATCCTTGATCAGGCTGCGGGCGGCCTTGCGGGCTGCCTTGATCATCAGGTTCAGGTTGGCGCTTCCCTGCATCGGGGTCTCCGGGCTTTGGGCGAAAGGGGCTGGAACGCGCGGTTCCTACAGCCAAAGCCGCCGGAAGGAAAGGGGAAGGGCGCAGCGACCGAAGACCGCCGCGCAGCGCCGGTGACGCGGTCAGTAAGAGACCGTGACCCGCGTGTTCTGCATCCCTTCGGCCTTGACCATGTTGAACAGGATCTTGGCGTTCCTGGGGTGCAGGCGCACACAGCCATGGCTGGCCGGCTGGCCCAGGCGCTTTATCGCATCGGTGCCGTGGATGGCGTAATTGCCGCTGTAAAAGATGGCCCAGGGCATAGGGGCGTTGTTGTAGCGACTGGACTTGTGGTTGCGCGACAGAAACTCCGGCGTCCAGCTGCCGGCCGGCGTCACCTTGGGGCGCTTGGCGGTCGAGACCGGCCATTCGTATATCTTCCGGCCCTCATGGTAGACCTCCATCATCTGGCGCGAGATCGAGACCCGCACCTCGACCCGCTCGGCCAGGGCCGTTCCAGCCTGGCCCAGGACCAGCGTCGAAAACAGAATGAAAATGAAAGCTGCAATCTTCAGGGTTTGCATGACCGGCCCTCAATACACCACCGTCGGCGGAAATCCCCGCCATGGACCCAGCCTCTGCCCTGCCCGGGGCGCGAGTCAACCGCAAAACCCCCGGGGAACCGTCAGGATCGCTGACCCGGCGGCGGTGCCGGCAGCCCGGCCAGGGCCTCTGTCAACTCGCGGATCAGCTTGCGGCGAATTGCGGGCGGGAAGTCGTACTGGCTGTGCGCCACTTCGACAAAGGCGCCGGGGCCGCGGATCAGCGCATCGTGGAAATAGGCGGTCAGTCCCATTTCATGCGCCTGGATCGCCAGGGCATTCACCGTGATCCCGGCCCAATCCTTGGCCGCATAGACCCGCGCCGGGGTGCGCCCCTGGTTGTTCTGCCCGTCGCCGGCAACGTCGATCACCCTGCGCCCGCAATCCGGCGCCCGCGCCAAGAGCGCATGGCCAAAGGACAGCGCCTCGCCCAGGGCGGTCAACTGGCGTCTCTCCGGCCGTTGCGCCGCGCGGACCAGGGCGGCCACGCGGTCGAGATCATCAACCCGCTCGACCAGGACCCAGTCGACCAGCACTTCCTGATAGCTCTCGCCGCTCCACTGATAGACCGCCAGCGCCACCGCGCCGGCCGGGGCGAAAAAGGCATCCCTGACCGCCGCATCCTCCAGCGCCAGCGCCAGCCCCTCGGTCTGGATGACGAAATCGGCGCCGTCGACCGACCGCGAGACATCCATGGCCAGCGCCAGCGCCAGCCGACACCCGGCCTCGGCGGGCAGGGGCAGGCAAAGCAGCAGACAGAGCAGGACTTTCATCTGCGGTCCCCCCGGCGATGCCGGAATGCTACCGCAAGGGCCTGTCCTGCCGAAGGGGAATCTGCCCGGCCCTAGGGTCAGGACCCATTCCTGTTCCCCCGCCAGCGTGGAAAAATCGGGATGATCAGCGGGTTGCGCCCCGCAGCGCGGGGTGGGTCCCCCGGGCAAGGGGCGCGGGCCGGTGAGCGCCCGATTTCTCCACGCCCGGAGGGCTGGCCGGATCTGACCCCTGCCTGCGTTGCAAGGCCTTGAAATAGAACCACTATTCCTGCGGTCTTGCGCCTTGTCAGCGGTCAGATCCGGCCAACTGGCGGGGGAACAGGAATGGGTCCTGACCCTAGGTCACAGGCTGCGTTGCAGCTTTACCGGCTCGCTGCGGGCAAGGCGCAGGAAATGCGCCACGAAGGGCTTGGTGGCGTCCTCGTCCCGCGTGGCGGCGTACATCCGCTTGGTGACGGGCCGGGGGCCCAGCGGGCGGGTGACATAATCGGCGTTCGATTTCACCTCGCGCATCACCCAGTCGGGCAGGACCGCCACGCCGCGCCCCGACCCCACCAGCATCAGGATCACCGCCGTCAGTTCCGCCGTCCGCTGGGCGCGCGGCTCCACCTTGGCCGGGGTCAGCACTTCGGTAAAGACGTCCAGCTTGTCGCGGCCGACCGGATAGGTGATCAGCACCTGGTCACGAAAGTCCTCCGCCGTGATGAAATCGCGTGCCGCCAGCGGATTCTCGGACGAGGCGACAAAGGTCGGGTGATAATCGAACAGCGGGTTGAAGGTCATTCCGGGCAGCGGCCCCGGATCGGACGAGATGACCAGATCCACCTCTTCACGGTTCAGCGCCGGAAAGGCGTCAAAGGCCAGGCCGGCGCGGATATCCACGTCGACCTCGGGCCAGGCGTGGCGGAACATCTCCAGCGTCGGGAATAGCCAGTCGAAACAGGCGTGGCACTCGATGGCGATATGCAGCCGCCCGGTCTTGCCAGAGCGCAGGGCGCGGAATTCCTCTTCCATCGCGTCGATCTCGGGCAGGATGCGTTCGGCCGCCCGCAGCATCCGGTGGCCCGCCGCCGAAAGCCGCATCGGTTTCGAGCGGCGCACGAACAGTTCCATCCCGGCCTGGTCCTCCAGCCCCGCGACCTGATGGCTCAGCGCCGATTGCGTCATGTTCAGGATTTCGGCCGCCCGGGCCAGCCCGCCTGCCTGGTGGATCGCCCGGATGGTCCGCAGATGGCGCAGCTCGATATACATGAGGTTGACCTCATAATGATGCTGAAAACTATGAATTGGTCTCACATTCGGGAATCTGCGACAAGGGCCTCAGTCGAAGGAGCCCGATCATGTCCGCCACGCCCCGCATTTCGTTCGAATTCTTCCCGCCGCAAACGCTCGATGCCTCGTTCCGGCTGTGGGAAACCGTGCAGGCGCTGGCCCCGATGCAGCCCGATTTCGTCTCGGTCACCTATGGCGCCGGCGGCACCACGCGCAAGCTGACGCATGAGGCGGTCGGAACCATTCACCGCAACTACGGCCTGAACGTCGCCGCGCACCTGACCTGCGTCGACGCCACGCGCGAAGAGACGCTGGAGATCGCCGAAAGCTACGCCCAGGCCGGCGTGACCGAGATCGTCGCCCTGCGCGGCGATGCGCCCAAGGGGGCCGATCGCTTTACCCCGCATCCGCAGGGCTTTGCCTCGTCGGTCGAGCTGGTCGAGGCGCTGGCCCGGACCGGCAAGTTCAAGCTGCGCGTCGGCTGCTATCCCGAGGCGCATCCCGACTCGACCGGCACCCGGAACGATCTTGATTTCCTCAAGCGCAAGTTCGACGCCGGCGCCACCAGCGCGATCACCCAGTTCTTCTTTGACGCCGACACCTTCTTCCGCTTCCGCGATGCCTGCGTCCGGGCCGGCATCACCGGCACGATCATTCCCGGCATCCTGCCGATCATCAGCTGGGAAGGCGCCCGGAAATTCGCCCTGCGCTGCGGCAGCGCCGTGCCGCAAAAGCTGGACGAGGCCTTCACCCGCGCCATCAGCGACGGCCGCGAAGATCTCTATGCGCTGGCCCAATGCACCTCGCTTTGCGACCGCCTGATCGAAGGGGGCGCCGAAGCCCTGCATTTCTACACCCTGAACCGCCCGCAACTGACGCGCGAGGTGGTGCGCGCCCTGGGCATCCAGCCCGAGGTGGTTCTGGAAAAGGTCGCCTGATTTCAACGAGATTTCCCGTTTCACCCCGTCTCCCTGAACGGCCTTCCTGCCCCGCGCAGGGGGCCGTCTTTTGGCCCTGTTGTTCAGGATGCCGGATCGGCTATGGTCGGGAAAGACCGCGATAGAGATATGCTGACATGATGCAGATCCTGCTTCTCAACGGCCCGAACCTGAACCTTCTGGGCCAGCGCCAACCCGAGGTATACGGCCACGAGACCCTGGCGGATATCGTGCAGGCCTGCGGCACGCTGGGCCTGTCGCTGGGGCTGGACGTGGTGGCAAAGCAATCGAACCACGAAGGGGCGCTGGTCGACTATATCCATGCCGCCCGCGAGGGCGCGGCCGGAATCATCATCAACCCCGGCGCCTATTCGCACACCTCCGTCGCCATACTCGACGCCCTGAACGCCTTTGACGGGCCGGTGCTGGAAGTTCACATCTCGAACATCCACAAGCGCGAGGCGTTCCGCCACCACTCCTATGTCTCGACGCGGGCCGAGGGCGTGATCGCCGGGTTCGGTACCGAGGGCTATCTTCTGGCGCTGCGGCGCATGGCAACACTGGTGAAGAAATGACATTGCCGATCAATGGGTTCAAACGCGCCCTGACCCAGGGGAAACAGCAGATCGGGATCTGGAACACCATTCCCGGCCCGCTGGTGGTCGAACTGATGGCGACGGCCGGCTTCGACTGGATCCTTCTCGATACCGAACATTCGCTGACGGATGTGCCGGATCTGATGCCGATGCTGCAGGCGGTCGCGGCCTATCCCGGCGCGGCCGTGGTCCGGCCGGCCGGCAACGATCCGGTGCTGATCAAGCGCATCCTGGATCTGGGGGCGCAGACCCTGATGATCCCCTATGTCCAGACCGCGGCCGAGGCCGAGGCGGCCGTCAGGGCGATGCGCTACGCGCCACGCGGTATCCGGGGCGTGTCGGGCATGTCCCGCGCCACACGCTACGGGCAGATCAAGGATTATGCGGCCCGGGCCGAGGAAGAACTGTGCCTGATCGTGCAGATCGAGACCGCCGAGGCGGTGGACCGCATCGCCGAGATCGCGGCCGTCGACGGGGTGGACGCGCTGTTCATCGGCCCGGCCGATCTTGCCGCCTCGATGGGGCATCCCGGCAATGCCGGCCACAAGGACGTGGTCGCCATGGTCGAACGCGCGATCAAGGCCATCACCGCCGCCGGAAAGCCCGCCGGAATCCTGACGCCGGATCAGGCCTTTGCGCGGCAATGCATGGACTGGGGCACCAGATTCACCGCGGTCGGCATCGACATGTCGATGCTGGTCGCCGCCACCCGCGCGCTGCGCGCCGCCTTTGCCTGATCCGCGGTGACGCCCGGTTTCCGCTGGCACCCGCAGGCCCGGCTGATCGGCCCGGATGGCAACGGCGACGGGGCAACCGCGCAGATGCTGCGGGCGATCCTGGGCAGGGGGCGGCCCTTTCGCATCGGCCTGCCGGACGACCCGGCGCCCGATGGCGGCGCGGGGGCGGGGCCGGTCTTCGAGACGCTGACCTCTGGCTCGACCGGCCGGCCACGGCGCATCCTGCGGACGCAGGCCAGCTGGATCGCGTCTTTCCAGGTCAATGCCGCGCTCTTCGGCATCGGCCCCGGCTGCCAGGTCGCGGTTCTGGGCGACCTGGTGCATTCGCTGTCGCTCTACGGCGTGCTGGAGGGGCTGCACCTGGGCGCCACGGTGCATCTTCTGGCCGGGGTCAGGCCGGATCGTCAGGCCGCGGCGCTGGCGGCCCGTGGCATCGACGTGCTTTACGCAACGCCGGCGCAGTTGCGGGCGGCAAGCCCCGGCGACCTGCCCGACCTGCGGCTGATCCTCGTCGGCGGCTCCAAGCTGGATGACCGGTTGCGCGCCGAGCTTGCCTCATCGGCGCCGGCGGCCGAGGTCCGCGAATTCTACGGCGCCGCCGAGGCCTCTTTCATCACCCTTGCCAATGCCGGCACGCCGCCGGACTCGGTCGGGCGGGCCTATCCGGGGTGGAAATCGAGCTGCGCCAGGGCGAGGTCTGGGTGAAAAGTCCCTATCTGTTCAAAGCCTACGCCTCTGATCCGGGGTCGGCGCGCTGGCAGGGCGACTGGCTGTCGGTGGGAGAGATGGGGCGGCTGGAAGAGGGGTTCCTTTACCTGTCGGGGCGCAAGGGCCGCATGATCACCATCGCCGACCAGAACGTGTTTCCCGAAGAGATCGAGGCGCTGTTGGAACGCCAGCCGGGCATCCTGCGGGCCGCGGTCCTGCCGCGCCCGGACGACGCGCGCGGGCATGTCCTCTGGGCCGTTGCCATGGGCGATCCGGCGCAGGAAGCGGCGGTTCTGGCGGCGCTGCGGGCTGCGCTGGGGCCGCTCAAGGCGCCACGGCGCATCCTCTGGCGGCAGGATTGGCCGGTGACGGCCTCGGGCAAGACCGACCTTGCCGCGCTGGAGGCAGCACTATGACCCCCCGCATCCTGGCCGCGCGGCGCTCTGCCGTGGCGCCCCAGGGCGGCGCCTTCGCCCGCATGCGGATCGAGGACATGGCGGCCCCCGTCATAAACGCCGTGCTACAGGATGCCGGGCTGGATGCCGCGCAGGTCGACGAGGTGATCTGCGCCAATGCGCTGGGCGCTGGTGGCAACCCGGCCCGGCGCGTCGCGCTGGCCGCCGGCCTGCCGGAACGGGTGGCCGGCCTGACCATCGACCGGCAGTGCGCCGGCGGGCTGGATGCCATCGTGCTGGCAACGGCGCTGGTCGCGGCCGGCCATGCCCGCGTGGTGCTGGCCGGCGGTGTCGAGAGCCATTCGCTGCGGCCCCTGCGCGCCATGCCCGATCCCTCCGGCGGGCCGCCGGTTCCCTACGACCAGGCGCCCTTTACCCCCTGGCCCGACCGCGACCCCCCGATGGCCCAGGCCGCCGCCGATCTGGCGCACCGGCTGGGAATTTCGCGGCAGGACCAGGACCTGTTCGCGGCAGAGAGCCACCGCAAGGCGCTGGCGTCCGATGCCTGGCCCGAGATCGTCCCCTTGGCGGGGCTGGCACGCGATGCCTTTACCCGCCCCCTGTCGCCGGCCCTGACCGGCCGGGCGCGGCCCCTGGCGGGACCGATCACCCCGGCCAATACGGCCGTCGCGGCGGATGCGGCCGCCTTTGTCGTGGTGGTGGCCGAAGATATTGCCGGGCATCGCGGGCTGCGCCTTGCGGGCCATGCCACGCTGGGGGCAGATCCGGTGCAACCGGGGCTGGCGCCGGTGCCGGCCGTCGGCCGCGCCCTGTCACAGGCGGGGATCGCTGCGCGTGACCTTGCGCAGGCCGAGGTGATGGAGGCCTATGCCGTGCAGGCCATCGCCTGCATCCGGGGCGCCGGGCTGGACCCCGCGCGGGTCAATCTCCGCGGCGGCGGCCTGGCGCGCGGGCATCCCATCGCCGCTTCGGGGGCGATTCTTGCGGTGCGGCTGTTCCACGACCTGCGCGCCGGCGCGGGGCTGGCCGCGATCGCTTCGGCCGGGGGAATCGGCGCGGCGGCCGTGCTGCGCGCCGATTGAGCGGCTCTGGCCCTCCGCTTACGCCCTCCGCTTACGCCCTCGACAACAGCGAACCGGGGCGCATCCGGGCAATGCCCTGGGTGACGAAACCGGCCAGCACCGCCTTGAGCATGTCGCCCGGCAGATAGGCGGCGCCGATCAGCGCGGCCTCGGGCAGGGTCTTGCCCAGAACCAGCGCCATGCCGGGGATGCCAAAGAGATACAGCACCGCAATGCCGCCGATGACAGCGCCCGCCCCGGCCGACAGGCCGACCGGCAGCGTGGTGCGCTCGACGATCCAGCCGGCGACAAAGGCCGCGATCGGAAAGCCGATCAGATAGCCGACCGACGGCCCCTGGAACACGCCGATGCCGCCCCGCCCGCCCGACAGCAGCGGCAGGCCCGCCGCGACCAGCGCCAGGAACAACAGCACCGCCAGCGCGCCACGCCGCGCGCCCAGCACCGTGCCGCACAGCATGATGCCCAGCGATTGCGCGGTGATCGGCACGCCGGATGCCAGGCTGATCTGCGGCACCAGGCCCAGAATGGCGATCAATGCCGCAAACAGGGCGATATGGGTCAGGTTGCGTTCCATCGGGGTCTCCTCGGTCTCGGGGCACTTAATCCGCACCGCCGCGGGCGCGCAAGGCCTCGGCGGCGTGTTCTGCATCGTCAAGCGCGGCCAGGGTGGCCGGCACCAGCACGCGCCAGCCGGGGCGGCGCGGGCTGCGGGCACGGAAGGCCTCGGCGATCTGGGTCAGGCGCAGCGACAGTTGCGGGATGAACCGGATAACCAGCGCAAAGGCCAGCGCCAGCCGGTGCGGCGGCAGCACAAAGGCAAAGGGCGTCGCCAGGCGCTCGAAAACCGCCAGCATGTCCGACAGCCGGGTGGTCATGGTCACCAGGTTCGCCGCCGCCACCGCGCTGGTCATGCGCAGGATGATCACAGCCCCCCCCGCCGGATCGGCCAGCCAGAGATGCCACAGCGCCACGACCGCCACGAACAGCCACAATGGCCGCAACATGCGGGCGGCGTGCCGGGCAAAGCCCGCCCCCCAGGGCAGGTGCAGCGCCAGGATTGCCGCGGCCGCCGCCGCCAGCGCCGCAGGGCTGGCCAGCCGGAACAGCAGGACCGTGAACACCGCCAGCGCCGCCAGCTTGACCCAGGCGGGCCACCGGTGCAGCGCGGTGTCAACCGGCGAGGTCAGAGTCAGCATCGACCTCTCCGATCCGGGCCATTTCGGCGATGAAGCCGGGCACCACCTTGCCCGGCGGGCCATCGGCGCGGATGCGGCCCTGATCCAGCCACAGCACCCGGTCCGCCCCGGCAACCGCGGCCGGATCATGGGTGATGGTGATCAGCCGCTGCGGCAGGCTCTCCAGTCGGCGCGTCATCCGCGCGATGGTGGGCAGGTCCAGCCCGGCAAAGGGCTCGTCCAGCAGGATTGTCGCCGGCTGCATCAGCAGCACCGATTGCAAGCACAGCCAGTGCCTCTGCCCGCCGGACAGGGTGGAAACCGCCGCCTGCGACCAATGGGCCCGGCCCGCCTCGGCCAGGGCCTGCCGCGCCTGGGCCAGGGCCTGCTCCTGCGGGGTGCCTTGCTGGCGCAGGCCAAAGGCAAGCTCTTCCTCGCAGGTGGGAAACAGGATCTGATGGTCGGGATTCTGGAACAGGATGCCCAGCCGGCCCAGCATGCCCTTGCGGTCCCGCCAGGGGTCGGCGCCCTCGACCCGCACCTGCCCCGAGGTCGGCGCGATCAGCCCCGCGATCAGCCGCAACAGCGTGGTCTTGCCGCTGCCGTTGCGCCCCAGGATGCCGATCCGCCTTTCGCGCAGGTCGGCGGACAGGTCGGAAAGGATCGCCTTTCCGCCCAGGGCATAGCCCGCCCGCTGCAACTCGATCCCGGCCATCGCTCGCTGCCCCCAGGTTCCGCGCGGGTGATAGCCGCCGCAGCCCCCCGGCCGCAACGCAAAAAGGACAGGCCGGGGTCTGCCCCCCACCTGTCCTTGTCACACCGTCTTTGTCACAGTGCCCTTGCGGTCGCCACAGGGCGGCGCCTCAGCACCAGGCCTCAGCAGGGGGCCAGGTACCGGTTGCCGTAGCCGTCGTTGTAATAGCACTGTCCCGGTTGCGTCGAGGGGCCGATCAGCGATCCGGCCAGGGCGCCGACGGCGGCCCCGGCAATGGCGCCCTTGGTGCGGTCCTTGTCCGAGGATACCGCGGCGCCCACGACCGCCCCCCCCAGCGCGCCGACGGCGGTGCTTTGCTCGGTGGGCGTGCAGGCGGAAACGCCAAGGCCCGCAACAAGGGCTGCGATCATCGCGACTTTCATCAATCTCTCCATCTTTGGCAAAGAGGACCCGATGCCGGGCCCTCCCGGGACAATCTAGCCCAATTGACCGCGTGACGGGCAGCCAAAGTTTCGGGCAAGGCGGGATTCCGCACCCTGACCGGAACGGGGCCAGACCCTAGCTGCAGGCAGCGATGAAGCGGTTTCCATAGCGGTCGCGGTAATAGCACTGGCCGGGGGTCGAGGTCTGGCCGATCAGCGTGCCGGCGATGGCGCCCGCCGCCGCCCCGACCAGCATGCCCTCGACCTGGTCATCGTCGGACGACACGGCCGCGCCCACGGCCGCCCCGCCCAATGCGCCGATGGCGGTACTCTGTTCCGGGGTGGTGACGCAGGCGGACAGGCCGAATGTCGCGGCCAGCGGGAAAAGCAATGTGATCGTCTTCATGGCAAACCTCTTGCAAAGCGTGATCTGGCACAGAAACGCAACCGGGCCGGGAATGGTTCCCGGCCCGGCAGGGGTTTGCGCGGATCGCCGCCGTCAGCCGGCGCGGGCCGCCGCGACCGAGGCTTCCAGAATGCCCAGGGCTTCGGTGAAATGCGCCTCGGGAATGGTGATCGGCGCCAGGAAGCGGACGACGTTGCCGTAGACGCCGCAGGTCAAGAGGATAAGCCCGCGGTTCTGCGCTTCGATCCGGACGCGGTTGGTGAAACCGGCGTCGGGTTCCTTGGTCGTCGGATTGGCGAATTCCACCGCCACCATAAAGCCGGGGCCGCGGATATCGACGATTTCCGGCGTCGTGGCGCGGATTTCCTCCAGCTTCTGCTTCAGCCGCGAACCCAGCTCATTGGCCCGCGCGCAGAGGTTCTCTTCCTCGATGACATCCAGGACGGCATGCGAGGCCGCGATCCCCAGCGGGTTGCCGGCATAGGTGCCCCCCAGGCCGCCGGGGTTGGCGGCATCCATGATCTCGGCCTTGCCGGTCACGGCGGCCAGCGGCAGGCCGCCGGCCAGGCCCTTGGCCATGGTGGTCAGGTCGGCGGCGACGCCGTGGGCTTCCATCGCGAACAGGTTCCCGGTCCGGGCAAAGCCGGTCTGAACCTCGTCGGCGATCATCACGATACCATGCTTGTCGCAGAGCGCGCGGATCGCCTTGACCAGGTCGGTCGGCGCCGGGTTGAAGCCGCCTTCGCCCTGCACCGGCTCAAAGATGATCGCGGCGACGCGGGCGGGGTCCAGGTCGGCCTTGAACAGCTTTTCGATCCCGGCCATCGCGTCCTGGGTCGAAATGCCCTGCGGCCCCATCGGGAAGGGGACGTGGAAGACGCCCGGCATCATCGAGCCGAACCCCTTCTTGTAGGGTTCCACCTTGCCGGTCAGCGCCATGCCCATGAAGGTGCGGCCATGGAACCCGCCGCCAAAGGCGATGACGGCATCGCGCCCGGTGGCGATGCGGGCGATCTTGACCGCGTTCTCGCAGGCTTCGGCGCCCGTGGTGACGAAAATCGTCTTCTTGGCGAAATTGCCCGGCACCATGGCGTTCAGCCGTTCGGCCAGCCTGATGTAGGGCTCATAGGGCATCACCTGGTGGCAGGTATGGGTGAACTTTTCCAGCTGCGCCTGCACGGCGGCCATCACCTTGGGGTGGCGATGCCCGGTGTTGACCACCGCGATGCCCGCGGCAAAGTCGATATAGCGGTTGCCCTCGATGTCCCAGACCTCGGCGTTCAGCGCGCGGTCGGCGTAAATCTGCGTCTGCATGCCGACGCCGCGGGAAATGGCCTCGTCCCGGCGCTTGGCGATATCTGCGTTCTTCATGGCGGCTCCTTTCGCGGGGCGCCCGTCCTGGCCCCCGGCTTGCCCCCATTTGATCAAGTTTCGCGGATTCCATCAATCCGGGCTCTAAGGCCAGTTTCTGCGCTTGTATCGGGCCAGCCGCGGCGGGCGGGGGCAAGAAAATGACGGGACATGCCGGTAATATTCATCATCCGTTAACCCTGTCCCGTCCAATCTGGGCCTGCGAATGAGTCGAGGACGGGCATGGCGGACGAAAACCCTTCGAACCCCACACACCCCACACCACCCCGAACGGAAGAAGAACGCCTTGACTGGCTTCGGCTCATTCGCTCCCGTCGCGTGGGGGCGGTAACCTTTCACCGCCTGATGGCCGAACACGGCTCGGCGCGCGCCGCGCTGGCCGCGCTGCCTCAGGTGGCCCGTGCCGCCGGGGTCGACCATTACGCCGTCTGCCCGGTCGAGGTTGCCCGGGCCGAACTGGCCGAGGCGCGGGTGGCGCGCGCCGTGCCGCTGTTCTTCGGCGACCGGTCCTATCCGGCGGCGCTCAGGGATCTGTCCGATGCCCCGCCGGTGCTGTGGGCGCGGGGCGATCTGGCGCTGCTGGCGCGGCCGTCGGTGGCCCTGGTGGGGGCGCGCAACGCCTCGTCGCTGGGGGTGCGCATGGCGCGGCGCCTGGCCGAAGGCCTGGGGCAGGCGGGTTTCACCGTGGTTTCCGGGCTGGCGCGCGGCATCGACACCGCCGCGCATGAGGCCGCGCTGGCCACCGGCACCGTGGCCGTGCAGGCCGGCGGCGTCGACGTGGTCTATCCCGAAGAGAACGCGCGCCTGGCCGAAGATATCCGCGCCCGTGGCCTGCTCCTGTCGGAACAGGCGATGGGGGTGCAGCCGCAGACGCGGCATTTCCCCATGCGCAACCGCATCATCTCGGGGCTTGCCCGCGCCGTCATCGTGGTCGAGGCGGCGGCCCGGTCGGGCAGCCTGATCACCGCGCGCAACGCCGCCGATCAGGGGCGCGATGTCATGGCAGTGCCGGGCCATCCCTTCGACGCCCGCGCCTCGGGCTGCAACATGCTGTTGCGCGACGGCGCCCTGCTGGTGCGCGGCCCCGCCGACGTGCTGGAGGCGCTGGGCACGCCCGCCCCCGAAACCGACAGCATCGCCGACCGGATCCTGTCGGACGATTGCCCGCCGCATCCCCGCCTTCCGGGGCCGCAGCCGGCCGGGCGTCCGCTTGCGGAAACCTCGGACCTGCACAGCCGCATCCTGGCCCGGCTCGGCCCCAGCCCGCTGGCAGAAGACCAGTTGATCCGCGATCTGGCCTTGCCGCCGGCGCATCTTGCGCCCGCGCTGTTGACACTGGAACTGGACGGGCGAATTCAGCGGCAGCCCGGGGGCCTGCTCAGCCGCCTTTAGCCCCGCAGCCAGCCCACGGTTGACAACCCCCCTTCGCTCCCATTTAGCCGCGCTAGCCTTTCGTTGGTTCCTGAGGGGATTCCATGCCTGTCGTCGTCGTCGAATCTCCGGCCAAGGCCAAGACAATCAACAAGTATCTTGGCCCCGACTTCACCGTTCTGGCCTCTTACGGCCATGTCCGCGATCTGCCGCCCAAGGATGGGTCGGTCGATACCGAGGCCGATTTCGGCATGAAATGGGAGGTGGCCTCCGAAAGCCGCAAGCATGTCAAGGCCATTGCCGAGGCGCTGAAATCCGACGACACGCTGATCCTTGCCACCGACCCCGACCGCGAGGGAGAGGCGATCAGCTGGCACCTGAAAGAGGCGCTGCAATCCAGCCTGAAAAAGGGCAAGACGGTCGCCCGCGTCACCTTCAACGCCATCACCAAGGATGCGGTGACCAAGGCGATGAAGGAGCCGCGCGACATCGACACCCCGCTGGTCGAGGCCTATCTGGCCCGCCGCGCGCTAGACTATCTGGTGGGGTTCACCCTGTCGCCGGTCTTGTGGCGCAAGCTGCCCGGCGCCAAATCCGCCGGGCGCGTGCAATCGGTCTGCCTGCGCCTGATCGTCGAGCGCGAGATGGAGATCGAGGCCTTCAAGGCACAGGAATTCTGGTCGGTCAAGGCGGTGTTCGCCACCCCGCGCGGGCAGGAATTCGAGGCCGGGCTGGTGACGCTGGGCGGCAAACGCTTGCAGAAATTCGACATTCCGTCGGTCACGGCGGCCGAGCTGGCGGTGCAGGCTGTCACTTCCCGCACATTCGCGGTGTCGGGCGTGGAATCCAAGCCGGCAAGCCGCAACCCCTGGCCGCCCTTCATGACCTCGACCCTGCAGCAAGAGGCCAGCCGCAAGTTCGGCATGGGCGCCAAGCAATGCATGAACGCGGCGCAGCGGCTGTATGAGGCCGGGCACATCACCTACATGCGGACCGACGGCATCGACATGGCGCCCGAAG
The DNA here is from genome assembly GCA_041397345.1 of Paracoccaceae bacterium. Classification (GTDB taxonomy): domain Bacteria; phylum Pseudomonadota; class Alphaproteobacteria; order Rhodobacterales; family Rhodobacteraceae; genus Pseudogemmobacter. The sequence goes on from JAWKWU010000002.1 coordinate 226,532, forward strand.
CGGTGGCCGCCGCCCGTGCCGAAATCGAGAAACGGTTCGGCAAGAGCTATGTCCCCGCCAGCCCGCGGATCTACAAGAACAAGGCCAAGAACGCGCAGGAAGCCCACGAATGTATCCGGCCGACCGACATGGGGCTGGGTCCCGACCGGATCCGGGTCGAGGATGACCAGCGCCGGCTCTACGACCTGATCTGGAAGCGGACGCTGGCCAGCCAGATGGCCGCCGCGCGGCTGGAACGGACGGCGGTCGACGTGGTCAGCCCCGATGGCCAGGTCGGCTTTCGCGCCAATGGCCAGGTGGTCCTGTTCGACGGCTTCCTCAAGGTCTATGACGAGGGCCGCGATGACGAGGCCGAGGATGAAGGCCGCCTGCCGCAGATCATGCAGGGCGAGGCGGTCGCCCCCGTCAGGGGCGCGCACGAGGCGGCTTTCGGCAAGGGCGCGGGCGAAGACGTGACCGGCTCCAAGGGCGCGCTGCGCAAATCCTCGACCGCGGTGATCTCGCCCGATGCGGCGGTTCTGGCCAGCCAGAGCTTTACCCAGCCGCCGCCGCGCTATTCCGAGGCGACGCTGGTCAAGCGGATGGAGGAACTGGGCATCGGCCGGCCCTCGACCTATGCCTCGATCCTGACGACGATCGTCGACCGCGACTATGTGCGCAAGGAAAAGAACCGGCTGTTTCCCGAAGACAAGGGCCGCCTGGTCACGGCCTTCCTGTCGAACTTCTTCCACCGCTACGTCGAATACGACTTTACCGCCGATCTGGAGACCGAGCTTGACGACGTGTCGGCCGGAGAGCGCGACTACAAGGATGTCCTGGCCCGGTTCTGGCGCGATTTCTCTGCCGCCGTGGCCGAAACCGCCGATCTGCGGATCGGGGAAGTGCTGGAAAAGATCGATGACTTTCTGGCGCCGCACCTCTATCCGCCGCGGGCGGACGGGTCGGACCCGCGCGCCTGCCCGTCCTGCGGCAAGGGCCGGCTGCACCTGAAGACCGCGCGCTCGGGCGGGGCCTTCATCGGCTGCGGCAACTACCCCGACTGCCGCTATACCCGGCCCATCGCCGGCGACGCGGAATCCGTCGCCTCGGACGGGCGCATCCTGGGGCAGGATGAGAACGGCCAGGAAATCAGCCTGCGCGCTGGCCGGTTCGGCCCCTATGTGCAGCGCGGCGAGGCCGATGCCGAAACCCCGAAACCCGACCGCGCCAGCCTGCCAAAGGGCTGGTCGCCCGACACGCTGACCCTGGCCCGCGCGCTGGACCTCCTGTCCTTGCCCCGGCTGATCGGCGCCCACCCCGAGGACGGCCAGCCGGTCGAGGCCGCCATCGGGCGCTTCGGCCCCTATGTCAAGCATGGGCCGGTCTACGCCAATATTCCCGATGTCGAAGAGGTCTTCACCATCGGCATGAACCGCGCCGTCGAGGTGCTGGCGCAAAAGGCGCAGCGCGGCGGCCGGGGGGCGGCGGCCACGCCGCTGCGGGTGTTGGGTCCGCATCCCGATGGCGGCGATGTGCAGGTCATGCCCGGAAAATACGGCCCCTACGTCAAGTGGGAAAAGGTGAATGCCACCCTGCCCAAGGGCCTGGCGCCCGAGACCGTGACGATGGAAGAGGCCCTGGCGCTGATCGCCGAAAAGGCGGCCAAGGGCGGCAAGTCGGCCCGCAAGGCCCCGGCAAAGGCGGCGGCCAAGAAGGCCCCCGCAAAAAAGACCGCCGCAAAGAAGGCCGCGCCCAAGAAGGCGGCGGCGAAACCGGCAAGCAAGGCCGCGAAACCCGCCTGATCTTTCCCTTCGAGAAATATCCTCGGGGGTGCGGGGGCAGCCGCCCCCCGCGTCCTGCCCCCGCGTCCTGCCCCCGCGTCCTGCCGCTGGTTCAGCCGCGCGGGTTCAGCAACCGGGCAAGTACATCCGTCGACCGTATGGTGCCGAGCCGCTGGCCGGCTTCGGTGACGGCCAGCGCGGTGGCGCCCTGCCGCAGCGCCTCCATCACCTCTTTCACCGGCGTGTCGGCGGCGATTTCCCGGTCGGCCGGCGCATCCCCCGCCACCAGAACATCGCGGGCGGTCAGCACGCCCAGCGGGTTCATATGGGCCACGAAATCCGCCACATAGTCGCTGACCGGGTTGGCGATGATCTCGCGCGCCGTGCCGCATTGCACGATGCGGCCGCCCTCCATCAGGGCGATGCGATTGCCGATCTTGAAGGCCTCGTCCAGGTCGTGGCTGACAAAGACGATGGTGCGTTTCAGCTTGGCCTGCAGGTCCAGCAACTCGTCCTGCAGCTTTGACCGGATCAGCGGGTCCAGCGCGCTGAAGGGTTCGTCCATCAGCAGGATCGGCGCCTTGGTGGCAAAGGCCCGCGCCAGCCCGACCCGTTGCTGCATGCCGCCCGACAGGTCGCCCACCTTGCGGTCGGCCCATTGCGTCAGGTTGACCAGCGCCAGCTGTTCGTCGACCGTGGCACGGCGCGCGGCGGCCGGAATGCCCGCCAGCTCCAGCCCCAGCCCGACGTTTTCACGCACGCTGCGCCAGGGCAGCAGGCCGAACTGCTGGAACACCATTGCGACCCGCGTCGCGCGCAGATGGCGCAGGGTCGCGGGGTCCGCCTGGGTGACCGACACCATCTTGCTGCCGTCGTTCACCCGCACCTCGCCCCGTACCACGGGGTTCAGCGCGTTGACCCCGCGCAACAGCGTGGACTTGCCGCTGCCCGACAGCCCCATCAGGACAAGGATCTCGCCGGTCGCCACGGTCAGGCTGCAATCATGCACGCCCAGCACCTGCCCGGTGGCTTCCTGCACTTCGGCGCGGCTCTTGCCCTGGTCCATCAGCGGCAGCGCCCGCTCGGGCGCGTCGCCGAAGACGATGGAAACGCGGTCGAACTCGACCGCCGGAGAGGTGTTCTCGGTCATTTGCGGTCAATCCTCAGCATGCGGTCCAGCATGATGGCGACGACCACGATGACAAAGCCGGATTCGAACCCCAGGGCCGAGTTGTTCTGGCCCAGCGCCCGAACCACCGGAATGCCCAGGCCATTCGCCCCGACCATTGCGGCGATCACCACCATCGACAGCGACAGCATGATGGTCTGGTTCAGGCCGGCCATGATCTGCGGCAGCGCCCAGGGCAATTCCACCTTCCACAGCTTCTGCCGCGGCGTGGCGTGGCCAAAGGCGGTCGCGGCCTCGACCAGCGCGGTGGGGGTCGACGAAATGCCCAGCCAGGTCAGCCGGATCGGCGCCGGGATCACGAAGATCACCGTTGCCAGCAGGCCCGGCACCATGCCCAACCCGAAAAATACCACGGCGGGGATCAGGTAGACAAAGGTGGGCAGCGTCTGCATCAGGTCCAGGATCGGCGACATGGCGGCATAAAGCCGGGGGCGGTGGGCGGCGGCGATGCCGATCGGCACGCCCAGCGCCATGCACAAGAGGCAGGAATAGAACAGCAGCACCAGGCTTTCGGTGGTGGCCTTCCAGTAGCCCTGGTTCATGATGAACAGAAAGCCCAGCAGGATCAGCAGGCAGATCTTCCACGACCGTTGCAGATACCAGGCCAGCGCCACGAACAGCGCCACCAGGATCAGCGGATGCGGCCATTGCAACAGCGTCAGCGTGCCGTCGATCAGCCATTTCAGCGCGTCGCTGACGCCGTCGAACAGCCAGCGGGCGTTGTCCTTCAGCCAGTCGACCACCTGTTTGGCGGCCCATCCGACCGGGATTTTCGGTATATCGATCCAGTCCATGCGGTCCTTGTCCGGTGCCGTAGGGCCGTTCTGACCCGCGAATTTGCCGGGAATGAAGTGGCCGGGGAAGATGCGGCCGCCATTACAGCGGCCGCAGGCGACAGCTTATTGCAGCGCGGCCGCAACCGCCGCCTTGGCGTCGCCACCGTCCTTGGTGGTCACGCCGTCCAGCCAGGGTTCCCAGACCGCCGTGTTCGCGGCCAGCCAGGTCTTGGCCGCCTCGTTCGGGTCGGTGTTGTCGTTCAGGATCGCGCCCATGATCTCGTTTTCCATCGGCAGGGTGAAAACGAGGTTCTGCAGGAACTTGCCGGTGTTCGGGCATTCCGCGACATAGCCCTTGCGGGTGTTGGTCGCCACGATGGCGCCGCCGAAATCGGGGCCGAACACCTCATCGCCGCCGGCCAGGTAGGTCAGCTCGAAATTCGCGTTCATCGGGTGGGGTTCCCAGCCCAGAAAGACCACGGGCTTGCCGTCGGCGTCATGGCGTTCCACTTCGGCCAGCATGCCCTGTTCCGAGCTTTCGACCAGCTCGAACCCGTCCAGCCCGAACTGGCCGGCGCCGATCATGTCCAGGATCAGCCGGTTGCCGTCATTGCCGGCCTCGATGCCATAGATCTTGTTTTCCAGCTCGGCCGCATGGTCCTTGATGTTGCCGAAATCGCTGATGCCCAGGGCCGCGCCGGCGGCGTTGGTGGCAAGGGTGTATTTCGCCCCTTCCAGGTTGGTCCGCACGGTCTCGACGCTGCCCTCGTCGCGGTATTTGGCGATGTCGCCCTCCATCGTGGGCATCCAGTTGCCCAGGAAGACGTCGATATCGCCTTCGGCCAGCCCGGCATAGGTGACCGGTACCGACAGGACGTTCACCTCGGTCTCATAGCCCAGGGCTTGCAGCACCAGCGTGGTCGCCGCCGTGGTGGCGGTGATGTCGGTCCAGCCGACATCCGAGAACACGATCTTGTCGCAGCCCTCGGCAAAGGCCGAACCGGCCAGGGCAAAGGTGACGGCGGTGGTCAGGAGGGTGGAACGGATTGTCATGTGGCTCCCCTTGGTTTTTGTTGATTGACGAGTCAATAAACTTCGTGCTTCGTGGGTTTGGCAAGTGAAATGTTGAGCCCACGATATGCCGAAGCTTGGAATGGAGCCTATCCGCAAGGCCGCGCTGGTGAAAGCGACGATCGTCGAGATCGGGCGCTCCGGTTCGCTGGATGTGACCGTCAGCCAGATCGCCCGGCGGGCCGGCATGTCGCCGGCGCTGGCCCACCATTATTTCGGCTCCAAGGAAGAGATGTTCCTGGCCGCGATGCGCCACATCCTGACGCTTTACGGCGCCGAGGTGCGCGGGGCGCTGGCCGCCGCCGCGGCCGAGGACGGCGAGGGCCGGATCCGCGCGATCCTGCGCGCCTCGTTCAGCCCCGGCAACTTTCGCCGCGAGGCGGTGGGGGCCTGGCTGAACTTCTGGGTGCTGGCCCAGACGGTGCCGCAGGCCAAGCGGTTGCTGGCGATCTACCAGGGGCGGCTGCGGTCGAATCTGGTGGCGGCGCTGCGTCCGCTGGCCGGCGAAAGGGCCGGGGCGGTTGCCGACGGCCTGGGCGCGCTGATCGACGGGCTTTACCTGCGCGAGGTGCTGAAGACCGGTGCCCCGGACGGGGCGGCGGCGGTGGCGACCGCACTTGCCTATCTCGAAGCAGAGTTGCGGACAAAGGCATGAATGCGGATTATGTGATCATCGGGGCCGGCTCGGCCGGTTGCGCCATGGCCTGGCGCCTGGCCGAGGCGGGGCGGCGGGTCGTCGTCATCGAACACGGCGGCAGCGATGCGGGGCCGTTCATCCAGATGCCCGGCGCGCTGAGCTATCCGATGAACATGGGCATCTACGACTGGGGCTTTCAGTCCGAGCCCGAGCCGCATCTGGGCGGCCGCCGCCTTGCCACGCCGCGCGGCAAGGTGATCGGCGGGTCTTCCTCGATCAACGGCATGGTCTATGTGCGCGGCCATGCGCGCGACTACGACACCTGGGCCGCGATGGGGGCCGACGGCTGGCGCTATGCCGACGTTCTGCCCTATTTCAAGCGGATGGAACACAGCCACGGCGGGCAGGGGCCCGACTGGCGCGGCACCGGCGGGCCGCTGCACATCACCCGTGGCCCGCGGTCGAACCCCTTGTTCGACGCCTTCATCGAAAGCGGCCGCCAGGCGGGCTATCCGGTGACCGCCGATTACAACGGCGAACAGCAAGAGGGCTTTGGCCCGATGGAGGCGACGATCTGGCAGGGCCGCCGCTGGTCGGCCGCGAATGCCTATCTGCGCCCCGCCATCGCCAGCGGAAACGTCCATGTCACCCGTGGCCTTGCCCGCCGGATCGTGATCGAGGGCACCCGCGCCACCGGGGTCGAGGTCGATACCGCCGCCGGCCGCCAGGTCATCCGCGCCGGGCGCGAGGTGATCGTCGCGGCCTCGTCGATCAACTCGCCCAAGCTGCTGATGCTGTCGGGCATCGGCCCCGCCGCGCATCTGCGCGACCACGGCATCCAGGTGGTCGCAGACCGTGGCGGGGTGGGCGCGAACCTGCAGGACCACCTTGAAATCTACATGCAATTCGCCGCCGCACAGCCGGTAACGCTATACAAATACTGGAATCTTTTCGGCAAGGCCTGGGTCGGGGCGCAATGGATGCTGACCGGCCGGGGCCTGGGCGCCTCGAACCAGTTCGAGGCCTGCGCCTTCATCCGCAGCAAGGCGGGCGTGGAATATCCCGACATCCAGTATCACTTCCTGCCCATCGCCGTGCGCTATGACGGCAAGGCGGCGGCCGGCGGGCACGGCTTTCAGGCCCATGTCGGGCCGATGCGGTCGGCGTCGCGCGGCTCGATCAGCCTGCGCTCGGACCGGCCCGAGGATGCGCCCGTCATCCGCTTCAACTACATGTCCACGCCCGAGGACTGGCAGGATTTCCGCAGTTGCATCCGCCTCACGCGCGAGGTTTTCGGACAAGAGGCGATGCGCCCCTTCGTCCGCTCGGAAATCCAGCCCGGCGCGGGCCTGCAAAGCGACGACGAGCTGGACGATTTTCTGCGCCAGCACGTCGAAAGCGCCTATCACCCCTGTGGCACCTGTCGCATGGGGCGGGCCGACGACCCGCTGGCCGTGGTCGACCCGGAATGCCGGGTGATCGGGGTCCAGGGCTGCGGGTGGCCGACAGCTCGATCTTTCCGCAGATCACCAATGGCAACCTCGAACGGCCCGTCGATCATGACCGGCGAAAAGGCCGCCGACCACATTCCGGTCGTCCGCCGCTGCCGGCCTCGAACCAGGACCCTGGATCAACCCCGACTGGCGGCAATCGCAGCGCTAGGATCTGATCCCGGGCGTTCAGTCCCCGGGATTTGATCAATATCAAATCAGCTGCCGATCCCCCTAGATCTCGGCGGGCAAGAAAAGGAGAGACGAATGTCGAATACCCCCGCACACGTTGCAGGAAGAATTTCCGGGCGATGCTGACAAGATCCACGCCCTGAAACTGGGCAACGCCCATTTCGCCAAGCTGATGGCCGATTATGACGCGGTCAACGACAAGGTTCACCGTTCGGAAACCCGCGTCGATCTCTTGACCGACGCCGAGGAAGAGGCCCTGCGCCGTCAGCGCAGCCAGATCAGGACGAGCTGGCCCGGATGCTGCGGGCCTAATCGGCAATGTCATAGGGCAACAGCCTGCGCCGGTTGGGATCGACCTTCAGCCGGCGCTCCAGCGGCGGGACTGACCTCTGGTGGCAGTCGCGCCGCTCGCAGATCCGGCAGGAAATGCCGATCGGCTCGAAACGTCCCTTCAGGTCCAGCCCGTCGGAATAGACCAGTTCGGTCGCGTGCTGGACTTCGCATCCCAGACCGATGGCATAGCGGCGCACCGGCGCCAGATAGGCGCCGGCCGGCTTTGACACGTCGCGCGACAGGCAGAGATAGCGCACCCCGTCCGGCGTTTCGGCCAGTTGCCGCAGGAATTTCCCCGGCGTTTCAAAGGCGGCGTGGACGTTCCACAACGGGCAGGCGCCGCCAAAGCGGGCGAATTGCAGCCGGGTGGCGCTGTGCCGCTTGGTGATGGTGCCGGCCTGGTCCACCCGGACAAAGAAGAACGGTATGCCCTTGGCGCCCGGCCTTTGCAGCGTCGACAGCCGGTGCGCCACCTGTTCGATGCTGGCGCCAAAGATGTCGGCCAGCCGTTCCAGGTCGTGGCGCGTCTCCTTTGCGGCGTCCTGAAAGGCGCGATAGGGCAAGAGCGCGGCGCCGGCGAAATAGTTGGCCAGGCCGATCTTGGCGATATCCCGCGCCTCCGGCGTGGAAAAGCGGGCCAGGTCCAGCGTGGCCTCCAGCAGGTCGTTCTGGGTGATCAGCGCCACCTGATGTAGCAACTGGAACCGCCGCGTCGGCCCCTGGGCACGGCCGCTGATCTCTAGCCGCCGCGATCGGGGTCATAGCGGCGCATGGCCGGATTGTCGGAAAAGTGCAGGCTGACACCATGGCGCCGCAGCAGGTCTTCGGCCAGGATTGCACGTCTTTCCGGGTGCCTGCGGGCGTTGCGAAATGTTCTGCCGCCCGGTCGACCGCATCAATGTAATTGTCGCAATAGTGAAAGAAGTCGCGCACTTCCTCCCAGGGGCTGGGCTTCAGCGCGGCATCCTCGCGCCCCAGCGCCTCGTCCAAAGATGCCAGCCGCTCATGGCTTTGGCGATAGGCGCGGTGCAGGTCCAGGAAGGCCCGCGCCAGCGCCGGCGCGTTCGAGGCGGCCAGCCGCAGGTCCGCCAGCGGCGGCGTGCCCGAGGTAAAGACCGGGTCGGCCAGCGCCTCGCGCATGTCGCTGACCAGCCGCTCGCTTTCGCCCACGGTCAGTTCGGTGACATCCAGCCCGAATTCCTGCGCCAGCGCCAGCACCACCGCCGCCGAAACCGGCCGGTGGTTGTTTTCCATCTGGTTCAGATAGGGCAGGGACACGCCCAGCTTTTCGGCGAAGGTCTTTTGCGTCAGCCCCAGGCGGGACCGGATCTCGCGCAGCTTGACGCCGGCATAGAGCTTTTGTGCGGGCATCGCGCGACCCCTTCTTTGCAAAACCCAGATAGGCTTTGCAAATCCATGTCGTCAAGCCATCGACCCCGTCAACCGCTCAGCCCCAGCGCCCGCGCCCGCCGGATCACCATGGCAATCGCCAGCACCGAGGCGACCGACGATCCCAGCATCAGCAGCACCAGCGGCATCTCGTCCGATCCCGGCGTCAGGAAATGCCCGGCCAGCGAGGACAGCGCCGCGCCGCCGCCGATGATCAGCGCGCCCCCCAGCCCCGAGGCCGCGCCGGCAAGCTCGGGCCGGACTGACAGGATGCCGGCATTGGCATTGGGCAGCGCGATGCCGTTGCCCAGGCCCATGAACAGCGTCAGGCCGAAAAACACCACCGCGCCCGACAGGCCCAGCGCCGTCAGGATCAGCAGCAACCCGGTGCCGAATGTCGTGACCAGGCAGCCGGCCATGATCATCCGGTTCATCCCGATCCTGACCGAATGGCGCCCGGCCAGGTAATTGCCGCCGGCATAGCCCACCGCCGTCAGCGCAAACAGCATCCCCACCTGCGACGACGACAGCTTGTAGATCTCGGTCCCGACAAAGGGGGCGCCGCCCAGATAGGCAAAGAAGCAGCCCGAGGAAAACGCCGCCGCCAGCGAATAGCCCCAGAACCTGGGCGAGGTCAGCAACCTGGGATATTCGCGGATCTGGCCCAGCACCGAGACATCGCGCAATACCGCCGTCTCGCCCAGGTCGAACCAGACCAGCGCCGCCACCGCCAGCCCCAGGCCCAGCAGCAGCGCGAAATTCGCCTGCCAGCCAAAGGCATCGTCCAGCCAGCCGCCGATCACCGGGCCGATCATCGGCACGATGCTCATGCCCATGGTGACATAGCCGATCATCGAGGCGGCCTCGGCATCGGCGACGATGTCGCGCACGATGGCGCGGCTCAGCACCATGCCGGCGGCGATCACCGCCTGCGCCATGCGGCACACCAGGAACACCGTCGCATTCGGGGCCAGCAGCGTTCCCAGCGTGGCCAGCAGGAACAACAGCAGCGACCACAGCACCACGCCGCGCCGCCCGTAGCGGTCGGACAGCGGCCCGATCACGATCTGCAGCGCCGCCGACAGCGCCAGATAGAGCGGCACCGATTGCTGCATCACCCCATAGGGCACCCCGAACCACTCGGCCATTCCGGGCAGCGAGGGCAGGAAGATGTTCATCGTCAGCGCCGACAGCCCGGCCAGCAGAACCAGGGTCACCAGCCTGGGCGGTGTCGTTCGGTCAAGAAAGCGCGCATCGGCCATGGGCCATCGCTACTTTCCGTCGCGGGCGAAGTCCATGGGGTCCGTCTACTTGTTGAAGATGAACCAGGCGCCCAGGCCGATGAAGGCAAAGCCGACGGCATGGTTCCAGCTTAGCGGTTCCTTGAGGTAAAGCCATGAAAACACCACGAAAACCGACAGCGTGATGACCTCTTGAATGGTCTTCAGCTGGGCGGCGGTGAAATAGCCGTGGCCGATGCGGTTGGCGGGAACCTGCAGGACGTATTCAAAGAAGGCGATGCCCCAGCTGGCCAGGATCACCGTGACCAGCGCGGCCGACTTGAACTTCAGGTGGCCATACCAGGCAAAGGTCATGAAGATGTTCGAGGCCAGCAGCAGGCCGATGGTGGTGACGGGGACGGGCAGGCTTGGCATTCTTGTTCCCTCGCATCATGCGCGGCCCGGGTGTAGCGCGGCGCGGGGCAGGGCGATAGTCGCGTTGAATTAGCGGATTTGCGATTTTCAGAACCGCATCTGCCAACAGTTTGCAAATTTTCCCATTTCCCCTTTCCGCCCCCCGGCCGCATCGCTATGGTCGCGCGAAATTCCTGTGGGAATCCTTTGGGGGGAAGGCGCATGAAAGACATTCTGGCCGAACTTGAATCCCGCCGCGATGTCGCGCGCCAGGGTGGCGGGGAACGCCGGGTCGCCGCCCAGCACGCCAAGGGCAAGCTGACCGCGCGCGAACGTATCGAATTGCTGCTGGACGAAGGCTCGTTCGAGGAATTCGACATGTTCGTGGCCCATCGCTGCACCGATTTCGGCATGGAGGCCGATCGCCCCGCCGGCGACGGCGTGGTGACCGGCTGGGGCACGATCAACGGCCGCATGGTCTATGTCTTCAGCCAGGATTTCACCGTCTTTGGCGGGTCGCTTTCCGAAACCCACGCGCAGAAGATCTGCAAGATCATGGACATGGCGATGCAGAACGGCGCGCCGGTCATCGGGCTGAACGACAGCGGCGGCGCGCGTATCCAGGAAGGCGTCGCCTCGCTGGCAGGCTACGCCGACGTGTTCCAGCGCAACATCATGGCCTCGGGCGTGGTGCCGCAGATCTCGGTCATCATGGGGCCCTGCGCCGGCGGCGCGGTCTATTCCCCGGCCATGACCGACTTCATCTTCATGGTGAAGGACAGCTCCTACATGTTCGTCACCGGCCCCGACGTGGTCAAGACCGTGACCAACGAACAGGTGACGGCCGAGGAACTGGGCGGGGCCTCCACCCATACCCGCAAGTCCAGCGTCGCCGACGGCGCCTTTGAAAACGATGTCGAGGCGCTGGCCGAGATCCGCCGCCTGTTCGATTTCCTGCCGCTGAACAACCGGGAAAAGGCGCCGGTGCGGCCGTTCTTCGACGATCCGGGCCGCATCGAGACCAGCCTGGACACCCTGGTTCCCGACAACCCGAACCAGCCCTACGACATGAAGGAACTGATCGCCAAGGTTGCGGATGAGGGCGATTTCTACGAGATCCAGAAGGATTTCGCCGCCAATATCATCACCGGCTTTGTCCGCATCGAGGGCCAGACCACCGGCGTCGTCGCCAACCAGCCGATGGTGCTGGCCGGCTGTCTGGACATCGACGCCAGCCGCAAGGCCGCGCGCTTCGTCCGCTTCTGCGACGCCTTTGAAATCCCGATCCTGACCTTTGTCGACGTGCCGGGCTTCCTGCCCGGAACCTCCCAGGAATATGGCGGCGTCATCAAGCATGGCGCGAAACTGCTCTTCGCCTATGGCGAGGCGACCGTGCCCAAGGTCACCGTCATCACCCGCAAGGCCTATGGCGGCGCCTATGACGTCATGGCGTCCAAACACCTGCGCGGCGATTTCAACTATGCCTGGCCCACGGCGGAAATCGCGGTGATGGGGGCCAAGGGCGCGACCGAGATCCTTTATCGCAGCGAGTTGGGCGACAAGGACAAGATCGCCGCCCGCACCCGGGATTACGAGGACCGTTTCGCCAATCCTTTCGTTGCGGCCGAAAAGGGCTTTATCGACGAGGTGATCCTGCCCCGCTCGACCCGCCGCCGGGTGGCCCGCGCCTTTGCCTCGCTGCGGGGCAAGAAGCTGTCCAACCCGTGGAAAAAGCACGACAACATCCCGCTGTGACCATGCGTGTCCTGCCCCGCATCGCCGCTGCCCTGGTCGCGCTTCTGGCGCTGGCCGCGGGTGGCTGCGACGAAGAAACGCCCGCCTCGGGCGAGACCGTGACCGTTCCCTCGGGGCGGCAGGTGCAGGTGCTGGACGTCATAACCAACGCCCCCGGCCCGGCCGGGGCCACGGCCCGGTTCCGCTTTGTCCTGCCCGGGCTGGCCCAGGACGACGACGCCGCCGCCGACATGGAGGCGCTCTGCAACAGCTATGCCCTGCCGCGGGTCGACCAGATGGTGCCGGCGCCGCAGCAGATCATCATCGTCCTTGCCGACCGCGCCGTGCCCTTCGGCGAACCCGCGCCCGAGGCGGTGCAATTCTTCGAGGCCTATTCGGTAGATGGCGGCGCCTGCATATGGGAGCTTTTGTGATGAACCCACAAGATCTGGTTGGTTTCACCGCCCTTGCCGCCGCCGCTGATGTAACGGAGTCACAGGGCGGCAACTTGGGCGACTACATGGGCGTGCCGGCGTGTCATTCCGCGCGGAACTCGGTTATGGTGGGCGCAGGCCGAACCCAAGCGGCCTTTGCCTCGCATCGGGGGCTGGCTGGCATGTCGCCTGCCGGGACCCCGCAAGAAAACTGGAGTAGAGGATGCAAAAGAGCATGCGTATCGTCATGGCCCTGGCCCTGGTTGGCTTCGTGGCCGCCTGCGCGAAAAAAGAAGCCGAAGTCGTCTATGTCGACGAGCCGGTTTCGGTTGAGCCGGTCTACACCGGCAAATACAAGTAATGAATTCGGGCGGGCCCGCCGGTCGCTGACCGCAGGGCCCGCCCACCCCGCCGCCTCCGGGCGCCCCCTTTCCCCGACATCGCCAGACACGCGGCCCCGCCAGATCGGGGGCCTGTCATGCTGAAGCATCGCGGCTTTCCCGGCCGGCTGCCCGGCACCGATTTCCAGTTCACCATCCGCCGCGCCAACGTCAAGGAAGGCGCCACGAAACTTGTCCGGCGCGAGCGGTTCAAGGACCGCAAGCACGCCGACAAGCTGGCCGACCAGGGCTTCATGGCCGCGCTGTGGCGGCAGTTCGGCGAAGAGCCCTTCGAGCGCGGCAACCTGGATGCCGGCCGCCTGTCCTGGCTGTTCGGCCGCGAGGTCGTGCCGGCCGAGGACCCCTTCGACCCCTCATCCTACGAGGCGCTCCTGCGCATCGACCTTGCCCGCGCCGAGGCGGCCTTTCCCGAGGTTTTCGCCCCCGCCGGCCAGGCCCCGGTGTTCGACTGGGACGATGAGGACGACTAGGCATGTTTCCGCTTGACCCCCTGGCGATCCGGCGCATTCCCGCGCAGCCCCGTGCCCGGGTTCGCTTTCTGGTTGCAGCGACTCGGCGGCGTGGCCAGTCTGACCGGGTAGGCCAAGGTCTGCCCTGTCCTGGTCTGCTATGTCACACTTGTTACCCTTCCCCTGACCTGCGGTCCGGCCCGTCCCATGCCGGGCCGCAGCTTTTTACCCCGCCGCTGCGCCGGCCGGGGGCGGGCCTTGGTCGGCAAGGCCATGCCGATGCCGTGATCGGTGCGTTTTTCTCCTTTGATTCCGCGCGGTTTGCGCTAGAATCACCGGCAATAAAAACCAACAATCGAGGCAGTAAGACATGCGCAAGTCGCTTATCCTTTTCGCTCTTCTCACCGCTCCCTTGGCCGGCTGCATGCAGGATCCTGCATCGCGCGGCGTCGCCGGTGCCGCCGCTGGCGCGCTGGTCGCGGATGCGCTTGACGAAAACATGGTCGCCGGCGCCGCTCTGGGCGCGCTTGCCGGTGCGGCCACCTGCGGCATCGAAGTGGGCCTGCCGCCCTGCCAGCCGCGCTACTGATCTGACCGCCGCCGCAGGGCGGCGCATATCGGCGGGCGCCTTCGGGCGCGCCATCCTGAACAACGGGGGTTGCCCGGGCCTTGTCGCCCGGACAGCCCCCTTTTGCATTTCTGTCCCGGCCCGTGCCGACTGAGGGGGAACCATGTTCAAGAAGATCCTGATCGCCAACCGGGGCGAAATCGCGTGCCGCGTCATCAAGTCGGCGCGGAAGATGGGCATAAAGACGGTGGCGGTCTATTCCGACGCCGACCGCAATGCGCTCCACGTCCGCATGGCGGACGAGGCGGTTCACATCGGCCCCTCGCCGGCGGCGCAGTCCTACATCGTGATCGACAAGATCATGGACGCCATCCGCCAGACCGGCGCCGAGGCGGTGCATCCGGGCTATGGCTTCCTGTCCGAGAACATGAACTTCGCCGCCGCGCTGGAGAAAGAGGGCGTGGTCTTCGTCGGCCCGCCCAGCCCGGCGATCGAGGCGATGGGCGACAAGATCACCTCGAAAAAGATCGCACAAGAGGCCGGCGTCAGCACGGTTCCCGGCTACATGGGCCTGATCGCCGACGCCGACGAGGCGGTGCGGATTTCCGACCAGATCGGCTATCCGGTGATGATCAAGGCCAGCGCCGGCGGCGGCGGCAAGGGCATGCGCATCGCCTGGAACGCCGACGAGGCGCGCGAGGGCTTTCAGTCCTCGAAAAACGAGGCGGCCGCCAGCTTTGGCGACGACCGCATCTTCATCGAGAAATTCGTGACCCAGCCGCGCCATATCGAGATCCAGGTGCTGGCCGACAAGCATGGCAACTGCGTCTACCTGCACGAACGCGAATGCTCGATCCAGCGGCGGAACCAGAAGGTGATCGAAGAGGCCCCGTCGCCCTTTCTCGACGCGGCGACGCGCAAGGCGATGGGCGAACAGGCCTGCGCCCTGGCCAAGGCGGTGGGCTATACCTCTGCCGGCACCGTCGAATTCATCGTCGACGGCAGCCGCAACTTCTATTTCCTGGAAATGAACACCCGGTTGCAGGTGGAACATCCCGTCACCGAGCTGATCACCGGCGTCGACCTGGTGGAACAGATGATCCGCGTGGCGGGGGGCGAGAAACTGCCCTTCCAGCAGTCCGACCTGAAAATCAACGGCTGGGCGATGGAAAGCCGGCTTTACGCCGAGGATCCCTACCGCAACTTCCTGCCCTCGATCGGCCGTCTGACCCGCTATCGCCCGCCGGCCGAGGGCGCCACCCCGCGCGGCGGCATCGTCCGCAACGATACCGGCGTCTACGAAGGCGGCGAGATCAGCATGTTCTACGACCCGATGATCGCCAAGCTCTGCACCTGGGGCCAGACTCGCGACAAGGCCATCGAGGAAATGCGCCTGGCGCTGGACACGTTCGAGGTCGAAGGCATCGGCCACAACCTGCCCTTTGTCGGCGCCGTGATGGACCATCCCCGCTTTACCAGCGGCAACATCACCACCGCCTTCATCGCCGAGGAATATCCCGAAGGCTTCCAGGGCGCGGTCCTGGACGCTGCCCTGCTGAAAACCGTTGCGGCCGCGGCGGCGGCGATGAACCGCGTGGCCGAGATCCGGCGCACCCGCATTTCCGGCACCATGGACAACCACACCCGCCGCGTCGGCGATGACTGGGTGGTGTCGTTGCAGGGCCAGGCTTTCGCGCTGACGGTGCGGGCCGACCATGCCGGCTCGACCGTGCGGTTCGACGATGGCGCCGAGCTGCGGGTGGAATCCGGCTGGGCGCCCGGCCAGCCGATGGCGGTGCTGACGGTCGGCGACACCGACCTGGCGATCAAGGTGGGCACGATCCCGATGGGCTTCCGCATGCGCCTGCGCGGGGCGGACCTCAAGGTGCATGTCCAGTCGCCGCGGCAAAAGGAACTGGCCGGGCTGATGCTGGAAAAACTGCCGCCCGACACCTCGAAATTCCTGCTCTGCCCGATGCCGGGCCTGGTGGTGAAGATCAACGTCGAAGAGGGGCAGGAGGTTCAGGAAGGCCAGGCGCTGGCCACGGTCGAGGCGATGAAGATGGAAAACATCCTCAAGGCCGAACGCCAGGGCGTGGTCCGCAAGATCAACGCCACGGCCGGCAGCAGCCTCAAGGTCGACGACGTGATCATGGAGTTCGAGTGACATGGCCAGCAACGGCGCGGTGGCCGGGACGGCAGGGGCAGGGGGCAGGGGGGTTCTCCCTGTCCTCGCCGCCTATGTCCTGGCCTGCGCGCTGGGCCTCGCCGCCTTTGCGGCCGCCGCCTTCGTGCTGTTCCTGATCAACTACGCCCATGGCGGCGAGACCAGTTTCATCCTCAGCCTGCCCTTGGCCCTGGCGCTCGGCGTCGTGATCTGGAAACGGGCCTTCACGGTTGCCACCGGGTTGTGGGTGGGGGCTTGGGCGCAGGTCGGCTTTGTGGCGGCGGCGCTGACCGCTCTGCTGTCGCTGGCGTTCAGCCTGACCGACGGGCCCGACCTCGTCACCGGCACACCGCTCAGCCTGATCCTGATGATGGCGGGCGGGCTGGCGGTGGTGATCCGGGGGCTGCGCCGCGCACAGGGGCTGCGCCGCGCCCGGGGGGCGGCATGATGGCCTATCGCCCCGTCGGGTTCCGCTCCAGCGATTCCGACCGCGCGATCGGCATCTTGTCGATCGAATTGATGATTTCCCGCCCCTCCCAGGGCAGCGGCTTGCGGATGGCCACGTTCCAGTCCTTGTCCATCAGGACCAGCGAAAAGCCGCGCGGCCGCAGCCGCTTGCGCAGGGCCGAGGGCGTGGCGGGGTCGGTATCGGTGATCAGGATGACGTCGCGCAGGGCCAGTTCGGCATAATAGCGCGGCAGCACTTCCATCTGCCGGACAAAGGCAGGGTCGTTCGGGCTGTCGGCAAAGACGATGACCGGGCGGCGCAGATAGACCAGATCGGCCTCGACCACGTCCGAGGCCGGGACCGGGGCAAAGGCGGCATCTTCGGCCCCCGCAGCCCCGCGCGGCGCCAGCGTCGCGGCCAAGGCAACCATCGGCAGCAATGCCGGGACGAACAGGAAATGACGGCGGTTCAAGTGCTTCATGCCCCCGATATAGGGCAGGGCGCGGCAAACCCCAAGCGGCGCGGACAGCCCGTCGCAGGATGGTGGAGAGAGAGATGACAGACCTCAAGGCATGGGCGGCGCTGGCCTCCAAGGAAATGAAGGGCAAGGACCCCGAGACCCTGAACTGGCAGACGCTGGAAGGCATCACCGTCAAGCCGCTTTACACGGCCGAGGACGTGGCCGGCCTGCCGCAGATGGGCGAATTGCCCGGCCTGGCGCCCTTTACCCGCGGCGTGCGGGCGACGATGTATGCCGGCCGCCCCTGGACGATCCGGCAATACGCCGGCTTTTCCACCGCCGAGGAATCGAACGCCTTTTACCGCAAGGCGCTGGCCGCCGGGCAGCAGGGCGTTTCCGTCGCCTTCGACCTGGCCACCCACCGCGGCTATGACAGCGACCACCCCCGCGTGGTGGGCGATGTCGGCAAGGCGGGCGTCGCCATCGACAGCGTCGAGGACATGAAGATCCTGTTCGACGGCATCCCGCTGGAAAAGGTCAGCGTTTCCATGACGATGAACGGCGCGGTCATCCCGATCCTCGCCAATTTCATCGTCACCGGCGAAGAACAGGGCGTGCCGCGCGCCGCGCTGTCGGGCACGATCCAGAACGACATCCTCAAGGAATTCATGGTGCGGAACACCTATATCTTTCCGCCCGAACCCTCGATGCGGATCATCGCCGACATCATCGAATACACCTCGAAAGAGATGCCCAAGTTCAACTCGATCTCGATCTCCGGCTACCACATGCAAGAGGCCGGCGCGAACCTGGTGCAGGAACTGGCCTATACGCTGGCCGACGGCCGCGAATATGTGCGCGCCGCCATCGCGCGCGGCATGAACGTCGACGATTTCGCCGGTCGGCTGTCGTTCTTCTTCGCCATCGGCATGAATTTCTTCATGGAGGCGGCCAAGCTGCGCGCGGCGCGGATGCTGTGGCACCGCATCATGTCGGAATTCCAGCCGCAGAAATCCGGCAGCCTGATGCTGCGCACCCATTGCCAGACATCCGGCGTTTCCTTGCAGGAACAGGACCCCTACAACAACGTCATCCGCACCGCTTACGAGGCGATGGCCGCGGCGCTGGGCGGCACGCAAAGCCTGCACACCAACGCGCTCGATGAGGCGATTGCCCTGCCCACCGAATTCAGCGCCCGCATCGCCCGCAACACCCAGCTGATCCTGCAGGAAGAAACCGGCATCACCCATGTCGTCGACCCGCTGGCCGGCAGCTACTATGTCGAACGCCTGACCCATGACCTTGCGGCCGAGGCCTGGAAGCTGATCGAAGAGGTCGAGGCGATGGGCGGCATGACCAAGGCCGTCGCCTCCGGCCTGCCCAAGCTGCGCATCGAGGAATCGGCGGCGAGGCGGCAGGCGATGATCGACCGCGGCGACGAGGTGATCGTCGGCGTCAACAAGTACCGGCTGGCCAAGCAGGACGCGATCGACATTCTCGACATCGACAACATGGCGGTGCGCGATGCCCAGATCGCCCGGCTGCGGGCCACCCGCGCCGCCCGCGACGAAGCCGCCTGCCAGGCCGCGCTGGCCGAACTGACCCGCCGCGCCGGCCAGGGCGGCAACCTTCTGGACGCCGCGGTTTCCGCCGCGCGCGCCCGCGCATCCGTAGGGGAGATTTCCGACGCCATGGAAAAGGTTTTCGGCCGGCACCGCGCCGAGGTGAAGACGCTCGCCGGTGTCTACGGCGCCGCCTATGAGGGCGACCAGGGCTTTGCCCAGATCCAGAAGGACGTCGAGGCCTTTGCCGAGGCCGAAGGCCGCCGCCCGCGCATGCTGGTGGTCAAGATGGGCCAGGACGGCCACGACCGCGGCGCCAAGGTCATCGCCACCGCCTTTGCCGACATCGGCTTTGACGTCGACGTGGGCCCCCTGTTCCAGACCCCCGAAGAGGCGGCGCAGGACGCCATCGACAACGATGTGCATGTGATCGGCATCTCCAGCCAGGCGGCCGGCCACAAGACCCTGGCCCCCAAGCTGATCGAGGCCCTGCAGGCCCAGGGCGCCGGCGAAATCCTGGTGATCTGCGGCGGGGTGATCCCGCAGCAGGACTACGACTTCCTGAAAAAGGCCGGGGTCAAGGCGATCTTCGGGCCAGGCACCAATATCCCCGCCGCGGCCAAGGACATCCTCGACCTGATCCGCCAGGCGCGGGGCTGATCCCCGCGGCCGGCCCCCCCCGCGGGGGGGCCGCTACAGCTCGATCTCGCCGTTCGGGCCGGGCAGGGTGGGTCCACCCGGCCATCCCTGCTCGGGCGTCAGCGGCGATACCGGCGCCCCCGGCTTGCGGCGGATCAGGATATCGCCGTTCGGCAGCACTTCGGGCGGCTCGTAATTCCTGACATCGCCCATCAGCTCCATCAGCGCGGCGAATTGCGGCCCGATCTCCTTGAGCATCGGCTCGGCATCCTTCAGCGCCTTGCCCATCTCGTCAAAGGCCGGTTCCATCTCGCTCATCATCCCGCGCAGGATCAGCTTGGCGCCTTCCTCCATCAGCGAAAAGCCTTCGTCCTCTGGCGCGGGAACGGCCTCCTGCGCGGTCAAGGGCGGTGCGGCCAGCGTGGCAAGCGCCAGGAAAGGCACGGCAAGGACATGGCCACGGGCAAGGACTCGGCGTCGCATGGGCTACCCCTTATGAAAATCCGATCGGCCCCAATATGGGGGCGGCAGGCCGCATCTTCAAATCACGATTGCCCCGATGGCCCGGTCGGCCCCGGAAACAGGTCCAGCGTCAGCGGAAAATGGTCCGAGGCCTGCAACAGCGCCTCGCGCAGTTCCGGCACCGCCATCACCGCCGGATCGTTGAACGGATGCCAGATCCGCCAGTCCGGCTGCCGCGCCGCCAGATCCGGCGACACCATGATGAAATCCAACAGCGCCTCGAAATACCGCTTAGCCGGCGGCAGGTAGAACCGCGCGGTGGTGGGCGAGATCCCGACCCGGCTGGACAGCGCCATTTCCGCATGCGGATCGTGCAGCCGCATCGCGGGCGGCACATCGCCGCCCAGCACGATCTCGACCCCGGAATGGCCGAACAGCTTTTCAAACTCGTCCAGCCCCGGACCGTCGTTGAAATCGCCCATCACCACCAGGCTGTCGCCGCGCGCCAGGTGTTCCTCGACCCGGGCGCGGATCCAGATACACTGCGCCAGTTGCTTGCGGCGGTTCTCGATCGACAGCCGCATCTGCGCCTCGCGCCCGACCGCGCCATGCGGGTTCTTCGACTTGGCATGCACCCCGATCAGCCGCAGCTTCTGCCCCTCGGGGCCGGTCACCGCCAGTTCCAAGGGCGGCTTGGAAAACCGGATCACCTCGGGCGCGGTATCGGTGTCCAGGTCATAGCGGAAACTGGTATCAAAGCGCGGCGCCCCCGCCGCGGCCCCGTTTCCCGCCCCGGCCCCGGCCTTTTCCGGCGAGGCGCCCAGCGGGTCATGCTCGACCTTCAGCCGGTCGGGATCATAGAGAAAGCAGATCTCCTGCTCGGTCTCCGATGAAAACCCGTGGACCGCCTTGCGGGTCCGCAGGTCGAAATGCCGGGCGAAATTCTCCAGCGCCGTGATGGTCGAGCGGCGGGAATTGGTGTCGGGGCCCTCGATGATCATCACCCCGTCGGCATCCATGGCGGTAAAGACGATCCCCAGCGCGCCCAGCTGCGTGCCCCGGCTGATCTTGTAGCGGGCCGAGGGGCCGTCGTCCTGCACCGGCCGGCTGCGGTCGTCGAACAGCGCGTTGAACCATTCGACATTATAGCTGGCCAGCCGCAGTGGCCGCAGGGGGGTATCGGCCATCAGGCGGCCTCTCGGGCGGAAATCTCTTTCCAGGCATCGTTGATCAGCATCAGCCGCCGTTCGGCCAGCTTCATCGCTTCGGGCGGCACGCCGCGGGCCAGCATCACATCGGGATGCGTGTCGCGCACCAGCTCTTTCCAGGCCTTGCGCGCATCGGCGACCGAGGCGCCCTGCGGCAGCCCCAGCACGTCATAGGGGTCGCGCGGCGCGCCCTCGACCAGCCGCGCCCGGACGATGCGGAAACAGCGGTCGTCCAGCCCGAATTCCTCGGCCACATGCGCCAGGAACGTATCCTCGCCCTCGTGATAGCTGCCGTCGGCCAGGGCGATCTGGAACAGCGCCTCCAGGATGTCGACCAGCACCGAATGGTCGTCGGCGCAGATCCGGTGGCCATCGGGGTTGAACAGCCGGCCGATCTTGCGGGCATAGGTGTCGAACCCCGCCACATCCTGCCGCGCCAGGTTGAAGACCCGCGCGGCATGGGCCTCTTCGCCCTCGGGGAAGGAAAAGATGCGGCGAAAGGCGGTGACCTCGTCGCGCGTCACCTCGCCATCGGCCTTGGCCATCTTGGCCCCCAGCGCCAGCACCGCGATGGTAAAGCCGACCGACCGTTCCGGCGCCGGCTGCCCGCGCAACCGGTCAAAGACCACGGACAGCGGCTCGCCCTTGGTCAGGGCGGAAAGGGCGTCGGCAATGCGGGTCCAGATCGACATGATGCGGCCATCCTATCCGCCGCGCCGGCGGATGTCAGAGGAATTTCTGCAACAGCAGCAAGTCCATGAACCGGCCGAACTTGAACCCCGCCTCGGGGATCGTCGCCAGCAGCCGATACCCCAGCCTTTCGTGAAACGCCCGCCCGTCCGGGTTTTCCCCCGACACCGCGGCGATCATCTGATGCGCCCCGGCCCGCCGCGCGTGGTCCTCCAGCACCGCCATCAGCGCGCGTCCGGTGCCCTTGCCGCGCTGGTCGGGGCAGAGCGCGATCGAATGTTCCATGCAGGTCGCATAGCCCAGGCCGCCGCGAAACTGGCCATAGCTGGCCTGCCCGGCCAGGACGCCCCCGGTCTCGGCGACGAAATAGCCGTGGCCTGCCGCCGCCTTTGCCTCGATCGTCTCCTCGATCTCGGCCCGGCTTTTCGGGCGCGAGGCAAAGGTGATCGCGCTGTTCACGATCCAGGGGTTCAACAGCGCCGCAATCGCCTCGGCATCCGTCACCAGCGCCGGGCGGATCATTCCAGCACGCGCCGCCCGAAGGGTGTCATCAGGCTGGCCCGCATCGCCATCGCCGGGCCGTCCGAGATGACCACGCGATCATCCCGCAGCCGCCCCGCCAGCGCCGCCCGCAGCGCCGCCGCCTCGGGGTGGGCAATCTCCAGCCGCTCCAGCCGCAGGCCGCTGTCGGGCAGGGCGCGGGCCGGATGCAACCTGCCCTGCCAATGGATCAGCGCGGGAAAGCCGCCGTCGAACGGCAACCGCCCGTCGGAAGGCACCGCCATCTGCCAGCGATAGTCGCCACGCTGCAACTGCACCGGCACCCCTGTCCCCGGCGGCGAAATCGCCAGTTCGGCGGCCAGATCCTCGCACCGGCAAACCCAGTTTGTCGGACGCGGCGGGCCGGCAAAGCGGTCCAGGTCGAACCAGCGTGGCCAAGCCGGAGGCGGCCGCGACGGATCGGCGGCGATCACCTCCAGATAGAGATCCCCCAGCCCCAGCAACCGGTTGTGCGTCGCCATGTGGTCATGCTGCCCGCCCCCGGCCAAGGGCACGCCCAGGGCGGCCTCGACGGCGGCGACCCCGGCCTCCAGGGTCTCGGCGCTGATCGCCAGATGGTCGAACACCAGCGTCATGCCGGCCGGCCCCCGACCACCCGGGTTTCGGCCCGCAACGCCGCCCCCAGCGCGGCAAAGCGCGCCTGCGCCACCTCGCCGAACAGATCCTCGCCCTCGGCGGTCAGCGTCAGCGTCAGGATGCGCTTCTTCGGCTGCCAGCGCAGCGACCCCGCCCGCGCCGGATCGCCCACCGCAAACATGGCGCCAAAGCGCATCGCCTTGCCCAGGGCTTCGGCCTCCTGGATGTCGCTGTCCGACAACAGCCGGAACAGCGGCTCCAGCCGGCTGCCGGCGCGGCTGTTCTTGTAGCGATGCAAGAGCGCCAGGCCCAGGAACACCCGGCCCGGATGGTCCAGCCCGCCCAGATTGGCCCGCGTGGCATTGTCGAAACAGGCCTCGGCGCGATAATCCGGATGCTCCCGCCAGGTGGTGTCGTGCAACAGGCAGGCGGTCTTGACCAGCCGCATCCGCTCGGGGCTGGCGCCCTTGAACAGCGGTTCGAGAAAGGCGAACAGCTTCTTGCCGAACCCGGGCAGGCGGGCCTGGGTCATCTCGGTGACGCGCGCGGCCTCGATCAGCGGGTCGCGGGCGCGCAGCCGTTCCGGCATCTGTTCGTACAGCAGCCCCTCGCGGATGCCATAGGCGGAAATGTCGATCTCGCTGGGCTTCAGCACCCGGATCATCTCGCGCAGCACCTCGCAGGCCAGCGGCACCAGTTCCATCCGCTCGGCGCTGGTGCCGGTGCGGCTGCGCAGCGCGGCCAGGTCGGCCCCGTTCAGCCAGTCCAGCGTTTCCAGCAGATCACCGGGCAGCATCCGGTATTCATGCAGCACCGTCAGCGGATAGCCGCGGCGCTCCATGTCCAGCCGCGCGATCACCCGCCAGCTGCCGCCGACCAGATAGACCCGCTCGCCGGTGGATTTCACCACCCGGGCGGCCTGTTCCAGCACCCGGTCGATATGGGCCTTGCGTTCGGCCGCCCCGCCCGGCACCTGCAACAGCCGGAACGGCCCCAGCGGGGTCGAGACCCGCTTGCCCACCTTGCCGTCGCCGATCCGCGCCAGTTCCATCGAATTGCCGCCGATGTCGCAGACGATGCCCTTGGCGTCGGGCCAGCCCAGCAGCACCCCCTGCGCCGACAGCCGCGCCTCTTCCTCGCCGTCCACCACATGCAGCCGCAGCCCGGTCCGGGCCAGCACATCGGCCTGGAACGCCGGGCCGTCCGCGGCCTCGCGCACGGCGGCGGTGGCGACCACGGTAAAGGGCGAGATCTGCATCCCCCGGGCCAGCGCGGCAAAGCGTTTCAGCGCCGCCATCGCGCGCAGCTTGCCTTCGGGGTTCAGCCGGCCGGTTTCGGCCAGACCCTTGCCCAGCCCGCACATGATCTTTTCGTTGTAGAAATAGGCCGGGCTGCGCGCCGCGCCGTCGAACACCACCATCCGGACAGAGTTCGAGCCGACGTCCACCACGCCCACCCGGCTCAGCGCGCGGGCCGAGGCATCGTCGAACAGCGGCCGGCCGAACGGGCCCCAGTCGCCTTCGTCATCGTCATGCTGAGGCGCGGCGCCATCGGCGGCCATGGCAGAATCCCCCGGAACTTCCCTTCGAAACTGTGCAGCCGGGCGCCGGCAGGGTCAACCTGCGGTCGTCCTATTCCGCAGCCTTCGGCGCCGCGGGCTGTGGCGCGCCCGCCAGCCGCGGCACATCCTTGGCCCCGGCGGTGCCGCGCCCCGACAGCGAGGGGTTCTCCATGAAGAACCTGTGGCAATTGAACAGGTTGCCGTCGCGCGCCGCCAGCTCGCGCGTATAGGTGCCATCCGGCGCCAGCACCCAGCTTTGCGCCTCGTCCGCCAGGTTGGCCGCCATGATCTGGCCCATGATCTGGCTTTTCACCGTGGGATTGTGCGCCTCGACCAGCGTTTCCACCCGCCGCGTCAGGTTGCGCCCCATCCAGTCGGCCGAGGAGAAGAATACCCGCGCCTGCGCCGAGGGCAGGCCCTGGCCATTGCCGAAACAGACGATGCGGCTGTGTTCCAGGAACCGCCCGACGATGGATTTCACCCGGATCGTCTCGGACAGGCCCCTGACCCCCGGCCGCAACCCGCAGATGCCGCGCACCACCAGGCTGATCCGCACCCCGGCCTGGCTGGCGGCGTAAAGCGCGTCGATCACCTCGGGGTCGATCACGCTGTTCATCTTGGCCCAGATTTCCGCCGGCCGGCCCGCGCGGGCATGATCCGCCTCGGCCGCGATCAGCGCCAGCAGCCGCGGCTTCAGCGTGATGGGCGAAATCGCCAGGTTCTCCAGCCCCTCGGGCTGCACATAGCCCGACAGGTAGTTGAACACCTTGGTCGCGTCGCGGCCCAGCGCGGCGTCGCAGGTAAAGAACGACAGGTCGGTATAGATCCGGGCGGTGATCGGGTGATAGTTGCCGGTGCCGTAATGGGTATAGGTCACCAGCGTGTCGCCCTCGCGCCGCACCACCGTGCTGATCTTGGCATGGGTCTTCAGGTGCATGAAGCCATAGACCACATGCGCCCCCGCCCGTTCCAGCCGCCGCGACTGCCGGATGTTGGCCGCCTCGTCGAACCGCGCCTTCAGCTCGACCAGCGCCGTGACCGACTTGCCCGCCTCGGCCGCCTCGCACAGCGCGCTGACCACCGGGCTGTCCCAGCTGGTGCGATACAGCGTCTGCTTGATCGCCAGAACGTTCGGATCGCGCGCCGCCTGTTCCAGGAACCGGATCACCAGGTCAAACGATTCATAGGGGTGGTGCAGCAGGATGTCCTTCTGCTTGATCGCCGCGAACAGGTCGCCCTCGTGGTCCTGCACCCGTTCCGGCACGCGCGAGGTAAAGGGCGGCCACAACAGGTCGGGGCGCGACGACAGCACCAGTTCCTTCAGGTCGGCCACGCCCAGAAGGCCGCGCACCTCGACCACTTCGGATCTCGGTGACGTGCAGTTCCTCCATGATCAGCGCCCGCAGGTCCTCGGGCGCGCCGGCAGAGAGCTTCAGCCGGATCACCTCGCCCCTGCGGCGGCGCTTCAGCGCCACCTCGAATTCGCGCACCAGATCCTCGGCCTCGTCCTCGACCTCCAGATCGCTGTCGCGCAGCACGCGGAACATGCAATGCCCGCGGTCGGTATAGCCCGGAAACAGCATCCCCAGATGCAGAAGCAGCAGCTCCTCCAGCGGCAGGAACCGGTTCTGCCCCTCGCCCCCCGGCAGGCGCACGAAACGGGCGATCTGCTGCGGAATCGGCAACAGCGCCTTCAGCGGCCGCCGGTCGGCCAGCCGCTCCAGCTCCAGCGCCAGCGAAAAGCCGGTGTTGGGAATGAACGGAAACGGGTGGGCCGGGTCAATGGCCAGCGGCGACAGCACCGGAAAGACATTGGTCAGGAAATGCTGTTCCAGAAAGACCTGGTCCGCCTTGGTCAGTTTCGAGCGGCTGACCAGGTCGATCCCGGCGGCATCCATCTCGCGGCGCAGGGTCTTGAACGTGGTCTGCTGGGTCTGCATCAGCGCCCGCGCATCGGCATGGATCAGCGCCAGCTGTTCGGCCGGGCTGCGGCCATCCTCGGAATGGCTGGCATTGCCGTTGCGCACCAGCGCGCGCAGGCCGGCGACACGGACGGTAAAGAACTCGTCCAGGTTGGTGGCCGAGATCGACAGGAACCGCAGCCGCTCCAGCAGGGGAACCGCCGGGTTGGCCGCTTCCTCCAGCACCCGCCAGTTGAAGGCCAGCCAGCTCAGCTCGCGGTTGAAGAACCGCCGCGGCCCCAGGATCTCGTCCTCGGGCAGGTCGGTGGCGGCGGGGAAGTCGGATTTCAGGAAATCGGCTTGGGTCATGATGCGGGGAACTAGGCCACAAAGGTGATGGTTTCGTGACAGTCTTTCACTGCTCCCCGCCGCTGTCCAGAATCTCGCCGGCCAGTGCGCGGGTAATCGGCCGGCCCTGTTCCAGCGCGGCGGCATCCAGCGCCGCCACCAGCCCGCGCGCCGCCTGGATCGACCGCGGCATCCGCGCCAGCAGATAGGCGATCAGGTTGGCGGGCACCGCGATCTGGCGGTCGGCGAACAGCTTGACCAGCACCGCCGACAACAGCGCATCGTCCGGCGCCTCCAGCCGGGCGACGGGGGCGGCCTGCAGCCGCGACATCAGGTCGGGCAGGGCCAGGCCCCAGTCGCGCGGCGGGCGGCCCGCCGTGATCAGCAGCCGGCCATCGGGCGCCAGCAGGTTGTGCAGGTGAAACAGCGCGGTCTCGGCCGGCCCGTCGCCGGCCAGCCGCTCGGCATCCTCGACCACCACCCTGGCGCCCGCGGCCAGCGCCGGCAGGTCGGCCGCCGCCAGATCGGCCGCGGCCACCTGCGCCGCCCCGGTCTCGTCGGCCCAGATCTGCGCCAGATGGGTCTTGCCCGCGCCCTGCGGCCCGACCAGCAGCATCTTGCCGCCCGGCCAGTCGCGCCAGCCGTCCAGCGCCGCCAGCGCCACCGCATTGGCGGGCGAGACGAAAAACGCCGCGCGGGTCAGCGCGTCCTGCGCCGGCAGGTCAAAGGCCAGCTGGCGGCTCACGCCTTTTCCCCACCCTTTTCCGCGCCCGTTTCGTTACCCTTTTCCCCGCCCGCAGCCGGCTTGCGCCGCGTCCGCGCCTCGATCCCGCGGTACAGCACGCTTTCCTGGTATTTCCCCACCGCGAACCGCAGCAGCACGCCCATCGAGGCCGCCACCGGAACCGCGACCAGCATGCCGACAAACCCGAAGGTCGAGCCAAAGGCCGACAGCGCCAGCAACAGCCAGACCGGGTGAAGCCCCACCGACTTGCCCACCAGCTTGGGCGTCAGGATATTGCCCTCGATGAACTGGCCGGCGGCAAAGATCGCCGCGACGACGCCGATCGACACCCAGTCGCCCCAGAACTGGAACAGCGCCAGCCCGATGGCCAGCGCGCCGCCGACCAGCGCGCCGACATAGGGGATAAAGGTGATCGTGCCGGCAATGGCGCCCACGACCAGGCCGAATTGCAGCCCCGCCGCCATCAGCGCCACGGAATAATAGATGCCCAGGATCAGGCAGACCGAAACCTGCCCGCGCACAAAGCCGGCCAGGACCGCGTCGATCTCGGTGGCCAGCTTGCGGATCGTCGGTGCATGGTCGCGCGGCAACAGCCCGTCGACCCGCGCCACCATCTCGTCCCAGTCCAGCAGCAGGTAGAACGCCACCACCGGCACCACCAGCAGAAAGACCACCACCGAGACCACGCCCAGGGCC
This sequence comes from Paracoccaceae bacterium, assembly GCA_041397345.1. Lineage (GTDB taxonomy): Bacteria > Pseudomonadota > Alphaproteobacteria > Rhodobacterales > Rhodobacteraceae > Pseudogemmobacter. The sequence goes on from JAWKWU010000002.1 coordinate 254,613, forward strand.
GAGTTGACCACCCCCGCCGCCAGTTGCCCGCCCTTCGACTGGATGGTTTCGGCGATATTGGCCAGCGTCTGCCGCATGGTCGAGGTGCTGTCGGCCAGTTCCGGAAACCGTTCCACCAGAAAGCCCTGGAACCGCCGGGCGATCTCGGGGGCGGAATTGACCAGCGCCGTCAACTGCTCGACCAGCGTCGGAATGATCGCCAGCACCAGCAGCACCATCACCAGCAGCGCGACCAGCGAAATCACCGTCGTCGCCGAGGCCCGGCTCATGCCCGCCTGGCTCCAGCCGGTCGGCCACGGGGTCCGAAATAGGCCACCGCACCGCCCACCAGAAACGGCAGCAGGACAGAGCCAAAGAAATACAGCAGCACCAGAAAGGCCAGGGCGGCGATGCCCCAGTATTTCAGCTGGTCCCGGATCGGTAGCGCCATGACTGCATCCTTGCCTTTAGGGCGGGGCCAAACGGGCCTGCTTTCAGATGGCAGACGCCCGGTCGCTTCGCAGGGCGGCTGTCCGCCGGGTGCCGATGGGCGGCAATCCGCCGTCAGCCGGTGCTTATGTCCGCCGCCCTAGGCGCCGGGCTGATCGACAGGGGCGGCGCGGCGCGGCGTCGGGGGCCATCCGCGCAGCTTGCCCCGGGCCAAACCCGAAAGGAACCCCATGTTGACCCGCAACCTCATGCTTGCCCTCGGTTTCGCCGCCACGCCCTTGCCGCGCTGGCCCTGCCCTCGGTGGGCGATATCGTCGGCACCAACCCCACCGATGCCACCGCCGCGCTGAAGGCCGCCGGTTGCGAGGTGCAGGATCGAGGCCGAAGGCGGCAAGATCGAGGCCAAATGCACCGACACCGCCACCGGAAAGCCGATGGAGGTCTATCGACCCCGCCTCGGGCGCCGTCACCGAAATCAAGGGCGAGAGGACTGATCCGATGGCTGCCCCGCACAGGCCCGCCCTGCCGCCGCCGCGACCTGGGATCCGGTCGTCCGGCTGACCCATTGGCTGATCGCGCTGGTCGTGCTGCTGAACGCGGCGCTGGACAAGGGGGGCAGCCTCTTCCACCTCTGGATCGGCTGGGGCGCGCTGGGCCTCCTGGCCCTGCGCCTGCTCTGGGGCTTCATCGGCCCCGCCCCGGCGCGGTTCTCGGCCTTTCCGCCCAACCCGGCCGCCGCCCTGCGCCACCTGCTGCAACTTGCGCGCGGGCGGCCGGACGACTATCCCTCGCATAACCCGGCCGGCGCCATGATGGCCTATGCGCTCTGGGCGCTGCTGGCCACCGTCACGCTGACCGGGCTGGCGATGACCGGCGGGCGCACGCCGATGCAGATTGCGGACGAACGCGCCGCGGTTGCACAGGGCGACTGGTCCGTGCTGGTAAGGGACGGCGCCCCCGATGACGGGGACGACGAAGACGGCTGGGCCGAGACGGCCGAAGAGGTGCATGAGATGGCGGCAAATCTGATCCTGGCGCTGGCGGCGCTGCATGTGATCGGCGTCTTCGTCGAGGGCCGCGCCCTGCGCCGCAGCCTGGTGCCGGCGATGCTGACGGGGCGGCGCCGGCCGCGCGGGCAGGGCCGCGAATGAAACCGCCCGCGCCGACCTCGCCGCATCGCCGGCAAAGCATTGCCCTGACCGCCTTCCTGCTGATCCAGACACTGGCGGCGGTCTATTTCGTCGGCGACGTGATCGGCGACCTGCGCGATGACCCGTCCTCGATCCACTTCATCTTCGAGGCGCTGGTGACCGCGGCGCTGGCCTTGGGCGTCGTCTTCGGCGCCCTGTCGCTGCGCCGCACGCTCGATCTGATGCAGGCGCAAGAGGCCGCGCTCGACGTGGCGCGCGGCGCGCTGGGCGATGTGATCGACAGCCAGTTCGCCGACTGGGGGCTGACGCCGGCGGAACGCGATGTCGGTCTCTTGGCGCTCAAGGGCCTGGACGTGGCCGAGATCGCCGAATTGCGCGGCGCCGCCCAGGGCACCGTCCGCGCGCAACTGACCCGCATCTATTCCAAGGCCGGCGTCTCCGGCCGCGCCCAGTTCGCCGCCTGGTTCGTCGAGGACCTCTCGGCCGGGCGTATCCCCCTGCCCCCGTAGGTCGGGCTTCAGCCCGACCCCCAACTCCCCCACACCCCCACCCCGTAGGTCGGGCTTCAGCCCGACTCCCCAACTCCCCCAACTCCCCCGCCCCACCCGCATTCACTTGCCTTAACCCTTTCCCCGGATAGGGATTCCCAAGGGCTACCGGGGCAGGGCATGGCAAACCATCTTTACTACGGCGACAACCTCTCGGTTCTGCGCGATTCCATCCCCTCCGAGTCCGTCGACCTCATCTACCTAGACCCGCCCTTCAACTCGAACGCCGGCTACAACGTGCTGTTCAAGGCCCCCGACGGCAGCGGGTCAGCCGCCCAGATCGAGGCTTTCGACGACACCTGGCACTGGAACGACAGCGCCGAATCCGCCTTTGCCGATGTCCTGCGCTCGGGCAATGCCGCCGCCGCCGAGATGCTGCGCGCCATGCGCGGTTTCCTGGGCGAGAATGACATGATGGCCTACCTCGCCATGATGGCGGCCCGGCTGATCGAACTGTACCGGGTCCTCAGGCCCACCGGCAGCCTCTACCTGCACTGCGACCCGACGGCGAGCCACTACCTGAAGATCCTGCTGGACGCGGTGTTTGGGAAGGAGAAGTTCGCTAACGAAATCATCTGGAAACGGACGTCTGCCCACTCGAACGTCTATCGGAGCTATGGTGACATCACTGACACGATCCTCTTTTATCGGAAGACAGAAAAAGCCACTTGGAATCAGGTCTATCGTTCAAGCTCCACGTCTGATCTAGAAAAGGCGTTTCCCAACATCGACCCGGACGGGCGGCGCTGGCGGTCCGAGAACCTTAGGAACCCCGGCCACCGCCCAAACCTTCACTATATCTACACCGCATCCAATGGCGTTTCCTACGAACCTCATCCGAATGGCTGGACAGTCGAAAAGAAGCGCATGGAGCTATACGACCGCGAGGGCCGACTGCATTTTCCAAGCAAAGTTGGAGGGAGGCTTCGAAAAAAGCAGTTCGCTGATGAATTCCTAGGAACAAAAGTGCAGAATCTTTGGGATGATATCGGCGCGCTGTCCTCGCATGCCTAGGAACGCCTCGGCTACCCCACCCAGAAACCCGTCGCGCTCCTCGAACGCATCCTCAACGCCTCCTCCAACCCCGGCGACGTGGTGCTTGACCCGTTCTGCGGCTGCGGCACCACCGTCCATGCGGCGGAAAAGCTGGGGCGGCAGTGGATCGGCATCGACGTCACCCACCTTGCCATCGGCCTGATCGAGAAACGCCTGCGCGACGCTTTCCCCGCCGTCCAGTTCACCACCCATGGCGTGCCGCAGGACATTGCCGCTGCCCGCGACCTCGCGGCGCGCGGCAAGTATCACGAATTCGAGAAATGGGCGCTCTCGCTCATCGCCGCGCAGCCCGGCAACTTTGGCAAGAAGGGCGCGGATCGCGGGTTGGACGGGCGGCTTTACTTCGGCACCAAGGGCACCAGCCTTGGTATCGTCAGCGTCAAGGCGGGTGAAAATGTCGGCGTCAGCATGATCCGCGACCTCAAAGGGGTGATCGAGCGCGAGAAAGCCGGGGTGGGCGTGTTCCTGACCCTGACCGAGCCGACCAAGCCCATGGTGGCCGAGGCCGCCTCCGCCGGCCTGCACGAAGAACCCGGCTTCTCTCCCGTGCCCCGCCTGCAGATCGTCACCGTCGAACAGGCGATGCAGTTGCGCGAACGCGCGGTCCAGCTTCCGGCCCGCCGCGACGATGCCTTCAAGCGCGCCGCCCGCGAGGAAGATCCCTCCCGGCAGGGTGCCCTCGACCTTTAGGGTCCTGACCCTGGTCCGGGCCAGACCGAAAGGAGGCATTCGTTAACAAATCGTTAAATCGACTACCCTAACCCCTTGGAATCCTTTGCGTCCCCCAGCGTCCCACGCCGGGACGCCCCCTCAGCGCCCCAGCCGCTCGAAAAGCCGCCCATAGGCCGTCTGCCCCCGGCGGAATTCCTCCAGCCGGAAGAATTCGTTCGGGGCATGCAGGTTCTCGTCCCCATGCGAGAACCCGAACATCACCGCATGAACCCCCAGGGTATCCAGCAGCGTCGTCATCACCGGGATCGACCCGCCGACCCGGGTGCGATAGGGGGCGGTGCCGTAGATCTCGGCCAGCACCTCGGCGGCGGCGGCGCTGGCGTTGTGGCCGCCCGGCACCTGGAACGGATCGGCCCGGCCCGGATTGCGCGCCACCTCTGCCGTCACGCCCGGCGGGCCATGGGCGGCGACATGGGCGCGGATCGCCTCGAATATCCGCTCGGGGTTCTGCGCCGCGACCAGCCGGCAGGTGATCTTGGCCGAGGCCACCGCCGGCAGCACCGTCTTGGTCCTCGCGCCCCGCCAGCCCGAGGTCAGGCCGTTGATGTCCAGCGTCGGGCGGGCAAAGACCCGTTCCGCGGTGGAATAGCCCGGCTCGCCCCAGACCGCCGGCGCGCCGGTTTCCGCCAGGATGTCGGCATCGCCATAGGGCACGCGGGCAATCGCCGCGCGGGCCGCGTCATCCAGCCCGGCCACGTCGTCATAGAACCCCTCGACCGTGATCAGCCCGTCCTCGCGCCGCAGCCCGGCCAGGATCTGCGCCAGCGCCAGCGCCGGATTGGCGATGCCGCCGCCCACCATGCCGGAATGCTGGTCGCCGCGCGGCCCCCGCACCGTGATCTCCAGCGAGACCAGGCCCTTCAGCGCCTCGACGATCTGCGGCTGGCCCGGCGCCCATTGCAGGCCGTCGGCGGAAAAGATCATGTCGGCCGCCAGCCGCCCGGCCTGTTCGGCGACAAAGGGCGGCAGGTCGGGCGAGCCGATCTCTTCCTGGCCCTCGAAAAAGAACTTCACGTTCACCGGCAGGCTGCCTTGCGTCTTCAGCATGGCCTCGAAGGCCAGGATCGGGATCAGCATCCCCCCCTTGTCGTCCGAGGCGCCGCGGCCCCAGACCCGGCCCTCGCGCACTTCGGGCTCGAATGGGGGCGTGGTCCAGAGGTCGAACGGTTCCGCCGGCTGCACGTCGAAATGGCCATAGACCAGGATCGTCGGCTTTTCCGGCCCGGCGTGCAGCCAGTCGGCCAGGACGCAAGGGTGGCCCGCCGTGGGCAGGACCTCGGCATGTTCCGCCCCCGCCGCCACCAGCCGGTCGCGCACCCATTGGGCGGCGCGCTGCACATCGGGGATGTTCTCGGGCTTGGCCGAGACCGAGGGAATTGCGACGAAATCCAGCAATTCCCCCACGAAACGCGGCTGTTCGCGGTCAAGATAGGCCTGCCAGTCCATCGGGGTCTCCTGTTGCGGGGCCGGGTCAGACTACGGGCGCCGGCGCCGGGCGCAAGACCCGCGGCGCGAATATTGCCGATCCCGCCCCGACCGGATAGGAACGACAAGACCGTACCGCCCGGAAAACCGTCCTGCCCAGAAAACCGCCCTGCCAAGAGGCCAACATGCGTCTTTCCCGTTACTTCCTGCCCGTCCTCAAGGAAAACCCCGCCGAGGCGCAGATCGTCTCGCACCGCTACATGCTGCGCGCCGGCATGATCAAGCAGCAGGCGGCCGGCATCTATTCCTGGCTGCCGCTGGGCTATCGTGTCCTGCGCCGGATCGAGCAGATCGTGCATGAGGAACAGCAGCGCGCCGGCCATATCCCGCTGTTGATGCCCACGCTGCAACCGGCCGACCTGTGGCGCGAAAGCGGCCGCTATGACGACTATGGCCAGGAAATGCTGCGCATCAAGGACCGGCAGGACCGCGAGATGCTGTATGGCCCCACCAACGAAGAGATGATCACCGACATCTTCCGGGCGCATGTCAGCAGCTACAAGGACCTGCCGCTGACGCTGTATCACATCCAGTGGAAGTTCCGCGACGAGATGCGCCCCCGCTTTGGCGTGATGCGCGGCCGCGAGTTCCTGATGAAGGACGGCTACAATTTCGACGTCGACCGCGACAGTGCGCTGCACGCCTACAACCGCCACATGGTCAGCTATCTGCGCACCTATGAACGCATGGGCCTGACCGCCATTCCGATGCGCGCCGACAGCGGTCCGATCGGCGGCGACGACACGCATGAATTCCTGGTCCTTGCCCAGACCGGCGAGAGCGAGGTGTTCTACGACGACCGCGTGACGGCGCTGAAACTGGGCAACCGCCAGGTCGATTACGACAACCGCGAGGAAGTGCTGGGCATCTGCAAGGAATTCACCTCGCTTTATGCCCGCACCGATGAAACCCACGATGCGGCGCTGTTCGACCAGATCCCGCAGGGCCATCGCAAGGTCGGCCGCGGGATCGAGGTGGGGCAGATCTTCTACTTTGGCACCAAGTATTCCGCCGCCATGGGCGCCGAGGTGGTGACCCGGGACGGCAACCGCGTGCCGGTCGAGATGGGCAGCCACGGCATCGGCGTCAGCCGCCTTCTGGGCGCGATCATCGAGGCCAGCCACGACGACAAGGGCATCATCTGGGCCGAGGGCGTCACCCCCTTCCCGGTGGGCATCGTCAACCTCAAACAGGGCGACACGGCGGCCGATGCCGCCTGCGCGGGGCTGGAAAAGGCGTTGCTGGCCAAGGGGCTGGAGCCGCTTTACGACGACCGCGACGAAAGGGCGGGGGCGAAATTCGCCACCATGGACCTGATCGGCCTGCCCTGGCGCATCACCGTCGGCCCGCGCGGGCTGGAAAAGGGCGTGGTCGAGCTGACCAGCCGCCGCAGCGGTGAAAGCGAGGAGATGTCGCCCGAGGCCGCCGTGGCCCGGATCGCGGAGATCTACGCGGGGATCTGACCGGAAGGGGGGACGGGATGGAGACAGTCGCGGCAACGCTTTATGTGCTGGACCTGCTGATCCTCCTGTCCTTTCAGGTTCTCGAACCGCAACTGGGCCTCTTTCGCCATGCGGTCAGCGAATATGCGCTGGGCCGCAGGGCGGGGCTGTTCCGGGCCTATATGCTGACCGGCGGCCTGGCGGCCCCGGTGCTGGCCTGGCAATTCCTGCGCGCGACAGGCCCGGATTACCCCGGGGCGATCCCGGTCTATCTGCTGCTGGTGGCGCTGGGCCGCATGGTGCTGGGCTGGTTCCCGGTCGACCGCCAGGGCGATCCGCATACGGCGGCGGGGCAGGTCCACCATGCCGCGACGTTTCTGGCCTTTGCCTGCGCCTATATGGCGGTGGCCGAGGCGACGCCTCTGATGGCCGCGACGATGTCCGATGCCAAGGCGGCGGCGCTGGGCGGGCTGAAACATGCGATCAGCCTGGGGTTCGTCGCGGTGGTGGTGACGATGTCGCCGCCCTTGCGCCGGTTCTTTGGCCTGGCCGAACGGCTGTTTCTCTATGCCACCGGCCTGTGGTTCCTGGCCGCCACGCTGACCCTGCCGCCGCTGTGACGGGTGCAAAGCGGTGGCCTGGGGCGGCGATCTGGCCTAGGCTGGCGTCAGGTCAAGTCGGGAGGGCGCATGTTCGGACGGATGCTGGCGCTGGCAGGCGGGGTGGCGGGCGCGGTGGGCCTGTCGCAATTCCCTGAATTCTCGCAGCAATATCTGCAGCGGCTGGCCGGGCAGGTCGACGCCTACAGCCAGATCGAGGCGGAATTCGACGCCTCGGCCGCGAAGGCGGGGCTGACGCGCGACGATGCGCTGGCCGCGCTGGGGACCGAAGGGTTTGCCGGCCTGCATGCGGCCGATCTCAGCGCCGCATTCGCCCGCGCGGCGGCGCTGCGGTCTGACCTGGCCATGCTGCGCGAGGCCGGGGTCTACGAACGGCTGGTGCTGCCGCATCGCATGGCGGACCGGGGCCTGTTGCAGGCGACATGGCAGGATTTCGCCCCCGCCGTGCCGGTCACGCTGACCGGGCTGGCCTGCGCGGGGCTGGGGTTGCTGGCGGGCTGGCTGGCGGTGGGGGGGCTGCTGGCGCTGCTGGCGCGGCCGTTCCGGCGGCGGATGGCCTGAGACGGATGGCCTGAGACGGCTGGCCAGAGCCGCGCCTGACTTTGCGTCACCCGGCGGGCCGGCCGTTGCGATCGGGGCACGCCCCCGCCATGCTTCTGTCACCATTGCCTGACAGCCTGAGCGCATGACCCTGCCAGAACCCTATCACCGCCTGTTCCGACGCGAGCTTTCGCTGGGCGAAGTGCTGGCCGATGGCATCGTGCATGGCCTGGCGCTGGTGGCGGGGCTGGTCGCCTTTCCGATCCTGCTCTATCACGCGCTGATGACCAACGGGCCGGGCATGGTGGCGGCGCTGGCGGTCTATGCCGCCGGCTTCTTCCTGATGTTCGGCTTTTCCATGGCCTACAACATCGCCCCGCCCTCGGCGCTGAAATGGCTGCTGCGGCGGTTCGACCATTCGATGATCTACGTGATGATCGCCGGCACCTATACCGCGCTGATCCCGCATCTGCAGCACCCCGGCTGGGCCTGGGCGCTGGGCATCGTGGTCTGGGCCGGCGCGGCCCTGGGCATCGCCATAAAGGTCGCGCTGCCCGGCCGCTATGACCGGCTGTCGGTGCTGGCCTATATCGCGCTGGGCTGGGTCGGCGTCTTTGCCATCGGCCCGGTCAGCGCGGCGCTGCCGGGCGCCTCGCTCTGGCTCTTGATCATCGGCGGCGTGATCTATGTCGCCGGCGTCGGCTTTTACCTGTGGGACAGGCTGCGGTTCCAGGCCGCCATCTGGCACGGCTTCGTCACCGTCGCCTCGGGGCTTCACTTTGCCGCCATCGCGGTTTCCGTCGCCTGATCCATCACCACCACGACCGAGCCGCGCTTGTGCCCGCCGTCGCAGAGCGCATGCGCCCGCCGGATCTCGGACAGGGGCAGGCGATGGCCCACCACCGGCCGCAAGGCACCCTGCCGGGCCAGATCCAGCACCCGCGCCACCGCATCGGGCCCGTCGCCAGTGACCGTGCCGGTTATCCGCCGCCCGCCCCGCCGGGCCGCAGCGCCGCGCCCAGCATCTGGCCCAGCGTCGCCGTCGCCGGCATCAGCACGCCGCCCGGTGCCAAGAGCGCGCGCCGCCGCAAAGGGCAGCGTGCCGGCCAGATCCAGCACCGCGTCCCATTGCCCCTGTGGCGGCCCCTGCCGGTAGTCATGGCAGGCGGTGGCGCCCAGAACCCGCGCCAGCGGGTGGTTCTCCTCGCGGCAGACCGCCGTCACCTCGGCGCCCAGATGGCGGCCGATCTGCAACGCGGCGCAGCCCACCTCTCCGGTCGCGCCATTGACCAGGAGCCGCTGGCCCGGCGCCAGCGCCGCCTTGTCGATCAGAAAATCCGCCGCCGTCATGCCGCCGAACAGCAGGGCCGCGGCCTCGGCATCGGTCAGGTCCAGGTCCAGCGGCAACAGCCGGTCCCCGGCCACGGCGACCATTTCGGCATGCGCGCCCATCGCCATGCCCGTCGTGCCGATCACCCGCGCGCCAACCGCGTGGCGGCTGCCGGCGCCGATGACGCGGCCTGCGAACATCATCCCCAGGACGGGCCGCCGGGGCCGCACCAGCCCAAAGGCCAGCCGCAGCAGCGCCGCCATGCCCGCCGGCGCCCGCGCAGCGCGGATCCGGGCGTCGCCCACCGTCACCGCCGCCGCCGTCACCTCGACCAGCACCTGCCCGGCCCGCGGCACCGGCACCGGCAGGTCGACCAGATCCACCGCCTCGGGCGGCCCGTAACGGCGAGCGATTGCGGCTTTCATTCCCTGTCCCCGGAGCTGCCCCTGGATATGTTCGTGGTCCAATCCCGACAGGCTATGGCGAAAACGGCGCCCCGCCCAGCCCGGAATCCCCGACCCGGCGCGGCGACCGGCCCCCGCCCGCCGGTTGCAGGCCCAGTTCCTTGACCTTTCCGGCCCGCCACGGCAGGTTGCGGGCAATCAGAAAGAACGGGCAGATGGCAGGCAGAACCGCACCCTTTTCCGGCTTTGAATGGATGATCGCCTGGCGCTATCTGCGCGCCCGCCGGGCCGAGGGCGGGGTTTCGGTGATGACCTGGATCAGCCTGATCGGCATCACCCTGGCGGTGTTCGCGCTGATCGTCACCCTGGCCGTCCGCGCCGGTTTCCGCGAGGAATTTGTCGACACCATCCTGGGCGCCAATGCCCATGTCACCGTCTATACCAGCGACCGCACCGACGAAAACGGCGGCCGGATCAGCGGGTTTGCCGATTTCCAGTCGCTGGCCACGGCGCTGAAGGCGGTTCCCGGCGTGACCCAGGCCGCGCCGCTGGTAAAGGGGCAGGTCATCGTCACCGATGGCCAGCGCACCTCCGGGGCCGAGGTCTTTGGCATCGCGCCCGCCGATCTCGAGGCCATCCCCCGTGTCGGCCGCGGCGCCCAGGCCATGGGCGACCTGTCCCGCTTTGCCGAGGGCATCGCCATGGGGTCGGCGCTGGCGCGCGAGCTGGGGGTAGAGGTCGGCTCGAAGGTGCGGCTGACCAGCGCCACCGGTGTGCGCACCGCCATGGGCACCGCCAGCCGGCAAAAGGTCTATGACGTGGTCTACATCTTTACCGCCGGCCGCTATGATATCGACAAGATCCGCGTCTACATGCCCTTTGCCGAGGCGCAGAGCTATTTCAACCGCGAAGGCTATGCCGACGAGATCGAGGTGATGGTGGCCGACCCCGAGCATATCGAGGACATGGCCCTGCCGATCGTCAATGCCGCCGGCCCCGAGGCCTGGCTCTGGACCTGGAAGGACAGTTCCGGCGGCTTCCTGCGGGCGCTGGATATCGAGGACAACGTGATGTTCATCATCATGGCGATCCTGGTGCTGATCGCCTCGCTGAACATCGTGTCGGGGCTGATCATGCTGGTGAAGAACAAGGGCCGCGACATCGGCATCCTGCGCACCATGGGGCTTACCGAAGGGTCGGTGCTGCGGGTGTTCTTCATCTGCGGCGCCTTTACCGGCGTGATCGGCACCCTGTGCGGCGTGGTGCTGGGATGCCTGTTCGCGCTGAACATCGACAATGTGATGGGGTTCCTGAACTGGGTGAACGGCTCTCCGGTCTGGGATGCCTCGATCCGCGGCATCTATGCGCTGCCGGCAAAATTGCAGGCCGGCGACGTGATCTCGGCGGTGGTGCTGTCGCTGGGCCTGAGTTTCGTGGTGACGATCTTTCCGGCGCGGCGGGCGGCGCGGATGAACCCGGTGGAGGCGCTGCGCTATGAATGACGCGCTGGTTCTGGACGGGGTCGAAAAGGGCTATAACCGCGGCAAGCCGTCCGAGGTGCAGGTGCTGCGCGGCGCCACCCTGTCGGTGGCCGTGGGTGAGGTGGTGGCGCTGGTGGCGCCCTCGGGCGCGGGCAAGTCGACGCTCTTGCATATCGCCGGTTTGCTGGATACGCCCGATGCGGGGCGGGTGGCGCTGTCGGGGCGCGAGATGGTGGGCCTGGGCGACCGCGCCCGGACCGAAGCGCGGCGGGGCGAGGTGGGGTTCATCTACCAGTTCCACCACCTGCTGCCCGAGTTCACTGCGCTGGAAAACGTGGTGATCCCGCAACTGGCCAACGGGGTGGCGCGCGACGGGGCCGAGGCGCGGGCGCGCGACCTCTTGGGCCGGGTGGGCCTGTCGGGGCGGGCCGATCACCGCCCGGCGGCGATGTCGGGGGGCGAACAGCAGCGGGTGGCCTTTTGCCGGGCGCTGGCCAACGGGCCGCGGCTGCTTTTGGCCGACGAGCCGACGGGGAACCTGGATCCCGGCACCTCGGACCAGGTGTTCGGGGCGCTGATGGAGCTGGTGCGCGCCACCGGCATGGCGGCCCTGATCGCCACCCACAACCTGGACCTTGCGGCGCGGATGGACCGGGTGGTGCGGCTGGAAGCGGGCCGGGTGGTTTGAGATGAAATCCAGGAGGACCGGATGATGCGTGCGACCCTGTTCTTGCTCCCGCTCTTGGTGGCGGGCTGCGTGCCGGAGGAGGCCCCGACCGGGGCCGAGGACTTTGCCGCCTACTGCGCCGGCTGCCACGGGGCGGGGGGCAAGGGTGACGGGGACCTGGCGGGCGAGCTGGAGCATCGGCCGGCCGACCTGACCCGGCTGGCGCGGCGGAACGGCGGGGAATTCCCCAAGCTGCGGGTGATGGCCAAGATCTGGGGCTATACCGGCGGCAAGGGGGGGGCGGCGATCATGCCGAATTTCGGGCCGCTGCTGGATTCGGCGCTGGTGCCCTATGACGCGGGGGACGGGATCGAGAGCCCGACTCCCTTGCGGCTGGTGCAGCTGGGGGAATATGTAGCGGGCCTGGGAAGTAGCGTCCCGGCGTGGGACGCTGGGGAGTACGAAAGGATTCCAATGGGTTAGGTGGTCAGTTTAAGGGTTTGTTAACCTTTTGGGCCCTGTGGGCAGCCCCTGCCGGCGGCGATGGGATGGCGGGCCGGCCGGGGAGCGAGGCGGATCGGCCGTCGATCCGTGAAAGCCGTTCGCCGGCCGCCCGCGAGGGCCGGGGCTGGCAATCGCCACTCTTTTCACCGGGGCACCTGCTGCTGCCGGGGTGAAGCGGACCGCGACCGGCCCGCGGGGTGGGTCGGGCGCGGTCGGATTTGCTTTGGGCAAGTCTGACGGGATGGGTTTGGCGGATTGCCCTTGGCCGACCGCCGGGGTTTTGCACCCCGGACCCCGCAGAGTATTTGGGCTAAGATGAAGGGCGCTAGAATTTGGGCGCCGGAACCACAGGGAAAGCCAAGCAAATTCAAATATTTGCAGGGGGCCCGTGGAGGATTTTTTCGCGAGCGAATGCAGCTTCGCTGCTTGGGGAATGTCGGTCAACATCACTGGGCAAGATATATGAGCCGAGCACCTCTTCTTCAATCGGGTTTTCTGTCGCGCCTTGAAAGCAGGTCAGAAAATCCGAACTGAGGAGCGTGTCAAGGCGCGGGGATAAAGGGTTCAGATGAAACTTGATTGATGCCGAACTTCCGTCAAAAACTGCCGATACCACGCCATCGAGATCATTGCGAAGGGAATAAAAGACGCTATCGTGAAAAAAATAACAAGGCCTTACATATGGATCGTCACGGCCCATTATTTCTGAAATTCCGTAGATTGTATTACGGAGCAAGAGGCGTTCGGCATCTGCTGCGCTGGTTCTCAGGTTGAACCAGAGAATGCGAAAGTGAGTCTCCTCAGAAGCCTGGGCCCGTATTTGCTTGACGCCGGATTTCGCAATCCCCGATAACCGATTGCTCGGGCGGATCGCAAAACCTCGTTCATGTCGACCTGTCTGATCAAGGTCGCGTTTCCGAACTTCGGCTATCTCCGCGCGATCAAACTTATCCTTGACTTCAATGATTGCCGTGGAGCTTCCTGCATGTGCAATAATGTCGGGCGTCTTTTCGTTGGACCTGGGGACCAGCTTTGGCTCACATCCCAACACCCTTAAAATGTGAGCAACTTCGTCTTCGCCTGATTTGCGAGGGAAACTCACACAAGTCTCATGGCAAAATAATCCACAAGTATGGACGCGATTGCCGGCAGGAAATCACACATCCAGCTCCTCCACGAACCGCGCGTTTTCCTGGATATACTGGAACCGCAGTTCCGGCTTCTTGCCCATCAGGCGTTCCACCAGATCAGAGGTATCGCCCGGCTCCTCCTCGTCGATGCTCACCCGGATCAGTTTGCGGGTCTCGGGGTTCATCGTGGTGTCTTTCAGGTCCTTGGCGTCCATTTCGCCCAGGCCCTTGAAACGCTGCACGTCGATCTTGCCCTTGCCGCCCAGGCCCTTTTCCAGCCATTCCTCTTTCTCGGCATCGTCGGCGACATACATGCGTTTCGCGCCCTGGGTCAGCCGGTAGAGCGGCGGGCAGGCGAGGTAGAGGTGGCCGCGGTCGATCAGCGGCCGCATCTGGGTGAAGAAGAAGGTCATCAGCAGGCTGGCGATATGGGCGCCGTCCACGTCGGCGTCGGTCATGATGATGATCTTGTCATAGCGCAGGTCGTCGAGCCGGAACCGGGTGCCCATGCCGACGCCCAAAGCCTCGCAGATGTCGCGGATCTCGGCGTTGTCGCCCAGTTTCGACGAGGCGGCGCCAAGGACGTTCAGGATCTTGCCCTTGAGCGGCAGGAGCGCCTGGTAGGTGCGGTCGCGGGCGCCCTTGGCCGAACCGCCGGCCGAATCGCCCTCGACGATGAAGATCTCGGTGCCGCGGCGGTCGGTGGCGGAACAGTCGACCAGCTTGCCCGGCAGGCGCAGCTTTTTCGTCGCGGTCTTGCGCTGGGTTTCCTTTTCCTGGCGGCGGCGCAGGCGTTCCTCGGCGCGCAGCACCAGGAAATCGAGGATGGCGCCTGCGGATTTCGGGTCGGCGGCCAGCCAGGTGTCGAAATGGTCGCGCACCGCGCCCTCGACCCAGCGGGTGGCTTCCTCGGTCGAGAGCCGGTCCTTGGTCTGGCCGACGAAAGAGGGTTCGCGGACAAAGACGGAAATCAGCGCGCAGCCCCCGGTCAGCATGTCGTCGCGGGTGATCTGGTCGGCCTTGCGGTTCTTCACCCGCTCGCCATAGGCCTTGATGCCCTTGAGGATGGCGGCCCAGAAGCCGGCCTCATGCGTGCCGCCCTCGGGGGTGGGGACGGTGTTGCAGTAGGACTGGATGAAGCCGTCGCGCGCCGGCGTCCAGTTGATCGCCCATTCGACCGAGCCGGGGACGCCGTATTTTTCCTGGAACGAGACCTTGCCGGCAAAGGGGCGGTCGGCATAGGCGGTGGTTTTCTCCAGCGTGTCCGACAGATAGTCGGCCAGGCCGCCGGGAAAGTGGAAGGTGGCCTCTTGCGGCATGTCGCCGTCGGGCAGGGCGGATTTCCAGCGGATTTCGACGCCCGAGAACAGGTAGGCCTTGGAGCGGGCCATCTTCATCAGGCGCAGGGGTTTCAGCTGCTGGTGGCCAAAGATCTCGGGGTCGGGGTGGAAGGTGACCCAGGTGCCGCGGCGGTTCTGGATCGGGCCCAGCTTGCGGATCGGGCCCAGGGGCAGGCCGCGGGCGAAGGATTGCTCGTAAAGCTCCTTGTTCAGCGCGACCTGCACGGTCATGCGGTCGGACAGCGCGTTGACCACCGAAGAGCCGACGCCGTTGAGGCCGCCAGAGGTGGAATAGGCCTTGTTGGAGAACTTGCCGCCGGCGTGCAGCGTGCAGAGGATGACCTCGAGCGCGGACTTGCCGGGGAATTTCGGGTGCGGGTCGACCGGGATGCCGCGGCCGTTGTCGCGGATGGTGACAGAGTTGTCGTCGTGCAGCTCGACCTCGATGCGGTTGGCGTGGCCGGCCACCGCCTCGTCCATGGCGTTGTCGAGGATTTCCGCGACCAGGTGGTGCAGCGCGCGTTCGTCGGTGCCGCCGATATACATGCCGGGGCGCTTGCGCACGGGTTCCAGCCCCTCCAGCACCTCGATCGAGGAGGCGTCATAGGTCTGGGCGGCCGGGGAGAGGAGGTCGTTGGGCATGGGCTGCTCTGTTTCCTGGGATTGCAGCCATTAGATCACCCCCGGGGGGGCGGGCGCAAGATGTTGGGGTAGGCCGGACGGGGCTTCATCTTGGCAAAAATACTCCCGCCGGAGGCGAAGGCCGGCCCGGGGGCGCCCGGCCGGGCCGGTCAGCGCCAGCCCAGCGCGGGTGCGACCTCGCGCAGGATCGTGCCGATGACATGGGCGTTGTAGTCGACGCCCAGCATGTTGGGCACGGTCAGGAGCAGCGTGTCGGCCTCGGCGATGGCGGTGTCCTGGCGCAGCTGTTCGATCAGCCGGTCGGGGGCCGCGGCATAACTGCGGCCAAAGACCGCGCGGGTGTTGTCGATCACGCCGATCTGGTCGCCCTCGGCGCCGCCGCGGCCGAAATACATCCGGTCGGTTTCGTTGACGATGGCAAAGATCGAGCGGCTGACCGAGACGCGGGGTTCGTGCTTGTGGCCGGCGGCCTTCCAGGCCTCGCGGAACTTGCGGATCTGGGTGGCCTGCTGGATGTGCAGGGGCTCGCCCGTCTCGTCCCATTTCAGGGTCGAGCTTTGCAGGTTCATGCCCATCTCGGCGGCCCAGACCGCGGTGGCGTCAGAGGCGGCGCCCCACCAGATGCGGTCGCGCAGGCCGGGGAATGCGGTTCCAGCCGCAAGAGGCCGGGCGGGTTGGGAAACATCGGCCGGGGGTTGGGCCGGGCAAAGCCCTGGCCGTCCAGCAGTTGCAGAAAGGTCATCGCGTGGTTGCGGGCCATGTCGGCATCGTCGTCGCCCTCGTCCGGCACATGGCCAAAGTGGCGCCAGCCGTCGATCACCTGTTCGGGCGAGCCGCGCGAGATGCCCAGTTGCAGCCGGCCGCCGGAAATCAGGTCGGCGGAGCCCGCGTCCTCGATCATGTAGAACGGGTTTTCATAGCGCATGTCGATGACGCCGGTGCCGATCTCTATCCGCTTTGTGCGGGCGCCGACGGCGGCGAGCAGCGGGAAGGGCGAGGCAAGCTGGCGGGCAAAGTGATGCACGCGGAAATAGGCGCCGTCGGCGCCCAGCTCCTCGGCCGCCTCGGCCAGTTCGATGGATTGGGTCAGCACATCGGCGGGCGTGCGCACGGCAGAGCCGCGTTCATCGGACCAGTGGCCAAAGGAAAGAAAGCCGATCTTCTTCATCGCGGGTGCCCCGTTTTTCTGCCGTGCCGCCAAGGTAGGCGGGCGGGGCGCGGGGCGCCAGTGGGGGCGCCGCACAGCCATGGTGCGCGGGGGCAGGGGATGAGGATGGGGATCAGGCCGGTTCGGCCTGGCGCGCGGCCCACATCGCCTGAAATCCGGGGCGGGACTGGCAGGTTTCCAGCCAGGCCTTCACGGCGGGAAATTCGTCGAGCAGGCTGGGATGGGCCTGGGCATAGCGCAGGCATTCGGCGGTGTTGATATCGGCGGCGGTAAAGCGGTCGCCGACCATGTGGCTGCGCTGCGCCAGGTGGCTTTGCAGCCGGGCCAGCGGGCGGCGCAGCTTTTCGGCGGCGACGGCGACGATGGCCTGCGCCTCGGGCGAGGGGCCGGCGGCATCGCCCAGGGCATAGAGGATTTCCAGCGCCGGTGCCTCGACCGAGGTGGCGGCGAAGAGCGCCCAGTTGCCCATCTGCGCCAGTTCGGCGTCATTGGCCGGCCCCAGCGCGCCGCCCCGCGTGCGGGCGATGTAAAGTGTGATCGCCAGCGATTCGGTCAGGAGCAGGTCGCCTTCGGTCAGGGCCGGGATCTGCCCCATCGGGTTGACGGCCAGAAAGGCGGCAGAGGTGGTGTTCAGCGGCGCGTCGGCGGCCCTGGGATCGGGCAGGCGATAGCCCTGGATCACCGGGACATGGGTGAAGCTGCCGCCGGTTTCGTGCAACAGCCACAGCGGCCGCGAGGCGCGCGAACGGTAGACGCCGTAAAGGGTAAGCATGGCCGGACCCCCGGTTAGAGCATTTCCAGCCCAGATTTCGCGCAAGGCGCGCGCGGCGTCCACCGAAACCTTTGCGCGCCCCCTTGCGGCGCCCCCCCGGAGGCAGGGTAACATCGGCGCATGACCGACCAGTTGAGAGTGCCCGAGACCGCCGTGCCAGTACCGGATCGTGACCACCGGGCCGAGATCGTCGACCGGCTTTATGACGTGGCGCTGGACCCGATCCGGCTGGAAGACCTGTTGGAGGCGCTGGAGACGCGCGCGCCGCCCACCGAGGGCGCCGCCGTGCTGAACGACCCCGAGATCGAGGCGCATATGCGCCGCGCCACGGTGTTCCTGGACCGCTATGAGGCCAGTTCCGAAAGCGGGCGCCGGTCGGTGCTGGAGGATATTCCGCGCTCGGCTGCCTTTGTGTCGGACGGGGGGGCGACGATCGTCGATTGCAACCGGCCGGCGGTGGTGGCCTTTGGCATCGCGGCGGGCGGTCCCTATGCGGCGCTGCCGTTCGAGCCCGAGGACCGCGATCTCTTGGCCGACGTGATCCGCAAGGTGGCGGGCGGGCGGGCGGAAACGGTGGTGACGCTGCGGATACGCTCGACCGTGACGGGCGGGCCGGTGATCGTGCGGGTCAGCCGGGTGGAAAGCGCCGAGGACCGGCGGCTGGCCCTGGTGCTGTCGACCGAACTGGTCTGGCCCGAGGGGTTCGAGACCACGGTGCAGGAGGCTTTTGGCCTGACGCCGGCCGAGGTGGAGATCGTGCAGGGCATCACGCTGGGCCTGCCGGTGCGCGACATCGCCGAGGCGCGGGGCCGGTCGGCCGAGACGGTGCGGACGCAGGTGCGCTCGATCCTGGCCAAGACCGAGACGCACAGCCAGTCGGAACTGGTGCGGGTGGTGCTGGGGCTGATGGATGTGGCGCTGATCCCGGCGGGCACGGGGCCGGGGCGGGCGCCGCAGGGCGGGCGGCTGGAGCCGCGCGAGATGCACGAGATGCGGCTGGCCGACGGGCGGCGGCTGAGCTGGATCGAATTCGGCAACCCAAGGGGCCAGCCGGTGCTGTACATGCATCTGGACTATGGGCTGATCCGCTGGCCGGCCCAGGCCGAGCGCCATGCCGCGCTGCGCAAGCTGCGGGTGATCGTGCCGGTGCGGGCGGGCTATGGCCGCAGCGACCTGCATGCCCGGGGGGGCGATCATACCGCCGCCGTGGCGCGGGACTATGCGGCGGTGCTGGACCATCTGGGCCTGCGGGGGGCGGTCGCGCTGCCCCTGGGGGCGGACCTGCGCTTTGCCATGGTGCTGGCGAATCAGCGGCCCGACCTGGTGGCCGGCATCGTCGGCTGTGCCTGCCAGTTGCCGCTGGCCAGTGCCGCGCAATACGAGCGGATGGACAAGTGGCAGCGGTTCATCCTGGCCAATGCGCGCTATGCGCCCAGGGTGCTGCCGTTCCTGGTGCAGGCCGGGTTCTCGCTGGCGCGGCGGCTGGGCAAGGAGGCGTTCTTTGCCCAGGTCAACGGCGGCAGCCCGGCGGACATGCAGACCTTTGGCCGCCCCGAGGTGCGCGAGGCGGTGCTGGTGGGGTCTGACGTCTGCCTGACGCGGAAATGGGGCGCGCACGAAGCCTTCAGCCGCGAGTGCATCAGCTCCGAGCGCGACTGGTCCGAGGCGGTGCGGGCCTGCCGCGTGCCGGTGCTGCTGTTGCAGGGCGACCAGGACCCGCAATCGCCGGTGCAGACCATCCGCGAGCTGATGGCGGGCTTTGCGCATCTGCAGGTGCGGTTCCTGCCCGATTGTGGCCAGTTGCTGTTCTTCAAGGAATGGGCGCTGGCGCTGGACGAGGTGGAGCTGATGGCGGCGCGGGTGGCGGGCTAGGCGTGGGCGGGGCGGGGGCTGGAATTCCAGACCTGGGGCGGAAAATCCGCCGGCTTACCGTATTTGGGGTATGCGGGGCATCGGGGCGGTGGGCTACCACGGCGGCAGTCGCGGTGGCTTTGGCGACGCAAGACTTTCATTCAAGTCCTTTCCCCTCGAACGGGGTGGCTGTCCTTGGGAGGCTGCCACCCCGTTTCCCCCCCGTTTCCCGAATGTGACCGCGGTTTGACACCGATCAAGGCAAAGGCTTTGCGTCGGATGTAGGATTTACGCGGTTCAGTATCAGGGAGTTCACGCATGGAAGATCAGATGACCGCAACCGGCGCCGCCGCAGAGGCCAGCGCCGGCCGCAGGCGCCCGTGACGGCAGAGGTGCCTGCCGGTGCGCCGCCGGCCTCTGCCGAGGCACCGACGCCCGCCGGGCAGGTGCGTTTTCCGGCGATGAGCGCGGAATCGATCCGCGAGGTGTTTGAAAGCGGTCGCTATCCCTATGCCCGCCCGATGGGCCGTCAGAGCTATGAGGCGGAAAAGGCCCGGTTGCAGGCCGAGTTGCTGAAGGTGCAGATCTGGGCGCAGGAGACCGGGCAGAAGTTCGTCATCCTGATGGAGGGCCGCGACGCCGCCGGCAAGGGCGGCACGATCAAGCGCTATATGGAACACCTGAACCCGCGCTATGCCCGCGTCTGCGCGCTGACCAAGCCCAGCGACGTGGAAAAGGGCCAGTGGTTTTTCCAACGCTATATCAACCACCTGCCCACGGCGGGCGAAATGGTGTTCTACGACCGCAGCTGGTACAACCGCGCCGGCGTCGAGCGGGTGATGGGATTTTGCAGCCCGGCCGAATACCTGGAATTCATGCGCCAGGCCCCCGAACTGGAGCGGATGCTGGTCCGCAGCGGCATCCGGCTGTACAAATACTGGTTCTCGGTCACGCGCGAGGAACAGCGCCGCCGGTTCCTGGCGCGCGAGACAGACCCCCTGAAGATGTGGAAGCTGTCGCCGATCGACAAGGCCAGCCTGGACAAGTGGGACGACTATACCGAGGCCAAGGAGGCGATGTTCTTTTACACCGACACCGCCGATGCGCCCTGGGTGATCGTGAAATCGAACGACAAGAAGCGCGCGCGGCTGAACTGCATGCGGCATTTCCTGTCGACGATAGATTATCCGAACAAGGACCTGGAGGTGGTGGGCCGGCCCGATCCGCTGATCGTGGGGCGGGCGGCGCATGTGCTGGGCGGGGCCGGGCATATCCTGGACCGGGCGGCGCATCCGGCGGTAAAGGCGGGCTGAGCGGGTCCTGACCGGCGGCGGGCGGGGGTATTGGGGCAGGGGTCTTGGGGCGGGGGTCTTGGCCCGGCCCGCCCCTGCCGGTATTCTGGCCCGCGACTGCAACAGCGAGGCCGGGAATGCGGGCATGGACATTTGCGGCGGTGCTGTCGCCGTTGCTGGCTGGGGCGGCGGGGGCGCATCCGCATATCTTCATAGACACCAGCATCGAGGTGGTGCTGGACGAGGCCGACCGCGCGGTGGCGGTGCGGATCGGCTGGAGCTATGACGAGCTGTTCTCGCTGATGGTGATCGGCGATCACGGGCTGGACCCCGATGGCGACGGCCTGCTGTTGCCCGAAGAGGTGGCGGCGCTGTCGGGTTTCGACATGGAATGGCAAGAGGGCTATCCCGGCGACAGCTTTGCGCTGTTGGGGGATGCCGACCTGGTGCTGGGGCCGCCCGAGGACTGGGACGCGCGGTTCGAGGAGGGGCGCATCCTGACCACGCACCTGCGGCGGTTGCCGGCGCCGGTCGAGATCGGGGCCGGGACGTTTTTCGTGCAGGTCTATGATCCGGGCTATTACACCGCCTATGTCATCGTCGGCGATCCGGTGCTGACCGGGGGCAGCGGGCGTTGCCTGGCCGAGGCCTGGGGGCCGGACGTGGACGCCGCGGACGAGGCGCTGAAGGCGGCGCTGGCGGAATATTCGGCGGATCAGGACCTGGAGGCGGATTTCCCGGCGATCGGGCGCAACTATGCCGAGGAGGTGCGGGTGACATGCGCCGCGCCCTGAGTCGCAGTCTGGGCCGCTGGGTGGTGCTGGCCGGGGTTCCGGTGGCGCTGGTGCTGGGGCTGATCTGGCTGTCGGGCGGCTTTGCCGGGCTGTTGCAGGCGGCCGAGGCGGCGCAGCGCGAGACGCAGGACATGCTGGCGCGGGTGATCCGGGCGCTGCGGGCCGGCCAGCCGGGGGCGCTGATGGCGCTGCTGGGGGTGTGTTTTCTCTATGGCGTGCTGCATGCGGTGGGGCCGGGCCATGGCAAGGCGCTGATCGGCGCCTATGGCGTGGCGCGGCGGGTGCCGGTGGGGCGGCTGTCGCTCTTGGCGCTGGTCTCGTCGCTGGCGCAGGCGGCGGTGGCGGTGGTGCTGGTCTATGCCGGGGTGGCGGCGCTGGGCCTGACGCGGACGGCGGCGCAGGGGCTGGCCGACCGCGTGGCACCGGTGATCGGCAACGCGATGATCGCGGGTCTGGGGCTGTGGCTCTTGTGGCGGGGGTTGCGCGGGCTGCGGCGG
Organism: Paracoccaceae bacterium; assembly: GCA_041397345.1. GTDB lineage: Bacteria > Pseudomonadota > Alphaproteobacteria > Rhodobacterales > Rhodobacteraceae > Pseudogemmobacter. Next base: position 276,488 of record JAWKWU010000002.1, read on the forward strand.
GGCCGGGGGCAAGATCATGGGCATGGGCATGACCACGGGCACGACCATGCGCCGGGCGAGGCCTGCGGGTGCGGCCATGCCCATGGGCCCAGCCTGGCAGAGGTCGAGGCGCTGCGCGGCTGGCGCGATACCGCGCTGTTGATCGGCGGCATCGCCATGCGGCCCTGTTCGGGGGCGCTGTTCCTGTTGATCCTGACCTGGCAGTTCGGCATCGGCGCGGCGGGCATCGCCGGGGCCTTTGCCATGGGGCTGGGCGTGGCGGCGGTGACGGCCATGGTGGCGGTGCTGGCGGTCTGGGCCCGTGAAGGCACCTTTGCGGCGCTGGGCGGCGGCGGGCTGGTGGCGCGGGCGCTGCCCGCGGTCGAGGCGCTGGCCGGCGCGGTGATCCTGGGCGTGGCGCTGGTGCTGCTGATGCGGGCGGTATAGCGCCGGCTGGCGCTGCGTTGCGGCGGATTTCCCGGCTTGCGGTCGGCCGATGGCCCCGGCATATCGGCGGAATGACACGGAACCTGACCTATGGGGCCCATGCGCGGGCGACGCTTGCGCTGGGCCTGCCGCTTGTCGGATCGAGCCTGGCGCAGATGGCGTTGCATGTGGCCGATACCGTCATGCTGGGCTGGTATGGCGTGGTGGCGCTGGCGGCGGTGGTGCTGGGGTCGTCGTCCTTCTTCATCCTGTTCGTGATGGGATCGGGCTTTGCCAAGGCGGTTATGCCGATGGTGGCCAGCGCCCGCGCCGCCGGCGACGAGGCGCAGGTGCGGCGCGACGCCCGGATGGGGCTGTGGCTGTCGGCGTTCTATGGCGTGCTGATCTATCCGGTGTTCTGGTGGTCCGAGCCGATCCTGCGGGCGCTGGGGCAGGACCCCGAGGTGGCCGCCATCGCACGCGACTACCTGCGGGTGGCGGGCCTGGGCATGGTGCCGGCGCTGTGGGTGGCGGTGCTGCAAAGCTGGCTGTCGGCGCTGGGCCGCACGCAGGTGGTGCTGTGGGTGACGCTGGCGGCGCTGGGGCTGAACGTCGCGGTGAACTGGGCGCTGATCTTTGGCAACTGGGGGTTTCCGGAGATGGGGGCGCAGGGCGCGGCGGTGGCGACGCTGATGGTGCAGGTGGCGTCGTTCCTGGCGCTGGCGCCCTATGCGGCGATGCAGCGCGACCTGCGCGGCTACCGGCTGTTCCAGCGGTTCTGGCGGATCGACCGCGGCGCGCTGCATCAGGTGTTCCGGCTGGGCTGGCCGATCGGGCTGACCGGGATCGCCGAGGGCGGGCTGTTCCAGGCCAGCGCGCTGATGATGGGCTGGGTGGGCACGGTGCAGCTGGCGGCGCATGGCATCGCGCTGGAGGCGGCGGCGGTGGCCTTCATGGTGCATGTCGGCCTGTCGAGCGCGGCGACGATCCGGGTGGCCAGCCTGCGCGACCGGCCGGGCGAGATGCGCCGGGCGGCGGGGGTGGCGCTGGCGCTGTCTTTCGCGGTGGCGGTGGTGGTGATCACGCTGTTCGTCAGCCTGCCACGGCCGATCATCGGGCTGTTCCTGGACCAGAGCAAACCGGAAAGCGGCGCGATCCTGGTCTTTGGCGTGACGTTGCTGGCGCTGGCGGCGCTGTTCCAGCTGGCCGATGCGATGCAGGTGATGGCGCTGGGCTTGCTGCGCGGGTTGCAGGATACGCGGGTGCCGATGGTGCTGGCGGCGGTCAGCTATTGGGTGATCGGCATTCCCTGCAGCTATCTGCTGGCCTTTCCGCTGGGCTATGGCGGGGTGGGGCTGTGGCTGGGGCTGGTGGTCGGGCTGGCGGTGGCGGGGGCCAGCCTGATGGCGCGGTTCTGGGCGCTGGCGCCGCGTCCGCGTTAGTCGCGGGGGGAAGCCCCCGGGGCGCTGCCCCGGACCCCGGAGTATTTGGACCAAGATGAAGGGCTTAGCGCCAGAGAGGGGCGAAGCTGGCGAAGCGGCCCTGGAGTTTCGACAGGGCGCGGTTGAGACGGCCGGGAGGGGGGAGCTGGCCGGTGGCCAGGCGGTCGAGCGCCACTTCGGGCGGGCAGGGGCGGCGGCTGAGCGGATCCCAGTAGCGCGGATAGGCGATCAGGGCGGCGTGGACCAGGTGCAAAAGGTCGGGGCGGGGGAGCAGGCTGCCATCGTCGCGGCGCAGGCGGCGGCGCGGCACCGGGCCGAGATCGCGGGTCAGGCCCCAGCCGGCGTAGAAGGGGGCGCCCAGGGTGGTGACGCGCTTGCCGCGCAGGAGCGCCTCGAAGCCGGTCAGCGAGGTCATGGTCCAGACCTCGTCGACCAGGGGCAGGAGCGCGGCCATGTCGGTGCCGTTCAGGATGGCATCGGCGAATTTCAGCGCGGTCTCGTCGGGCAGCGCGCCGGGGCGCAGGCCGGCTTCGACATCGGGGTGGGGTTTGTAGAGGATGACCGCTTCGGGGTTCGCCTCCCATGTCGCCTGCAGCAGGGCGGCATTGGTGGCGATTTCTCCGGCGCCTTTCAGGATCGAGGCGTCGTCCTCGACCTGGCCGGGGACCAGGATGCGGCGGCCGGCGGGCAGGTCGGGCAGGGTGCCGCCCAGGTTGTACTTGGTCAGGTTGGCGGCGCGGAGTGCGTCGAGCAGGCGTTCGGCGCGGGCGCGGCCGCCGGGGGGCAAGGGCGAGAGGAGCAGGGTTTCCAGGCGCGACGGGCGGCTGGGGTCGTAGTAGATGCCGGCGGCGTCGGTGACCAGCGACAAGGGCGGGACCAGTTGCGCGCCCAAGCCGCGCGAGCGCAGGAAGCCGTCCTCGACGCGCAGGGCGGGATAGGGGAAATCGGTGGGTTCCTTGCCGGCCCAGAGCAGCAGGCCGCGCGCCCGGCGCAGGGCCAGCGCGCCGGCCTGTTCGGGGTTGTCCTTGAAGATCAGGGGTTTGACCTGGCCGAACACCGATTGCAGCCGGCCGCGTTTCCAGGCGCGCATGCCGGCGGCGACATGGCCACGGCGGTCTTCGCGGAAGGCGCGGACCTCGGCCTCGAGCTGGTCGAGCATGTCCTCGAACGGGCAGAGCCGGTCGCGGCAGGGGTCATACCAGGTGGGCGCCAGGATCATCGCGGCGGCGAAGATCTGGTTGCGGGTCAGCTTGCGGCCGCGGCGGGGCGGCAGGGCGTGGTCGTGGCTGAGGCCCCAACCGGCATAGAAGGGCTGGCCCCAGACATGCGGCTTGTGGCCGGCGAGGATGGCCTCGAACCCCATCTGCGACGAGACGGTATGGACGGCGATGGCGCCTTCGAGCAGGTGCCAGGGGCTGTGCGGTTCGGTGACGAGCGTGACGCGGCCCTGGGCATGGCCGGGGCCGTAATGGCCGGGCGCAGGCCGGCGGCGGTTTCGGGATGGGTCTTGATCAGGATCGGGGCGTGGGGATGGGCCTCGGCCGCGGCGGCCAGCATGTCGTCGAAGCTGGCCTGTGTGGCGCCGGAGGCCCGCAGCGCGGCATCGTTGGCGGTCTGGTCGACCACCAGGACATAGCCAGGCGGCGGCGGCGGCAGGTCGGGATCGTGGATGTTGTATTTCGACAGGTGCAGGTGGCGGATACGGTCTATTCCGTCCCTGGCCCGCGACAAGAGGTTCGAATTGTCAAGGGATCGGTGCTGAGGAGATGTTCCAGCGCCGAGGGGGCGGCGGGGTCGAAATGCACCCCGCGCGGGTCGACCAGCAGGCCGAGCGGCGGCTCTCCCATGCGGCCGGGGCGGATCGAGCGCAGGAAGGCATCCTCGATGCGGACCGAGGGCCTGGCGGCGGGCGGCGAGGGCCTGACCCCGCCAGGCGGTGGGGCTGGCGCCCCAGACCGCGACGCCATCGCCGGGGCGCGGCAGGCCGGGGCGCAGGTCGTGGCCCATCAGGGACAGGATGCGGCGCAGGCGGCGGTCGCGCAGGAACGAGAGGTTGAGGTGGGAAAGCCGCCGGGGGATTTCCACGGCGGCTTCGGGTTTCGGATCGCGTTCGACGGCCAAGGGGCGCTCAATTCCCCGCGAGGGTATCGGCGGTGGAAGTCAGGTTCGCGGCTGCCCCAGGCCGCCGGACAGCGCCGCCAGGGTCTTGTTCCACTGCACATAGGGCGCCTCGGTGACATAGACGGTGTCGCCGTCGCGGATCAGGAAGTCGCGGGCCTCGAACATGCCGTTGGGCTGGGTCAGGTCCAGCACATAGACGATGCGCTGGTCGCCACCGGAGATCGTTGCGGCCCAGGACGATGTTGGCGATCTCGGCCGGTTCGTTGCGGAAGACGAAGACGCCGGTCGGGTCGGCGGCGGCGGTCTGCAGGCCGCCCACGGTGGCGATGGCCTCGATCGCCGACAGGGTTTCGGATTCGAAGGGCACCAGCGCCTGGCCGCCGGTGGCGCCCAGGGCGGTGAACTTGCGTTCGTCCTGGTCGATCACGATCTGGTCGCCGGGGCGCAGCGCGATGTCGAGCGCGGGGTTTTCCCACAGGTCCTTGAGCCAGACGCGGCCAGTTGCGCGGCCACGGGTGACGCGGACGATGGCGACCGCCGGTTCGATCGAGACGCCGCCGGCCTTGGCCAGCATCGAGGCCAGCGTGCGGGTCGGGCGTTCGATCGGATAGGTGCCGGGGCCGGCGACCGCGCCGGAAATGGTGACGGAGGAGCCGTCGCCGGCCAGCCGGGCCACCGTCACCTGCGGATCGGGGGTCTGGGCGTCCAGCTTGCGGGTGATCGCCTGGCGCAGGCCGTCGGGGGTCTGGCCCGCGGCCTTGATGCGGCCGGCATAGGGGATGAAGATATAGCCCTGGCCGTCGACCTGCACCTCTTGCAGCGCCGAGACGCGCTGGCCGGAATTGCCCAGCAGCGGGTCGTCCTTGACGTTTTCAAAGATGGTGATGCCAAGCGTGTCGCCGGGGCTGAGCGTGTCGGACCCGACCACGCCGGCGTTGCGGAACGCCGAGGAGAAGCCGTAGGACGGCAGCACCGCCGTGGCACGGGTGACGCGGGCATTGACGGTGACGATGAAGGCATCGCCGCCGTTCAGCACCGAACCGGCGAAGATTTCCTTCTTGTTCGGACCGGGACGCGGCAGGCCGCAGCCCGCGGCCGTCATCACGGACGCAAGCGAACCGAGGACCGCGGCCCTCCGGGTGAGACTGGTATGCACTGCTCGGGCTCCTTTTCGGATTTGCCTCAAGTTTTGCCCGCAACCTTAGGGAATCCGGCGGGAAAATGAAAGCGGCCTGTTTGGCGCCGGTCAGTTCACGACGCGCAACTGTTGCCGTGGTGCCGCGTTTCCCGAGGTCAGCGCATCATAGGGATCCTGCGCCGAGAGCATCATGTCTACTACCTGTCGTAGCAATTCGCGCCGCCCACGCGAGGAGTAGAAGCCGCCGGGCACCTGGCTGGTTTCCAGCAGATAGTGCCGATAGTCGCGGTAGGCGCGGGTGTCGGGGCGGATCGGCTGGGCGAAAAACTGCTCGATCGGCTGGGAGGAGACGAATTCCGGCTTGGAATAGACCGCGCGGCCAAAGGCCCGCAGCGGCAGCGAGCGCCACAGCACCTGCTGGCCGGCGGTGGAATTCACCGTCACCGCGCTGCGGGCGTGGTTGAGCAGCGCCGCCAGCTTGCCGCCACGAACGAAATGCACGCGGTCGGAAATGCCGTGCTGGCGGGCCAGGCGCAGGATCTCGGACTTCATGGCGATGCGGCCGTCTTCCAGCGGATGGGCCTTGAACACCAGGTGGTGGTGCGGGGCGGCGCCGGCGGCAAAGCCCGCGGCCACCAGTGCCAGGAATTCGGTCATGCTGGCAAAGGGCGAATGGTCGCGGAAGCTGGCGTCATGTTCCAGTTGCAGGATGACGAGGTGGTAGGGAAAGCCGCCCAGGCGGATGCGCAGCGTGGCAAGGCGGCGTTCCATCGCATGCAGCGGCAGAAAGACCAGCCGGCGCAGATAGAGCAGGAATTCCTGGAACACCGTCAGCCGCCGGTGCGGCCGGAAATTGCGGTAATCCCAGAAGCCGGTCATCACGAACCAGTGGTAGAGCGCGCCCCAGAACATGTGCTGGCGCATGTCGCCCCAGCGGGCAGGCGCGTCGGGCAGGTCCATGTCGGCCTTTTCCAGCGCCTGCCGCATCTCGGCCACTGAGAGTTGCATCAGCCGGGAATGGCCATTGGCGCCGCCGCGTTCATAGCTGATCCAGTAGGGGCGCAGGTAGCCTTCCTCGAACACATGCACGGTCAGGCCGCGGGCCTTGGCGATGGCGATGGCCTGGGCGTGAACGGGCCGGGTGTCGCCGTAAAGCACCAGGTCGGTAACCGCCCTGTCCTGCAGGATCGAGGCGAAGGTGGCGGGCCAGTCGGCGGGGGGCTGGCGGAAGGGGATGTAGCTGGCCGCATCGGACCAGAAGGCGCGGTCGCCGCGGTTGAAGCCGACACGCCAGCAGGTGGCGCCGGACTTGCGCAGCATGCGGGCAAGCCGCGAGAACCAGGGGCCATGCGGGCCCTGGAGAAAGAGGAATGTCCTGCCCTGACCGGAAAGCCGCATGTAACCCTTGTCTGCCCCGATATACTCTGCACCGATACACTCTGCCCCGATTACGCGCCGGGTCGCGGTATTGTGAAGGGGGAACCTTCACGTTGGGTGAACCTTGCCCGGCAAGCGCGGCGAATTTGCGGCGCGGAGCGGGCTTGCGCCGGTCGGCGGGGCGGGGTTAGGTCAGGACGCGCGGCTAGTGCGGAGGATGATGGGCGATGTTCACCGGGATCGTGACCGATGTGGGGCGGGTGCTGGACTTGCGACAGGAGGGCGACCTGCGGGCGCGGATCGGCACGGCCTATGACGTGGCGGGGGTGGATATCGGCGCCTCGATCGCCTGCGAGGGGGTCTGCCTGACGGTGATCGAGACCGGGCGCGACGGGGCGCAGGGCTGGTTCGACGTGCAGATCAGCGCCGAGACGGTGTCGAAGACCAACCTGACCGGCTGGACCCCCGGCAAGCGGCTGAACCTGGAGCGGGCGCTGAAGGTGGGCGACGAGCTGGGCGGGCATATCGTGTCGGGCCATGTCGACGGGCTGGCCGAGGTGGTGGCGTTGCGGCGCGAGGGCGACAGCCTGCGGGTGACGTTCCGCGCGCCGGCGGACCTGGCGCCGTTCATCGCGTCCAAGGGCAGCGTGGCGCTGAACGGCACCTCGCTGACGGTGAACGAGGTCGAGGGCTGCGATTTCGGGGTGAACCTGATCCCGCATACCCAGGCGGTGACGACCTGGGGCGAAGTGGCGCTGGGCGACCGGGTCAACCTGGAGGTGGACACGATGGCGCGCTATGTGGCGCGGCTGCGGGAATGGGAATGATGCGGTCCGGCCGCGCGCCCCTGGCCGGCCCCGGAGGGTTTCACACCCTCCGGACCTCCCGTGGAGTATTTGGGCCAAGATGAAGGCGGGCATGGGCCGGATGGGGCATAACGGCGGGCCGTCGATGGAGCCGGGGGTTTCCTGGCGGCGGCATTGCTGGGCCGAGGCGCGGGCGCGGCTGTTGCCGGTCTTGCCGGTCGAGGTGGTGCGGACGCGGGTCAGGCGGGCGGCGGCGCTGGGGCTGGACTATCGGACCTATGCCGGGGTCCGGGCGGCGACGGGGCATGACCTGGTGGCGTTCCTGTTTTCGTCGAATGCCTTGCGGGCCAGCGCATCGCGGCCGGCGATGCCGGAGGCGCGGGCGGCGAAGCTGGCGGCGGTGGCGGCGGGGCGGCTGGGGCTGGGGGTGGCGCCTTTGGACGCGGCGGCGCTGGCGGCGGCCAATCCGGTGCTGGATGCGGCCTTTGCGGCGCCGGGCGCGCTGGCCGGCTGGGCCGTGGCGCGGGCGGCGATCCGGGCGGCGCTGGAGCGGCTGCCGGGGGACCGGGTGTTGCTGGTGGGCGACCATGGGCTGGAGGCCGAATGGTGCGCGGCGGCGGGGCTGGCGGGGTATCTGCCGGCGGGCGGTATTTCGGGTGAGGCGTGCCGGGGACGTTGCTCTGTTATTGCTTCAGTGGCTCTTCATGCTCTGGGGCATTGGAGTGATCGCACTTTCTCTTCTGGAGTACAGCGGTCAAACTTCGGTGCAACATGGTCTGACGGTCTCGGGGTTCGAGAGCAGTCTGAACGCTCGCCCCATCCATCAGTTGCTGTTTCAGGGTGCGTTTGGACATGTAGCACTGGGTTTGAGCGGCGCACTGTTCTGCTTGCGACGCCTGTATCTCTTACGCGGTCAATAGAAAACGGCGGCCCCGGGGGACCGCCGTTTCGCGTTTCGTGAGCCCGGCGGGTCAGGCGGCGCGGGACAGGAGGACGTCGTCGACCTTTTTCTGGGCGGCGGGGGCCTCGAGCCCGGCCACGGCGGCAACCTCGCGGGTCAGGCGTTCCAGCGCGGCTTCGTAGAGCTGACGCTCGGAATAGGATTGTTCGCGCTGGTCGTCGGTGCGGTGCAGGTCGCGGACCACCTCGGCGATGGCCATCAGGTCGCCCGAGTTGATCTTCTGTTCATATTCCTGGGCGCGGCGCGACCACATCGCCCGCTTGACCTTGGCCTTGCCCTTCAGCGTGTCGAGCGCCTTGGACACCACGTCGGGGGCCGAGAGGGCGCGCATGCCGATCTCGGTGGCCTTGTGGGTGGGCACCCGCAGCGTCATCTTGTCTTTCTCGAAATGGATGACGAACAGTTCCAGCTGGAATCCGGCGATATCCTGTTCCTCGATGGACAGGATCTTGCCCACGCCATGCGCGGGGTAGACAACGAATTCGTTGGGACGGAACTCGGGCTTCTTCGACTTGGTCATTCAGACTTTCCTCGATCGGGCCTGTCTTTGGGACAATCGAACCCTTCCGAAAGCGGGGCTTTCGGCGAAGGGTTCAAAAAGGTCACAAAAAATGCTGTCTCAGGCGAGCAGCTCTGAGGCAGGCGTCAGGCTTTCATGCGTGTTTGTAAAAGCAACATAACACAAAAATGGCCTGATTCCAACTGCGGCGAATCTGGCTGCGGATGCAGCGAAGGCCTGATTTCAAAGGGGAAAACGCCGCGGTGGCGGGTTTTGGCCCAAAATGTCAGCGAATCGTGAAGACGGCGCCCGATTCGCGGCCGGGGATCAGTCGCCGGTGCCGGGGGCCTCGGAGAAGTACTTGTCGCGCTTGCCGGTTTCGCCGTCACGCTCTTCGTAGCCGGGCAGCGGGTCTTTCTTCTGGGTGATCACCGGCCAGTTGGCGGCATATTTCCGGTTGAACTCGACCCAGTCTTCCATGTCCGGTTCCGTATCCGGGCGGATGGCGTCGGCGGGGCATTCGGGTTCGCACACGCCGCAGTCGATGCATTCATCCGGATGGATGACCAGCATGTTCTCGCCCTCGTAGAAGCAGTCGACCGGGCAGACCTCGACGCAGTCGGTGTATTTGCAGGCGATGCAGTTGTCGATGACGACATAGGTCATGGGGTGCCCCCGGAGCGGATCGTTTGCCTGCTGACTAGAACAGTGCGCCGGATCATTCAAGCGGATCTGGCGCGGCGCCCGGCGCGGGCGGCGGTGGATCGAGGTCGAGATAGAGGCCCATGGCCTCGGACGCGGGGCCGCGGCGGGTGCCCAGCGCGGTGACGCGGATCAGCCGGATGCGGTTGCCGAGCGGAAAGGTCAGCGTGTCGCCGGGGGTGACGGCGCGGCCGGGCTTGGCGATGGGCTGGCCATTCAGGCGCAGGCGGCCTTCGGCCACGAATTCCGCCGCCATGACGCGCGAGCGGAAGAAGCGCGCCTGCCAAAGCCATTTGTCAATGCGCAGGCCGGGGGTGGCCTGCGCCTTGCCCGAGGGGCCGGCCAAGTTGCTAGACCTTGCCCTTCAGCGCCAGGAGGGCGGCGAAGGGGTTGTCGGGGTCGATCGGCTTTTCGGCGCGCGGCGGGCGGGATTCGTAGGACTTGGCGCCCTGCGGCTTGGCGTCGCGGTCGTCGCGGCGGTTGCCGGGCTTGCCGCCCTTGGCACCGGGCTTGCCGTGCTTGGGGCCGTCGCCATCCTTGCGGTCGCGGCGGGGGCGGTCGCCCTTTTCACCCTGGGGCCGGTCGCCCTGGTTCCGCTCTCCCTGCGGGCGGTCGCGGCGGGGGGCGCCTTCGGCGCGGGGGCCGCGTTCGGGGCGCTGGAAGCGGGGGCGGGGCGCCCAGGTGAAGGTGTAGAAGGCCTCCATCTCGGGCGGGGCGGCCGCCTCGTCGTTACCCGCGCCTTCGGCTTGGGTCTCCTCGGGGGGGGGCGCCAGGAGCGAGACCTCTTCGGGGACCGGCTGGCCGGCGGCGGCGGCGGCGGCAATCGCCTCGGCCACGGCGGCATCGGGGGCGGGGGCAGGCTCGGCCGGCTTGACCTTGGGGCGTTCGGCGCGGTCGGCCTTGTAGCCCAGGCCGCCCATCAGGTCGGCGAACTGGTCCAGCGTCATGCCGGTGATCGACAGCATGTCGGGCGTGGCCTCGAACCCGGCGCGGCTGTCCTTTTGCCGCAGGATGTCGGCCAGGCGTTCCAGCATGTCGATGCGGATGGCGCGGGTTCCGGCCGGGTGATAGCCGGACAGGGTGTAGTGCTGCTTTTCGACCTCGGGCAGGTTGGGGATGGTCACCAGGCCGGGCGGCGGGCTTTCGGGAAACTCTCCCAGGCCGTTCCACAGCGACCACAGCACCAGCCGCAGCCGGGTCGGCGCGGGTTTCAGGAGCGCGGGCAGGAAGATGGTATACTGGCCAAAGCGGATGCCGTGCTTGCGCAGCGCGCCGCGGGCCTCCTGGTCCAGGTCCTTGACCTCCTGGGCGACGGCGTCGCGGGGCTGCACGCCCAGGGCCTCGGCCATGCGGAAGGCAAAGCCGCGGGCCAGGCCGGTTAGCGCCTCGTCCCGGCCCATGGCCAGCAGGGGATCGTATAGCGCGGCCACCTTGCGGTCGATGAAATGTTGCAGGCGGCGGCGGACCTTTTCCACCACCTCGTCGCCGGCCTCTTCGTCGACAAAGGCCTCGACGCCGGGTTTCAGCACGTCGGCGCCCTTGACCAGCTTGCCCACCGCCGAGCTGCCCCACATCAGGCCGCCCTGTTCGGTGAAATCCATCTCGGTGTCGGGCGCGTTGTAGAACCGGTCCGCCCGCAGGTGGAATTCCGGTTTCAGCGCGGCCATCGCGGCCTGTTGCAGGGTTTTCGCCTCATCGGGCGAGCCGGTGGCGTCCTGCTGGAAGCGGAACCCTTCGAGACGGCCCACGAACTGGCCCTCGACCGTCACTTCGCCCTTGTCGTTCACCTCGGCCACGAGGTCCTCCTTCTGCTTCAACCGCCGCAGCAGCACCGATGTGCGGCGGTCGACAAATCGTTGGGTCAGGGCTGCGTGAAGCGCATCCGACAGGCGGTCTTCTACAGCGCGGGTTTCCTCGCGCCAATGGGATTCGTCATCGACCCAGTTCTTGCGCTGGGTGACGTAGGTCCATGTGCGGATATGTGCCAACCGGCGCGACAGGGTGTCGATGTCGCCCGAGGGTTTGTCGATGCGTTCGATGGCGCGGGCCAGCCAGTCCGAGGGGATGCGGCCGCCGCCGAGACCGCGGCCGCAGAGGAAGTCGAAGATGCGGGCGAGAAGGGTGTAATGGTCGCTGTCGGTGCCGTTGCGGAAATCGGGGATGCGGCAGACATCCCAGAGCAGGCTGACACGTTTGGCATCGGTGACGCGGTCGCGCACCTCGGGCAGGGCCGAGAGCGCCTTGAGCGCCAGGAGGTCGTCGGCGTCGCGGGCGCGCGACAGCCAGTCGTTCGAGGTCGGCGCCTCGAGGCTGCGGATCAGCCGTTCGGGCGTGCCGTAGTCGAGATCGGCATTGCGCCACATCAGCTTTTTCACCGGGGCGAATCGGTGGGTCTCGATCGCCTCGACCAGGTCTTCGTCGAAGGGGCGGGCATCGCCGGTGACGCCGAAGGTGCCGTCCTCGGTGTGGCGGCCGGCGCGGCCGGCGATCTGGCCGATTTCCTGCGGCGTCAGCGGGCGCATCCGGCGGCCGTCGAATTTCGAGGTGGAGGAGAAGGCGACATGCTTGATGTCGAGGTTCAGCCCCATGCCGATGGCGTCGGTGGCGACGAGATAATCGACCTCGCCGGCCTGGTACATCGCCACCTGGGCGTTGCGGGTGCGGGGGCTGAGCGCGCCCATCACCACGGCGCAGCCGCCTTTCTGCCGGCGGATCAGTTCGGCGATGGCGTAGACGTTCTCGACGGAAAAGCCGACGATGGCCGAGCGCGGCGGCATCCGGCTGATCTTTTTCGAGCCGGCGTAGGTCAGGGTCGAGAAGCGGTCGCGTTTCACATAACTGTGCTGGTGGACAAGGCCGGCGATGGCGCCGCGCATGGTGTCGGCGCCCAGGAACAGGGTTTCCACCGTGCCGCGCGCCCGCAACAGGCGGTCGGTGAAGACATGGCCGCGGTCGGGGTCGGCGCAAAGCTGGATCTCGTCGACGCAGACGAAATCGGCGCCGATTGCCAGCGGCATCGCCTCGGTCGTGCAGATCCAGTACTGGGTGCGGTCGGGGACGATGCGTTCCTCGCCCGTCACCAGCGCCACGGTCGAGGGGCCGATGCGGGCCACGATGCGGTCATAGACCTCGCGCGCGAGGAGGCGCAGCGGCAGGCCCATGACGCCGGTCCGGTGCGTCAGCATCCGTTCGATGGCGTGATGCGTCTTGCCGGTGTTCGTCGGCCCCAGGACCGCCGTCACCCGCCCGTTCACCAGCATTGGGACTAAAGCTCCTGCCCCTCGAGGGTCTTTTCAAGCCGCGCGATGGCCTCGTTTACCTGCGCCATGTGCGGATGTATAGCCGCGGCGGCGCGATAGACGTCGAGGGCCTGCTGCGGCTTGTCGCTTTCTTCCAGGATCAGGGCAAGCCCGGTCATGGCGCCGAAATGGCGCGGGTCGGCCTGCAGCACATGCGAGATGTCGGCCAGCGCCGGGCCGATTTCGCCCGCCATGTAATAGGCGGTGGCGCGGGCATTCCAGGCCTCTTCGAAATCGGGGTCGTGGTCGATCAGCGCGGTCAGGTGTTCGATGGCGGCGGCGGTGTTGCCCTGGTCCAGCGCGTCCTGGCCGCGTTGCAGCAGCAGGTCCATCGCCGGAGAACCGGATTTGGACCATTCGATCCAGATTTCCGCCTCGATCCGGCCGGCCTCGGCGGCGTCGGCGGTCTTGAGCCGGGTGAACAGGTCGTCGAGCTTGGCCTGGTCGGCGGCGGATGCGGGCGCGGTGGCCAGAAGGCAGGCCAGGAAAATCGGCAAAATTGCCGCAACGATACGATTGTGTAACCCGCGCGTGGCTTTCATGATCGCGATGATAGCCCATTGGCAGACGAAAGCCAGAGGCGGGGCTGGGCCGGAACGGTCACGAAAGGGAGACTTGTGGAATGAGCGCGGTGATTGATACGGCTGTCGAGCAACTGGCGGCCAAGGTGTCGGGTGGCTTTGACGGCGTGGCGAAGTTCGTGATCGAGGGCGAGGGCGCGATCATGCTGGACGGCAGCGGCGTGCGCGCCGGCGACGAGGAGGCGGACGTGACGATGACGGCCAGCGCCGAGGTGTTCAAGGCCATCCTTGACGGCGAGATGAATGCGACCTCGGCCTTCATGACCGGCAAGCTGAAGGTGGATGGCAGCATGGGCATGGCGATGAAGCTGGGGTCCGTGCTGTCGTGAGGACAGAGGCGCCCTATCACGCCGATCTGGCCGAAGGGCCGCCCGGCGGGCGCGCGGTCTGGCTGCACACCGCCGACGGGGTGCGGATCCGGGCGGGGATATGGCCGGGCGGCGCGCGGGGCACGGTGGTGCTGATGCCGGGGCGCACCGAATATGTCGAGAAATACGGCCGCGCCGCCGGCGACCTGCTGGCGCGGGGCTGGTCGGTGGTGTCGGTCGACTGGCGCGGGCAGGGGCTGGCCGACCGGGCGCTGGCCGACCCGATGGCGGGCCATGTGCAGCATTTCGACCAGTACCAGCGCGACCTGGACGCGGTTCTGGCGCTGGTGCGCGACCGGGGGCTGCCGGAGCCGCTGATGCTGATGGCGCATTCGATGGGCGGCTGCATCGGGCTGCGGGCGCTGTACCGGGACCTGGGGTTCCGCGCGGCGGTGTTTTCGGCGCCGATGTGGGGGATCATGATGGCGGCCTGGCTGCGGCCGGTGGCGCAGGTGGTTTCGGCGCTGGCGACGCCCTTCGGGCAGGGGCACCGCTATGCGCCGGGGACGGGGGCCAAGACCTATGTCGCCGAGGCGGCATTCGCGGGCAATGTGCTGACGACCGACGCGGCGATGTGGGACTATATGCGCGCCCAGGTGCTGGCCCACCCGGAGATGAGCCTGGGCGGGCCGTCGATGGGCTGGCTGCGCGCGGCGCTGAGCGAATGTCATGCGCTGGCGGTGAAACCGGCGCCGGGCGTGCCGGCGATCTGCGCGCTGGGCACCGCCGAAAAGGTGGTGGACCCCGCGCCGGTGCATCTGCGCATGGCGGGGTGGAGCGCGGGGCAACTGGACCTGTATCCCGGCGCGGAACATGAGATCATGATGGAGGGGCCGGCGGTGCGGGCAAGGTTCTTTGACCGCGCCTGCGCGCTATATGACGCGCATCGCAAGTAGGGGCGGTGCAGGCGGGGGCGGGTCAGTCGCCGCAGCTGAGGCAAGGGGCTCGGCGCCCTCGCGGACGAATTCCAGCACGCCGCCCTTGGCGCCGAACAGGAACAGGTGGTCCTGGGTGACTTCGGCGCGCACGGTCGCCTCGAGCGCCTGGAGATAGGCGGATTCGACGGCGAGATCGGGGCAGGCCATGCGGGTGGCGGCGATCTGGCCCAGCGTCAGCGCCGGCAATTCGCCGCCGATCCGGCCGTAAAAGCGGTTGCAGGGCGCCTTGCCGCTGAAGCTGCCCTCGGCGGTGAAGGTGAGGGTCAGGGGGGCGGGGGCGGGCTGCCCCTCGACGCCGACCAGTTGCCAGCCGCCGCCGATTTCGGTGGCGGCGGCGGGGCTGGCGGCGAGAAGCAACAGGGCGAACAGGCGACGCATCCGGAGGGCTCCTCTCAAAGGGTTCTCGGCATGAGACGTTTCAAAAGGCCTGGGGTTTTCAAAAGGCCTGGGGCTTGGCCTCGTGCGCCATGTGGTCCAGCACGGCATTGACGAATTTCGGTTCCTTCCCGTCGGGGAAGAAGGCCTTGGCCACGTCGACGAATTCGGTGATCACCACCTTGGGCGGCGTGTCCATCTGCGTGATTTCCGCCCCGGCGGCGCGGAACAGGGCGCGCAGGACCGGGTCGATGCGGTCGATCGGCCAGGTGGCGACCAGGGCGCGGTCGGTCAGCTGGTCGATGGCGGCCTGCCAGTTGACGGCATGTTCCACCAGGGCGCGGAAATGGTCGACGTTGCCTTCGGCGAATTCGCCTTCTTCGTAGGTGGCGCCAAAGCGGTGGGTCTCGAACTCGCGGCAGATGGCGGCGATGGTCTGGCCCGAGCTTTCCATCTGGAACAGCGCCTGCACGGCATAGAGCCGGGCGGCGGATTTCATCTGCTTTTTCTCGGCCTGCGTCGTCATGAGCGGAATCCGATGCCCTTGGTGTCGCTGGCCCATTTGCGCGAGAGCGCGATCAGGTGCAGGGCCGCAGCCGCCGCGCCGCCGCCCTTGTTCTGGCCGGCGGGGTCGGCGCGGACCTCGGCCTGGGGCATGTTTTCCACCGTCAGGATGCCGTTGCCGATGCAGGCGCCCTGCAGGCCCAGCAGCGACAGCGCGCGCGAGCTGTCGTTGCAGACGGTGTCGTAATGCGTGGTCTCGCCCCGCACGACGCAGCCCAGGGCGACATAGCCGTCATATTGCGCCAGCCGTTCGGCCAGGGCGATGGCGCTGGGGATTTCCAGCGCGCCGGGCACCTCGACCAGGTCGAGGTCGGCGCCGGCCTCGGCCGCGATGGCGCGGGCGCCGGCGACGAGGTTGGCGGCAATGGCCTGATAATAGGGCGCGACCACGATCAACAGCCGAACCGGCCTGTCAAAGCGGGGCAGCGGCAGCGTGCTGTGGGGTTCGTTCGAAGCCATGGGTCAGTCCTTGATCGGGCGGGTGCCGGCGATGGTCAGGCCATAGGCATCAAGCCCCACAACCTTGGGTGCGACGGAGTTGGTGACAAGCGTGATCTGCGACAGGCCCAGCGAGGACAGGATTTGCGCGCCAAGGCCATACTGGCGCAGGGTCTGCGGCGAATGTTCGCCCGCCTCGACCAGCTTCATCGTGGTGTCGCGCAAGAGAACCACCGCGCCGCGCCCCTCGGCCGCGATCAGCCGCATCGCGGCGGGCAGGCTGCCCGGCGCGCCGACGCCCAGCACATCTTCCAGCGGGTTCAGCGAATGGACCCGGACCAGGACCGGTTCAGCCGTGGTCAGGTCGCCCTTGGTCAAGACGACATGGTCGGCGCCCTGGGTTTCATCGGTGAAGGTGCGCATCAGCCAGTCGCCGCCATGCACCGAATGCACGGAACGCACGCCCTTTTCGTGGATCAGGTTGTCGTGGCGGCGGCGATAGGCGATCAGGTCGGAAATGGTGCCGATCTTCAGCCCGTGGCGCTGGGCAAAGGAGACCAGGTCGGGCAGGCGGGCCATGGTGCCGTCGTCGTTCATGATCTCGCAGATCACGCCCGAGGGGTTCAGGCCGGCCAGGCGGCTGACGTCGACCGCCGCTTCGGTATGGCCGGCGCGGACCAGCACGCCGCCTTCGCGGGCGCGCAGGGGGAAGACGTGGCCCGGCGTGGCGATGTCGGCGGCGCCGCGGGTCGGGTCGATGGCGACCGAGACGGTGCGGGCGCGGTCAGCGGCGGAAATGCCGGTGGTGACGCCTTCGCGCGCCTCGATCGACCGGGTAAAGGCGGTTTCGTGCCGGGAAGAGTTCTTCGGGCTCATCAGCGGCAGGCCGAGCGCGTCGATGCGCGCGCCGGGCAGCGCTAGGCAGATCAGGCCGCGGCCATGGGTGGCCATGAAGTTGATCGCCTGGGGCGTACACATCTGGGCCGGGATGACCAGGTCGCCCTCGTTCTCGCGGTCTTCGTGGTCGACCAGGATGAACATGCGGCCGTTGCGGGCATCCTCGATGATTTCGTCGATCGAGGAGATGGCATCGGAAAAGTCGGTGCGGTCGGAGGCGGGGGCGGGGGCGGGGGCGCGATCGGACATGGGGCAGCCTTTGTCGGTTTCCATTGCGGGATAACGCGGGACTACGGCAAAGGCCAGAGGGGAGGGATGCGGAATTCGCCCTGGAGGCGCCGCTATGCGACGCCGGATGGCCGGGGGTAAGATTGCCGGGGGCGGATGGCCGGGGTCAGATGGCCAGGGCCAGCGCCGCGGCAAAGACCAGTTGCTGCGAGGCGCCGAGGATGTCGCCGGTCTGGCCACCGATCAGGCGCCGGGCGGCCAGCGCCAGCAGGGCCGGCAGCGCCACGGCGGCCAGGATCGGGCCGATGGCCGCGCCGCGCAGCGCCAGGATGGCGACGAGCAGGCCGATCAGCGCGGCCAGCGTCGCCACGGTGGCCGAGGGGCGGCCGGTGCCGGCCGAGAGGCCGGTATCGCGGGCCGGCGGCAGGCTGGCCATGATCGCGGCCATCGGCGCCCGCGACAGGGCCGATGCGGCGATCAGCGGGCCGATGTGGCCGGACCAGGCCATCAGCCCGGCCAGCGCCGACCAGGCGACCAGCGTGACCAGCATCAGCGCCAGGGCGCCGAAACTGCCGATGCGGCTGTCCTTCATGATTTCCAGCCGCCGCTCGGGGGTGCGGCCGCCCAGAAGGCCGTCGGCGGTGTCGGCCAGGCCGTCTTCGTGGATCGCCCCGGTCATGAGCGCCAGGAAGGCCAGCGTGATGGCGGCGGTGACGCCCGGCCCGACCTCATAGGCCAGGAGCGCCGAGCCCAGCCCCGCCGCCAGCGCGCCGAGACCCGCGCCGACCAGCGGCCAGACCCAGGCGGCATTGGCGCCGGCGGGGCGGTGGCCGGGCAGGGGCAGCCTGGTCAGCAGGGCCAGGGCCGAGAGGAGATGATCGCCAAGCCGGCGCAGGCTGTCGCGTTCCACGGCTGATGCGTCCTTTCCGCTCTGGCTCTTCCGCGGGGCATGGGGTAGCCCCTTGAGCGCGCGGGATCAATCGGGTGTTTTGCCCGCGCCGCATCGCAGGGGACCACAGCATGACCGGCATCCGCAGCCTTTCCGACCTTCACGCCGCGCTGGCGGCCCTGCCCGGCCCGGATGCGGCCGCGGTGGCGCGGACGCGGGCGCGCGATGCGGTGCTGACCAAGCCGCCGGGCGCGCTGGGCCGGCTGGAGGATCTGGCGGAATTCCTGGCCTCGTGGCGCGGGCGGGTGGCGCTGGACCGGGTGCAGGTGGCGGTCTTTGCCGGCAATCACGGCGTGGCGGCGCGCGGCGTATCGGCGTTTCCGGCCGAGGTGACGGTGCAGATGGTGGCGAATTTCCAGGCCGGCGGCGCGGCGATCAACCAGCTGAGCCGGGCCTTTGGCGCCGAGATGTCGGTGCATCCGCTGGACCTGGACCGGCCGACGGCGGATTTCACCACAGGTGCCGCGCTGACCGAGGCGGAATTCCTGGCGGCGCTGGACTGCGGCTATCGGGCGGTGGACCCGGCGGCGGACCTGTTCATCGCCGGCGAGATGGGCATCGGCAATACCACGCCGGCGGCGGCGATCTCGGCGGCGCTGTTCGGGGGATCGGGCTGGGCCGGGCGGGGCACCGGCGTGGACGAGGCCGGGCTGGCCCGCAAGGAGGCGGTGATCGCCGAGGGGCTGGCGGCGCATGCCGGGCAGCTGCGCGACCCGTGGGAGGTGCTGCGGCGGCTGGGCGGGCGCGAGATCGCGGCGATGACCGGCGCCTATCTGGCCGCGCGGATGCACCGGGTGCCGGTGGTGCTGGACGGGTTCATTTCCTGTGCCGCGGCGGCGGTGCTGCATCGGGCGGCGGCTGGCGCGCTGGACCATTGCATCGCCGGACACCAAAGCGCCGAGGGGGCGCATGGCCGGTTGCTGGAGGCGCTGGGCAAGTGGCCGCTGTTGTCGCTGGGGCTGCGGCTGGGCGAGGGGTCGGGGGCGGCGCTGGCGCTGGGCGTGATCCGCGGCGCGGTGGCCTGCCATACCGGCATGGCGACCTTTGCCGGGCGGGCGTCAGCGGGGATAAGGCGGCGCCGGGCCTATTCGGCCGCCTCGACCCGCGGCGGGCGGGCCTGGTCGAGTTCGTCCAGAAGCGCGGCCTCGAGATCCTTTTCAAGCTGGCGCGCCCGCTCGATATAGGCGGGGTTCTGGTCCAGCGGCTGGCCGGGCACCCAAAGCTCGGCCAGGTCGCGCATGGCGCCGCGGTCGATGCGCCAGAAGGTCTGGCTGAGCTGGGCGGCCTCATACTCGGTAAAGCCCACGTTTTCCAGCACATAGCGGCCGGCGCGCACCGAGCTGTCAAAGGTTTCGCGCACGATGTCGTTGGCGCCGGCCTGGTAGAGTTCGTAGACATGCACCCGGTCGCGGGCGCGGGCGATGATGTGCAGGTCGGGCCGCAGGTGGCGGGCGTGGCGGACGATCTTGAGGATGTTCTCCTTGTCGTCGACGGCGACCACCAGCACCTCGGCGGTGGCCAGACCGGCGGCATCCAGCAGCTCGGGGCGCGAGGGATCGCCGAAGAACCCCTTGATGCCAAAGCGGCGCAGGGTTTCCACCATGGCCATGTCGCTGTCCAGCACCACGGTGGTGACGCCCGACGTGCGCAGGAGCCGGTTGACCGTCTGGCCAAAGCGGCCGACGCCGGCGATGATCACCCGGCCCTTTTCGTCGATCGTGTCGGCGGCCTGCGGATGCGGCGCGTGGGAAAGGTGCCGCGACAGCCGTTCGTAGATCACGAACAGGAGCGGCGTCAGCAGCATCGAAAGCGAGATCACCAGCAGCGCCTTTTGCGAGGCGCCGACGGCCAGCGCGCCCTCGGACCGGGCGAAAGAGATCAAGAGGAAGCCGAATTCGCCGGCCTGCGCCAGGCCCAGGGTGAACAGGAACCGGTCCTTGCCCCGCAGCCCGGCCAGGACGGCGATGGCGAAAAGCACCGTCGCCTTGACCACGATCACCGCCAGCGTCAGGCCGATGATTGTGACGGGGGCACGGGCAAAGACGTCAAAGTTGATGCCGATGCCCACGGTCATGAAGAAAAGGCCCAGCAGCAGCCCCTTGAAGGGGCGGATGTCGGCCTCGATCTGGTGGCGGAATTCCGAGTTGGCCAGCACCACCCCGGCCACGAAGGTGCCCAGCGCCGGCGACAGGCCGACCAGCATCATCAGGAAGGCGATGCCCAGCACCAGCAAAAGCGAGATGAAGGTGGACATCTCGGGCAGGCGCGAGGCATGGACAAAGCGAAAGATCGGCCGGGTCAGGAAATGCCCGACCAGCACGATGCCGGCAACGATGGCCAGGGTCAGCAGCGTTGCCGCCCAGTCGGGCAGCGATTGCACGATGGTCATCAGCGGTTCGGCCGCGGCAGATGCGGTCTCGGCGTGATCCTCGGCATTGGTGACGCCGAAGGTGGCGGCGGTGGGGCCGCCGAAATCGGGCAGCGCCAGCAGCGGAATCACCGCCAGCATCGGGATCACCGCCAGATCCTGTGTCAGCAGCACCGAAAAGCTGGCCCTTCCGCCGGGGCTGCGCATCAGCCCCTTTTCGGTCAGCGTCTGCAACACGATGGCGGTCGAGGACAGCGCCAGCAACATGCCGATGGTGATCGCGGTGCGCCAGTCCTGCCCGGCCGACCAGGCGATCAGCCCGACCACGACGGCGGTGATCACCACCTGCGCGCCACCCAGGCCGACCAGCTTGTGCCGCATGTCCCACAGCACGCGCGGCTCCAGTTCCAGCCCGATCAGGAACAGCATCATCACCACGCCGAATTCGGCGATGTGCTGCAGTTCGGCCGATTCCGCGCCGGCCAGCCCGAAGACCGGCCCCAGCAGGATGCCCCCCGCCAGATAGCCCAGCACCGACCCCAGGCCCAGCCTGGTGGCCAACGGCACCAGCACGACGGCGGCGCCAAGGTAGAGGCTGGCCTGTAAGAGGAAGTTCTCCATGCGGGCATCCTGTTGCGGTGCAACGACTTTAGGCCGGGGACGCGGGGGAATCCATGGCCCGCCCGGTCCGGGCGACTCAAATGATTGCAACAATGCTGAAACAGTGGGCGCCGGGGCGCCGGTCAGCCCGCCGAGAGCGGCAGCGGCGCGTCGGATTTCACCCGGTCCAGGACGATCTGGCTCTGCACCCGGGCCACGGCGGGATGCGGCAGCAGCGCCTGTTGCACCAGCAGGTTCAGGGCCGCGAGATCGGCGCACCAGACCCGCAGCAGGTAATCGGCCTCGCCGGTCAGCGTCCAGGCGGCGACGATTTCGGGCCGGGTGTCGGCCAGGCGGCGAAAGTCGCGGGCATTGGCCTCGGAATGGGCGGCCATGACGATGTGGATGAAGGCCTCGACCCCCAGGCCGATGCTGTCGGGGGCAATGGTGGCGCGATAGCCGGTGATCACCCCGGCCTGTTCCAGCCGCTGCCTGCGGCGGGCGGCCTGGCTGGGCGAGAGGTTCAGCCGTTCGCCCAGGTCCTGCGCCGTCAGCGTGGCGTCGCGCTGCAAGGCGGCCAACAGGCGGGAATCGATGTCGTCCAGGGTGACGGGGCGTTGCATGGCGGTGGCGTGAGTCGCGAAATTCTCGCGTGAATTGGTCGATACACTATGAACTATGCGCAAAATCCGCGCAAGGCCTGCGCTATCATTGCGGTATCCTGGATATGGAGTTTGCCATGGGTCCCTTCCCGCATGATGCCCCCAAAGCCGTGATCGGCCCCGAGAACCCGGCCGGCACCGACGGGTTCGAGTTCGTCGAATTCGCCCATCCCCAGCCCGAGGAGCTGCGGGCGCTGTTCGGCCGGATGGGGTTCACCCTGACCGCGCGCCACCGCAGCCGCGCCATCGAGCTGTGGCAGCAGGGCGACATCACCTATGTGCTGACCGACGACCCCGACAGCCATGCCCGACGCTTTGTTCAGGAACACGGGCCCTGCGCGCCGGCGATGGGTTGGCGGGTGGTCGACGCGGCCGGGCCTTTGCCCATGCGGTGGCACAGGGCGCGCAGCCCTATGAGGGGCCGGGCAAGACGCTGGACTGGCCGGCCATCGTCGGCATCGGCGGCAGCCTGATCTATTTCACCGACCGCTACGGCCCCGGCGCCGACCCCTGGGGCGCGGATTTCGACTGGCTCTGCGCGCCCAAGCCGGTGGGCGTGGGCTTTGGCTACCTGGATCACCTGACCCATAACGTCCACAAGGGCAACATGGACAAATGGTTCGATTTCTACCAGCGCCTGTTCAATTTTCGCCAGATCCGGTTCTTTGACATCGAGGGGAAATACACCGGATTGTTCAGCCGGGCGCTGACTTCGCCCTGTGGCCGGATCCGGATTCCGATCAACGAGGATCGCGGCGAGACCGGGCAGATTGTCGAATATCTGAAACGCTACAAGGGCGAGGGCATCCAGCACATCGCGGTGGGCTGCGACGATATCTATGCGGCCACCGATGCGATCGCCGAACGGGGCGTCAGGTTCATGCCGAAGCCGCCGATGAGCTATTACGAGATGAGCCACGAGCGGGTGAAAGGCCATGACGAACCGCTGGACCGGATGGCGAAGCACGGCATCCTGATCGACGGCGAGGGCGTGGTGGACGGCGGCGAGACCCGGGTGCTGTTGCAGATATTCTCAAAGACGGTGATCGGGCCGATCTTCTTCGAGTTCATCCAGCGCAAGGGCGACGACGGGTTCGGCGAGGGCAATTTCCGCGCGCTGTTCGAATCGATCGAGGCCGATCAGCTGGCGCGCGGGGTGCTGAAGGCGGGCTGAGGGCTGAGGCCTATCCCTTGGGCATGGCCAGGGTGACCAGGCGGCTGCCCTTCTGATAGCGGACCTCGGTCTGGGTGATCGCCTGGATCTTGCCGCCGTCGATGCGGTCGCCGATCTTGACCTTCTTGTATTTGCCATTGGCCAGCCGGATCAGCGCATAGCGTTTCGACGGCGTGCCGTAGACGCCGATCAGGTTGATCTTCGACAGGTTCAGCGCGTTCTTGAAGGTGGCCTGTTTCGCCACGCTGGCCTTGGTGGGGATCTTGGGCGCGGCGCTGGCGACCACCTCGGGCTCGTCGATCTCGGACTGTTCCTCGGGGCTGGGGTCCGGGGCCTTCTTGGCGGATTTCTTCGGCTCGGGTTCGGGCTCGGGTTCCGGCGGCGGCGCCGGGGCGCGGATCGCGGCGGCGACGGCGGCCTCGACCGCCTGGCTGAAATCGCGCGGGCGTTCGGCCGGGCGGCGCGAAATGGCGACGATCGAGGGGTTTGCGGCCTCGGCGGCGGTGGCGCTGGCCAGTTCGGCTTCGCTGGGGGCGGGGGCGGCCATCGCCAGCGAGGCGGCTTCGGTTTCCTGCCGGGCGCGTTCGCCGGCGGCCAGGATCGCCTGCGGCCGGCCACGCGGGCGCAGGCTGGTAAAGCGCACCTCGGGTTCGGTCAAGAGCGCGGCATCGTCGGGGTTGGGCACCAGACCTTCGGGACGGGTGCGCGGGCGGCGATCGGCCAGGTCGGGGTCGGGCTGCACGGCGGGGGCCGCGGCCTCGGCGGCCTGGGCGGCAGGGTCATCGGTGGCGGGCAGATCCTCGACCGGGACGGCGGCGACCAGACCGGCGGCGGCGGGGTCCTGAGGCGCGGGCGGCACGGCGGCGGCGGCCTGAACGGCGGCCAGGGCGGCGGCTTCGGCCACGGCGCTGCGCGACGGCGGCAGCAGCGGCGGCTTGCCCGCGATCAGCATCACGCCCTCGGGCGAGACGATGCCCTCGGGCGTCGGCTTCAACATGCCGTTTTCATCAAAGGCATAGACGGTGCCAAAGGGCGGCGGCGGCATCTGCGGGCCGGGCAGGGCATCGGCGGCCTGGTCGGGCGCGGGCAGCGACAGCGCATCCAGCGCCGGCGGCGGCGTGTCGGAGGTGGCCAGGAAGATCTCGTCCTGGTTTTCCGACAGCGGCTGCGAGGCCGGGCTTTCCGAGGAAACGGCGGTATCCGGCGCCGGATCGGCGACGGGCACGGCGGTTTCCTCGGCTGCGGCGACGGCTGCGGCTTCGGGCGCAGCTTCGGGCGCCGTGGCCTGGTCCAGCGCGGCGGCGAGTGCGGCATCCTCGGCAAGCACGGGATCGGCGGCGGGATCGGCCGCATCGGGCGGCAGATCCACGGCGGTCTCGGCGGTGGCAAGGTCGATCTGCGGGTCGGCCTCGGCCCCGATCAGGTCGCCTTCGCCATCGGCCAGCATCTCGTCCTCGACGGCGGGAACCTCGGTGGTGGCCAGTGCGGTCGGCTGGTCCTGCGGCGTGTCGTTGCCGGAGGCGAGGTAGAAGGACGACCAGGCGGCGACCAGCGCCAGACAGAGGAGCAGGATCGCCACCAGCGACAGGAACATCACCGCGCGGGATTTCTGCGGCGGCGGCGGGCGATTGCCGAAGGTGCCACCGGGACGGGTCAGCGACTTGGCGGCATCCTCGGGCGCAAGGGGGGAGGTCGCGGTCTGGACCCGGGCCTGCGGCAGGGGCTTGGCCTTGACCTTGGCCTTGCCGGGCGCGGTGGTCGCGGAAATCAGGCCGCCGATGCCCTTGGCATGGCCGCGCGGGGCTGCAACGGTGGGGCGGGCGCCGGCCTGCGGCGGGCGCGGCATCGGCGGCAGATCCTCGACCGGCTTGCCACGGGCCGCGCGGGCCAGGGTGGCCGGATCGGGCCGGGCGGCGGCGCCCAGGGGCGGCACGCGCGCGGCGGTGTCGGCGCCACGGCGGCTGGCAAAGGCCATCATCGCGGCGGCGGCGGGGGCGGGCGGAATGTCGTCTTCGTCTTGCGGCGGGGGGGCAATCGCGTCGTCGGGCCGCCGGGCCGGCTGGGCCAGGGTCGAGGGCGCGTCCTCTTCCTCGGGGAAGGCGGGGTTGTCGGGGACATGGGTAAAGGGCGCCTCGTCGGCGATTTCCTCGGCGACATCGGCCACGGCAGGTGGGGCCACGGCAGGTGGGGCCACGGCGGGTGGAGCCACGGCGGGGCGGGCGATTCGGCGACAGCGGGTTCCGGTTGCAGCGGGAGTTCCGGCTCTGCCGGCCCGGGCGTGGGTTCCGGTTCGGCGGCGGCTTCGGCCACGGCGGCCGGCGCGGCCTCGGGTTCGGGGAGGGGTTCGGGTTGAGGTACCGACTGGGGTTCCGATTGGGGTTCCGACTGGGGCTCGGCGGGGATGGTGTCTGCCGCCTCGGCAGGGCCGGCCTGTTCGGGCTCGGGCTGCTGCTCGGGCTGCGGCGGGGTGTCCTTGGCGGTCTCGCGGAAGATGATGCGGACCGCGGACTTGTCGCGCTCGACCGTTTCGCCCTGGGGCAGCAGGCTGGCGGCGACGCTGCTTTCGCCGAACCAGGGTTCGCCGGTGAAATCGCCGTAATCGGGAATGGCGACAAAGCCCAGCGGATTGAATTTGTGAGCCGTGGCAAAGCCTTCGGCCTCATCTATCGTTTCGCGCGCCAGCACGGCCACCCGCACCGACTTGCCCTTGCCGGACCAGTCGAACACCAGATCCTCGACCGGATAGGGGGTGCGGCCTTCCAGCGCCGCCCGGATCTGCGCCCGGCGTTCGTCATCCGAAGGGCCGGGGGCGTCGAGTTCGAGATAGCGGATCTGCGAGTTCGGGATCACCAGCTTGGTGGTGAAGCCCCGGGTTCCAGCCCCAGCGCGGCCTTGCGCATGTAATCCAGCGCATCGTCCAGATCGGTGGCGGAAAACAGGGTCTCGCCGATCTTGGACCAGCCCCGGCTGGTGCGGTGCAGAAGCTGGATGCTGTCGTCGGTGAAGTTGAGGGCAAAACTGGGTTTCATGCGCTGCGTCTAGCATAGGGGGCGGGGGCGCGGAAACGCGCCCCGGCAGGTTGGCAACGTAATAGAGCAGGAAATTGCCGAATGAAAGAAAAAGGGGCGTTACCATAGGCCTGCAGGCGGAAGCTGCCCTTTGCGGCCGGGGCATTGGCCGGTTAGCCTGCGACAAGCTGAAACAAGGCGCAACGGAGTGATCAGATGGCGAAATCCGCCGAAGCCGTGGTTCATATCGACGACGACCGTTTCAAGGTGACGGAATGGCGGTTCGCCCCCGGCGCGCAGACCGGCTGGCACCGGCACGGGCATGATTATGTCATCGTGCCCCTGACCGATGGCCGGCTGGTGCTGGACCTGCCCGGCGGCGCGCAGGCCGAGGCGGCGCTGTCGCAGGGAGTGCCCTATTCGCGGCGCGAGGGGGTGGAACATAACGTCACCAACGGGTCGGGCAGCGCCGATCTGGCCTTTCTGGAAGTCGAGGTGGTCGACGACGTGCTGGCCCGGCAGCGGCTGGCGACGATGGAGGCGCTGATGGCGGCGTTCAACGCCCGCGACCTGGAGGCGCTGATGGCCTGCATGGCGGGGGATTGCGCCTTTCATGCCGCCGCCGGCCCCGAGGCCGAAGGCACGCGGCATCAGGGGCGCGCGGCGGTGCGGGCGGCCTATGCGGCGATCTTCGCGGCCTTTCCGCAGGCGGCCTGGACCGAGGGCCGCCATGCGGTGACCGGCGACAGCGGGGTGTCGACCTGGCGGTTCGTCGGCACCACGGCGGTGGGGGCGGCGGTGGATGTGCGCGGCTGCGACATCTTTGGCTTTGACGGCGCGCTGATCGCGCTGAAGGACAGCTATCGCAAGGCGCGGGGCTGAGGCCTCAGCGGTTGTAGCGGATGAACGGCGTCAGCTTGCCGATGCGGTCATAGAGCCGCCGGCCGGCGGCGTTGAAATCCTGCGTCAGCCAGTAGACGGCGGGGGTGCCGTTGGCGTCGGCGGCGGCATAGACCGCCTCGATCAGGCGGCGGCCGAGGCCCGTGCCGCGCAGGCCGGGATCGACGTAGAGATCCTGCAGGTAGCAGATGTTCTCGATCTTCCAGCAATGACGATGGAACAGGTAATGCGTCAGCCCGGCCGGCCGGCCGTCGACCAGCGCGACCAGGCCGTTGAAATCCTGCGGGTCGGTTCCAAGCAGGCGCGAGAAGGTGCTGGCATAGACCTCTTCGGGCACCGAGGTCTGGTAATAGTCCAGATAGCCGGTCCAGAGCCGGCGCCAGTCGGCCTCGTCCCCGGCTTGCAGCGGGCGGATGGTGATGGTCGGGGCGGGGTCATGGCAGGGTCTCCTTGCGCAGGCGGCGTTTCAGCCAGTCGATGAAGGTGCGGGTGGCGGCGCGCGGCTCGCCGGGGGCGGTGACGGCCCAATAGGCGGTTTCGGGCAGGGTCCAGCCGGGCAGGGCGCGCAACCGGCCGGCGGCCAGTGCGTCGCGCAGGATCAGGTCGGTGGCGAACAGCAGGCCTAGCCCCTGTTCGGCCGCAGCACAGGCCAGCGAGGCGTTCTCGATGTCGAGCGCCTGCAGCCGTTCGGGGTGCAGGCCGTGGCTGGCCAGCCATTCGGCCTCGAGCGGGTCGGTGCGGTTCAGGATCCAGGGCAGGTCGGCCAGCCCGGCGCCGCGATCCAGGAGAGCGGGCGCCCCCACCACCATCATCCGGGTCCGGCACAAAGGCTCGGCCTGCACCTCGGGCCAGTCGCCGGTGCCGACGCGGATGGCCAGGTCGAAGCCGTCGCGCATCAGGTCGGCCAGCCGCGATTCGGGCACCAGCGACACCGGAATGTCGGGATGGGCGGCCCAGAACTCGGGCAGGGCGGGGATGACGATGCCCTGGGCAAAGCCGGCGGTCAGGGTGATGCGCAGGCCCCGGCGGTGGTCGTGCTGGCGCGCCTGGGCCAGGGCGGCGGCGATGCCCGAGAACCCGCCGTTCAGCGCCAGGGCCAGACGGCTGCCCTCGGCCGTCAGGCGCAGGCTGCGCCCGGCCTCGGCCACCAGCCGCAAGCCCAGGTGCCGTTCCAGCCCGCGAACCTGCTGGGCCACCGCCGGATGGGTGACGTTCAGCGCCCGCGCGGCGGCGGAAAAGCTGCCCAGCCGCGCCGCCGCCTCAAAGGCGCGCAGGGCGGGCAGCGGCGGCAGGTGAAGCCAGTCGATCGGGGTCATCCGGGGGTGGCCATGTGTAATCAGGGCTTACAGGTGATCAGGCGAGTTGAGCGGAAGGTTGCACGCATTCCGGCTATATTTCCAGCAGAAGCTGCAACCCCGGAGCATCCGATGTTTCACATGGCAAACCCCGACCTGATGGAGGCCCTGGCGCGGGTGCCGGCGGAAGGCACGGCCGAGGCGCGGCTGGCGCGCCATCGGCGTGACGCGCGCAAGGCGCCGCGGGCAAGGCCGCCGGCGGGCGGGTCGCGGCGCGGGGTCTGGCCCGCGCTGCTGGCGCTGTGGCGGCGTGCCAGGCCGCGGCCTGCTGCCTGACGGTGCCGGCCGCGCCACGGGTGCGCGGCCGGCAGGACGGAGTCATTTCATCAGGTCGGCCACCGGGATCGGCGCCGAGATCGTCCATTCGTCGACCACGCCGGGCTTGCCGGCATTGGTTTCGACGATCAGATAGCGCGCCTGGTTCTGGTGGTGGATTTCGCTGGTGAAGGTGCGCGGGCCGAAAAGCGTGGGCTCGCCCGCCATCTTCTCCAGCTCGGCCACCACGGCCGCGGTCTCGGTGGTGCCGGCGCGTTCGACCGCCTTGGCCCAGACGTCGATCATCACATAGCCCGGATAGGTATACTGGGTCGAGGGATCGCCGCCGGTGGCTTCCTTGAACTTGGCGTTGAAGGCGGTCACCTCGGGGTTCGGGTCGTCGCCGTAGATCGAGCCCTGGACCGGCACGAAGAAGTTGGACAGGTCCGGCACGGCGCTGAGCCAGTAGCTGCCGTCGACGCCCGAGCCGTTCAGGATCATCGAGTTGATGCCGGCGGCGCGGATCTGCTTGATGGCCGAAACCGCGCCCGGCATCATGGTGCAGAGCATGATCGCATCGGGTTCCTCGGGCAGCGACTTGATGCGGGTGATCTGGGCCGCGATCGAGGCATCCTCGTTCAGGAAAGTGTCTTCGCCCACCAGATTTGCATCGGCCAGTTGCGGCAGCATCCAGTCAAAGCCGTCGCAGATGCCCTTGTTGTATTCGGTCCAGGTATCCAGCAGGCGATAGTAGCTGCGCGCGCCTTTCTTCTCATAGGACCATTGCGCCATGGTCGCGCCCTGCACCGCGGCCAGGACCGAGGCCGAGAAGGAATTCGGGCCGACGCCCTGGATGCCGGCCTTGATCGATTCCGCGCAGAGGAAGAACGAGATCAGGCCCGAGCTTTCGGCGGTCAGCGCGGCGGGGGCGCCAAAGTCGTAGTCGCAGGACACCACGACCATGTCGGCGCCCTGGTCGATGACGGAAAGGCCCGCCTTGGCGCCCTCGGCGCGGTCGGTCTTGGTATCGGCGTTCACCACTTCGATCTGTTTGCCCAGAAGGCCGCCGGCGGCGTTGATTTCGGCGATGCGGATCATCGCGGCATCCTGCGCGGGCTTGTCATAGGCCTGCATGAAGCCGGTCTCGGCGGTGGCAAAGCCCACCACGATGCGGTCGTCCTGGGCCAGTGCCGCGCCCGAAAGGCAGGTGGTTGCGGCAAGGATTGCGGTCAGTCTTTTCATGGGTCCGTCTCCTGTTGGTTGGTCAGTTGTCGTGTCCGGGTTGGCCCGGTTTGGTCTTTCGGCGCGGGCCGGAAAGCTCGGAATTGCCCATGATCCCGGCGGGCCGGAACATGAGGATGAGGATCATCACCGCCCCCAGCGCGATTTCCTGCACGCCGCCGGGCAGGGCAAAGGTGGTGGTGCCGACCTGCACGCCGGCCTCGAGCCAGCGAAGGGCCTGGATCAGGCTGGACAGGATCAGGACGCCCAGCACAGCGCCAGACAGCGACCCCATGCCCCCCACGACCAGCATGGAAAGCGTGGTGAAGGTCAGGCCCAGGTAGAAGGTGTCGGGGGTCACAAGGCCGATGGAATGGGCGTAAAGCGCGCCGCCCGCCCCCATGATGCCGCCCGAGATGACAAAGGCGATCAGGCGGGCGCGCGGGATATTGACGCCCGAGGCGGCGGCGGCGGTGGGTTCGTCGCGCGCGGCGCGCAGGGCAAGGCCATGGCGGCTGATGGCAAAGGCCCAGGCGGCGAAGACGGCGATGATGGCGGCGGCCAGATAGGGCCAGAGGGTGCGGACGATGGGGATGCCGACGACCGAGGAGGTGGCGGCGGTGACGCTTTCCCAGTTGGAGTAGATCGAGTTCACCATGGCCAGCATGGCGAAGGTGGCGATGGAGGCCGCGATGCCCGACAGCCGCATCAGGACGGCCCCGAACAGCAATGCCCAGAAGGCGGCAAAGGCCCCGCCCGCCAGGGCCGCGCCCCAGAAGGGGATCTCCAGTTGCATCAGCCAGTCGGGCAGGCCGGGCATCGAGATGCCCTTCATCATCGGCTTGATCGTGGTCCAGGCGGCGACGTATCCACCCAGGCAGGCGAATGCGATGTGGCCGAACGAGATCACGCCGGAATTGCCGACAAAGGTGTAGAGCCCGACGACGAAGATCACCTGCAGGAAGATGTCGATGACGGTCTGGTTGAAGGGTTTCGACCCGGCGGCCCAGGCGACGAGCGCGAAAGCGACGAGGAGCGCCGAGAGCAGGATCGGGGTCATGACAGTGCGGCGGGCAACGGAAGGACGGGCCATCAGACGCGCTCCTTCGTGCCGCGGGCGGACAGCAGACCCTGCGGGCGGAAGATCAGCACCAGGATCACCGCGCCATAGACAAAGGCATCGCGGAAGGCCCGCGCATCGGGCGGCAGGATCACCTGCATCACCGTGGCGACCGCGCCCAAGAGGAACCCCGCGATCACCGCGCCGGCCAGGCTGCCCATGCCGCCGATCACCGTGGCGATGAAGGCCATCAGCATCACATTCGCCCCCATCATGATATTCGCCGTGCCGGTCTGCGACCCCAGGATCAGCGCCACCGCCGCCGCCAGTGCGCCGGACAGGGCAAAGGCCCCCATGATCACCCGGTTGGCACGCACCCCCAGCACGCGCGCCATGGTAAAGTTTTCCGCCGCCGCCCGCATTTCCAGGCCAAAGCGCGTGCGGCGCAGGAACTGGGTCAGGCCGATCAGCACGCCGATGGTGACGGCGATGGTGATCACCTGCAGCAGCGGGATGCGGGCGCCGAACACCTCGACCGGCTGGCTGAGCGCGGGCAGCAGGGAGATGCTTTTCGGCCGGCTGGAATAGAGCATCAGCAGGAAGTAGCGGATCACGAAGCCCAGCGCGAAAGAGGCGATCATCATCGTCGCCGGATTGGCATGGCGAAAGCGGCGGAAGACCACGACTTCGGACAGGACCGAAAGCCCGGCGCCGACGCAAAGGACAAAGGGGATCAGCAGGAACCAGGGCAGGTTGCCGGCAAAGGTGATGGCCACGGCGTCGACCGAGGGCCACAAGAGCGCGAAGACGCAAAAGGCGATCACGTCGCCATGGGCAAAGTTGACCAGCCGCATGACGCCGAAGATCAGCGCGATCCCCAGGGCGCCAAGGGCATAGAGCGAGCCCAGCGACAGCGCGTCGAACACGACCTGCATGATGCTGCCCATCAGTGTTCTCCGATTCCGAAATAGGCGGCGTGCATCGCCTCTGACTGGCCCATGGCGCGGGCATCGCCGTCGATCAGCACCTCGCCGCCGCGCATCAGGATCATGCGGCCGCCGACCATCATGGCGCGGGTCGAGGACTGTTCGACGATCAGCAGCGTCAGCTTGCGATGGGCGCGCAGGCCGATCAGGCGTTCATAGACCTGGTCGGTGATGTTCGGCGCCAGGCCCAGGCTGGGTTCGTCGATGGCGATCAGGCGCGGGTTGGTCATCAGGGCGCGGCCGATCACCAGCATCTGTTGCTGGCCGCCCGACAGCAGGCCGGCCTGGGTGTGGCGGCGGTCTTTCAGGATGGGGAAGGTGGCGTAGATGTCGTCCAGCGCCTGCGCCGCCCGCGCCCGCCAGCCGCGTTCCCTGGCATGCATGCCGGTGCCGACCAGCAGGTTTTCCTCGATGGTCAGGCTGCCAAAGACCTCGCGGCCCTCGGGCACCATCGAGATGCCCAGCCGGGCGATATCCTCGGGCGCGCGGCCGGTGATGTCCTGGCCTTCAAAGTCGATCCGCCCGCCGGCGGGCGGCGTGACCCCGGCTATGGCCCGCAAAAGCGAACTTTTCCCCGCGCCGTTCGGCCCGGTGATGAACAGGATCTCGCCCTCGGCCATGGAAAAGGCCACGTTCCTGACGGCGGTCAGCCGGCCATAGCGGATGGTGACGTTGGACAGCGAAAGCAGGCTCATGCCTCGACCTCCAGCACGGGCAGGTCGGTGTCGGCGGCGGTGCCCATATAGGCGTGGCGGACCTTTTCGCTGTCGCGGATGGCGGCGGGGGGGCCGGTCTCGATGACGGCGCCCGAATCCAGCACCACGATATGGTCGCACAGGCCCAGCACCAGCCCGACGTTGTGTTCGATCAGCAGGACGCCGCAGCCCATTTCGCCGGCGATACGGCGGATCAGGGCAGACAGCTCGGCGGCCTCTTGCGCGCTCATCCCGGCGGCGGGTTCGTCGAGGAGCAGGAATTTCGGCCGCCCCATCAGCGCCCGGCCGATGGCGACGCGGCGTTCGTCGGTATAGGGCAGGGTGCCGGCAATGCGCCCGGCAAGGGGCGCGATGCCCACCCAATCCAGCATCGCCTCGGCCTCGGCGATGGCGGCGGCGCGCGACTGGCCCAGGCCGACGCCGGTGACCTCTAGGTTGTCGATCACGGCCAGGTCGCGGAACAGCCGCCCGCCCTGGAAGGTGCGGGCGATGCCGCGCCGGCGCACGTCATGCGGTTTCAGGCCGGCAAGGGACTGTCCGTCCAGCCGGACAGACCCCTCGGTCGCGGCCTGAAACCCGGTCAGCACGTTGACAAGCGTGGTCTTGCCCGCACCGTTCGGGCCGATCAGCCCGACGATCCTGCCGGGTTCCACCACCAGGTCCACCCCGGACAGGGCGCGCAGCCCCGCGAAGGCAACCGATACCTTGTCAGCGCGCAGATCGCTCATTTCGCTCCTTTCCGGTCGCGGGTGATCAGGTAAGAGCCGCTTTCGTCCAGACGCGCGGTCCAGCCCGGTTCGATCACGATGGTGGTGGTGACTTCCTCGATCACGGCGGGGCCCTTGATCGTGGCGCCGACGCCCAAGGGCGTGCCGTCGTAGATCGGCGTCTTCACCGCCTTGCCATCGGCGGAAAACACCGCGTCGCGGTGGCCTTTCAGCGCCTTGGCCGGGGTGGCGCCCTTGGCGATGGTCATCCGCTCGGGCTTTTCCACCACGCCGTAGACGGTGCTTTCGATGTTCACCACCTCGACGGTCGAGTTCGGCTCGGCATAGGTGTAAAGTTCCTTGTGGCGCTTGTGGAAGGCATCCCTGATCCTGGCGATGCTTTTCGCGTCTACCTTGAACGTGTCGATTTCCACCGTGCATTCATGGACCTGGCCCACATACCTCATGTCGAGGCTGCGTTTGGTCACGATGCCCTTGCCCTTGAAGCCGTCGGCCTTCAGGTGCGCGATGCCCTGCGCCTCGATCTGGCCGAACAATTCGTCGATGCGCGCATAGGCGGCGTCATTGTCCAGCCGCAGGGGGGCGGTGGCCATGTAGTTGTATTTCACGTCGCTGATGATCTGGCCAAAGGCACAAAGGCCCGAAGCCAGTTTGGGCAGCACGATGGTATCGATCCCCATCGCATCGGCCAGCGCGGTGATATGGGCCGCCGTCGCGCCGCCGGCCCCGACCAGCACGAAGTCGCGCGGGTCGTAGCCGCGTTCCACGGTGACGCGGCGGATGCCGTTCACCATGTTGGCGTTGACGATGGTGAACATGCCATAGGCGGCGCGTTCCACGCTCATCTTCAGGGGGTCTGCCAGGTTTTCCTGATCGCCGCGCGGGCCTTGGCGGCATCCAGCGGCAGGCGGCCGCCCACCGGCCGTCGGGGTTCAGGTAGCCCAGGACCAGGTTGGCGTCGCTGACCGTGGGCAGCTTGCCGCCCTGGCCATAGCAGGCAGGCCCCGGATCGGACCCCGCCGACTGCGGCCCCATCTGCATCAGCCCCATCTCGTCGATCCAGCCGATCGAGCCGCCGCCCGCGCCCAGGGTTTCCACCTGGATCATCGGCACGCCGATGCGATAGCGCAGGAAGTCGATGTTCTTGTTGATGTTGGTGGAACCGTCCTTGGTCAGCGTGATGTCGAACGACGTGCCGCCCATGTCGACGGTGATCACGTCGCGCTTGCCGAACGGCGCGCAGACATATTGCCCGGCGGCGGGGGCGGAGGCCGGCCCCGAGTTGATGGCATAGACCGAGCGGTCGGTCATCGCCTGACCCACCGCCAGACCGCCGTTCGACTGATAGTAGCGGACGGGCTGTTTCGCGCCGAGGCCGCGGAAATAGGCGTCCACCGCGTCGACGTAACGCTTCATGATCGGGGCTAGGTAGGCGTTGACCACGGCGGTCGAGGTGCGGGTGTATTCGCGCACCTGGGGATACAACTCGCTTCCCAGCGTCAGCACCACGCCCGGCAGCATTTCCCGCACGATCTCGCCCGCGCGGCGCTCATGCTCGGGGTGCAGCACTGACCAGACAAAGCTGATCGCCACGGTTTCCACCCCTTCGGCGCGGAACACCTCGCAGGCGGCGCGCACGTCGGCCTCGTTCAGGGCCTCGCGCACGGTGCCGTCGGACAGCACCCGTTCGCGCACGCCGCGCCGCAGGTAGCGCGGCACCAGCATGGTCGCCGGCGGGTATTCCGGGTCATAGCGATAGCCGTCTTCCTTGTGGCCCAGGCGGATTTCCAGGCTGTCCTCATGCCCCGCGGTGCAGATGAGACCGGCCTTCGCGCCCTTGTGGGTGATCAGGGCGTTCAGCCCCACGGTGGTGCCGTTGATGCAGAGATCGCAGTTCGAGACCACGGTTTCGGGGGATACGCCCAGCTCTTCCGAGATCAGGGCCAGGCCGTTGCGGATGGCCAGCGTCGGGTCCTGCGGGGTGGACAGCGCCTTGAACAGGCGGACCTTGCCGGATTTGTCGGCCAGAACGAAGTCGGTGAAGGTGCCGCCCGCGTCAATGCCCAGTCGGTAATCGGATTTCATCTTGCTTTCCCCTTATTTCGCGGCCACGGCGCGACGAGCGGCGCGCAGGGCTTTGGTTTCTGCCATGTCCACGTCCAGCGTGGCGGGGTCTGCGATGATGACTCCGTAGTCCTCCCTTGCTCCTTCGATGGAAACCAGGCCGTTCTTAACGTCCCAGACCACCTTTTCCACCGCCCGGTCCATCGGGTTGCCATAGCCGCCGCCGCCGGGGTTCATGTTGGTGATGCGGTCGCCGGGCTTGATGACCTTGATGACGTTCTCGCGGATGGTTTCGTGCCGGTCGCCCATGGCGAGTTCCAGCCGCCCCACCTTGGTATCGACCATGGTGCTGGCGGCCCCTGCCGCGCCCACCGCCGGGATGCGGCGGCCTTCGCCAAAGGTGATGAAGGTCATGTCGCCGTTCAGCGGCTCCACCTCCCAGGCCGTTCCCGACCCGCCACGGAATTTGCCGGCGCCGCCGCTGTCGGTCATCAGCGAATAGCGGTGGATGATGATGGGGTAGCTGTATTCCAGAAGTTCCACGTCGCCCGAGGTCAGCGCGCCGAAACAGCATTCCGGCCCGCAGGCGTGCCAGCCGTCCTGGCTGGGCGTGGCGCCGGCTCCGCTGATGATGGTGGCCAGCACCATGGTGACGTATTCCTCGTCATGGCGGCTTGTCCCAGCCGGCGATGTTCAGCCCGTTGGCATGGCCCCAGCTGGCCGAGACCTTGGACGGCACCGCCTTTTCAAAGGCCAGCCGCACCGCATCGGTCAGGGTTTCCATCGGCGTGGTGGTGCAGTTCATGTGCGGCGCCGGTTCCTTGGCGTTGCACAGCGTGCCCTTCGGCCCCATGTCGACGCTGACGCAGCGGTAAAGCCCTTCGTTGTAGGGGGGCGGAAGCTGGGCGAACATCATCAGGCCCAGGTAGACGCCGGAATAGGAGTTCCCCTCGTAAGAGTTGATGAAATAGGGGATCTGCGGCGGGGACGAGATTTCGATGTGGCAGGTGTCGGCCTTGATGGTGACCCTGGCCTTGATCTCGAAATCGCCGAAACCGTGGCCGGCGTCTTCCAGGATGGCGGCGCCTTCATAGGTGCCGTCGGGCACGCTGGAAATCAGGCTGCGCATCTGCCGTTCGGCCATGTCCAGAAGGCGCTCGATGCAGGCGTCGACCTGTTCTTCGCCGTATTTCTCCAGCATCTGCAACAGCGCGCGTTCACCCACCTGGCAGGCGCCGATCAGCGCGTTGAAGTCGCCTTCCTGGTCGCGGCGGGCGCGCATGTTGGTGAGAAGCAGGTTCAGCACGTCCTTGCGCGGGGTGCCGCGGTCCCAGACCTTGACCGGCGGGATGCGCAGGCATTCGGCATAGATTTCGGTGGCGTTGGGGTTGTAGCCGGCCGGGACCGGCCCTCCGACATCGGTCAGGTGGCCCTTGCAGACGGTCCAGTATTTCAGCCGCCCCTTCCAGAACACCGGCCGGTAAAAGCAGGTGTCGATGGCGTGGCTGCCGCCCCAGGCCGGGTCGTTGTGGATGATCAGGTCGCCTTCGTGGATGTCGCCCTCGAAGTATTTCGCCACCACCTTCATCGCCGGGATCAGAGAGCCCAGGTGGATCGGGATATCCTGGCCCTGCAGGATCATCTCGGGGCGGTGGTTGAACAGCGCGGTGGAATAGTCATGCGCCAGGTTGAAGACCGAGGATCGCGCGGTCTTTTCCAGCGACAATGTCATTTCCCGCTGTGTCGTCTCGAGAATGCCGCGAACCACCGACAGGGTGATCGGGTCGACCTCTACCTTTTTCCTTGGCTGTGATGCCATCACGAAGCCCTCCTCTGAGAGCCGCGAAACAGGGCAGGGCGCGGGCAGGTTGCCCGTCCGAATCGCTGTGCTTCCCTGTTGCGCGGCGTCTGTTGCGCCGTTGATCGGGGAAGGCTAGCGGCGGGCGGCGGCGCAGGTCTTTGCACTCTGCGCACGGCTTCTTGCATTTCCGTGCATCCCGCCGGCCGGGGCCGAGCCAAGGCTTTACAGGTGGGGCCGGGCGTGGCGAAATGCGCAAAACTGGGGGGATGCGGATGAAGACCACGATCTCCACGCGGGGGGTGGACCTGGCGGCGCGCAGCCGGCACTGGCATGAGACCATCGCCAGGGCCTATTTCCCGCTGGACCTGACCTTTGCCCAGCCCGAGGCCTTTGACGGCGAGTTGTGCCGCTGGGACCTGGGCGCGGTGTCGCTGTCGCGCCTGACCTCGGATGCGCTGCTCTACCGCCGGCTGCCGCGGCATTTCCGCGAACCGGGGCCCGAGGAATTCCTGGTCACGCTGCCGGCGAAATCCGAGGTGCGGTTCAGCCAGGGCGGCAAGGAGGTGCGGGCCAATCCCGGCGCCTTCTTCATCGAGCGCAGCCATGAACCCTATGATTTCAGCCATGCCGAGGCGGCCGATCTCTGGGTGATGAAGTTGTCCAAGGACATGCTGGGCAGCCGCATCCGCGCGCCCGACCGGTTCTGCAGCCTGCAGTTCGACGCGACCAACGGCGCGAACGGGCTGTTCGTCGACATGGTCCACCTGATCCCGGCCCGCTATGGCACCATGTCCGAGGAAACCCGCGTGACCGTGGGGCGGCAACTGGTGGACCTGCTGGCGCTGGCGATCCAGAATGACGAACGGGTGCTGACCTCGGGCGCCTCGACGGTGCGGGCGGCCCATCTGGCACGGATCGAGGCCTATATGCGCCGGCATATCGACGACCCGGACCTGGGGCCGGAGGAGGTGGCGGCAGGCTGCGGCATCTCGGTGCGCTATCTGCACGAACTCTTGCGCGACACCAACCAGACGCTCGGCCAGTGGATCAGGGATACCCGGCTGGCCGCGGCGATGGAGGACCTGACGAACCCCGCCGACCGCCGCGCCATCGGCGAGATCGCCTATGCCCGCGGCTTTACCGACCAGGCGCAGTTTTCCCGCGCCTTCCGCGCCCGGTTCGGCGTCACCCCGAAAGAGGCGCGGGGGCGCGGCTGACGGGGCGTTCATCGTCGCACTTCGTGCGCTCTTCGCAAGGCGCGCCCCGCGAAGAGGAGCCGAAGGCGAACGATGAGCCGCCCGGTGCATCACCGCCCCAGATGCGCGCGCACGCGCTGGATCGCCGCCTGCCGGTCGGCCCGTGCGGCCAGGGCCTGGTCCATCGTCACCTCGACGAACCGCGCCGGCGAATGCGGCTGCAGCTGGCCGATCAGGTCCATGTCGGCACTGATCACGCAGCCCAGCATCATGTAGCCGCCGCCCGACACCGCGTCGCGGTGCAGCACGATCGGTTCGGTTCCGCCCGGCACCTGGATCGAGCCATAGGGATAGCAGGCATCGACGATGTTCGACGGGTTCGAGCCCGCGCCAAAGGGCTGTTCGCGCGGCACGAAATCCAGCGCGGTGCCGCCCTTGAAGCGATAGCCGATCCGGTCCGCCTCGGGCGCGACCTTCCAGGTGTCGGCAAAGAACTGACGCCCGGCCGCCGCCGTGATCCGGTGCCAGTAGAGCCCCGGCAGCATGCGCAGTTCCGCCGGATTGCCCGGCCCCCGCCGCAGGTTGGCCGGAACCGCGCCACTGGTGCCCCGGCCGGCGCCGACCGGCAGGACATCGCCCGCCTTCAGCGCGCGCCCCTCATGCACGCCCAGCGCGCCCAGCGTATAGGTCGAGCGCGAGCCCAGCTTCAGCGGCACGTCGATGCCGCCGGATACTGCGATATAGGCCCGCGCCCCGGATTTGAGAAAGCCGAAGGACAGCCGGTCGCCGGCCTTGACCGCAAAGGATTCCCAGGTCGGGCGGTCGTCGCCGTTCAGTTTCGGCGGCAGGTCGCCCCCGGTCACCGCCACCGTGCCGGGCGCGGTGAATTCCAGTTCCGGCCCCATGAAGACGGCCTCCAGCACGGCGGCGCCTTCGTCGTTGCCGACCAGCATGTTGGCCACCCGCAGGGCAAAGCGGTCCATGCCGCCCGACAGCGGAATGCCGAGGTGGTAATAGCCCGGCCGGCCCAGATCCTGCACCGTGGTCGACAGGCCCGCATTGATCACATTAACGGCCATGGATCGCCTCCATCAGCTTGGCATTGGTGCCGGCCATGTCCCGGTTGAATTCCGCAAGGCTGAAGCTGGCGGGGCGGATCACCGGTTCGTAGCGGTTGGCCTCGACCGCCTCGATCGCGGCGTCATATTCGTCGCGCCCCACCGGTTTCCATTTCACGATGTCGCCGGGGCGGAACAGGCACATCTCGTCGCGCAGGTAGGATACCTGCTGCGTGGGGTCATAGATCGGCATCGGCGTGACGCCGAACATCTGGTAGCCGCCGGCGCCCCGCACCGAATAGATGCAGGAAAAGCAGCCGCCGTAGCCCACCGTCAGCTTGGGCGTATCGGTCCGCGGCCGCAGGTATTTCGGCACCTGGATCTGCCTTCTGCGTTCCACCATCTGGTAGAGGAAGGGCAGGCCGGCCACGAAACCCACCATGGAGACGAACCAGGGCTGGCCGGAATGGGCGGCGATGAAATCCGCGACCGAGGCATAGCCGTTCACCGAGGCGGCATATTCGATATCGGTCGAGGTCGGGTCCTGATGGCGTTCGCGGAACCGCATCAGCGTCTCATGCGTCCAGGGGTCCTGGTAATAGACCGGGATCTCCATGATCCGCGTCTTCAGCGTGGCGTCGGATTTCGACGCCGCCCCTTCCATGGATTGCAACTCTTTCAGCAAATCGCCGGGCTTGATCTGATCGGGGTCGAACTTGATCTGAAAGCTGGCGTTGGCCGGGCAGATCTCGGTCACGCCCCTGATGCCCGCCGCCTTGACCGCATTGGTCATCGAAAGCGAGGTGAAAAAGGCCTCGAGCGACATCTCCTCGCTGACTTCCGCGAAGATATGCTCGTCGCCCCCGAAGGTGAATCGGATCGTCATGCTTCCTCCGTCATGGTTCCAGCTCCGGCAGCAGCCGGGCCGCGTGGGTCTCGAGCCAGCCTTCCAGCCAGCGCGTATGCACCGCCCCGGCCTGCACCGATGCGTCTTCGGCCAGGGCAAGGAACAGCGGTCTGGTGGTGCGCAGCCCGTCGATCCGGGTCTCGCGCAGGGCGCGGACCAGCCGGGCGATCGCGGCCTCGCGGGTCTCGGCGTGGACGACCAGCTTGGCCAGCAGCGAATCGTAGAACGGCGGCACGGTGTAGCCGGCGTAAAGCATGGATTCGAACCGCACGCCGGGGCCGCCCGGCACCCTCAGGCCGGTGACGGTGCCGGGGAAGGGGGCAAAGTCGCGGCTGGGGTCTTCGGCGTTCAGCCGCACCTCGATGGCATGGCCCCGGGCCTCGATTGCGGATTGCCGCAGCCGCAGGGGTTCGCCGCCGGCGATGCGCAGGCCCTCGGCCACCAGATCGACGCCGGTGATCATTTCCGTCACCGGGTGTTCCACCTGGATGCGGGTGTTCATCTCGATGAAGTAGAAGCGGTCGGCTTCGTCGTCATAAAGGTATTCCACCGTGCCGGCGCCCGAATAGCCCACGGCCCGGGCCAGCCGGACCGCGCTCTGGCACAGCTCATCCCGGACCCGGTCCGACAGCGCGCGCGAGGGCGCCTCTTCCCAGACCTTTTGCCGCCGGCGCTGCAGGGAACATTCGCGTTCCCAGCAATGGACGGCGTCGCGGCCATCGCCCAGCACCTGCACCTCGATGTGCCGGGCCTTGCCGATCACCCTTTCCATGTAAAGCCCGCCGTCGCCAAAGGCGGCCAGCGCCTCGGCCGCGGCCTGGGGAAAGGCGGTCTCGAACCCGGCGAGATCCGAGGCGATGCGGATGCCCCGCCCGCCGCCGCCCGCCGCGGCCTTGATCATCACCGGAAAGCCGGTTTCCTGCAGGACCAGCCGCGCCGCCTCGATGTCGGCCACGCGGCCCATGCTGCCGGGCACCACCGGCACGCCGGCGGCATGCGCGGCCGAACGGGCGGCGACCTTGTCGCCCATGGTGCGGATCGCCTCGGCCGAGGGGCCGACGAAGACCAGGCCCGCGGTGGCGCAGGCCTCGGCAAAGGCCGCGTTCTCGGCCAGAAAGCCGTAGCCGGGGTGAATGCTGTCGGCGCCGGTCTCTTCGGCCGCGCGCAGGATGGCCGCCTGGTCCAGATAGCTTTTCCGGGCCGCCGGCGGGCCGATCAGCACCGCCTCGTCGGCGATCTGCACATGCAGGCTGTCGCGGTCGGCCTCGGAATAGACGGCGACGGTGGCGATGCCCAGGTCCTGGGCCGCGCGGATCACCCGAACCGCAATCTCGCCCCGGTTGGCGACCAGCAGCTTTTTCAGCATCAGTCGACCTCGGCCAGAACCGCGCCGGCCATCACCGGCTCTTCGTTGTCGCAGGCAAAGCGGATGTTCGCCCCGTCCACCTCGGCCCTGACCTCGTGAAAGGATTTCATCACCTCGACCAGACCGATCACGTCGCCGACCGCGACCGCGTCGCCGTCGGCCTTGAACGGCGGCTGATCCGGCGCCGAGGCGCGGTAGAAGGTGCCGGGCAGGGGGGACAGCAACTGGGCCATGGGGGAAACCTTTCAGATATGGGGCTGGACGGCGGCCCGCACGGCGCGGGCGATGTCGATGGCGTTGGGCGTGTCGGAATGGATGCAGATGGTTTCGCAGC
This sequence comes from Paracoccaceae bacterium, assembly GCA_041397345.1. Classification (GTDB taxonomy): domain Bacteria; phylum Pseudomonadota; class Alphaproteobacteria; order Rhodobacterales; family Rhodobacteraceae; genus Pseudogemmobacter. Next base: position 318,335 of record JAWKWU010000002.1, read on the forward strand.
GGGTGGGAATGTCCGATCCGTCGGTGGCTGTGCCCTTGCCCTCGGTGATGGCGCGCAGGCAGCGGGCGGCCATTTCCTCGGGGTCCTTGGCGTCATGCTCGCGGGTGACGATCAGGCTGCCATCGGGGCGATAGTCCAGATCGGCGTAGAATTCGGCGATGAACCGGTGCCCGCGCGCGGGATAGATCTTTCGTGCAGGGTTCCGGTCATGCCCAGCAGCGGCACCCGATAGATGTCGGCCGCGTCGCAGATCGCATGGGCGATCTCTTCCTGCCGCCCCGCCATGCCATAGAGGCTGCCATGCGGCTTGATGTGGTTCAGCTCCATCCCCTCGGCCTTCAGAAAGCCGCAGAGCGCGCCGATCTGGTAGATCAGGCAGTTCGTCATCTCCTGCCGGTCCATCTTCATCTCGCGCCGGCCAAAGCCCTGCAGGTCCGGCAGCGAGGGATGCGCCCCCACCTTGATGCCATGTTGCTTGCACAGCCGGACGGTTGACCGCATGTGATTGAAATCGCTGGCGTGAAAGCCGCAGGCCACATTGGCGATATGGATGAAGGGCATCAGGCCCGCATCGTCGCCCATGCGGTAAAGCCCAAAGCTCTCGCCCATGTCACAATTCAGCGTGACAGGCATTGCACCCCCCCGGTTCTGTTCGATTTGGCCGATGGTGCGGCGAGTCGGACTGCATTGGCAAATACGAATTTTTGCATAATGATATCGAAAAATCAGATGAGGCGCGGCAGCCATGTCCCTGACCCTGAAACAACTGCGCTACTTCATCGCGGCGGCCGAAACCGGCCAGATCAGCCATGCCGCGATGGAGATGAACATCTCGCAATCGGCGGTCACCGCCGGCATCCAGGGGCTGGAGGCGCAACTGGGCGTGCGGCTGCTGGCGCGAGGGGCACAGGGGGTGACGGTGACGCCCGAAGGCGCGCGTTTCCTGGCCCGGGCGCGCAGCATCATGGCGGCGGTCGAGGATGCGACGCGCAGCCCGCTGGGCGAGGAGACCACGGCGACCGGCCGGCTGCGGGTCGGCGTGACCTATACGGTGGCCGGCTATTTCATGGCCCGCCATTACGCGGCGTTTCGCCGCAGCTATCCGGGGGTGACGCTGGAGCTGTCGGAACTGCCGCGCGCCGCGATCGAGACCGAGCTGATCTCGGGCGGGCTGGACCTTGCGGTGATGCTGACCTCGAACCTGGCCAATGCGGCCGAGCTTTGCGCCGAAACCCTGTTCCGCTCGCGCCGGCGGCTGTGGCTGCCCTCGGACCATCCTCTGCTGACCGCGCCCGAGGTCAGCCTGCGCGACGTGGCGCAGGAACCCTATGTCATGCTGACGGTGGACGAAGCCAGCCGCACCGCCGGGCGGTACTGGGACCAGCATGGCCTGGCACCGCAGGTGGTGTTCGCCACCTCGTCGGTCGAGGCCGTGCGCTCTATGGTGGCGGCGGGGATGGGGGTGACGATCCTCAGCGACATGGTCTATCGCCCGTGGTCGCTGGAAGGGCAGCGGATCGAGCAGCGCAGCCTGGTCGACCCGGTGCCCTCGATGGACGTCGGCCTGACCTGGAGCGCAACCGGCCCCTGACGGGGCCGGCACAGGTGTTTGTCAGCTATCTGTCCCTGATTCTCGGCGGCGGCGCCTGAGGACCATCCCCGAGGCCTATTCCTCGTGGTTGATCAGGCTGCCGGGCGTGGCCTGGAACATGTCCTTGGGGGCCAGCGTCAGGCCCAGGACAGCGACATAGGCGGCAATGAACAAAAGGATGGCAGCGACAGATGCTGCGTCGCGGGCGCAGGATCTCGGTCATTCCGGTGTCTCCCTTTGGGCAGCTCTTGGGGGCCGATGGCGGGGAAGATAGCACCCGAATCCGGTTCTGGCATCCTCATCTTATGTGTAGGCGGAAATCTGACCTTACCTCTTGCGATACAAGCGGATTTTTTCCCATGCCCGGCCGCCATGCTGCGGATGCAAAGGGAATTTGTTCGCTGTTGCGGCGACAGGCGCGGGGGCGGGCGGCGCGGGCATGAAAAAGGCCGGCCCGATGTTCCGGGCCGGCCCTGTTGCGGTCGCTGCGGGGCGATCAGTAGCAGACGTACCAGTATTCGCAGTAGCCGTACCAGTCGCACCAGTATTCCCAATAGCAGGCGCCGCGCGACTTGGCCTCGGCGTCATCGCGCAGGGCCTCGGCCTTGGCCTTGATCAACTCGTCCTCGGGGGCCAGGGCGATGGCCTCGTCCAGGATGGCGCCCAGGTCCATCGGCTGGCCCTTGGCTTCGATCGTGGTGCCCTCGGCGACCGCGAACATCATCTGCACGCCTGCGATCATCGCCAGCGCATCGCTATGGGCGCGGCCATAGTTAATCATCGCATTGTCGGTGGTCAGGGTGCTTTTGGCCTCGGCCTGGGCGACCGGATCGGCGGGCTTGGCGTCCTGGGCAAAAACCGGGGCGGCCGACATCAGGGCGGCCGAAAGGCCAAGGGCAGTCAGGAAACGTTTCATCGCATTCTCCCAGAGAAAAACTCGGTTGCAACAGGGCCCACAGGCGCCAATAGCGGTCAGGACCCGGTCTGGCCGAACGATGCCCCAGCCGGCCGCGACGGGCAAATGAAAATCCCTGTCACGCGGAAAATCGGTCAGGAAAACCCGACCTTGCCCGACGCCCCCTCAACCCCGGCGGGAAATCAGTCGCGGATGCCGGAGAACCGCGCCTGCCATTCGGCGCGTTCCTCGTCGGTGATCTTGCGGAACAGGTTTTCCGGCACCGAAAAGGCATGGCCGGCCGGCAGGGCGCGCATCGCCGCCGGCAGATCGTCAGGCCAGGTCCAGTCGTCCGAGCCGGTGGCGGCCATCATCGCCTGGGCGGCATCGGGGATGAAGGGGCGCGACAGGATGGCGTAGACCCGGATCAGGTTCAGCGCCAGCCGGATCTGGGCCTGCGCGGTTTCCGCATCGGTCTTGACCACGGTCCAGGGCGCGGCGGCCTGCAGGTATTCGTTGCCGGCAACCCAGATCGCCCGCAACTCTGCCGCCGCCTTGCGGATTTCCATCGCGTCCATGCAGGCCTCATAATCGCGGATCCGCGCGCCGATATCGGCGATCAGCGCGTGTTCCACCGGGCCGAAGGCGCCACCCGCCGGCACCGTCTCGCCGAATTTCGAGCGGGCGAACTTGGTCACGCGGCTGACCAGATTGCCCAGCACGTCGGCCAGGTCCTTGTTCACCGAGGCCTGGAAATTCTCCCAGGTGAATTCCGCGTCGCTGTTTTCCGGCGCGTGGCTCAGCAGCCACCAGCGCCAGTAATCGCTGGGCAGGATCGACAGCGCCTGGTCCATGAACACCCCCCGCCCGCGCGAGGTTGAAAACTGGCCGCCATCATAGTTCAGGTAGTTGAAGGATTTCAGGTAGTCGACCAGCTTCCACGGCTCGCCCGAGCCCAGGATGGTGGCCGGGAAGGACAGGGTGTGGAAGGGCACGTTGTCCTTGCCCATGAACTGATAATAGGTCACGTCCTGCGCCCCCTTGTCGGTGCGCCACCAGCGTTGCCAGGCCTCTTCCCCCAGGCCGTTGGCATCGGCCCATTCGGCGGTGCCGGCGATATATTCGATGGGGGCGTCGAACCAGACGTAAAAGACCTTGCCCTCCATCCCCGGCCAGGGCTGGTCGCCCTTCATCACCGGAATGCCCCAATGCAGGTCGCGGGTGATGCCGCGGTCCTGCAGCCCGTCGCCATCGTGCAGCCATTTCTTCGCGATCGAGGTGGTCAGCACCGGCCAGTCGGACTTGCTGTCGATCCAGGCCTCCAGCCGGTCTTTCAGCGCGCGCTGCATCAGGTAGAGGTGCCGCGTCTCGCGCACCTCCAGGTTGGTCGAGCCGGAGATGGTGGAATGCGGGTTGATCAGGTCGGTCGGGTCCAGCTGTTTCGTGCAGTTGTCGCACTGGTCGCCCCGCGCGCTGTCATAGCCGCAGTTGGGGCAGGTTCCCTCGATGTAGCGGTCGGGAAGAAAGCGGTTGTCGTCGATCGAGAACACCATCTTTTCCGAGACTTCGCGGATCAGCCCGGCGGCGTCCAGCCGCCCGGCGAAGTGCTGGGTCAGGCGGTGGTTGCGCTGGCTGGACGAGCGGCCGAAATGGTCGAACGACAGACGGAAGCCGGCGGCCAGGTCCTTTTGCACCTGGTGCATCTCGGCGCAGTATTCGGCCACCCGCTTGCCCGCCTTGGCCGCGGCCAGTTCGGCCGGCGTGCCGTGTTCGTCGGTGGCGCAGATGAACATCACCTCATGGCCGCGCGCCCGCTGGTAGCGGGCGAACAGGTCGGCCGGCAGCTGGCTGCCCACCAGGTTGCCCAGATGCTTGATCCCGTTGATATAGGGAATGGCCGAGGTGATGAGTATGCGAGCCATGATGCGCCTTGTGGTTCCGTATGGTTCCGTGTGGTTCCGCGTCGTTCTGTTCGGGTCGTCCCGTCGAGGCCCCTTTACCCCAACCCCGCCCGCCGTGCCAGAGCAAGGGTGACACAGGCCTGGGTGCCGCGCGGCGCGGGCGGCGGCGGCCTGCCGGGCTGCTCTGCGGGGGGGATCAGTCGTGGCGGGCGATGCGGGCGGTGATCACGATGCGCACCGTGTCGCCCACCATGTCGGAAAATCCGGTCGCGCCAAAGTCGGACCGCTTGATGCGGCCGGTCAGCCGCACCGTCAGCCGCGACCTGTCGCCGGTTTCGGTGCCGGTCTGGCGGTAGATCTCGGCCGAAAGGGTGACCGGGCGGGTCACGCCGCGCAGGGTCAGGTTGCCCTTGACCACCGCGCCCTTGCCCTGCGGCGCCACCGAGGTCGAGGCAAAGCTCATCCGGGGATGGGTGCGGGTGTCCAGAACCGTCGACCCCTTCATCGCATCGGCGGCAAAGGGAAACGACGCCCCGGCCCCGGCGGCGTTCAGCGTCACCCGGATGCGGCAATTGGCCAGCCGGTCAAAGTCTATCACCAGGTCGGCGCGTTCCAAGGGAATGGCCCCGGTGATCTTCTGGCCGCCGAAATCGGCCTCGAAGGCGACGGTCGAGGCGGCGGGTTGCAGGTCATAGGCCACCGGCGCGGCCCATCCGGGCGGCGCGGCAAGCCCCAGCAACAGCGCGGTCAGCCAGGAAACGGGGCGCATGGCGGCAATCTCCGATGCCGGTCGGCCGCAGGATAGCACGCCGCCGCCACGGGGCCCCATCACGTCGCCGAGACCGCCGGCTGGCCGCCGACCGCGCACCTGCCGGCTTGCCAGCCCGGTCCGAACCGCTACTGTTGGGAAAACAGGGGAATGCAGCATGAAGATGATCCCGCTTGGACGGTCGGGCCTGACGGTGTCGGAACTGTGCCTGGGCACCATGACCTGGGGCAGCCACAACACCGAGGCCGAGGGCCATGCCCAGGCCGATCTGGCGCTGGATCGCGGCGTCACCTTCTGGGACACCGCCGAGATGTATCCGACCAATCCGGTCCGCGCCGAAACCGTCGGCCGCACCGAAGAGATCATCGGATCCTGGCTGGCGGCGCGCGGCGGGCGGTCGCGGCTGGTCATCGCCACCAAGGTCGCGGGCAAGGGCCAGGTCGTCCGCCCCGGAGAGCCGATCACCGGCCGCAGCCTGCGCGCCGCGCTGGAAGACAGCCTGCGCCGGCTGGGCACCGACTATGTCGACCTCTACCAGCTGCACTGGCCCAACCGCGGCAGCTATCACTTTCGCCAGGCCTGGACCTATGCCCCGCATGGCGCCGACAAGGCGACCGAGACCGCGCATATGGAGGACGTGCTGACCACGGCCCGCGCGCTGATCGACGAGGGCAAGATCTGCGCCATCGGCCTGTCGAACGAAAGCGTCTGGGGCGCCGGGCAATGGCTGCATCTGGCCGAGATGCTGGGCCTGCCGCGCATGGCCTCGGTGCAGAACGAATACAGCCTGCTCTGCCGGCAGTTCGACACCGACTGGGCCGAATTCTCGATGATCGAGAACATGCCGCTTCTGGCCTTTTCGACGCTGGCCGCGGGGCTGTTGTCGGGCAAATATGCCGGCGATGTCACCCCCGATCACACAAGGCGCAGCCATACGCCCGATCTGGGCGGCCGCATCACGCCGCAGGTCTTTCCCGCCGTCGCCGCCTATCTGGGCATTGCCGCACGGCACGGTCTGGACCCCTGCCAGATGGCCATCGCCTTCTGCCGTTCGCGCCCGTTCCCGACCATCCCGATCATCGGCGCCACCACGCTGCAACAGCTGGAAACCGACATTGGCGCGGCCGGTCTGGTGCTGTCGTCCGAGGTGCAGGACGAGATCCGCGCCGCGCATCGGGAACACCCGATGCCCTATTAGGGCTTGCCCCCGGGCGGGGATCGGGGCACATCTCGCTGCAAGCCGATCAGGCAACGACGGGCGGGCAGGTGCGGGCATTGTTTCCCAGACTGATGGCAATTCTGGCGCTGCTGGCGCTGTCGGCCTGCGTCCTGCCGACGGCGACGGGGGGCAAACCCGCAGGCGCCAACCCGGTGACCGGCGATGCGATCGTCACCACCGCGCTGGACAGCCCGGCGCCGGTGGCCGCCGGCCCTGACGCGGGAAAGACCGATGCCACCGGGGCCGGGGCGCCGGGCAAGGCCCCGCGCAAGACCTGGGCGGAACGCCGGGCCGAACGCGCGGCGGCAAAGGCCAGCGCGGAACAGGCCGCCGCCGCCCCGCCGCCGGATGCCGCCGCCCCCGGCCCCCGGCCAAAGCCGCGCCCCGGCAGCCTGGGCGGTAGCCCCGCGCCCGAACCCGCGCTCGAGGCCGCTGCCATCCCCGCCCCGGTCGCCGCCGATCCTGTGCCCGAGGAACAGAAAAGCCCGGCGCAACTGGCCTGCGAAAAGCGCGGCAACATCTGGGCCCAGGCGGGCGAGTCCAGCGTGCATACCTGCGTCAAGCGCACCGGAGACAGCGGCAAACGCTGCACCACGGGCAAACAGTGCCAGGGCGCCTGCCTGGCCCGGTCGATGACCTGCTCGCCCTATGACCCGCTGCTGGGCTGCAATGACATCATCCAGGACGATGGCCGGCGGGTGACCCTTTGCCTGAACTGAGATCCCTTCTGGCAATTGCCCTGACGGCGGTTCTGGCCGGTTGCCTGTCGCAGCCGGCGCCCGTCGCGGCGTTCCGCCCGAAATCGGCGCCGATCTGGTCGGCGGCGGCCTTTGACGCCGCCCGGATCGAGGGGCGCTGGCAGCAGGTCGCGGCCTTTTCCGCCGGCGCGACACCCGGCTGCGCCCCCGGCGGGGTCGAGGTCCGGCGCGGGGCGGCAGGGCTGGAACTGGCGGCGCGGCTCTGCCTGGACGGGCGCGAGGTGACGGCGGCCGGGCCGCTGCGGATGGCGGGGCCGGGGCGCATGGCGGTGCCGGGCATGGCGGACTGGTGGGTGATCTGGGTCGACAGCGGCTACCGCACGCTTGCCATCGCCACGCCCGACGGCAGCTTCGGTTTTGTGCTGGACCGGGGCAGGATCGGCGCCGACCGCATGGCCGCCGCCGCCGAAATCTTTGATTTCAACGGCTATTCCAAGGCGCGGCTGCACGGGTTCTGAGCCGCCCGCCCGGTCACAGCCGCAGCTTCAGCGCCCGCAGGTGGCGGGCCGCGTCCCGGGCGCCCACTTCGGCCTCGCGCACCAGCCAGTCGAAATGTTCGGTCATCGACTGCACCCGCGCCGCGTCACGAAAGGCGATGTAGCTGCGCCCCAGGTAGACCACCGCCAAGAGCGGGCCAAAGACGGTGACGGGCGCGGAAAACACCCGGCGCGCATCGAACAGGCACAGCCGCAGCGAGGGGTAAAGCTGGTCGCACAGCTCGGCGATGCGGTCGATCTGCTCGGCCCGCAGGTCGGGGGGCAGGCCGCGGTAATAGCCGGTGCCACTGGCAAAGGCGTCGATCTCGTGCAGGGGCAGGGCGATCTCGTAATCCGACCGCGCCCCGCGCATCCATGCCAGCCGGTCCTCGAAGGCGCCGATGGCCTGCCCGGTGGTGCGGCCCAGTTGCGGGGCATATTCCCATTCCGCCATCGCCCGCGTCTTCAGCATGTCGGGCAGCGTCGCCGGAACGTGGCGGATCTTGTAGCCCGCCGCCTCGCGGTGCCAGCCAAAGATCGTCTCGTCGATCAGGGCGCGCGGCGCCTCGGTTATGGTCAGCGAGGTCGCCAGCAGGTCCGCCACCGGCTCGGGGCGCAGCGCCAGCCCCAGGAGCCAGTCGGTGGACACACCCAGCGCGATGGCGCAATCGGCGGCCAGTTGCGCGTTCGGCATCCGCACCGAAGGCGACAGCAGCGCCGAGATGGTCGAGCGATCCACCCCGCAGGCCCGCGCCAGTGCCGCCTGGCTCAGCCCGCGCCGCGCCATCGCCTCGGCCAGCCGCAGGCGGAACAGGGCAGCGCGGTCGCGCTTGTCTACCATTTCCTGCACCTGTCCTCTTTTCAAAACAACCGTGATGAAACGCTGCGCATTCTCCAGGTTCCCGCGGTGTCGTGCAACTGTTATGTGACGGGAAAATAAACTTGCGGGGCAATATCTTGCGGCACTCTTCCCAGGCGATCGAATGGCCGACGCTGGTTCTTATGGCGGCGACCTATGGCCTCTGGGCGCTTGGCACGACCGCCCTGTGGTCCGTCTCGCCGGTGCTGGCGTTTGTTGCCACCGTCCTGGCCATCGGCCAGCATTCCTCGCTGATGCACGAGGCGCTGCATGGCCACCCGTTCCGCAACCCGCACCTTGATCATGCGCTGGTGTTCCCCGCGATCGGCCTGCTTTATCCCTATGGCCGGTTCCGCGACCTGCATCTGGCGCATCACCAGGACCAGAACCTGACCGACCCCTATGACGACCCGGAATCGAACTTTCAGGATCCGGCGGTCTGGGCGCGGCTGTCCCCGGCGATGCGGGCGCTGCTGCGGTTCAACAATACCATGTTCGGGCGGGTTCTGGTCGGCACGGCCATCGGCGCCTTTGTGTTCTACCGCGACGACCTGCGGCAGATCCTGGCCGGCAACCGCCGGATCCGCCGCGACTGGGGGCTGCATGCGCTGGGGGTGGCGCTGGTGTTCCTGTGGCTGGTGGCCTTTGGCGAAATGCCGGTCTGGGCCTATCTGCTGGCGGCCTATGCCGGCAATGCGCTGGTCAAGATCCGCACCTTCCTGGAACACCGGGCGCATGACCTGCACCGCGCCCGCACCGTGATCGTCGAGGATCGCGGCCCGCTGGCGCTGTTGTTCCTGAACAACAACCTGCATGTCGTTCACCATTGCCACCCGCAGGTCGCCTGGTACGACCTGCCGGCGCTGTATCGCGGCAACCGCGACCATTACCTGCGGCGCAATGACTCCTACGTCTATCGCAGCTATGCCCAGATCATCGGGCGCTATCTGTTCCGGGCGAAAGACCCGGTGCCGCACCCGATCTGGCCGGTGCGCAAGCGTCTGACCGAAGATGCCGACTGCCCCCTGACGCAGGCGGCAGAGTAGCGGGCGGCGCCCCGCGCCTCAGGTGATGCGGCGAAAGGTCGGCACGCTGCCGGAATTGTCAAAGAAGGGCACGCCGGGCTGATCGCCGCCCTGCATCAGGTTGGAAACCTCGGCCAGCACCACCTCGGTGATGAAGGGCAGGTCCAGCGCCCGCGCCTCGGCCAGGCCGATCCAGTGCAGATGCGACAACTCGTCCTCGGCGCCCGAGAAATCCTCGGCGTCGCCCAGAAGATCGGCGGCATCGGCCAGGAAGAACCGCGCGTCGAACCGCCGGCTGCGCCCCGGCGGGGTGATGGCGCGAAAGATGAACCGCAGGCTGGGCCGGTCGGCGCGCAGCCGCAACCCGGTCTCTTCGGTCAGTTCGCGCAAGGCGGCCGCGGCCAGCGCCGCCGGCGGGGACGAGAGCGCCAGCCGACGCTGGCAATCGCCTGACAGGGGCAGCGGCCCGGCCAGATCGTCGGCCGCATCCACCGCGCCGCCGGGAAAGACGTATTTCGACGGCATGAAAACCGCCCCGGCGCCCCGTTGCCCCATCAGCACCTGATGGCCACCCCCGCTGGCGCGGGTCAGCACCACGGTGGCCGCCGCCCGGATCGGCATATCGGTTGCGGGTTGCGGATCAGCCAACTGCCGGCTCTGCGCCAAAGCCATGCATCCGCTTGGCCCATTGCACCCCGACGATCGCCCCCTTCAGCCGTGGCAGCAGGAACAGCGACAGCGCCACGCAGCCGACCGAGAACAGCGTGGCCGAGATCAGCGGATCGGGCCGCCATTTGGTAAAGACGACCAGCATCAGCGGCGCCATCAGGTGACCGACGATCAGGATTGTCAGATAGGCCGGCCCGTCGTCGGCACGGTGGTGATGCAGTTCCTCATGGCAGACCGGGCAGTTGTCGCGCACGGTCAGATAGCCGCGCAGCAGGGGGCCGGCCCCGCAGCTTGGGCAACGCCGGCGCCAGCCGCGCAGCACAGCCTCGCGCACCGGGCGATCGTCATCTGGCAGCGGGGTCTCTGATGCGGGCATAGGGGTATCTGCTTGTTCTGACACGGTCTTTTCCACAATTCTGGTATCTGGGGGCTGGACGCACCGGGGGGCGAACGGGCCGCCGCGCCGGAAACCGGCGTCCAAAGCTGTGCGCAAGATAACGAGTTTTCCGCAAAAGCCAAAGGGCCGCGCGGCCCCTGTGGCCCGATGTCGCAATCCGCCGCGACGGAAATCCGCGCGGCCGTCGTTCGACAGGCATCAGGGGCGGCGCTGGCCGTCCCGCGAACAGACAGGAGACTACGATGACCAAGCGAATTCTGACGGCTCTTGCGATTGCCGGCCTGGCCTCGGCCGGGCTTGCCACCGCGGTGATGGCCGACAAGGGCGGCCGCGGCGGCGAAGGCTGGGGCCAGGGTGGCCCGGGCGGCGCCATGATGCTGCAACATTTCGACGAGATGGATGCGGACAAGGATGGCAAGCTGACCGAAGCCGAAATCGCGGCCTTCCGCGCCGCGCGCTTTGCCGCCGCCGATGCCGATGGCAATGGCAGCCTCTCGGCCGAGGAACTGGCCGCGATGCAGATGCAGCAGATGCAGGGCCGCATGGCCGACCGCGCCAAGATGATGATCGAACGGCTGGACGCCAATGCCGATGGCCAGCTTTCGGCCGAGGAACTGGCCGAGATGGGCAAGCCGCAGACCCCGTTCCAGCGTGCCGATGCCGATGGTGACGGTGCGATCAGCAAGGCCGAGGCCGAAGGCGCCATGCAGAAATTCGCCGGGCGCGGCAAGCATGGCCGCGGCGAAGGCGGCCATGGCGGAATGGGCCGGGGCCAGGGCAAGGGCTGGTGGTGGATGGACGCCAACTGACCTGATGCCTTTCGGGGCGGGTGGGGCTTTGCGTCCTGCCCGTCCTGCCTGCTAGACTTCGCCGGGATGACCATGGCCTTCGACGCATTGATCGCCGCTTCCGATGACGACCTTCTGGCGCTCTATGCGCAAGGGGACCGGCAGGCTGCGCGATTGCTGACCGAACGGCTGGTGCCGCGGGTTCTGGGCTATGCGGCGCGCCTTCTGGGCGGCGACCGGGCCGAGGCCGAGGATGTGGCGCAAGAGGCGATGCTGCGGCTGTGGAAACAGGCGCCCGACTGGCGGCCCGGAGAGGCGCGGGTCTCGACCTGGCTCTACCGGGTGGCGACCAACCTCTGCACCGACCGGCTGCGCAGCGGCGCGCGGCGGGCGCGCCCGATGGGCGACGACCTGCCCGACGCCGCCGACGAAACCCCGGGGGTCGAGGCCCGCATGGTCCAGACCGCCCGGATGGATGCGCTGAACCGCGCGCTGGCCGACCTGCCCGAACGGCAACGCGAAGCGGTGGTGATGCGCCATATCGAAGGCCTGTCCAACCCCGAGATCGCCGAGATCCTGGGCGTGGGCGTCGAGGCGGTCGAAAGCCTGACGGCACGCGGCAAGCGGGCGTTGACGGCGGCGTTGAAGGGGCAGCGCGACCGTCTGGGATATGAGGAAAGCTGAGATGAACGATACCGATGATCTCGAACTGCTCTTCGCGGCCGCACGGGCCGATGCGCCCCGGCCTTCGCCGGCGCTGATGGCGCGGGTGCTGGCCGATGCCTATGACGCCCAGCCGGCAGCACCGGCCCCGGTGGCCGTGACCGCCCCGACCCCGTGGTGGAGCCGCGCCATGGCCGCGCTCAGCGCCAGTTTCGGCGGCGGCGGCGTGCTGGCGGGCCTGGGCACCGCAGCGGTGGCCGGGGTGTTCCTGGGCTATGCCAGCCCCAACGCGGCCGATTGGCTGAGCGAGGCCTTGACCCCGGCGGCGGACAGCCTGCTGATGCCGTCGGCGGCCGACCTGTTTCTGAGCGAGGGTTGAAGATGAGCGAAACCGATACCCGTTCCTCCCCGTCCGGGCGCCCCGGCCGCGGCATCAAGATCGCGCTGGCGATCTCGGTGGCGCTGAACCTGCTGGTGGTGGGGCTGACGGTGGGCGCGGTGCTGCGTGGCGGGCCGGGGCATGACCGGTCCGACCTGGGCATGGGGCCGCTGAGCGAGGCGCTCTCGCGCGAGGATCGCCGGGCGCTGCGCAAGGATTTCCTGGACCGTCACCCCGACATCCGCGGCGACCGCCAGGCGATGAAGGCCGATTTCGACGTGCTGCTGGCGGCCTTGCGGGCCGAACCCTTCGATCCCCTGGCGCTGGATGCGGCGCTGGCGCAGATCTCGGCGCGCAATGCCGAATTGCTCAGCAGCGGCCGCGATCTCGTGGCCCTGCGGCTCAAGGCGATGGACCCCGAGGCCCGCGCCGCCTTTGCCGACCGGCTTGAGGAAAAGCTCGGCCGCCTTGGCCGGCGCGACGACAAGGACCGTGAGGAGAAGGACCGCGACGAAAAGGACCGCGACGACGATTGACGCCGCCGGTTCAGGCGGCAGTGCGGCCAAAGGTCACCTGGTTGCGCCCCGAGGCCTTTGAGGTCAGCAGCGCCCGGTCGGCCTGATCCACCAGGGCCGCGATATCCTCGGCCCGCTGGCCCTGCGCCGGCCCCATCACCACCCCGATCGAGGCCGTCACCCGCAGCATCTGCCCATTGCCCAGCCGGACCGGATGATCCCCGATCACCCGGCACAGCCGGTCGGCCACGCGCTGCGCGTCCGGATAGCTGGTCTGCGGCAGCGCCACCAGAAACTCTTCGCCGCCGATCCGCGCCAAGAGGTCGGTCATCCGCAGGTTGTCGGTCAGCCGGCGCGCCATTTCCGACAGGACCCGGTCGCCCGCGGCATGGCCATGGCGGTCGTTCACCTCCTTGAACCGGTCCAGGTCCACCACCATCACCGCGAATTCCGAGCCTTCCTGAACCGCCTGCGCCGAAATGCCAGCCAGGCGGGGCATGGCATAGCGGCGGTTGTAGACGCCGGTCAGCGGGTCGATCACCGCCAGCCGCAGCCCGTCCTGCAGGGTGGTGCGGGTCAGGTCGCCCTGCCGCTTGCGCCGGATCAGGATGCGCAGCCGCAGCGCCAGTTCGCGCGCGCCCATGGCCGGATCGACGACATCATCGGCCCCCAGGTCAAAGGCGATCGCCCGGCCATCGGCGCGGTTCCCGTTCTGCCCCGAGCCCGGCGACGCGGCCGGCGCCGAGGCGATGCAAAACGCGCTGTGCCGGGTGGCGGCGCGGCTTTTCAGTTCGGACATCAGCCGCAACCCGCCGCCGCTGCCATCCAGGTCGGCCTCGATCAGAAAGACATCCGGCACCGCGCCGCCATCGGTGCCGCCGCCATCGGGGGCCGAAACCGCCAGCGCAGTTTCGCGCGTCATCGCCACCATCGTGTCGCGCAGGCAGCCTTGCAGGTCACGCTTCTGCCGCAGCGCGCCCTGCGGCGTCGTGGTCACCAGCGCCACCTTGCCCAGCCGGTCAAAGCTGCCGGGCTGTTCCGACAGGCCCAGCACCGAATGCGCCGACATGCCCCAGGCGGTCGAGACGAACCCCGCCTCGCCGCGCGACCGCAGCAGGTTGCGCACCCGCGCCATCAGCTCCTGGTCCGGCACCGGCTTTGACATCACCTCGTCGGCGCCGGCCGACAGCGCCGCGATCCGCGCCTCGGACGAGGTGCTAGCGGTCAAGACGATCACCGGAATGGCCCGCGTCGCCAGATCGGTGCGCAATTCGCGCAGCACCTCTGTCCCGTCCATGTCGGGCAGGTCCAGGTCCAGCAGAATCAGGTCGGGCCGTTCCGCGCGGGCCAGGGCAAGGCAGGACTGGCCATCGGCCGCCAGCAGGGGTTCATAGAACGCCTCGCCCAGCTTGACCTTGTAGATGATACGGTTCGTCGCCACATCATCTACGATGAGAATGCGTCCTTGCATGTTCCGACTTGCCGTGACTACCGCGCCAGTTCGCGCCTATCTGTAAGCAATCTGTTACCCAGATCGTTAAGATTCCCTTTCCAATTCATGGGCAATGCGGCGTAAATAAGCCGAAATTCACTGGATTATCGCGCATGGGTTGTGTCTTGCCGGGGGCAGCATGGTAAATTGGCAGGAATCCGCTCAGACGCTGGCCTTGCAGGCGCTTGGCTGGCTGGCCGGTCAGGATGAGGCCTTCATGGCCTTCCTGTCGGTCAGCGGCACCGATGCCGCCGGCATCCGCGCCCGCGCGGCCGAACCCGAGCTGCTGGGCGCGGTGCTGGATTTTCTACTGGCGGATGAACAGCTTCTGATGCAGTTCTGCGCGGCGGCCGGCCTGACGCCGGATGCGCCGCTGCGGGCGCGGGCGGGGCTGCCCGGCGGCGATATCCCGCACTGGACGTGATTGCCTTTCCTTCCGCGCCCCGGCAAGACTGGCGCCCGGACAGCGCAGGGGGAACCGGATGATCCGCGGCATCGTCTTTGACAAGGATGGCACGCTTTTCGACTTCAAGGCCAGCTGGGGCCGCTGGGCCGAGGGGTTCATCGCCGGACTGGCCCGCGATCCGGCCCATGCCGACCGGCTGGCGGCCTCGATCGGCTATCTGCCGCAGGCCGGCACCTTCGCCCCCGACAGCCCGGTGATTGCCGCCACCGCCGGCGACATTGCCGCCGCGCTCTTGCCGCATGTCGACGACCACAGCCAGACCAGCCTGACCGAGGCCATAGACGAGGCCGCCGCCGGCGTCGCCATGGCCGAGGCGGTGCCGCTGGTGCCGCTGTTCACCGCCTTCCGCGCGCGCGGGCTGAAGCTGGGGGTGGCCACCAATGACAGCGAGATCCCGGCGCGGGCGCATCTGCAGCGCCACGGCCTGACCCCGCTCCTGGATTTCATCTCCGGCTATGATTCCGGCCATGGGGCCAAGCCCGGCCCCGGCATGTGCCTGGCCTTTGCCGCCGCCACCGGCCTTGCGCCGTCCGAGGTGCTGATGGTGGGTGACAGCCTGCATGACCTCGAGGCCGGCCGGGCGGCGGGAATGCGGCCGGTGGCGGTGCTGACCGGCATCGCCCGTCAGTCCGACCTGGCCCCCCATGCCGAGGTGGTGCTGCCCGATATCGGCGCGCTTCCGGCCTGGCTGGACGCCCAGGGCGCCTGACTTCGCTGGTCACGGTTCAAAAACGACGCTTTCACGTCGCTGAATTGCGGCGCATTTTGCTGCTGCCTCCGTAATCCTGTGATCCAGAGCCAAGGGGGTATGCCATGACCGAAGAGCCGGGACGCAAGCGCCGCGCCGGGGGGCGGGCGGGAATGAAGATCCGCGCAGGCAGCGCGGTGATCGACCAGATGCCCTGGCGCATCCCGGTCAACCCCGACCGGCCGACCGAACCGCTGGACGCGGAGGCGGTGCAGCGCATCCACAAGGGCGCGATGCGCATCCTGTCAGAGATCGGCATCGAATTCCTCAACCCCGAGGCGGTCGAGCATCTGCGCAAGGCGGGCTGCATCGTCAACGGCACCAATGTGCGGATGGACGAGGACTTCGTGATGGAGATGGTGCGCCGCGCGCCGTCGTCGTTCTCGATCACCCCGCGCAATCCGGCCCGCCGCATCGAGATGGGCGGCAAGCACATGATCTTCGTCAATGTCTCGTCCCCGCCCAATGCCTGGGACATGGAGCGCGGCAAGCGCACCGGCGATTTCGAGACCTTCCGCGAATTCATCAAGCTGACGCAGTATTTCAACTGCATCCATGTCGCCGGCGGCTATCCGGTCGAGCCGGTCGACATCCACCCCTCGGTCCGGCACCTGGATTGCCTGTTCGAGAAGCTGACCCTGACCGACAAGGTCTGCCACGCCTATTCGCTGGGCGCCGAGCGGGTCGAGGATGTGATGGAGATGGTCCGCATCGCCGGCGGGCTGAGCGAGGCCGAGTTCCAGGCCAGCCCGCGGATGTATACCAACATCAATTCGGTCAGCCCGCTGAAGCACGACTACCCGATGCTGGATGGCGCGATGCGGCTGGCGCGGCGCGGCCAGCCGGTGGTGGTGACGCCCTTTACCCTGGCCGGCGCGATGGCGCCTGTCACCATGGCCGGCGCGGTGACGCTGTCGATCGCCGAGGCGCTGGCGGCGGTGGCGCTCCTGGAATGGATCGCGCCGGGCTGCCCGGTGGCGATCGGCACCTTCACCTCGAACGTCGACATGAAGTCGGGGGCCCCGGCCTTTGGCACGCCGGAATACATGCGGGCGACGCAGATGACGGGGCAGCTGGTGCGCCACTATGGCGTGCCGATGCGGGCCAGCGGCGTCTGCGCGGCCAACGTGCCCGACGGCCAGGCGATGTGGGAGACCTGCAACTCGCTGTGGTCGGCGGTGCAGTCGGGGACCAACATGGTCTATCACGCCGCCGGCTGGCTGGAGGGCGGGCTGATCGCCAGCCCGGAGAAGTTCGTGATGGATTGCGAAGTCCTGCAGATGATCCAGCGCTATTTCGAGGAGGCGACCTATGCCACTGCCGCGGAGGATATCGCCTTTGATGCGATCCGCGAAGTGGGGGCGGGCGGGCATTAGTTTGGGGTCCAGCATACCCAGGTCCGCTATCAGTGGGCCTTCTATGCGCCCTTCGTTTCGGACTGGCGGAATTATGAGGCCTGGAACCTGGATGGCGGGGTCTGGACCGTGGAGCGGGCGCACCGGATCTACAAGCAGATCCTGGCGGAATTCGAGGCGCCGGCGATGAACGGGGACCACCGGGAGGAGCTGACCCGGTTCGTGGCCCGGCGCAAGCAGGAGGGCGGCGCGCCGACCGATTTCTGAGGGGCGTCCCACGGCGGGACGCTGCGCGACGCAAATGATTCCAGATACTTGACCTGCTCAGTTTAACCATTTGGTAAGGTTTGCGCCCCGCGCGTGCCGGCGGCGGCGATGGTGGCTGGCGGGTGAATCCGGGAGATTTCAGCCTTGGCCGGGGGTAGATGGCCGGGGGTAGAGGGCCGGGGGCCGGGGATGGCGGCTGGCCGGGCGGCGGGACGGCGGTGGGACGCTGCGCCACGCAAATGATTCCAGATACTTGACCTCCTCAGTTTAACCATTTGGTAAGGGTTGCGCCCCGCGAGTGCCGGTGGCGGCGATGGCGGCTGGTGGGGGAACCCAGGAAATTTCTGCCGTGGCCGAGGGCAGAAAGTCGGGGGCCGGGGATGGCGGCTGGCCGGGCGGCGGCGCGCCGATCCTTGACGGGTGGGCGCGGGGCACACGGCGCGGACCATGCGCGACACGCGGCGCCGACCATGCGGGGCACGCGGCGCGGCATATGCGGGCCATGCGGCGCGGCCCATGCGGGCCATGCGGCGCGGCATATGCGGGCCGGGGGCGGTGGGAGCCGGGGACCGGAGTGCGGGGGCCGGGCGCGATCGCGCGGTAGGAGTCCGGTCGCGCGGGCGGCGGGTCCGGGCCGGCCCGGACTTGAGGCCGGGTCTGAGGATTGCCGCGCAAGCCCTTGAGATGTTAACCCTTGGGTTGTTATATCGAGGCGAGATCTGGGCTGCCGGTTGTCGGGCGTTCAGGCCGGCTCGGGTGGGCCGGGTCGGGTGGGCCGTTACCGACCGGGGTGGTGATCTGTCTGGCGGCCAGTGTTGCGGGAGCGAGTGAATGTCCGAGAGTATGCGCAGGCGCTGGACAATGGTGGCGATCGGGGCCGGCGGCGGGCTGGCGTTATGGGGCCTGGCGGAACTGGCCCCGGCCGATGCGGTAGATGACAAACTGATTGCCGGGACGATGACGGCGGTGGCGGCCTTTGTCGCGGCGCTGTTGCTGTTGATCGGGCCGCTGGCCGGGCGGCGGGCGCTGGCAAGCGCGGCGCTGCTGGGCCTGGTGTCGGGCGGGCTGATGTTGCTGATGCTGGCCCGGTTCGACAGCGCGCGGGATTTGCTGGACGCCGGGGTGCATGTGCCGGTGGCGATGGCGGCGTTCCTGCTGAGCCTGCCGTTCCTGATCACGGCGGCGGGGCCGGGCTGGCGCGACTATCCGGCGCTGTTTCAGGAAAGCTGGTCGCTCATCGGGCGCAGTGCGCTGGGCTGGATGTTCCCCGGCGTGACCTGGGCGGTGATCCTGCTGTCGGATGCGCTGCTGGACATCGTGGGTATCGGGGCGCTGGGGCGGCTGGTGGAATGGGGCGCGATGCCCTTGCTGATCACCGGCGCGGCGTTGGGGCTGGGCATGGCGATCCTGGGCGAGCCCCGGCCGCCGGGGCAGCCGCATCTGGTGGGGCGGCTGGTGTGGTTGCTGGCGCCGTTGCGGTTGCTGGCGCCGGTGGTGCTGGCGGTATCGGTGGTCTTTGTGCTGGGGGTGCTGGTGCAGGGGTTCTCGGGGCTGTTCGTGGGATATTCGGCGGCGACGGTGATCACGGCGGTGGCGGCTGTGGCGATCACGCTGGTGACGCTGGTGGCGGGCCAGGACGATGCCGATGTGCCCGAAAACACGGTGCTGCGCGGGGCGGCGCGGGGGCTGGCGCTGGTGGCGCCGGTGCTGGCGGGGCTGGCGCTGGCCGCGGTGATGCAGCGGGTCGGGCAATATGGCTGGACGCCCGAGCGGCTGATGGCGGCGATGCTGGCCGCGGTGGCGCTGTGCCACGGGTTGGCCTATCTGGTGGCGGTGCTGCGGGGGCCGGGCTGGATGGCGCGGGTGCGGCGGGCCAACCTGTGGCTGGCGCTGGGGATGATCGGGCTGGCGGTGCTGTGGCAGACGCCGGTCCTGAACGCCGAGCGGATATCGGCGCGCAGCCAGCTGGCACGGGCGCTGGCCGGTGCTACGCCCGATGGGCGGCTGGCCTGGGAACTGGAAGACTGGGGCCGGCCCGGGCAGGCGGCGCTGGTGGAATTGCTGGCGGCGGCAGAGGCGCGGCCGGAACTGGCGGGCTGGCTGGGCCCGGTCGAGCCGGCGGGCGAGGATACGACGGCCCTGCAGGCCGAGGTGCGGGCGGTGCTGCCGTTGCAGCCGGCCACGGCCAGTGCCACGCGGGATGCGGTGCTGGGGCTGATGCGCAGTTATGAGTTGCAGGAGGTGCTGGATAATTGCGCGGAGAGGATCGACGCGGCGCCGGGCTGCGTGATGGTGGTGGCGGACCTGTGGCCGGATACCCCCGGCGACGAGGCGGTGCTGGCCCGGAATATGGGCCGTTGGGCGGCGCTGGAGCTGCTGGCGCCGGAGAGGGATTACCTGGTGCGGGTGCATCTGCGGCGGATCGAGGGAGAGATAACCGATAAGCAGATGCGCAGGCTGATCGTGGATTGGCAGAAGGCGCCGCCCGAGGTGGTGCCGGTGCGGCTGAACCAGCTGGGGACCGGGCCGAGGGGCCTGTTTGCGGCGCCCTGAGGCGGGAGGGATGGCGAGACTCGTTAACCTTTGCCGGATAGGCTGCGCGGGGAATCATGTGAAGGCGCGTCGATGTACGGTCTGCTCCTGAGGTCGATCCAGGCCTATCTGCGTGCCACCTTTGGCACCGCCCTCTGGGGGCGTGTGCTGCGTCTGGCCGACCTGCCGCCCGAGGGGTTCGAGCCGATGCTGTCCTATGACCAGCCCATGCTGGACCGGGTGTTGCAGGCTGCCGGGGCAGAATTGCAGCGCCCGGTCGAGAGCATCCTGGAGGATGTGGGCACCTATCTGGTCGCCGACCCCGAGCAGCGTTCGGTGCGGCGGCTGTTGCGGTTCGGCGGCGCCAGTTTCCCCGATTTCCTGCATTCGCTGGAGGAATTGCCGGAACGGACGCGGCTGGCGTTGCCGGGGCTGGACCTGCCGCAGATCACGCTGGCCGAGATCGCGCCGGGCCAGTTCCGGCTGTCGTGCAACTGCAGTTTCCCGCATCTCTTGCCGGTGGCGCTGGGCGCGCTGCGGGCGATGGCCGATGATTATGGCGCGCTGGTGCTGATCGACCCGGAGCTGGCCTGCGGCCCCGCCTCGGCGGGCGGGGTGCTGCGGGTGCAACTCCTGGAAACCGCGCATGGCCGGGGCCGCGGCTTTGCGCTGGCCGGGGGAGAGCCGTCGAATGGATGGTGAGCGGTGCCTTGCGGCGGGCTGGTGGTCGGCGGCGCTGCTGGACCGGCTGATGCCCTTGCACCTGGTCCTGGACGCCGGGGGCCGGGTGCTGAGCCACGGCCCGACGCTGGGACGGATCTTTGGCGGGGCGCCGCTGCGGGGCCGGGCCTTTCTCGACCTGTTCGCACTGCGCCGCCCCGCCGGCCTGCGCGGCCCGCAGGATTTCGCGGCGCTGGCCGGGCAGATGCTGCGGCTGGTGCCACGACTGCCGGGCGCGCCGGTGGCAGGGGAGGATGCGGACTGGCAGGATGCGACCGGGCAAGATGCGACCGGGCACGGGGCAGGCCACGAAGACGAAGCCGGGTTTCGCCTGCGCGGGCATATCCTGGCCCTGCCCGCGCCGCCGGGACCGGCCGGAGAGGCCGGCGGGGACGGCGGGGACGGGCAGGCGGCGGCCTGGATCGTCAACCTGTCCTTTGGCATCGACCTGCCCCGCGCGGTGGCGCAATTGCAGCTGACCGACGCCGATTTCGCCCCGACCGACCTGGCGCTGGAACTGCTCTATCTGGGCGAGGCGAACGCCGCCGTCACTGGCGAATTGCGCGCCCTGGCCCAGCGGCTGGACGATGCCCGCCGTCAGGCGCGCGAAGAGGCCGAGACCGACCCGCTGACCGGGCTGCGCAACCGCCGCGCCTGCGATTCCATGCTGGCGCGGCTGTGCCGCGAAGGCGCGGCCTTTGGCCTGTTGCAGATGGACCTGGATTTCTTCAAGGCGGTCAACGACGGGCTGGGCCATGCCGCCGGCGACCATGTGCTGATGCATGTGGCGAACGTGATGAAATCGTCCAGCCGCGCCGGCGATTGCCTGGCCAGGGTCGGGGGCGATGAATTCGTCATGCTCTTGCCCGGAATGACCGACCCGACCGCGCTCCGCCACCTTGCCGAACGGATGATCGCACTGGTCAGCCAGCCGATCGCCTGGCAGGACAGCCAGTGCCATGTCTCGGCCAGCGTCGGGTTCATCACGGTGCAGGCGGGCGAAGCGGCCGATCCTTCGGACCTGCTGGCCGAGGCGGACATGGCGCTCTATTCCGCAAAGAACGCGGGGCGCGGCCGGGTGGCGCAGGCAGGTGAGCCGCCGCCGCCGCCGCGGGCCGGTGCCGCCGCGGCGGCGGGGGGCTGAGCGGGGCGCAGGGGCCGGAGGGCCTGCCGTTTGCCGGAGGGGCAAGGGCCGGAAGGGTCTGTCCGTTACCTGGTAGCGCAAGCTGATCGGGTGCCGCCGGCGCGGGCCGGTGCGGCCGTGGCGGCGGGGGGCTGGGGCCGGAAGAGCCTGCCGTTTGCCGGGGGCGTTCGTCGGTCAACTGTTGCCGGCGTGCGCGGGTGCCGCCGTGTCGGCGGGCTGACGGGGTTGCTTGGATCGTTGGGGCTTGCAGGTTGTCGGGGACGCAGGCTGGTCAACTGTTGCCAGCGCGGGCCGGTGCTGCCGTGCCGGTGGGGGGCTGAGTGGGGCGCCATCGCCGGAGGGTCTATCCGTTACCGGAGGGCAAGGGACGGAAGGGGCAGTCGGTTACCATGTGGCGCAGGCCGATCAAGTGCCGTCATCGCGGGCGGGTGCCGCCGTGGCGGCTGGAGGATGAGCGGGGCGCTAGCGCCGGAAGGGGCTGTCGGTCATGGGGGAACGTCGGCGGTCAGGTGCCGCTGTCGCGGGCCAGTGCGGCCGTGGCGGCGGGGAGATGAGCGGGTCGCCATCGCCGGATAGGCCTGTTCCTTACTGGCAGGGTGCTGAAAAAGTATCGCGCGAGCCGCCTTTCGCCCACGCAACCGTGACATCTTCCCGCGCCTGCCTCTTGGCCTCGGCCATTGCCGAGGCCATGCGAGACAGAAGCCCAGCAGAGGCCGCGTGCAAAAAGCACGCGGCCAGCGCCCGCCCCGCCCATGGCGGGCGCTTCTCGCCCGCCGGGACGGGCGCTGGCCTTCTGTTGTGATCGGTGCAAACGGGCCTGTTGCAGAGGTTGCGCGGCGGGCGCGGAAACGCCTTGCGTTTCCATTTCCGCCCGGACATGGGGAGGAAATGCGCCGATTCGGGAAAATCTTCCGCGCTTGAAGCTGTCAAAACCGTTTTTCAGCAGCCTGCTAGGGGAGCAGGCAGGTCAACTGCCGCCGGCGCGGGCCGGTGCCGCTGGGGCGGCGCGGAGCTGAGTGGGGCGCTGGGGTGGTTGGAAGGGCTTGCTGGTCGCCAGTGGGCGCAGGCTGGTCAACTGTTGCCGGCGCGGGCGGGTGCTGCCGTGGCGGCGGGGGGGATAGGCGAGAGGAGATATGCGCGGCAGGGGGCTGCGTCGTGCCGGGTTGAGGGGCGCCGGGTTGAGCGGTGGCGGGGCCGCCCTTCGGTCAGGGGCGGGTGTCGAGGTAGGCGGTCAGGGTGGTCTTGGTGCCCTGGGACCAGAGCCGGGTCAGCCAGTTGGCGAAGGCGGCGGCGAAGCGCTTGTCCGTGGCGACCTCGCCATAGATGGTGGTCAGCCCGTCCAGCCAGAGTTGCGGGTTTCCCCTGGCCGAGAGGGCCAGCGGGTTCAGCCTGTCCCAGTTCGGATCGTTGGGGGCGATGGCGGTGCCGTCGTCCTGGGTGCCGGCGCAGTAGCGGCACCAGAGCGCCGAGACCAGCGCCAGCCCGGCGATGGAACCGCCGGCGGCCAGCGCGTCGCGGATCGAGGGCAGGATGAACTTGGGCTGGCGGTTGGAGCCGTCGAGGCAGAGCCGGCGCTCGGTGTCGGCGACCTCGGGGTTCGAGAAGCGCTCGACGATCAGGCGGTAGTAATCGGGGATATCGGTGTCGGGGACCGGCGGGACATAGGGGATGATTTCCTCGGTCTCGACCCTGTCCAGGAAGCCCCGGACCAGCGGGTGGGCCATGGCCTGATGCACGTATTCGATGCCCATCAGGGCGCCGGGATAGGCGATGGTGGCGTGCCCGCCGTTGAGGATGCGGATCTTCATCATCTCATAGGCGTGGACATGGGGGGTGAAGGTGACGCCGACTTTTTCCAGGGCCGGGCGGCCCAGCGGGAAGCTGTCTTCGACGACCCATTGGCGGAACGGCTCGCAGGTGACGGGGACGGGGTCGGAGAGGCCGAAGCCCTCGGCCAGGGCGCGTTCGCGGGGGCCGGTGGCGGGGGTGATGCGGTCGACCATGCCGTTGGGGAAGGCGACATTGGCCAGGACCCAGTCGGCCAGCGCGGGGTCGGAGAGGCGGGCGAGGCCGGCGACGGCAGCGCGGGTGACATGGCCGTTGCCGGGCAGGTTGTCGCAGGACATCACGGTGAAGGGCGGGTGGCCGGCGGCGCGGCGGGTCTTGAGCGCGGCGAGGATGGCGCCAAAGGCGGTGCGGCGCGGGTCTTTTGCATCGGCCTGGATGGCGGGGTCTTCGGGGTCGAAGGCGCCGGTGGCGGGGTTGATGAAATAGCCGCCCTCGGTCACGGTCAGCGACACGATGCGGATTTCCGGGCGGCTCATCGCGGCGATCAGCGCGGCGTTGTCGGGCTGGACCGGCAGGAAGTCGATCATCGCGCCGATGCGGCGGGCGGATTTGCCGGCGGGGTCCAGGGTGATGACGGTGGACAGGCAGTCCTGCGCCAGGAGCGCGTCGCGCATGGCGGCATCGGGGGCGCGGACGCCGGCGCCGATGATGGCCCAGTCGTGGCCCTCGCCCAGGGCGAAGAGGTCGTCGAGGTAGACCGCCATATGGGCGCGGTGAAAATTGCCGAGGCCGATATGGACGATGCCGGGGGTCAGCGCCTTGCGGTCGTAGGCGGGGAGCGAGACGGGGGGGAGGGGAGCGTTCATGTCAGGCCATCCAGTTGCCGCCGTCCACGCCGAAGCATTGGGCGACGATGTATTTCGCTTCGTCCGTGGCGAGGAAGATCGCCATGCCGGTCAGGTCCTGCGCGGTGCCCATGCGGCCAAAGGGCACGGCGGCGGCGACTTCGCGTTTCTTCTGGCCGGGGGGCTTGCCTTCGTAGCGGGCGAAGAAGGCGTCGACGCCGTCCCAGTGTTCGCCGTCGACCACGCCGGGGGCGATGGCGTTGACGTTGATGCCGTGGGCGATGAGGTTGAGGCCGGCGGATTGGGTGAGCGAGATCACCGCGGCCTTGCTGGCGCAGTAGACGGCGACCAGGCTTTCGCCGCGGCGGCCGGCCTGGCTGGCCATGTTGATGATGCGCCCGCCAGTTCCCTGGGCGATCATCTGCCGCGCGGCGGCCTGCAGGCAGAAGAGGGTGCCCGCGACGTTGACGGCAAAGAGGCGGTCATAATCGGCGCGGGTGATTTCGACGATGGGCGCGGCCGAGAACAGGGCCGCGTTGTTTACAAGTATGTCCAGCCGGCCCATCGCCGAGACGGCCTCTGCGATGGCTGCGTCGATGGAGGCCTGGGAGCCGACATCCATCTGCACCGCAAAGGCCTGCGGCCCCAAATCCTGCGCCGCGGCCCGGACGGCCGTGGCATTGATGTCGGCCAGCGCCACGCGGGCGCCTTCGCCGATGTAGGCGCGGGCGAGTTCCAGCCCGATGCCGCGCGCCGCGCCGGTGATCAGCGCCGTCTTGCCCGCGAGTCTCATGCGATTGCCAGCCCTTCGGCGTCGAAGCGGTGGATCTTGCCGGCGGGGGCCAGGCGGATGCGGTCGCCGTGATGCACGTTCAGCTCTCCGGTGCCGCGGACGTTGATGGTGCCGACCTGCGGCACCTCGACCTTGATGAAACTGTCCGAGCCGAGATGTTCCGACAGGCCGACCACGCCCTCCCACGGGCCATCGCCGACGGTGATGTGTTCGGGGCGCACGCCGATGGTATGGGCGTCGTGGCGGGCGGCCTCGGGGCCTTCGATGAAGTTCATCCGGGGGCTGCCGATGAAGCCGGCGACGAATTTGTTGCGGGGGTTGTTGTAGAGGTCGAGCGGCGCGCCGACCTGTTCGATGCGGCCGGCGTGCAGCACCACGATCTTGTCGGCCATGGTCATCGCCTCGACCTGGTCGTGGGTGACATAGATCATGGTGGTTTTCAGCGACTGGTGCAGTTCCGGAGATTTCCTGCCGCATCGAGACCCGCAGCGCGGCGTCGAGGTTCGACAAGGGTTCGTCGAAGAGAAAGGCCGCCGGTTCGCGCACGATGGCGCGGCCGATGGCGACGCGCTGGCGCTGGCCGCCCGACAACTGGCCGGGCCGGCGGTCGAGATAGCTGTCGAGGTTCAGGATCCTGGCGGCATGGGCCACGCGCCGGTCCTGTTCGGCCTGGGTCATCCCGGCCATCTTGAGCGGGAAGGCGATGTTCTTGCGCACCGACATGTGCGGGTAGAGCGCGTAGCTCTGGAACACCATGGCCGGCCGCGTTTCGCCGGCGGCAGGGTGGTGGCGTCATTGCCGTCGATCTCGATCGTGCCCGAGGTGGTGTCCTCGAGCCCGGCGATCAGCCGCAAGAGGGTGGATTTGCCGCAGCCCGAGGGGCCGACGAAGACGACGAATTCGCCGTCGTCGATGGACAGGTCGATACCGGGGATGACATGGACATCGCCGAAGGACTTGCGGACTTTGGTCAGTTGGATCTTGCCCATGGTTCCTCACTTTACCGCGCCGAAGGTCAGGCCGCGGACGAGTTGTTTCTGGCTGAACCAGCCAAGGATCAGGATCGGCAGGATGGCCATGGTCGAGGCCGCCGAGAGTTTCGCGTAGAACAGGCCCTGGGGCGCCGAGAAGCTGGCGATGAAGGCCGAGAGGGGCGCTGCCCGGGTCGTGGTCAGGGTGATGGTCCAGAACGCCTCGTTCCAGGCCAGGATGATGTTCAGCAGCATGGTCGAGGCGATGCCGGGCACGGCCATGGGCGTCAGGACGTGGATGACCTCATTCAACAGGCTGGCGCCGTCCATCCGCGCGGCTTCGAGGATCTCGCCGGGGATTTCCTTGAAGTAGGTGTAGAGCATCCAGACGATGATCGGCAGGTTCATCAGCATCAGCGCCAAGATGAGGCCGATCCTGGTGTCGTAGAGCCCGATCCACTGGAAGATCAGATACATCGGGATCAGCACGCCGACCGCGGGCATCATCTTGGTCGAGAGCATCCACATCAGGAGATCGCGGGTGCGTTTGCCGGGCACGAAGGCCATGGCCCAGGCGGCGGGGATGGCGATGGCCAGGCCAAGGAGCGTGGAGCCGACCGAGATGACGACCGAGTTCCAGAAGAAGCGCGGATAGTCCGAGCGCGCCCAGACCTCGGCATAGTTCGCGGTCGTCCAGTCGGCGGTGAAGAGTTGCGGCGGCGAGGCGACGGCGGAGGCCTCGGTCTTGAAGCTGGTCAGGATCATCCAGAGGACGGGAAAGAAGATCAGCAGCGCCACGAACCAGGCGGCGGCGGTGGTCAGGGCCTTGCGGCGGGGAGAGACGGCACGGGCCATGTCAGGGTCCTTTCGTCTAGGCGTCGAGGTTCTTGCCGATACCGCGCATCAGGAAGACGGCGACGATATTGGCCAGGATGACGGCGATGATCCCGCCGGCGGCGGCGCGGCCGATGTCCTTGGCCACCAGCGCCTGCTTGTAGATCATGTAGGGCAGCGTGGTGGAGGCAGAGCCGGGGCCGCCCTGGGTGGTGGTGAAGATCTCGCCGAAGATGCCCAAAAGGAAGATGGTCTCGATCAGGATCACCACGGTGATGGCGCGGGTCAGGTGCGGCAGGATGATGTAGCGGAACCGGGCCAGCGCGGGGGCGCCGTCCATCTCGGCGGCCTCGAGCTGTTCGGAGGACAGCGACTGCATCGCGGTGAGCAGGATCAGCGTGGCAAAGGGCAGCCATTCCCAGGACACGATGCCGATGACCGAGGCCATGGGGTAATGTTCGAGAAACAGGATCGGGTCCTGGCCCAGCCCGCGGGAGAGGGCGGCAAAAAGGCCGTTCTGCGGGTGCATGAACAGATTTTCCCAGATCGAGGCGGCGACCGGCGGCATGACGAAGAAGGGGGCGATGACCAGGATGCGCAGCGGGCCCTGGCCCTTTACCGGCTGGTCGAGCAGGAGCGCGATCAGCACGCCCAGGACCACGGTGATGACAAGGACGCCCAGCACCAGGAGGAGCGTGTTGGAAATCGCCAGCCAGAAATCGGGCGAGTTCAGGAACCATTTGTAATTCGTCACCCCGACCCAGCCGGTGCGGTCGGGCGAGACCAGCCGGTAGAAGCGGAACGAGAAGTAGATGGTCATCGCCAGCGGGACGATCATCCAGACGAACAGCAGCAGGACCGAGGGCGCCACCATCAGGCGGCCGGCCGAGCGGGTCGATTGCGTGGACATGGCAGATCTCCTGAACGGGGCGGGACTGCGGCGCGGGCCGGACGGTCGGGACGTGATCGGGAGCGGGGAAGGCGGGGGCCGGCGCGGTGGCCGGCCCCCCGATGGCCTACTGGATGTAGCCCGATGCGGCCATTTCGTCGGCGACGGCGGCCTGGGCCTCGGCCAGCGCCTCATCCGCGGTCTTCTGGCCGGCCAGCGCGGCCGAGAAGATCTCGCCCACGGTGGTGCCAAGGCCCTGGAATTCCGGGATGGCGACGAATTGCACGCCGACATAGGGCACCGGCTGGACGGTGGGCGCGTTCGGATCGGCGGAATTGATCGAGTCGATCGTCATCTTGGCGAAGGGCACCTTGGCGTATTCCTCATTGGAGTAAAGCGAGGTGCGGGTGCCCGGAGGCACGTTGGCCCAGCCTTCGCGCGAGGCGACCAGGGCCAGATAGTCCTTGTCGGTCGCCCAGGCGATGAAGGCCTTGGCGGCGTCCTGCTTTTGCGACGAGGCGGGGATCGCCAGCGACCAGGCCCAGAGCCAGTTGCCGCGCTTGCCCAGCCCGTTGTCGGGGGCCAGCGCGAAGCCGACCTTGTCGGCCACGGTCGAATCCTTGCCGGTCACGAAGGATGCGGCCACGGTGGCGTCGATCCACATGCCGCATTTGCCCTGCTGGAACAGCGTCAGGTTTTCGTTGAAGCCGTTGTTCGAGGCGCCGGGCGGGCCGTATTCGTTCATCAGGTGCAGGTAGGTGTCCAGCGTCGCCTTCCATTCCGGCTGGTCGAACTGGGGATGCCAGGTTTCGTCGAACCAGCGGGCGCCGAAGCTGTTGGACATGGCGGTGAGGAAGGCCATGTTCTCGCCCCAGCCGGCCTTGCCGCGCAGGCAGATGCCGTATTGTTCGGCGGATTTGTCGGTCATGGCGGCGGCGGCGGTCTCGATGTCGGCCCAGGTGGGCGCGTCGGGCATGGTCAGGCCGGCGGCCTGCATCAGGTCGGTGCGATACATCACCATCGAGCTTTCGCCGTAGAAGGGCGAGGCCATCAGGTTGCCGTCGACGGTCAGGCCGCCGCGGATCGCCGGCAGCAGGTCGTCGATGTCATAGCTGGCGGGCAGGTCGTTCAGGCTGACCAGCCAGCCCTGCTTGCCCCAGATCGGCACTTCGTAGGTGCCGATGGTCATCACGTCATACTGGCCACCGCCGGTGGCGATGTCGGTGGTGACGTTCTGGCGCAGGACGTTTTCTTCCAGCGTGACCCATTCGACCTTGATGTCGGGGTTCTTGGCATAGAAGTCGTCCATCAGACCCTGCATGCGGATCATGTCGCCGTTGTTCACGGTGGCGACGGTGATGGTGGTTTCGGCCGAAGCGGCGCCCGCAAAGGCGACGAGAGCCGTCGCGCCAAGCAGCGCGCGAAGCGAATGCGTCATAGGTATCCTCCCTGGTGCGAATGAGCAAATCATCGCTGAGTGAATAAATGCTCATACGTGGGGATGAGTCGTCAAGCCCCTTCTTCCGCCGCGTCTGCATCGCCTAGCGCAGGGCGAGAAGGGCGGTCGCCGTGGATTCGTCGGTGATCAGGCCATTGATAATGCGGGATTTCATTGCGCCAAGGATCGCGCGCACCTTGGATGCGCCCGCAGCAATCCCCATCGAGGGCCGATCCAGCCCCGGCGCGACGCGCACCCCGCCGGTGCGGCGGTTGGTGCCGACATCGAGGTAATTGCCGTCGGCATCGAAGACCCAGCCGGCCACCTCGCCGGTGGCGCCGGCGGCCTGCATCTCGGTCAGTTCGGCGGGCGTCACGAAGCCGTCCTTGAGGAGCGGCGCGTCGTCGGACATCTGCCCGACGCCGACAAAGACCACGTCGGCATTGCGCGCGAGTTCGACCACGCGCCTGACCGGGGGCAGGGCGTGGAAGGCGGCGTTCTCTTCGGCGGTGGGGCTGATGACGGGGACCAGCATGGGGTAATGCGCGGCGTGGATCTTGTCGGCCAGCCGCATCACGACGTCGAAGAAACTGGCCGAGCCGTCGGGGGCGATATTGCCGATCAGGCTGACCAGCCGGTGATGCGGCGCGGCAAGCGTGTCGATGGCGTCGACCATGCCGCGCAGCGCCCGGCCGGTGCCCAGGGCGATGGTCAGGGGATCGGCCATGCCGAGAAAGCGTTCCAGTTCCTCGGCGGCGGCGGGGGCGATGGCGCGCACCGGGTCGGCGCCGGGGCCAAGCGAGGGCATGACGCGGGCGCGCTGCAGGCCGAAGCGGTCCTTGAGCGCGGTTTCAAGGTCGAGGCAGGCGCCGATGCGGTGGTGCAGCCGGACATGGATCAGCCCTTCGGCCATGGCGCGGCTGACCAGGCGCTGGGCGCGCTGGCGCGAGATGCCCAGTTCGGCGGCGATCTGGTCCTGGGTCAGCCCGCCGACATAGCTGAGCCAGCCGGCGCGGGCGGCTTCGTCCTGTGCCGTGGGTTCGGCATCGCTGCGGGTCATCGGGTTCTCCTGAATTGCGGGGCAATCTGGAAGAACTTGGCGAAGGATGCAAATCTTTGGTGCGGGCGGGCCGGGCGGTTCCTCTTCGGGGCGGGGCCGATGTGGCTGCCGCCGGTAAAGCGCCAGACCTGCATGCCGGCGGCCAGCCCGGCCTGGATGCCGGTCAGGCTGTCCTCGATCACCAGGCAGCGGGCGGGGTCGGCCCCCATGGCGGTGGCGGCAAAGAGGAAGAGGTCGGGGGCGGGTTTGCCGCGGGCGACCGGCTGGCGGTGAAGACGCGGTCCTGCACCAGCGGCCAGAGCCCGACCAGCGCCAGCGACATCTCGACCCGGCGCGGCGAGGAGGAAGTGGCGACGCAGAAGGGCAGGCCGAGGTCTTGCAGCACGTCGCGCACGCCGGGCATGATGGCGAGATCGCGGCGAAAGCCTTCGAGCAGGCGTTCGCGGTATTCCGCCTCGAAGTCGGGCGGCAGGTCCAGGCCGACGTCCTGGCGGATGGTCTGCATGACCACCGGGTAGCTGCGGCCGAGGAAATGCCGCGAGACATAGGCGAGGTCGATGGAAACGCCGCGATCGGCGAGGGCTGCGATCAGCATGCGGGCCGAGATGATCTCGCTGTCGATCAGCACGCCGTCGCAGTCGAAGATGATCAGGTCGGTCCTGGCGCGCATGGCGGGGCGCTCTTCCTTCCCTTGCGGTCAGTCATCGCCGGGCCGGGAACAGGCGAAGGGCGCCCGCAGGGAAGCGAGGGGCGCCAGCGTCACCCGTCGATCCGCGCGCCCATGATGGCGATGGCCTGCTGGTAGACCTTGGCGGCGTTCCATTCCTTGATCACGGCAAAGTTCGGCTCGCCCTCCTGATAGCCCTTGCCGGGCTTCCAGCCCTTCTTGCGCAGGTAGTTGGCGGTCGAGGCCAGCGCGTCGGCCATATTGTAGAAATCCACCTTGCCGTCGCCGTTGCCGTCGACGCCATAGGCCAGCGCGTTGCCGGGCAGGAACTGGGTATGGCCCAGCTCGCCATGTTTGGCCCCGACGGTCTTGGCGCTGATCGAGCCGCGGTCGACCAGCTTCAGCGCGCCGATCAGGTGGGGGCGGAAATAGTCGGAGCGGCGGCAGTCATAGGTCAGCGTGGCGATGGCCGAGACCACGTTGGTGTCGCCCATGAAGCCGCCAAAGCCGGTTTCCATGCCGTGGATCGCCAGGATCACCCCGGCCGGGACGCCGTATTGCGCCTCGAGGCTGTCGTAGAAGGCGCGGTTCTTGGCCTTTTTCGCCCGGCCCTGCGACACGATGGTGTCGGCGCCGCGCACCTTGAGGAACTTGTCCAGCGAATACTTGAAGCTCTTCTGGTTGCGGTCGGCCGAGATCGTGGCCTTGGAATAGCCCGAGCCCATCAGCGCGGCGATGCCACGGTCGCCCACGCCTTCGGCCTTGGCCTCGGCCGCCATGGTGGATTTCCAGTTTTCGTAATTGCCGCCGCTGTCCGAACAGGGTGCCGCAAGGGCGGGCAGCGGCAGGGCGAGAACAAGGGCGGAGAGCATCAGATTACGCAACACGGAAGTGGCACCTTTCGGGAATGACCATCGTGGCGAGAATAGAAGCTGATCCTTCGATTTCAAGCCAATCCCGAGCAGGCGGGCCTGCGCCGTCAGGTTTTCCGGCGGCTTTTGCGAAAACCGTCGCGGGCGCGGGGCATTGGGTGTATGCTGGCGGCATTGACCCGGCATTTGGCTTTCAGGATTTGGTGCGATGATTGAGGACAAGCGGAGCAATGGCCGGCGCACTGGCGCCCGGTCGACCGGCAAGGCGGCCGCCAGGTCAGAGCCAGGCGGCGGCGTGGAAGGCGTGGTGATCGGCATGATCCTGGGCTTTCGGGCCGAGGCGCCGCTGGTGGTCTTTGCCGGCAACCGCCAGGATCAGGCGATCGTGGCGCGCAGCCTGGTGCGGCTGGGCGCGGCGGATGTGGGCGCCGAGGTGGCGCTGGCCTTCGAGGAGGGAGACCTGGCCCGGCCGCTGATCCTGGGCAGGCTGGTCGAGCCGGCCCGCGACGACAGCGCGCCGGTGGTGGTGGCCGATGGCCAGATGCTGCGGCTGACCGCGAAGGAAAAGATCGAACTGCGCGTCGGCAAGGCCAGCATCGTGATGGAGGCCGATGGCCACATCACCATCCGCGGCACCGACCTGGTCAGCCATGCGGCGCGGTCCAACCGCATCCGTGGCGGCTCGGTCAACCTGAACTGAGGGGCGGCGCCGATCATGGCCGCGCCGGTCCTGCCCCATATCCTGCGCCAGCATGCCGAGCAGGCGGCCTTCCTGTGGACGGTCTACGACCGCGCCCGGTTGTTTCCCGAGGAAAACCCCGAGATGGACGAATTGCGCATCGCCCGCCTGCTGGAGCGGCTGGAGGCGCATCTGGACGGGCTGCGCATCGCCGGGGCCGAGGGCCTGAAACTGGCGCAGGAGCGGTTCGCCGAATACCCCGAGGCGGGCGAATTGTTCGTGATCCGCATGCTGCAGCCCGGCGCCGAACGCATGGCGGTGGCGGGCCTGGACCTGGACAAGGTGCGGGAATATCTGGGCGAGAACCTGGCCGGCAAGGTCGGGTAGTCAGGCCAGGAATGACATGTCAAAAGGTTCTGCCCGATATCCGTCCCTGAACGTGATCTCGATGCCGCGCCAGTCTTTTCCATTGAACTGGAATACATATTCGCCGGCATCTGCGGTCAGCCATTCCGGACCGGAGTTCAGGCGATACACATAGCCCAGTTCGGCAACGGGCAGGAAGGCATCTCCGGAAAGGCGGTGCAGGCCAAAATCGGAATCGCTGAAGTAGATCTCGCCACCGAAGGCGGCGACCGAGAGAATGTCGCTTTCGATACCGGTTTCAAACAGGCGGAATTCGTCTTGGGCGAGAGCCCCGGCTATGCCGCGGTCGCCTGCAACCAGAACCATTTCCTGGCCAACGAGAAGGCAACGCAAATCCGTGCCGAGGCCCAGGTCAATGCTTTCCCAGTCGCTACCGCGTGCCTTCAACAGGGTTCCGTTTCCGCCTACCGCATAGAGATGGTTCGCAGAAATCCCGCCAATCCCGAGTATGGTATTCGGCGTCGGGGTCGTGTCGCGGCTCCATTCGCCCATGTTTTCCGAACGGAAGATCTCGCCATCGTTGCCAACCACGAAATCGACCGCGCCAGCCAGAGAGAACCCGTCGCGCAGAAAGCTGGACGCGACTTGCGAAATGGCCCATTCCGACGCGGCCCACCGGCGCACGTAGCCCCCGGTTTCGACGAGGATGTCGCGGATGCCGGGCAAGGAATGAAAGCCCATGAAGAATTGGTCGACGACGTATTCGACCGTCACCTCGAAGGTGGTCATCGAAATGCGCAGGATTGCCAGCTGGCCGACCTCGTAGTTCGGGTCGGACAAGCGGCAGGCAACGCGAACATGGTCCGGCCCGTCTTCGTAGGCGTTAAGTGACCCGATCGACATCAACTCGGGAGGAAGTTCGGTCGCCGACCGGTATTCGCGGTGTCTAGTCATACCATGACCCACATTTGATCTGTGCTGGAGTTCACTTCCCAGGCGATGGGTTTCTTCGACGCCTTCGCCGCGGAATTCGACGGGTCTTTCTCTTTGACGGCGCGGTCAAGGTATTCCATGAACGCGGCCCTCAGGCATTCCATGATGTCCTTCTTTTCCTTTGGAGACTTGTTCTTTGACCTTGGATCATTGTCGACTGTTGCCTTGGTGCAGTCGTCGACCGATTCAGAAAGGGTCGGCGTCGAGGTGCGTTTGCGGATCGCGTCGTTGCACGCAAGTGTCTTTTGCGTGGTGGGGCGAGCCTTCCTTGCTTCCGGGACCGGATTGTACTTGCCGCCGGGCCCCTTTCTTGTACGCCTGCATGCAGATGAGGGGGCATTCTCCAACTTGTAGTTTTCGAATTGGGTCGCGGTGTCCTTTCCGCGGCCCCATTGCAGGTATTCGTTCTGCACGAAGTGTTCAGATT
This sequence comes from Paracoccaceae bacterium, assembly GCA_041397345.1. Classification (GTDB taxonomy): domain Bacteria; phylum Pseudomonadota; class Alphaproteobacteria; order Rhodobacterales; family Rhodobacteraceae; genus Pseudogemmobacter. The sequence goes on from JAWKWU010000002.1 coordinate 352,585, forward strand.
CGTGGCCTTTCGGGCAGTCCTTGTCGCCGTGCCGATGAAGCTTGAATTCGGCCAGCACGGTTTTGCAGTCGAGATTGTTGGGCGAGAACTTTGCAATCTCCGGCCAGGGCGGGGCGTTGCCCACAGGCGAGGCGTGGTTGTGGGTGGCCAGATCCGACATGCGGATCACCGGTTCGCCTTCGAACTTCACGTCCGACGACCAGCTGTTGAAATACTTCTTGCCGGTGTTCTTTGAGGTAATCACACCTTTCTTGGGTGCGCAGCCGGCCTCGGTGCCGCTGGTCTTGGACTCATCCGACTTGTTCTTGATGTTGACGGTCTTGCCGCCGATGAACACGGTCGCGGTGCCGTTTTCGGTGTCGGAGCCCATGCCGAAGCTGGGGTAGGGGATCGGCACGCCGGGGGGCGTGGCGGGGGTTTGCGGCGGCGTGAAGCAGACGTCCGGAAAGGCGGCGATGGTCTGGGCCTGCACCGCCTTGCCAGAGATTTCCAGGCTGTTGGCATAGACATCGCTCATCGCGCCACCCTCCTTACCGCATGCAGGACCGCCGCCCCGCAGGCCCCGTCATCGCCGGAACCTTCCATCAGCGCCGGGCTGCCCGGGGCATAGCCGCGCTGTTCGGCGGTCAGCAGCTGCGCCAGCATCACCGGCACCACGGCGGCGCCGATATTGCCCAGGCTTTCTGCCGGGCTCCACAGATCCTGAAACGGCGTGCGGCCGCGTTCGAGCCGCAGGCTGGCCAGGGCGGCCTGCTTGAAGAAATACTGCTCTCCGATCAGGTCGGAAATGCGGTACTCGACATGGGCGAAGTCGACATTCGCCTCGTCCATCGCCAGCTGATAGGCGCGGGTCATGCCGTCGCCGCGCAACGGCAGGTCAAGGCCGTCGCGGTCGGCCTTGTTGTAGATATGGGCGGGTTCCCGCGCGAGCCCCAGGCCGGTCAGTCGCAGGGGGCCGGGGGCGGAGGTGCAGAGGACGGCGGCGGCGGCTTCGCCGGGGATGAAGCCGTTGTTGATGCCGGGGCCGAGGATGCGGCTATCGGACATGTAATGCGCCAGGGTCTGCGTGGTCAGGTAGCTGTCGATGCCGAGGATCACCACCGGGTCTTCGCCGGCGGCGATCAGGCGGCGGGCGCGGTCCAGCGCGACAAAGCCCGAGGGCCGGCCATGGGCGACGATCTGCAGGCGGGGCAGGGCGGGCAGGCCCAGGATCTCGGCCAGCAGGCGGGCAAAGGCGGCGGGGTCGGGGATCGGGCGGCCGGGGCGGCCCTCTTCGGCCAGGCAGATCAGGATCTGGGTGCCGCTGAGCGCCTGCGGCGCCTGGGCGCGCAGGTCCGAGAGCGCGCCGGCCGCCAGATGCGCCATGCGTTTCAGCCCGATCCAGTTGCGCGGCAGGGGCACCGCGCCGCCGATCAGCCAGTCGCCCGATGGCCCCATGAAGCGGGTTTCGGCAAAGCCGTCGAGCCGCCCCCGCAAGGCCGCGCAGGAGGAGGCGGCGTCCAGGCCGACGCAGGTGACCATGCCGGCGGCGGCGATATGCAGATGCGCGGTCATGCGGCATCTCCGGCGGTATCTCCGGCGGTATCGCCGGCGGTGGCGCGGCGCAGCGGGGCCAGCGGGCGATAGGGCTTGCCGGCGGCCAGCGCGCGGGCCAGCGCCCGCGAGGGCGGCCCGACCCAGGCCTCGGAAAACTCGGCTATGGTGCGCAGGATCGGCACGTCGCAGCGCCAGGACAGGGTGAACTGCCGCGCCTCGGTGTCGAAGACCAGGGTATCGGCGCTGAGCGTGGTGTCGAGCGGGACCTGGCGGCCGCGGAAGATGCGGATGGGCAGGGTGGTGTCGGGCAGGCGAAATTCCTCGCGGCCCCGGGGGGTCAGGCCGACGATCACCACCGGCGTGCCCGGCGCGGGAAAGGGGATCTGCTGGTCGGGGGGGGCGGCCTGGTAATAGGCCTCATCGAAGTCGGCGGGCAGGAAGGGGAAGACGTTGTCCTTCCAGTGGTCGTCATAGGTGCCGCCCAGGCGGGCGCGTTGCGGCAGGACGCGCGGCATCGGGCCAAGCGCCATGGGCCGGTGCGCGCCAAAGGGCGAGGTGACGGGATCGGCGGGATCCTCGGTCAGGGGCAGGTCCAGCCCGTCGATGCGGCTGCCCGAGCGGGCGGCGGCATAGCCCAGGCCATAGGGGTTGTCGGCATAGACCGGCGGCTGGTCGCCCTGCCAGCTGCGGTCGGGGCCGCCAAAGGCGGTGTCGTAGCCAAAGGCGAGCCGGGTGAAGGGAAAGGGCCGGGTCGCGGTGATCGAGGGGCCAAGCGTGCGCCATTGCCGCGGGCCGACCACGTCGAACTGTTTCACCCAGTCGCCGACGCGCAGGCCGACGCGCACCCGTTCGGCCGGCTGGCCGCCGGGCGCATAGGCCGCGCCCTGGGCGATGACGTCGCAGGCCCGCTTGCGAAAGCCGAAATCGGTTTCCCACAGCGGCGGCGACAGGCCGGGGGGGCCGGCGTATTCGTCGGCCAGGATCAGCGGGCGCTGGACGCGCGCCCGCCGTGGCCGGCCGCCCGGTTCTTCGGGAAAGTCATAGGTGGCCTTGGTGACGAGCGACAGGAATTCGCGGCCCGCCACATCCTTTCCCATGGTGAACTGGGACAGGAACCGGGTTGTGCTGCGGATCTGCATCGTTCACTCGAAGGCATAGGCGAAACCGTCGTCGGTGCCGGTGACCGTGACACGGGTCAGGGGGGTGCCTTCCAGCTTGCGGTTCAGGACCTGGCGGCTGAGCTCGGGCAGGAGCGTGTTGGTCAGGATGGCGTCGATCATGCGGCCGCCGGATTCCAGCTCGGTGCAGCGGGCCTTGATCTGGTCCATCACGCCGGCGCCGATCACCAGTTCCGCCTCATGGCCCTTCATCAGCCGTTTTGCGATGCCGCGCAGCTTGTGGCCGGCGATGGCCTCGATCATCGCGTCGGAGAGCGGGAAATAGGGGATCGAGACGATGCGGCCCAGAAGCGCGGCGGGGAAGGTTTTCAGCATGGGCGCCCGCAGGGCGGCGGTCAGCTCCTCGATATCCGCGGTGCCGCGGCCATCGTCGGTCATCGCCATGATTTCTTCGGAGCCGACGTTGGTGGTAAGCAGGATCAGGCAGTTCTTGAAGTCGATCCGGCGGCCTTCGCTGTCGTCCATCATCCCCTTGTCGAAGACCTGGAAGAAGATCTCATGCACGTCGGGGTGGGCCTTTTCCACTTCGTCCAGGAGGACCACGGAATAGGGGCGGCGGCGGACGGCCTCGGTCAGGATGCCGCCCTTGCCATAGCCGACATAGCCGGGGGGCGCGCCTTTCAGGGTGGAGACGGTGTGCGCCTCCTGGAATTCCGACATGTTGATGGAGATCAGGTTCTGTTCGCCGCCGAAGAGCGTTTCGGCCAGCGCCAGCGCGGTTTCGGTCTTGCCGACGCCCGAGGGGCCGGCCAGCATGAAGACGCCGACCGGTTTTTCCGGGGCGCCAAGGCCGGCGAGGCTGGTCTGGATGCGGTTGGCGATCATCGCCATCGCGTGGTCCTGGCCGACGACGCGCTGGGCGAGGATCGAGGCCAGCGACAGCGCCTGTTCGGCCTGGGAGGCCAGCATGCGGCCGGCGGGAATGCCGGTCCAGTCCTGCACCACGCCGCCGACGGCGATGCGGTCGACCGAGGGCAGGATCAGCGGGCGTTCGCCCTGGAGTTTCGCCAGTTCGGCGGCCTTGGTCTTCAGCGTTTCCAGCGTGGCGGCGCGTTCGGCGGCGGTCATGTGGCTGGGGGTTTCGGCGGGGGGCGCCTCGTCGGTTGCGTCGCCTGCGGCTCCGCCCTCCTCGGGGGGGGGCGCGATTTCCTCGGCGGTGTCGTCGACGGGCAGGCCTTCGGCCCGCAGCCGGGCGCGCAGGTCGAGAACCTCGTCGACCAGCAGCTTTTCCTGGTCCCAGCGGGCCTTGGCGGCCTCAAGCTCGGCCCTGGCGGCGGCGATGGCGGTCTCGACCTCGGGGCCACGGTCACCGGTATCCATGCCGACGGCATTCTCGCGCGAGATGATCGCGGCCTCGACCTCGAGCGATTGCAGGCGGCGTTCGATGTCCTCGACCTCGGCGGGGGTGGCGTGCTGGGAGACGGCGACGCGGGCGCAGACGGTGTCGAGCAGGCTGATGGCCTTGTCGGGCAGTTGCCGGGCCGGGATGTAGCGGTGCGAGAGGCGGACGGCGGACTGGATCGCCTCGTCCAGGATCTCGACCTTGTGGTGCTTTTCCAGCACCGCTGCGACGCCGCGCACCATGCGGATGGCGGCGTCCTCGCCGGGTTCCTCGACCTTGACCACCTGGAAGCGGCGGGTCAGCGCGGGGTCCTTTTCGATGTGTTCCTTGTATTCGGCCCAGGTGGTGGCGGCGACGGTGCGCAATTCGCCGCGCGCCAGCGCCGGTTTCAGCAGGTTGGCCGCATCGCCGGTGCCCTCGCGCCGCCGGCGCCGATCAGGGTATGGGCCTCGTCGATGAAGAGGATGATGGGTTTGGGGCTGGACTGCACCTCGTCGATCACCGCCTTGAGGCGTTTCTCGAACTCGCCCTTGACGCTGGCGCCGGCCTGCATCAGCCCGATGTCCAGCATGTGCAGGTCGACCGCTCTGCAATTGCGGCACGTCGCCGCGCGCGAGCCTGAGCGCGAAGCCCTCGACCACGGCGGTCTTGCCCACCCCGGCCTCGCCGGTGAGGATGGGGTTGTTCTGCCGCCGCCGCATCAGGATGTCGATGATCTGGCGGATTTCCATGTCGCGGCCGATGACCGGGTCGATCTTGCCGTCGCGCGCGCGCTGGGTCAGGTTGGTGGCATATTGCGCCAGGGCCGACTTGCCCTGCGGTTTCGGCGCGGCCGGGTCGGCCCCGGCTGCCGCCGGCGCGGCGGTGGTTTCGACCGAAGCCTCGAGCAGGGTGTCGAGCGCCGGTTCCAGGCTGTCGGGCTTGATCTTGTCGAATTCCAGGCTGATCTTCAGCATCAGCCCTTCGAGAACGGCGGATTTCATTGCCGCCAGAAGGACATAGGCCGAGCGGACCTGGTCATCCTCGCGTTCCATCTTGCCCATGGTCCAGGCTTCGCGGATGGCGTGGAAGATGTGGTCGGAGAATTCCTCGACCGCGCTGGCGCCATGCGGCAGCCTGTCCAGCGCGCGCTGGATGTCGCCTTCGAGCCGGGCGGCGTCGACACCGGCGGACTGGCAGAGGATCTCGAAATCGGTGCGTTCGGTGCGCGACAGGGCGTCGATGAAATGCGCCAGCTCGACATAGGGATTGCCGCGGGTCTTGGCGAACTGGGCCGCGGCGGAAAAGGCGCGCAGGCAGGTTTCGTTGAGCTTTCCGACAAGCTCCTTGCGTTTGACGGTTTCCGGAGAGCCGTGCTGCGCCATCAAGGTCGCCCCTTCTGAAATACGGTTGTTCAACGGTCTTGCAAAAAAGCGGGTAATCCCGCGAGACTCAGTCTAGTCTGAGTGAACGGATTTTGCGACTGTTTTGAAAGGGCCATCGGGATTTCCGGCCCCGAGAGGTTGATGACGATGATTGACGCACTGCCCGGCGATATCTTCCACCGGGGCCAGATCCTGAACAATACCTATGAGATCGAGGGCGTGCTGGGCCGGGGCGGCACCGGCGAGGTGTATCGGGCCAAGAACCTGATTTCCGGCCGGGTGGTGGCGATCAAGGCGCTGAACGCGCAGTTCTCGGGGCAGGAAGGCTATATCGAGCTGATGCGCCGCGAAGAGCAGATGCGCGACATCCGCGACGATGCGGTGGTGCGCTATACGGAATGTTCGCGGTCGGACCAGGGGCATGTCTTTCTGGTGATGGATTATATCGCCGGCCCGTCGATCGCCGACGAGATGATGCGGCGGCGGCTGGAGCCGCGCGAGCTGATGATCATCGCGCATCGGGTGGCCGAGGGGCTGGTGGCGGCGCATGGGCAGGGGATCGTTCACCGCGACCTGTCGCCGGACAATGTCATCCTGCGGGACGGCAGCCCGGAAAAGGCGACGATCATCGATTTCGGCATCGCCAAGGATACCGGGGCCGGGGCGCGGACCATCGTCGGCAACGATTTCGCCGGGAAATACGAATATGCGGCCCCCGAGCAGATGGAGGGCCGGGCCGAGGCCAAGAGCGATCTCTATGCGCTGGGGGCGCTGCTCTTGGCGGCGTGGAAGGGGCAGGTGCCCTTTGCCGGCATGACGCCGGGCGAGATGATCCGGCGCAAGCAGGAGCGGCTGGATACCGCGGGCGTGCCCGAGCCGCTGAAGGGGCTGATCGACTGGCTGGCCGATCCGGCGCTGGCGCATCGGGCGCCTTCGGCGGCGGCGGTGGTCGAGCAGGTCGGCCGCGCGCTGAAGGGGCCGGCACCCGACCGGGGCCGGTCGGTGCCGCCGACGCGGGTGGAGACGCGGCGCGGCGACCGGGTGGAACGGCGCGGCGGCGGCGGCGGGTTCCTGATCGTGGTCCTGTTGCTGGTTCTGGCGGCGGGGGCGGGCGGGGCCTGGTTCGCCGGGTTGCTGGACCCGCTGGTGGCGCGGTTCACCACCCAGCCCCTGCCGGTGGCCAGCCCCTATCAGATGGCCGCGACCCAGGGCGGCGGGCTGGCGGTGGCGCGGTTGCAGGCCAATGCCCCCGATGCCGCCGCGGCCCGGCGATCGAGGCGGGGTTTGCGGCGCTGGCGGGCAAGCCGGCGGCAGAGGGCTCGGTCACGCTGGCCGAGGGGATGCCGGCCGAGGGCTGGGCCAGGGGCGGCGGCGGTGTTCGGCGCGGTCAGAGGGCTGGACAGCTGGCGGATCGAGATCACCGACATGACCGCGCGGATTTCCGGCATCGCGCCCAGTGCGGCGGCGGCGCGCGAGATGAAGGCGGGGCTGGAGATCTGGGCCGGCACGCATGGCTTTGCCCTGTCGACCGACCTCATCGCCGGGCCGAAGCAACTGGACAAGGACGTGGTGCAGGCCGCGCTGGACGGCATGGCCAGTTGCGGCCCGCTGGAACAGCTGGACCCGCCGGCGGACGGCTATCCCCTGGGCGGGACCATCCGGATCACCGGCAATGCGGTGGATGCGGCGCTGGCACAGGGGCTGGAGGCGGCCCTGGCCGACACCATCGGCAACCGCAAGATCAGCGCCAGTATTTCCGTGTTGAACCCGCAGCTTTGCACGGTGCGCAAGGTGCTGCCGCCGCTGCCCAGCAATGCGGTCTCGATCTGGATGGGACAGGGGGCGACGGGCGAGGCGAACCTGACCGGGGTCTATGGCAAGGGCGACAATCCGGTGGTCGAGATCCTGCTGCCGGAAACGGTGGACCAGGGCAACCTGTGGGTGATGGCGGTGGACAATACCGGCACCGTGTTCAACCTGCTGCCCAACGTGAATTTCGAGGAAACCGACATTTCCAGGCTGGGCACGATCGAGGGCGGCACGCGGCGGATCAGGGTTCTCTACAGCCTGGACGAAAAGCGCGCCGACAACCGGTTGCTGGCGATGCGGGTGAACGACGGCGACTATGGCAAGAGCGAGATCATCGCCTTTCTGACCGTGGGCGACCTGTTCGACACCCGCCGCCCGCGCGACGAGTCGGTGGCCTCTTTCGCCGAGGCGCTGGCCGAGGCGCAGGCGGCGCGGCCGGGCCATGTGATCGGCTTTGCCTCCCGTATCCTGGAATCCCGACCGTGACGGAACCGGGGGCAGGTGTAGGTTGTAAGAATCGTATTCGTCTGCCAATCTTTCCTTAGATTTCCTTGTTTTCATTCCCGGCGCTTCCTTATGGATCCTGAGGCTTTCCTCGCACCGCTCGACCCTTCTGCCCCGTCGGGGGCAGACCTGCGCAACGACGCGCGGTTTCATGCGTTGGAAAACCGGTTGCAGGCGGCCTCGCGCGCGGCGCGGCTGGCGCAGGTGGCGCAGGGCGGCACCGGGCGGATCGACCTGGACTGGGGCGAGTTGGGCGAAGAGGCCGGGGCGCTGGCGGCATCGGGGCGCGACCTGCGGCTTCTGGTCATCGTGGCCCGGCTCTGGACCAACGAGAACGGGCTGGCGGGGGTGGCGGCCGGGCTGAAGCTGCTGGCGCAGACGGTGGAGCAGCATTGGGAGACGGTGCATCCGGCTCTGCGCCCGGCCAACGGCAAGCGCGAGGCGGCGCTGCGGCGGATCAACGCGCTTTACCAGATCGAGAACCCCGATGGCGGGGTGCTGGGCGATCTGGAATTCGTCACGCTGATGAGCCCGCGCGGCCTGGGCGCGATCACTGGCGGCGATCTGGCGGCGGGTGCCGTGTCGCGCAACGCCTTCAACGCCGAGGCGCCGAGCGGTCTGGGCGACAAGGAGCTGGCCGATCTGGTGGCCAAGCACGAGGCGCGGCTGAACCGGGTGACGGTGGCCTGCAAGGCCACGGCGAACGAGCAGCCCGACCTGATGGCCGAGCTGAAGACCGGGGTGGCCGATGCGCTGGCGGGCCTGGCCGCGCTGGAGGCGGCGCTGGACCCGCATGTGACGGAAAACGACGTGGCCGTGCGATTTGCCGCGCTGGGCAAGTTCCTGACGCGGATCGGCCAGACGCTGGATGCGGCCGGCAGCCCGGCCGCCGCCGCCCAGCCCGCGCAGGAGGCCCAAGCCATGTCTGCCCCGCAGCCCCTCTGCCGCGCCTGCGGCCCCCGCTGCCGCCACCGCCCCCGCGGCCAGCGCCATTCCCGGCCAGGTCAACAGCCGCCGCGACGTCGAGCGCGTGCTGGATCTGGTGATCGATTTTTACGAGCGGACCGAGCCATCCAGCCCGATCCCGCATCTGGCACGGCGGATGCGCAAGATGGTTCCGATGAATTTCATGCAGTTGATGGAAGAGATTGCCCCCAGCGGACTGAAGGAGTTCCGAGGGATCGCCGGGGTTGTCGACGACAAGAACAAATCCGGGAGAGAATGAGCCATGAGCGAGAGCAAGGCCAAGGTCATCGAGAGAAACCGCGCCCCACGGGTGCAGATCGCCTATGACGTGGAACATTACGGCAGCCCGACCACGATCGAGCTGCCCTTCGTGATGGGCGTGATGGCGGATCTGGCCGGGTCGTCCGAAACCCGCGAGGCGCAGAAGGCCCCGGCCGACCGCAGCTTTGTCGAGGTCGACGCCGGCCGCTTCAACAAGTTCATGGAGGCGCTGAGCCCGCGGGTGAAGGCGCGGGTCAAGAACACGCTGCCCGCCGCCGATGGCGCCGACGCCGATGAGGAGATGTTCGTCGACCTGTCGTTCAAGGGCATGGGCGATTTCACCCCCGACAAGGTGGCCGAACAGGTGCCGGCCTTGGCCGAACTGATGGCGATGCGCCGCCAGCTTGAGGAACTCTTGGGCTATATGGATGGCAAGGTGAATGCCGAGAAGCGCATCGCCCAACTGTTGCAGAACGAACCGCTGCTGGCGCAGGTCGCCGAAGAGGCGATGAAGTCCGAGGGAGGCAAGGAATAATGGCCGAGACCGAAAAAGCCGCCGGCGCCGCGGGCGCCGCCGAGGCCCAGGCCGTAGATCTGGGGGAATTCAGCGATCTGCTGGAAAAGGATTTCCGGGTCAAGGACGACGGCTCGGCCAAACTGAAGAAGCTGGTGCAGAACCTGGCCCTGGCCGCGCGCGAGAAATCGGGCACGGCGGTGATCTCGGGCAATGCGGTCAAGTCGATCAAGTCGCTGATCGCCGGGATCGACCAGATCCTGACCACGCAGATGAACGAGATCCTGCATGCCCCCGAGGTGCGGCAGATGGAAGGCACCTGGCGCGGGCTGCATTACCTGGTCAACAACACCGAGACCGACAGCAAGCTGAAGATCCGGGTGCTGAACATCAGCAAGGACCAGCTGGCCGACCAGCTGGAGGATTTCGAGGGCCAGATGTGGGACCAGTCCCCGGCCTTCAAGAAGCTGTATTCGGAAGAATACTCGATGTTCGGCGGCGAACCCTTTGGCGCGCTGGTCGGCGCCTATGAGTTCAGCCACCACCCGCGCGACGTGGGGCTCTTGCGCAACCTCAGCGGCATCTGCGCCTCGGCGCATGCGCCGTTCATCGCCGCCGCGGCGCCGCAGCTGTTCCGCATGGAAAGCTGGCAGGAGCTGCCGAACCCGCAGGACCTGAAGCAGATCACCTCGTCGCCCGATTATGCCAGCTGGCAGAGCCTGCGCGAGTCGGAGGATGCCCGCTACATCGGCCTGGCCATGCCGCGGGTGCTGGCGCGGCTGCCCTATGGCGCCAATACCGTGCCGGTCAAGGGCTTTGCCTTCGAGGAGGAGATCGACGGCAAGCACGATCACTATGTCTGGATGAACGCGGCCTTTGCGATGGGCGTGAACATCAACCGCAGCCACAAGATCAGTGGCTGGGGCACGCAGATCCGCGGCGTGGAATCGGGCGGCACCGTCACCAACCTGCCGGTCCACAGCTTTCCCACCGACGACGGCAGCATCGCGATGAAATGCCCGACCGAGATCGCCATCGACGACCGCCGCGAGGCGGAGCTGGCGAAACTGGGCATGATGCCGATCCTGCACCGCAAGAACACCGATCTTGCGGCCTTTATCGGCGCGCATTCGCTGCAGGACGACGAGGCGCGGGCCGGCCGGCTGGTCGACCCGGACGCGCAGGCCAACGAAAGGCTGTCGGCGAACCTGCCCTACCTGTTCCCCGTCTGCCGCTTTGCGCATTACCTGAAGGCGATCGCGCGGGACAAGGTCGGCACGTTCAAGGAACGCAGCGACATGCAGAAGTGGCTGTCGGAATGGATCAACCGCTATGTGCTGGCGAACCCGGCGATGGCGAATGATGCGGCCAAGGCAAAGCGCCCGCTGGCCTCGGCGGAAGTTCAGGTTGACAGTGTGGAGGGCCGTCCGGGGTATTACAACGCGCGGTTCTACCTGCGCCCGCATTATCAGCTGGAAGGCATCAACGCGAGCCTGCGTCTCGTGTCGGAACTGCCTTCGGTCAAGGGCACCTGACGGCGCGGTTGCCCCCGCGTCCTGAACCCGGTGCCGGCCTGAAATTCGGGGCCGGCGCCCCTTACGGCAAGACCTGACGAATAGACATGAAAGGATATAACCATGGCGTTTAGTGCTTATCTGAAAATCGACGACGTGCCGGGCGAAAGCAAGCGTTCGGGCCACGAAGAGGAAATCGTCATCTCGAGCTTTTCCTGGGGCGTGTCGCGCTCGGCGTTCCGGAATTCCGGCGGCCAGCGCGAAAGCGGCCTGCCGGAAGTGCAGTCGCTGTCGCTGTCCAAGGATTACGACGCCTCGTCGCCCTATCTGGCGCTGGCCTGCATCAAGGCCAAGAACCTGGGCGAGGTGGTGCTGACCCTGCGCAAGGACCAGGGCGACGAGCATGCCGATTACCTGACCGTCACGCTGACCAATACCCTGGTCGAGAATTACCAGACCTCGGGCGGCGGCGGCGGCAATCCGGTCGACAGCCTCACGCTCAGCTTCGACTCGATCAAGATCATGTACCTGCAGGATGCGGACGATCTGACCGCGGGCGGCGAGCATGAGGTCGAATACGATATCCTTGCGGCCAAGTGATGCCGGCGGACGGGGGTGCGGGCGGACCTGACAGGTGATTGATCGCACCGATACGCCGCAGGCCGTCCGTGAAGCCGTCCAGCCCTCGCTCTGGGACCGGCTTCTGGATGAACTGCACGACCTGGGCGCCGAGGCATCGGCGCTCAGGACCGATTTGGCCGGGGTTCTGGACGGCGAGGCAGCGGTCGAGGCGCTGCTGGCGGGGGGCGCCCGTGCCATCGCCGCCGAACCGCGGCTGGACGACGATGCGCGGCGCAAGGCGCATCGGCTGGGCCTGATCGTCCAGCGCCAGTGCGAGCTGGAGGAAGGGAACGTCATGGTGACGGCGGATGTCGTTCGCGAAGCGGTCCGGCGGGATCTGGAGGAGCTGTTCGGAATTGAACGCCTTCAGGCCCGGTTCCTCTGGACCGACGCCGAGCGCGGCGAGGCCGAAGACACCGAGGACGTGCTGTCGAAATATCCGCATGTGATGCGTTCGGTGCTGAATTACGGCGTGCCGTCGTTTTCCGGCCGCCGCGCCGGGGATTTCGACCTCGAGGCGCTGGGGCGCGAATTGCGTGAGGTGGTGGCGGTGTTCGAGCCGCGGCTGAAGCGCGACAGCATCCGGGTCACGGTCGACGGCGGCGCGAAGGACGGGCTGAAGGTCAGGATCGACGGGGTCCTGATGCTGTCGCCGGTATCGGAACGGATGCGGCTGTCGACGACGATCAATCTGGACAACGGCAGCGCCGATACCCGGATCGAGGACGCCTGAGCATGGACCGCGCCTTCCTCAGCTATTACGAGGCGGAACTCGCCCATATCCGCGACCTTTCCCGGGAGTTCGCGGCGATGCATCCGACGGTGGCGCGCAACCTGTCCTTGGATGCGGTGCCGTGCCCCGATCCCTATGTCGAGCGGCTGCTGGAAGGCGTGGCCTATCTGGCCGCCCGGACCCGGCTGAAGCTGGACGGGGAAAGCCAGCGGCATGTGCGCGGCGTGCTGGACGCGCTTTACCCCGATCTGGCGGGGCCGGCGCCGGCGATGTCGACGGTGGTGCTGCATCCGGGGCCGCAGGTCCTGACCATGGGCGACGGCCATCTGGTCAAGCGCGGCACCCGGCTGGTGGCGGCGCTGCGCGAGGGGCTGTCGACGCGGGCGATCTATTCGACGGCGCAGGATGTGGTGCTGTGGCCGGTGGCGATCGAGGCGGTGGATTACCTGCAGGACCGCGGCGCCCTGTCGGCGGCGGGCCTGCCCGACCATCAGGCCCGCGGCGCCGAGGCCGGGCTGCGGCTGGTCTTGCGGCGGCAGGGGGCGGGGGCGCTGGCCGATCTGTCGCTGGACCGGCTGGACCTGGAGTTTTCCGGCGGGCCGCGGTCGGGGGCGATCCTTGACGGCCTCTTTGCCGCGCCGCTGCCGGTGCAGGCGCGCCGGGCCGAGGCGGCGGCGCCGTTCCACGCCGGCGCCTTGCCCGGCCTGATCGGCCTGCGCGACGACGAGGCGCTGTTGCCCCGGCTGCGCCCCAGTTTCGAGGGCTATCGGCTGTTGCGCGAATATTTCCTGATGCCCGAGCGGTTCCATGCCGTGCGGCTGGAGGGGCTGTCCGGCGCGGTCAGGGCCAGCGCCCAGAAGATGGAGATCATCCTGCCCCTGGGCCGCCCCGCGCCCGCCATCGCCGAGGTTTCGGCCAAGGATTTCCGGCTGTTCGCCACGCCGGTGGTGAACCTGTTCGAGAAGGAATGCAACGTCGTCGAGATGGACCCGCGCACGACGGCGCATGTCGTCCATGCCGACCGCACCCGCGCGCTGGATTTCGAGATCCACCACCTGCTGCATGTCTCGGACGCCGAGGCCGCTGGGCCGCAAAGCGACCTGGCCTCGCTTTACAGTCCGGCGGCGCGGGCCGGGTCGGGCATGGTCTACACCACCGAGCGGCGGCCGCGCCGGCCCGGCACCGAGGAACTGCGCCGCGGCCAGACCCGCACCAGCTATACCGGCGATGACCTGTTCATCTCGGTGGCGCGGCCGGCCGGGGTGCAGCAGGACAAACCCTTGCGGCGGCTGGACATCCGGGCGCTGGTGTCGAACCGCGACCTGCCGATCTTTGACGATTCCCCGAAGCTGGCGGTCGATTCCGGCGACCCGGTGGCGCGGGTGGAACTGCTGGCGGCGATGCGGCGGCCGCGGCCCTCGCTGCGGGCGGGGTTGCCGCAGGTGGGCCGCGACGGCGAGGCGGCCTATGACGACCTGACCTGGCGGCTGATCGCGCAGCTGAGCCTGAACCACCTGTCGCTGGCCGAGGAAAGCCAGGGCGCCGAGCCGTTGCGGGCGCTGTTGGAAATCTATGCCGATCGCGGCGACCCGGGCCTGTCGCGGCATGTCCGGTCGCTGGCGCGGGTGACCAGCCGGCAGGTGATCGAGCGGCTGGACCTGCCGGGGCCGCTGTGCCTGGGCAAGGGGGTCGAGATCACCCTGCATGTCGACGAGGGCCAGTTGTCGGGGGGCAGCGTGCTGTTGCTGTCGGCGCTGCTCAGCCGGCTGTTCGCCCGCCATGCCAGCATCAATTCCTTTGTCCGCACCCGGACGCGGCTGCAACAGAAACAGGAGGAGGTGGCATGGCCGATGAGCCTGGGCAACCGCGACCTGATCTAGGCTACCGCAACCCCGAGCCCGAGGAGATCGGCTTTTTCGAGTTGCTGCGGCGGCTGGAACGCGAGGGGCTGCGCTTTGGCCGGGCCGGCGGGGCAGACCGGGAACCGGCCCGGCTGGGGCAACGGGCGCGGCTGTCGATGGCCACGCGCGATGTCGCGGGATACACGCCGCCGGGCGACAAGACGCCGGCGCGGGTCGAGGTCGAGGTGCTGGGCCTGTTCGGCCCCGAGGGGGTGATGCCGCTGCACATGACGCGCTGGATCCAGGCGCGGCAGTCGGAACGCTGGTTTTCCCAAGGGTCCGCCGGCAAGGCCAAGGCCGACACCACCTTTCTGGATTTCTGCAACATGCTGCAGCACCGGCAACTGGCGTTCTACTGGCGCGCCTGGGGCGACCTGCACCCCGAGGTGGGGGTGGAACTGGCCAGCGGCGGCCGGACGATGGCGATGTTGCAGGCGCTGGCCGGGGTTGGCCTGCCCGGCCTGCGCGAGGCCAACCAGCGCACCGCCGACCCCGACCTGGCGCTGCGGCAGGCGACGTCGCTGGGCCAGCAGGTCAACGGGGTGGAACGGCTGACCGGCTATCTGGCCGATCTGTTGAAGGTGCCGGTGCGGCTGGTGGAATTCGTCGGCCACTGGATGGAGATCCCGCAGGGCCTGCAGACCCGGCTGGGCCAGGCGCATTGCGGCCTGGGGCGGGGCGCGATGGTGGGGGCACGGGTGTTTCAGCGTCAGGACCGGGCGGAACTGCGGCTGGGGCCGCTGGAGTTGTCGCGCTATCTGGCGCTGATCCGCGATGCGCGGGCGTTGCAGGCGATCCGCCGGGCCATCCGCTTTGTCGCCGGGGCCGATATCGAATATGACCTGCGGCTGGTCCTGGCGCGTGCCGAGGTGCCGGAACCGCGGCTGGGGCAATGCGCGCTGGGCCGGACCACTTGGCTGGGCGGGCCGCCGCAGGGCGATGCGGATGACTGGATCAGCCGCGGATTCTCGGCCCGGACGGGAGAGGCGGCATGACCCTGCGGTTGATCCTGGAAAACCCGCCGCATCCGCAGTCGCGGACCGAGGCGCGTCTGGCCGAGGGCCAGCTGGTCCTCGGCCGGGGCGAGGACTGCGACTGGCAGAGCGAGGATCCGCAGATGTTCGTCTCGCGCCGGCATTGCACGGTGGCGGGCCGGGGCGGGCAGTTCCAGGTCACGGACGAAAGCCGGGGCGGGCTATATGTCGACCAGAGTGGCGCGCCGCTGGGGCAGGGGGTGACGGTGCCGCTGACCGCGGGGATGCGGCTGCGCCTGGGGGATTTCGTGATCCGTGCCGAGATCGAGGCCGAGGCCGCCGCCGCGCCGCCGTGGCCCAGGCCCGCCGCGGCGGGCGGGATGTTCGGCGACGATTTCTTTACCCCGCGCCCCGAGGCGCCGCCGCCGCCGCGCCCGGCCGGGTTGCCCGATCCGTTCGACGCCCCCCGCGCCGCCGAGCCGGCGCCTGAGGCCGCCGCCGCCCCCGCGCCGCCGCCGTTCTTTGACGACCCGTTCAGCCTGGACCATGGCCCGCGCGCGGTGACCCCGGCCCCCGATCCCGCGCCACGGCCGGCGCCGGCGTCGGATTTCGACTTTGGCGATTTCGGATTGCCGGCCGATCTGGCCGCCCCGCGCCCCGCCGACCCGCCGCCCGTGGCCCGGAGCCACCGCCGGCGCCCGCCCCATATCTCCTGTCCCCGAGGCGGCCACGCCGCCGGTCTCTGCCCCGGCAGCGGATTTCGCCGATCCCTTTGCCGCGCCGACCGCCGCCGCGCCGCCCGCCGCCGCGCCGCCTGTTGCGCCGCCGCCCCCGGCGCCGCCCGCCCCGCCCGTGGCTGTCGCGCCCCCGGCTGCGCCTGTGGCTGCGCCGCCCCCCGTGGCGGCGGCGACCGATGCCACTGCCGTCGCGGCGCTGCTGCGCGGCATGGGGATCGAGGCGCCGCCCGGCTTTACCGGCTCGGCCGAGGAACTGGAGGCGCTGGGCCGCCGGTTCCGCCTGATGACCGAGGGGCTGGTCACCCTGCTGAGGATGCGGGCGCAAGAAAAGGGCAGCGCCAGGGTGGCGCAGACGGTGATCGGCGCGGCCAATGTCAACCCGCTGAAATTCCTGGTCGCCCCGGCCGAGGCGGTCGCGGCCCTGACCGCGCCGAAGGGGCCGGGCTATCTGGAGCCCGACGCGGCCATCGCCGCCGCCCTGGGCGACCTGATGGACCACCACAAGCGCAGCTGGACCGGGCTGCAATCGTCGCTGCGGCGCATGGTCGACCGGTTCGACCCGGCGCTGTTCGAGGCCGAGGTCGAGGATGTGGGCATGCTGAAGGCGCTGGTCTCCGGCAGCCGCCCGGCCCGGTTGTGGCAGCTATATTCCGACCGCTACCGCGAGATTGCCAAGGCCGCCGAAGACCGCTTCCTCGGGGAAGTCGGGGCGGATTTCAGAGACGCCTATGAAGGCGAAACATCGGAGGACAGATGATGGACCGTCGTGAATTCCTGTTGGGGACGCTGGTGGTGGGTCTGGCGGGCTGTGCGCCCTCGGGGCCGGGCGTGGTGACGATCGTCGCGCAGGGCAGCGCGGGGATGAACCCCGGACCGGACGGCGCAGACCGGCCGCTGACGCTGCAGATCGTGCAGATGCGCTCTGCCGGGGCCTTTGACGGGGCCGATTTCTTCAGCCTGCAGAACCCGCAGGCGGCGCTGGGCGGCGAATTCATCAAGGCCGACCAGATCGCGCTGACGGCGGGTGCGGCGAAGACGCTGGCCATCGGGCTGGATGCCTCGACCACGGTGATCGGCGTTGTTGCCGGCTTCCGCGATCCGGGCGGCAAGGTGTTCCGTGCGAAGGCGGGTGTATCGGCGACCGAAAGTGTTACGTTCAGCGTCGTGGTCAATGGCTCTGGCGTGACGCTGCGCGCGGCCTGAGGCCGGCGCCGGAAATGGGGAGACGGGGATGAGTGGCACCAACAGGGTCCTGTGGAGCGAGGGTCTTTACCTGCGCACCCAGCATTTCCAGCAGCAGGACCGCCACGCCGAATCGCTGATGCGGGCCGGGTTGCAGGTTGCGCCCTGGCAGGCGCAGGGCTTTGTACGGCTGGAACTGGACCGCGCCGCGCTGGATGCGGGCCAGGTGGCGATCCGCACGGCCGAAGGGCTGTTTCCCGACGGCACGCCGTTCCACATCCCCGATACCGCCGCCCCGCCGCCGCCGGTGCCGATCAGCGCCAGCATGGCCGGGGCGGCGCATCTGGCGCTGCCGGTCGAACAGGCCGGCGCGGCCACGATGGACCCGGCCCATGCCGAAGCCTCGGGCACCCGCTACCGGGGCGAGATCCTGCAGGTGCGCGACACGGTGCGCAACGGCGCCGACCCCGCCGAGGTCGAGGTTGCACGGCTGAACCTGCGCATTCTGGGTCCCGGCGAGGCGGTGGCCGGTTTCGTGACCCTGCCCCTGGCGCATGTCGAGGGGCTGCGGGCCGATGGGTCGGTCGCCATTCCCGACGGCGATCTGCCGCCGGCGCTGAGCATTGCCGCGCTGCCCTGGTATGCCGGGCTGCTGCAAGAGGTGGTCACCGGCCTTGACCGCATCGCCGAGGCGCATGGCGCGCTTGTGCTGGGCGGGGCGGGGCGGTCGATCGAGAACCTGCTGATCCTGGAGCTGGCCAATTCGGCCCGGCCGCGGTTCGCGCATCACCTGGCGCAGAACATCATCCACCCTTGCGCGCTTTATGAGGATCTGGTGGCGCTGGCCGGGCGGATGGCGACCTATGGTTCGTCCTCGCGCCGGCTATCGGATCTACCGGTCTATGACCACCGGGAACCTGCGGCCTCTTACGGGCCCCTGGCCGACAGCCTGCGGTCGCTGATGCTGTCCCTGCGCCATGTCGAGCCGAAATCGCGGGCGCTGCCGGTGGCGAAACACAGCCAGAACATCTGGAAGGTGCGGATCGACAACCCCGAGATCCTGAAGACCAGCCGGATCGTGCTGCGCGTCGGCTCGAACCTGTCGGAGGACACGTTGCGCAAGCTGTTCGTCGATCAGGCGACGGTTGGGGCGGCGGATGCCTTTGAAAGCCTTTGGAAGTCGCGGTTGCCGGGGATCGCGCTGAAGCCTTTGCATTCCCAGCCGCGCGAAATCCCCTATGATGGGGAAAGGCTGTGCCTTGAGCTGAACCAGAAGTCCGAGCATTTCGCGCAGCTGGCCAATGCGCCGGGCTTTGTCATCGGGATTTCGGGCCAGCTGAAAGCGAGCCGCAGATCGACTGCTACGCGGTCAGCAGGTAACGGGCCGCGCGGGACGAAAAGACGCCGGATGAGCGAGATGGGCGAGACGAGATGAGCGAGAAGGACGACCCCTTTGGCCTGTCTTCCGAGGCGGGGCGCACGCGCATCCGCCCTGTGGCCGGGGCCGGGCGTCCATTGCCGCCCGTTCAGGGGCAGACGGGGGGGCAGACGGGGGGGCCGACGGGGGGCCAGACCTTGGCGCCCCGCTGCCGCAGCCGGCCTTTGGCGGCTTTGACCGGGGCGGGGCCTTTGGCGCCGCCGCGCCGGCGCCGATGCGGCCGCGCGGCCAGCGCCCGCATCCGAACCCGCTAGTCACCGCCTTTGCGCCGCTCCTGGAACTGGCGCCCGAACTGGAACGCGCCCATCCCCCGGCCCAGCCCGAGGTGCTGCGCCAGCGCGTGCAGGGCAGCCTGATCGACGCCCTGGATGCCGCCGTGGCCCTGGGCCAGCCGCTCAGCCGCGCCAATCAGGGCGCCTGGTTCGTGGCGGCGCTGATCGACGATATCGCGATGAACACGCCCTGGGGCGGCCACAGCGACTGGCCGCGCCAGCCGCTGGTCACCGCGCTGACCGGCGAGGTCGATGCCGGAACGCGGTTCTTCCGCCATCTCGAGGAACTGGTCGCCTATCCCAACCGCGACCCCGAGTTGCTGGAACTGGCCTATATCTGCCTGGGTCTGGGCTTTCGCGGCCAGTATCGCCCGCAGGGCCCGACCGGCGAGGCGGCGATCACCGCGATGCGCGGCCAGATTGCCCGGCTCCTGCGCAATGTCGACACCATGGCCGCGCCTTTGTCGCCCCATGCCGACGGGGTAAAGGTGCCGGACGAGCCGCGCCGCTTTGCGGTGCCGCTGTGGACGGTCTGGCTGGTGGCGGTGGCGCTGACGGCGGGGATCTATACGCTGTTGTCGCTGCAACTGGGCCAGCGGGCCGAGCAATTGTTCGTCAGCGCGGCGGCCCTGCCCCCCGCCGAGCGGGCAGGCATCTTCCGGCCGATCCGCGATACCGCGGCGCCCGAGGTTCCGGTCGCCCCGGTCGAGCCTGTGACCTTTGAACTCTTGCCGCTGTTTGAAACCGCGGCCGCGCCGACGCCGACCGCCGCCGCGCTGAAAGGGCGCGAGGATGTGTCGCTGGCGGTGCTGGTGGTGCAGGGCACCGATCCGGAACTGTTCCGCAGCGCCAAGGCCGACATCCGCGAGGAATACGCCCCGCTGATCGCCGCGATTGCGGCCACCATCCTGGAAAATGCCGAAGTGATCGGCCGGATCACCGTCATCGGCCATACCGACAGCGTGCCGGTGCAATCGTCCAATCCGTTCCAGTCGAACCAGGGCCTCAGCGAGGCGCGTGCCGACACCATTGCCAAGCTCTTGGTCGCCGCCGGGGTGCCGGCCGATCAGGTCGCCTCGGAAGGCCGGGCCGATACCGAGCCGGTGGGCGACAACAAGACCAAGGACGGCCGGGCGCAGAATCGGCGGATCGAGATCAAGATCGAGAAGAGGCTGTAAGACATGTTCCGCATGATCAAGGCCATCTTCCGTTTCCTGATCTCGCGCAAGCTGTGGATCTTTATCGGTGTCGTGCTGCTGTGCGCGCTGATCTGGCAGTTCGGCCCGCTTTTGGCCTTTGGCGAGGTGCATCCGCTGGAGGATGAGCTGAACCGGCTGATCGCCATCGGCGTGGTGATCATCCTGTGGCTGATCTCGGTGCTGGTCGGCCAGTTGCGGGCGGCGCGCAAGAACCGGATGTTCGTGACCGAGCTGGCTGCGCCTGTGGTCGACAAGAGCCGGCCGCATGATGCCAACCTGGCTGCGATCAACTCGAAATTCGCCGATATCCTGGGCCAGATGAAGAAATCGCGGCTGGGGGCAAAGAAGTTCCTGCGCGAGATGCCCTGGTATGTGATCATCGGCCCGCCCGGCACCGGCAAGACCACGGCGCTGAAACAGTCGGGGCTGCATTTCCCGATCGACCTGTCGGACGACATCAAGGGCGTGGGCGGCACCCGCAACTGCGACTGGTTCTTTACCGATACCGCCGTGCTGGTCGATACCGCCGGGCGCTATGTCGAACAGGCCTCGAACCCGGAAATCGACGCGGCCGAATGGGGCGGGTTCCTGGACCTGCTGAAGAAGCATCGCGGCAAGCGGGCGCTGAACGGGGTGGTCGTCACGCTGTCGTTGCAGGAACTCTTGGGCGACGAGAACGCGCTTAAGGCGCATGGCAAGACCATCCGCAAGCGGCTGGCCGAACTGCGCGAGCGGTTGCAGATCCAGTTGCCGGTCTATCTGATGATCACCAAGGCCGACCTGGTGCCGGGGTTCGAGACCTATTTCAGCGACCTGACCACCCGCGACCGCGAACAGGTCTGGGGGGCGACGCTGCCCACCGATGGCCGCGCCGAAGGCACCGCCATCGGGCGCGAGTTGCGCGGGCTCCTCAGCCGGCTGGAAAGCCGGCTTTCGGCCCGGCTGGGCGAGGATGCGGGCCTGGGCTGGCGGGCCGAGGTGTTCCGGTTCCCGGCGCAGATGGAACGGGTCGAGGCGCCGCTGAAGCTGTTGGTGGAAACCGTCTTCGGCGAAAGCCGCTATGAAGAGGCGCCCTGGCTGCGCGGGTTCTATTTCACCTCTGCCGCGCAGGAAGGCAGCCCGATCGACCGCATGCTGGGCGAGATGGGCGCGGCCTATGGCCTGCGGACGGAACCGCCGCCGCGCCGCGCCGCGGGTGAGCAGCGCAGCTATTTCCTGCGCGACCTGCTGGCCGAGGTGATCTTTCCCGAGGCGGGCCTGGGCCAGTTCGACCGCGCCGCCGAGGAACGCCGGGTCTGGATCTGGCGCGGGTCTGTCGCGGCGGCCGCGGTGGTGGTGACGCTGGCGGGGCTGGCCTTCCTCTATTCCTTCCTCAACCAGTCCGGCGCGATCACCGACCAGGCCCGGCTGACCGCCGATCTGTCGCAACGGCTGGCCAATGTGGCCGCGCGGCAGGCGCCGACCGATCCCCTGGATCTCGACGTGGCGCTGGAGGCGATGGCCGAGATCGAAAAGGCGCGCAGCCCGGTCGAGGCCGGCATCCTGACCCTTGCCGGCCCCAGCGCCCGCACCGACCTGAACCGGGCGCAGAAGATTGCCTATGACCACGGGCTGAAAACCATCCTCGAGCCGCGCATGGTGGCGCTGCTCGAGGCGACGATGTGGCGCGAGATCCGCAACCCGGAATTCCTGCTGGGGGCGCTGAAATCCTATCTGATGCTGACCGGCAAGGCGCCCTATGACACCGAATTCCTGACCTATTGGTGGACCGAGGAACTGCCCGCCCACGCCCCGACGCCGCCTTTCCCGACCGAGGCGGCGCTGGCGCATGAGATGGCGGCGCTGGAGCGGGCGCGGGGGATGAGGCGGCCGACCGGATCGCCCCCGATGACCTCTTGGTGGCCAAGGCGCTGGAGGCGATCTGCACCGTGCCGCTGTCGGTCAGGGCCTATAACAGCCTGATGTCCGATCCCAACGTCACCGGCCTGCCCGACTGGATCCCGGCCGAGACCGCCGGGCCGAACGCCACCCGCGTCCTGACGCGGCTTTCGGGCAAGACGCTGCGCATCGGTCTGCCCGGCGCCTTTACCTATGACGGGTTCCACAATGTGATCCTGCCGCTGATCCCGGAAATCGCCGCCCAGGCCGCGCTGGACCGGGCGGTGTTCCAGGGCGGCTGTGCCGAAAGCAGCGAAACCTCGGTCGATGCGCTGGAAGCCGATATCCTGAAACTCTACTCGGACGATTTCATCGCCCAGTGGGACGGTTTCCTGCGCGATATCCGGCTGGCCCCGATCACCGACCTGACGGTGGCGACGGCGAACCTGAAGGATCTGGCCAGCCCCGACAGCACGCTGAAGCGGCTGTTGACGGCGGTGGTGGCCGAGACCGACCTGCTGGCGGTGCCCGAGACGCCCGAGGGCGACAGCGCGGCCACCGACGGGCTGGTGAAGAAGGCGACCAAGAAGCTGGGCAAGCTGGGGTCCTTGATCACCAAGGGGTCAAAGGCGGCCGACAAGATCGGCGGCGACAAGGACACCGCCCCGGCCGAACCCGAAGGCAAGGTCATCGCCGAACATTTCGCGCCGCTCAAGGCCACGGTGACCGAGGTGGACGGCGTGCCGCCGCTGATTACCGATGCCGAGACCGCGCTGGGGGCGCTGGCCAACGAATTGCAGACCGTTTCGGCCAGCCCCGACCCCGAGGCGGCGCTGCTGGCGCGGGGCGGGCTGCCGCAACTGACCGGGCAACTGGCCAATGTCGCCAGGGTGCTGCCCGATCCGGTGGACGACTGGCTGACCAGCCTGGCCGGCGACACGATCAGCGTCACCCGCGATGCGGTGGTGGCGCAGCTGAACGCGCGCTGGCGGGCGGATGTGCTGCCCTTCTGCACTTCGGCCACCGCCGGGCGTTATCCGTTCGAGGCCGGCAGCGCCATCGACGTGAACACCGCCGATTTCCAGCGGCTGTTCGGCCCCGGCGGGCTGATCGACAGTTTCACCAACACCCACCTCTTGCAATACGTCGACACCACGGTGCGGCCCTGGGCCTGGCGCGCCGATTTCGGCCTGCCGGCGGCCAGCCTGCAACCGTTCGAACAGGCCCGGTCGATCCGCGACGGGCTGTTTCCCGGCGGGGCCGGCCCGATCATGGCCTTTACGCTGGAGCCAAAGGACCTGTCGGCCAATGCGGCGCGGGTGACGCTGAACCTGGACGGCCAGACGCTGACCTATTTCAACTCGGCCACGCGGCCGCAGGCGATGACCTGGCCGGGCAAGGACGGCACCAACCTGATCTCGCTGGCCTTCACGCCGGTGGATGGCGCGGGCGAGGTGATGACCTCGGAATCCGGCGCCTGGGCCTGGCTGCGGCTGATCCGCAAGGGGCGGCTGTCCAAGACCAACCTGCCGGAACTGTTCAACCTGTCCCTGGGGGCGGGGGGCTTTTCGGCCAGTTTCGAGTTGCGCGCGGCATCGGTGGAAAACCCCTTCGACCTCAGCATGTTCGGCAACTTCAAATGCCCGCAGGGGCTGTAGGCGGGCTAGGCGGCGGCAAAGGGCCCGGAACGGGGCAGGGGGCGATGCGCGAGGTTCTGTCAGGGTTTCACGGCAAGCTGCCGAGCGCGGGCGATTTCCTGACCCGCGGCCTGCCCAGCGGCTTTGCCGCCTTCTGGGATGGCTGGGCGGCGCGGAACCTGGCGGGGCGGGACGGCTGGCCCGAGGGCGGATTGCGGCTGCGGCTGGCATCGGGCGGCAGGGTCGCGGCCGGGGTGGTGCTGCCCGGCGCCGACCGGGTGGGGCGGCGGTTTCCGCTGGCGGCCTTTGTCATCGCGGCCGACCTGCCGGAGCCGGGCGCCCTGAACCCCTGGTGCGACGCGGCGCTGGCCGTGCTGGTCGCGGCGCAGGCCGGGCAGGCCGCACCCGACGATCTCGCCGACGCGCTGGAGGACCTGCCGCCGCCCGGGGGCGAGGCGCCGGCCGGGCCGCCGGGCGGGCCGGCCATGCAGCTCTGGCACGCCGGCGCCGCGCCGGTGGCCTGCGACCCCGCCGCCCCCGGCCCGGACCTGGACCGCCTGTTCAGTTGTTCAGGATCTTCGAGCCCTTGACCGTCACGTTGCTGCTGGCCTTGACGTTGATCTTGCCCGAGCCCTTCAGCGTGATGTCCTTGCCCTCGATGTTGATCGTGCCGTCCTTCTTCATCGAGATCGCCGCCGAGCCGGTCTTGATGATGATGCTGTCGGCGGCCTCGATGGTGATGCTCTTGCCGGACTTGACCCCATAGTTGCCCTTTACGTCCCAGGCGCTGTCCTTGCCGACCGTGGTACCCTGGGCGCCGGAGATTTCGGTCGACTGGTCCTTGGCGATCTTCCACGACTGGATGCCGCCGATGTCGCCGGTCTGGTCCTTGCCGATGCTGATCGTCTGGCTGCCGCCGATGGTCCAGCCGTCGTCGCCGCCGATGGTGTGGATCTGGTCGCTGCCCACGGTGACGGCGCGGGTGTCGCCGACGGTGATGACCTGTTCGGCCCCGACCGTGACCACTTCGGCCGCGCCGACCGTATCGGTGCGGGCGCCGCCCACGGTGATGGCCTGGGCGATCGCCACGGTCTGCGAATGGTTCATGCCGATGGTTTCCGAGGAATTCCCGCCGACCGCGATGGTTTCATTGCTGCCGACGGTCAGGCTGCGGTTGGCGCCCACGGTTTCGTCATCGTTGACGCCGATGTTCACGGTGCGGTTGTTGCCGACGCTGACATCCTTGTTGTTGGCGACGCTTTCGGTGCGGTCGTGGCCGATGGACTGGGTGGCGTCATTGCCCACGTCTTCCACCCAGTCATGGCCGATGGTGCGGGTCTCGTCGTTCTTGACCAGTTCGACATGGTCCTTTTCGGCCTGGAAATAGACCTCTTCCGAGCCGGCCTTGTCCTCGAACCGCAATTCGTTGAACCCGCCCGAGGACGGGGTGGACCACGATTTCCAGCCCGACTGGCTGGCATTGTCGGGCAGGCCATAGGGCACGTTGTTCTGGGCGTTGTAGACCCGGCCGGTGATGATCGGCTGGTCGGGGTCGCCTTCCAGAAAATCGACGATCACCTCATGGCCGATGCGGGGGATCTGGATGAACCCCCAGCCGGCACCCGCCCAGGCGGCGCTGACCCGGACAAAGCAGCTGGAATTCTCGTTCTTGCCGTCCAGCCGGTCCCAGTGGAAATGTACCTTCACGCGGGAATATTTGTCGCAAAAGATCTCGGCCCCCGGCGGCCCGACCACCACCGCGGTCTGCGGGCCCTGCATCCGCGGCCGGGGCGTGCGGCGCGGCGGGCGGTAGGTGACGGCTTCGGGCGACAGTTCCAGCGAGACCTCGTATCCGCTGCCGCTGCGTGACCGGCCGGTGCGCATGTCCTCGTCCCACATCAGGTAGCGGGCGGTGATCACCAGGTAGGTGATGTTCTCGGCCTCGCGCGGGAACAGCTCCAGCGAGAACTTGCGCCCCGCTGCCAGATGCGGCGCCGTGGCCTTGGCCTCGACCCGCAGCTGGTCGGCCTGCAATTCGTGCAGGCGGCGCTGGGCGATGCGGTCGCCCGGCCCGGTTTCGACGTAGCGGCCGGGATAATGATA
Organism: Paracoccaceae bacterium; assembly: GCA_041397345.1. GTDB lineage: Bacteria > Pseudomonadota > Alphaproteobacteria > Rhodobacterales > Rhodobacteraceae > Pseudogemmobacter. The sequence goes on from JAWKWU010000002.1 coordinate 378,248, forward strand.
GACCTCGGCCGCGTCCTGGCCGTGCCCGACCGGCGCCGAGGCGACCGACATCAGGTCGACGGCGGGTTTCTCGAAATCATAGTCGGTCTGGGCGAACTTGCCGCTGCGGACCTGGGCGCGGGGCTGCCAGTGGGTGATGAAATCGCCGTCGCGGAAATTGACCCGGCGCAGGGCTTCGTAGCGGATGGTGGCGCTGTCCGGCCCCGGCTCCAGCGCCTCATTGCTGTCGACCAGGACCAGGGTATGGCCGCCGGCGTCATGCTCGAAGTGGTAGAAGATGCCCTCGTCCTCGAGCAGGCGCTGGACGAAGTTCAGGTCGCTTTCGCCGTATTGCACGCAATATTCGCGCGGCTCATAGCGGCCGCGCAGGTTGGTCTTGAACTTGGCATCGGGATAGGCGCCGAACACCTCGTCGATGATGTCGGGCACGGATTTTTCCTGAAAGATCCGGTTGTCGGTGTCCAGCGACAGGAACCACAGCCAGGGCCGCAGCGTCAGCCGGTAAAAGGTGGCGTCGTCGCGGATCTCCTCGACGGTGAAATCCGCCACCAGGCCGTGGAAATGCCGCGGCGTGGTGCCCTCGACGGTGATCAGCGCGGCCGTGCCCAGCACGTCCAGCGGATTGATGTCCTTGTCCTTGGAGGAAATCACCAGGCTGTAGGAAAAGGGGGCAGAGATCGTGTCTTCGCCTTCCATCCGGGCAAAGAAGATCTCGGAAGAGATGGCGGCAACCTCAACGACAATATCGTGTTCTGCTGGCACGGCGGTCATCCTCGGGCGAAGAACAGGTTTGAAATGGCAGTCCGGAAAATGGTCTGGACGAAGTATAGCGGCATTCGGCCGTCTTGGCGCGTAGGAAATTCCATCGCCGCCCCCACCATGCCGCCCCCGCCTACAGGACCGGCGGGCAGGCGAACCCTGCCATCAGCGGCAGCATCGCCAGCGGGTTCTGCGGCTTGTCAAAGCTGATTTCCAGAAACAGCCGGGCGTTTTCGGCCCGCAGGTCGACCAGGAACCGCTTGCCGCCGTCGCGTTCGCGCAGCCGCAGCGGCGCCCGTAGCCGCATCAGCCCCCAGAGGCCGGGGGCGCCCAGTTTCGCCTGGTCGCTGCCCGAGGAAAAGGTGACCTCGACCCCGGCTTCGGGCGCGGTGCCGGGCCAGGCCAGCACCAGGCTGTCGGTCGTGGCCTCGACCGGGCCGCCGCCGCCGCCCAGCGAGACAAAGGCCTTGCCCCGCTCGGCCAGCGCCGAGAGCGTGACCGTCGCGCCCAGCCTGCCGTCGGGGAACAGGCCCAGCCCGATCTCGGTGGCGCGTTGCAGGAAGACGGCGCTTTCGGTCGTCATCCCCTCGAACCGCGCTTCGGGTTTCCAGCGCCAGGGCGTGTCGGTCATGTCCAGCATCTGCGCCGCCCGGCCCTTTATGAACCGGTCGACCGTGCCGCCCGGCCCCAGCAGCCGGGCGATCTGTTCGGGGTCGGCGTCGCCGCCGCCCTCGGCAAAGGGGAACTGGCCCTGCGTCACCGCGATGCAGGATTCCAGCACTTCGGTCTGCCAGTGCCGGGTCAGCGTGTTCGACAACAGGTCGGCATGGGCGGCCCCGGTCTGGGCCAGCGTATCCTCGACCAGTTGCACCACCACCTTGGGCGCCACCCCCAGCGCCGCGACCGAGGCAGCGCGGCCCTGCACCGACATCAGGCGGTTCTGGCCCTTTTCCTCGTCGCGGTCCTGGGCGGCCAGCGCCACGTTCAACCCGGCAAACAGGGTGGCGATCTCTTGCATGCGGCCGGCTTCGACATACTGGATCATCGGCCCGAAATCGGCGGCGACCGACAGTTGCTGATGGTGGCTGCGGCGGCGGTCGGTGCCGCCCACCTGCACCCAGATCTCGCGCAACAACAGCTCCAAGGGCGAGGACCGCCGCGCCAGCTCGCCCGAGATGCGCACCGACAGGTCGGGCGTGGTAAACTCGCGCACCCGCAGGTCGGTGATGTAGTCCGACCAGCGGGCCAGCGTATCGTCCTGCAACCGGTCCATCAGCACGTCGGGCGTGTCGTTCTGCGGCTTGGGCGGGGTGGCGAACAGGCGCGCGGCCTGGTCGCGGGCCGCCGTCACCGCCAGTCCGGCGCCAAAGTCGCGGGCATGGTCCCATCCGGCCTGGGTATAAAGGCCCGGCATCGCGGTTTCCATCGGCAGGCCCGACTTGCGGCGCAGGATCACGCTGATGCCGGGCACGGCGCGGTCGGGCAGCCAGACGGGCAGGGCCGATGCGGCGGCCGACCGGCGCAGTTCCAGATAGGCCCGGTCCGGCTCGGGCGCCTCGGCGGCAAAGCCGCGGGCCTGGTCCAGCAGTTCGGCATCCGGGGCGGGCGGGGCGGCGGCGGGGGCCGCCAGCCGGGCGATATGGGGCGCGAGCCCGGTCAGCGCCGGATCGCCGGCGACCCGGTCCGCCGCCCAGCCGGCCAGCCAGTCGGCCTGCCACGCGGCCTGGCCCGACAGCACCGACCAGGCGCGCAGGGTGTCATAGGCGGCGGCGGGTTCGCCCTCGCTGGCCAGGGCGCGGTCGATCGCCTCGGCCAAGAGCGGCGGCAGGTGGCGCTGCAAGGCGGCCTGATAGGCGGCATGGGCATGGGTGGCGGCGTCATAGTCGAACAGGCCGGCGAACAGCGTCACCGGCGCCTTGGCCCGCGTCTCGTCGGCATTCGCGGTTTCCGAGGCCAGCGCCGCCAGCCGCACCGCCAGGTCGGGGAAGGGGCCATCGCGGTCAAGCCCTGTGTCCAGCACGCGGGCGTCAAAGGCCGCCGCAAGGTCGCGGTGAAACCGCCATTCCACCCAGGCCGCCCACCCCGCCACCGCCAGCGCAAAGGCCAGCACCAGCACCGCGATCATGCCGCCCCAGCCGGTCGCCACCGGCGAGGTGTCGAATTCCCGCCGCTTCACCTCCAGCCGCGCCAGGCAGTCGGCGACAAAGGCCGCAGCCTCGCGGTGTTCCGGATAGGCCGTGGCCCGCGCGCAATATTCCTGCAGGTCGCCCGAGGAAATCTCGCGCCCCTCGAACAGCAGCCGGCGCGAGTCGGCCCCCCAGGCCTGCACGTCGATGGCCCGGTTCGCCCGCGCCTTCTGGTCCAGGATCAGCGCCAGCGCCGCGCGCATCGGCGGCACCGCGCCCGAGGGCAGCCCGGCCCGCTGCGCCCCGGCAACAAAGCGGTCGAGCAGGGTCGCGGCATGGCGCACCAGGTCGGATTGCCGTTCGCCCCGCACATCGGGCAGGCGGTCGGCATAGGCCTGCACCGGCTCGGCCAGCCGCGCGATCAGGCCTTGCGGCGGCGTCGCTGTGCCCGCGTCGGTCATCGCTCAGATCTTCCCTTCCGCTCTCCACTTGCGCAGGGTTTCCTCGCCGACCTCGAAATGCATCGAATCCTCGCGGTTGTAGGCCGCGCCCCAGAACCAGCCTTCGTCGTTGAAATATTCCGCCAGGATCAGCAGGCCGAACTGGGTGCCGCCATCGGCAAAGCCGTCCAGCTTGCCTTCCAGCGTCAGGTCGATGGCCGTGGCCCAGGAATGGTTGGAAATCGAGGTCGACGAGCCGCGGATGAACCGCACACACAGCGCGCCGGCGGTGCCGACCTTGGCATAGATGTCGGGGTCGCTTTCCTTCAGCCGGTTCATCACCCGTTCCAGGCTGTCCAGCGCGGGCTTCAGCATGGTGACGGTGATCGGCCCGATGCTGCGCTTTTCCAGCAGCGCCTTCAGCGTCGGGTTGGTCATCGACTGGCATTCGGTGTTGTAGCTGTCGCGCGGCTGGCCCAGCAGTTCCAGCATGGTCCGGTTGCGCGGCTGGGTGATGCCCTTGTTGAACCGGGTCTTGGCCAGCTTCATCTGCTCGGTCAGGTCTTCGGTCGCGGGCTGGTTCTCGAAATCCTCGTCGGGCAGCAGGGCCGCCGGATCGACTGGGGTCAGGCTGTCATCGGGGGCGGCGGGCTGCGGCGCCGGGGCAACCGGGGCGCGGTTGGCCAAAAGGCTCATGTCCTCGCGCAGGCGGGTGGCATCGGCGCTCAGCGCCTCGATCCGGGCGCGATCCTCGGTCGCCTCGGCCTCGAGCCGGGTCACGGTTTCTTCCAGCCGTTGCAGCCGCAGGTCGGTGCCGCCATCGGCGGTGTCAATCAGCGTTGTCACCACCGCAAAGGCAATCGCCGCCACGACGACGCCGATTGCCACGATCACCGGGCCGATCAGGGTGCCGCGTGCCATCGCTACCTCGCCAGCAGGTCGACGACGATGACCGAGACATTGTCGGGCGAGCCTTCGTCCAGCGCCCGGCGCAGCAGGGCCTGGGCGGTGGCGACGGCGCTGCCGCCTTCGGCCAGGATCTGTTCGATCACCGTTTCATAGACGCAGCGCGGCAGCCCGTCGGAACATAGAAGTAACCGGTCCCCCACCAGCAGCGGCGCCGCCGCATGGTCGACCTCGATCTCGTCGGCCGCGCCGACGGCACGGGTGATCACATGCGCCTCGGGGTGGCCCTCGGCCGCGTCGCGGGCCAACTCGCCCCGGTCGACCATGTCCTGCACCACGGTATGATCATGCGTCAGCATGCGCAGCCGCCGGCCCCGCATCAGATAGGCGCGACTGTCGCCCGCCCAGGCAACATGGGCGATGCCATGGACGATGAACAGCGCCACCACCGTCGCCCCCATGGTGCGCGCGCCCCGGTCCCGCGCGGCCTGTCGGACCCGGGCATTCGCCGCCTCGATCGCCGATTCCAGCGCCTCGGCCGGCGGCGCGTCGTCGTCGATCTCGGCCAGGCTGTCCACCACCAGGTCGGCCGCGACGGCCCCGCCCTCATGCCCGCCCATGCCATCGGCGACGGCCCACAAGACCCCCGAAGGATCGGCCAGGATTGCATCTTCATTGGCGCTGCGCACACAACCCCGGTGGGTCAGCGCATGGCCGCGCGGCACCGGCAGGACCCCGGCGCCCGCCTGGCCGCCGCCCGGTCTCGGCACGACGGTGGTCGGTTGGTTCATATGCCCCGCCCCGGGCAGGGCCGCGACATGCAGGGCCGCGACGGGAAACTAAGGAAAACGTGATGCATCCGGATGGGTCCGCAGCAATGGGCAAGATTGAAATCAACCTCAGGCTAGCATAGGATATGCAGGCGTTTAACTGGAATTTTCAGGTGTAGATATGCATTGCAAGGCGCTGCTCGCGGCCACGCTTCTGATGGCCATCCCCTCCGCTGCGGCCCTGGCCCAGGACCTCAGCGACGACGAAATCATCAAGCGCTTTGAGGTTCAGCGCGACGCCTACAACGATCTGCGCGCCGGCAAGGGCCTGACCCGCGGCCTGACCATCGTCAGCGTCGACGACCTTGGCGACGATAGCGGGGCATCTGGGGCATCGGGCGTCAGCGTAGCCGACACCAGCCCCGATCTCGCCCCCGCGCCCGGTGGCGATACCGCTGCCGATTCGGTTGACGTGACCGTGGCCGGCGACACGACACCGCAGCCCGAGGATACCACCGTCGCCCTGGCCGAGGTAAAGGCCGACGCGCCGCCCGCCGCGATGGATGCCGGAACCGTCGGCGTCCTGCCGGACGAGTTGCAGGTGAACGTCCGCATCAGCTTTGACTACGACAGCGCCACGATCAAGGCCGACCAGCAGCCGGTGCTGGACCAGATGTGCCGGGTGATGAAGGGCAGCGATATCAAGCTGTTCCGCATCATGGGCCATACCGATTCGCCGGGACCGACGCCTATAACGAGAACCTGTCGATGCTGCGCGCCGAAGAGGTCAAGCGCCGTCTGGTCTCGGATTGCGGCATCGCGGCCGACCGGCTCGAGGCGATGGGCCTGGGCGAACGCTTCCTGGCCGACCCCGCCGACCCCAAGGGGCCGGAAAACCGCCGCGTCGAATTCCAGGCGATGAGCTGACCCGGCCGGCGCCGGCCGCTCAGCGCCGGGCGCTGCGCAGCAACTGGCGATAGCGCGCCTGGCTGTTCTTCAGGTGCCGGCGCATCGCGGCGCGGGCGGCGTCTTCGTCGCCGTCCTGGATGGCCGCCAGAATGTCCTGGTGTTCCCGGTCCAGCGCCGCGTGATAGGCGGGGTCCGGCGCCTCGGCATTGATGGCGCGGCGCGGGATCACCGCGGTTCCGATCAGCCGCAGGAACTCGACGAACCGCGGGTTGTTCGCGGCTTCGGCAATCGCCAGATGCAGGTCGAAATCCGCGTCGGCGGTGGGCCTGCCTTCGCGCGCCAGCGCCCGCAGGGTATCGAAGGCTTCGGCGATCTTCTCCTCCTGCGCCGGCGACCGGCGCAGGGCGGCCAGCCCGGCGGCATCGCCCTCGACCGCCGTGCGCAGCTCCAGCATCTCGATCAGCGACGAGACACGGGCCAGGTCGAGGTTGCGAAAACCGATCGCCTCGCTGGCCGGCGGTTCCAGCACGAACACCCCCGCGCCCTGCCGCGGTTCCAGCAGGCGTTCGGATTGCAGCGCCGCCACCGCCTCGCGGATCACCGTCCGGCTGACGCCGAAATCCTGGGTCAACCGCGCCTCTGACGGCAGGCGGTCGCCGGGCCGGTAGGTTCCCCTGGCGATCTGCCCCCGGATCGCCTCGCGCACCTGGGCGACCAGGCTCTGCCCTTGCGGGGATGGCTTTGGCCCTGCGGGGCGGTGGAGGGATCGGGACCGGTCTGCACCATGGGCGGCCTTTCGATTGCGACGGGCGCGCGACCGGCGCACCGCTGACAGAGGTAATGGGGCGCTTCGGGCGGAAGGTCCAGCCAGAGCGTGCTTTTGCGGCAGGTGCTGAAAACATATCATATCGAAAACGAAAATAGATAGGATCAATTTGGCTCCGCCCGTGCGGGCGAGGCCGGTCAATCCAGCCGACCAGCCGGCCTTCCTTATCCCGGCGGAAGAATATGCCACCGTTGCAGGAACTTGCATCGGAAAGGCCGCGCCCGCACCGCTGCCGGACGGCACATTCCCCATCCGTCGCATTGCGCTGTCCGGCCGTGATCCCCTCACACAACTTGTATGATAACTTATTGACATCCGGCCCGCGCCATGGTTCCGTCCCGCCAACCGCCGCCACCAGAGGAATCGCCCGATGACCCCGAACCAGATCAAGGCCAAGCTCGGCTCCGGCCTGCTGTCCTTTCCCGTCACCGCCTTTGACGCCGAGGGGCGCTTTGCCGAGGACGCCTATCGCGCGCATGTCGAATGGCTGGCCGGCTACAAGGCCCCGGTCCTGTTCGCGGCGGGCGGCACGGGTGAATTCTTCTCGCTGGCCCCGCGCGAAATCCCGGCCATCGTAAAGGCCGCCAAGGAGGTCTCGGGCGATACCGCCATCGTCTCGGGATGCGGCTATGGCACGGAAATCGCGGTGGAAATCGCGCAATCGGTGCAAAAGGTCGGCGCCGATGGCATCCTCTTGCTGCCGCATTACCTGATCGACGCGCCGCAGGAAGGCATGTTCCACCACATTCGCCGCATCTGCCAGTCGGTCGATTTCGGGGTGATGGTCTACAACCGCGACAATGCGGTGTTGCAGCCCGATACGCTGGCGCGGCTGTGCGACGAATGCCCGAACCTGATCGGCTTCAAGGACGGCACCGGCGACATCGGGCTGGTCCGCCAGATCACCGCCAAGATGGGCGACCGGCTGATGTATCTCGGCGGCATGCCGACGGCAGAGTTGTTCGCCGAGGCCTATCTGGGCGCGGGCTTCACCACCTATTCCAGCGCGGTGTTCAACTTTGTCCCGGCGCTGGCCAACGAATTCTACGCCGCGCTGCGGGGCGGCGACCGGGCGACCTGCGAGCGCATCCTGCTCGACTTCTTCTACCCGTTCATGGAAATCCGCAGCCGGGCCAAGGGTTACGCCGTTTCGGCGGTCAAGGCCGGCGTGCGGCTGCAGGGCTTTCAGGCCGGCGGCGTGCGCCCGCCGCTCAAGGACCTGACCGCCGCGGAAGAGGCCGACCTCGCCGCCCTGATCGCCCCTGGCGCCGCTAACGCGGGGCGCAAACCAGGCCGGATTTGCGTTCGGCCTGGCCCGGACCAACCGCATATTCCTTGCGGGAAAGTGCTGGCCGGAGATCCCCGGCCACATCTTTTGACCCGGTCCTTGCGGATTGTGGAAAGAGACCCGGCGCGGCCCAGATCCGCGCCACCGCCCCCCACCTCGCAGCGTTGTCCACCCTGTCGCGGCCCGAATAGGCGCGGGCCAAGCCCAAGGGGCAAACACCTTGGCACGTCTTGCATGAAACAGGGGAAAAGTGGCAGCCCGTAGGGGAGTCGAACCCCTCTTCCCAGGTTGAAAACCTGGTGTCCTAACCGATAGACGAACGGGCCGCGCTTGCGGTGGAGCGGTGTCTAATCGGGCCTGCGGCGATGCGCAAGAGGAAAAAACATCTTCTTGCGACGGTCAGGCTGGGGCGGCGTCGTCGAGGCGCAGTTGCACCCTTGAGCGGCCGCCCCAGGTGTTGATCTCGACCTTGCCGGCAAGGTGGAACGGGCGGGTTCCGGGGTTTTCCAGGGCCGGTCCCAGCGGGCTGTCGAAGGCGCCGAAGGCCATGGCTTCAAGGGGTTGGCCGCCGGGGTTGCGGATGGACAGCCGCAGATGCGATTCGCCGATGCGGCGGCTGGTCAGGGTGACTTCGGGCAAGACAAAGCGCGGCGCGGGGGCCGAGGCGCCAAAGGGGCCGGCGGCCTCGATCTGCTCGGCCAGGGCCAGGCTTGCGGCCTGGGGCATCAAGAGCCCGTCGACCCGCAGTTCCTGCGGCCCCGCCTGACCGGCGCCCTGACGGGCCAGCAATTCGGCCAGGCGCGCCATGGCCTGGTCCAGCCGGTCGCGGGCCACGGTCAGGCCGGCGGCCATCTTGTGCCCGCCGCCCTTGATCAGCAGCCCTTCGGCGGCCACCCGCTGCACCGAGGCGCCCAGGTCCACCCCGGCGATCGAGCGGCCCGACCCCTTGCCTTCGTCGCCGTCCAGCCCGATCACCACGGCGGGGCGGCCGGTGGCCTCTTTCAGCCGGGCGGCGACGATGCCGACCACGCCGGGGTGCCAGCCATCGCCGGCGGCCCAGACCAGCGGGGCGTCAAAGCCGCGGGCCTCGGCCTGGGCCAGGGCCTCTTCGCGCACCCGTTCGGTGATCTCGCGGCGTTCGGCGTTCAGCTGGTCCAGCCGGGCGGCCAGGGCTTCGGCCTCGCGCGGGTCGGCGGTGGCCAAGAGGCGGGCGCCCAGATCGGCCTGGCCGATGCGGCCGCCGGCGTTGACCCGGGGGCCGAGCAGGAAGCCCAGCGAATAGGCCGTGGGAGCGGTGTCCATGCGGGCGATGTCGGAGAGGGCGCGCAGGCCGGGGCGTTCGCGGCGGGCCATGACCTTCAGGCCCTGGCGGACGAAGGCGCGGTTGACGCCGACCAGGGGGGCGACGTCGGCGACGGTGGCCAGCGCCACAAGGTCGAGCAGTGCCATCAGGTCGGGGCCGCTGCTGCCCTGGGTGCGCAGCTGGCGGTTCGCCTCGACCAGCATCAGGAAGACGACCGAGGCGGCGCAGAGGTGGGCCAGGCTGCCGTCTTCGTCCTGGCGGTTGGGGTTCACCACGGCGTGCGCGGCGGGCAGCGTTTCGGTGGCCAGGTGGTGGTCGAGGATCACGACCTCGGCGGGGGCGGCGGCGGCGACCGGGTCGTGGGACAGGGTGCCGCAGTCGACGCAGAGGATGAGGGAATGGTTGGCGGCAAGCGCCTGCATGGCCGGCACGTTGGGGCCGTAGCCTTCGTCGATGCGGTCGGGGATGTAGAGCGTGGCCTCATGTCCCATGGCGCGCAGCCAGGTCAGCAGGAGCGCGGCGGAGGCGCCGCCGTCGACGTCGTAATCGGCGAAGATGGCGATGCGTTCGCGGCGGGACAGGGCGGCGAGAAAGCGGGCGGCGGCCTTTTCCATGTCGCGCAGGGCGCGCGGGTCGGGGAGCAGGTCCTTCAGTGTCGGCGCCAGGAAACCGGCGGCATCGGCGGGGGCGATGCCACGGGCGACCAGGATGCGGCAGAGCGGCAGGGGCAGGCGGGTGTCCTGGGCCATGGCCTCGGCCAGCCGGTCCTGGGCGGGATCTGGGCCGACCCAGCGGCGGCCGGTCAGCGAGGCGGTGACGGAGAGGAAGGCGGGCTGCATGGGGCAGGGGTGCCAGAGACGGGCCAAGGCCGCAAGGGCCTTGGGAAGCGTCCCACGCTGGGACGGGGGTATGGGTGTAATGATTTCAATGGGTTGACTTGTCCGAATTTACCTTTCGTTAAGGTTTGCCTGCCTGGGTCATCGTCCCCGGTCCTATCCGGCGGGGCTTTGGCGGGCCGGGAAAGGCCGGGAAAGGCCAGGCGCGTCACCCCATCGGAGTGCGCGCCTTGCTGGGAAACGGGGATGGGCGGGACGGGGCGCGCGGCCCCGGTCCGGCGGGTCAGGGGGCGACGACCTTCATCACGAAGCCGCCCGTCGCCTGCCCTGCGGCGAAGGGGCCGGGCACGTCGTTGGCGACCGGCGGCAGCGATTGCAGGAAGGCGGCGATGGCGAGGGCGTCGTCGTCGCTGAGCGCGGCATAGCCCATCCAGGGCATGGCGGGGGCAAGCTGGCTGCCATCGGGGCGCTGGCCGGTGCGGATGGCGGCCACGATGTCCTGCGCGCTCCAGCCGCCGAGGCCGGTGGCATCGGGCGTCAGGTTCGGGCCATGAAAGGTGCCGAGGCCGGGGATCTCGAAGCCGACATCGGAGCCGCCGAGATAGCGGGCCATGTCGGGCTGGCCGAGGAAATGGCCGGGGGTGTGACAGTCGGTGCAGCCCATGATGGTGACGAGATATTCACCACGGTCGACGACCGCATCGGCCAGGGCCGGCTGGGACAGGAGGCCGGCCAGAAGGCCGGCGAACGAGAGGCGGGAGGGGGTAAGGCGGGGAAAGGTCATGGCGTCTCCGATGCTGGGGACGCGCCCGACCGGCGGGCCGGGCGCGAAAGGCAGGGTCAGGCGGCAACGGCCGCGTCGAACACGAAACGCAGGTTGAAACGTTCGCCGATCTGGCAAATCTCGTCGACGGAAGGTTCGGTCCGGGCGGCGACGGCGGGGAAGAACCCCTCGAACCCGCCAGGCGTCACCACCACCAGCATCCGCCCGGTGCCCGGCCCGATGTTCTCAAAACGGTGGACGGCGCCGCGCGGCACGCAGATCACGCCGCCCGTGGTCAGCTCGACCCGTGCATCCTTGCACCAGAAGGCAAAGTGGCCGTCGAGGATCTGGAAGAATTCGTCTTCCTTTTCATGTACATGGAAGGGCGTGCCTTCACCGGCGGGAACCTCGGATTCAAAGCAGCCGAGGCGCCCGCCGGTCTGTTCCGCGGCAATGCGGATGATGTGGCGGCCGAAAGCGAGGGCCTCTGTCCCTGCGCCGGAAACGGAAAATGCAGCCTGGTCAAACGGTGTCATGTCAGATCTCCGAAAAATCGAATGTTGGATGAATGATTTCGTGGGACTGGTGTATACTGCGCGAAACCGGGCATGATAATCCGGGTGGACCTGACAAGATTGTCTGGATGATTTGACGAATGAAGACGGTGGATCCGCTGCACGGGCTGGCGGCTTTTCTGGCTGTGGCCGAGCATCAGAGCTTTACCGCCGGGGCGGCGGCGATGGGGCTGACGCGGGCGACGGTCAGCGCGCAGGTGGCCGAGCTGGAGGCGCGGCTGGGGGTGCGGCTCTTGCACCGGTCAACCCGCAACGTGCGGCTGACGCCGGCGGGCGAGGCGTTCCGGGCGCGGCTGGACGATCTGCCGGGGCGGGTGGCCGAGGCAGAGCGGGCGGCGCGGGCGGAACATTCCGCGCCGGAGGGGCGGCTGCGGGTGACGGCGCCGCCGGACCTGGCGATGCGGTTCCTGGTGCCCTGGGTGGCCGAGTTCCTGCGGCTGCATCCGGGGATCTCGATCGAGATGGAATTGTCGAACGCGCCGCGGAACCTGATCGAGAGCCGGTTCGACCTGGCGATCCGCGGCACGCTGGCGGTGGGCGAGAACCTGGTCACCCGCGCGCTGGGCCAGTCGCGGCTGATCGCCTGCGCGCGGGCGGATTACCTGGCGCAGCGGGGTGTGCCGCAGGCGCCGATGGACCTGGTGGGGCATGACCTGCTGCATTTCGCGGCGCTGCGGCAGGGGCGCAGCTGGAGCTTTCTGCGCGGGCAGGAGCGGGTGGATGTGCCGGTGTCGCCCCGGCTGGAGCTGTCGGACGGCTGGGCGCTGCGATCGGCGGCGCTGGAGGGGGCGGGGGTGGTGCAGCTGCCGGCGTTCATCATCGGCCACGACCTGCGCGAGGGGCGGTTGCAGCCGGTGTTGACCGAGTGGCAGGGCCGGCCGGTGCCGCTGCATGCGGTCTATCCCGACAACCGGCTGATCGCGGCGCGGGTCAGGACCTTTGTCGCCTTTCTGGCGGCAAAGGCGAAGGCCGAGGCCGATCTGCAGGCGGCGTGAGGCGGCTCAGCGCATCGGGCTGCGGTAGGTCATCCGGCGGACCGACCCGGTTTTCGAGCGCATCAGCAGGGTTTCGGTGGTGACCCAGCCGGGTTCGCGCCGGATGCCGGCCAGAAGCGAGCCGTTGGTGACGCCGGTGGCGGCAAAGATCACGTCGCCGCGCACCAGATCGTCGCGGGTGTAGACGCGGTCGAAATTGGTGATGCCGGCCTTGCGGGCGCGGGCGCGTTCGTCGTCGTTGCGGAACAGGAGCTTGCCAAAGAACTGGCCGCCCATGCATTTCAGCGCGGCGGCGGCCAGCACGCCTTCGGGGGCGCCGCCAGAGCCCATGTACATGTCGATGCCGGTCACTTCGGGTTCGGCGCAATGCATGACGCCGGCCACGTCGCCATCGGTGATCAGCCGGATCGAGGCGCCGGTGGAGCGGAGTTCGCGGATCAGGTCTTCGTGGCGGGGGCGTTCGAGGACGCAGACGGTGATGTTCTCGGTGGAGACGCCCTTGGCGGCGGCAAGGGCCGAGACGCGCTCGGACGGCGTCATGGTCATGGTGACGACGCCGGTCTTGTAGCCGGGGCCGATGGCCAGTTTTTCCATGTAGACGTCGGGGGCGTGCAGGAGGGTGCCGCGCGGGGCCATGGCGATGACGGTCAGCGCGTTCGGCATGTCCTTGGCGGTCAGGGTGGTGCCTTCCAGCGGGTCGAGCGCGATGTCGACGGCGGGGCCCTGGCCGGTGCCGACCTCTTCGCCGATGTAGAGCATGGGGGCCTCGTCGCGCTCGCCCTCGCCGATGACCACGACGCCTTTGATTTCCAAGAGGTTCAGCTGGTCGCGCATGGCGTTGACGGCGGCCTGGTCGGCGGCCTTTTCGTCGCCGCGGCCGATCAGCCGCGCGCTGGCCAGGGCGGCCGCTTCGGACACGCGGGCCAGGCCCAGCGAAAGCAGGCGGTCGTGGAATTCGGAGGCGTCGGCCATGATGCTGTCCCTTCTGGCGTTTCCCGACCCATAGCCGGGCTGGGGCGGGGGCCGCAAGGCTGGTGACGCTAACGAGGTCAGACTTCCTCGATGCGGATCGCCACGGGGGCGCCGACCAGCACGCCGGTGGCGGCAAAGCGGGTCATGGCGTGGGCGACGTCGTCGGGCGCGGCCTTGTGGGTGACGATCAGGACGGGCGCATTGGCGCCACTGGTGGCCATACTGGCGCATCTGGTCGATCGAGACGCCGGCATCGCCCAGGCAGGTGGCGATCTTGGCCAGCGCGCCGGGTTTGTCGACCAGCGTCATCCGCAGGTAATAGGGCGCGGGCGTGGCGGCGCGGGCGGGCTGGGCGCGGGTCAGCCGGTCGGCGGGGACGCCAAAGGTGGGGATGCGCAGGCCGCGGGCGATGTCGATCACGTCGCCCATCACCGCGCTGGCGGTGGGGCCCATGCCGGCGCCGGGGCCGCGCAGCACGATCTGGCCGACCTGGTCGCCTTCCAGCACGACCATGTTGGTGCCGCCCTGCAACTGGCCCAGCGGGCTGGCCGAAGGGACGAGGCAGGGCGTCATGCGCTGTTCCAGCCCGCGGCCGGTCATCTGCGCCACGCCCAGAAGCTTGATGCGGTAGCCCATGTCCTCGGCCAGGCGGATGTCGTCGATCGAGACATTGCCGATGCCTTCCAGTTCCACGTCGTCAAAGGCGACGCGGGTGCCAAAGGCGATGGCGGCGAGGATGGAGAGCTTATGCCCCGCGTCGATGCCGCCAACGTCAAGGTTGGGATCGGCCTCGAGATAGCCCAGTTGCCGGGCCTCTTCGAACACGGTTTCATAGGGCAGGTTCTCGGCCTGCATCCGGGTCAGGATGTAGTTGCACGAGCCGTTCATCACCCCCATGACGCGGCGGATGCGGTTGCCGGCCAGACCTTCGGTCAGGGCCTTGATCACGGGGATGCCACCGGCGACGGCGGCCTCATAGCGGATGACGGCGCCCCTGGCCTCGGCGGCCTCGGCCAGGGCCTGGCCGTGATGGGCCAGAAGCGCCTTGTTGGCGGTGACCACGTCCTTGCCGGCGGCCAGAGCGGCCTCGGTCGCGGCCTTGGCCGCGCCTTCGTGGCCGCCCATGACCTCGACGAAAAGATCGATGTCGGGGCGGGTGGCCAGCGCCACGGGATCGGTTTCCCAGGCATAGCCCGACAGGTCGGCATCGCGGTTCTTTTTCGGATCGCGGGCGGAAACGGCGGTGATGACCACGGGCCGGCCGGCGCGGGCGGCGATCAGCTCGGCCTCGGCCTGGATGATCTTGACCACGCCGATGCCGACGGTGCCCAGACCGGCAAGACCAAGGCGAAGGGGGGCGGATGGCATGAGGAACCTCTTGGACGGCGGCTGAGCTTGGCCAAGCTGTTAGCGGTTCGGAGCGGGCTTCGCAATGCGGGCAAGCGGCGCGGGGGCGGCTCAGGCGCGGCCCTGGGCGATGGCCTGCGCCAGCCGCGCGCGCGTCGCCGGGTCATGCACCGGCCCGCGCATCAGCGCGGCGCGGGCGCGCAGCCGGGCGGCGCGGGCGGCAAGGCCGGCGCTGCGGGCCGCCACGGTCGAGGGTTGCCCGGCCTGGGCAAGCAGCTGGTCCAGCGGCAATAGCGCCGGCGCCTCGGCCCGTTCGCCGGGGGGAAAGGCGTCGACCGCCGGAATATCGGCGCAGGCCGCCAGCAAGAGCGCGAGAGCGGCGAAGGGGGCGGCAAGAAGGCTGGGGCGCATGGCGGGTCCGGCTGGAGTTCGGAGCGAAGTCTAGCCGCGCGCGCCGCCGGGCGAAAGAGCCGGCGGCGCAGGTCTGTCGGAGAGGCGGGCCGGGATCAGAGCTGCGAGGGGCAGGGGGCGCCGACCAGGCAGATCTTGATTTCATAGCGCGGCCGGGTGACGATGAAATTGCCGATGTCCTGCGACACGATGCCGACATTCAGCGCCGGTTCATAGGCGACCTCGCTTTCGACGATGATCACGGTGCTGTTGTCGGCCATGACCGGGATGCGGTCGCGGAAGTGCGGCGTGTTCAGGTCAGGATCGGTCAGTTGCGGCATCCTGTTGCCCGGCGAGCGCGAGAAGACGGTATACATCTTGTCGGTTTCCTGGTCGTATTCGACCGAGGTGATGCGCAGCTCGACATCGGGCGAGTTGCTGAGCAGGTATTCGGTCACGGTCTGCATGCCGTTGACGAAGGTCATGTCGATCTGGCTTTGCCGCGAGATCAGGTCGGAGACCGCATAGGCGGCCTTCTGCGCCTGGTTGATGGTGCGGAAGGCATCCCAGTAGATGAACAGCGCCATGAAGGTCCAGATCAGCAGCGGCAGCATGATCAGGAATTCGGCCAGCACCAGGCCATCTTCGTCATCGCGGAAACGGCGGAGGCGGGGGAGGGGGGACATGGGGTTACTCCTCGTCGCTCAGCGCGGTTCGTTCACGAAGACCGAGGCGGCGATCAGCTGGTAGCCGCCCTCTGCGTCGGCCTTGAGTTGCAGGCCGAGGCCGGTGGTGGGGAAGAACGGGTCCTGGACGGCGCAGACGCGCACGATCATGATCTCGTTCGAGCCGCCGGGCCGGAATTCGGTCAGGGTTCGGTCTCTTCGCCGCGGTCGATGCAGGTGGCGGGCGTCGACGGCATCTCGAAGGTCGCGGTCGAGACCGGGCGCATCTCGACCTTGAGGATGCTTTCGCAGTCCGACATGATCAGGCTGGCGGCGCAGATCTTTTGCCGCAGGCTGTTGTGGTCGACCGCGCCCAGCTTGCCCAGCCGCAGGTCGCGCATGACGATGTCGAGGCCGCGTTCCATCATCACATGCTTGGTCATGTAGAAGCCGGCTTCGATCGAGGCCATGAAGATGGTCAGGACGATCGGAACCATCAGGACGAATTCGATCGTCGCGGTGCCGTCCTGCCGCCGGAAGGCGCGGAAGATGCGGGAGCGGAGGAGGCGGATCATTGCGTGAGCCTCAGCTGGCTGAGGTTCGAGGCGATCAGGTCGAACGAGGTCTGGATTTCCGAGCCCTGGGCGTTGAAGAAATAGGTCGACGAGGGCGAGGAGGCGCATTCCTGGATCGCGGTCTGGCCGTTCGTCGGGGCCTCGAAGGCGATGCCATAGACCAGGATGCCCTTGGATTTCGCCTCTTCGCACAGCTGGTCGAGGCGCGAGTTCATCTCGGTCACGTCGGTGTAGCTGCGGAAGTTGTCGCGCCAGGTGTTGTAGTAGTCGCTGCGCAGGCTGCTGGAGCCGCCGCCGAGCGGGCGGGCGAAAAGCTGCCAGGCGACCCAGTTGGTGCGGGCGATGGCCCAGACCTGGTTCCAGTTCAGCCGCGTGGTCCCCGAGCCCGAGTTCCACGGCGCGGTGCGCCATTCGCTGCGATGCGGCACCCAGTAGTCGTAGCTGGTGTTGGAGCGGTTGTGGTAGACCGACAGCATGCCGTCGCCGTTCGAGCGCCAGATCGGCGCCTGGCCGGTGCGGTATTCGGTGGGGTTGTGGCGTTCCTGGGTAAAGTTCTCGCCGTCCGTCATCAGCACGATGACCTTCATGGTGTCATTGTCGTTGAAGCTGGCCGGGCGGCTGGAGAAATAGCTGGGCACCTGGCCGGACCCGGCCAGTTCGGACACGATCGACTGCGAGCTGGGGTCAAGCAGCATCGAGCCCCATTTCATGCCAAGGTCGATCGAGGTCGCGCCCACGGCCACCAGGCCGCCGATGGCGTTCTTGAGCTGGTTGCGGTTGTTGCCATGCACCACGACGTAGTTGGCCGCGTTCGGCTGGCACCACATGTTCGAGTAGAGGCCGTTGGAATAGGTCGGGCCGGCCAGCGTGGAATAGCTGTTCGAGGTCGAGGTCGAGGACCAGCTGTCGACATGCGGCGTCTGCGGGAAGGGCGTGCTGCGCGAGACCGAGGTGCTGCTGTAGGTCGAGGTGGGCAGGTCGATGCAATAGGAATTCGGCGTGCCGTGGGTCTGGGTCACGGTGAATTTCGAGAACAGGTTCGGCCCCAGGTTGACCTGGCCGTTGTAGGGCACGATCGAGATCGAGATCTTGTTGTCGGTGTCCTGGTCCAGCACGGTGTCGATGAAATCCTTGGCCGCGATCTTGAGGTTGGCGATGCGGCTGGGGGTGTTCTGCATCGAGCCGGACACGTCCAGCACCATCGCGATCTCGACGTTGGAGACGCGCTGTTCGGCCTCGGAGGTGTTCAGCGCCTCAAGGTAGGGCGTGTCCATCATGGACATGAAGTAGTTGTCCGAACGCACCGTCGCCGTGGCCGAGACCGTGCGCGAATTCATCGCCTCGGTCACGGTGACGCCATCCAGGTTTTCCAGCAGGCCGGCGGCTTCGAAATAGCTGCGGACCACGTCCTGCGGCACCAGGAGGTTTTCAAGGCTGGCGGCGGCCAGGGTGGCGCGGTCCATGGTGTTCTGCAACTCGACCCGCCTGGTTTCAAAGCGCATCAGGTCGACCGCGAGGCCCCCCACCAGCAGCATGATGAAGAAGAAGATCAACATGTGCGGGGCCATGACGCCACTTTCTTCCCGCAGGAAGGAGGCGACCTTGCCCTGTTTTGGCCGGTTCGTCGTCAGACGCTGCATCAGCATGGTTCTTGCCCTAACTCGTTCTCGTCATACCCGTCGCGCCGGACAGGCTGTCCCGCTGCCAGATAGCGGGTGTGATCCGGCGGAATTGTGGCAAACTCTGGCCAACTGGCCGACATTCCCGTGGTTTGGAAACGGTTCGGGCGGTTGCGATGGATTGATCGGGGGCGGCGAAACGGGTTTTGCAACCTTAGCGATAGTTGTCCCGTGATGAATTCACCTTAGGGTTTGACAGCGTGATTCGGCGCGCATTCTGCCGGGCGGGGGCGATGAAATGCCTGCGGCGGCGGTTGGCGCGGGCTTTTACGCCGGTGCATTTGTGACAGGGGGCCGCTAGACTGCCGGTGCCGCCGTCGGATGGCCCATCCCGAACGGCGGAAAACGGGAGGAAAATGGAATGAATGTGAAAGGCGAACCGGGTTTTCGGGACTCGGTCGATCTGATGTTCGACCGCGCGGTGCGGCTGATGGATCTGAGCCCCGGACTGGAGCAGAAGATCCGGGTCTGCAACTCGACCTATACGGTGCGGTTCGGCGTGCGGCTGCGCGGCAAGATCGAAACCTTTACCGGCTATCGCAGCGTGCATTCAGAGCATATGGAGCCGGTCAAGGGCGGCATCCGCTATGCGATGAGCGTGAACCAGGACGAGGTCGAGGCGCTGGCGGCGCTGATGACCTACAAATGCGCGCTGGTCGAGGCGCCGTTCGGCGGCTCGAAAGGCGGGCTCTGTGTCGATCCGCGTGCCTGGGACGAACATGAGCTGGAGCTGATCACCCGCCGCTTCGCCTATGAGCTGATCAAGCGCGACCTGATCCATCCGGCGCAGAACGTGCCCGCCCCCGACATGGGCACGGGCGAGCGCGAGATGGCCTGGATCGCCGACCAGTATGCGCGGATGAACACCACCGACATCAATGCCAAGGCCTGCGTCACCGGCAAGCCGCCGCATGCTGGCGGCATCCAGGGCCGGGTCGAGGCGACGGGCCGCGGCGTGCAGTTCGCGCTGCGCGAGTTCTTTCGCCATGGCGATGACGTGGCCAAGGCGGGGCTGTCCGGCGGGCTGGAGGGCAAGCGCGTCATCGTGCAGGGCCTGGGCAACGTCGGGTATCACGCGGCGAAGTTCCTGTCGGAGGAGGATGGCTGCCGCGTCGTCGGCGTGATCGAGCGCGACGGCGCGGTGCTGAACCCCGAGGGCCTGGATATCGAGGACCTGCGGCAATGGATGAACCGCCACGACGGGCTGGTGGCGAAATACCCCGGCGGCAAGTATCTGGCCGAGGGGGCGAGGGCGCTGGAAGGCGATTGCGACATCCTGGTGCCGGCGGCGATGGAGGCGGTGATCCACAAGGGCAATGCCGACCAGATCCGGGCGCCGCTGATCATCGAGGCGGCGAACGGCCCGATCACCTTTGGCGCCGACGAGATCCTGCGCGAGAAGGGCAAGGTGATCATCCCCGACATGTATGCCAATGCCGGCGGGGTCACGGTCAGCTATTTCGAGTGGGTCAAGAACCTGAGCCATATCCGCTTCGGCCGGATGCAGCGCCGGGCCGAGGAAGGCCGGTCGCGGCTGATCGTCGAGGAGCTGGAGCGGTTGTCGGCCGACAAGGGGCTGGGCTGGACGCTGGCCGACGACTTCAAGGAGAAATTCCTGATGGGGTCGGACGAGCTGGCGCTGGTGCGCTCGGGGCTGGATGACACGATGCGCACCGCCTATCAGTCGATGCGCGAGGTCTGGCACGGCCGCAACGACGTGACCGACCTGCGCACGGCGGCCTATATCGTGGCGATCGACCGGGTGGCCAAGACCTACCGCAGCAAGGGGCTGTGACGGCGCCCCGGCAGGCGGGGTCCGTGGCCCTGCTATAGAGACCGCGCGCGCGTAGGCGCGCGTAGTTCACCCTTGCGGTTGCGGGCCGGACCCGATCCGCGACCCTATTTCGCCATGACCGTTTCTTAACCCTGTTGTCCTGAACGGAAGAATATCCGGAGAGGACAGCGACCATGTTGCGAGTCAGATCCAGGGCCCGCGGGTTCCTGCGCCAGGAAAATGGCAGTGTAACCATCGAAGCCGTGCTGTGGATGCCGGTTTTCGTGGCCTTGCTGTGCATCATCGCCCAGGCCTCGATCGCCTTTGGCCGCAAGGCCGAGGTCCTGCGAATCGTGCAGGACGCCAACCGGGCCATGTCGATCGGCCGGTTCCGCGAGGTTCAGGAAACAGAAGATTACGTGATCGCAAGAATCAGCGACGTGGCGCCGCATGCCACCGTCGATACCCAGATCTTCGAGGGGGCAGTAAAGACCGTCGTGCAGATTCCGGCTTCGGATCTGGTCGGCAACATTTCCTATGGGTTCCTTGGTTCGGTCACCTTGACGGTGTCGGCCGAGCATATGCTGGAGGCTTGAACACCATGGTTGATTTGGATCATTTGCCCCTGTTACGGAATTTCCTGCGCAACGAGGATGGCGCAGGCACGGCCTATTCGCTGCTGACGCTGGCGGCGATGGCCATGCTGGGCGGCTATGCGATCGACGTCAGCAACGTGATGACGGCGCGGACCAACCTGCAGGTGACGGCCGATGCCGCCGCCCATGCCGCGCTGCTGAAGCGCGATACGGCCAATGCCGAGGACGCCAAGCTGGCGGCGCTGGCCATGGCGGAAAAGAACCTGCCGTCGCAGGACCACGGCGTGACGCTGACGACCTCGGACATCGTCTTTGGCGACTGGAACGAAGTGACCCGCACCTTTACCCCGCGCGCATCGTCGCGTTCGGCGGTGCAGGTGACGGCACGCCAGACCAGCGCCAACACCAACCCGGTGCCGGTCTTTCTGCTGCAGTTCGTCGGCATGGACAGCTGGGACGTGATCAACAAGGCCACCTATGTGACCTATCACCCGACCTGCCTGCGCGAGGGATTCGTCGCCGAGGACGTAGTGGACATCCAGTCCAACAACAGCTTCCACGATGGGTTCTGCGTTCACTCGAACAACTATGTCTCGCTGAACTCGAACAACTATTTCGAGCCGGGGACCGTGGTTTCGATGCCCGACCTGGACGACCTGGAATTGCCGAATTCGGGCTACAAGACAAACACCGGCCTGAGCGAGGCGCTGCGCGAGGGCGGCTGGAACATCCGCGTCGTCGACCGGATCCAGGACATCATCAATGGCATCGCCAGCTATGATCCGCGCTATGTGCCGGATTACATCACCAGCCAGGTGCCCGTGCCGCTGGCCGGCACCACGGTGACGCAGGCGATGCTGCTGCCCGGCCGGATCCATACCTATACCTGCAATGGCAACAAGCGGATGACCATCGACAACAACGTGCTGATGAGCAAGGTGGTGCTGGTCACCAATTGCGAGATCAAGTTCAGCCAGGGCGTCGCGATGGAAGATGCGATCATCGCCACCACCAACACCAGCGCGGATTCGCTGAATGCGCCCTCGGGGCTGCGGGTGGGCAAGAAGGACAACTGCGCCGAAGGCGGCGGTGCCCAGCTGTTGACCATGGGTTCGGTCAAGGTGGCCTCGGCGCTGGAGATGTACAACGGGCAGATCCTGGCCAAGAACGATATCGAATTCGCGGCCAATGCCGATGGCATCCAGGGCGCGGCCATGGTGGCGGGCGGCACGATCTCGGGCACCTCGAACATGTCGATGGGCTATTGCGGGTCGGGCATGGAAGACAATTTCCACGCCGAGTATTTCAAGCTGGTCGAATAACCGACCCTGCCGCCAGACGAAACCAGGCCCGGGATGCGCAAGCGCGCGCGCCCCGGGCCCGATGCCATGCAGGGGGCGGGGGCGGGCGAAGCGCCGAAAAACGACCCCGCCTGTCGCCCGTAGCGCAGGAAAACTGCGTGGTCCCTTGAATATGCCGTCCGGTCCCGGTTTGATGACCTGAGTGGGAAAGGGCGATCCATGCGTTATTCCGGTTTGCGGGTCATCACCGAAGGGCTGTTCGGCAACAAGGGCTGGAAACCGGCCTGGCGCGACCCCGCGCCCAAGGCGGAATACGATGCCATCGTGATCGGCGGCGGCGGGCACGGGCTGGCGACGGCCTATTACCTGGCGAAGAACCATGGCCTGACCAATGTCGCGGTCCTGGAAAAGGGCTGGCTGGGCGGCGGCAACGTCGGGCGCAACACCACGATCGTGCGGGCCAACTATTTCCTGCCGGGCAACAGCGAATTCTACAGCCACAGCCTGAAGCTGTGGGAGGGTCTCGAGGCCGAGCTGAACTACAACGTGATGCACAGCCAGCGCGGACTGATCAACCTGTTCCACAGCGACGGCCAGCGCGATGCCTTTGCCCGGCGCGGCAATGCGATGATCAACCAGGGCGACGACGCGATCCTTTTGGACCGCGAGGGCGTGCGCGAGCATCTGCCCTATCTGGATTTCGAGCAGACCCGCTTTCCGATCTATGGCGGGCTTCTGCATCCGCGCGGCGGCTCGGCCCGGCATGATGCCGTGGCCTGGGGCTATGCGCGGGGCGCCGACCGGCGCGGCGTCGACCTGATCCAGAATTGCGAGGTGACGGGCATCGACGTGGCCAATGGCAAGGTCGTGGGCGTGCAGACCACGCGCGGGCCGATCCGGGCGAAGAAGGTGGGGATCGTGGTGGCGGGCCGGTCAAGCCAGGTCGCCGCCATGGCCGGGATGCGGCTGCCGATCGAGAGCCATATCCTGCAAGCCTTTGTCACCGAGGGGCTGAAGCCGGTGATCCACCATGTCGTCAGCTTTGGCATGGGGCATTTCTACATCAGCCAGTCCGACAAGGGCGGGCTGGTCTTTGGCGGCGACCTGGATTTCTACGCCAGCTATGCCGCGCGCGGCAACCTGCCGATGGTGGAACATGTGATGGAGGCGGGGATGACGCTGATGCCGATGATCGGCCGGGCCAAGGTCTTGCGCAGCTGGGGCGGCATCATGGACATGTCGCCCGACGGCAGCCCCATCATCGACAGGACCCATGTCGAGGGGCTCTACCTCGACTGCGGCTGGAACTACGGCGGCTTCAAGGCGGGTCCGGCCAGTGGCTGGTGCATGGCGCATCTGATGGCCACCGACCAGCCGCACGAGGTGGCCCGCCGCTTCCGCCTTGACCGTTTCGCGACCGGCCATCTTCTCGACGAAGAAGGCACCGGTTCCCAGCACAACCTGCATTGAGAGGCCGGGGATGACGCGCCCAGCATTGCTGTCGGATGCCTCCGGCGGGGATATTTTCAGACAGATGAAACCGGCAGTGCTTTCATCTGTCCGGAAATATCCCGGGGTGAGCGCGAAGCGCGAGGGGCAGCGCCCCTTTGCCCCGGCCCGGAAGGAGAGCCCCAGATGCGCCTGAAATGCCCCCTTTGCGGCGACCGCGACCGGCGGGAGTTTTATTACTACGGCGCGGAGGACTACCTGGACCGGCCGGCCGCCGATGCCGCGCCCGCGGCCTGGGACGACTATCTGCACAACCGCGACAACCCGGCGGGCGAGGCGCGGGACCTGTGGTATCACGAGCAGGGCTGCGCGCAGTGGCTGCGCGTGACCCGCAACACGGTGACGCATGAAATCTCGGCCGTCGAACTGGTGGCGGGGCGCGAGGCGAAATGAGGGGCGCGATGAGGGTTGAGGGCAGGGGCATCGTCGACCGCAACAAGCCGCTGCGGTTCCGGTTCGACGGGCGCGAGTATGAGGGGTTCAGGGGGGACACGCTGGCCTCGGCGCTGTTGGCCAATGGCGTGCGGCTGGTGGGGCGCAGCTTCAAGTATCACCGGCCGCGCGGCGTGCTGACCGCCGGCTCGGAAGAGCCGAACGCGCTGGTCGAGGTGATCGGCAAGTCGAACCAGACGCCGAACGTGCGCGCCACCATGCAGGAGCTGTTCGACGGGCTGGAGGCGCGCAGCCAGAACCGGCTGGGGTCGCTGCGGCATGACCTGCTGGCGGTGAACGACCTGGTCTCGCCGTTCCTGTCGGCGGGGTTCTATTACAAGACCTTCATGTGGCCGCGTGCCTTTTGGGAAAAGCTGTATGAGCCGGCGATCCGCCGTGCGGCGGGGCTGGGGCGGCTGTCGGGGCGGCATGACGAAGGCGTCTATGAGAAGGCGCATGCCTTTTGCGACCTGCTGGTGATCGGGGCCGGTCCCGCCGGGCTGATGACGGCGCTGGTGGCGGCGCGGTCGGGGGCCGACGTGATCCTGGCCGAGGAGCAGCCGCTCCTGGGCGGGCGGCTGGTGTCGGATGGCGGCGTGATCGGCGGCGAGCCGGCGGCGATCTGGGCGGCCGGGGTCGAGGCAGAGCTGCGCAGCCTGCCGAATGTGCGGATCATGACCCGGACCACGGTGACGGGGGCCTATGACCACGGCACCTATGGCGCGCTGGAACGGGTGGGGCTGCACAAGGCGGCGCGGCCCAACCTGCCGCGCGAGTGTTTCTGGCGCATCGTGGCAGGGCGGGCGATCCTGGCGGCGGGCGCGCTGGAGCGGCCGATCGCCTTTCCGATGAACGACCGGCCCGGCATCATGATGGCGGGCGCGGTGCGGACCTATCTGAACCGGTTCGGCGTCGCGGCGGGCAGGCGGGTGACGCTGTTTGCCAATACCGATGCGGCGCGGGCCACCGCGCGCGAGCTGATGGCGGCCGGTGTCGAGGTGGCCGCGATCATCGACCCGCGCCCCGATGCCAGCAGCCTGGAGGATTGCCCGGTGCATCTGGGTGCCGAGGTGGTGGGCAGCCGCGGCCGCCATGGCCTGCGCGAGATCACCGTGCGCCGGGGCAGCGACGAGTTCCGCGTCGAGACCGATTGCCTGGCGATGTCGGGCGGCTGGAACCCCAGCCTGCACCTGACCTGCCACATGAACGGCAGGCCGCGCTGGTCCGAGGACCTGGCGGCTTTTGTGCCGATGGAAGGGGCGGTGCCGGGGCTGGCGGCGGTGGGGGCGGCCGACGGCAACCTGTCGACCCATGGCGCGCTGGCCAGCGGCAAGGCGGGGGCCGAGGCGGCGCTGAAGGCGCTGGGCCGCAAGGTGGCGCAGGCAGCACTGCCGGCGGCCGAGGATGCGCCCTACCGGATCGCCGCGCTGTGGTCGGTGGCCGGCAAGGGCCGGGCCTGGCTGGACTTTGCCAATGACGTGACCACCAAGGACGTGAAGCTGGCCGCGCAGGAGAATTACCGCAGCGTCGAGCATATGAAGCGCTATACCACGCAGGGCATGGCGCCGGACCAGGGCAAGAATTCCAACGTCGCCGCGCTGGCGGTGCTGGCCGATGCCACCGGCCGCAGCGTGCCCGAGACCGGGGTCACGACGTTCCGGCCGCCCTATGTGCCGGTGTCGATCGCGGCGATGGGCGCGGGCGGGCGCGGCATGGGGTTTGCGCCGCAGCGGTTCATGACCAGCGACCAGGCCAGCCGCGACCGGGGCGCGCCGATGATCGAGGCGGGGCTGTGGTACCGGCCGAGCTATTTCCCCAGGCCCGGCGAGACCACCTGGCGCGAGGCCTGCGACCGCGAGGTGCTGATGGTGCGCGACAGCGTCGGCGTGGCCGATGTCTCGACCCTGGGCAAGATCGACATCCAGGGGCCGGATGCGGCGCGGTTCCTGGACCTGGTCTATGCCAACACTTTCAGCACGCTGCCGGTGGGCCGGGCGCGCTATGGGCTGATGCTGCGCGAGGACGGGATGGTGCTGGATGACGGCACCACGGCGCGGCTGGCCGAGGACCATTTCCTGATGACGACGACCACCGCCGCCGCCGGTCTGGTGATGCGGCATCTGGATTTCGTGCATCAGGCGTTCTGCGCCGACTGGAAGCTGCGGTTCATTTCGGTGACCGAGGCCTGGGCGCAATTCGCCGTGGCGGGGCCGAAGGCGCGGGCGCTGTTGAACTCGGTCCTGGATGCGCCGGTCGAGTTGCCCTTCATGGGGGTGATGCCGGTTGCCCTGGGCGGGGTCGAGGCGCGGCTGTTCCGCATCTCGTTCAGCGGCGAGGAGGGCTATGAGATCGCGGTGCCCAGCCGCTATGGCGAGGCGCTGTTCCGTGACCTGCTGGCGCGGGCCGAGACCATGGGGGGCGGCCCCTATGGCATGGAGGCGCTGAACGTGCTGCGGATCGAGAAGGGGTTCATCACCCATGCCGAGATCCACGGCCGGGTCACCGCCTTTGACATCGGCATGGAAAAGATGGTGTCGGCGAAGAAGGATTGCATCGGCAAGGCGGCGGCGCAGCGGCCGGGGCTGAACGGGGCCGAACGCGAGCAGCTGGTCGGGCTGAAGGCCGCGGGGCCGATCAACGCCGGGGCGCATCTGTTCCGGCCGGGCGAAACGGTGGAACGGGCGAACGACCAGGGCTATGTCACCAGCGTGTGCTGGTCGCCGGTGCTGGGGGCCTGGCTGGGCATGGGATTTTTGCTGAACGGCCGCGCAAGGCTGGGCGAGCATGTGCGGCTGGTCGATCACCTGCGCGGCATCGACATCCTGTGCGAGGTCTGCAACCCGATGTTCCACGATCCGGAGGGAGGGAAGCTGCGTGCCTGAGCTGATTGCAAAACCGGCCTGCGAGGCCCGGCCCGTCACGCTGGCGGGGGCGGTGCTGGCGCCCCTGGACCCCGGCCCGATCTGGTCGGTGGCGCTGTATCCCGGCGGGGCCAGGGCGGCGGCCAGGGGGTTGAAGGCGCTGGGCCTGGGCTTTCCCGAGCCCGGCACATGGGCGGCCAAGGGCGCGGCCCGTATCTTCTGGACCGGGCGCGAGCAGGCCTTTGTCGCCGGGGTGGCGCCGGTGCCGGTCGAGGGGGCGGCCGTCACCGACCAGTCGGATGCCTGGGCGGGGGTCAGCCTGTCGGGGCCGGGCGCCGAGGCGGTGCTGGCGCGGCTGGTGGCGCTGGACCTGCGGGCAGCGGCCTTTCCCGAGGGGCGGGTGGCGCGGGTCGGGCTGAACCACATGTCGGCGATGATCCTGCGGACCGGGGCCGAGGCCTTCGAGATCTATACCTTCCGGTCGATGGCGCGGACCGCCTGGCACGAGCTGACCGAGGCGATGGAGCGGCTGGAGGCCAGGGCGGGGCTGAAACCCTGATCGGCTGGCGGGACGATCTGGCGGGGCTGCCTGGCGGGATCGCTGCGTTTCTTGGGCGGAAACAGGCCGGTCGCGGCAAATGACACTGGCGCCGGGGGCGCGGGATGTCTACACCGATCCTGAAGCATACTTTCAGGAAAGCTGAACATGGCACCCGACGGACAGATCGTAGCGCCCAACGTCTATGACGCCGAATCCATCCCCGAGGCAGCGCGGGCCGAGATCGACCGGCTGCTGCTCTCGGGCGACCTGTTCCGCTATACGGCCGCCTCGGGCGCGCCGGTGACGCTGCTGGAACAGGAATTCGCCGAACTGCTGGGCGCGCGTTATGCGCTGGCGGTGTCGTCCTGTTCGGCGGCGCTGTTCTTGTCGCTGAAGGCGCTGGACCTGCCGCGGGGCGCCAGGGTGCTGATCCCGGCCTTTACCTTTGCCGCGGTGCCGTCGTCGGTGGTGCATGCC
This sequence comes from Paracoccaceae bacterium, assembly GCA_041397345.1. Classification (GTDB taxonomy): domain Bacteria; phylum Pseudomonadota; class Alphaproteobacteria; order Rhodobacterales; family Rhodobacteraceae; genus Pseudogemmobacter. The sequence continues at coordinate 405,863 of JAWKWU010000002.1, forward strand.
GATTGCGTGCCGGTGCTGGTCGAGGTGGGCGACAACTACAGGGTGGACATGGCGGATTTCGCCGCCAAGCTGCCGGGGGCGGATGCGGTGATGATCAGCCACATGCGCGGCCATACCAGCGACATGGATGCGATCATGGCGCTGGCCGATGCCGCCGGCATTCCGGTGATCGAGGATGCGGCGCATAGCCTGGGCACGGTCTGGGGCGGCCGCAAGATCGGCACCATCGGCAAGGTCGGCTGCTTCAGCTTTCAGTCCTACAAGCTGGTGAACGCGGGCGAGGGCGGCATCCTGGTGACCGACGACCCCGAGATCGCGGCGCGGGCGATCATCATGTCGGGCGCCTATGAGGAGAACTGGAAGAAGCATCCGGGCCTGCAGAATTCCTGCGCGCATTGGCAGAACCGGCTGCCGCTTTATAACCTGCGGATGCAGAACCTGTCGGCGGCGGTGATCCGGCCGCAATTGCCGCTGGTGGCGGAGCGGGTGGAAAAGGGCCGGGCCAACCATGACCATGTGGCGGCGCAGCTGAACGCGAGCCCGTTCCTGGCGGTGCCCGATCCGCTGGCCCCCGAAGAGCGCGCGCCGGATTCGATCCAGTTCAACCTGGCCGGGGAGTGGAGCGATGCCGAGGCGCGGGCGTTCCAGAACGCGGCCAAGGCGCGGGGCGTTTCGGTTCAGGTGTTCGGGCTGAGCGAGGGCAATGCGCGGGCCTTCTGGAACTGGCAGTTCCTGGGCGATCTGCCCGAGTTGCCGCAGACGCGGGCCATGCTGATGCGGGCCTGCGACGTGCGGCTGCCGACGCGGCTGAGCGGGGCGGAGCTGGATTTCATCGCCGGGGCCATCGTGGCGGCGGCGGCGGACGTAAAGAGCTAAAGCACGGTCAGGCTGTCGCCGATGAACGGATAGGCGGCGCGCATCGGTTGCACCACCTCGGCCTGGATCAGGCCCTTGAGGCGCTGGGCGATCTGGCCCGGCACCTCGCGCAGCTGCCCCGCCCGCGCCGAGAGCGACAGGGTGCGGTCCAGCGCGGCGAAGGGCAGGGGATGCACCTCGACCGCGGCGCGGAAGCGGCGGGCCTGATGCAGGGCAAGCGGCGTCAGGATGGCCCAGCCGGCGCCGGCGGCCACCATGGCCAGGATGGCGTGATAGCTGTCAAGCTCGAACCGCGAGGCGGGTTGCAGCCCCAGCCGGGCCAGATGCGCCGCCACCTGCCGGCCCATCAGGTGCCGCGCGGTATACTGGATCAGCGGCAGATCCTCGGGCGCGCGGCCCAGCGGGCAGACGGCAAGGAACGGCTCTCGCAGGATCGGATGCACCTCGCGCCAGTGCCGGTCCTGGGCTGGCGGCGTGTCGGTGTCGGCGGCAACGGCGATGTCCAGGGCGCGGGTTTCCGGGAGGTCCAGCAGCCGGTGCGACGGGCCGGTTTCCAGAAGGAAGCGGCATCCTTTCAGTTCCTCGGCCAGGGCCGAGAGCAGGCGGGGCGTCACGTCGGCCTCGAAATCCTCGATCATGCCCAGCCGCAGCGTGGTCAGCCCGGCCAGGTCGGAATGGGCCAGTTCGGCCTGCGCCTCTTGCGCGGCGTTGAGGATGGTCTGGGCGTGGCGGCGGAACATCGCCCCCGACGGGGTGATGGTCATCGGCCGGGTGCTGCGGTCGAGAAGGGCGGTGCCCAGCGCGGCCTCGAGCCCGGTCAGTTGCTGGCTGACCGCCGAGGGGCTGACGCCCAGTCGCCGCGCCGCGGCAGAGATGGCGCCTTCTTCGGCCGCGGCCAGAAAGACCTCGATTCCCCAGAGCGTGAGGCGGCCTTCCTGTTCAGCCATGGGTCAGAGCTTGTTCAGCTTTGACTGCAATTCGGCCAGTTGCTTCTTGATCTCGGCCAGGTCGTCGGCCTTGCCCGCGGGGTCGGCCTCTTCCATCGCCGGTCCGGAGGAGCCCCAGCCGGACATGCCGCCCATCAGCGACTTGAGAAAGGCCTCTTGCTGCTTGCGCAGCGCGTCGAACCCCGGCACGGCGGCCATCGGGTTGGGGAAGTTGGCCAGGTTTTCCATCATCTTGGTCTGGTTCTGCCGCAGCATCTCGAAGCTGGAGGCCAGGAATTGCGGCATCACCGACTGCATGCCGGTGGCATAGCTGCGCACCAGATCGGTCAGCACGTCGACCGGCAGGACGTTCTCGCCCTTGGATTCATGCTCGGCCACGATCTGCAACAGGTATTGCCGTGTCAGGTCGTCGCCGGATTTCAGGTCGACGATCTGCACCTCGCGCCCGGCGCGGATAAAGCCGGCGATGTCCTCGAGCGTCACGTAATCCGAGGTTTCGGTATTGTAGAGGCGGCGGCTGGCATAGCGCTTGATCAGCAGCGGCTTGTCCGTCTCGGCCATTCGTGACACCTCCCATTTCTTTGCGGTTGCAGAGAAGATTAGGGGAGGGCGCAGAAAAAGAAAAGCATTCGCTGCGGGTCGGGTTGCGGGGCAGGATTGCGGGGCAGGATTGCGCGCCTGCGGCATCGCCGGCGGCGAAATGGTCGACCCGGTCCCGGTGCGCCTTGCGAAAGGCGGGGGGCGGGAGCGGGGTAACGGAGAAGGGCCCGGAGTTTCCCCCGGGCCCTTTTGGCAGAACGATGCCGGATCGCGCGATTACTTCGCGGCGGCAGCGGCTTTCTTGGCCACGGCGGTCACGTCGGCGGTGGCTTTCTTGACGGCGGCGGTCGCATCTTCCGAGGCTTCCTTGCCGGCGGCCAGCATCAGCTCGACGGTTTCCATCTGCACTTTCTTGGCGACTTCGGCGAAGGCGGCCATGTTCTCGGCGGCCATTTCGGCAGCGGCCGAAGCGAAATCGGTCACCGACTTGGTGTATTCGGTCGGCTCGGCCTTGGCTTTCGACACGTCGGCCAGCTTGGCGATCGAGTCCTTGGCCCATTTCGAGGTGATCTCGGTCGATTTCTCGGCGGCTTCCAGGGCGACCTTGGCGAATTTCTCGCCGAACGCGGCCTGGGTCTTGAAGGCGTTCTGGAACGCCGAGGCGTCAACCGGGAACGAGGCCATCATGTCCTGCATAACTTTGGTGAAGTCCGGGGTCTTGGTCATGTCGGTATCTCCTGCTAGCGGGCACCGGCCCGTTTCATGAGCAAAGGTATAAATGCTGCAGCGCAGAAAATCAAGTATCTTTCTGCAGTGCAGCATTGGCGGCGGTGCATGCCTGGCAGGGGGGCGGCGCGCCGCGCGGCCCGGCGCGGCGGGGACGGGGAAGCGGTTGAGAATGTTGCGTTAACGACGACAAGGGGGGCTGCCGGCCGCGACCGGGGCGGGTGAGAGGACCCCGCCGCAGGGGGGGGGTGCGGCGGGGCGGTCGGCAAGATTTCGCGGGTGCGGCGCCGAATCGGGCGGGCCGGTGCGGGCGGGCTCAGCCGCCCTGTCCGCCCGGTCCACCCTGTCCGGGCTGGGCCACGACATAGGTGCCGGGCGCGGGCGCCAGAACCTCGGCGCCATCGCCGGGCTGCCGGGCCTTGACCATCGGCCCCGATCGTTCGGCCAGCCAGTCGCCCCAGCGCGGCCACCAGCTGCCCTGGTTGAAGCTGGCCGATGCCAGCCAGTCCTCGGGCGCGCCGGCAACCGGGCCATCGCTGCTGTAATGGCCGTATTTGCCCTTGGACGGCGGGTTGATGATGCCGGCGATATGGCCCGACTGCGACAGGATGAAGGTCTTGTCGGCGGAGCCCATCTGCTTGACCCCGTTGAAGCTGCCCTTCCAGTGGGCGATGTGGTCGGTCTCGCAGGCGATGGCGCAGATCGGCAGCTTTATGTCCGGCAGGCTGACCGGATGGCCGAAGACCGGGAACTGGCCCTTGGCAAAGCCGTCCTGCTGGCAGAGGCCGCGCAGGTATTCCACCGCCATCTTGGCCGGCAGGTTGGTCGAGTCGCCGTTCCAGAACAGCAGGTCGAAGGCGGGTGGCGCCTCGCCCATCATGTAGCTCTTGATCGCGGGGGTATAGATCAGGTCGTTCGAGCGCAGGAACGAGAAGGTGCGCGACATGAAGAATTTCGACAGCACGCCGTCCTGCGCGCTTTGCCGTTCGATGCCGTCCACGAAATCGTCGGTCAGGAACACCCCCACCTCGCCGGGGTCGGAGAAATCGACCAGCGTAGTGAAGAAGGTGGCCGACTTCACCGTGGTGTCGCCGGCCTTTTGCAGATGCGCCAGCGTCAGGCCCAGCGTGGTGCCGGCGATGCAGTAGCCGACGGCGTTGATCTGTTTCTCGCCGGTGATGCGGCGCACCTCGGCCATGGCGCGCAGATAGCCGTCGCGGATGTAGTCATCCATGCCGACATCGGCATAGGAGGCGTCGGGGTTGACCCAGGAGACGACAAAGAGGGTGAAGCCCTGGTCGACGATCCACTTGATCAGCGAGTTCTGCGGCTTCAGGTCCATGATGTAGAACTTGTTGATCCAGGGCGGGAAGATCAGCAGCGGTGTCTTGTGGACCTTGTCGGTGGTGGGCGCATACTGGATCAGTTCCAGCATGCGGTTGCGATAGACCACGGCGCCGGGGGTGGTGGCGATGTTCTGGCCGATGTGAAAGGCCTCGCGGTCGGCCAGGGTCACCAAAAGGTCGCCATGGTTGGCCTCGATGTCGCGGACCAGGTTTTCCAGCCCCTGCACCAGGCTTTCGCCATCGGTGGCCACGGCCTTTTCCAGCGCGTCGGGGTTGGTGCCGAGAAAATTCGTCGGGCTGAACATGTCGACGATCTGGCGGGTGAAATATTCCACCCGGCGACGGTCTTCGGGTGCCAGGGTTTCCATGTCGCCGACCGCGGTCGACACGGCCTCGGCGTTCATCTGGTATTGCTGCTTGAGGTAGTTGAAGAAGGGATGCGTTTCCCACAGGGGGTTGGAAAAACGCCGGTCCTTGGGGCCGGTGTCGGGCGGGGCCTTGAACTCACCCTTGGCCAGGACCTGGTTGGCCTCGACGTAGTGTTTCAGCGATTTGCCCCAATAGGCGATCTGGTGTTCCAGCACCTTGGCGGGATTCGACATCATCTCGGCGAAATAGGCAGAGGCGGCCTTCATGTAGACTTCGTTCGACGGGCCGGCGAGGGCGGGATCTGCCGGCTTACGCTGCGTCAACGCGGCAGCGAGGCGCTTTGACAACTCCTCGACCCTGGCGAGATTGGCATTTAGTCTCTCTTGCCGCACCCCGGTGTCTTCGGATTCTATTGCCATGTTAATCGTTCCCCCCTATCGTTGCTGCTGTGCAGCATTCGCGTCGCCGGCCGGCAGGGGGGGACGGCAGGAGTGCCGATATCCGCCTGCGGGCAAGGAGACGTCATGAAGTATATGGCCACCTACGACCTGATGGAAAGCGTCCGCAACACGAATGAGTGGATGGGCGCGACCGCCCGCGCCTTTGCCAGCTATCCGGTTTTCGCCATGTCGATGAACCCGGTGCTGCCGCTGATGGCGGCCTGGGGCGAGGTGACGGAGCGCGCCTTCAGCCGCATGGTGGCCAAGCCGGACTGGGGCATCCGCTCGATCGTCGGGCCGGACGGGCAGGACCACCTGGTTGACGTGAAGACCGTGCTGGCGCGGCCCTTTGGCGACCTGGTGCAGTTCTTCGTGCGCCGCCGCGCGCCGATGGCCCGCAAGATCCTGCTGGTGGCGCCGATGTCGGGGCATTACGCCACGCTGCTGCGGTCTACCGTGGCCTCGCTGTTGCCCGATGCCGATGTTTATGTGACCGACTGGCACAATGCCCGTGACATTCCGGTGAGCGCCGGCAAGTTCGATGTCGAGGATTACACGCTGTATCTGGTGGATTTCATGCGCGAGCTGGGGCCGGATACCCATGTCATCGCCATCTGCCAGCCGGCGCCGCTGACGCTGGCGGCCACGGCCTATCTGGCCGGCGAGGACCCCGCTGCCCAGCCGCGCAGCCTGACGCTGATCGGCGGGCCGATCGACCCGGATGCCGCCGATACCGAGGTTACGGATTTCGGCCGCCGGGTGACGATGGGGCAGCTGGAGCATGTGGCGATCCAGCGGGTCGGGTTCAAATACAAGGGGGCCGGGCGTCTGGTCTATCCGGGCCTGCTGCAACTGGCCGGTTTCATGTCGATGAACGCCGAGCGGCACAGCAAGGCCTTTGGCGAGCAGATCATGAAGGTGGCGCGCGGCGAGGCGGGCGATCACGATGCACATAACCGGTTCTATGACGAATACCTGGCGGTCATGGACATGACCTCTGAATTCTATCTGTCCACGGTAGAGCGCATCTTCAAGAACCGCGAGATCGCCCGGAACGAATTTGTCGTGGCCGGCAAGAAGGTGGACATCGGGGCCATCACCGAGGTTGCGGTGAAAACGGTCGAGGGCGAGAAGGACGACATCAGCGCCCCCGGCCAGTGCATCGCGGCGCTGAAGCTGTGTACCGGCCTGCCCGAGGAAAAGAAGGCCTGGCACGTCGAGCCCGACGCCGGCCATTACGGCATCTTCGCCGGCAAGAGCTGGCGTCTGAACATCCGGCCGCTGGTGCTGGATTTCATCGATGCCAATTCGGGCAAGCCGCAGCCGCAGAAGAAGGCGCCGGTGCGGCTGGCGGCGGCGAAGTAGCGGCGGGCGGGGCTGCTCGTCCGGCACTTCGTGCGCTCCTCGCGCGGCGCGGGGGCGCGGTCAGCGCAGCAGCATCGGGCCGGCAAGAAAGTCGCGCAGGGCGGCGCTGACGGCTTCGGGCTGTTCCAGTTGCGGCAGGTGCCCGGCTGCCTCGATCACCTGCAACCTGCCAAAGGGCATCAGGCCGGCCAGGAATTCCTGGCGCCTGACCGGCACCAGGGTGTCGGACTCTCCCGCCAGGATCAGGGCGGGGGTGCGGATCTTGCGCAGGGTCTTTTGCTGGTCGGGGCGGCGTTGCAGGGCGCGGGTCTGGCTGAGGTAGGTGTCCAGCCCCAGACCGGCGGCCATGTCCTGCACCAGGGCCAGCACCTCGTCGCGCCAGTCGGTCGCGGCCAGGGCGGCTGCGGGAAATTCGCCGGCCACCGCCTCGGCCAGCCGGCCGGCGCGGGCGGCGACCAGCCGGGTTTCGCGGCTGGCGGCGACGGCGGGCGGCTCGGCCAGCGGATCGGTCGAGATCAGCGCGATCCGCGTCACCGCATCCGGCAGGCGGCGCAGGATGTCCAGCGCCACGACCCCGCCCAGCCCGTGGCCCAGCAGGGCAAAGCGGCGGGGCAGGTCGCGGATGGCGGCCAGGCTCATCTGTTCGACGGTATCGCCCTGCGGCTGGATCACGGTCACCTGCCGGCCGGAGCCGAGATGCACGATCTGCGGCAGGAAGGCGCGGGCATCGGCCAGAAAGCCGGGCAGGATGACCAGGGGATCGGTCATGGCCGGGCCGAGACCTCTGTCACCGCCCGGGCGATCAGGTCCAGGCATTCGGGGGTGGAAAAGCGGTGGTCGGCGCCCTTGACCAGGGTCAGGCGGATGTCGGGGCCGCTGGCATGGTCGAGCAGGCGCAACGCCACCTGCGGCAGCACGTCGGCATCGGCGGTGCCTTGCAGGAAGCGGGTCGGGAAAGGCAGCGGCAGTGGCGCGGTCATCACCAGGTTGCGCGCGCCGTCATCAAAGAGTTTCGCGGTAAAGACATAGGGGTTGTCGGCATAGGCCGAGGGCAGTTCCGTCCGCCCGGTGCGGCGCACCTCGTCGCGCTGCGCCTCGGTCAGTTCGTCGGCCCAGGTGATGGTGGTGAAGTCCGGCGCGGCGGCGATGCCGACCAGGCCTGCGACCCGGTCCGGCATGGCGCGGGCGAGGAGGAGCGAGATCCAGCCGCCCATAGAAGAGCCGACCAGGACCTGCGGCCCCCGGGTCAGCGCCTCGATCGCGGCGCGGGCGTCGGCCGCCCAGTCGCCGATGCAGCCGTCTTCGAAGTTGCCGGATGACTGGCCATGGCCGGAATAGTCGAACCGCAGGAAGCTGCGGCCCTGCGAGATGGCCCAGTCGTGCAGGAAGCGGGCCTTCGAGCCCTGCATGTCGGACTTGAAGCCGCCGAGAAAGGTGATGCCTGGCAGGGGCTGTCGCCGGTGCTGCGGGTATAGGCCAGCCGGCGGCCCTGCGGAGAGGTAAGGAATTCAGCCATGTCGCCTCCTTTGGCGGCGCAGAGACTAACCCGCGGCACGGGAATGTGCCAGAACCCGCAAGGCGGCCCGGAGGGCGGCCGGTTTCGGCCGGCCTGCGCCGGGCCGGGCAAAATTTTGCAACGGGCGGCCTGCTGGCCAAGGAATGGCGGGGCCGCCGCGTCAGAGCCTGTGTATGACGTTCAGTTTCCAGGAGGATCGCATGCTGAACCCCAAGTTTTCCGCCCTTGCCCTGGCCGTTGCGCTGGCCCTGCCGGTGACGGCGCCCGCCGCATGGGCCGAGGCCGCGCCCGCCACGCTGACGGTGACGGGCGAGGGGGCGACCAGCGTCACCCCCGACCTGGCGACGCTGAGCATCGGCGTCACCACCACCGGCGAGACGGCGGCGGAGGCGCTGGCGGCCAATTCCGCCGCGCTGGCGGCAGTGCTGGAGCGGCTGCGCGCGGCGGGGATCGAGGACCGCGACCTGCAGACCTCGAACCTGTCGGTCAATCCGAACTGGACCGGCTATGACAGCTCTGTCAGCGGCGGGCCGAGGATCTCGGGTTATACGGCTGCCAATGTGGTGACGGTGAGGATCCGCAAGCTGGAGACCCTGGGCACGGTGCTGGATGCGGCGGTGGCGGACGGGGCCAATACGTTGAACGGGCTGGCCTTTGGCCTGGCCGAGCCCCGCCCGGCGCTGGATGCCGCCCGGCAGGCCGCGGTCGAGGACGCCCGGGCCAAGGCCACGCTCTATGCCACGGCGGCGGGGGTGGACCTGGGCCGGATCCTGTCGATCAGCGAGGCGGCCCCCTCGGTCGGGCCGGCGCCGATGTACAAGGATGCGGTGCAATCGGCGGCGGTGCCGGTCGAGGCGGGCGAGTTGTCGATGGAGGCATCGGTCACGGTGGTCTGGGAACTGGCCGATTGAGCCGCGACCGACGCCGATTCCCTGCGGTTGACCGGATCGTGGCGCGGTTTCGCCCCATTTGAAGGCTAGGGCTGTCCCCGGAATGAAACGGTTTTCGGGGGCAGTCGCATGGTTCGTGGTCCGGTCAGTCTGGGCGTCGTCGGCATCATCACGCTGTTGATGTTCGGCCTGGTGGTCGGTGGGCCGGGGCTGTACGCGCGGTTCCTGCCCGAGAGTGCCGTGGCCTGGCTGGAGGATTTCAGCCTGGAGGACATGGCATCGCTGACCGGGGGCGGGGGCAGCGATTCGGGCGAGCCGATCGAGCATCTGCGCGACAGCGGCGATGGCTGGCGGCCCAGCGACCGGATCGCGGCGATGACGGGCAACCGGGCGGTGTTCATCAAGGACGTGGTCTCGGGGCGGCGCAAGCGGGGTGCGGCGGGGCAGTCGCCGGCTGCGGTCGAGGTGGTGCAGCCCGTCACCGGATGCACCGTGACGCCGCCGGCCGCGGGCAGCCTGCTGGGCCATGTCAACGGCGACAGCTCCAGCAGGGCGCGGGTGGAACTGTCGACCTATGGCGATGCCGAACTGGCCGAGGCGGTGGCGAAATTCGCCCGGACCTATCGCAAGTCGGGGGCCAAGATCGTGTCGGGCATCGGCGAGGTGCGGTTCGATGCCTTTGACGTGGTGGTGACCGAGGTGGCGCAGCCGGTCTATCTGGTGTTGCAGGCCGGCGGGCAGATGCGGCTGTGGAACCTGCATCTGGCGCCCGGCGCGCGGCTGGAGCGGGTGGTGCTGCTGGGCGGCGACCAGGCCGGGGTGGCCAACCTGCCCGAGGGCGTGCCGGTCGAGGTGATGCGCAATGCCGAGATGGCGGCCTGTGGCCTGCCGCGGCCGGCCTATCCGCTGAACCCCGGCCACATGCTGTATCAGTCGCTGGCGGCGGGTCATCTGACGCCGGAAGAGGCGCAGGAAACGCTGGATCTAATGGCGGCGCAGATGCAGGCCTATGAGGAGTGGTTCCGCCAGTCCTTTGGCCAGGGCGCCGCCGAGACCATGGCGGGCGACTGGTACGAGGGCGGCATCGCCGTGGTCGGGCCGGTTCCGGCAGAGGCGGCGGGGCGGGCCCGGTGGAACAAGCTGGACGGCGCCACCGCCCGGATCACCGCCGATACCTATGTGGAATATGCCGGGCTGGCCGAGCAGGGCACCGATTTCAAGGCGCGGGTGATGGCGGTTGCGACCGCCTTTGCCTGGGGCGACCTGAAGAACATTCGCCAGGGAGTGGAATTCTGATGCTGTTGCGGGTGGTCCTGATCCTGGGCATCGGCCTGGTGCTGGCCGGTTTCGGCGCGGCGGGCTGGCAATATTGGCAATCTTCGTCCGAGGTGGAAACCGCGTCGGCAGAGGTAGGGGCCGGGGCGCCGGAGGTGGCGGGCGAGGCGCAGGCCGCGCCGCAGGTGGTGGCGGCGGCGCCAGCCGCTGCGACGGGGGCCGGGAATGGCGCCGGTCAGGACTGGATGATCTCGGAAGGCGGCGGGCTGGTGCCGCGCGGCGAGGTGCGCAATTTCCTGGTGCAGGATCGCTTCGTCGAGGAGCGCCGGCTGCGGTTCCGGCTGCGGGTGCCGCTGACCGCGCTGGTCTCGGCGGGCGAACAGCTGCCGGCAGAGGTCTATCGCGAGGCCTTTGCCGAGGTGCGCGCCGGCGTGGTGGGGGCAGATCTCTGCGCGCCCCTGCTGGCGGCCTGGGCGGCGGGGTGTGCGTTGCAGGCGGCAAGTCTGGATGAGGGCAGCTATGACCCGGCGACCGGCACCGCCGCCTTTGACGTGACGCTGGTCTATGCGATGCAGCCCGAGGCGCAGGCCTTGCCCGACCTGGCCACGCGCAGCCTGGTGATGGAATACCTGCGGCTGACCCCCGAGGCGGGCAGCGCCGGGACCGAGACGCCGCAGGCCTTTCTGGCGGCGGCGGTCGAGGCGGCGGGTGCCGCCTGCGCCGGGCGGGACGCCTGCCGGGTGATGGGGCTTGCCCTGAGCTGGGACAGCCCCGCCGATCTGGGCGGCATGGTGCAACTGGGCGCCTTGCAGCCCTTGCCCAAGGGCGTCTTTCCGGCGCCGCCGCTGTTCTGAACTGAAAAAAAGGGCCGCGCATCGGCGCGGCCCCTGATTGCCTGATGGAAGGGCGTTGCCCCCGGGATCAGCCCATCGCCTGGTCGAGGTCGGCGATGATATCCTCGACATCCTCGATGCCGATCGAGATCCGCACCAGATTCGGCGCGGCGCCGGCGCGGATCTGCTGTTCCTCCTCAAGCTGGCGGTGCGTGGTCGAGGCGGGGTGGATGATCAGGCTGCGGGTGTCGCCGAGATTGGCGACATGGCTGAACAGCTTGACCTTGTTGATCATGCTGACGCAGCCGTCATAGCCCGATTTCAGCGAGACGGTGAACAGCGCCCCGGCGCCTTTGGGCACGATCTTGCGGGCGCGTTTGTAATAGGGGCTGGATTTCAGCCCGGCGTAGGTGACGCTTTCGATGCGCGGGTCGTTTTCCAGCCATTCGGCCACGGCGCGGGCGTTCTTGACGTGCCGTTCCATCCGCAGGCCCAGGGTCTCGATCCCCATCAGGGTGTAATGGGCGCCCTGCGGGTTCATGGTCATGCCCAGGTCGCGCAGGCCGACGGCGATGGAGTGGAAGGTAAAGGCCATGCTGCCCAGGGTGGGGTGGAAGACCAGGCCGTGATAGGCCGGTTCGGGCTGCGACAGGCTGGGAAACTTGTCGCTGGCCGACCAGTCGAACTTGCCGCTGTCGACGACGATGCCGCCGGTCACGGTGCCGTTGCCGGTCAGGTATTTGGTGGCGGAATGCACCACCAGCGTCGCGCCCATCTCGATGGGTTTGCACAGCCAGGGCGTGGCGGTGGTGTTGTCGACGATCAGCGGAATGCCCTTGCGGTCGGCGATCTTGGCCAGGGCGGGGATGTCGGTGACATAGCCGCCGGGGTTGGCGATGGTTTCGCAGAAGATCGCGCGGGTGTTGCGGTCGCAGGCCCTGGAGACCGCGCCCAGGTCATCGGTGTCGACGAACTTGCACGACCAGCCAAAGCGTTTGATGGTCTGGCTGAACTGGGTCATCGTGCCGCCGTAGAGCCGGGTCGAGGCGACGATGTTCTTGCCCGGCCCCATCAGCGGAAACAGCGCCATGATCTGCGCCGCATGCCCCGAGGAACAGGCGATGCCGCCGGCGCCGCCTTCCAGCGCCACCACGCGGTTGGCCAGCGCGGCCACGGTCGGGTTGGTCAGGCGCGAGTAGATCCAGCCCACTTCCTGCAGGTTGAACAGCCGCGCCGCGTGGTCGGCATCCTTGAAGACGAAGGCGGTGGTCTGGTAGATCGGCACCTGCCGCGCGCCGGTGGCCGGGTCGGGGGCGGTGCCGGCATGAATGGCCAGCGTGTCAAAGCCCATGGGTCTGTCGGTCATTCCATCCTCCCTGCGGTCTGGTCGCGCGCAGAGTAGGGGAGCGGCGGGCGCGGGGCAAGCCGGGCCAGCCCGCGGGGGCCGGGATTTGTGCCTTGATTCAAGGGCGTTTTCCGCCGTGGCAGGATGGGGCCCGCCATTTTGCCGCCGGTGGTGCGCCGCGCCCGGCATTGCGGGCCGGGCGAAAGCGGTATTGGATGGGGCCGAACCAGAGGAGACCCGTGCCCCATGCTGACGCCGTTCCACCTTGCCTATCATGCTGACCGACCTTGACGTGGCGCGGGCCTTCTATGGCGGGGTGCTGGGCTGCCGCGAGGGGCGATCGACCGAAAGCTGGGTGGATTTCGACTTCTTCGGCCACCAGATCAGCCTGCACAGGGGCACGCCCTTTGCCACCAGCGATACCGGCAAGGTCGGCGATCACATGGTGCCGATGCCGCATCTGGGACTGGTGCTGCACCTGCCCGAGTGGCGCGCGCTGGCCGACCGGCTGACGGCGGCCGGGGTCGCCTTTGTGCTGCCGCCGCAGGTGCGGTTCCAGGGGCAGCCGGGGGAACAATGGACGATGTTCTTCCGCGACCCCAGCGGCAACCCGATCGAGGTGAAGGGGTTTGCCGATATGGAGAGCGTGTTCAAGGCGTAGGCGGCAGGGGCATGAGCGGCGGGGGTGCGGGCATGAAGGCGCTGGTGATCGTCGACATGCAGATGGAGATGCCGCACCGCATCGCGGCGGGGCGCGCCTGCGTGAATGCACAGGCGCCGGAGCGGATCGCCGCGCTGGCGGCTGCTTTTCGCCGCGCCGGGCTGCCGGTTTTGCATGTCCGACACAGCGACGACAACCCGCGGTCGCCGCTGCATGCGGATGCGCCGGGGTATCCGCCGATGCCCTGTGCCGAAGCGGCCGGGGGCGAGGCGGTTTTCGTCAAGCGGACGTCGTCGGCCTTTGCCTCGACCGGGATCGAGGCGTATCTGCGCGACCGGGGCATCGCCGAACTGCTGGTCGCGGGGGCCGTCGCCGGGTTTTGCGTCAACAGCACGGTGCGCCATGGCGCCGATCTGGGCTTTGCCATGACGGTGGTCAGGGATGCGGTGATCGGCATTGACCTGCCGGGGACGGGCCTGCCGGCGCAGGTGATCCTGGATGTGACGCTGGCGCATCTGGAGGCGGATTTCGCGCAGGTGGTCGATACCGCGGCGGTCCTGGCGGGGATCGGCTGAGCGGGTTGCGTCAGGCCCGGTCGTCCTTGGGGCTGCCCATCACGACGAAAGTGGTGATCGACTGCACCTGCGGCAGGATGCCCAGCACCTCGGTGTGCCAGTGCTTGTAGGCGGCCAGGTCGGCGGTCTCGACCCGCAGAAGATATTCCACCGTGCCGGTGACGTTATGGCATTCGCGCACCTGCGTGGCGCGCGAGACGGCGCGTTCGAATGCCTCTTGCGCGGTCTTGGTATGGCTGTTCAGCCCGACGGTGACATAGGCGACGAAGCCCAGGCCCAGCTTTTCGGGGTCGAGGACGGCGCGATAGCCGCGGATCAGGCCCGAGCGTTCCATGTCCTGCACCCGGCGCAGGCAGGCGCTGGGCGACAGGCCCACCCGTTCGGCAAGGTCCAGGTTGGTCTGCCGGCCATCGCGACTCAGCTCGCGCAATATGCGGTGGTTTATGTCATCAAGTTTCGTCATTAGTTGCGAATTATACCGGAGTTCGCACGATATCGCAATTCAATGCCGCAATGGACGCGCAATGATTGCGCCATGACATCCGATCTGTTCCTTGCCCTGCTGGGCTTTGCCTTCGTCACCTCGGTCACGCCGGGGCCGAACAACATGATGTTGCTGGCCTCGGGGGTGAATTTCGGCTTTCGCCGCACGCTGCCGCATATGATCGGCATTTCGGTGGGCTGCGTGGTGATGGTGTTCCTGGTCGGGCTGGGGCTGGCCGGGGTGTTTCATGCCTGGCCGCCGGCCCTGACCGGGCTGAAGATCGGGGCGGTGGGCTACATGCTGTGGCTGGCCTGGAAGATCGCGCATGCCGATGCCCCCGGCGAGGGGCGGGCGCGGCCCAGGCCGATGACCTTTCTGCAGGCGGCGGCGTTCCAGTGGGTGAACCCCAAGGCCTGGGCGATGGCGCTGGGCGCGGTTGCGGCCTATCTGCCGGTGCCGACGGTTCCGGCCTGCGCCACGGTCGCGGTGGCCTTTGCGCTGGTCAACCTGCCTTCGGTCTCGGTCTGGGCGGCGATGGGGCAGGGGCTGCGCCGCTGGTTGCAGGAACCGGCGCGGCTGCGGGCGTTCAACTGGACGATGGCGGTGCTGCTGGTCGCCTCGCTGTGGCCGGTGGTGACCTTGCGGCTGTAGCCGGGGTGCCGCTTAGCGCAGCCGCAGACCTTCGCGTTTCAGGGTGTTGCGGATCACCGGCTGCGGCGGGGCAGGTCGGCCTGGTCGAAAAGCGCGCGCGCCCGGCGGCCCCGGTTCTGGTAGACCATCTGCTTGACCTGCGCCCAATCGCGCAGGAGGCGGCGGTTTTCCTTGATCGCGGCCACCTCTTCAGCACCGCCACGCCCGGTCGCTTTCGCGGGCATAGAGCAGGGGCAGGGTGCGGTAATGGCAGGTGACATCGCCATCCAGGCCGGCAAGGCCGGGGCCGGGGCGCCCGCCGCCAAAGGATTGCACCACCAGCGGCAGGGCGATCTGGTCGAGCCAGGGGTAGATTTCCTGGCAGACCAGTTCCGGCGGCCGGTTGTCGCGGATCTCGCGCGCGTAGGAGAGGAAGCGGGCGCCAAAGCGGCGCGGGCTGGCGTGAAAGAACCAGCCGGCGTTGAAGTAGAGATAGCGCCGCCAGTATTCATCGGGCTGGCCCAGGTCGAGCGAGCTGTCGAAGTCGAGGCCGAAGCGGTCGTAGAGCGCCTTCCAGGTCGCGGCGTATCCGGGGCCGTAAAGTTCGATCTCGGGCCAGGTGTCCTCGCAGCGCAGGCTGGCGGAGGGGCGGTCGAAGTCGATCCGCAGGCTGGCCAGATCGCCGGTGATCAGCGTGTCGGTGTCGAGAAACAGGAACGGCGCCTCGGGCAGGACGGCCAGGCCCTCGATCTTGTTGCCGGGCGGGTAGCTGGCGCCGAAAACGCGGTTGTCGAAGGGCAGGATCTCGGCCCCGAGGTCCAGGAGCCGCGCCCGCAGGGCCGGGTCGGTCAGCCTGGGATCGGTGGGCCAGAGCGGGCCGGGCTGGGGTTCCAGCAGCAGGAGCCGGCCGGAAAAGCCCGGATTGGTGGCGCGCAGCGAGGCGGCCAGCAACAGTGCCTCATGCCCCAGCCGGCCCCCCTGGACGACGGCGGCCAGATTGAAACCCGGATTGATAGCTTGTGCGTCTTGCGGCTTTGGTGTCACTCTGCCCCTGCCCGGTCGGCTTTTTCCGGCGAGTATAGGGGGCGGTTCCGTCCGGCGGAAGATTTTGACAAGGGAGGATTTGATGAAACGCGGGATCGTTGCCTTTTCGCTCGTCTCTGGCATGGCCTGGGGCGGGTTGCCGTCTGGCCCGGCGCTGGCCCAGCCGACCGATTACACCACGCCCGAGGGCGCGGCCTTCATTCACCAGTCGCTGGGGGGCGCGATGCTGTCGTTCCAGAACCAGGGCGCTGACGACCTGATCTATTTCACCAACCTTCTGGGCTGGCGCTGTGGCACCGCGACCATCATGTATGGTTTCAACGACGAGGCGCCGGCGCAGCTGTTTCCGATGGAGCCCTGCTACCGCGAATTCCGCGATCCGAACGTGATGCAGCACATGGGCGAGGAGGGCTATCCGTTCTTTCTGACCGTGCCGACCGGATCGGTGCAGAAAGTGACGATCCGGATCGTCTATGAAGACGGCAAGCTGGCCGATATCGTGTCGGAGCGCGCGAAGAACCTGATGCCGTGACGGTCAGGACGGGGTGAAGCGCAGCGAGAGGCAGGACATGCCGCCGTCGAGCCGGGCGCATTCGCTGTTGCCGATTTCGGTGACGGCATAGCCGGCGCTGGCCAGGCGGTCGCGGGTGCGGGGGAACCCCTGGGGAAACAGGACGGTGTCGTTGAAGCGGATCGCGTTGGCGGCGGCTTCCTCGCCCTGGGCCACGGCGATGACCCGATAGCCGGCAAAGCAGCCCGAGGCCGCCAGCCGGTCGGTGGCCAGGATGGTTTCGCCATCCATCAGGCTGCAGTCGGTCTTGAAATGCAGCACGCCGGGCGGGGTTTCCACCTCGCGCAAGGGATGGCCCCAATCGGCCACCAGCCGCGCCAGTTCGGCCACGCCGGCGGCGTTGGTGCGGGCCGAGCGGCCGACCAGGATTTCCGAGCCGGTCACCAGGATGTCGCCGCCTTCGATGAAGCTGTCGGCGCCGGAAATCCGGCGCAGGTCGCGGTAGAACCCGCGCAGCACGGGCGCCATTTCGGCGGCCTCGCCCAGACGGGACGGCGCGCCGGGGCGCATGATCACGGCCCCCTGCGGCAGGCAGAGCGCGGTATCCTCGACAAAGAGGCTGTCGGGATAGGCGGGCAGGGCGGGCAGTTCCACCACCTCGGCCCCGGTGGCGCGCAGGGCGGCGACATAGGCGGCGTGGTGTTGCAGCATCACCGCCAGGTCGGGCGCGCCGGTATCGACGGCGCGCAGCCCCTGCGTCGCGGTGGCGGCGGGGCGGCGGGTGATGGCATGGGTAAAGCGGAAGCTGGCGTCTGTCATGCCCTTGGGTGACATGAAAAAGGACCCGGATGCAATCCGGATCCTTGAAATGGCGCGATGTGGCGCGCGTCAGAAGCTGAAGCCGTAGCCCAGGTAGGCGTTGGTGATCCTGTCGGTGTCCTGGTTGGTGTCGGCGACGCCGACGCCGACGTAGAGATCCTGCCAGACCGCGTATTCGGCATTCACCCCATAGGCGGTGATGCTGTCGCTGATGCCGAAGGCGTCGATGCCGAGACGGGCGACATCGGCCTTGATCGTCAGCCGCTCGACCGGTTTCAGCCAGCCCGTCAGGGTCAGCGCGTCGATGTCGGCGTTCAGCGGCGCGCCGCCGGTCAGGGCCTGGCCATACATCGCCTTGGCGCCCCAGGTGCCGGCATCATAGGCGGCGCTGGCCAGAAGGGCGGTGTCGGAATAGCCATCGGCATCGATCGATTGCAGGCCGAGCGACAGGGTCAGCCGGTCGTTCATCTTGTAGGCGCCGGCGGCGGTCAGCAGGTCGACGTCGAAGCCCGACCCCAGGATGTCATTGGCCCGGTGAAAGGAGGCCGCGACCGAAAGCTGGTTGAAGGTGCCGTCATAGCGCAGGCCCGGCGCGTCATCGACGATGGTGTTGAGCAGGTCCGGCGTGGCGGTCAGCGCGGTGCCGAGTTCCGAGACCAGTTGCGAGCCGGCGATGGAGGGGAAGCTGAAATAGCTGGCGGTCGCCGCGCGCGGGATACCCACCGAGAACCGGCCCACCTGGCTGTCGTAGTAGACGGTGGCAAAGATGCCCCGCTCGCGCAGGCCGAGGTCGTCGAGGTCGAATTCGCTGAAGTTGTAGGCCTTCAGGCCCAGTTCGACGCCAAAGCCCGAGCCGCCGATCTGCGCCATGCCCAGGGTGAAATCCGAGGTGAGGACCTGCATGTCCAGGCTGTTGCCGAAGTCGAGGCTTTCGTACTGGACCTTGCCCGAGCCATAGAAATCCTGCGCGAGCGCGGCGGTGGATGCCATGGCGAAGGCAAGGGCGGAAAGGGCAAAGGGTTTCATGGTATGTCCTTGGAGTTGAAGTGGAATCCGCCGCCGGGCGGCTGAATGGTCCCCGGCGTCTGTTCATCTGTTAAGCAAGCGACTGTGGCGGCGCCATGGCGATCCGGAGCGCGGCGCGTAAATTCCACATCTGATGTGTCAGTTTGGCAACGTGTTGGAGTCGCTGCACAAATTTTGTTCGCGCCGGACGGGCGGATGCAATCTGGGGTTGCGGCGTTGTGGGCGAGAGACCCCGGCAGGCGGGGCGTGGCAGGTGCGGATTGTCCGGGGGGAAATGGTGGGTGACCCTGGAATCGAACCAGGCGTGGGTCGCCCCGGCGGAGTTACAGTCCGCTGCCGCACCTTGCAGCTCGTCACCCGATGGGGGCGGGGTGTAGCCAAGGGGCGGGGGGGCGTCAAGTGGGAAAGCGGCGACAATCGGATGCGACGGGGCGGCCCGCACTCAAGGCTTGCGGCAGGGGGCATTCGGGGCCATAGCGGGCGCCAGGGATCAAGGAGCGGCGCGATGAAACCCGGATCGAAAAAGCCCCAGTGGATCGTCGACAAGGAACGTCGCGCCAAGGCCGAGGCACGCGAAACCGTCTGGCTGTTCGGCCTGCATGCGGTGCGCGATGCACTGATGAACCCGGCGCGGGAAAAGCTGCGGCTGGTGGTGACGAAGAACGCGCTGGACAAGCTGGCCGAGGCGGTGGCGGCGTCGGGCATCGAGCCCGAGCTGGCCGACCCCCGCAAGTTCGACGTGCCGATCGACGAAGGCTCGGTCCACCAGGGCGCGGCGCTGGAGGTCAAGGCGCTGAACTGGGGGTCGCTGATGGATGTGGCGGTGCAGGGGCAGGGGGCGCCGCTGGTGGTGCTGCTGGACCGGGTGACCGATCCGCACAACGCCGGCGCCGTGTTGCGCAGTGCCGAGGTGTTCGGGGCCCGCGCCGTCATCGCGCCGCGCCACCATTCCGCGCCCGAGACCGGCGCGCTGGCCAAGACCGCCTCGGGGGCGCTGGAACGCCAGCCCTATCTGCGGGTCACCAACCTGGCCGATGCGATGGCCGAGCTGAAGACCGCCGGCTATCTGCTGATCGGGCTGGACGGCGAGGCAGAGGTGACGCTGGACCAGGCGCTGGCCGGGGCCGGCAGCCGCGCGATCGGCATCGTGCTGGGCGCCGAAGGCCCGGGCCTGCGCGAAAAGACCCGAGAGACCTGCGATATCATCGCGCGCATTCCCTATCAGGGTGCCTTTGGCAGCCTGAACGTCTCGAATGCGGCGGCGGTGGCGCTTTATGCCGCCGCGACACGGGGCGGGCGGGGCTGAGAAGGCGGTTCTGGCGTGGCCGTCTCATCACGAATGCGCGACGCCCCTTTAACGCGGCCTTAACCCCCTAGATTGAAGCTACCAGAAGCGGGCCCTGGAACCCCCGTTTCCTGATTTCACTGTCCCTCGTTCCACACCTTGGCGCCCGGCCCTTGGCTCGGGCGCCTTTTTCTGTTTGGTTCGCCGCCGGAGACCGCGCCATGACCGAAGACGAAACGATCCGCCATATCCTGGCCACCTGCCGCAGCATCGCCGTCGTCGGCTGGTCGCCGCGGCCGGACCGGGCCAGCCATGGCGTCGCGGCGCTGCTGGCCAGCCGGGGCTATCGGGTGATTCCGGTCAATCCCGGCCATGCCGGCAAATCGGCGCTGGGCGCGACGATCCGCTCCTCGCTGGCGGAAGTGGCGGAAAAGGATGGGCCGGTCGACATGGTCGATGTCTTCCGCCGCAGCGAAGAGGCCGGTGCTGTGGTCGACGAGGCCATCGCCATCGGCGCAAGGGCGGTCTGGCTGCAACTGGGTGTCACCGACGATGCCGCGCTGGCGCGGGCGCGTGCCGTCGGCCTGCTGGCGGTGCAGGACCGCTGCCCCGCGATCGAGCTGCGCCGCCTTTCGACCTGAAGGTCCCGCGCCGGCCGTCGCCGGATGCCGCGATCAGGCCTTGCGCCCGGCCTTTTCGGCAAGCCCCGAGGTGCCCTCGCGCCGGGCCAGTTCCGCCGCCACATCGGCCAGCGTCACATCGCGCGCCGCCAGCATGACCAGCAGGTGAAACAGGACATCGGCCGCCTCTGATGTCAGCCGTTCGCGGTCGCCCTTGACTGCCTCGATGATCGCCTCGACCGCTTCCTCGCCGAATTTCTCGGCGCATTTCTCGGGGCCCCTGGCCAGCAGCCTGGCGGTCCAGGAACTGTCGGGATCGGCCGCCTTGCGGTCGGCGATGGTGGCGGCAAGACGCTCCAGCGCCTGCAGGGTTGCGGTCATGACAGCCTCATCGGTATGCCGGCCGCCGCCATGTGGGCCTTGGCCTGGCCTATGGTATAGGTGCCGAAATGAAAGATCGAGGCGGCCAGCACGGCGCTGGCATGGCCCTCGGTCACGCCCTCGACCAGGTGATCCAGCGTGCCGACGCCGCCCGATGCGATGACGGGAACGGACACGGCATCGGCGATGGCGCGGGTCAGCGGCAGGTTGTAGCCGCCCTTGGTGCCGTCGCGGTCCATCGAGGTCAGCAGGATCTCGCCCGCGCCTTTCGCGGTGACGGTGCGGGCAAAGTCCACCGCGTCGATGCCGGTGGGTTTGCGGCCGCCATGGGTAAAGATCTCCCACCGGCAGGGGGCGACGGTCTTGGCGTCGATCGCCACGACGATGCACTGGCTGCCAAAGCGGTCTGCCGCCTCGGCCACGACATCGGGGTTGGCGACGGCGGCCGAGTTGAAGCTGACCTTGTCGGCCCCCGCCAGCAGCAGGGCGCGCACGTCCTGATGCGTCCGCACCCCGCCGCCCACGGTCAGCGGCATGAAGCATTGCTCGGCGGTGCGGGTGACCAGGTCGAACATGGTGCCGCGGTTTTCATGGGTGGCGTGGATGTCGAGAAAGCATAGCTCATCCGCGCCGGCCGCGTCATAGGCCCGCGCCGCCTCGACCGGGTCGCCGGCGTCGATCAGGTTGACGAAGTTCACGCCCTTGACCACGCGGCCGTCGGCGACGTCGAGACAGGGGATGATGCGGGTCTTCAGCATGGCAGGGCCCCGGAAGGTCTTGGTCCGCGCCGTCATCGGCGGTGGCCCCTGTTAGCCCGATTGCCCGGGCAAAGACAAGCAAGCCCGGCCCGCCGCAGGATCGCGCGCCCCGGAGTTCATCTTGGCAAAAATACTCCCGCCGGAGGCGCAGGCCGGCCAGGGGGCGCGCGCTCGGGTCTGGCGCGAACCGGCTCAGCCCGGCACGCGCAGCGGCTTAGCCCAGCACGCGCAGTGCCTCGGCCAGGTCGATCGCCCCGTCATAGAGCGCGCGGCCCGAGATGGCGCCGGCGATCACGCCGGTGTCGCGCAGGGCCAGCAGGTCCTGCATGCGGCTGACGCCGCCGCTGGCGATGACGGGGATCGAGACGGCGCGGGCCAGGGCCTCGGTCGCCTCGATGTTCGGCCCCTGCATGGCGCCGTCGCGGTCGATGTCGGTATAGATGATCGCGGCCACACCGGCGTCCTGAAAGCTCTGGGCCAGGTCGGTGGCCATGACGTCGGTCTCTTGCGCCCAGCCCTTGGTGGCCACGCGGCCCTTGCGGGCGTCGATGCCCACCGCGACCTTGCCGGGAAAGGCGCGCGCCGCCTCGCGCACCAGTGCGGGGTCTTCTACCGCCACCGTGCCCAGGATCACCCGCGCCAGCCCCTTTTCCAGCCACATGGCGATGGTGGCCATGTCACGGATGCCGCCGCCCAGCTGGCAGGGCACCGAGACGCGGCCGAGGATCGCCTCGACCGCGGCACCATTCACGGGCGCACCGGCGAAGGCGCCGTTCAGGTCCACGAGGTGCAGCCAGGCGCAGCCCGCGGCCTGGAACTTGGCCGCCTGCGCCGCCGGGTCGTCGCCAAAGACCGTTGCCGCCGCCATCTCGCCGCGCAGAAGCCGCACGCATTTGCCGTCCTTCAGGTCGATGGCGGGATAGAGGATCATGGCTGGCGTCTCCGGTCTGGTGCCGTTGCCCCATGCCACGGGCGGGCGGCAAAGAAAAGGCCGGGCTGCGGGCGGACCCGGACCCGACGTCACGCTTGATCGGCGCAAGGCGCGCGGCAAAGCATGGGCGCGCATCCGGTTCAGGGAGGAGGACCCCACGATGAAGACACTGGCACTTGCGGCCGTCCTGGCACTGTTCGGCACGGCGGCGCTGGCCGATCCGGTCGAAGGCATCTGGCAGACCAGGAAGGACGACAACGGCAATTATGGCCATGTCCAGATCAAGCCCTGTGGCAGCGCCTTTTGCGGCACGCTGATCAAGGCCTTTGACGGCAAGGGCAACGAGATCGACACCCCGAATGTCGGGCGCAAGATCGTCTGGGACATGGTGGCCTATGCCGATGGCGTCTATGACGACGGCAAGGTCTATTCGCCCGACCGCGACAAGACCTACAATTCCGAGATGAAGCTGAGCGGCAACAGCCTGCAGGTCTTTGGCTGCGTGCTGGGGATCTGCCGGGACGGCGGCACCTGG
The DNA here is from genome assembly GCA_041397345.1 of Paracoccaceae bacterium. Classification (GTDB taxonomy): domain Bacteria; phylum Pseudomonadota; class Alphaproteobacteria; order Rhodobacterales; family Rhodobacteraceae; genus Pseudogemmobacter. The sequence continues at coordinate 428,591 of JAWKWU010000002.1, forward strand.
AAACGGGTGAAATAACCGCAAGCTCCGGGTCGCGGCGGTGCCCTGGGCAGGCTATGCCCGGGGTGCGACCGGAGACCGAGATGAACCGCACCGACTGGACCCTGCTGGTGACCCTTTCCCTGCTGTGGGGCGGGTCTTTCCTGTTCAACGAGATCGCCCTGCGGGGCCTGCCGGCGCTGAGCATCGCCTGGGGGCGGGTGGCGCTGGCCGCGCTGATCCTGGGGCTGGTGCTGCGGGCGCGCGGGCTGGCGGTGCCCCGCCGGGCCTGGGCGGCGCTGGCGGTGATGGGGCTGTTGAACAACGCGGTGCCGTTCACGCTGTTCCTGTTGGCCCAGGGCCGTATCGACGGGGCGCTGGCCGCGATCGTCAATGCGACCACGCCGCTGTGGACGGTGATCGTCGCGCACCTCTTTACCACGGATGAGCGGATTACCACGGCCAAGGCGCTGGGTCTGTGTTTCGGGTTCACCGGCGTCGTGGTGATGGCCGGCGGCGCTGGCGGGGGCGAGCGCCTGGCGATCCTGGCCTGTCTGGCGGCGGCGCTGTCCTATGGGTTCGCCGGGGTCTGGGGCCGGCGGTTGCGCCGATTGGGTGTCACGCCGCTGGCGGCGGCTTTCGGGCAGGTCAGTGCATCCAGCCTGATCCTGCTGCCGGTCTGGCTGGTGGTCGACCGGCCCTGGGCGCTGGCCTGGCCGGGGCAGGGCGCGCTGATGGCCGTCGCTGGCGTGGCCAGCCTGTCGACTGCGCTGGCCTATCTGATCTACTTTCGGCTGCTGGCCAGCGCGGGGCAACCAACCTGTCGCTGGTGACGTTCCTTATTCCGGTCAGCGCGGCGCTGTTGGGCGTCTTCTTGCTGGGCGAGGTGGTACTGCCGCGCCACCTTGCCGGTTTTGCGCTGATCGCGGCGGGGCTGGCGGCCATGGATGGGAGGATCGGGCGATGGGCAAGGCAAAGGGCGGCCGCGAGGTGACGGCGGCGGAATGGGCGGCGCATCAGGCCGGCAAGGCGACCGGGCTGGTCTGGGCGGTGCAGACCACCGGGATTCATTGCCGCGACGGCTGCCCCGGCCGGCCGCTGCAAAGGAACACCCGTGTCTTTGCCACCAGGGCCGAGGCCGAGGCGGCCGGATTCCGGGCCTGCCTGCGCTGCGGCGGCGGTTAACCGAACACCGACCAGCCGGTGGCACGGGCCAGCCGCTCCATCGCCAGGGTGCCCAGCGCGGAATTGCCGCGCGGGTTCAGCCCCGGCGACCAGGTGGCGATCGCGGCGCGCCCCGGTGCGATGGCCAGGATGCCGCCGCCGACGCCGGACTTGCCCGGCAGGCCGACACGATAGGCGAATTCGCCCGAGCCGTCATAATGGCCGCAGGTCATCATCAGCGCGTTGATCCGCCGCGTCCGCGCCGGCGACACCAGCCTGGGCGTGCCCGGCCCGCCGACCAGAAACAGCCCCGCCCGCGCCAGTTGCGCGCAGGTCATCTCGACCGCGCATTGGTGGACATAGGTGCCGATGGTCAGTTCGACCGGATTGCGCATGTTGCCATGCGCCGCCATGAATTCGGCCAGCGCGATGTTGCGATGCGCGGTCGCGCGTTCGCTGGCGGCGACGGCCTTGTTGATGTGGATATCCTCGTCCTCGGCGGCCAGGCGGATGAAGCGCAGCACTTCGCCCAGCACCTCGCGCGGCTGATGGCCGGCCAGGATTGCATCGGTGACCACGATGGCGCCGGCGTTGACGAAGGGGTTTCGGGGGATGCCGTCCTCATGCTCGAGTTGCAGGATCGAGTTGAAGGCATGGCCCGAGGGTTCGCGGCCGACCCGGTTCCACAACTGGTCGCCCAGTCGGCCCAGCGCGATGGCCAGGGTGAAGACCTTGGAAATCGACTGGATCGAGAAGGCAAGGCCGCTGTCGCCGGCCTGCAGCACCTGCCCGCCGGGAAGTGCGACGGCGATGCCGAAGGGATCGGTGGATTGGCGTGCCAGTTCCGGAATATAGGTGGCGACCTGTCCGCGTTCGGTTTCCTGACCCATATCATGTGCGATATGGTCAAGGATTTCCTGAATTTCGCCGGGTTCTACGGCGCCCATTGCAGGAAATTCGCAATCAGCCGCAGCCCCAGCGCCTGGCTTTTCTCGGGGTGGAACTGGGTGCCGACGATGGTATCGCGCCCGATGATGGCGGTGACGGGGCCGGCATAGTCGCAATGCGCCAGGAGATGCGCCGGGTCGTCGACGCGGAAGTGGTAGGAATGCACGAAATAGGCGTGGTCGCCGGTGGCCAGCCCCGCCAGCACCGGGTGCGGCCGGTCGATGATCAGGTCATTCCAGCCCATGTGCGGCACCTTCAGCGCGGGGTCTGAGGGGCGGATCCGCACCACCTCGCCGCCGATCCAGCCAAAGCCGGCGGTGTCCCGGTATTCCCGGCCCCAGGTGGCCAGCATCTGCATGCCGACGCAGATGCCCAGGAAGGGCCTGGCCCGAAGCTGAACAGCCTCGTCGATCGCCTCGAACAGCCCGCCATGGGCGCCAAGGGCGCGCCGGCAGGCCGGAAAGGCACCGTCGCCGGGCAACACGATCCGGTCGGCCCGCGCTACATCCTCGGGGCGCGACGAGACCAGCACCTCGCCGGCGCCGACCTCGGCCGCCATGCGCTGAAACGCCTTTTCCGCCGAATGCAGGTTGCCGCTGTCGTAATCGACCAGGACTGTCAGGCTCACAGCGCGCCCTTTGTGCTGGGAAGCGCGCCGCCCAGGCGCGGATCGGGCTCGACCGCCTCGCGCAGGGCGCGGGCGACGGCCTTGAAGCAGGCCTCTGCGATGTGGTGGCTGTTCAGCCCGTGGATCAGGTCGACATGAAGGGTGATGCCGCCATGGGTCGCAAAGGCCTGAAAGAATTCGCGCACCAGTTCGGTGTCGAAGCTGCCGATCTTTGGCGCGGGAAAGGGCAGGTGCCAGACCAGATAGGGCCGCGCCGACAGATCCAGCGCCGCGGCCACCTGGGTGTCGTCCATCGCCAGGCGGAAATGGCCATAGCGGCGGATGCCGGCCTTGTTGCCCAGCGCCCGCGCCAGGGCCTGCCCCAGCGCGATGCCGACGTCCTCGACCGTGTGGTGGTCGTCGATGTGCAGATCGCCCTTGGCGCGCACCCGCAGGTCGATCAGGCTGTGCCGCGCCAGCTGGTCCAGCATGTGGTCGAAGAAGCCGACGCCGGTCTGGCAGTCATAGGCGCCGGTGCCATCCAGGTTCACGGCCACGGAAATTTCGGTCTCGGCGGTCTTGCGGGTGATCTCGGCCTTGCGCATGGCATGCCCCTTGCAGCTGTTCCCGCCGCAATACCCCCCAGGGGCGCGCCGGGCAAGGTTTGAAACGCGAAAGGGCGCCCGCGATGGGCGCCCTTTGGCAAACTGGAGCGGGCGATGAGATTCGAACTCACGACCCTAACCTTGGCAAGGTTATGCTCTACCCCTGAGCTACGCCCGCACCGTCTGGACAGGCGGTGATCTAGTCAGCCGCGCGGCCGGACGCAAGGGGAAAATCGCGGCGGTCGCGCGAAAAATTCCGTGGGCGGGGCATGGGGGGAATCGCGGCTGCGGGGCGATGAATCGGCGGATAGAGCGCCGGGAAACCGGCTGCGTCAATCCCCGCTGCGCGTGCAGTAAAATCGCTGTGATGTTGGCGCTGACGGGCCACGACTCATCTTGGAAAATAACTTTATTTCAGCATCTTGCGCGACGAAGGCGATGTTGCCTTCTGTTCGCGGGCCGCCTGCTGCGGCGCCGCATTTCGGAGAAGATCATGAAGAAGTTCGCTCTCGTCCTGGCCGCTTCGGCTCTGGTTTCGACCGCTGCCCTGGCCGAAGGCACCACCGTCGCCGACGTCGACGGCAATGGCGCCTATTCGCTGGACGAGATGAAAGCCGCGTTCCCCGACCTGACCGAAGAGGTCTTTACCGCCGCTGACGCCGATGCCTCGGGCGATCTGTCGGCTGATGAACTGAAAGCCGCGCAGGACGCCGGCAACATCCCGGCCTGATCCGCTGCCGGACCGGTAGGGAAGGTCGCGCCGATTGGCGCGGCCTTTTCTTTTGGCGCGGCGGCAGGGCCTGTCGGGCCGCGCCCGGCGGTGCGGGGTCCTGCCGTCGGGATAGTGATTGCCGCTTTCGCTTTGTCCGCTGACGGGTTAGGTGCGTCGCACTGTCAGAAAGGAAATGCCCAGATGTCGATCGCCGATCTTGTCGCCCGTTCGGGCAATGCCTGTGAATTCTGCGGAATGACCGAGGGGCTGGAGGCCGTGGCGCTGCCGCCCGCGGGCGAGATCCTGCTGTGCGCCGTCTGCCGCGGCGAGGAAGATGCCGCGCCTGGTCATTGGCGGGCGCTGGAAGGGGCGGCCTGGTCGACGGTTCCCGAAGTGCAGTTCGCCGTCTGGCAGAAGCTGGCTGCGCTGGAGGAACCCTGGGCGCAAGAGGCGCGCGAGGCGATGCTGCTGTCGCCCGAAGCGCAGGCCTGGGCGGATCAGCCGGCGGCGCTGGTGCATCTGGATTCGAACGGCGTGGCGCTGGCGCAGGGCGATACTGTGGTGCTGATCAAGGATCTGCCGGTGAAGGGCGCGGGCTTTACCGCCAAGCGCGGCACGGCGGTGCGCGGCATCTCGCTGGTGGCTGACAATGCCGGGCAGATCGAAGGCCGGGTCGAGGGGCAGCGCATCGTGATCCTGACCGAATTCGTGAAGAAGCAGCGGTAAGGCGAAGGCGCCCCTGCGGGCACTCGTGGCCGGATGTGCCGCCGGGACAGGGTGATGGCTTCGTCTGCCACCATCCTGCCCCGTGGATCTGGCGCTATTCCAGTTCGACCAGCAGATCCTTGGCTTCGATCTGGCTGCCCGGCTGCACATGCACGGCCTTGACCACGGCCTCGCGGTCGGCGTGCAGGCCGGTTTCCATCTTCATCGCCTCGATGGTCAGCATCAGGTCGCCCGCGCGCACGGTGGCGCCGGGCTTGACGGCGACCGAGGCCACCGCCCCCGGCATCGGCGCGCCGATGTGGTTGGCGTTGCCTTCCTGCGCCTTGGGGCGGGCGGCGGTCTTGGCCTTGACCGCGCGGTTCGGCACCCGGATCACCCTGGGCTGGCCGTTCAGCTCGAAGAACACCTTCACTTCGCCGTCTTCGGTGGTCTCGCCCACCGTCTGCAGGCGGATTTCCAGCGTCTTGCCGGGGTCGATCTCGGCGGTGATCTCGTCGCCGGGCTGCATGCCGTAAAAGAAGGTGCGCGTCGGCAGGGTGCGGACCGGGCCATACATCCGGTGGCGGCCCATGTAGTCGAGGAAGACCTTGGGATACATCAGGTATCCGTTCAGATCCTCGTCATCGACCCTGAAGCCGTTGAGTTCGGCGGAAACCTTGGCGCGCACCGCGTCGAGATCGACCGGGGGCAGCGATTTTCCGGGGCGTTCGGTCAGGGGCTTTTCGCCCTTCAGCACCTTTTTCAGGATGCCCTGCGGCCAGCCGCCGTGCGGTTGCCCCAGGTTGCCCTTCAGCATGTCGACGACCGATTCCGGGAAGGCCACGTCGACGGAAGGGTTCTCGACCTGGGCGCGGGTCAGCCCCTGGGCCACCATCATCAGCGCCATGTCGCCCACCACCTTGGAACTGGGGGTGACCTTGACGATGTCGCCGAACATCTGGTTCACGTCGGCATAGGTCTGGGCAACCTCGTGCCAGCGTTCCTCGAGGCCAAGGCTGCGGGCCTGGGCCTTGAGGTTGGTGAACTGACCGCCGGGCATCTCGTGCAGATAGACCTCGGAGGCGGGGGCGGGAATGCCCGATTCGAAGGCGGCATACTGGGCGCGGACATGTTCCCAGTAGTTGGAAATCCGGCGGATCGCCTCGATGTCCAGCCCGGTGTCGCGGTCGGTGTGGCGCAGCGCCTCGACGATGGAGCCGAGGCAGGGCTGCGAGGTGCCGCCGGAGAAGGCGTCCATCGCGGCGTCGACCGCATCCACGCCGGCATCGCAGGCGGCCAGGATCGTCGCCGCCGCCGCGCCGCTGGTGTCGTGGGTGTGGAAATGGATCGGCAGGCCGACTTCCTGTTTCAGCGTGCGGATCAGGGTGCGGGCGGCCGCGGGCTTCAAGAGGCCGGCCATGTCCTTGAGGCCCAGCACATGGGCGCCGGCGGACTTCAGCTCGCGCGCGCGGTCGACGTAATATTTCAGGTCATACTTGGCCCTGTCGGGGTTCAGCATGTCGCCGGTGTAGCAGACGGTGCCTTCGCACAGCTTTCCGGCCTCGGCCACGGCGTCCATGGCGACGCGCATGTTCTCGACCCAATTGAGGGAATCGAACACCCGGAACACGTCGACCCCGGTTTTCGCCGCCTGCAATACGAAGGATCGAACCACGTTGTCGGGATAGTTGGTATAGCCGACCCCGTTCGAGGCCCGGAGCAGCATCTGCGTCATCAGGTTCGGCATCGCCGCGCGCAGGTCGCGCAGACGCTGCCAGGGGCATTCCTGCAAGAAGCGGTAGGCCACGTCAAAGGTGGCGCCGCCCCAGCATTCCACGCTGAACAGTTGCGGCAGGTTGGCGGCATAGCTGGGCGCGACCTTGATCATGTCGATCGACCGCATCCGCGTCGCCAGGAGCGACTGATGGCCGTCGCGCATGGTAGTGTCGGTGATCAGCACCTTCTGCTGGGCGCGCATCCAGTCGGCCACGGCCTGCGGGCCCTTTTGTTCCAAGAGGTTGCGGGTGCCCATCGCCGGTTCGGCCTTGGGGGCAGGGGGCTTTGGCGCCCGCACCTCGGCATGCGGCAGCGCGCGCCCGGCCGTCTCGGGGTGCCCGTTCACGGTGATGTCGGCGATATAGAGCAGGATCTTGGTCGCCCGGTCGCGCCGCTTCTTGAAGGCGAAGAGGTCGGGCGTCGTGTCGATGAATTTGGTGGTGTAGCTGTTGTCCAGAAAGGTCTGATGTTTCAGCAGGTTGATGACGAATTCGATGTTGGTGGCCACGCCGCGGATGCGGAATTCGCGCAGCGCCCGGTCCATCCGCGCGATGGCCTTTTCCGGCGTCTGGGCATGGGCGGTGACCTTGACCAGCAGCGAATCGTAATAGCGGGTGATCACGCCGCCGGCATAGGCGGTGCCGCCATCGAGACGGATGCCGTTGCCGGTGGCGCTGCGATAGGCGGTCAGCCGGCCGTAGTCGGGGATGAAGTTGTTCAGCGGGTCTTCGGTGGTCACCCGGCATTGCAACGCATGGCCCATCAGCTTGACGCCGGACTGGTCGGCCACCCCGGTCGCCTCGGCCAGGGTCTTGCCCTCGGCGATCAGGATCTGCGCCTGGACGATGTCGATGCCGGTCACTTCCTCGGTGACGGTATGTTCGACCTGGACGCGGGGATTGACCTCGATGAAGTAGAACTGCTGGCTGTCCATATCCATCAGGAATTCGACGGTGCCGGCGCATTCGTAGTTCACATGCGCGCAGATGCGGCGGCCCATCTCGCAGACCTCGGCCCGTTGCGCCTCGGTCAGGTAGGGGGCGGGTGCGCGTTCGACCACCTTCTGGTTGCGGCGCTGCACGGTGCAGTCGCGTTCCCAGAGGTGGTAGATCTGGCCGTGCTTGTCGCCAAGGATCTGCACCTCGACGTGGCGGGCGCGCAGGATCATCTTTTCCAGATAGCCCTCGCCGTTGCCAAAGGCGGCCTCGGCCTCGCGGCGGCCCTCGCGCACCTTGGCCTCAAGTTCCTCCTCGGACAGGATCGGCCGCATGCCCCGGCCACCGCCGCCCCAGGAGGCCTTGAGCATCAGGGGATAGCCCACCTCTTTCGCCTGGCGTCGCACCGCCGCCATGTCATCGCCCAACACCTCGGTCGCGGGGATCACCGGGACGCCGGCCTCGATCGCCACCCGGCGGGCCGAAGCCTTGTCGCCCAGGGCGCGCATGGTCTCGGCCCTGGGGCCGATGAAGGTGATGCCGGCCTGTTCGCAGGCCTCGACGAAATCGGGGTTTTCCGACAGCAGGCCATAGCCGGGGTGAATAGCGTCCGCCCCGGCCATGCGCGCGACCCGGATGATCTCGGGGATCGACAGATAGGCGCCCACGGGCGACAGCCCCTCGCCGATCAGATAGGCCTCATCGGCCTTGAACCGGTGCAGCGACAGCTTGTCTTCCTCGGCATAGACGGCGACGGTCTTCTTGCCCATCTCGTTCGCCGCCCGCATCACGCGGATGGCGATCTCGCCCCGGTTGGCGACAAGGATTTTCTTGAATTCCGGCATCGACAGGCTCCCCCAGGGTCGGACGCAACAGGCGTCAGGCCCCGACACCTTAGGGGTGCTGCGGTGCAGCGCAAGAGCGGCGGGCGACGTTCCTTGCAAATTTTGCGAAATATGCAGGGGCGGTTTGCAGGTGCAAAGACGCCTATTTCCGGCCTTGCTGCCTTTGATCCCGTCCGCGTCCCGGATGATGTCCCACATTCGGGTTAGTAAGAGCGCGCATGTCAACCCGAGGAAAAGGGCAAGGCTTCCCAGCGCCGCAGGAACGACCGGGCTGGCGCTGCCCTGGCAGACACAATCGGCAGACCTGCCCCGGAACGCCGCCAGAAGTGCGGCACCCCCCCCGGCCCCAGCATCAAGAGGGTGACCAGCATCCCCGGCGGACGCGAGGGCGTGATGCGACCGGACACCGCCTCGGGGGGGGGATCGGCCGGGCGTGCCCGTTCGGTCAACAGTTTCGTTCCACCCGCGAAAACGCCACCGACACCCATGGCCAGAAGTGGTTTGAGCAAAGGGGCGAGGTTGGAAAGGTCAGCCAAGACGGAAACTCGCAAGGGACCTGTAGCCGGGACCCTGCGCCCCGATCTGGGCGGATTTTCGGTGATTCAGTCTTGGGTGGCGGAACAATCGCAGAACAAGGCCTTTCCCTGCGGCCGCGTTGGCGTTAGATTTCCGCCATGAACCCCTGGGATGACGACGATCCGCTGAATGCCGCCGACACCGCGCCTGTGCCGTTGAGCCAGCGCGCGATGGCGGCACGGCCGGCGCCCTATCTGAACGACCTGAACCCCGCGCAAAGGGCGGCGGTCGAGGCGCTGGATGGCCCGGTTCTGATGCTGGCAGGGGCCGGGACGGGCAAGACCAAGGCGCTGACCGCGCGGATCGCGCATCTGTTGACTTGGGCCGGGCGCGGCCGAACGAGATTCTGGCGGTGACCTTTACCAACAAGGCCGCGCGCGAGATGAAGGACCGCGTCCTGCGCATGCTGGGGCCGGTGGCCGAGGGGATGCCCTGGATGGGCACGTTCCATTCCTTGAGCGTCAAGATCCTGCGCCGGCATGCCGAACTTGCGGGCCTGAAGCCGAGCTTCACCATTCTGGATACGGATGATCAGCTGCGGCTGCTGAAGCAGTTGATCGCCGCCCGCAACATCGACGACAAGCGCTGGCCGGCGCGGATGATGGCGGGGCTGATCGACGGCTGGAAGAACCGCGCGCTGACACCTGACCGCGTGCCCTCGTCCGAGAGCGGCGCCTACAACAATATCGGCACCGAGATCTATGCCGAATACCAGGCGCGTCTGCGCAGCCTGAACGCCTGCGATTTCGGCGACCTCTTGCTGCATTGCGTGACGATCTTCAAGGCGCACCCCGACGTGCTGGCGCAGTACCAGCGCTGGTTCCGCTATATCCTGGTCGACGAGTATCAGGATACCAACGTCTGCCAGTATCTCTGGCTGCGGCTCTTGGCGCAGGCGCATCAGAACATCTGCTGCGTCGGCGACGACGACCAGTCGATTTATGGCTGGCGCGGCGCCGAGGTGGGCAACATCCTGCGGTTCGAAAAGGATTTTCCCGGCGCCAAGGTGATCCGGCTGGAACAGAACTACCGCTCGACCCCGCATATCCTTGCGGCCGCATCGGGCGTGATTTCCGCCAATGCCGGCCGTCTGGGCAAGACGCTGTGGACCGAGGCGCAGGGGGGCGAGAAGGTCCGGCTGATCGGCCATTGGGACGGCGAGGAAGAGGCGCGCTGGATCGGCGAGGAGATCGAGGCGATCCAGCGCGGCACCCGTGGCTGGGACCCGGTGTCGCTGAACGGGCAGGCCATCCTTGTCCGTGCGTCCCACCAGATGCGGGCCTTTGAGGACCGTTTTCTGACCATTGGCCTGCCTTACCGGGTGATCGGCGGGCCAAGGTTCTACGAGCGTCAGGAAATCCGCGATGCCATGGCCTATTTCCGGCTGTCGGTCAGCCCCGACGACGATCTGGCGTTCGAGCGGGTGGTGAATGTGCCCAAGCGCGGGCTGGGCGACAAGGCGGTGCAGTCGATCCAGCGCGAGGCGCGGGAAAACGGCCTGTCGCTGCTGGATGGCGCCCGCAGCCTCTTGGCGGCAGGGGGGCTTTCCGGCAAGGCGGCCAACCAGCTGCGCGCGTTCTGCGATGGGGTTGAACGCTGGCACGATGCCATCGCCGGCGCCCGCGCGCCCTTGGCCGACGCGGTGATCGAGCCGCTGTTGCCCGATACGCCCCCCGCCACCGATCTGAGCCATGTCCGGCTGGCCGAGGTGATCCTGGAAGACTCGGGCTATGTCTCGATGTGGCAGAACGACAAGACGCCCGAGGCCGAGGGGCGGCTGGAGAACCTGAAGGAACTGGTCAAGGCGCTGGAGCAGTTCGACAGCCTGCAGGGGTTCCTGGAACACGTGGCGCTGATCATGGACAATGACAGCGAGGATGCGACCGAGAAGGTCAGCATCATGACGCTGCACGCGGCCAAGGGGCTGGAGTTTCCGGTGGTCTTCCTGCCGGGTTGGGAGGACGGGCTGTTCCCCAGCCAGCGCAGCATGGACGAAAGCGGGCTGAAGGGGATCGAGGAGGAACGCCGGCTGGCCTATGTGGGCATCACCCGGGCCGAGGAGCTTTGCACCATTTCCTTTGCGTCGAATCGCCGGGTCTATGGCCAGTGGCAAAGCCAGATGCCTAGCCGCTTTATCGACGAACTGCCGCAGGCGCATGTCGAGGTGCTGACGCCGCCGGGCCTGATGGGCGGCGGCTATGGCGCGGCGGGGGGCTTTGGCTCCGGCCTGGAACAGCGCGCGACGAAGGCCGATGTCGACAACAGCCCCGGCTGGAGGCGGAGGCAGGACCGCCAGGGCAACCGCCCGGTGGCGCAACCGCGCGAGGCGCGGCATGTCACCATCGATGCGACCGCCGAAAGCGCCTATTCCGTCGGCGACCGGGTTTTCCACACCAAGTTCGGCTATGGCAAGGTCGTCGGGATCGAGGGCGACAAGCTGGACATCCGCTTTGACAAGGCCGGCGAAAAGAAGATCGTCGCCCGTTTCGTGATGCCTGCCGACCTGGCCGACGAAGTGCCGTTCTGACGGCGGGCAACCGTTCGTTCCAGAATTTCCGGAGCGGTTCCCAGGAAGAAATCGGCGCCTCAGCGCCGCCGTGCCGCGTGATCCAGTGACTGCATCGCCAGGCCGGCGACCAGCCCCAGAACGCGGCGCCGATGCCCAGGAAGGCACGCCTGCCGCGGTGATGCCCAGAGTGAGCGTCGCGGCAAATCGCTGTTCCGGCACGGCCATGGTCGGGTCAGCGCCCCGGTCATCGCCCCCAGGAGCGCCAGCGCCACCAGTCCCAGCATCACCTCGGGGGCAGGGCCGCGAGAAGCGTCAGGATGGCTGGTGAAACAGCCCCAGCAGTGCCCAGAACACGGCATAGGCCAGCCCCACCTTCCAGCGCTGGTCCTTGTCGGGGTGGACGTCCGGACCCATGCAGATGGCCGCGGTGATCGCCGCCATGCTGATCGTATGGGCCCCGAACAGCGCGGTGATGGCCGAGATCGCCCCGGTTATCCCCAATGCGCTGCGCACCGGCGGCTCATACCCGGCGGCGCGCATGGTGGCAAAGCCGGGCAGGTTCTGGCTGGCCATCGTCACCAGGTAGAGCGGCAGGCCAGCCCGACCACCGTGCCCAGATCGAACGCGGGCAGCACCGGCAGCAGCATGGGCATGGGCAGGCTGAGCGCGGGCCATTGCGTGCCGGTGGCAAAGGCAAGCGCCAGCCCCGCCATCAGCGCGGCGATCACCGCCACCGCCGGGTTCCACAGCCGGACCAGCGCGAAGACGACGAGCATCGGCAGCACCAGCACTGGGGCCGCCTCGGCCGCGCCCGCGCCCTTGAGGACGAAAGGCAGCAGCACGCCCGCCAGCATTCCGCCGGAAATGCCGTCTGGCAGGCGCGCCACCGCGCGACCCAGCGGCCGGATCAGCCCGGTCAGCGCGATCAGCACACCCGTCAGCACGAAGGCCCCGACCGCCTGTTCGATCCGAAGCCCGGTGGTGGCGGCCACCAGCGCCGTGCCCGGCGTTGACCAGGCCAGCACCACCGGCACTCGGTGCCAGGTCGACAGCACGGCCGCGCCGACCGCCTGGCCAGGCAGACCGCCAGGATCCAGCTTGCCACCTGGGCGTCGGTGGCGCCCACCGCCGCCGCCGCCGCCAGCACCAGGGCGATGGTCGAGCCATAACCCACCAGCGCGGCGACGAAAGCCGCCGAGATCAGCGATGCACGCATGACGCCTCCTGTTGTCCGGAACGGACTATCGGGGCGCCGAAGGGGAAAGGGAAGGTGCGGCGGTGCCGAGGAGGAGGAGAGGCACCGCCGCGGGTTCCGTCGGCCCGAGGGAGGAGGAGAGGGCCGCCGAAATCAGGTGGACCCGAAGGCCCGAAAGGGGTGCGGCGGTGCCGAGGGAGGAGGAGAGGCACCGCCGCGGGTTCCGTCGGCCCGAGGGAGGAGGAGAGGGCCGCCGAAATCAGGTGGACCCGAAGGCCCGGTAGCTTTTGCGGCGGCCCCGAGGGAGGAGGAGAGGAGGCCGCCGTTGGTTCCAGTGACCCTCAGGGAGGAGGGGATCACCGAAGAAAGTGCGGCGCTGCCAGGGAGGAGGAGAGGCAGCGCCGCTTTTGCCATGGACCCCGAGGGAGGAGGAGAGGGGCCCGAGCAAGAAGCCTTACTTGCCGTAGGCGGCCTCGTGGGCCACCTGCGGGATGGTGAAGCGCGAGATGCCCAGATCCGCCAGTTCGCGGTCGGTCAGCTGCGTCAGTTCCGACATGGTGCGGGCATAGACCCGGCGCTGGGCGATCGCGGCCTTCAGGACGCCGAACAGGCCGGCGCTGCGACGGGCGCCATGATGCGACGCGATGCGGGTGGTGGTGACGTAAGCCATGTCTCTCTAGCCTCGGTAACTCTTGATGCGCGCTTTTGCTCGCTGTTGACGCTAACTTGGGGCATTTGCTGCACCTGCACAATATGCGTCGTCGCAATGCTGCCATGCGGCATCCGCATGGCTGGATGACAAGAATTTGTCATTAACTACAACGTCTTTGGCGAAAAATTGAGCATTTGGTCAAGCTGGCCTTGTCCTTTGCGCAAAAGCCTACGACCTTGGTAGCAAATCAGGCGGAGCGGGAACGGATGACCATCACGCGCGAGCAGGTTCTGGCAGTTCTGGACGGCATTGCGCTGCCCGGCGGTGGCTCTCTGGTGGGGCGCGATCTGATTCGTGCGCTGCAACTGGAGGAGGGGCCGGGCGGCGCCACCATCCGCTTTGTCATCGAGGCACCAACCCCCGATGACGCCCGTGCGCTGACGCCGGCGCAGGCGCAGGCCGAGGCGGCGCTGAAGGCGTTGCCCGGCGTAGGCCAGGTCCAGGTGGTCATGACGGCCCATGGCCCCGCCGCCAAGGCCCCGCCGCCCAGCCTGAAGATCGGCGGGCATCCGACGCCGCAACAGGGGGGGCCGCAAAAGGTTTCGGGGATCGACCGTATTCTGGCGGTGGCCAGCGGCAAGGGCGGGGTCGGCAAATCCACCGTCTCGTCGAACCTTGCCGTGGCCTTGGCCCGGCAAGGGCGCCGGGTCGGGCTGCTGGACGCCGATATCCACGGGCCCAGCCAGGCCAAGATGATGGGCGTCAACCGGCGCCCGGCCAGCCCCGATGGACAGACGATCGAGCCGCTGACCGCCCATGGCGTGAAGTTCATCTCGATGGGGCTGATGCTGAAGGAAGACGAGGCGGTGATCTGGCGCGGGCCGATGCTGATGGGCGCCTTGCAGCAACTGCTGGGGCAGGTCGCCTGGGGCGCGTTGGATGTGCTGATCGTCGATCTGCCGCCCGGCACCGGCGACGTGCAGCTGACGCTGTGCCAGCGGACGCAGTTGACGGGGGCACTGATCGTCTCGACGCCGCAGGACGTGGCGCTGCTGGATGCACGCAAGGCGCTGGACATGTTCCACAAGCTGAAGACCCCGGTGCTGGGGCTGATCGAGAACATGTCCAGCTTTACCTGTCCGAACTGCGGCCATGAGAGCCATATCTTTGGCCATGGCGGTGTCGCGGCGGAAGCCGAACGGCTGGGCCTGCCTTTCCTGGCCGAGTTGCCGCTGGCCTTGGAGGTGCGGCAGGCCGGCGACGCCGGAACGCCCGTTGCGGCGGGCGAGGGGGCCAATGCCGAGCCCTATGCCCGGCTGGCGCACCGTCTGATTGCCGGCGGCATGGCCTGACGGCATTCCCCGAGCGGTTTCTGGCGTAATCTCTGGGCGGGAACTGGCCCAAAGGCCGGCGGTGTGACGCCGCCGCCGCCGGGGCGCACTTGTCGCGCTTGAAAACATACCGACCAGTTGGTATTGTCGTGTCAGGGAGGATTTTCCATGACACACAGCATTCGTACCGTCCTGTGGTTCAAGGACCGCGGGAACGAGGCCGCCAGGTTCTATTGCAGCCTGATACCGAACAGCCGGTTTGAAACGTCCTATGCCAGTGACCAGGGCGGCCCCGACGGCACCTCGCACTTTGAAGTGGTCGACTTTACCCTGAACGGCGTGCCCTATCAGATCCTGGAAGCCGGGCCGATGTTTCCGTTGTCGGAATGCGTCTCGATCATGGTCCAGCCGCCGGATCAGGCCGAAACCGACCGGCTCTGGACGGCGCTGGTCGAGGGGGGCGGCAGTCATGGCCCCTGTGGCTGGTTGAAGGATCGCTATGGCCTGTCGTGGCAGGTGGTGCCCGAGGTGGTGCTGCGGCTGCTGACCTCGCCCGATACCGCAAGGTCGGCGCGCGCGCTGGCTGCCGTGATGAAGATGGGCAAGATCGATATTGCCGCCACCGAAGCCGCCGCCAACTGAACTTGCGCAAGGAGAGGCCAGATGCCAGCCGACCAACGCTATCGCCCGGATGACCGGGTCATGCAGGGGGTGATCCCCTATCTTTGCCTGCCGGGCCAATGTGGCGCCGCCGCCGAATTCTACATCAGGGCCTTTGGCGCCAATGACATCGGCCGCATGCCGATGGAGGGCAAGCCTGGCCAGTACATGCATCTGCAATTGCAGATCAATGGCGGCGCGCTGATGCTGACCGATTACAGCGACATGTCCGGCGTGCAAGAGGGGGACAGCCCGATACCACGCGGCCACCTGCAACTGGTGGTTCCCGACGGACAGGCCTGGTGGGACCGCGCCGTGGCCGCCGGCTGCACCGTGCTGGCGCCCTATGAACGGCAGTTCTGGGGCGATACCTGGGGGCTGTTGTCCGATCCTTTCGGCCTGAAGTGGGCGGTGTTGACACCGGACCCGGCGCTTTGGGACAAGGGCGCATGACCAGGCACCCAAAACCGGCATGACCCGCGTTCCACGAGGCGAGGCGCGCGCGCGGCTGATCGCCGCTGCGCGCGATCTGGTGCGGCGCAAGGGCTATGCCGCGACTTCGGTCGACGAGCTTTGCGCCGCGGCCGGCGTGACCAAGGGCGCGTTCTTCCACCATTTCGCCTCGAAAGAGGCGCTGGGCGTGGCACTAGTTCAGGACTGGACGGAAACCACCGGCGCGATGTTCGCCGCCCACCCGTATAATCAGGTGCCGGATCCGCTGGACCGGGTCTTTGCCTATATCGACCTGCGGCGCAGCCTGCTGGACACGCCGCTGCCCGAGTTTTCCTGTGTTGCCGGCACCACGGTGCAGGAAACCTATCTGACCGCCCCCGCCATCCGGCGGGCCGCCGCCGAGAGCATCGCGTCGGGCGGCGAACATGTCCGGGCGCATCTGGCGCAGGCGCTGGCGGCCCATCCCGTCGCGGGAATATCCGCCGACAGCCTTGCCCGGCAATTCCAGATCGCGGTGCAGGGGGGCATCATCCTGGCCAAGGCCGCCGGCGACCCGGCCCCCGCCCGCGAGGCGCTGGACCATCTGGAACGCTATCTGCGGCTGCTGTTCGACCGCCCCGGACCCGTGCGTGCGCCTGCGCGCTGACGGGACGGCACGGGAAACGAATCACGCGGATGGGATTTCATGGGATCGGGAGGTGATCCTGGGGCCTTCTTTGGCCGGGGTCGCCCGCGTTTTTGCCGATCTGGCGCTGGGTGCGGCTAAAAACTCGGCCTGAACCGCAGAAAAATGGGTTGGTATGGGAAAGCTGATGGCCGGCCTTGGTGGCCCTATATCTAGCGCAACGTGGATCCGTGATCTCTAAGGGTAGGTGTGGTGGGCGCGCTTTTCCTACCAGATGCTGCTTTTGCGGCCCCGCTGGAACAACATCTCGCGCCCTTCGCTCCAAAATTTCCCTTGCTATCCCATGCTGTCCCGTGTCATCCCTTGATCACGGAAGACGGAACGGGCAGACAATCGCAGGGGCAGCGTCAAGACCCCGAACAAGGCGAAAAGGCAGCTTCATACAGGCAGCCCCTTTCATCGGAAGTACAGAGATCCGGCGCGCGAGCGAGCAGACATCTCCCCCAGGTGGCGCGCGTAGCTGGACGCCCAGCGATGGGACAGCGGCGGATCGGGTAGTGGCAGCAACCCGATCCGCCCATTTCATTTCTGGGGCGCGAAAGTTCGGGGAACGGGATTACGGGTCAAGGCAAAGGCCACGGGACAGATGGCTGAGGCATTCAGAGGCGAGTTCTACCAGAAGGTAGACCAGAAGGCGCGGGTCTCGATTCCCGCGGCCTTCCGCCGCATTCTGGAGGCGGACGATCCTGCTCGCGGCGAAAAGGGCGGCCCCCGGCTTTACATGGTTTACGGCGGCAAGTCGCGCCGCTTTGTCGAATGCTATTCCAAGGCGGGCGCCGATGCCCTGGCCGAGCGGATCGAGGCGATGGAAATCGGCTCGGTCGACCGCGACCGCGCGGAACGCGACCTGATCAGCCGTTCGGTCAT
Source organism: Paracoccaceae bacterium (assembly GCA_041397345.1). Classification (GTDB taxonomy): domain Bacteria; phylum Pseudomonadota; class Alphaproteobacteria; order Rhodobacterales; family Rhodobacteraceae; genus Pseudogemmobacter. Next base: position 445,792 of record JAWKWU010000002.1, read on the forward strand.
GCTGGAAATCGAACCCGACGGGCGTATCGTCCTGCCGCCCAAGGTGCGCGAGAAGATGGGCTTTCTGGGCAATGACCTGGACCGCGGCGGCGAGGCCGCCTTTGCCGGTTTCACCAACCGCTTCAAGCTGTTCCGCAAGGAAGTCTACGAGGCGGAAGACGATGACGATGATGATGTCGACCCGCTGACCCGCGTGGGTCGCGCCACCCGCAGCGGATAAGCCCATGTCCGCTGCTGCCATGGCCCCCCCGAACGACCCCCATATCCCGGTGCTGCTTGAGCCGCTGCTTAAGGCCGTCGCCCCCGTCCGGGGGCTTTGGTGCGATGGAACCTTTGGCGCGGGCGGCTATACCCGCGGCCTGTTGCAGGCCGGGGCCGAGCGGGTGATCGGCATCGATCGTGACCCGCTGGCGCATCGCATGGCCGCACCCTGGGTTGCCGAACAGGCGGGCAGGGCGGTGCTGCGCCATGGCACGTTCTCGGACCTCGACACCCTTGCGGGCGAGCCGCTGGATGGCGTCGTTCTCGACCTGGGCGTGTCGTCGATGCAGCTTGACCAGGCCGAGCGCGGCTTTTCCTTCATGAAAGACGGGCCGCTCGACATGCGGATGAGCCAGGATGGCATGTCCGCCGCCGATCTGGTCAACACCGCGTCAGAGACCGAATTGGCCGATATCCTCTACCATTACGGCGAAGAGCATGCCTCGCGCCGGATCGCCCGCGCCATCGTGGCCGCCCGCGCCACGGCGCCGATCACGACCACGCTGGCGCTGGCCGAGATTGTCGCCCGGCAGTTGCCGCGACAGAAACCGGGGCAGAGCCACCCGGCCACCCGCAGCTTTCAGGCCATCCGCATCGCAGTGAATGCCGAATTCACCGAGCTGGCGCAGGGGCTGGCCGCCGCCGAACGCGCGCTGAAGCCGGGCGGCAAGCTGGCCGTCGTCACCTTTCACAGCCTGGAAGATCGCATCGTCAAGCGGTTCTTCCAACTGGCCTCGGGGCATGAGCCCGGCGCCAACCGTTTCGCGCCGGCCACCGCGCAGGTCACTCCGCGATTCACGCTGGCCACCCGCAAGGCCATCGGCCCCGACGCCGAAGAAGAGGCCGCCAATCCCCGGTCGCGCAGCGCCAAGCTGCGGGTCGGCATCCGCACCGAAGCGCCGGCGCGCGAGATACCGCCTGCCGACCTCGGCCTGCCCAACTTTACCCGCAAAGGACGCCGTTGACATGCGCCCCGTGCTTTATGTCCTTACCTTTCTGGGCCTGATCGCCCTGGGCTTCTGGGCATACCGCGAGAATTACGCCACCCAGAGCGCCCTGCGCGAGGTGCGCGGCCTGCAATCGGAAATCGCCAATCTGCGCGAGGCGCTGTCGGTGCAGCGCGCCGAATGGGCCTATCTGAACCGGCCCGACCGCCTGCGCGAGCTGTCCACGCTGAACTTTGACCGTCTTGGCCTGCTGCCGATGGAACCCGAGCAATTCGGCGCCGCCGCCCAGGTTGCCTATCCGGTGCCCGAGATCCCCGCCATCACCGGCCCCGTCGATGCCATGGGCCAGATTTCCGCCGTCGAGGACACTGCCGCCGATCAGGCCGAGGCCATCGTGGCCCAGACCGGACAGGAGGGATTGTGACCATGCGCACCCCGCTTCGCCCGCTGGCCCGCATCCTCAACGCCCGTGCCAAGGGCGAGAACCCGGACCTGATCGAACGCGAGAACCTGGCCCGCCGGCACGAGGCGATGGGGGAACGCAACCAGACCCGCGCCGCGGCCCGCCTGGGCCTGCTGGCGGCCGCGTTTGGCGCCTTTTACCTGACGATCGGTGTCCGCATGGGGCATCTGGCGGCCTCCGAGCCGATGGAACCCGTCGCTTCGGCCCGTGGCGCCGAGATCGTCGCCCAGCGGGCCGACATCACCGATCGCAATGGCCGCATCCTGGCCACCAACATGACCACCCATGCGCTCTATGCCCATCCAAAGGACATGGTCGACCCCAAGGGCACGGCGCAGAAGCTGGCCGCGATCTTCCCCGAGCTGGATGCCGCCGCACTGGAGCGTCGCTTTACCGACGGCCGCAGCTTTGTCTGGATCCGCAAGGTGCTGTCGCCCGAGCAGTTGCAGCTGGTGCATGAGATCGGCGATCCCGGCCTGCTTTTCGGCCCGCGCGAGATGCGGCTCTATCCCAACGGCACGCTGGCCGCCCATGTCCTGGGCGGCTATGCCTTTGGCGCCGAGGGGGTGCATTCCGCCGAGGTCATCGGCACCGCCGGTGTCGAAAAGGCGCTGGATGTCCGCCTGCGCGACCCGGCGCAGGGGGGCGAGCCCTTGACCCTGTCGCTGGACCTGACGGTTCAGGCCACGGTCGAGGAAGTGCTGGGGGCGGGCATCACCATGCTGAACGCCCGTGGTGGCGCGGCGATCCTGATGGATGTGCGCAGCGGCGAGATCCTTGCGCTGGCGTCGGCCCCCACGTTCGACCCCAACGACCGCCCAGTGCCCTTGGTGTCCCGCGACGCCGAGCCGTCGGACAGCCCGCTGTTCAACCGCGCGGTGCAGGGGCTTTACGAGCTTGGGTCGACCTTCAAGATCTTTGCGGTTGCCCAGGCCATGCAACTGGGTCTGGTCAATCCCCAGACCATGGTCGACGCCAATGCCCCGATGATCTGGGGCAAGCACAAGATCAAGGAATTCGAGGGCCACAACTACGGCCCGCTGCTGTCGGTCACCGATGTCATCGCCAAGTCGTCGAATGTCGGCACCGCCCATATCGCCCTGATGATCGGCGGATTGCGCCAGCAGGCGTTCCTGAAATCGCTGGGCTTCTTTGAGCCCACCCCGATCGAGCTGGTCGAGGCCCCCGGCGCCCGGCCGCTGATTCCGAAGAAATGGCCGGATATCGTGACGATCACCACCTCTTACGGCCACGGCATGTCGGCCAGCCCGCTGCATCTGGCGACGGCCTATGCCGCCATCGCCAACGGCGGCATCTATGTCAAGCCGACGTTGCTGAAACAGACCGGCCAGGCCCAGGGAACCCGGGTCATGTCGGAAGAGGTCGCCGCCGACTCGCGCAGGATGCTGCGCCGCGTGGTGACGGACGGCACCGCCAGCCTGGGCGATGTGCCGGGATACGAGGTCGCCGGCAAGACCGGCACCGCCGACAAGCCCAAGAAGACCGGAGGCTACTACAAGGACAAGGTGATCAACACCTTCGCCTCGATGTTCCCGGCCTCGAACCCGCGCTATGTGCTGATTGTCACGCTGGACGAGGCAGTGGACAGCTCTGGCCCCAAACCCAAGCGTACCGCGGGCTGGACCTCGGTGCCGGTCGCGGCAGAGATGATCCGCCGCGTTGCCCCGATCCTTGGCCTGCGCCCGCAACTTGAACTCGGCGACGAAACCACGCTAACAGCCGCCAACAACTGATCGGGGGCGGGGCGATGGCCGAGGCGCAGAAACACCTCTCGGAACTGGGGCTGAAGGCCCGTCAGGGGCGCGATCCGCTGCTGGCGGGCGTTACGCTGGACAGCCGCGCCGCCGGCCCCGGCATGCTGTTTGCCGCTCTTCCCGGCAGCACCCGCCATGGTGCCGATTTCATCGCGGCCGCGCTGGATCAGGGCGCCGCGGCGATCCTGACCGATGCCATGGGGGCTGTCATCGCCGCCGAGGCCCTGGGCCGGTCAGGGGCCGCGCTGGTCGTGGCCGACGACCCGCGCGAGGCGCTGGCCTATGCCGCGGCGCTGTGGTTCGGCGCCCAGCCACAGACCATGGTTGCCGTGACCGGCACCAACGGCAAGACGTCGGTCGCCACCTTTGCCCGGCAGATCTGGACGGCCCTGGGGCACGAGGCGATCAATGTCGGCACCACCGGGATCGAGGGCGCCTGGTCGGCCCCGTCGTCGCACACGACCCCCGACCCGGTCACCCTGCATCGCATGCTGGCGCAGGCCGCCGCAGCCGGCGTCACCCACGCCGCGATGGAGGCCTCGTCCCACGGTCTTGACCAGCGCCGGCTCGACGGCGTGCGGCTGGCGGCGGCGGGGTTTACCAACCTGACGCAGGACCATCTGGACTATCACCACACGATGGAGGCCTATCTGGCCGCCAAGGCCGGCCTGTTTACCCGGCTGTTGCCCGAGGATGCGGTGGCCGTGGTCAATCTGGATGGCGCGCATGGATCGGAGATCGCCGAAACCGCGCTGCAACGCGGGCTGAGGCTGCTGACCGTTGGCAAGGGCCCCGGGGCCGACCTGCAGATCGCCGGCAGCCGCCCGGATGCCACCGGGCAAGAGGTGCGCCTGATCTGGCAGGGCCAGGCGGTGCAGACCCGGCTCAACCTGATCGGCGCCTTCCAGGCCGAGAATGTCGCGCTGGCCGCCGGGCTCGCCATCGCCACCGGCGACGATCCGCAGGCGGTCCTCTCGGCGCTGCCCGGCCTTGGCGGTGTGCGCGGGCGCATGCAGCTTGCCGCCACCCGGGCCAACGGGGCTTCGGTATTCGTCGACTACGCCCATACGCCCGATGCCATCGAAACCGCGCTTCGGGCGCTGCGGCCGCATGTCATGGGCCGCATCCTGATCGCCTTTGGCGCCGGCGGCGACCGGGATACCACCAAGCGGCCGCTGATGGGGGCCGCCGCCCGCGCCCATGCCGACGTCCTTTTCGTCACCGATGACAACCCGCGCTCGGAAGATCCCGCCGCGATCCGCGCCGCCATCCTCGCCGCCTGTCCCGAGGCCAACGAGGTGGGCGACCGCGCCGAGGCGATCCTGCGCGCGGTCGACGCATTGCAGCCCGGTGACGCGCTGCTGATCGCCGGCAAGGGCCATGAAACCGGACAGACGATCAAGGGCATGACCTATCCTTTCGACGACGTCGAACAGGCCTCGATCGCCGTTGCCGCCCTGGACGGAGTGATCTGACATGCTTGAACCGCAGTTCTTCATCTTGGCCGAAATACTCTCGGGGGGCCGGGGGCAGACGGCCCCCGGCGGCCGCCAGATGAGGTTCGCATGACCCTCTGGACCGCCACCGACGCCGCCGCCGCAACCCTGGGCCGCTCCACCGCCGAGTGGACAGCCACCGGCGTCTCGATCGACACGCGCACCCTGCGACCCGGCGATCTTTTCGTGGCGCTCACGGATCTGCGCGACGGCCATGACTTTGTGGCACAGGCGCTGGAAAAGGGCGCTGCCGCCGCTTTGGTTTCCCGTATTCCGGATGGTCTGCCCGCAACCGCGCCGCTTCTGGTCGTCGACGACGTGCTTGCAGCCCTTGAACGGCTCGGTCGGGCCGGCCGTGCCCGTACCAGGGCCCGTGTCGTCGCGGTCACCGGATCGGTCGGCAAGACCTCGACCAAGGAAATGCTGCGTGCGATCCTGTCCGGCCAGGGCTGCACCCATGCCGCCGAAGCCAGCTACAACAACCACTGGGGCGTGCCGCTGACCCTGGCCCGCATGCCGGCTGAAGCCGACCATGCGGTGATCGAGATCGGGATGAACCATCCGGCGAAATCGAACCGCTTGCCTGCCTTGCCGCGCCGCATGTGGCGTTGATCACCACCGTCGCCCCGGCCCATCTCGAGGCCTTTGCCTCGATCGAAGGCATCGCCGCCGAAAAGGCCGCGATCTTCAAGGGCCTGGTCCCCGGCGGTACCGCGGTCGTCAACGCCGATCTTCCGGTCTCGCCCCTCATCTTGCAGGCGGCAAACGCGGCCGGCGCCCGGATCGCAACCTTCGGCGCCAATCCGGCGGACTGGCGGCTTTCCACCGCCACCATCGCCGATGACACCACCGTGGTGCAGGCCAAAGGCCCCGCCGGCCCGTTCCTCTACAAGGCCGCCACCCCGGCCGGCATTTCTCGCCCTGAACGCGCTGGTGCCCTGGCGGCTGCCGCCGCGCTGGTGCCGATCCGGTCCTGTCGGCCCATGACCTGGGCCGCTGGTCGCCGCCCTCTGGCCGCGGCACGCGCGAGCGCATCCAACTGGATATCGTCGAGAAACCTGGTTCGACCTGATCGATGACGCCTTCAACGCCAACCTCGCCTCTCGCGGCCGCGCTTGACGTGCTGATCGCCGCGCGGCCGACCGATGGCATCGGCCGTGTCGGCGACGGGCGTCGCATCGCCATTCTGGGCGACATGCTGGAACTCGGCCCGACCGAAATCGACCTGCATCGCGCCGTGGCCCGGCATCCGGGGATATTGACGCCGTCGCCACCGTGCATTGCGTCGGCACGCGCATGAGGGCGCTTTACGATGCGCTGCCGCGTCGCCAACGCGGCGAATGGGCCGAAACCGCCGCCGAACTGGCGCCGCGTGCCCGCAGCCTGTTCGACGCCGGCGACATCGTCCTGGTCAAGTGGGTCCAAGGGCATCAAGGTCAGCCTGATCGTTGACGCCCTGCGCAAATGGGCCAACTGGCGCCGCAAAAGGAAGGGAACGAGTGAATGCTGTACTGGCCTGGGCGGATCTGTCGGACGGTGGCGGGTTCTTCAACCTGTTCTTCTACGGGGACCTTCCGTACGGCGGGGCCTTTGCCACCGCACTCCTGTTCGGCTTTCTCTTCGGTCGCCCGCTGATTGATTTTCTGCGCCGCAAGCAGGGCAAGGGGCAGCCGATCCGTGACGACGGGCCGCAGACCCATTTCGCCAAGGCCGGCACGCCGACCATGGGGGGACCTCCTGATCCTCTCGGCGCTGATGGTCTCGACCCTGCTCTGGGCGCGGCTTGACATTCCCTATGTCTGGATCGTCGTGCTGGTGACACTGCCGGCCTGATCGGTTTTGCGTTTATGACTACGCCAAGGTGACCAAGCAGAACGTCAAGGGCGTGTCGTCGCGGCTGCGCTTCGTGCTGGGCCTGGTGATCTGCCGGGCTTGCAACCTATGCCGCCGCGCGCTTTCACCCGGATGCGCTGACCAACCAGCTGGCATTTCCGTTCTTCAAGGACGCCCTGCTGAACCTGGGCTGGTTCTTCGTGCCCTTCGGCATGGTGGTGATCGTCGGCGCGGCCAATGCCGTGAACCCGACCGACGGGGCTGGACGGGTTGGCCATCATGCCGGTGATGATTGCTGGCGGCACGCTGGGCATCATCGCCTATGTCGTCGGCAACGCCACCTTCGCTGATTATCTCGGTCCATCCGGTGCCGGGCACCTCGGAATTCCTGGTCTTTGCCGCGGCTCTGTTCGGCGGCGGGCTGTTCCTTGGTATAATGCGCCGCCCGCCGCCGTCTTCATGGGCGATACCGGCAGCCTTGCGCTGGGTGGGCGCTGGGCGCCATCGCCGTCTGCACCAGCACGAGATCGTCCTGGCCATCGTCGGCGGCCTTTTCGGTGGTCGAGGCGCTCTCGGTCATCATCCAGGTCGCCTATTACAAGCGCACCAAGAAGCGCATCTTCCTGATGGCGCCGATCCACCATCACTTCGAGAAGAAGGGCTGGGCCGAACCCCAGATCGTGATCCGCTTCTGGATCATCTCGTTGATCCTTGCGATGATCGGGCTACCATGCCAGTGCGCTGAGTTCCCGGGGAAAGCGGGCGCGCGTCGCTTCCCCTCTTCCCCGCCCGCGCGGTTCAAATATCCCACGGTGACGGACGCAGGGCCGGGCCTGCCCCCAAGGGGGCAGCCCCCCGTCCGCAACGGCGGGGGCAGCGCATGATACCAGTCATCGGATACAAGGGGTGCAAGGGTCGCCGTCCTCGGCCTTGGCTGGTCGGGCTTGCCACTGCCGCCGCGCTACGCGGCGGTGCCATTCCGCCTTTGTGGGATGACAGCCCCGAAGCCCGCACCCGCGCCGAAGCCGAAGGCCATCCGGTGACAGACCTGACCCGCAATGCGGCCTTCGATGGCGTCGCCGCGCTGATCACCAGCCCGCATCCCGCATCTCTTTCCCCGCCCCGAACCCGGATCATCGCCCGCGCGCTGGACCTTTGAATTCCGGTCGACAACGACATCGGCCTGTTCTTCCGCAGCTTTGCCACGCCGGACCGGGACAATTTCGAAACCGCGCCGGTCGTCACAGGATCGAATGGCAAATCCACCACCACCGCGCTGATCCACCACATCCTGCACGAGCCGGGACGCCCGACCCAGATGGCTATGGCAACATCGGCAAGGGCGTGCTGTCGATTGACCCTGCCCGCGACGGCGAGGTGGTGGTTCTGGAACTGTCGTCCTACCAGGACCGAGCTTGCTCCGTGCGCTGACCCCCGACATCGCGGTTTTCACCAACCTGTCGCCAGACCACCTTGACCGCCACAACGGCATGGGGAGGGCTATTCGCCGCCAAACGCCGACTGTTTGCCGAAGGAGGGGCCCGACCGTGCGCCGTGATCGGCGTCGACGAGCTGGAGGGGCGGTTCCTTGCCAACCAGATGGGGCAGGGCACCGAAGATGCCCGCGTCATCCGCATTTCCTCGGGGCAGAAACTCGAGGGTTTCGGCTGGTCGGTCTTTGCACGCAAGGGTTTCCCTGTCCGAATGGCGGCATGGCCGGCAGATCGCCCGGTCGACCTGCGCGGTGTCGGCGGGCTTCCGGGGCGCATAACCACCAGAATGCCTGCGCCGCCTATGCCGCGACCCGCAGCCTTGGCCTGGCCCCGAAACAGATCGGAGGCGGCGCTGCACAGCTTTGCCGGCCTGCCGCACCGCAGCCAGCTGGTTGGCGAAAGGAACGGTGTGCGCTTCATCAACGACAGCAAGGCCACCAATGTCGACAGCGCCGCCAAGGCGTTGCAGGCCTTTCCAAAGATCCGCCGGATTGCCGGCGGCATGGGCAAGGACGGTGGCATCGCGGCACTTGCCCCCTTCCTGCCCGCAGTGGTCAAGGCCTATCTGATCGGTCATTCCGCCCGTGATTTTGCCCTGCAGATCGGCAGCACACCGCACGAGATCTGCGAGACGATGGACCGCGCCGTTGCCCGCGCCGCCGCCGAGGCCGAACCGGGCGAGGTGGTCCTGCCGCGCCGGCCGCCAGCTTCGACCAGTATCCCAACTTCGAAAAGCGCGGCGAGGACTACCGCCTGCAAACCAGGCGCTGCCTGGCGGCTGAGACCGCGGCGCGGGCGCAACGCCGCCGCCCGGCGGAAATTCCCTGCCGCGACGAAGGCCCGGGAAAGCATCTTCATCCTGGCCCAAATACTCCCAGGGGGTTTGGGGGCAGGATGCCCCCATCTGCCGCGACCAGGCCTCCCGCGATCCCGCCTCGCAATCTCTCCTGGCCATCGCCGCTTGACGTTGCCGCAGCCGGCAGCAACTCCTGTCGCAGGGCAATGCAGGGGGAAACATGCACGGCCACCAGTACCTGCGGCGCGGTTCGCTACCGGTTGACCGACCGGCCATTGTTCACCCATGCCTGCCATTGCACCTGGTGCCAGCGCGAAACCGGGGGGCCGCATGCGCTGAACGCGATGATCGAGACCGACCTTCTGCAGGTCGATGGGGCGGTCGAACTTGTCCTGACGCGCTCGGCCTCGGGCAAGGGGCAGGAAATCGCCCGTTGCCCGCAGTGCCGGGTGGCGATCTACAGCCATTACGCCGGGGCGGGGCGGGCGCTGGCCTTTGTCCGGGTCGGACACCTTCGGCCGATCCGGCGCAATGCCCGCCGGACATCCATATCTTCACCTCGACGATGCTGCCCTGGTACCACCTGCCCGAAGGCGCGGTGGCCGTGCCAGACTATTATGACCGCAAGGTTCACTGGCCCGACTGGGCGCTGGAGCGTTATGCCGCGCTGAAGGCCCGGCGCTGACACCCCGCGGCAACCGGCCCCGGCCCGGCAGAAAACCCTGGCCCATGCCGCATTCCCGGGTAGCAATCGGCCTGAATGCCGCCAGAGTTTCGCGCAAGAGCCTGGGGGTACGACCTGGGCCAGAGGCAGAAAATCGAGGCGGTGTTCCCATGACTGAGATGGTTCATGATCGAATCCTGTTCCGTAACGGAGCCGGTGATCTCCGCGGTGGTGGCGCACCATCGACAAATGGACCATGACCTCGATCTTCGTGCTGTTCGGCATCGGCCTGCTGCTGGCCTGGCCGCCTTGGTGCCGCTGGCCAGCCGAAACGGCTGGAGCCCTTCTACTATGTGCAGAAGCAGGCGATGTTCGGCTGCGTTGGCATGGCGGCGATGATTGTCATCTCGATGATGTCGCCGGAAACCGTGCGGCGCCACTGCGTCAATGGGGTTTTTGGCGCGCTGGTCCTGCAGATGATGTTGCCGCTGGTCGGGCAGGACCACGGCAAGGGCGCGATCCGCTGGCTGTCGATCGGCGGCTTCTCGCTGCAACCCTCGGAATTCCTCAAGCCCGCCTTCGTCGTCGTCACCGCCTGGCTGATGGCGGCCGGGCAGCAACTGAACGGCCCGCCCGGCCGGACGCTGTCATTCCTGCTGGCCTGCACGTCGTCGGCTTCTGCCATGCAGCCCGACTTTGGCCAGTCGGCGCTGGTGCTGTTTTCCCTGGGGCGTGATCTATTTCGTCGCCGGCGCGCCGATGTTGTTGATCGCCGGTATCGCCGGGCTGGTCGCCACCGGCGGGTTTGTCGCCTATGGCGCATCGGAGCATTTCGCCCGCCGCATCGACGGGTTCCTGTCGCCCGATGTCGACCCGCGCACGCAGCTTGGCTATGCCACCAATGCGATCCAGGAAGGCGGGTTCTTTGGCGTCGGCGTCGGCGAAGGCCAGGTGAAATGGTCGCTGCCCGATGCCCATACCGATTTCATCATCGCCGTCGCGGCCGAGGAATACGGGCTGATCCTGGTTCTGTGCATCATCGCCTCTACGCGGGTGGACGCATCCGCCCGCTGCTGCGGCTGACGGCCGAGCGCGACCCCTTACCCGGCTGGCCGGCACCGGGCTGGCCTGCGTCTTCGGGGTGCAGGCGATGATCAACATGGGCGTGGCGGTGCGGCTCTTGCCGGCCAAGGGGATGACGCTTCCTTCGTGTCCTATGGCGGATCGTCGCTGATCGCCGCCGGCATCACCGTCGGTGCGCTTTTATGATGACGCGCAACCCGGCGCCGCGACCGGATGTCCGAAGTTCCTCCGGCGGAGCGGCCGGTAGATGGGGGGTGAAGAATTCTTCCTGACTGCGGCCGGCGGCACCGGCGGGCACATGTTCCCCGCCCAGGCCCTGGCCGAGGGCGATGCTGGCGCGCGGCTGGGCGGGGTCAAGCTGTCGACCGACGACCGCGGTGCGCGCTATGCCGGTGGCTTTCCCGGCGAAGCGGACCGTCGAGCGGGTTTCTTTCCGCAACCTTCGCCTCGCGGCGGTGCCGCTGCCCGGTTGCTGGTGCCGTTCCGGATCCTGGGGGCATCTTCGGCGCGCTCTGGTCGCAATTGCGAGACCGGCCGGCGGTGGTGGTGGGCTTTGGCGGCTATCCGTCGATACCGGCCCTGTCGGCGGCGCGATCCTGCGGCGGCCCCGGATGATCCATGAACAGAACGGCGTGCTGGGCCGGGTGAACCAGGTCTTTTCCCGGCGCGTCGCACTGGTCGCCTGCGGCACCTGGCCCACAGTGCTGCCCGAGGGCGCGGCTGGCCAGCCCACCGGCAACCTCGGTGCGCGCCGCCGTGCTGGAGCGTGCCGCCGCCCCCTATACTCCGCCGGGCGACTACCCGATGTCGCTGTGGTGATCGGCGGCAGCCAGGGGGCGTGATCCTGTCGGACGTGGTTCCCGCCGCCGTGGCACAGTTGCCCGAGGCGTTGTTGGCCAATCTGCGCGTCGCCCACCAGGCCTGGGCGATCGATGCTGCCCGCGCCGCCGCCGCCTATGAGGCTGCCGGTATCCGGGCCGAGATCGCGCCGTTCTTTGCCGACATTCCGCGCCGTCTTTCCGAGGCGCAACTGGTGGTCAGCCGGTCGGGCGCGTCGTCGGTCGCCGATATCAGCGTGATCGGCCGGCCCTCGATCCTGGTTCCCTTGCCGCCCGCCACCGGCGACCACCAGACCGCCAACGCCCGCGGGCTGGTCGAGGCCGGCGCTGCGGTGCTGATCCCGGAAAAGCTGCTGACGCCGAAACGCTGTCACGCCACATGGCCGCGGTTCTGGAAACCCCGAAGCCGCCGAAACCATGGCCCGCAACGCAGGGCCGGGCGAGGCGCCGGACGCCACCGCGCGCCTTGTCGCGCTTGTCGAACAAACTCGCCGAAGACCACAGCTGCCGTGCCAGAGGCAGTGGAGACCAAAGATGAACGCCGCAAACTGCCCCTGGAACTGGGCCCCATCCATTTCGTCGGCATCGGCGGCAGCATCGGCATGTCGGGCATCGCCGAGGTGCTGGATCACGCTACTACCGGGTCCAGGGCTCGGACGCCAGGGCATCGAAGATCACCGGAGCGGCTGGTCAAGCTGGGGGCACTCTTCGAGGGGCAGAGCGACAACATCGGCGAGGCGGCCGTGGTGGTGATTTCCTCTGCCATCAAGAAAGGCAATCCGGAAGCTGGAAGAGGCCCGCCGGCGCAAGCCGCCCGTGGTGCGCCGGGCCGAGATGATGCTGGCCGAGCTGATGCGGTTGCGGTCGAACATCGCCATTGCCGGAACGTACGGCAAGACCACGACCACGACCATGGTGGCGACGTTGCTGGACAAGCGGCGGGTTTGACCCCACCGTGATCAATGGCGGGGTGATCCACGCCTATGGATCGAACGCCCGCGCAGGCGCCGGGGAATGGATGGTGGTCGAGGCCGACGAATCCGACGGCAGCTTCAACCGCCTGCCGGCGACCATCGCCATCGTGACCAACATCGACCCCGAGCATATGGAGCATTGGGGAACCATCGACGCCCTGCGCAAGGGGTTTCTGGACTTCGTTTCCAACATTCCCTTCTACGGCCTCGCCGTGCTGCACCGACCACCCAGAGGTGCAGGCGCTGGTCGGGCGCGTCACCGACCGCCGCGTGGTGACCTTGGCTCTCGTCGCCCAGGCCGATTGTGCGGGCGGTGAACCTGACCTTCGACGGCGCCACCTCGAAATTCGACATCCTGCTGCAGAACGAGGGCGACGAGGTGCGGATCGACGGCTGTTCCCTGCCGATGCCGGGACAGCACAACGTGTCGAATGCGCTGTCGGCCGTGGCTGTGGCCCGCCATCTGGGCATGAAAAAGGACGAGGATCCGCGAGGCGCTGGCCGGTTTCCGCCGGCGTCAATCGCCGTTTCACCCGCGTTGCCGAGGTGAACGGCGTGCAGATCATCGACGATTACGGCCACCACCCGGTGGAGATTGCCGCCGTGCTGAAAGCCGCCCGCCAGGCGGTGTCGAACACCCCCGGCGCGCGGGTGATCGCTGTCCATCAGCCGCACCGCTATTCGCGGCTGTCGAACCTGTTCGAGGAATTCTGCACCTGTTTCAACGAGGCGGATGTGGTGGGCATCGCCGATGTCTATGCCGCCGGCGAGGATCCGATCCCCGGCGCCAGCCGCGACGACCTGATTGCCGGGCTGATTGCCCATGGCCACCGCCATGCCCGTTCGGTGATCGACGAGGCCGATCTGGCGCGGCTGTTCCGCGAGCAGGCGCATCCGGGCGACATCTGTCTGTCTCGGCGCCGGCACCATTTCCTATACCTGGGCCGTCGGCCTGCCGGCCAGGTTGATCGGGCAGGCGGCCTAGGCGCGGTGGAGCGAGAGATCGCCCTTATCCTGCTGGGTCTGACGGTGCTTGGCGGCGCGGTGCTGGGGACGCACCTCTGGCGCGCCGGTCAGCGCGTCGCGCATGTGCTGGCGCTGGTGGTGATCGCGGTGACGGGCGGGACTTTCTGGCTGATCGGCGAAGGCATGTCGAACGGCTGGTTCGCCGGGCTGGGCTGGGTCGTGGCCGGGCTGGCGCTTTGGGCCGGGCCGGGGCTGGGGATGCTGATCGGCTTACTGATCGGGCTTGCCCTTGGTCCCTATCCGCAAAAAGAGGGCCCGCCATGACGGCCGCCCTTGCCGCCGTGATCTGGGTGCTGGCCGCCACCGGCATCGCGTTCCTGCCGATCCGTCATCAGATCGCGCCCGGACTGGTCCTGCTGGCCGCGGTGCCGCCGCTTCTGGCCTGGATCGGGGTCAGCTACGGCTGGCTCTGGCTTGTGCCCGCCGTTCTGGCCTTTGTCTCGATGTTCCGTCGCCCGCTGGGCTACCTGATCCGCCGCGCCCTCGGTCGCCCGGTCCTGCGCCCCTCGCCGATGGAGGAGGGCGAATGACCCTGGCGCTGGCCCTTTGCTGCATCTGGCTGATCGGCGCCAACCTGATCGCCATGCTGCCAAGCCGCGACTACCACTGGCGCGCGGCCTATGCGCTGGTGGCAATCGGCATTCCGCTCCTGGGCTGGGTGACCTGGGAGGCGGGGGCGCTGTGGGGCATGGCCTTCCTCGCCGCCGGCGCCTCGCTTTTGCGCTGGCCGCTGATCTATCTGTGGCGAAGGGTCCGCGGCAACTGACGACGGGTCAGGCGGGGGGCCATCTCCTGCCACATTCCTGTGCCAGAAGTCCCATCTGTCCGTCGTTCGGGGGTGCCATGCGTCTTGCGTTCATGATCCCGGCCTTTCTGGCCTATCTTTCCGTGATCTCCCGCTTTTTCTTCAACGCCGAGGAACGGCGGCGCCTCTCGCTCAGCTTCATCGTTCTGGGGCTGATCGGCGTGTTCAGCTACATCATCTATTCCGCCTATCGTTCTGTCGATGACCGCGGCTTCATCCAGGTGAACCGTGACCATTCTGCCTTGCGCGAACTTGTGTATCGGCTTGAGCGCCTGCCCATGGCGGCGGCGCATCTGATGCAGGAAACCCTGGGGCCACGCGGCATGGTCCTGGGCATCGTTGTGGCCTGCATGCTGCTGGGGATCGGGGTGATCCTGTTTCTGCTGCACAAGAATGCCGCCGACACCGACTGACCCGGCCGGCCGCCGGCCCTGCGCCATCCCTGCGGCGGAATCCCTTGCGTCCTCGCGCATGCGCCAGTAACCAACCGGCCATGATCCCGCTTCCCACCCCCCGTGGCACCCTGACGCCGAACCGCATGCTGGCCGACCTGACCTGGTTGCGCGTCGGCGGGCCTGCCGACTGGCTGTTCCAGCCGGCGGACGAGGACGATCTGGCCGATTTTCTGCAGGGCCTCGATCCGGCGGTCCCCGTCTTTCCGATGGGCGTCGGCTCGAACCTCATCGTGCGCGATGGCGGTATCCGCGCCGTGGTGATCCGGCTGGGCAGGGGGTTCAACGCGATCGAAGTCCACGGCGATCGCGTGACCGCCGGGGCCGCGGCGCTGGATGCCCATGTTGCGCGCAAGGCGGCCGAGGCGGGGCGTGATCTGACCTTCCTGCGCACCATCCCCGGCGCGATAGGCGGTGCGGTGCGGATGAATGCCGGCTGCTACGGCCATTACACGGCCGACCATCTGCAAGAGATCCGCATCGTCACGCGGCAGGGCCGGGTGGAAACCCTGCCGGCATCGGCGCTGAACCTGCGCTATCGCCAGTCTGACCTGCCCACAGGCGCGGTGATCACCGCTGCCACCTTTCGCGCCGCCGAGGGCGACCCCGCCGAACTGGCTGCCCGGATGGATGACCAGATCGCCAAGCGCGACGCCAGCCAGCCGACCAGGGACCGTTCGGCCGGCTCGACCTTCCGCAATCCGGCCGGCTATTCCTCGACCGGGCGGGCCGACGATACCCATGAACTCAAGGCCTGGAAGGTGATCGACGAGGCCGGGATGCGTGGCGCCACCCGCGGCGGCGCGCAGATGTCGCCCATGCATTCCAACTTCCTGATAAATGCCGGCGGCGCCACCGCGGCGGATCTGGAAGATCTGGGCGAGGATGTGCGAAAAAAGGTTTTCCAAAACAGTGGGATCACGTTAGAGTGGGAAATCATGCGCGTCGGAGAACGCGCGGACTAACGATATGAGGGGCAAAAGCCCCCGTGAGGCAGTAAATGGCGGCGGGATCGGGCAGATTTCCCCGCGTGGCGGTTCTGAAAGGCGGCATGTCCGCCGAGCGTGAGGTTTCGCTCGTTACCGGGCGGGAATGCGCAAAGGCGCTGCGCGAAGCGGGATACACAGAGGTGATCGAGGTCGATGCCGGCCCCGACCTCTATGCGCAATTGCAGCAGGCGCGGCCCGACGTCGTCTTCAACGCCCTGCATGGCCGCTGGGGCGAGGATGGCTGTGTCCAGGGCATGCTGGAATGGCTGCGCATCCCCTATACCCATTCCGGCGTCATGGCCTCGTCCATCGCCATGGACAAGCAGCGCAGCAAGGATGTCTACCGGGCCGAGGGTTTGCCGGTGGTCGACAGCGTCGTTGCCGCGCGCGAGGCGGTCGAGGCCGGCCACGTCCTGCCGCCGCCCTATGTGGTGAAACCCTTCAACGAAGGATCGTCCGTCGGGGTCTATATCGTCCACCCCGGCTCGAACGCCCCCCGCCTGGCCGAAACGATGCCGGCGCAGGTCATGGTCGAGACCTATGCGCCGGGGCGCGAACTGTCGATCTCGGTCCTGGGCGACCGGGCCCTTGCGGTCACCGACATCATCACCGATGGCTGGTACGACTACGACGCGAAATACAAGCCGGGGGGCAGCCGGCATATCCTGCCCGCGAACATGCCGGAAGAGGTGACGGCGGCCTGCCTGGACTATGCCCTGCGGGCGCATCGCGCGCTGGGCTGCCGGGGCCTGTCGCGTACCGATATCCGATGGGATGACAGCCGCGGCCTTGACGGGCTGGTGTTGCTCGAGACCAATACCCAGCCCGGCATGACGCCCACCTCGCTGGCGCCGGAACAGGCCGCGCATTGCGGCATCTCCTTTTCGCAGCTTTGCGACTGGCTGATCAGGGACGCCTCATGCAACCGCTGACCGCCCCCCGCCGTCCTGTGGCCGGACAGGCGCCGGGTCCGCGTCCGGCGCGGCGCGATCCGGCGCCCAGCCTCTGGGCCTACCGGATGCAGCGGGTGATGCTGACGCCCCATCTGCGGGCGCTCTTGCGCCTGGGCCTGCCGACATTGGTCGTCATGCTGGCCTGCGGCATCTATCTGGCAGATGCCGACCGCCGCGCCGCCATCACCGGGGTGTTTGCCGACCTGCGGCAGAAATTCGAGAGCCGCCCGGAATTCCGCGTCTCGCTGGCGTCGATCGAAGGTTGCTCGCCGGAACTGGCCGAGGCGGTGCGCGCCCGTCTGGACCTGAACCTGCCGCAATCCTCGTTCGACCTTGACCTGGATGCGGCCCGCGCCCGGATCGAGGAACTGGACGCGGTGAAGACGGCGGAACTGCGGGTGCGGTCGGGCGGGGTGCTGCAGGTGCTGGTCACCGAACGCCAGCCGGTTGCCGTCTGGCGCACCGACGAGGGGCTGACGCTGGTCGACGATACCGGGCACCGCGTCGCGGGCCTGCATGCGCGCACCGACCGCCCCGACCTGCCGCTGATCGCCGGCGAGGGCGCCGCCGCCGCCACGACCGAGGCCTTGCAGATCGTGACCGCCGCCGGACCGCTGGTGCCGCGGATGCGCGGGCTGGTCCGGATGGGTGAACGCCGCTGGGACATCGTCCTGGACCGTGACCAACGCATCCTCCTGCCTTCGGACAATCCGGTGCGGGCGCTGGAGCGTCTGCTCGCGCTCGACCACGCCCAGGACATCGTCGCCCGCGACCTTCTGACCATCGACCTGCGCAACGATGCGCGCCCGACCCTGCGACTGACCCCCTTTGCCCTGAACGAACTGCGCCGTTCCAAGGGGCGCGACACCGTGGAGACCGACCTGTGACCGACCTCTACCAATCCCAACGCGCCATGCGGAACATGCGCCGGGCTGCCATGCAGCGGGGCGTCATCGCCATTCTCGACGTGGGCACCTCAAAGATCGCCTGCCTGATCCTGCGCTTTGACGGTGAAAACCGGCTGGCGGACCAGGATGGCGTCGGCCCGATGGCCGGCCAGTCGCAATTCCGCATCATCGGCGCAGCAACAACCCGGTCGCGCGGGGTGCGTTTCGGCGAGATCGCGGTGATGAACGAAACCGAACGCGCCATCCGCACCGCGGTGCAGGCGGCGCAAAAAATGGCGAATGTCCGCGTCGACCACGTCATCGCCTGCTTCTCGGGGGCCGAGCCGCGCAGCTATGGCCTGGCCGGAGAGTGGGATCTGCAAGACAGCGTGGTGACCGAACAGGATGTCGCCCGCGTGATGGCCGCCTGCGACGTGCCCGACCTGGGCGCGGGGCGCGAGGTGCTGCATGCCCAGCCGGTCAATTTTGCGCTGGACCACCGTTCCGGCCTGGGCGATCCGCGCGGCCAGATCGGCCAGCGGCTGGCCTGCGACATGCACCTGCTGTCGGTCGACGGCGACGTGATCCAGAACCTGCTCTACTGCATCAAGCGCTGCGACCTGGAACTGGCGGGCCTGGCGTCTTCGGCCTATGTCTCGGGCATCTCGTCGCTGGTCGAGGACGAACAGGAACTGGGCGCGGCCTGCATCGACATCGGCGGCGGCTCTACCGGGCTGTCGGTCTTTATCAAGAAACACATGATCTATGCCGATTGCGTCCGGATGGGCGGCGATCACATCACCTCGGACATTTCCAAGGGGTTGCAGATCCCGCTGGCGACCGCCGAACGGATCAAGACCCGCCACGGCGGTCTTTTCGCCACCGGCATGGACGACCGCGAGATGATCGAGATCGGCGGCGACAGCGGCGATTGGGAAAAGGATCGTCGCCAGATCAGCCGGACCGAACTGATCGGCATCATGCGGCCGCGCGTCGAGGAAATCCTCGAGGAAACCCGTGCCTGCCTGGATGCGGCCGGCTTTGATCACCTGCCCAGCCAGCAGATCGTGCTGACCGGCGGCTCCAGCCAGATCCCCGGTCTTGACGGCCTGGCCAGCCGCATCCTTGGCCAGCGCGTGCGCCTGGGCCGTCCCCTGCGCGTGCAGGGCCTGCCACAGGCTGCCACCGGCTCTGCCTTTGCCAGTGCCGTCGGCCTGTGCCTGTTCGCGGCCCACCCGCAAGACGAATGGTGGGATTTCGAGATTCCCGCGGAACGCTACCCCGCCCGCTCGTTGAAAAGGGCCTTCAAATGGTTCAAGGACAACTGGTAACCCCAACCCTTAGACCGACACGCGAAATCCCGCTGATTGCGGTGCGCGATCGCCCATATTTTGTGGCGAATGCGCGTTTTTTTCGTGACCTTGTCCTGCGATCTGGGTAGGATCGCGGGAAGGTAAAAGGCTGCGGGTTCGGGACAGACCTGACAGCATGTGAGAACGCGGCATAAGAAACGGACAGGCGGAACCAATGGCACTCAATCTGACGATGACGAACCAGCGCGAAGAGCTGAAGCCGCGCATCACCGTGTTCGGTGTGGGCGGCGCGGGCGGAAACGCCGTCAACAACATGATCGAAAAGCAGCTTGAGGGCGTCGAATTCGTCGTCGCCAATACCGACGCCCAGGCGCTGCAACAGTCGAAGGCCGGCGCCCGCATCCAGATGGGTGTCAAGGTGACCGAGGGTCTGGGGGCAGGGGCCCGCCCGACCGTCGGCGCGGCCGCGGCCGAGGAAACCATCGAAGAGATCGTCGACCACCTGGCCGGTGCGCATATGTGCTTCATCACCGCCGGCATGGGCGGCGGCACCGGTACCGGCGCCGCCCCGATCATCGCGCAGGCCGCACGAGAGCTGGGCGTCCTGACCGTCGGCGTCGTCACCAAGCCCTTCCAGTTCGAGGGCAACAAGCGCATGAAGCAGGCCGAGGAAGGCATTGATGCGCTTCAGAAAGTCGTCGACACGCTGATCATCATCCCGAACCAGAACCTGTTCCGCCTGGCCAATGAGCGCACCACCTTCACCGAAGCCTTCGCCATGGCCGACGATGTGCTGTACCAGGGCGTCAAGGGCGTGACCGACCTGATGGTGCGCCCCGGCCTGATCAACCTCGATTTCGCCGACGTTCGCGCGGTGATGGACGAGATGGGCAAGGCCATGATGGGCACCGGCGAGGCCGAGGGTGACGATCGTGCCGTCCAGGCTGCCGAAAAGGCCATCGCCAACCCGCTCCTGGATGAAATCAGCCTGAACGGCGCCAAGGGCGTGCTGATCAACATCACCGGTGGCTATGACCTGACGCTGTTCGAGCTGGACGAAGCGGCGAACATCATCCGGGAAAAGGTGGATTCCGAGGCGAACATCATCGTCGGCTCGACGCTGGACACCTCGATGGAAGGCCGCCTGCGGGTTTCGGTCGTGGCGACCGGTATCGACGCCACCGCGCAGGCCCGGCCGGAAGTGCCCGTCACCCGCCGTTCGATGGCCGCGCCGCTGACGCTGAGCCCGACCGCCGCGCCGGAGCCCCGCCGCGAGCCGCAGCCGGTTGCCGCTGCCGTGGTCGCCGCACCGGTTGCCGCTGCCGTAGCCGCGCCCCAGCCGGCGCCGCAGCCCGCCCCCCGGCCGCAGCCGGTGGCGGAACTGGAAGAGCCGGACCTCTTCGAGGCCAACGCCTCGGACTATGACGATCCGGCGCTGGATATGGTTGAAAATGACCTTCCGCCGCCGGTCTATCGCCCGCAGGCCGTGCCCGCCGCCCAGGTGGCGCGGCCGACGCCCGCGGCTATCGACAGCGATGCCGGTGCCTTCGTCGCCCCGCGTCCGCGCTCGGCTGGCCAGCCTTCGCCCGAGGCGCTGGCCCGCCTGCAGGCCGCCGTGTCGAAGAACCCGGCGATCAATGCGCAACGCCCTGCCGCCGCGCGCGCTCCGGCCGCGGCCGCTCCGGCGCCGCAGCCCGAAGCCGCCGCAAAGCCGCGGTTCGGCATCGGTTCGCTGATCAACCGCATGGCCGGCCACCTGGAAACCGCAGGAGAGCGGGCCCAGCCGCAGCCGGGCCGCGCCCAGCCGCCGGTGACCGCCTATGACGACGAACCGGATCACGCCGGCGACGACAACCGGATCGAGATTCCGGCGTTCCTGCGCCGCCAGGCCAACTAGCGCGCCGTTCGCATGACCTTGGGGAAAGGCTCGGGAAACCGGGCCTTTTTCTTTGTAATCAGCGGCTTGGAATTGTGACAGATCCTGTCACATTCCGTTGCAAAAGGTGAGTTGAGCAAAACACGCCGCTTAATTACTTAAACGTCAACCGATCGGCGGGTCTGCGGGCTTGCCGGCTCTTGAGGCAACAGAGGTCTGACAAACGTGCAGAACACGTTGAAATCCGCGGTCAACTTCTCGGGTGTGGGGCTCCACTCCGGTTGCCCCGTGCGCATGACCGTGCGTCCGGCGTCGGCCGATTATGGCATCTGGTTCCGCCGCACCGACCTGCCCTCGCGCGAGGCGATGATCCCGGCGCTCTGGTCGGCGGTCACGCCGTCGCGGCTCTGCACCGTTGTCGAAAACGAATCCGGGGCATCGGTCTCGACCATCGAACACCTGATGGCCGCCCTGGCGGGCTGCGGTATCCACAACGCCCTGATCGAGATCGACGGCCCCGAGGTTCCGATCCTTGACGGATCGGCCGAACCCTTTGTGGCGGCCTTCATCGCCCGCGGCTTCATCGAGCAGCCGGTGGACGTGCGCGCCATCCGGGTGCTGAAGCCGGTCGAGGTATGCGAGGGCGAGGCCGTCGCCCGGCTGGAACCCGCCGACATGCTGGAAATCGACTTCCGCATCGACTTTGCCGAAGCTGCGATCGGCCAGCAGGAACGCCGGCTGAACATGTCGAACGGCGCCTTCGTGCGGGAACTGTCCGACAGCCGCACCTTCTGCCGCCAGGCCGATGTCGACGCCATGCGCGAAAAGGGCCTTGCCCTGGGCGGCACGCTGGACAATGCCGTGGTCTTTGACGGTGACCGCGTCCTGTCGCCCGGTGGCCTGCGCCATGCCGATGAACCCGTGCGGCACAAGATGCTGGATGCGCTGGGCGATCTGGCGCTGGCGGGCGGGCCGCTTCTGGGCCGCTATACCGGTGTCCGGGCGGGTCATGCGTTGACCAACCGCCTGTTGCGGGCGCTGTTTGCCGACCCCGAGGCGTTTCGCATCGTAGCCTGCGGCAGCCATGTCGGCCAGAAGCTGCCGGGCGTCGGCGTGCATCGCGGCGACCTTCCGTCGCAGCGCCGCGCCGCCTGAGGCGGTTTCGGCGCCAGGACCGGATTTCCCCACCCGACACAGTGGCCGATTCCCTGAGAAAGGCGTTTTGCGCAGCCGAATTTTCTGTGCTAGGAACTTGGCCAAAGCAGGGTAACGGGCCGATCTGGCGGCACCTTTGCCCGACAAGGATGACAGGTTTGAATTTGCGCAAGGCAGTAGGCAGGGGTTGGGGCGACAGGTCCGGGGCAATGGCGGCGCCTGCCTTCGCGCTGGTTTTGCTGCTGACGGGCTGCGCCGGCGGCGGCAACAAGGATGTGCCGCTCGAGAATTACACCGCCGAAGAAATCTTCCGCCAGGGTGAGCTGGCGCTGGAACAGGGTCGCAAGCCCGATGACGCGCTGCGATTCTTCCAGGAGGTCGAGCGGCTCTACCCCTATACCGACTACGCCAAGCGGGCGCTGATCATGCAGGCCTTTGCCCTGCACAAGTCGCGCAAGTACGAAGAGGCGCGGATGGCCGCGCAGCGCTACCTCGACCTCTATCCCGGCGATGAGGATGCGGCCTATGCCCAGTATCTCATGGCGCTCAGCTATTACGACCAGATCGACGATGTCGGCCGCGACCAGGGGCTGACCTTCCTGGCGTTGCAGGGCCTTCGCGACGTGATCGAGAAATATCCCGACAGCGAATATGCCCAGTCGGCCATCCTGAAGTTCGATCTGGCCTTCGACCATCTGGCGGCGAAGGAAATGGAAATCGGCCGCTACTACCTGAAGCGGCGGCACTATACCGCGGCGATCAACCGTTTCCGCACCGTGGTGCAGGATTTCCAGACCACGACCCACACCGCCGAGGCGCTGCACCGGCTGGTCGAATGCTACCTTGCGCTGGGCTTCGAGGCAGAGGCACAGACCGCCGCCGCGATCCTGGGCTACAACTACCAGTCCTCGCCCTTCTATCAGGACAGTTTCAATCTCTTGAAGGGCAGGGGCTTTCGCCCGAGGCCAAGGGCGACAGCTGGCTGTCGAAGATCTACCGCCAGATGATCCGGGGCGAATGGTTGTAAACGCGATGCGCTGTCACGGCGCATCTCACGGGCCGGTCCATGCTGCGTTCGCTTGAAATCCGCGATGTGCTGATCATCGACCGCCTGTCCCTTGAACTTGGGGCCGGGCTGAACGTGCTGACCGGTGAAACCGGGGCGGGCAAGTCGATCCTGCTCGATCTGCTGGGGTTCGTGCTGGGCTGGCGCGGGCGGGCCGATCTGGTGCGGCAGGGCGCCGAGCGCGGCGAGGTGACGGCGGTCTTCACCCTGCCGCCGGGGCACCCCGGCCGCGGCGTGCTGGACGAGGCCGGGATCACGGCCGAGGATGACCTGATTCTGCGCCGGATCACCGCAGCCGACGGCAAGAAGACCGCTTTCGTCAACGATCGCCGCGTCGGCACCGATGTCCTGCGGGACCTGGGCGATACGCTGGTGGAACTGCACGGCCAGCATGACGACCGTGGCCTTCTGAACCCGCGCGGTCATCGTCAGTTGCTGGATGCCTTTGCCGGCCATGACCTGACGGCCATCCGCGCGCTCTGGGCCGCGCAGCGACAGGCCCGCGACAGCCTGTTCGCGGCCGAAGAAGCCATCGCCCGCGCCAGGACCGAAGAAGATTTCCTGCGTCATGCCGTGGTCGAGCTGGACAAGCTGAACCCGCAACCCGGCGAAGAGGCCGACCTCGACGCCCGCCGCAGGCTCATGCAGGGCGCGGCCCGCATTCGAGAGGACATCGCCCGCGCCGCCGCCGCGCTGTCGGACGAGGGGGCCGAAGGCCGGATGCGCGACGCCACCCGCTGGCTGGAAGGCGCCGCCGACCGCGCCGAAGGCCGGCTGGACGAACCGCTGGCGGCGCTGTCCCGCGCCATGATCGAACTGGCCGAGGCGCAGGCCGGGGTCGAGACCTGCCTCGATGCGCTCGACTTCAACCCGGCAGAGCTGGAGGCGACAGAGGAACGGCTGTTTGCCATCCGAGCGCTGGCCCGCAAGCATGGTGTCGCGGCCGATGATCTGGCTGGCCTTGCCGGCGACCTGCGCGGCCGCCTTGCCGCGCTGGACGCAGGCGCAGCCGGCCTGGGCAAGCTGTCCCGCGCCGTGGCCGATGCCGAGGCGGCCTATGCCGCCGCCGCGCAGGACCTGCGGGCCAGGCGCGCCAAGGCGGCGCGGCGGCTGGATCAGGCGATGGCCCGCGAACTGGCGCCGCTAAAGATGGAGCGCGCGGTCTTTGCCACCGAAATCGCCGATGGCGAACCGGGACCCGAAGGCATGGACGCCGTCACCTTTACCGTCGCCACCAACCCCGGCGCGCCGGCCGGGCCGCTCAACCGGATCGCCTCGGGCGGCGAACTCAGCCGCTTTCTGCTGGCGCTGAAGGTCTGCCTGACGGGCCAGCAAAGTGGCCTGACGCTGATCTTCGACGAAATCGACCGCGGGGTGGGCGGGGCCACCGCCGATGCGGTCGGTCGCCGGCTGAAGGCCCTGGCCGACGGGGCGCAGGTGCTGGTCGTCACGCACAGCCCGCAGGTGGCGGCCTTTGGCGCGCATCACTGGCGGGTCGAGAAGAAGGTGGCCAAGGGGGCGACGCTTTCAACCGTCACCGCCCTGCCGCCCGAGGCGCGGGTCGAGGAAATCGCCCGCATGCTGGCCGGCGATACCGTGACCGAGGCCGCGCGCGCCGCCGCTCGGGCCCTGCTTGGCTGAGGCATAGCCATGCGCCAGCCGCATGGCGGGCTTCTGCCGCCCTCACTGGCGATGCTGCAGTGCAGCGACTATCTTGCCGTCCAGAGGGGGGAAGATCGGAGCAAGACCATGTTCGACCGCCTGAAATCCGCCCTTGCCGCCCTGCGCCCGCTGAACCAGCAGGAACTTGAGCGCGCCTATCTGAACGCCGCCGTCTCGCGCTATGACCTGGAATGCCGCGAACGCGAAGTGCAGCAGGGCAAGTTCCGCCGTTCCTATCAGGCGTTCTGACGGCCCGCGCCGTCAATCCGGCACGACCTTGCCGGGGTTCAGCCGATTGTCAGGGTCCAGCGCGCGTTTCACCGCCCCCATGACCTGCCAGCCCGCGCCATGTTCGGCGGCCATCAGGCCCAGTTTGCCAAAGCCTACGCCATGTTCGCCGGTGATCGTGCCGCCCAGCCGCAGGGCGCGTTCGGCCATCCGCAGCGCCAGGTCCTTGGCCACCGCCGCCTCGGCCGCGTCACCCTCGCGGACCAGCAGGATGGCATGGAAATTCCCGTCCCCGACATGGCCCAGGATCGGCCCCGGTATCGGGCTTGCGGCAATGTCGGCCCGGGTCTCCTCGACCGCCTGCGCCAGCGCCGAAATCGGCACGCAGACGTCGGTGACAATGGCCTTGCACCCCGGCCTGCTGGCCAGGATGGCGCGATAGGCCTGGTGCCGCATCTTCCACAGCCGCGTCCGGTCTTCCTGCGCCCCGGCCCATTGAAAGCCGTCCGACCCAAAGCCGGCGGCGATTTCCCCGAACCGTTCCGCCTGTTCGGCCACCGCCGCCGGGCTGCCATGAAACTCGATCAGCAGTTGTGGCCGCAGCGGCAGATCCAGCCCGGAAAAGGCATTGCAGGCCGCGACCGTGGCTTCGTCCAGAAACTCGATCCGGGCCATCGGAATGCCGGACTGGATCGTGGCAATCACGCAATCCACCGCATCGGCGATGCGGCCAAAGGCGCAGACCGCCGCCGATACGGCCTCGGGCTGGCCTTGCAGCCGCAGGGTCAGTTCGGTGATCAGGCCCAGCGTCCCCTCTGACCCGACCATCAGCGCCGTCAGGTCATAGCCGGCCGAGGATTTCGGCGCAGCGGTCCCCGTCCGGATCACCCGCCCGTCGGCCAGCACCACCTCCAGCCCCAGCACATTGTCACGCATCGTGCCATAGCGCACGGCCGTCGTCCCGCTGGCCCGCGTGGCCGCCATGCCGCCCAGCGAGGCGTTGGCGCCCGGATCGACCGGAAAGAACAGCCCCGTGGCCCGCAATTCCGCATTCAGCGCCTCGCGCGTCAGCCCGGGCTGCACCACCGCCAGCATGTCTTCGGCCCTGACCGCCAGCACCCGCGCCATCCGGGTGAAATCCACGGTGACGCCGCCTTGCGGCGCCAGGGCATGCCCTTCCAGCGACGTTCCCGCGCCCCAGCCGATCAGTGGAAAGCCGTGACGTGCCGACAGGCCTGCCAGCGCCGCCACCTCATCCGTGGTCTCGGGAAAGGCCACGCCCCAGGGCGGCGGTGCGCTGACGTGGCTTTCGCTTTGCGCATGCGCCGCCAGCACCGGGCGTGACGTGGTGAACCTGTCGCCCAACAGGGCGCCTATATCGGCAAGGGCGGCATCGCTCAGCATGGGCGAGAGCTTAGGGCATGGCAGGGCGCGCGGAAACCCCCGCGCGCGCGCCCCAACCGGCGCCTGCAAGGGCCTCGCCGCGATATCCTTGAAAAAACGCCCCCTCACGGGCGGGGCAGGGTCTGGCGGATGATCCGCACCTGCGCTATGGGGCTGTCATCCCCACCCGCAGGAGTGCCGCTGATGAAAGCCGCCGTCATCACCTTTCCCGGATCGAACTGCGACCGCGACCTTGCCGTTGCCTTTGAAGGCGCCGGTTTCCAGGTTCAGCGGGTCTGGCACAAGGACACCGCACTTCCGGCCGGCACCGATGTGGTTGGCATCCCGGGCGGATTTTCCTATGGCGACTATCTCCGCTGCGGCGCCATCGCGGCGCAATCGCCGATCTCGGCGGCCGTCCGCGCCCATGCGGAAAAGGGCGGCTATGTGCTGGGCATCTGCAACGGCTTTCAGGTCATCACCGAAATGGGCCTGCTGCCCGGCGTGCTGATGCGCAACGCGGGGCTGAAGTTCATCTGCCGCAGCGTGACGCTGCGCGTGGCCACCACGGCTTCGGACTTTACCTCGACCTATTCGGCCGGGCAGGAGATCCGCATTCCCGTCGCCCACCATGACGGCAACTACACGATCGACGCCGAGGGCCTGGCCCGGCTGCGCGGCGAGGATCGCGTCGCCTTTACCTATGCCGAGCCCCTGAACGGCTCGATGGGCGACATCGCCGGGGTCTTGTCTGAAAACCGCCGCGTGCTGGGCATGATGCCGCATCCGGAACGTGCCGCCGACCCGCTGCACGGCTCGACCGACGGGGCCGGGCTGTTCCGGGCATTGATGGGCGGGATGGCGCTGGCCTGACGCCGGTCGTCTTGAGGCGCCCCTTTGCCGGTTCTAATCTTGCCGGCATGACCGACGACAGCGATCACCAAGCCGCCGACCAGGGCCAGGGCCTGCCCTGGCGGGTCAAGCTTGTGGTCGGTTTCCTGATCCTTCTCGCGGTCGGGGTGGTCATCGTTACCAACCGCTGGTTGTCCGACCGCTTTGTCGACACCACCCGCAACCGCGCCGAAGTGCGGCTTGCCCTCTACACCGGCAACCTTGTCTCGGAACTGCAGCGCACCTCGGTGGTGCCGCTGCTGCTGGCCCGCGACCCGGATCTTCTGTCGGCGCTGAAAGACGGCAATTTCGCCTCGACCACGGCCAAGCTGATCGCGTTGCAGTCGGAAATCGCCGTCGCCTCGATCCAGCTTCTGGATGCCGATGGCCGCGTGGTCGGCGCCACCAACCGCAACCTTCTGGGCTCCAGCCACCGGAACGACGCCTATTTCGTCGATGCCCAAAGGGCCAAGGACACGATCTTTACCGCCGTCAAGCGCGAGGCGGGGGGCTACGACTTCACCTACTCCCGCGCCTTGCGGGCCGATGGCAAGGTGCTGGGGGTCATCGTCGTTTCGGTCGACCTGATGAAATACGAACGCGCCTGGGCAGGGTTGCAGGACGCGGTTCTGGTCACCGACAGCGAAGGCACGGTGATTCTGGCGACCGAACCGGTCTGGCGCGGCCTACCGATGGCGACGGCGCTGGCCTCGCGCGATGCGCCCTCCGCCATCCAGCGGGCGCTGCAGGCCACCACCGACTGGACGCAGACCCCGCCCGATGCCTATGTCCGCGGCGAGGCGGTGATGCGGACCGAGGCGCGCGTGCCGTTCCGCGGCTGGCGCATCTTTACCTTTACCGCCTACGATTCCGTGCGCGAAAAGGTCAACGGCATCCTCGCGCTCGAGATCATGGGCTTTGCCATCCTCATGGCGCTGACCTTCTACGTCCTGTCGCGCCGGGCCTGGTCGCGTTCGGTCAGCCTGCAACGCGAATCGGCGGAACTGCGGATGCTGAACGCCCGCCTGCAGCGTGAGATCGCCGAGCGCGAGAAGGTGCAGAAGGATCTCGAGGTGGCCGAACAGACCCTGGCGCAATCGTCCAAGCTGGCTGCGCTGGGTGAAATGTCGGCTGCGGTCAGCCACGAACTGAACCAGCCGCTGGCCGCGATGAAGACCTATCTTGCCGGCGCGCGCCTGTTGCTGCAACGCAAGCGCCCGGATGAGGCGCTGTCGTCCTTTCAGCGCATCGACGACCTGATCGAACGCATGGGCGCCATCACCCGGCAGTTGAAGTCCTACGCAAGAAAGGGCGGCGAAGCCTTTGAACCGGTTGATCTTCGCGCCTCGGTCTCGACCGCGCTCTCGATGATGGAACCGCAGCTGAAGGCGCGCGTCGTGCGCATCTCGCGGGCCTTGCCGCGACAGCCGGTCATGGTGATGGCAGACCGGATCCGGCTGGAACAGGTGATCATCAACCTGTTGCGCAACGCGCTGGATGCCACCAAATCCACCGCCACCCCGCAGATCGACATCCTGCTGGCGGTGGGCGAGACCGCAACCCTGACCGTGCGCGACAACGGCCATGGCATCGACGATCTCGATAACCTTTTCGAGCCCTTCTACACCACCAAGAAACCCGGCGAGGGGGTGGGGCTGGGCCTGGCGATTTCCTCGGGGATCGTCACCGATCTGGGCGGCCGTCTGACCGCCCGCAACGCCGAGGATGGCGGAGCTGTATTCGAGATGCAGTTGCCACTTCTGGGCAAGGAACAAGAAGCTGCAGAATGAACAAGAGGCTCTCATGGCACGAGCAATGAAGGTGGCAATCGTCGACGACGAGGCGGATATGCGCGCCTCGATCAGCCAGTGGCTGGCGCTCTCGGGATTCGACACCGAAACCTATGCCAGCGCCGAAGACGCGCTGAAGGCGATCGGCCCGGAATTCCAGGGCGTGGTCGTGTCCGACATCAAGATGCCCGGCATGGACGGCATGGCCTTTCTCAAACGGCTGATGAGCCAGGATTCGGGCCTGCCGGTCATCATGATCACCGGCCACGGCGACGTGCCCATGGCGGTCGAGGCAATGCGCGTGGGCGCGTTCGATTTTCTTGAAAAGCCGTTCAACCCCGACCGGATGACCGAACTGGCCAAGAAGGCCACGCAGGCCCGGCGCATGACGCTGGACAACCGGGCGCTCCGGCGCGAGCTTTCCGACGGCTCGACCATCATGAAAAAGCTGGTCGGCTCCTCGCCCGCGATGGACCGGCTGCGCGAGGATATCCTCGATCTCGGGCAGGCGGATCTGCATGTGCTGATCGACGGCGAAACCGGCACCGGCAAGACGCTGGTGGCCCACGCGCTGCATGCCGTGGGGCCGCGGGCGTCAAAGAAATTCGTCACCATCTCCTGCGCGGCCTGGGCCGAGGACCAGTTGGCCCAGCGGCTGTTCGGCCCGGCCGAAGACGGCGCCATCCCCCTGGTGGAAGAGGCGCGTGGCGGCACGCTCTGCCTTGAGGACATCGAGGCGCTCAGCCAGTCGCTGCAGGCCCGGCTCCTGACCTTCATCAACGAACAGGGCACGCCGCCGGAAACCCGGATCATCGCCATCTGCAACCAGCATGCCCCCGACATGACGCTGGAACAGACGCTGCGGCAGGATCTGTTCTACCGCCTGGGTGCCATGACCATCCTGCTGCCGCCTTTGCGGGCGCGGGGCGAGGATATCCTGCAGCTTTTCACCCGCCTGTCCGAACAATTCGCCGAGGAATACGGCTGCGAAGCCCCCCAGGTCACCGCGCAAGAGGCGGCCCAGTTGCTGCAGGCGCCCTGGCCGGGCAACGTGCGGCAGCTGGTCAACATCGCCGAACGCGCCGTCCTGCAGAACCGCCGCGGCTCGGGCTCGATCGCCTCGCTGCTGATGGCCGACAACGAGGCCTCCGCGCCGGCGCTGACCACCGAGGGCAAGCCGCTGAAAGACTATGTCGAGGCCTTCGAGCGCATGTTGATCGACAACACCATGCGCCGGCACAAGGGCAGCATCGTCGCGGTGATGGAGGAACTCTGCCTGCCGCGCCGGACGCTGAACGAGAAGATGGCGAAATACGGCCTGCAACGCGCCGATTACGTCTGACGGCGGCTGGAATCCCTGACTTCCCCTCCTGCGGGCCGGTGCCTACCGTCACGGCTCGCAGGAGATTGCCATGGATCACCGACTTTTGCCCCTAGTTGCCTTGCTGTCCTTGCCTGGCCCGGCATCGGCGGAATGTCTTGCGGGCTGCATGCAGCGGCAGAACGATGCCGTCGCGGTGGTGATCCTGCTGCTGATTGCCCTTGGTTTCGGCATTGCCATTCTGATCGCCTCGTCCCGGCGCCGGGCGGCCAATGCAAACCCGCCGGCAGAGGCGGAGGCCCCGCTGGCAGGGCAACCTCAGGACGGCGATTCCCGGCCGTGACCCGCCGCCCGCTTCTTGTCGCGCTCTGCCTTGTCGCTCCCGCGGCCGCGCCCACCGCGGCGCAGGCGGAATGCCTGGGGCAGGGGTGCTATGACGGGCTCTATGCCCTTGCGGCCGCCGCGGTGGCCTATGTGCTGGCCGCGCTAGTCCTGCTGATCCTCTGGGCGCGGGGGCGGGGCCGGGCGGCCCTGATCGGCCTTGCCGTCCTGGCCGGGCTGGGCCTTGGCGTTCCCACCGCCAGCCAGCTGATCCTTGGGCGCGAACGCGCCGCGATGCAGGCACGCGAAATCGCCGGTCCGGCGCCGGACCTGAGCGGCCGCACCATCCTGTTGATCACGCCGCAAGAGCGGTGCTACGCCAACCCTTGCGGCGTGGTGATGACCACCCTCGATCGCCCCGGCCTGCATGTCCTGGTCGAATCCGCGCTGCCACGCCTGCGCCCCGGCGACACGCTCGACCTGACCAGCCTGCCGGTGCAGCGTCTCGATCCGGTCGACGGCGATGCGTCGCGCCTGCGCCTGCGTCCGCTGACCCCGCAGGAGATTGCCGCCGCCGGCATCGATTACGTCATCTTCACGCCCTGGCACCCGTCCTTTCCCGCATCGGGCGGGCGCCGCAGCCCGGTCGAGGACGCGCTGGCCGACAATCCGCAGTTGCGCGGCCTGCCGGCCAAGGCGCATGTCACTCTGGCCATGGCGCCGCTGCGGCCGGGCAGGGGCGGCTGGCGATCCGCGACCTGGCCTTCGATCTTCTGGATCTCAGCCTGGACGGCAGGGCGCTCGGCTTTCCACTCTTGCCCGGAAACTGGCAAGGCGCGGGGAATGAAAATCGCGCCGCCGAGGCCGCGGCGACCGCGCTTTGTCCCCTCGGTGATGCGGCCGGCTGGGGCGCCGTAGACCCGCTCTGCATCGACCAAATGCAATAGACGGCCGCCTCCGCCACCGCTTCTTGTAACATTGGCGCGAAATTCCTCATTGCCCTGACCCCGGCTTTCCCACTAATGTCGCCGCGGAGGCAGCTTGACTGCCCAGGAAATTCTCTCCTCCCCCGCCTGGCGCCGCTACCGGCCCGCGTGAGCGAGAGGAGCCGGATCGGCCGCAAGGCTGTGCACATTGCGCGCAACTCTTTGTATTTGCGTGCTTTTTAAGGCGAGGGGTCCGCAAGGCCCCTCTGTAGTGAACCGCGATGAGGCGCGCGAACATATCAGCACCGGATGAGGTCTGCCCGATGGGCAGGGCCTCTCGCGCTGGTTCGCACACCACCGCCCAGACAAGCCGCCCCAATTCCGTTGACCGCCTTCTCGGCCCGCCGAGAGGCCCAATGCGCTTGGGGCGCAATGGACCAACATGCCCAAGAAGATGCTTATCGATGCCACCCACGCCGAGGAAACTCGCGTTGTCGTGGTCGACGGAAACAAGGTCGAGGAATTCGACTTTGAAACACTGAACAAGCGCCAGCTGGCCGGAAACATCTATCTGGCCAAGGTGACGCGGGTCGAACCCTCGCTGCAGGCGGCCTTTGTGGATTACGGTGGCAATCGCCACGGTTTCCTGGCCTTTGCCGAGATCCACCCCGATTACTACCAGATCCCGGTTGCCGACCGTAAAGCGCTGCTCGACGAGGAACGCGCGATGGCGCGGGCCGAGGAAGAGGAAGAAAACCGCCGCCACCGTCGCCGCGCGCCCAAGCCCAAGACCCGGCCCAAGGCCGAAGGGGCCGCCGACAGCGATGCGGTCGTGACCGGCCCCGCCTCGATGGATGTCGTGGATCTCGACGATGATGCCGACATCGCCATCGAGGTCGCCGAAACCGCCGAGACCGTCGAGACCGAAGCCTTGGCGCCCGCCGCCGAGACCGCCACGGAAACCGCAGGCGAATCCGCCGCCGACTCGAACGGCGGGCAGTACCACGCCATCGACCACGCCTCTGAAACCGACGACGAGATCGAATCGATCGCCGAAGAGGACGTTGCCGAGGAAATCAGCCAGCCCCGCCGCAGCCCGCGCGCCCGCCGCTACAAGATCCAGGAAGTCGTCAAGGTCCGCCAGATCATGCTGGTGCAGGTGGTCAAGGAAGAACGCGGCAACAAGGGCGCGGCGCTGACCACCTATCTGTCGCTGGCCGGCCGCTACTGCGTGCTGATGCCCAACACCGCCCGCGGTGGCGGCATCTCGCGCAAGATCACCCAGGCCGCCGACCGCAGAAGCTCAAGGAAATCGCCGGAGAGATGGAGGTGCCGGAAGGTGCCGGCCTGATCATCCGCACCGCCGGCGCCAAGCGCACCAAGGCGGAAATCAAGCGCGACTACGAATACCTGATGCGGCTGTGGGAACAGATCCGCGAACTGACGCTGAAATCCATCGCGCCGGCCAAGATCTACGAGGAAGGCGACCTGATCAAACGCTCGATCCGCGACCTCTACTCGCGCGAGATCGACGAGGTGCTGGTCGAGGGCGAGGGCGGCTATCGCACCGCCAAGGACTTCATGCGCATGATCATGCCCAGCCATGCCAAACAGGTGCAGCGCTACGCCGACGCGACGCCGCTTTTCGCGCGCTACCAGGTCGAGGGCTATCTGGGCGGCATGTTCAACCCCACCGTCCAGCTGAAATCCGGCGGCTACATCGTCATCGGCGTGACCGAGGCGCTGGTTGCCATCGACGTCAACTCGGGCCGCGCCACCAAGGAAGGCTCGATCGAGGAGACCGCGCTCAAGACCAACCTCGAGGCCGCCGAGGAAATCAGCCGGCAGCTGCGCCTGCGCGACCTGGCCGGCCTGATCGTCATCGACTTCATCGACATGGAAGAGCGCAAGAACAACGCCGCCGTCGAGAAGCGCCTCAAGGACAAGCTGAAAACCGACCGCGCCCGCATCCAGGTGGGCCGCATCTCGGGCTTTGGCCTGATGGAAATGTCGCGTCAGCGCCTGCGCCCCGGCATGCTGGATCGACCACCCAGCCCTGCCCGCATTGCCACGGCACCGGCCTGATCGGTCCGACGACAGCATGGCGCTGCAGGTCCTGCGCGCTGGAAGAGGAAGGCACCCGCAAGCGCAGCAAGAAGTGCTGCTGCGCGCGCCCATCGGCATCGTCAACTATCTCTTCAACCAGAAGCGCGAACACATCGCCCTGATCGAGGCCCGCTACGGCATGTCGGTCCGGATCGAGGCCGATCCGATGATGATCTCGCCGGACTATTCGATCGAAAAGTTCAAGACCGCCACCCGCATCGTGCCGGAACAGGCCCCGGTGATCTCGGGCCATGCCGGCCTGATGGGCGATCCGGTCGACGAGGATGACGACGATCTGGTCGAGGATCTGCCCGAGGACGAGGACGAGGCGGAAGACGGCGAAAAGGCCGAACAGCGCAGCCCGCGCAGCGACGAGGGGGGCGAAGGCGGCAAGAAGAAGCGCCGTCGCCGGCGTCGCCGGCGTGGCGGCAGCCGTGAGGGCGGGGCGGACGAGGCCAATGGCGCCGACGCCGCGGCCGATGCCGGCGAGGACGAAGCCGACGAGGCTGCAGTCAGCGCCGAAGCGGTCGTGATGGAACCCGCAGCGGTCGAGGCGGCAGAAGAAACGGCCCCCGAGCCGGTCGCCGAGACCGCCCCGGCGCCGAAAAAGCGCGCCAGCCGCAGCCGCAAGCCCAAGGCCGAAACCGTGGCTGAACCGGCGGCAGAGCCGAAGGCCAGGGCCAAGGCAAAAGCCGAAGATGCGGCCGAAGCGCCGGTTGAAGCCAGCGCCGATGTCGCCGCCGAAACCCCGGTCGAAACGCCTGCCGAGGCGCCGAAGAAACGCACCCGGGCTCCGCGCAAGAAGCCGGCTGCCGCCGCCGATCTGCCGGCAGAGCAGGCCGAACCCGCAGATGCCGCCGCCCCGGTGGCCGAACCGCAGGCCACGGCCCCGGTTCCGCCAGAGCCGGCGGTGGTCGACCTGCCCGAACTGGCGCTGGCCCCGGCCGAGGCGCCCAGTGCCGGCACCACCCTGCAACCCGACCCGCGCGAGGCCGAACCGGCCAAGCCGCGCCGCAAGGGGTGGTGGTCGAAGGGCTGACAAGAACCAGGGGGGCTACGGCCCCCCTTGCCATATCAGGGGCCCCTTCGCCCCCATCCGCCCGCGCCCCCATGGGGCCAGCCCAGAGACCGCAATGGACCTTCTCGCCCCGCTTCTGGCCTATGCTCTGGCCCTGACCATCGCCGCGGTCATTCCCGGCCCCGGCATCGCCGCGCTGGTCGGGCAGGCGCTGGGCAGCGGTCTGCGCCCCGCACTGTTCTTCCTTGCCGGCATGGCGCTGGGCGACATCGCCTATCTGACCTGCGCGGTGGTCGGGCTGGCGGCGCTGGTGCAGGTATTTGCCGGCGCGCTCCTGGCGATCAAGCTGCTGGGGGCGGCCTATCTTCTTTATCTCGCCTGGCGGTTCTGGACCAGCAAGGCCGGGATGACGCGGGTCGGCACCGGCAGCCGCACCGGGCCGCGCGCCTTTGCCGCCGGGTTCGCGGTGACGCTGGGCAACCCCAAGACCATCATCTTCTACATGGCGCTGCTGCCTTCGGTGCTGGATCTGCGGGCGGTCGGCCCCGGCACCTGGGCCGCGCTGGCGGCGCTGACCGTGGCGGTGCTGTTCGCCACGCTTACCCCCTATGTCCTGCTGGCGCATCGCGCCCGCCGGGCCATGGCGACCACCGGCGCCCTGACCCGGCTGAACCGCTGGGCGGCCGGCATCATCGGCGCGGCCGGCGCGCTGATCCTTGGACAGGTCGTCGCCGCCGCCACCCGCAGGACATGACACCGCCGACCGGTCGCTGGGGCATTGCCGCCGAGTTGCGCCCCCTGGCCGGCGGCCACCGCAACCGGGCCTTCCGCACCATCGGCCTGCCGCAGGATCTGGTGTTCAAGTCCACCCGCCGCCCCGCCGCGGCCGTCGAATGGCTGTTGCCGGTTCAGGCCCTGGCCCGCGCCTGCGGCCTTGCCGTGCCGCATTTGCGGCCCAGCCTGGCCGGAAACCTGGTCGAACAGGGCTGGACCTGTGAAGACTTCCTTGCCGGAAATCCCTTTTCCGGCAAAGAGATGCCGGCCATTCTTCCGATGATCCGGCAGTTTCACGCCGCCGCATCAGACCTGCCGCAGCGCCCCGGTTTCCTGTCCTCGCAGGATCTCATCCACCAGACCTGCGGTGGCGATGTCGATCTTGCCTTCATGCCCGCCCGGCTGGTGCAGGCCTGCCGCGCGGCCTGGTCGGCGCTGCCCGCCGGGCCGCAGACCGTGATCCATGGCGATCTGAACCCGTCGAACCTGCTGCACTGTCCCGACGGCGGTATCGCGCTGCTGGACTGGGACGAATGCCGCCGTGACCTGGCGCAATTCGACCTCGGCCAGCTTGCGCCCCCGTCCGCGGTCGAACACCGCGCCCTGCTGGCCTGGGAGGTTGCCTGCTCCTGGGCGGTGGAACCCGCCCATGCCCGCGCGCTTGCCCGCAGGCTTGCCCCCGCTCAGCCGCCGGCGCGGATCAGATAGACGCCCACCGCGCCCTCCTGTGTCGCCCCCAGATAGCCATGCCCCGCCTCGGCGCAGAAATGCGGCAGGTCGATCGCGGCCATTGCATCCGTGGCGCGCACGCACAGCACCTGGCCCGGCGCCATCGCGGCCAGCCGCTTGCGCGCGCGCAGGACGGGCAGGGGGCACAGCAACCCCTCGCAATCGACGATCTGATCCCAGGCGGACATGCCGCCTCTTACCCGGCGGGGCAGGCATGTGACAATCCGTTCCCGCCAAAGTGACCGGCCGCGCCGCTTTGTCCCGGTGACGCGGCGGCCGCGCTCGGCTATCACCGTCGCCGGAAAGGGCATTCATGTTCGACAGCAGCATCCTTGACGCCGGCCTGGCACTGGCCACGCTTCTCGCCCTTGCCGGTGGGCTGCTCTCGTTCCTTTCCCCCTGCGTCCTGCCCGTGGTCCCGCCCTATCTGGCCTATATGTCCGGCATCTCGATGACCGAGATGACCTCGGCCGCCGACGCGCGCCGCAAGGTCATCCTGCCGGCGATCTTCTTTGTCATGGGGTTGTCGACCATCTTCCTGCTGCTGGGCTTTGCCGCCTCGGCGCTCGGCACCTTCTTCCTGACCAATCAGGAGATCTTCAACCGCATCGCCGGCACCATCGTCATCGTCTTCGGCCTGCATTTCCTGGGCGTCTTCCGCATCCCCTTCCTGATGCGCGAGGCGCGGATCGACGCCGGCGACCAGGGTGGCAGCGCCTTTGGCGCCTTCATCCTGGGCCTGGCCTTTGCCGCCGGCTGGACGCCCTGCAACGGCCCGATCCTGTCGGGCATCCTGACCATGGCCGCGCGAGAGGCCGACCTGACCCGCGGCCTCTACCTGATGGCGATCTATTCCATCGGCCTCGGCCTGCCATTCCTGCTCTCGGCCGTGTTCATCAGCCAGTCCCTCGGCGTGATGCGCCGCCTGCGCCCGCACATGCGCAAGATCGAGGTGGCGATGGGCCTCTTGCTGATCGTTGTCGGCGTCCTGCTCTTTACCTCGTCCTTCTCGATGGTCTCGGGCTGGATGCTGGACATGATGGACAGCCTCGGCATCCCGCTCCTGGGCTGACCCCCCTTATTTCCGCCCGATTTTTCCGGCATCTTCCGCGCCAAGGATGGGGCAATGAAGATCGAGCAGAAACCCGAACCGCACAATGCGGCCATGGCCAGACCGTTTCGCCGCCGGGTGTTCTACATTCCCGGCTACGACCCGTTCCACCCCCGCCGCTACCGCGAGCTTTATCGCAAGGAGGGCAGCGAACAGGCGCGGATCAGCGGCTATACGCTTGACCTGAAACCGAAAAGCGGCAATGGCCGCTACGGCTGGCACGCCGGCCTTGTCCGCGACGGCCAAAGGTCGGATGCGGAAATCGAGGTGCTGGTCTGGTCCGACATCGTCAAATCCTCGATGTCGGAGACCATTCCCGCCACCTATCTGCAACTTTTCCGCACCGCCTGGACCTATATCGGCTCGGGCGCGCTGTTCCGTCTGATGCGGCTGCGCAAGGGGCCGATGATCGCGGCGCTCTATCCCATTGTCTTTCTGCTGGCACAGCTGGCGCTGGGCTGCCTGATGGGCTGGCTGGCGGGCAATGTCGTCAGCCACTTCACCCACGGGCTGCTGTGGTATCCGGTGTTTCTGGCGGTGCTGGTGATGGAACTGCGCTGGTTCCGCGCCCGCGACAACAAGGTATTTGCCTGGTATCTGATGCATGACTACGCCTATTCGGCGCAGGCCGGCGGCGCCAACCCGCCCGAGCTTGAGGCCCGCATGGCCGAGTTTCGCGCCACGATCCGCGCCGCGCTGGACGAGGATCTGGACGAGGTGCTGGTGGTCGGCCATTCCTCGGGCGCGCATCTGGGCGTGTCGGTCCTGGCCGACCTGATCCGCGCGGGGCTGCCCGCCCATTCCCCCGCGCTGGCCTTCCTGTCGCTTGGCCATGTGGTGCCGATGGTCAGCTTCCTGCCAAAGGCTCGGCGCCTGCGCTCCGATCTTGCCTTTCTTTCGGCCCGCGCCGAAATCACCTGGGTCGACGTGACCGCCCCCGGCGATGGCTGCGCCTTCGCGCTGTGCGACCCGGTCGCCGTCACCGGCGTGGCGCCGCCTGACAAGCGCTGGCCGCTGGTGGTCTCGGCCGCCTTCAGCCAGACCCTTTCGCCGCAAAGGCAGCGCGCATTGAAGCGCCGCTATTTCCGGCTGCATTTCCAGTATCTTTGCGCATTCGACCAGCCCGGCGATTACGACTATTTCCAGATCACCGCCGGCCCGCAAACCCTTGCGGCG
This sequence comes from Paracoccaceae bacterium, assembly GCA_041397345.1. Lineage (GTDB taxonomy): Bacteria > Pseudomonadota > Alphaproteobacteria > Rhodobacterales > Rhodobacteraceae > Pseudogemmobacter. The sequence continues at coordinate 484,374 of JAWKWU010000002.1, forward strand.
CGCTACGAAAACCGCGCCCCGTCAAAAAGCCGCATCGAGAAATCCGTCAATCTCTATACAGATACGGCATGACCGGCTGTCCCTATTCCCCCCTGCCGCCCAAGCCCGAACCGCGGCCCGACCGGGTATCGCTCCTCACCTATCTGCGGCTGTTCCGGCGCGATATCCTTTCCGCCCAGCCCGCGCGGCTCTACCGCGCGCTGATGGCGGAATTCCGCACGCCCTTCTTCCGCAGCTACATGGTCAACGACCCTGCGCTGGTCGCCCGGGTGCTGACCGAACGCCCCGACGATTTTCCGAAATCGAACCGCATCCGCGAAGGCCTGCTGCCGCTTCTCGGCAATTCCGTCTTCGTCACCAACGGCGCCTTGTGGAAGCGTCAGCGCCGCATCATCGACCCCGCCTTCGAAGGCGGCCGCCTGCGCGATACCTTTCCGGCGATGGTGGCGGCCGCCCGGGCCGCCGTCGCCCGCCTGCCAGAGGGTCAGGTCGAGGTCGAGGAACAGGCCAGCCATGCCGCCGCCGATGTCATCTTCCGCCCGCTGTTCTCGATCCCCATCGAACACGAGGTGGCGACCAGGTCTTCCACGAATTCCGCGCCCTATCAGCGCAGCCAGCCGATCTGAACCTTGCCGCCTTCCTGCCATTGCCGCGCTGGTTCCCCCGGCTTCACCGCCGCGCGACCCGCGCCTCTGCCGACAGGATCCATCATGCTGTGACCCAAGGCCACGCCGCCAAAATCGCCGCCGGCACCACGCGCCGGACGATCTGGCCACCAGATCATGACCACGGTCGATCCGCGAGACCAGGCGGATCACCCGGCCGAGATGGTCGACCAGGTGGCGATCTTCTTTCTGGCCGAGCACGAACCTCGGCCTCGGCGCTGGCGGCTGGGCGTATCTGCTGGCGCTCTATCCGCGGGTGCAGGATCAGGTGGCCGCCGAGGCCGCGGGGCTGGGCGACGCCCGGGTATCCGCCGTGTCGCGGCTGAAGTTCGCCCGCGACGTGTTTCGGGAAACCCTGCGGCTCTATCCGCCGGTGCCGATGATGGTGCGTGAAAACCTCTGCCCCGAGGATTTTCGCGGCCGGGTGGCGCCCGGCACGCAGGTGGTGCTGTCACCCTGGCACCAACAGCTGACTGACCGGTTCTGGACCGATCCCGACGCCTTCGACCCGACCGCTGGCAGACCGATGCGGGCCGCGCCTCTGCGCGGCAGCTGGCTACATGCCGTTCTCGGCCGGACCGCGCGTCTGTGCCGGCGCGGGATTGGGATGATCGAGGGGCCGCTTCTCCACGGCCCTGCTGGCCCGCGCCTTCCGGTTCGAGCGGATCGAGGGGCAGGATCCGGTCCCGGTCGCGCATCTGACGGTGCGGGCAAGGGACGGCATCCGGCTGGGCATTTCCCGCCGACAGCAAGCCGGTTTTCCAGGTAAACAGGCCCGGCCTTCAATGGCTGGGTAAGGGCTCCCGCGGACTCCTGAAATCCGGCGCGGGGTCAGCTGATCTCGAGCCCGATAGCTTTCGATGACCGTATTGGCCAACAGCTTTTCGCACATCGCGCGGACCTCGGTCTCGGCCGCAGCGTCACTGGCGGCGAGGTCAGCTCGATCACCTTGCCCTGACGCGCCCCGTTCACGCCACGGAACCCGAGGCTGCCCGGGGAGCATGCCGGATCGCCTCGCCCTGCGGGTCCAGAACGTGATTCTTCAGCATGACGGTAACGCGGGCTTTCATCGGGCTCTCCAGTTTTCCAGATGCCGCCCCTTAGCGCCGGGGGCGGCGCCGGGAACAAGGTCAGTTAGTCAGTGTCGGCTTGGTCGTATGGGTGACGTTCGAGGGCAACACCCCAGCCGCCGCGCCAGTTCAGTATAGACATCGCTCAGCGGCGCGGTCGGGCACCTGTCCATCCGGCCCCTCGGGCATCCGCAGGTCCCACAACCGGCAGCTGTCCGGGCTGATCTCGTCGGCCACGATCGGCCGCAGCAAATCGCCCTCCCGAATCCGTCCCACCTCCAGCCGAAAATCCGCCAGCCGGATGCCGACGCCCATCATCACCCCCGACAGGAAGTCGCTGCCGCAGCGTAATACGTTAGCCATCCAGGTCCTGCTGGTTGGCCCAGCCAAAGGCGATATGTTCCTCGGCCACCAGGGGCGTACCCAGCTGTCGTCCTTGATAATATTCTACGATCGGCCAGGGCGGGGCGCTGCCTTCGGGAATGCCCAGCCGGCGCGACAGGTCGCCTGCGGCAGGGTTCCGCACCACCACTTCCAGCGGCACGATCTCGACCATCCGCACCAGTTGTTCACGCATGTTGATGCGGCGAATGAAATGTGTCGGCACCCCGATGGCGTTCAGCCCGGCCATGAAGAATTCGCTCAGCCGGTTCAGCACGCCCTTGCCCTCGACCGTCGCGGGCGTGGCCGGGACCGGCGTCGGCGCGCCGTCATCCTTGAAATACTGGATCAGCGTGCCGGGTTCGGGGCCTTCATAGAGGATCTTCCGCCTTGCCCTCACGTGAACCTTCTTGCGCCGTGCCATGAACTCTCCAGTGCCAATGCCAAGCAGGGGCGGCGCCGCCTCTTGCTCAACTGGCCTATAGTGCAAGCCGCCGCCCTCGCAAGGCGCAGGCCGCGGCGTGGTCTTTGAGGCTGCAGCCCGCGCGCCCCGGCATGGGCATATGACAGGAAACACGCCAACTTCCCAGCGGGGCCGCCGCCGACCACTTTCGACGATCGCGAGAACGGCGAAGCCAAGTTCGCCCATGACAGCGAAATGCAGTTCAAGGCCGAGGCGCGCCGCAACAACAAGCTTGTCGGGCTCTGGGCCGCGGGCTGATGGGCAAGACCGATGACGCCGCCGCCGCCTACGCGCTGGAAGTGGTGTCGGCCGATTTCGAAGAGGCCGGGATCGAGGACATGGTGCGCAAGGTCGCGGCCGATCTGGCCGGCAGGCAACGCCGATGATGTCCGCCAAGATGGCCGAGTTGCTGCCGGTCGCCGAGCCCAGCTGATGAGCGAACTGTGATCCTTCGCGCCCGGCCGGCCTGACAGGGCCAGCCCGACCCGACACCCTCCGAAAGCCGCCATCCGCCCGGATCGGCGGCTTTTTCATCACTTGCCGCCGGGCGGCGGAGCGCGTTAACCGGCTGTCCACCGTCATGGCTAGCACCGTCCCCGAACAGGTGGCGGAGTGCGGATGGCGCGGCGAAACTCAGGATCACGCTTGGCGGCGCGCTGCGTCACAGGCCGCCGGGGCGGCGGGTGGCGCGTCTGACGGCCATCGCCGCGGCGCCCGGCGGCGGGCAGGCGCCAGTGCTGCGCGGCTGCGAAGGCGAGTTCTGGCGATGCTGCTGGCGACGCTGGGTTCGGCGCGCTGTTGTGGGCCCGGCTGCGGGGCCTCGATCCGGGTGCGGTGGGGGCGGCGCTGGCCGGCGACCGCCGCAGGCACAGGCGGCAGCGGCCACGGCCACTTGGGTCAGCTTCTGGTCGATCGGGCGCTATGATGATGTGGTGCATCGCCATCTTTGCGACCGGCGTTCCGGCCAGGCAGGCGCGGCGGGCCGGTCTTTGCGCGATCGCGCTGTCGCAGATCTGGGCGCACGGGGCTGGTCACCGGGGCGCTGGTGCGCTGGCGCATGCTGCCCTCGCTGTCGCTCTGGCAGGCCGGCCGGGTGACGCTGACGGTCACGCTGATGTTCCTGGCCGGCTGGGCGCTGGTGACCGCCGTTGCCCTGCTGGCCCTCGGCGGGCCTTACCGCTGGGCCGCGCCGCCGTCACGGCGCTGGCCGCTGTCGCTGGCGAAGTGCCCTTGCTGCAGCGGACCCGGCTGCCTGCTGGCCAACCTCTTCACCCAGATGCGGATCGCGGGCCTTGCGGCGCTGGATTGCACCGCCGCGGCGCTGGCCCTCTGGTGGCTCTGGCCCGAAGGCGGGGCCGTTCCTTGCCCTGCTGCCGGCCTTTCTCCTTGCCTTTGGCGCGGGGCTCCTGTCGGGCACGCCGGGCGGCATCGGCGCTTTCGAGGTGGTGCTGCTGGCCCTGCTGCCCGCCCACCCGGCCGAGGGGGTGATCGCCGCCACCCTGGCCTGGCGCGGCGTCTACCATCTTGCTCCGGCCGCGATCGCGGCGCTGGCGGTGCTGCGCGGCCCGCGCCCGGCCCACCGCATGGCCGAGGCCGCCATCGTGCCCGAGGATCGCCGCCTTTCCCGAAGCCGGCCTGATGCGACAGGGCGAGTTTCAGCCCCTGGTCGCCGGCGCCCGCATCCTGGCCTGTGCCCGCACGCCGCATGCGCTGGTCGTGCTGCGCGAGCCCCTGAATGGCACCTGCGGCCCCCCTGACCTAGCCGCCCTGGACGCCAGGGCCTGGCGCGAGGGCGGGCGGCGGTGATCTACAAGGCCTGCGCCGCGCGGCCGCGGTGGCCCGCCGCGCCGGGCTGACAGTCCCTGCCCATCGCGCGCGGGCACGGATCGCGCCGACCGACTTTGCGCTGGACCGGCCGGAATGCGCCCCCTGCGCCGCAAGCTGCGCAAGGCGGCGGCGCGAGTGTCACCGGCTGCGAGCCGCCCGACATGGCGGAACTGGCGCGAGATCAACCGCGACTGGGCCACGGCCCTGAGGGCGAACTGGGCTTTTCCATGGGCCGGTTCGAACCGGGCTACCTGGCCGGACAGCAGATCTGCGTGGCGCTGCGGTCTGCGCCCGGTCGGTTTTGCCAGTTTCCATGTCACCCCCACCGGCTGGGCGCTGGATCTCTTGCGCCCCTACCCAAAGGCCCCCGACGGCACCGCGCATGCGATGCTGGCCGCCGCCATTGCCGATGCCGCAGGGGCGGGCCTGCCGCGCCTGTCGTTGGCCGCCGCCTCCGAGGTGGCCTTCGGGCGCGCCGATGCCGGCCTGCTCGGCGCGCTGGCCAGGCTGCGACCGGGGCTGCTGCACGGCGCGCGCGGCCTGCGCCAGTTCAAGCAGGCCTTCGCGCCCAGGTGGGAACGGCTCTACCTCGTCGCGCCGGGCGCGCCGTCGCTGCTGCCTTGCGGCACAGGACATCCGCCGCGCCATCCTGGCCCCGGCGCCCCTTGGCCCCGCGCTGACGACGCCGCTGGCCTGCGGCCGGCGGTCGACGGACAACGCAATTGCATCCGACGGTGGTGCGTGGCACATCAGACGGCAATAGACCTGCCGCAGAAAGGGCCCCGCCATGACCAAGGACGCATTGTCCCGCCTTCTCGACGAACGGGACTGGCTGATGGCCGATGGCGCCACCGGCACCAACCTGTTCAACATGGGCCTCAGCTCGGGCGAGCCGCCGGAACTGTGGAACGTCGACCAGCCCGACAATATCCGCGCGCTCTATCGCGGCGCGGTCGAGGCGGGGTCGGACATCTTCCTGACCAATACCTTCGGCGGCAATGCCGCGCGGCTGAAGCTGCACAACGCCCAGGGCCGCGTGCGCGAACTGAACCGGATCGGCGCGTCGCTGGGCCGCGAGATCGCCGATGCGGCGGGCCGCAGGGTGATCGTTGCCGGGTCCGTCGGCCCGACCGGCGAGATCTTTGAACCGATGGGCACGCTGACCCATGCCGCCGCCGTCGAGATCTTTCACGAACAGGCCGAGGGGCTGAAAGAGGGCGGTGCCGACGTGCTTTGGGTGGAAACCATCTCCGCCCCCGAGGAATACCGCGCGGCGGCGAGGCGGCGGCCCTGGCCGGCATGCCCTGGTGCGGCACCATGAGTTTCGACACCGCCGGGCGCACCATGATGGGGGTCACGTCGGCCGCCATGGCCGAGGCTATGGTGGAAAAGCTGCCGAACCCGCCCATCGCCTTTGGCGCCAATTGCGGGGTCGGCGCCTCCGACACCTGATGCGCACGGTGCTGGGCTTTGCCGCGACCGGGACCAAGCGCCCGCTGATCGCCAAGGGCAACGCCGGCATCCCAGGGAAATATCACGACGGTCACATCCATTACGACGGGACACCGGCGTTGATGGCCAGATATGCTTTTCTGGCCCGCGACGCCAGGGTGCGGATCATCGGGGGCTGCTGCGGCACCATGCCCGAGCATCTCAAGGCGATGCGCGCCGCACTGGAAGCCGCCCCCGCCGTCCCAGCCCGACGCTTGACGACATCACCGCCAGGCTGGGCGCCTTTTCCTCGGCCTCCGACGGCACCGGCGACGATACCGGCCCCGGCGCGAACGGCAAGGAGCCGCGGCTGACGGGTCTCCCGACCGGCCGGCCCCGCTGTGGCTTCGCCCTGCGGGGGCGCCCCGGCATCAGAACAGGCTGAGCTGCCCGCCGGCCCCGGTAGGCTACCGGGCGGAACAGGTCGCAGCGTAGCGGCGGCATTTTTCCTTGCGCAGGCCCAGCCGCGCCACGGCCTTGTCGAAACGCTGCGCCACCAGCCGCGCCCACTGGCCCCTCCGCGCATCCGCCGCCCCGAGGCCAGGTCATAGTCGCGCCCGCCATACCTCGCGCACCCGCGCCATGACCTTGGCGGCGCGCCCCGGTTCCGCCTGCGCCAGCCATTCACGGAACAGGGGCGAGACTCGCGCGGCAGCCTGGCAGCATGATCCAGCTGGCGGCCTGGGCGCCGGCATCGCGGACCGCGCCCGGGGATCGGTTCCATTTCGTGATCGGTCAGGCCGGGGATCACCGGCGCCAGCATCGCCCGCACCGGAATTCCCGCCTCGGCAGGCGGCGGATCACCTGCAACCGCCGGGCGGGCAGGGCGGCCCGCGGCTCCATCCTCGCGACAGGCCGGCATCCAGCGTGGTGAAATGCCCACCCGCAACAGCCCCGCCACGGCCATCGGCGCCAGCAGGTCGATGTCGCGCTCGATCAGCGTGCCCTTGGTGGTGATCGCCAGCGGGTGGCGGCAGGCAGCCAGCACCTCGACCACCTCGCGCATCACCCGCATCCTTGCCTCGACCGGCTGGTAGGGGTCGGTATTGGTGCCGATGGCAATGGTCTGCGGCCGATAGGACCGGGCGCGCAGTTCCCGTTCCAGCACCTGCGCCAGCCCCGGCCGGGCAATCAGCCGCGTCTCGAAATCAGCCCCGGCGACAGGTTCAGCCAGGCGTGGCTGGGGCGGGCAAAGCAATAGATGCAGCCGTGTTCACGCAGCCGCGATGAGTTGATCGAGCGGTCGAAGGGCAGGTCCGGCGACCGGTTGTAGCTCAGCATGATCGCGCCACCTCGTCGCGGGTCTCGGTGCAGATCAGCCGGTCGTCTGCGCCATGTCCCAGCCGTCATCCACCAGAACTCGCGCCGATGCGGCTCGAACCGGCCGGTGCCGTTCGACACCGCCCCCGGGCGCAGGCCCGGTCGCCGGGCATCAGGCTGCTGCTCTGGGACATGGCGATACATTGGAGCAAAGAGTGAACAAAATGCAAGCGGCGCCGGCAGCGTCTCTTGCTGTCGGCTTTAAATCCGGAGCATGTCGCCAATCTGAGAAGTGGCCGCGCCGCTTGCGACCATTGACGAAAACAGACACATTCCTCAGGAGCCTCCAGATGGCCGACGAAGACCATCATCCTTTCGGAACTTTCGGATGACGAACTGGTCCTGCAGATGCGTGACGACCTCTACGACGGTCTGAAGGAAGAGATCGAAGAGGCGTCAACATCTGATCGGACGCGGATGGGCGCCCTATGACGTGCTGACCAAGGCGCTGGTCGCCGGCATGACCATCGTCGGCGCCGACTTCCGCGACGGCATCCTCTTCGTCCCCGAGGTGCTGCTGGCCGCCAACGCGATGAAGGCCGGCATGTCGATCCTGAAACCGCTCTGGCCGAAACCGGCGCGCCGCGCATGGGCAAGATGGTGATCGGCACCGTCAAGGGCGACATCCACGACATCGGCAAGAACTTTGGTCGCCATGATGATGGAAGGCGCGGGTTTCGAGGTGGTCGACCTGGGCATCAACAACGCGGTCGAGAAATACCTCGACGCGCTGGAAAAAGGAACAACCCGACATCCTTGGCATGTCGGCCCTGCTGACCACCACCATGCCCTACATGAGAAGGTCGTGATCGACACGATGAAGGAAAAGGGCATGCCGCGAGGATTCACATCGTCCTGGTCGGCGGCACGCCCCTGAACGAGGAATTCGGCAAGGCGATCGGCGCCGATGCCTATTGCCGCGACGCCGCCGTGGCGGTGGAAACGGCGAAAACCTTCGTCGCCCGCAAGCACAACCAGATGGGCGGCTGATTTCCGGGCAGTCCCGGACCAGGCCTCTTGCGGCCCCCGGATTTCCGGGGGCCTCTTTCATTCGTGACTTGGATTCCCGGCGCGGAACGCCCAGATTGGACCCAGGGGGACATGATGATGACATTGACCCATTTCCTCGGCCTTCTGGTGCTGGTGATCCTTGCGGCCGGGGCGACGCTGGCTCTGGCGTTCTGGGCCAAGGTTCCGCTGATGGCGATCAGCGTCGCGGCACTGGCCGGCAGCCTGATCCTTGGGGCCCGGCAGTGGCGCTAGCGCCCGACGATGCCGTGCTGACGGAGTCCGGACTGGCACCTGCCCGGTCGGGCCGTGTGCTGCTGATCGCCTGCGGCGCGCTCGCGCATGAGATCATGGCGCTGAAATCCGCCAATGGCTGGGACCATCTCGACCTGCAATGCCTGCCCGCGAAACTGCATCTCTGGCCCGACAGGATTACCGAGGCGGTGGCCGACACGGTTGTGGCGCGGCGGGCTGACTACGATCAGGTCTTCGTGGTCTATGCCGATTGCGGCACCGGTGGGCAATTGTTCGAAAAGTGCAAGGAACTGGGCGTCGAGATGGTCGAAGGCCCGCATTGCTATTCGTTTTTTGAAGGGAATGAGGTTTTCGCCGAGAAAGCCGAGAACGAATTCACCGCCTTCTACCTGACGGATTTCCTGGTCCGGCAATTCGACGCCTTCGTGTGGAAGCCGATGGGCCTCGACCGGCACCCCGACCTGCGCGACATGTATTTCGGCAATTACACCAAGCTGGTCTATCAGGCCCAGATCGACGATCCGGCGCTGGATGCCAAGGCCCGCGACTGCGCCGCGCGGCTGGGGCTGGACTACGAACGCCGGCTGACCGGCTATGGCGACCTAGCCACAACGCTGCAGCGCGTGGCCTCGCGGTAGTGGTTCAGGACATAGACGCGGATTGCCGAAGCCAGGCCTTCGTCGCCCGCCCGCGAATCGTCGATTTCGGCGGCGAGCTGATTCAAGGCTAGGCCACGTTCCGCCGCGATAACGCGAAAAGCCTCCCAGAAGGCTGCCTCCAGCGAGACGCTGGTGCGGTGGCCATGCAGGGTGAGCGAGCGTTTGATGGGCCGGGCGGTCATGGGTCCGAACCTACGCCAGCATTCAGGGCGGCAAAATCCTTAAGCAAGGATTTTGGCAAATTTCTTTCCCAAGAAATTTGGGTCCTCCGATCACAGGTGCAGTTGCACGGGGTCCGAATTGCAGAAGACCACGAAATGCCCGGAGTTCTCGGCCACCCGGTAACCGCGCCGCCGCATCTGTTCCAGAAAGGCGTCGCGCCCGACAAGGCGTTCCACATCCGAGACCTTGCGCCGCACGATGCCGCCATCCATGGCCGTGCGCGTTGCAAACATTTGCCGCATCCATTCCTGCGGCGAGATCGGCAAGGCAAGGTTGTTCATCGGCGGCACCTCCTGCCGCCAACCCTCGCTGATCGGGGTTAGCGGCAGGTTAATCCGGCTCCCGCTTGTGGCCGTCCAGATCGCGCGCGGCCTTTTCGGCCCGGGCCTTTTCCAGCGCGCGTTCTTCCTTGCTGCGTCCGAATTTCGCGGCATTGGCGTCGCCGGCGGTGCGGGCGGCCTTGCGGGCCGCCTGCTTTCGTGCCGTCCGCAGGTTGACGACCTCGGCCATCAGCCCTTGGGGCCCACCATGTCCTCGGGCCGCACGATGCGGTCAAAGGTCTCGCCATCGACAAAGCCCAGGGCAATCGCCTCTTCGCGCAGGGTGGTGCCGTTCTTGTGCGCGGTCTTGGCCACCTTGGTCGCGTTGTCATAGCCGATGGTGGGCGCCAGCGCCGTCACCAGCATCAGGCTTTCCTTCATCAGCTTGTCGATCCGCGCCACGTTGGCCTGGGTGCCCACCACCATGTTGTCGGTGAAGGACCCCGCCGCATCGCCCAGGAGCTGGATCGACTGCAGCACGTTGTAGCTCATCATCGGGTTGTAGACGTTCAACTCGAAATGGCCCTGCGACCCGGCAAAGCCCACCGCCGCGTCATTGCCCATCACATGGGCGCAGACCATGGTCAGCGCCTCGGCACTGGGTCGGGTTCACCTTTCCCGGCATGATCGAGGAACCCGGCTCGTTCTCCGGCAGGATCAGTTCGCCCAGGCCCGAGCGCGGGCCCGACCCCGAGCCGCAGGTCATTGGCGATCTTGAACAGCGCCGCGGCGACGGTCTTCCAGCGCGCCCGAGAACATCACCATCGCGTCATGCGCCGCCAGCGCCTCGAACTTGTTCGGCGCGGTGACAAAGGCAGGCCGGTGATCGCGGCGATCTCGGCCGCAACGGCGGCGTCATAGCCCTTGCGGGTGTTCAGCCCGGTGCCCACCGCCGTGCCGCCCTGCGCCAGTTCGTAGATGTCGGTCAGGCACATCTTCACCCGGGCGATCCCCTTGTCGACCTGGGTGGCATAGCCGGAAAACTCCTGGCCCAGCGTCAGGGGTGTCGCGTCCTGGGTATGGGTGCGGCCGATCTTGATGATGTCCTTCGAACTCATCGACCTTGGCCCAGAGCGCGCGCGACAGCTTTTCCAGCCCGGGGATCAGCACGTCGCGGGCATGCATGCCGATGGCGACATGCATCGCGGTCGGAAAGGTGTCGTTCGACGACTGGCCCATGTTCACATGGTCGTTCGGGTGAACCGGCTTTTTCGACCCCTTCACACCGCCCAGCATCTCGATCGCCCGGTTCGAGATCACCTCGTTGGCGTTCATGTTCGACTGCGTGCCCGAGCCGGTCTGCCACACCACCAGCGGAAAGTTGTCGTCGAAACGCCCCTCGATCACCTCTTGCGCCGCGGCCTTGATCGCCTCGGCCAGCGCCGGTTCCAGGTCGCCCTGCGCCGCGTTCACCGTCGCCGCCGCCTTCTTGATCACGCCCAGCGCGCGGATGATCGGCACCGGCTGCCGTTCCCAGCCGATCGGAAAGTTGATGATGGAACGCTGGGTCTGCGCGCCCCAATACTTGTCGGCGGGAACCTCCAGCGGGCCAAAGCTGTCGGTCTCGGTGCGGGTTGCGGTCATGGTCATCTCCATAGGGCTCTTGCGCATCGCATAGCGGCGGGGGGCGATGAAATCAATCGGCATACCGTCGCATACTGTCGCCGCGCCGCCCGCGCGACCGGCCCTGGACGCACAGGGCATGTGCGCGCGGGCAAAGGGTCCAGACCCTAGGCCGCAGCGGGCGGCATACCTATATATACAGGGCCGCGCTGCCCCGCGTCGGGGCTGCCAGTCGCGGCAGGCCCGATAGGAGTAGCGAATGACCGACATGCCCGAAATGACGTCCTCTCCCCGCGAACGCCTGGTTCTGCCCTTCCTCGCGCCGCTTTACCACCACATCGCGCAACCGGTCGGCTGGCTGGCGCTGCGCGTCGTGGTCGGCGGCTATCTGATGGTCGAGGGCTGGCCAAAGATCACCGCGCCCATGGCCATGTCCGGCTTTGTCGAAAGCCTGGGCTTTTCCCCCGGCTGGTTCTTTTCGCCCCTGCTCGCGGTGCTGAATTTCGTCGGCGGCGCACTGATCATCCTGGGCCTGTTCACCCGGCCGGTGGCGCTGGCCAATGCGGTGATGCTGGGGGTGACATGGTGGTTCCATGTCAGCCACCCCTATGGCCCCGACTTCCTGACGCCCGAGGGGATTGCCTTCCTGCAGGCCAACCTGCAATACCTGACGGCCGCCGGGCAGGAAAACCTGTTGCCGGATGGCGGGGCAACCTTCCTGTCGCTGGTGCAGATGAAGGCCGAGACCAACTCGCTGTTCTGGGCAGGGGCAACGGCGCTGTTCGCGGCCTATGGCGGGGCGCATTATTCAATCGACCGGCTGTTGCGCAAGGAATTCTGACCGCATCCCCACCGCCGCCGTCCGGCCGACCCGCCGGGCGGCAGCCCGAACCCGGCCGCTCAGGCCCGGCGGAACCGGTAGACGCGGGCCGGCGGCAGGTTGGCCCAGACCTTGAACCCCTTGTCGACCTTCAGCCCCAGCCCGGCGATCTGCTCGGCGGGCAGGGGCGGGCGGGGGCCATAGGTAAACTGCACATAGCGCCCGCGCGGCGCCAGGATCGAAAAGGCTGCCGCCACGATGCCTTCGCGCACCTCCTCTGGCATGGACAGCAGCGGCAGGCCGGAAACCACCGCCGCGACCCCCGGTTCGACCAGCCGCGCCGCTTCCTGGGCCGGGGCCTTGTGAACGGTCACGCCGGGGAATTTCTGCCGCAGATAGTCAACGAACTCGTCATCCAGCTCGAACAGGGTCAGGTCGCGCGGGGCGACGCCACGGGCCAGGATCGCCTCGGTAAAGCGGCCGGTGCCGGGGCCGAATTCCACCACCGGGCCGCTGTTCGGCCCCAGGCCCAGCGTCATCGCCCGCGCCAGCGTCCGCGACGACGGCGCGATGGCCGACACCTGCCGCGGGTTCTGCAACAGCCGGCGGCGGAACAGGGCAAGATCGCTGCTCATCGGCTATTGCTTGCGGAACCGGTCCAGCCGGACGATTTCTGCGTCATGCGGTGGCGGGTCGTCATCGCCATCGTCGTCATCGTCGCCCGAGTCGTCGTCTTCCTCTTCGTGGGTCTCGAAGCGCAGGCCGAATTCTACCGAAGGGTCGACAAAGGTCCGCACCGCGTCAAAGGGAATGACCAGCGGTTCGGGCTGGTTGCCAAAGTTCAGCGTGATGGAAAAGCCCTCGTCGGTCACTTCGAGGTTCTCGAACCAGTGCTGGATCACCACGGTCATTTCCCGCGGATAGCGCTGTTTCAACCAGTCGGCGATGGCGACATCGGGGTGGGTCGTGTCAAAGGTGATAAAGAAGTGATGCGCGCCCGGCAGGCCGTTTCTGGCCACGTCCTGCAGCACGGTCTGGATCAACCCGCGCATCGCCCGGTGCATCAGGTTTCCATAATCGATGCTGCGCGTCATTCGGCATCCTTTCCCGTCTTGCGGCCAGCATAGGGGATTCGCCCGTCAAGGGAAGAGGCGGTGGGGCGGAATCTGGCGGCCTCAGGGCCACAGCGCCAGCAGCGCCGACAGCCCGGCCGTGACTGCCAGGACCAGAGGCAACGGCCAGTGCCGCGACAGCAGGGCCGCGGCCAGCAGCGCCAGTCCGGCGGGCAGGGGCCGCAGGCTGGCGGGGTCCGGCAACGGCATCTGCACCGGCCCCAGGTGCAGCGTGCCGACCTGACCGAACAGGACGTGCAGGGCGAACCACAGCGACAGGTTGGCGATCACGCCCACCACCGCCGCGGTGATGGCGCGCAGCGCGCCCGACAGGCGCGGCAGGTGGGTCAGCCGGTCGACAAAGGGGGCGCCGGCAAAGATGAACAGGAACGACGGCACAAAGGTCACCCACAGCGTCAGCGCCGCCGCCGCCAGCCCCATCGGCCAGCCGCCTTCGCCGTGTCCGGCCATGTAGCCCACGAACTCTGTCACCAGGATCAGCGGCCCCGGCGTGGTCTCGGCCAGGCCCAGCCCGTCCATCATCTGCGGCAGGGTCAGCCAGTTCTTGGCGCTGACCACCTCTTGCGCCATCCAGGCCAGGACCGCATAGGCGCCGCCAAAGGTCAGCACCGCCAGTTTCGAGAAGAAAAGCCCAATCTCGCCAATCCTTTGCGGCGCCCAGACCAGCACTGCGCCCAAAGGCAAGGCCCATGCCGCAAGACCGATGCCCACCGCCCGCATCGCAGGCGCCAGCGCCGCCCTCTGCGGCTGGGGCGTATCGGCAGCCTCGCCGCGGCTGCGCATGTATCCCCAGATCCCGGCGGCCAGGATGATCAGCGGAAAGGGCAGCTGCAGCAGGTAGAGCCCGGCAAAGGCAGCCAGGGCGATCAGCAGGGCCTCGCGTCCCTTCAGCGCCCGGCGGGCCAGCCGGATCAGGGCCTCGACGACGATGGCGATGACCGCGGCCTGCACCCCGGTGAACAGCGCGGCCACCAGCGGCACCTGCCCCAGGGCGGCATAGGTCGCGCTCAGCCCCAGCACCACCAGCGCGCCGGGCAGGACGAACAGCCCGCCCGCGATCAGCCCGCCGCGGATGCCGTGCAGCCGCCAGCCGATCCAGGTGGCCAGCTGCATCGCCTCGGGGCCGGGCAGGAGCATGCAGAAGCTGAGGGCGCGCAGGTATTCGGCCTCGCCCACCCAGCGCCGTTCGTCCAGCACCACCCGGTGCATCAGCGCGATCTGCGCCGCCGGGCCGCCAAAGGACAGGCAGCCGATGCGGGCGAAGGTGCGGGTCAGGTCGGAGAGCGGGACCGTGGTCATGGCCGCAATCATAGGTGCGGCGGGTAACGGCGGGAAGATGGAAGGGGAAGTGCAGGTTTCTGTTGCCAGGTACCTGCGAACCCCGCCCTACGCGGCTAAGCGGAGGGACTTGGATTTGGTATTGCGAGCCGCTTACGCAGCCAGCGCCACCGGAGCACGGTTGTCATTGGCAACTGTGATCTTGGACCGATAACGGTGGTACCTCACCGAGCGAAAGCTGGCCTCTTTGAACGTCCGTCGATCCTGTTTCGGCCCCACACGCCCGCAATGCCGGGAGGTTTGGTGGAGCCGCCGGGTACCGCCCCCGGGTCCGAGCCGTCTATTACAGGTGCGTTTATCGCCATAGTCGGGGTTGCCCCCGGCAGGGTTCAATATAGGGGGGGCAGGCGGGCGGCGCAAGATGGGGCGTCCCGGCGTGGGACGCTGTACGGACGCAATGATTCCAATGGGTTGGGTATCCGGGTTTAAGAGTTTCTTAACCTCTTGCCCCGCTGAGCCGGTACTTGCCGCCTGATGGATGATACAGAGAAAGGCGGGGGCGTCGGGCGCGTCCGACGGTCCGGGCTGTCACAGTCGGCGGCGCGGAGGCCCGGTGTGCATGATGCTGTGGCGGGAGCGGGCCAGCAGCTCTGGTCGAAAGTTGGAAAGCGCCCGTCTCTTCCGTTGCGGTTGTCACCAGTGACCGCGGCCCTCCATGATGAATGCAGGTTTTCAGAGGTGATCTGATGACGGTCCTACGTATTGTTGCGAACATTGCGGCAGACACTCGAGTGCCGTGCAGGCATTTTATGCTGACCTGTTTCCGGACTCGGTGTTCCTGATGGTTCGGATGGATCGTCACACTTGGGTCCGAAGAACGTGCCACCGCACCAGGTAAGTCTGATGATGAGTGAGGCGGCTCCAGGGACGCCGGTGCCCGATCTTTCCATCGAAGTCGATGACGTGGACGCGATTCATGATCGAGCGCGGTCGATGGAGTTGCCCGAAATCTGCGCATACGATCTGACGGACGAGCCGTGGGGCGTGCGTCAGTTCTTTCTTGCCGATCCTACCGGCGAGATTCTCAGCAGCTCAACACAAGTCGAGAAGCGACGGGACGGCTAACCGGGGAAACCTGCTTGGCGACACGCGGCATATGCCTCCGCTCCCTTAAGGTCTGGACCCTAAGCTCCGCCGCCGAACAGACGGTCCCGGCCAGGTTAACAGGCACAGCGCCCCGGCCAGCGCGCTGACCGCCCCTATGGGCGGGCGCTTCTGCGTGTCGTTTTCGGTTCCGGGCCGGGGAGACCGGGGCATAAAGTGCCGGCATCGCCGCGTTGGATGCGCCCGCCCGCGGTCGGGCACCGGCCTGACGCCGACATTGCGCGACCGGCACTTCGGCCCGCCATCGCGCCCCTGCGGGCCGGCGTGTGACGGATCGGGGCCGGGGTGGCAGGCCCTTGTCGTTTACCCCCTGCCGGACGCCTGCGCTAATACCCCCGGCGCGGGTCGGCGATGGCGGGGGAGGTGCCGGTGGCGTGAAAGCTGCGGATGTTTGCCGCGATCACCGAGGCGCCGGTTTCGGCGTCGATCATCGAGGCGACATGCGGCGTCACGCGGATCTTCGGATGGGTCCAGAACGGGTGCCCCTGCGGCAGGGGTTCGGTGCGGAACACATCCAGCGTGGCGCCGCCGATCTGGCCCGTCTCCAGCGCGGAGAGCAGGTCCGCTTCGACCAGATGGCCGCCGCGCCCGGCGTTGATGATCCGCGCCCCGCGCGGCAGGGCGGCCATCAGCCCGGCGTCCAGGATGTCGCGGGTCTGCGGCGTCAACGGCAGGAGACAGACCAGGATCTCGGTCCGGGCGAGAAAATCCGCCAGTCCCCCGGCGCCGGCAAAGACGGTGATGCCCTCGACCGGCCGGCCCGAGCGCGACCAGCCGGCGGTGTCAAAGCCCAGGGCGGCCAGGGTCCGGGCGCAGGCCTGCGCGATGGTGCCCAGGCCCATGACGCCGACGCGGCGGCGCGAGGCCAGGGGCGTGACGATCTGTTGCCAGTGCCCGGCGCGCTGGTTGGCATCGGTGACGGCCAGTTCGCGGTGGTGGGTCAGCACATGCAGCGCCACGTATTCGCGCAGGCGCTGCACCATGTCGGGCCCGGTGGTGCGCAGGATCGGCAGGTGTTGCGGCAGGTCGGGGTCGCGCAGCACATGGTCGACCCCGGCGCCGATCGAGACCACGGCCCTGAGGTTGGCAAAGCGCGCGATGGCACCGGCGGGCGGCGCCCAGACGACGGCATATTCGACCGCCGCCGGGTCGGCGGGGTTTTCCATGTCCTCGACGGTGAATTCCGGCAAGAGCCGCGCCAGGAGCGCGATCCATTCGGCGGTTTCCTGGGCCTCGCCCAGATAGACGGCAATGGTCATCTTTTCCCCTCAGGCCTTCAGCCCGGCCTCGATGCCGGTCCAGAGCGCGCCGTATTCGTCGACGGTGACCTGCCAGGCGGCGCCCAGTTCGGTGGCAAGCTGGCGTTCGACCGGCGCCCAGGCGGGCATGATCCAGATCTTGCCGGCGGCCCGGGCGGCGGCGGCGATGCGGCGCAGGTCGTCGAAATCGGCCTGGGTCTTCATATAGGCGCCGCGGCCGCGCGACAGCGACAGGTCTGAGGGGCCGACGAAGACGCCGTCGACGGTGGGCAGCGCCAGGATCGCCTGAATGTCGGCCAGGGCCTCGGCGCTTTCGACCATGGGCAGGCAGAGGGTCTGGGCGTTTTCGCGGGTGTAGTAGTCCTGCGTTACCGCGTCATAGCGGGCCGGGCGGGTGCCGGAAAAGCTGCGCAGGCCAAGCGGCGGGTATTTCGCGGCCAGGGTCACGGCGCGGGCATGGTCGAGCGTGCCGATATGCGGGATGATGACACCGTGGCAGCCGATGTCCAGCGCCTGCTGGATCGGAATGGTTTCGGGGCCCAGCACCTTGGCATAGACCTGCGCGCCCAGGGCGCGGATCAGCGCCACCAGCTTGTCGGTGCCGTCGAGGTCGAAATAGCCGTGTTCGATGTCGAGGACAAAGCGGCGGCAGCCCAGGCCGAATGCGATCTCGACCAGCTGGTGGTGCGGGGTCGACAGCCAGACGGCATGCGGCGAGGTCGGGGGGATGGGGTCAGACACCGGCGCCCTCCATCCCGTTCTTTTCCAGCATGGCGCGGATGTCGACCAGGTCCTGCAGCCGCGCGCCCTGTTCCAGCCGGGCGACCCAGTCGCCTTCCTCGGCCTGGTCGGCCAGGGCGACCTCGATCAGGCGGTCGACGCGCGAGGCGGGGACCACCACCACGCCGCAGTCGTCGGCCAGGACGGCATCGCCGGGCGTCACCGCGACGCCGCCGATGCTGACCGGGACGTTGAAGCCGCCGCCCAGGTTCAGGAGCTTGGTGGTGACGGCGGATGTGTCGCGCGCCCAGGTCGGCACGCCGGCGGCGCGGATGGCGGAGGGGTCGGTCACGGCGCCGTCGATCACCACGCCGGCAAGGCCGCGGATGCGGGCGACGGCGGCCATGAAGCCGCCCCAGCAGGCCTGGCGGTGGTCGCCGGCGCGGTCGATGACCAGAAGATCGCCGGGGCGGACGCGGTCCATCGCGTAGTAGAGCAGGGTGGAATCGGGGCCGGTGATCTGCAGGGTCACGGCGTTGCCGGCCACGCGCGGCCCCTCGATCAGCGGGCGGATGGCGGTATCGACGAAGCCCGCGTGCAGGTAGTGGCCCAGCGTCGCGGCCTCGACCTGGGCGAGGCGGGCGGCGCGGTCGGGCACCAGCTGCGGCGGCAGCGGCTCGATGCGGTAGATGTCTGTCATGGGTCGGGTCCTTGCAGGGATCAGCTGGAGAACAGGCGCAGGTCGCGGGCGTCGAGCGACAGCCGCGCGGAGGTGCCGGGGGCGGGGATCGGGCTGCCGTCGTTCTGGCGGCGGGCGATCAGGCGGGTGCCGTCGGGCAGGGTATAGACCAGCCGCAGGTCGGTGCCGATGAAGTCGACCTCGGCCAGCCGCGCCTCTGGGTCGCCGGCCGCGCCGGGCGCAGCCGCTCGGGGCGGATGGCTGGGTGACGGCGGAGCCGGCGGGTAGGGCGGGGGCGGGCAGCGCGCCGGGGGAAGGGCGGCGGGGGGCAGGCGGAAGGTCTGGCCCAGGGCCGCGACTTCGGTCGCTTCGGGGGTGCTGGCGGTGACGCGGCCGGGGATCAGGTTGGTTTCGCCGATGAATTCGGCGGCATAGAGGCTTTGCGGCGCGTCATAGAGGCCGGTGGGGCTGTCCAGTTGCACGATGCGGCCGCCCTGCATCAGCGCGATGCGGTCGGACATGGTCAGCGCCTCTTCCTGGTCGTGGGTGACGAAGACGAAGGTGATGCCGAGCCGGCGCTGCATCGCCTTGAGTTCCAGCTGCATCTCCTTGCGCAGCTTGAGGTCCAGCGCCCCCAGGGGTTCGTCGAGCAACAGCACCTTGGGTTCGTTGACCAGCGCGCGGGCCAGGGCGACGCGCTGCTGCTGGCCGCCGGAAAGCTGGCTGGGCCGGCGGTCGGCAAAGCCGGCCATCTGCACCATTTCCAGCGCGGCCTGCGCGCGTTCGAGGCGTTCGGCGCGCGGCGTGCCCTTGACGCGCAGGGGAAAGGCCACGTTGTCGCGGATGGTCAGGTGGGGAAAGAGCGCGTAGCTCTGGAACACGGTATGGACCGGGCGCTGGTGGGCGGGGACGTCCGAGACATCCTGGCCGTCGATCAGGATCCGGCCCTCGCTGGGCAGTTCGAACCCGGCGATCAGGCGCAGCGTGGTGGTTTTGCCGCAGCCCGAGGCGCCGAGCAGGGTGAAGAATTCGCCGGGGCGGATGGTCAGGTCCAGCCGGTCGATCGCGGTCATGGTGCCGAAGCGCTTGACGACGCCGCTGAGGTCGACGGCGGCGGGGAGGGTGTTGTCTGGCATGGGTCCGCCCTGTGGAGGGCGGGCGCGGCGGCAGGGTGGGCCGCGCCCGCGACTGGCCTTGCGAGAGGCGTTGAGACTGGCGTTATTGGGCGGCCTTCACCTTGGTCCAGCCGTCCTGGTAGAATTTCATCGCATCGCCGAGATCGAGGATGAAATCGGCATTGGCGATGGTCGCTTCATCGGGGAAGACGGCCGAATTGCCGGCCAGATCCGCCGGCAGCAGCGCCTTTGCCTCGGAGACCACGGTGGCGGTCTGGGTCAGTTCGGTGGTCTTGGCGGCCACCTCGGGGCGCAGGATGTAGGACAGGAATTTGTAGGCCGCGTCCGGGTTGGGCGCGTCGGTCAGCACCGAATAGCCGTCGATCCACATGGTGCCGCCTTCTTCGGGCAGCACATAGACCACGTCGGGGTTGTCCTTGATCGCCTGCAGCACGGACGAGGACCAGCTTTCGACGATGCAGGCCTCGCCCGAGGACACCAGGTCGGCAAAGTTGGTGCTGTTGTAGCCGGCGAGCAGCGGCTTTTGCGCGATCAGGGTCTCGGTCGCCTTTTCGATCTCGGCCGGGTCCGAGGTATTGGCGCTGAAGCCGTTGACCTGAAGGCCGGCGATATAGGCGGCCAGCATGTTGTCGAGCATGTAGATGCGGCCGGCGTATTTCTCGTCGAACAGCGCCCTCCAGCTGGTGATCGGTTCCTCGACGCAGGACTTGTTGTAGGCAAGGCCGGTGGTGCCCCAGACATAGGGGATCGAGTATTTGTTGCCGGGGTCGTAGGAGACTTCTTTGAACGAAGGCCCGATCTTGTCGTAGGTGTCGATGCGCGCATGGTCGAGTTCGGCGATGCGCCCGCGCGCGATCAGGATCTGCACGGCATATTGCGAGGGGTTCACCAGGTCATAGCCGGCGCCGCCGGCGTCCAGCTTGGCGATCATCGATTCATTGCTGTCGAAGGTGTCGAAGGTGACGGTGATGCCGGTTTCGGTCTCGAAATCGGCCAGCACCTCATCGGGCATCTCATTGGCCCAGCCAAAGATGCGCAGTTCCTCGGCCAGGGCGGGATTGGCGGCGCACAGCGCCAGCAGCGAGGCGGCAAGTAGCGGAAGGGAGGTTTTCATTTTGGCAGCTCCTTGTTGCGTGGAAAAGGGGGGGCCGGCTGTTCACCGCCGGTTGGTTTTCAGCATCAGGGGCAGGTAGCGCCCCATCACCAGAAACAGGATCGCCACGTTGGCCACCACCATCATGGCGCCCAGGGCATTGATTTCAGGGGTGATTCCCAGCTTGAGCATCGAATAGATGCGCAAAGGCAGCGTGGTGGTGCCCACCCCCGAGGTGAAGGTCGACATCACCAGGTTGTCAAAGGACAGGGTGGCCGAGAGCAGGAAGGCGGTGAAGAGCGCCGGCGCCAGTTGCGGCAGCGTCACCATGC
Organism: Paracoccaceae bacterium; assembly: GCA_041397345.1. Lineage (GTDB taxonomy): Bacteria > Pseudomonadota > Alphaproteobacteria > Rhodobacterales > Rhodobacteraceae > Pseudogemmobacter. The sequence goes on from JAWKWU010000002.1 coordinate 505,232, forward strand.
GGAAGGTCTGCCATTCGTTGGCGCCAAGGTCGGCGGCGGCGCTTTCCAGCCGCGGGTCGAGCGAGGAGGCGGCGGCCCGCACGATCAGCGTGGCGAAGGGGATCGAGACGATGACATGGCCCAGGATCAGCGTGGCATAGCCCAGCGTCACGCCGGCAAAGGTCATGAACACCAAGAGCGCCACCGCCAGCACGATTTCGGGCAGCACCAGCGGCGCGGCCAGGGCGGCGCCCAGCAGGTCGCGGCCGGGAAAGCGGCGGCGGGTGATGGCCACCGCGGCCAGCGCGCCAATCAGCGTGGAGAGCGCGGCACTGGCCAGGGCAACGATCAGGCTGACGTTCAGGGCGCGGGCGATATGGCGGTTTGACCAGACTTTCCCGAACCATTCGACCGAGAACCCCTGCCAGACCACGGTCGATTTGCCTGAGTTGAAGGCGAAAACCACCAGAACGACGATCGGCGCCAGCATGAAGAGATAGGTGAGCAGCGTGACCCAGCCGGCGATGCCACGGACAAAGGTCCGGGTGGCCCAGCCGGGCGCGCGCGGGCGGCGGGCGGCGGTCATTTCATCGCCTCCACCCGGCGCAGGGCGCGCATGTAGAGCAGGATGCCCACGCCCGACAGCGCCAGCAGCAGCACCGAGACCGCCGAGCCGAGCGGCATGTTGCGGAATTCCAGGAACAGCTGGACGATCAGGTTGCCCAGGATGATCTCCTTGCCGCCGCCCAGGAGGACGGGGATGGCGAATACCCCCATCGAGGGCACGAAGACGAAAAGCGCCGCGGCCAGCACGCCGGGCAGCGACAGGGGCAGCGTGACGCCCAGGAAGGTCTGGGCCGGGGTGGCGCCCAGGTCGGCCCCGGCCTCGATCAGGCGGCGGTCGATCGGTTGCAGGGCGGCGTAGATCGGGAACACGGTCAGGGGCAGGAAGGCATAGACCATGCCGACCAGCGTGGCCCCGGTGGTGCCGAGAAGGCCTATGGGCGCATCCAGCAGGCCGGTGGCGACCAGGCCCTGGTTGATCAGCCCGCCGCGCCCAAGCAGGACGACCCAGGCCGAGATGCGGATCAGGAAGTTGATCCAGAACGGGATCAGCAAAAGCATCAGCAGCGCCGGCGCCCAGGGTCCGGCGCGGAAGGCGATGAACCAGGCCACCGGGTAGCCGACGGCCAGGCACAGGATGGTGGTCAGCGCCGCCAGCTTGAAGCTGTTGACGAAGACCCAGAGATAGACGCTCTGGAACAGCTCGCGGTAGTTGTCGAGGGTAAAGCCGGGCAGCACCGCACCATAGGGGTCGCGCAGGGCAAAGCTGTAGGCCGCCACCACGCAGAGCGGCGCCAGCACGAACAGCGCCAGGAGCAGGACCGAGGGCGCCAGGAGGACGCCGATCTCGATCCGCTGGCGCAGCAGGCGGCCCATCACATCGCCCCGCGCCGGGTGCCGGCCATGCTGTCGGCGATGGCCTGCATCGGGTTGATGGTCAGGTGCTGCTGCATGGCGGCGCGGGCGGCGGCGGCGTCGCGCATGCGGATCGCGGTCAGGACCGAGCGGTAGGTGTCGATCTCGTCCCGGACCAGGGTGACGGGCACGCGCGCGACATAGAGGCTGCGGACCGAGAGGCCGAACAGGAAATCGAGGTATTGCCGGGCAAAGCGGTTGTCGGAGGCCTCGGCCACGATGCGGTGGAATTCCTCGTCGGCGGCCAGTTGCCAGGACACGTCGTCCTCGTGCGTGGGCATCTCGGTCTCGATCCGGGTCAGGAAGGCGTCGAACCGCGCCAGGTCGGCGGCGTTGCGGCGGTCGGCGGCCAGCGCGGCGGTCAGGCATTCCAGTTCGCGCCGCAGTTCATAGGCGCGCATCAGGTCGGCCGGGGTGGCGCTGGCGACGACATAGCCGCGCCGGCCCATCGAAGTGACCAGCCCTTCCTGTTCCAGGCGCAGCACGGCCTCGCGCAGGGGGGTGCGGCCGACGCCCAGATCCTCGGTCAGGCGGCGTTCGTCGAGGAGCGCGTTCGGCGGCAGTTCGGCCATCATGATCCGCCGCCGCAGTTCGCCATAGGCCTCATCGCTTTTGCGCTTGCTCATTGGGGGATTCGACTCGATATATTGTCAATATATTGACGATATACTTCGGCGGCGACGTCGGGCAAGGGAAAAAGGGCGCGGGGCGGGATATGGCGGCGGCAATGGTGGAAACGGCGGCGGATCAGTGGGTTACGCGAAAGCCGGCGGTGCGGGGCGGTGACCGGGGCGTGGTGGCGGCGCAGCATGTGGCGGCGGCGCGGGCCGGGGCCGAGGTGCTGGCGGGCGGCGGCAACGCGGTGGATGCGGCTGTCGCGGCGGCGCTGGCGCTGGCGGCGGTGGAGCCCTGGATGTGCGGCCTGGGCGGCAGCGGTTTCCTGGTGGCCTGGCTGGCGCGCGAGGGCCGGGCGGTGGCGCTGGATTTCCAGGGCGTGCTGCCGCAGGCGATCCACGCCGAGGATTACCCGATCGACCCCGACCTGCCGGCGACCTCGATGGGGTTTCCGGCGGTGCGCGGGTTCGCCAATACCCAGGGGGGCCGCGCGATCACGGTGCCGGGCGCGGTGGCGGGGTTCGACCATGCCCTGCGCGCCCATGGCCGCAAGACCCTGGCCGAAGTGCTGGCGCCGGCGATCCGGCTGGCCGAGACCGGCATTCCGGCAAGCTGGTTCTGCACGCTGATGATTGCCTCGGAAATGGAGATCCTGCGCAAGGACCGGGTGGCGGCCGGGATCTACCTGCCCGGCGGGGTGCCGTTGCAGCCGGGGGCGCGGCTGCGGATACCGGGGCTGGCGGCGACGCTGCGGGCGCTGGCCGCCGAGGGGGCCGAGGGGTTCTATCGCGGCGCGCTGGCCCGGCGGCTGGTGGCCGACCTGCAGGCGCTGGGCAGCCGGATCACGCTGGATGACCTGGCGGAGTACCGGGTGCAGGACCACGCGCCGATGCAGGCCAGCCACCGGGGTGCCACGCTGTACACGCCCGGCGAGCAGAGCGGCGGCCTGCGGCAACGCGATTTCCTGGCCCATGTCGCGGCTGCGATGCCGGCAGGTGGGGAGGAATTGGGCGGGAGGGCGCCGGATGCGGCCGGCTGGAAGACCTATGCCGATGCGCTGGAGGTGGCCTGGCGGGCGCACCGGGCGCGCAACGGCACCCTGGCCGAGGTGGGCAGTTCGACATCCTCGCTGTCGGCGGCGGATGCCGAGGGCAACATGGTGTCCATCACCTATACGCTGCTGGACCATTTCGGCGCCGGGATCACGCTGGCCGGGACCGGGCTGGCGATGAACAATGGCGTCAGCTATTTCGACCCGCGGCCGGGGTTGCGCACCTCGATGGCGGGGGGCAAGCGGATCAATTCGTCGAACATGGTGCCGACGGTGGCGGTGCGCGGGGACGAGGCGGTGTTTGCGCTGGGCGCCTCGGGCGGGGACCTGATCATGCCCTGCGTGGCGCAGATCGCGGCGCTGATGCTGGATTACGACATGACGCTGGAACAGGCGATGCACAGCCCGCGGCTGGATGCCTCGCATCGCGGCAGCCTGCGCGCCGATCCGCGGCTGGGCCCGGCGGTGCTGGACCATCTGGCGCGGCACTACCGGCTGGAGGTGTCGGGCAACGTGGCGATGCCGAAGCTGTACGCCTGTCCGTCGGGGGTGGCGCGAGAGGCGGGCGTTCTGGTCGGGCTGAACGATCCGGCGCTGCCCGATGGCGGTGCGGCGGCGGGGTGACGGGGCGATGGAAAAGGGCGCCCCGGTCGGTCCGGGGCGCCCCTGTCGTTTCGGTCCGGGACCGGCTGGCGCCGATCAGAAGCCGGATTTGATCAGCTCGAATTCCTCGATCATCCGGGCGCGGAATTCCTGGCTGACCGGGGTCTGCGGCAGGAGCGTGGTGGTCACCGGGTCGACATAGGCGGCCTTCAGCGCCTCGGGGTCGATGGTGGCCATGGCGGCGTCATTGGCCAGCGCATAGCCGATCGCGTCCAGGAGCGGCTGGGCCGAGGTCGGCGCCAGGAGCGAGTTGATGTAGTCGTAGGCCTTGTCCTCGGAACCGGGGGCGTCCTTCATGTTGACCATGCCGCAGAACCAGGTCGTGGCGCCTTCGGCCGGGGCGCGGTTGAAGCCCACGGGGAAGTTTTCCGACATCAGGATGGCGACCGGGTCGTTCCAGGACCAGGCCACGAGGATTTCACCCGAGGCCATCAGCTGCGACAGTTCCGAAGGGTCGGACCAGTAGGCGCGGACGTTGGGATGCACCTTGCGCAGCCAGTCGGCGGCGGCCTTGAACTGTTCGTCGGTGACATTGTCCCACGAGGTCAGGCCGGTGGCGAGGAAAGCCAGCGACCAGACGTCATCGGTGTTGTCGGGCATCGAGATCCGGCCGGCATATTTCGGGTCGGCAAAGACCTGGAGCGAGGCCACGTCGGCCTCGGGCACTTCCTTGGCGTTGTAGGCGATGGCGGTATAGGCATAGTCGGTCGGCATGAACCAGACGCCTTCGGCATCGGTGAAGGCCGCGGTCATCCGCTCGGGGATGTTCTTGAATTCCGGGATCTTCGAGACATCCCAGGGTTCGATCAGGCCGGCATCCTTGTAGCGCGGCTGCGAGGCGGCGCAGGGATGCACGACATCGGCCTTGAAGCCGGACGAGACCTTCTGGAACGCCTCGTCATCGTCGGCGAAGAAGACATAGGACGGCTTGTCGCCGTTCTTGTCGGCATAGGGTTGCAGCATGCCGTCGATTTCCCAGCCGGCCCAGTCAAGGATGGTCAGGTCGGGATCGGCGGCATGGGCCGCAGTGGACAGGGCCAGCGCGGTGGCGGCGCCGGCAAGCAATGTGGCGATACGGGACATGGATGCTCCTTCATCTTGGGCGGCGGACTCCCCGATCCTGCGCCCCTGGTGGTGGGCGAAGGCTAAGCGAGGCCGGGGCGATAGCACAAGCGGTAAGTGGGGTGCGGGGGGCGGGCGGGGCGGCCGGGCGGGGTTCGGGTGCTGAAACAACGGGCGCTGCGGGGATTTCGGATTGCGGCGGCGGCGCGGCGCGGCTACTGCTGGGGCGAGGCCGGCGATGCCGGCTCTGGTCCGCGGGCAGACATCCGCGGACCTGGCAGGAAGACCTGGCCGCAGAGGGAGACATCCCGCCATGCGCGCGGGGATTCCACCCTGGCGGCCCCGTGAAACAGTAGATGACACAGGAGAGCGGCCTTGGCGCTGGATCTGACTTTCGTTCGTTCGCAATTCCCGGCCTTTGCCTCGCCGGTGCTGTCGAGCCATGCCTTCTTCGAGAACGCCGGCGGCAGCTATCCTTGCGCGCAGGTGGTGGGGCGGTTGCACCGGTTCTATACCGATCGCAAGGTGCAGCCCTATGGGCCCTATCCGGGGGCGCAGGCCGGCGGCGCCGAGATGGACGAGGCGCGCGCGCGGCTGGCGGAAATGATGGGCGTGGCGGCCGATGAGGTGAGCTTTGGCCCCTCGACCAGCGCCAATACCTATGTGCTGGCCCAGGCGGTGCGGCTCTGGCTGCGCGGCGGCGGCACGGGCGCCAAGGGCGCGGTGGTGGTGACCGACCAGGACCACGAGGCCAATTCCGGCGTCTGGCGGCGGCTGGCGGACGAGGATCGAGATCCGCGAATGGCGGCTGGACCCGGCGACCGGGTCGCTGGATCCGGCGGGGCTGGCGCGGCTGCTGGCGGATGGCGCGGTGCGGCTGGTCTGTTTTCCGCATTGTTCCAACGTGATCGCGGAAATCAACGATGTGGCGGCGATCTGCGCCATGGCGCGGGCGGCGGGGGCAAGGACGGTGGTGGACGGGGTGTCCTATGCGCCGCACGGCTTTCCCGATGTGCCGGCGCTGGGGGCGGATGTCTATCTGTTCTCGGCCTACAAGACCTATGGGCCGCATCAGGGAATAATGGTGATCGGCCGCGATTTCGGCATGGAGCTGCCGGGGCAGGGGCATTTCTTCAATCACGGCACGCTATACAAGCGTCACACCCCCGCCGGGCCGGACCATGCCCAGGTGGCGGCCTGTGCCGGCATGGTGGATTACGTCGACGCGGTGGCGGCGCATCACGGGGTGACGGGCGATGCGCGGGCGCGCAATCGCGGTGTGCATGACCTGATGCGGGCGCAGGAAGAGGCGGTGATCCAGCCGCTGCTGGACCATCTGTCGGCGCGCAACGACCTGCGGCTCCTGGGCCCGCGCGAGGCTGGCCGGCGGGCGCCGACCGTCGCGGTGGAGCTGGACCGCGCCGCCGAGCCGGTGTCGGAGGCGCTGGGCCGCGAGGGCATCGCCTGCTGGGGTGGCGATTTCTATGCGGTGCGGCCCCTGGGGGCGCTGGGCATTCCGCTGGACAAGGGCGTGTTGCGGATGTCGGCCACGCATTACACCAGCGCCGAGGATGTGGCGCGGCTGATCGCGGCGCTGGACCGGGTGCTGTAGCGCGGGCGCGCGACGGCGCGGGGGCGCTGCCCCCCCTGCGGCCTTCGGCCTTCCCCCCGGAGTATTTGGGCCAAGATGAAGGGCGGGACGCCGGGAAGTGGGAACCGGGGGGCGATCAACGGGCGAGGAGGTTGGGGATGGGCGATGCGCCGCTGATCCTGTGGTTTCGCCGCGACCTGCGGCTAGGCGACCAGCCGATGCTGGCGGCGGCGGCGGCGACCGGGCGGCCCTTGCTGCCGGTCTTTGTGCTGGACCCCGAGACCGAGGCCCTGGGGGCGGCGGCGAAATGGCGGCTGGGGCTGGCGGTCGGGGTCTTTGCGGCGCGGCTGGCGGCGGCGGGGGCGCCGCTGGTGCTGCGGCGGGGGCCGGCGCTGGCGGTGCTGGGCGCGGTTCTGGCCGAGACCGGGGCGGCGGGGGTCTGGTGGTCGCGGGCCTATGACGCAGGTTCGGTGGCGCGCGACCGGGCGGTGAAGGCGGCGCTGCGGCAGGCGGGTGTCGAGGCGCGCAGCTTTGCGGGGCATCTGTTGCACGAGCCCTGGGAGGTGGAGACCGGGCAGGGCGGGCCCTATCGCGTCTTTACTCCGTTCTGGGCTGCGATCCGCGGCCGCGAGGTGCCGCAGCCCGTGCCGGCGCCGCGCCGGTTGCGCGGGCTGGGCGCCCGCCCGGTGTCGGAGCGGCTGGAGGACTGGCGGCTGGGGGCGGCGATGCAGCGCGGTGCGGCGGTGGTGCTGCGGCATCAGACCCTGGGCGAGGCGGCGGCGCGCGAGCGGTTGCAGCGGTTTCTGGGCGGTGGCATCGCCCGCTATGGCGTGGCGCGGGATGTTCCGGCCGAGGCGGCCACGTCGGGCCTGTCGGAGAACCTGACCTGGGGCGAGATCGGCATCCGCGAGGTCTGGCACGCGGCGATGCGGGCACGCGAGGCGGGGGCGGCGGGGGCCGAGGCGTTCCTGCGGCAACTGGCCTGGCGCGACTTTGCCTGGCACCTGTTGCACCATTTCCCGGCGATGGAGCGGCAAAGCTGGCGGGCGGAGTGGGAGGCCTTTCCCTGGCGCGGCGACAATGGGGATGCGGAACGCTGGCGGCGGGGGATGACCGGCGAGCCGCTGGTCGATGCCGGCCTGCGCGAGATCTATGTGACCGGGCGGATGCACAACCGGGTGCGGATGGTGGTGGCGAGCTACCTGACCAAGCATCTGATGACGCATTGGCGGGTGGGGCTGGACTGGTTTGCCGAATGCCTGACCGACTGGGACCCGGCGGCGAATGCGATGGGCTGGCAATGGGTGGCCGGCTGCGGGCCGGATGCCGCGCCCTATTTCCGGGTCTTCAACCCGGCGGCGCAGGCGGCGCGGTTCGACCCCGAGGGTGCCTATCGCCGGCGCTGGCTGGGCGAAGGGTCGCCGGGGGCGGGGGCGGGGATGGGGCCAGAGGCGCGGTCGTGGTTCGATGCGGTGCCGCGCGGCTGGCGGCTGGACCCCGGCGCGGCCTATCCCGCGCCGCTGGTCGACCTGGCCGCGGGGCGGGCGCGGGCGCTGGCGGCCTATCGGGCCTATCGCGGCTGAGGGGGGGCGTGTTCTGGCCGCATCGCCGGGCGGGTGCTGTTGCGGGGGGCGGCCCTGGGGCCTTGCCTCTGCGCGGCGGGGGGCAGAGACTGCCGGCAGAGCCGAAGTCAGCACAGCGGAACGCCCCGAATGCCCACAGCCGCCAAACTCGTCGCCGCCGTCGTCTTTGCGATCATCGGCTGGCTGGCCGCCAATGCCCATATCCCCGCCCTGGGGGAAAGTGCCGCCTTTGGCGCCTTTCGCGAGATCACCGCGGGCATCGGGCTTCTGGTCGGCTGGATGGTGATGGGCAACCTGGTCGGCCATGGCTACCGCGATGCGATCGGGGCCGGGCTGCGCAGTTCGGTGACGCTGGTGTTCTTTGCGCTGCTGGGGTTCTCGATCTACCACATGGTGATGCAATCGACCAAGATGGTCTATGACGGGCCGATGGATGCGGTGCTGGGGGTGTTCCAGTACATGATGGAGAACGGCCGCGCCATGCTGACGGCTGGGGTGCTGGGCGTTCTGGTCATCGGGGGCATCCTGGGCGGGGTGCTGGCGGAATGGGCCTCGCGGCGCTGGCGCTGAGGATGGGGGGCGAGGTGCAGGCGATCGTCCTGGGCGGGGCGGCGCCGGACAGCGCGGAGGCGCGGGCGCGGCTGGCGTTCTGGCAGGCGGCGACCGGCGGAGAGGCGGAGTTGGAGCCGGGGCTGGAACGGGCGCTGGCCGAGGACATCATGGCGCTGTTCGGCAAGGTGGCGCCCGACCGGCTGCGGGCGCGGCGCGGGCCGATGCTGGTGCGGGCGGCATCGCGGCTGCGGGCGCGGCAGGCGCCGCTGGCGCAGGGGCTGCGGCGGGCGGTGGGGCCGGAGGATTGCCGGGTGGCGGGGGCAGAGCAGGTCTTTGCCGGGTTCTTTGCGGTCGAGACGGTGGAACTGAGCTATCGCCGGTTCGACGGCGGCATGAGCGCGCCGGTCCACCGCGAGGTGTTCATCGGCTGCGATGCGGTCTCGGTCCTGCCCTATGATCCGGTCCGCGACCGGGTGCTGGTGATCGAGCAGATCCGCAGCGCACCCCTGCTGCGCGGCGAGGCGAACCCCTGGCAAATCGAGGCGGTGGCGGGCCGGATCGACGCGGGCGAGACGCCGGAAGGGGCCGGGCGCCGCGAGGCGCTGGAAGAGGCGGGCCTGCGGATCGGCGGGCTGGAGAAGGTGGCGGAATACTACCCTTCGACTGCGGCCTTTACCGAATACCTCTATTCCTATGTCGGTCTGTGCGACCTGCCCGACGGGGCAGGCGGGATATTCGGCCTGGCCGAAGAATCCGAGGATATCCGGGGCCATCTTCTGGGGCTGGACGACCTGGCGGCGCGGCTGGAGGCGGGCGAGATCGGCAATGCGCCGCTGATCATCAGCCTGCAGTGGCTGCTGCGGCATCGCGGGCGGCTGCGGGCCGCCGCGGGGATTTGATCACATCTTGATCCTGCCGGCGGCAGTTGCGATTATGGGCAGCCAGAAGGCGGGGGGCGGGATGGACGCAGGCAAGCGCAGCGCGGAGGGGGGCGGAGCGGGACGCCCTGAAACCGAACGCCCGGGAAGTGAACGCCCGGAGACCGAACGCAAGGTGCCCTCGCATGAGGTGACCTATGCGCGGTTGCGCGACATGATCCTGTATGGCCACCTGGCGCCGGGCCAGCCGGTGACGATCCAGGGGCTGATCCAGGACCTGGGCGCCGGCATGACCCCGGTGCGCGAGGCGATCCGGCGGCTGACCGCAGAGGGCGCGCTGTTGCCGCAGGGCAACCGGCGGGTGGCGGTGCCGCAGATGACGCCGGCGATGCTGGACCAGGTGGCCTTTGCGCGGCTGGCGATCGAACCCAGGCTGGCGGAACTGGCGGCGGCGCATCTGACGCCGGCACTGATCGCCCGCGCCGAGGCGGCGGATGACAGGGTGAACACGGCGATCGGGGCGGGCGACATCCCGGCCTACCTGGCGGCGAACCATGCCTTCCACTTCCTGCTCTATGAGGCCTCGGAGGCGCCGGTGCTGGTCGACATGGCGCGGTCGCTGTGGCTGCGGGCGGGGCCGTCCCTGCGCGAGGTGATCGGCCGCTATGGCCGCTCGGCGCTGCCCGACCGCCATTCCGAGGCGCTGGCGGCGATGAAGCGCGGCGACGCCAGGGCGCTGGCCGAAGCGGTGGAACGCGATATCCAGCAGGGCATCGACCACGTCCGCCAGGCGCTGGGCGAAGGCGGATAAGGCGATAGCCGCCCTTCGGGCGAAGTCTGTCTCGTCGTCGGGCCTTGCCCTCCTCCTCGGGGTGGGGGCGCTGCCCCCGGCCTGCGGCCTCCCGGAGTATTTTTGCCAAGATGAAGGGATTTGCGCTTCATCTTGGCAAAAATACTCCGGGAGTTTGAGGGCAGCGCCCCTCATCAGCCGCCGTTGGCCATCCCGCGCCGCCCGCCGGGGCTGCAAATGGCTTGCGCCGGCAGGCGCTCTTTTGGATCACGGTGGGGGGTGAAAAAATTTGATCAAATTTCTTGAAGGTGGCGGCGTTTGATCATAACCTGGGGTCAAGCCGGGGTGTCTTGCCCTGCCGATTCCCGTGAGGTGCCTGATGAACATGATCACAAACCATTTGCCGACCGCCGAGCTGCAAAAGCTTGATGCGGCGCATCACCTGCATCCCTTTACCGATGCCAATGGCCTGGCGGCCAAGGGCGCGCGGGTGATCACCCGGGGCGAGGGGGTCTGGCTGACCGACAGCGAGGGGCACCGGATCATCGACGGCATGGCGGGCCTGTGGTGTGTCAACATCGGCTACGGCCGCAAGGAGCTGGCGCAGGCCGCGGCGCGGCAGATGGAAGAGCTGGCCTACTACAACACCTTCTTCCAGACCACGCATGTGCCGGCCATCGCGCTGGCCGCCAAGCTGGCCGAACTGGCGCCGGGCGATCTGAACCATGTGTTCTTTGCCGGGTCGGGGTCGGAGGCCAACGACACCAACATCCGCCTGGTGCGCCGCTACTGGCAGGTCAAGGGCCAGCCCGAGCGCCGCACCATCATCGCGCGCTGGAACGGCTATCACGGCTCGACCCTGGGGGGCGGCAGCTTGGGCGGGATGAAGCCGATCCATTCGCACGGCGGCAAGATCGACGGGATCGAGCATATCGGCCAGCCCTATTGGTGGGCCGAGGGCGGCGACATGACCGAGGACGAGTTCGGCCTGCTGCGCGCGCGCGAGCTGGAGGCGAAGATCCTGGAACTGGGCGCCGACAAGGTGGCGGCCTTTATCGGCGAGCCGGTGCAGGGCGCGGGCGGGGTGATCGTGCCGCCGCGGACCTACTGGCCCGAGATCCAGCGCATTTGCGACAAATACGGCATCCTGCTGATCGCCGACGAGGTGATCACCGGGTTCGGCCGCACCGGCAACTGGTTCGGCAGCCAGACCTTTGGCATCCGCCCGCATATCATGACCATCGCCAAGGGCCTGTCCTCGGGCTATGCGCCGATCGGCGGCAGCATCGTCTGCGACGAGGTGGCGCGGGTGGTGGCCGAGGGGGGCGAGTTCTTCCATGGCTATACCTACAGCGGCCATCCGGTGGCCTGCGCGGTGGCGCTGGAGAACCTGCGCATCATCGAGGACGAGAAGATCGTCGAGCATGTCCGCGACGTGGCCAGCCCCTATCTGGCCGAGCGTTGGGGCGCGCTGGCCGATCACCCGCTGGTCGGCGAGACCAAGCTGGTGGGCCTGATGGGGTCGCTGATCCTGACGCCCGACAAGGCCCGCCGCGCCAAGTTTGCCGGCGAAGAGGGCGATGTCGGCTATCGCTGCCGCGAACGCTGCTTTGCCAATGACCTGATCATGCGGGCCGTGGGCGAGCGGATGATCATCGCCCCGCCCTTGGTAATCACGCCGGCCGAGATCGATGTGCTGGTCGAGCGGGCGAAGAAGTCGCTGGACGAATGCTATGCCGGGCTGAAGGCCGACGGGTTGCTGGTGGCCAAGGCGGATTGACGCCCAAGCGGGCGAGTGGGGAGGGCGCGCGGGGGCAGAGGCCCGCGCGACCGCCCCGCCGGTGGGGCCGCCCCTTGGGGCGGCCTTTTCGTCTGATGCGGATGGCCGATGCGGATGACGGTGGAATTCATCTGACAGGCGGCGGGCGCCGGGCTAGTCTGCGGCCGGGAAATCCGCTTTCAGCAGAGGTTTGCATCATGGTCCTGACCCGTCGCGCCGTTCTGTCGCTGCCCTTGGCGGCGCTGGCTGTTCCGGCGCCGGGCGGCCGGGCCTGGGCCGGGTGCGCGGCGCTGGACCTGGCGCGGGGCGTCGCGTTCAGGCGGCAGGACGGCAGCCGCGGGCTGGCGCGGCGCGAGGGCGACGGGACGGTGTTCATCGATTATGTCACCAACCGCGGCGCCTGGATCGACCGGCGCCGGGTGCGCAACGGCGTCTTCGAGGTCAGCCGGGTGGTCGAGGAAAGCGAGGAGCCGATGGTCGGGGCCTCGGCGCCGGACTTTGCCTGGAGCCATGGCAAGGCGCTGATCGAACCGGCAGAGGGTGCTGCCTGGAAGGGGACTGTCAGGGAAGTGATCTCGGTCACGCTGAGCGACGAGAAGGCGACGGTAAGGCGGCAGCGCAACAGCTGGACCGCCAGTTACCTGTGCAGCGACCTGCGCGAGGTCACGCTGTCGGGCTGCGCGCACCGGGCGCTGACGGTCGAGGCCAGCTTTGCCGGCAAGGCGGGCAAGCGCAGCCAGCGCTGGGTCTATTTTCCCGACCTGGGGCTGGGGCTGGAGACGCGGCGCGACGGCAAGGCCAACGGGCTGGTGGCGTTGACGCAGGCCTGAGCGGCCGGGGCCGGCATCAAGCCGAGCGGCTTGAGGTTCCGGGGCTTCCGCCCTAGAACCAAGGGGTGAACAGGGAAGGAGCCCGCGTCATGCACATTCACGGCGATCTCGCCTCGGCGATCGGCAATACGCCCCTGCTGAAACTGCGCCGCGCCAGCGAGATGACCGGCTGCACCATCCTGGGCAAATGCGAGTTCCTGAACCCCGGGCAATCGGTCAAGGACCGGGCGGCGCTGTATATCATAAACGACGCGGTGAAACGCGGCGCGCTGCAACCCGGCGGGACCATCGTCGAGGGGACGGCGGGCAATACCGGCATCGGGCTGGCGCTGGTCGGCGCCTCGATGGGCTATCGCACCGTCATCGTCATTCCCGAGACGCAGAGCCAGGAAAAGAAGGACATGATCCGCCTGGCCGGGGCCGAGCTGGTGCAGGTGCCGGCCGCACCTTACCGGAACCCGAACAACTATATCCGCTATTCCGGCCGGCTGGCCGAGGCGCTGGCCAAGACCGAAGCCAGGGGCGCGGTCTGGGCCAACCAGTTCGACAACGTCGCCAACCGGCAGGCGCATGTCGAGACCACCGGCCCCGAGATCTGGGCGCAGACCGGCGGCAAGGTCGACGGGTTCATCTGTGCCGTCGGCTCTGGCGGGACGCTGGCGGGCGTTGCCATGGCGTTGCAGCCCAAGGGGGTGAAGATCGGGCTGGCCGACCCCGAAGGCGCGGCGCTGCATGCCTATTACGCCACCGGCAAGCTGGAGGCGCCGGGCTCGTCGATCACCGAAGGCATCGGCCAGGGCCGGATCACCGCCAACCTGGAGGGGCTGACCCCGGATTTCAGCTGGCGCATCCCCGATGCCGAGGCGCTGCCCCTGATCTTTGACCTGGCGATGGAGGAGGGGCTGTGCATGGGCGGCTCGACCGCGATCAACATCGCCGGCGCCATCCGCATGGCGCGCGAGATGGGGCCGGGCCATACCATCGTCACCGTCCTGTGCGATTACGGCAGCCGCTATCAGTCGAAGATCTACAACCCGGCCTTCCTGAAGGAAAAGGGCCTGCCGGTGCCGGAATGGCTGGACCGTCCGGCGCGGTCGATCCCTTCGGTATTCGAGGACGGCTGAGCCGGATGGCCGATCTGCGCGCGCTGTTTCGCCCATGGTTGCTGGTTCCGTGCCTGCTGGTTCTGTGCCTGTCGCTGGCCGGGGCGCCCTGGGGCGCGGGCCCGGCGCTGGCGCAAGAGCCCACCGAGGCGGCGGTGGACTATGCCGACTGGGAAAAGACCGCCGACAAGGCCGAGCAGGAGCTGGAGAAGCGCGGCATCACCGCGGCCCGGCTGGAGGAGTTGCGGTCGCAGATGGCGGCCTGGCGCGCGGCGCTGCTGACGGCGCAGAACGCCAATTCGGCGCGGATCGCCACGGTGCGCGAGCAGATCGCCGCCCTGGGCCCGGCCCCGGCCGAGGGCGAGACCGAGGCCGAGGAAATCAGCGCGCGGCGCAAGGAACTGGCCGACCGGCTGGTGAAGCTGCAGGCGCCGGGGATCGCCGCCGACGAGGCCTATCGCCGGGCCGACGGCCTGATCCGCGAGATTGACCGCATCCTGCGCGAGAGGCAGGCGGACGAGCTGTTGCAGGTCTGGCCCTCGCCGGTCAATCCGGCCAACTGGCCCGAGGCGGCGGTGGGGATCACCGATACGCTGCTGCGGATCTGGGATGATCTGGCCACGGGCGTGACCGACCCGAAATCGCGGGCGGATTTCGTCGGGAACCTGCCGCTGATCGGGCTGCTGCTGGCGGTCTGGGCGGCGCTGACCATTTATGCGCGGCGCTGGATCGGCCGTTTCGCCGACCGGCTGCAGGGGGCGGGGTCCGAGGCGCGGCGGCACCTGTTCTCGCTGCTGGCCTCGCTGGGGCAGGTGGTGGTGCCGACGGTGGGCATGGTGGCGCTGTCGGCGGCGCTGGTGCAAAGCCACCTGCTGGGCGAGACCACGCTGGCGGTGGCGCTGATGCTGCCGTTCTTTGGCCTGGCCTTCTTCATGGCGGTCTGGCTGGGCGGGCGGGCCTTTCCCACGGTGCAGGGCGAATATCCGGTGCTGCCGCTGGAGACCGAGCGCCGGGCCGAGGGGCGGTTCCTGGCCTCGATGATGGGGCTGGTGCTGGTGGCAGATGGCCTGCGCGAAGTCACCATGACCGAGCAGGCCTATTCCGATGCGGTGACGGCGGTCGCCTCGTTTCCGGTGCTGGCGGCGGGCGGGCTGCTCTTGTGGCGGATGGGGCGGCTGTTGGCGCAGGCGCGGGCCGAGGGCGAGGGGCAGAGCTATCTCTTGACCCTGCT
Source organism: Paracoccaceae bacterium (assembly GCA_041397345.1). Lineage (GTDB taxonomy): Bacteria > Pseudomonadota > Alphaproteobacteria > Rhodobacterales > Rhodobacteraceae > Pseudogemmobacter. The sequence continues at coordinate 520,419 of JAWKWU010000002.1, forward strand.
GAAGCTGGTGGCGCGGGCCTTGACGGTGATCGGCCCCCTGGGCGTGCTGGCGGCGGCCACGGGCTATGTGGCGGCGGGCAATGCGCTGATCTTTCCGGCGATCCTGTCGCTGGGCCTTCTGACGCTGCTGCTGGTGCTGCAACGGATGCTGTCGGACATCTGGTCGATCATATCGCCCGCGCCCGACAACGAGGACCGCGAGGGGCTGGTGCCGGTGCTGATGGGCTTTGCGCTCACGGTGCTGTCGCTGCCGGCCTTTGCGCTGATCTGGGGCGCGCGGTTCAATGACCTGACCGAGATCTGGACCCGGTTCCGCGAAGGCTTCCAGATGGGCGAAACCCGGATTTCGCCCACCGATTTCCTGCTGTTCGTGCTGGTCTTTGCCATCGGCTACATGGTGACGCGGCTGTTCCAGGGGGCCTTGCGCAACTCGATCCTGCCGCGCACCAGCATGGACAAGGGCGGCCAGACCGCGCTGATTTCCGGCATGGGCTATGTCGGCATCTTCCTGTCGGCCCTGATCGCCATCAATGCCACCGGGATAGACCTGTCGGGCCTGGCCATCGTTGCCGGTGCGCTGTCGGTCGGCATCGGTTTCGGCCTGCAGAACATCGTGCAGAATTTCGTCAGCGGCATCATCCTGCTGATCGAACGGCCGGTCAGCGAGGGCGACTGGATCGAGGTCGGCGGCGTGCAGGGCATCGTCAAGGCGATCTCGGTGCGCTCGACCCGGGTGCAGACCTTTGACCGCACCATGGTGATCGTGCCGAACGGCGATCTGGTCAGCCAGCAGGTCAAGAACTGGACGCGCTTTGGCCTGGCGGGGCGGCTGATCGTGCCGGTCGGCGTGGCCTTTGGCACCGACACCCGCAAGGTCGAGAAGATCCTGCGCGACATTGCCGAGGGCCAGCCGCTGGTGGTGCTGAACCCGCCGCCGCAGGTGGTGTTGCAGGGCTTTGGCGCCGACGCGATGAATTTCGAGATCCGGGTGGTGCTGCGGGACGTGAACTTCTCGCTGGCGGTGCGCAACGAGATGAACCACCAGATCGTGCAGCGGTTCCAGGAAGAGGGGATCGAGATCCCGTTCGCGCAGAGCGATGTCTCGCTGCGCAATGCCGACGAGATCGCGCGGCTGCTGGTGCAGTTGCAGCGGCCGGTGGCGGCGGTCGACCCCGAGGTGGCGGCCGAGGCGGCGCGGCAGGCGCAGCGGGCCGAGAGCGCCGCCGCGCGCGAGGCGGTGCAGGATGCGGTCGAGGACGAGGTGGCGGGGCCGTCGCCGTCCGGCGCCGGGGCCGTGGATGAGCCGCCCGAGGGCGAGGCGGCGGCGGATGGGGCCACCGGCGCCGCGGCCGCCGATGGCAAGGCCGGTCGCGGGGCAGGGCGCGGGGCGCATCGCCCGGCCAGGGGTGAATGATGGTGGTGGCCGGGCAGGGAGGCCCGCAGGATGACGACCGAGCTTCTGTTTCGTGACGACCCCTATCTGCAGGATGCCGAGGCGCGGGTTCTGGCCCATACGCCCGAAGGTGGCGTGGTGCTGGACCGCAGCCTGTTCTACCCGACCGGCGGCGGCAGCCGGGCGACAGCGGCACGCTGATCTGGCCGGGCGGCAGGCTGGCCATCGCCACGGCGGTCAAGGTCGAAGGGGGCGGCGTGGCGCTGGTTCCGGCAGAGCCCGCGGCGATGCCGGCGCCCGGCACGGTGGTGCGGCAGGTGCTGGACTGGGACCGCCGCTACCGCCACATGCGGGTGCATACCGCGCTGCACCTTCTGTCGGTGGTGGTGCCCTTGCCGGTGACAGGGGGCCAGATCGGCGCCGAGCGCGGCCGGCTGGATTTCGACATGCCCGACCCGCCCGGGAATGTCGCGGCGCTGGAAGAGACGCTGAACGCGCTGATCGAGCGCGACCTGAAGGTGAGCGACAGCTGGATCACCGATGACGAGCTGCGGGCCAACCCCGGCCTGGTCAAGACCCTGTCGGTGCAGCCGCCAATGGGCCAGGGCCGGGTGCGCCTGGTGCGGATCGGCGAGGGCGCGACCCAGGTCGACCTGCAACCCTGTGGCGGCACCCATGTTGCCCGCACCGCCGAGATCGGCCGGGTCGAGCTGGGCAAGATCGAGAAGAAGGGCCGGATGAACCGCCGGATCACCGTGACGCTGGTGGAATAACCCGCCGGTCGCGGCGCAACCTGTGGGTGAATTCCGGCCGCGGCTGTGCTAGGCTGCCGGAAAGGACTGCCGGAAAGGGCGGGCGGAAAGGGGCAGCGGATGGCCGGTTTCAGCAATACCACCCTGCGCGTCGCGGTCTGGAACCTGGCCGGGAATGACCGCTTTCCCGGCGGCGCCGGCACCGGCATATTGCCCGACAGCCGCAAGGCCTGGCATCAGGTGCTGGGGCTGGCGCTGCTGGACGCCGATTTCGTCACCCTGGTCGAGGTGTTTCCCGACAGCCATATCCTGTTCCTGCGCGACGAACTGGCGAAGAAGGGGCTGGAGTATCAGGTGACCTTCCTGCCGCAGCCCTTCAGCCACCTGGGGATCGGCTATCTGCACAAGCCGGGGATCGAGGTGTCGAACCCGCGCTTCCTGCCCGGATCCGAGGGCGCCTATACCGGCGGTCGGCAGGCCTTTGCTGTCGATCTGCGGGCCGGGCGGCGGCTGAAGGCGGTGGTGCTGGGCGTGCATCTGAAATCGGGCCGCGAGGTCGCGGCGCAATCCTTGCGCGACACGCAGTGCCGGGCGATCGGCCAGTGGATCGCGGCGCTGCACGACACGCCCGGATATCGGCAGCACGCGATCCTGCTGATGGGCGATTTCAACATGATCCCCGGCCAGGATGTCAGCAATTTCCATCACCTGGGCGGCGACGACGTGATGGATTTCGTCTCGTCCTGGGACCTGCAGGACCGGTTCTCGCATATCCTGGCCAGCGGGCGGGCGAACCTGCTGGACGGGTTCGCGGTGAGCCGCCGGTTCTCCACCCGCTACATCCAGGGCTCTTTGCGGCTGTTCCCGATGCACTGGACGCTGGGGATGGGGCGCGAGAAGTTCCGCGCCCAGGTGTCGGATCACCTGCCCTTTGCCGCCAGCTTCCGGCTGTTCTGACGCGCCAGCCCTCGCGCGCCCGGCTGGCTTTGCAGCTGCCTGGGAGGGGCCCGCCGATGCCCCCGCCAATGCCCCTTTGCAAACCCGCGCCGCTCTTGGCATTAGGGCGCGACGGACAGTTGGCCGAGTGGTCGAAGGCGCACGCCTGGAAAGTGTGTAGGCGGGGAACCGTCTCGAGGGTCTGAATCCCTCACTGTCCGCCATAAAGTATTGAAATTATTGGATAATGTAGGTATATTTCACATATACCCGCTAAAGCCCGCCATATATTTCGCGATTGGGCGCTATCGGATGCAACAGTGGCTGAGTCGGTTTTATGAGCTTCGCTCGGCTGTCCCAGAGGGGTAACTCTGTGCAGATGCTGCCGGGTCGATACACAGCGAGACTATCCCGCAGCTACCGTTGCAGCTAAATGTGCACCGTCGTTCTCACTCGGTCCACTATCACTTTCCGACGGAGCGCCATCTCCAAAATCGCAACGCCTACAAGACGCCACGCGTCGCTGCTCTCGCCGAGTGGCGCGGCCTTCGCCGCCTGACAGTTCGGTAGGTAAGCCAGATCAGCGGAGTCTCTGCAACGGTGTTCAGTCCGTTGATTTCGTGAGCGAGACAGAACGGGGCAGATTGGGATGGGCCCCGGAGGATGCCGTCTGGATTTCTATCAACACAGCAGCGTTCAGGCGACAGAATGCGAGATTTTCCAATGGCATCAATCGACAACGGCTCCGACCTCGGCATTGAGGCCGCCCTGTCCAAAGCCGCCGACAAGTTGCGCGGCAATATGGAGCCCAGCGATTACAAGCACGTCGCCCTTGGCCTGACTTTCCCCAAGCACATCTCGGACGGGTTCGAGGTTGCCGGCGCCGCGCTGTTGGCCGACTACTCCTGGGAGGGCGCCGAGGACCCCTGGATGAATACCCGTGCCGACAACATCTTCTGGGTGCCAAGAGGCGCGCTGGTCGCATCTGCAGGCCAACGCCAAGCAACCCACCATCGGCCGTCTGATCGACGAAGCGATGATCGCCATCGAGAAGGTCAACCCCTCCCTCAAGGGCGTCCTGCCCAAGGACTACGGCCGCCCCGCGCTCAACGCCGTCATGTTGGGCGAGTTGATCGACCTGATCTCCGGCATCGCGCTGGGCGAGGGAAAGGACAAGGCACGCGACCTGCTGGGTCGGGTCTACGAATACTTCCTTGGCCAGTTCGCCGGGTCAGAGGCAAGCGCGGGGGAGTTCTACACCCCGTTCAGTCGTGCGCACCATGGTCGAAATGCTCGAACCCTACAAAGGCCGCGTCTACGACCCCTGCTGCGGCTCGGGCGGGATGTTCAGGCAGTCGGAGAAGTTCGTCGAGGCGCACGGCGGCCGTCTGGGCGACATCGCCATCTACGGGCAGGAATCGAACTACACCACCTGGCGGCTGTGCAAGATGAACCTCGCCGTGCGCGGGATCGACGCCGACATCCGCTGGAACTCGAAGGCACCTTCCACAAGAACGAACTGCCCGACCTGCGCGCCGATGTGATCCTTGCCAACCCGCCCTTCAATATCTCGGACTGGGGCGGCGAGCGGCTGCGCGAAGATGCGCGCTGGAGGCTACGGCATCCCGCCCGCAGGCAACGCCAACTTCGCGTGGCTGCAGCACATCCTGCATCACCTCTCGCCCACCGGCACGGCGGGGGTGGTGCTGGCCAATGGCTCGATGTCCTCCACCCAATCGGGCGAGGGCGAGATGCGCCGCGCGATGATCGAGGGCGAAGTCGTGGACTGCATGATCGCGCTGCCGGGGCAGCTCTTTTATTCCACCCAGATCCCGGCCTGCCTGTGGTTTCTGGCGAAGGATAAATCAAACGGCATCGCGCGCGACCGCAAGCTGCGCGATCGGCGGCGGCGAGGTGCTGTTCATTGACGCCCGCAAGCTGGGCTTCATGGTGGACCGGACGCGGAAAGAGTTTTCCGATGCCGACATCGCACGGATCGGGGACACCTACCACGCATGGCGGCTGGGCGAGGGCTACGAGGATGCCGGGCTTTTGCAAATCGGCGAGCCTCGAGGAGATCCGCTCCCACGGCCACGTGCTGACGCCGGGCCGCTATGTCGGGGCCGAGGCGGCGGAGGAGGACGAGACGCCCTTCACTGAGCGGGGCTTCTGCCGCGTTGCAGAGCAACTGGAGGCGCAGTTCACCGAGGCCGAGGAGTTGACGGCGACCATCCGGGCGCGGCTGGCGGGGGTTGGGTTGTGAGCGAGGGGTGGCGGCAATCTACTTGGGGCGATGAAATCAGCCTCGAATATGGCAAGGCTATTCGAGGTTATCAGGACGCCGTGGCACCGTTCAGAGTTTCGATCGAATGGCCTATAGGCTGGTCAGAGAACGCGCTGGCCCAAGGACCGGGCGTGATCCTCGGGCGCAAAGGGGCGTATCGCGGCGCGTTCATTTCAGCGCTGACCCGTTCTTCGTGATCGACACGGCGTATTACGTTAAGCCCAAGACCGACCTGGACATGCGGTGGCTCTACTACGCCGTCATCCACCACAAGTTGGGCGAGATCGATGATGGATCGCCGATCCCTTCGACAACACGTGCCGCAGTTTACGTAAGGGATGTCGAGATCCCCCCTCTCCCCCAACAACACGCCATTGCCGCCACCCTCGGGGCGCTGGATGACAAGATCGAGTTGAACCGGAAGATGAACGCCACGCTCGAGGCCATGGCGCGGGCGCTGTTCCGCGACTGGTTCGTCGATTTCGGCCCCACCCGCGCCAAGATGGAAGCCCGCACCCCCTACCTCTCACCCGACCTCTGGGCGCTGTTCCCCGACCGGCTGGATGATGAGGGTAAGCCGGAAGGGTGGGAGGTGTTCCGGTTGGGCCAGATCGCCGACCATCACAAGGAGACTGTTTCACCGTCGGCCAGCCCGGAGACTTTGTTCGAGCACTTCAGCCTGCCCGCATTCGACAAGGGCCAAGACCCTGCACTGGATCGCGGCGACACGATCAAGAGCAACAAGACACTGGTTCCGCCCGGTGCCATCCTACTGTCGAAGCTGAACCCGGAAATCCCCCGTGTCTGGCTGCCCGAGGCCGAAAATGGCCATCCTCAGATCGCATCGACCGAGTTCCTCGCCTACACCGGCAAGAACGGCGCACAGCGCGGGCTGCTGTTCTGCCTGTTCAGTGACAATGACTTTCGCCGCACGCTGCAATCCATGGTCACAGGAACTTCGAAAAGCCACCAACGCATATCGCCGCCCGACCTGCTGGGGCGCGAAGTCCTGATGGGCAAGTCTGACTTGTTCGTTCGGTTCGACGAGATGGTCGCTCCGATCCTGAAACGAGTCTTGGCCAACCGCGCCGAATCCCGCACCCTCGCCCAGACCCGCGACCTCCTCCTGCCGCGGCTGATGTCGGGGGAATTGCGGGTGGCCGAGGCCGCCCAATCCGAACAGGAGACCGCCGCATGAAGCTACCTGTGCGCACCAGGAATGCCATGTTGCTGGGCAACGGTCTGATCGCCCATGTCCGCACAGTGCAGGAGTACCGGAAAAAGCACGGCAAGTTGCCCCAACGGCCCTATCTGACCTATACCCAACTGGTCGAACAGACCGGCGCAAAGCTCGCTATGGTCGGCATAGGCAATTTCCTCGACGAAGTGATGACCGCCATCCACGCGCCCGATGCGCCGCCCGCACTACAGGGCCTGACCCTGTTCGTCACCGACAAGACCGGCTTCATCGCCTATGGCTCCGGCAAACACGACTGGCGCGGCATCAATTCTCAGAACGCTCCACAGTATCGCAAGGCCGTGCTGGATCAGGATTGGTCCGATTTGGCTTTCGTTTCGACAGGCGTGGGGGGCTGAAGAATGGCAGTTGCCTATCATCAGGGTCAGTTCCCGCCAGGGGCGTTCGACTGGCCGCAGCTTCTGCCGCTGATCGGCCCGGCCAATGCCGCTGTCGCGCGATATGAGGGCGTGCTGCACGGCATCCCCAACCCGAATGTGTTGCTCTCGCCCCTGACCACGCAGGAAGCCGTGCTGTCCAGCCGGATCGAGGGCACGCAGGCCACGATAGGCGAGGTGCTGGAGTTCGAGGCTGGGGACAGCCGGGCGATGAAAGCACCGCGAAAAAGACCGATATCCACAGAGTGTGAACTATCGCGAGGCGCTGGCCGGGCTTCCGGCTCTTGGAACCCTGCCGCTGTCCACAACGCCTGATCCGCCTGACCCGCGAACGCCTGATACGGGGCGTCCGGCAGCCTCAACAAAGCGCCAGCAGAGCGAATATCGCCGCATCCCGAACTGGATCGGCCCCGAGCTGCACCATCGAACGACCCAACTTCATCTATGGCTGGGCCTCCCAGCGGCGATGGGCGCACAGGGGGCAGTATATTCATGACCCCGCCCCGATACGCTGATCAGCTCGCCGTGCTGCATGCCGAGTTTGAAGCGATCCACCCGTTTCTGGATGGCAACGGACGGCTGGGCGGTTGATCATCCCCTTGTTCCTGAAGTCAAGGGCCTGCTGTCGGCGCCGAGCTTCTATCTTTCGGAATATCTGGAAAACCACTGGGAACCGAATACTGACCACCTGCTGGCATTATCGCGCGACGGTGACTGGACCGGCTGGTGCAGGTTCTTCCTGCGAGCAATCATCGAACAGGCAGGCACCAACCAGACCAAAGGCGCGGGCGATCCGCTCACACGCGCAAGGACTGGATGGTCGATGCCGCAGTCGCAATACGGAGTGCGGGCGCTCGACTGGTTCTTCAGCCGCCCGATTTTCGTGGCGTCCGACTTCGTCGCGCAGGTGGACATGCAGCACCGACGGCACGCCGCATCCTGCGTCTGGTGCGTGAGGAACGGGCTGTTGCGATTAGGCCGCAAGTGGCCAGCGGCCTGCCGTGCTTGCGTTCCCTGATCTGCTGAACATCTGCGAAGGGCGGACGGCGTTTTGAGATCGCCCGTTGCATCAGCAATCCATTTTGTGCGTCATATTTTGTGCGTGATCAGCTCCCGTGGTGTGTCGTTCGTCGGCGACGGCCCGGGCGCATCAGCTGCTGAGAGCGAAGCCGAAGTCGAAGCGGTCCTGCTCGACCAGCAGGACGCTGGGCTCACCTGCCTGAACGACGCAGTCTCCGGCCCGATGGTCACGCCGGGACGCGAGGCCTATTCCGATACGATCCTTGCCCGCCGCCTGCGCGATGCCATCGCCCGGCTGAACCGCAGATCCCCGAAGACGCGCGAGGATGCCCTGCGCCGGGTGCTGGCCGCGAACCGTCCCTCGCTGATCGAAGAGAACCGCCGCCTGCATCGCGCCATGGTCAGGCGTTGCCAGTGGAATATCCGGGCCGAGGATAAGCTGATCGCCGAGATGCGTGCGGCTGGTGGACCGAGGACCGGCTGAACAACTGGCTGGCCATCGCCCAGTTCACCGTGACCGAGAACGGCCACAACCGCCGCCCGGATGTGGTGGTGTTCCTCAATGGCCTGCCTGTCGGCGTGTTCGAGGTGAAGAAGCCGGGCGCAGGGCTGCAACCCTTGGCGCTGCCTTCAACCAGTTGCGGACCTACAAGGCGCAGATTCCCTCGCCTGTTTCGCGTGCCAATGCCGTGCTGGTCACCACCGACGGCATTACAGCCCGCATCGGCTCGCTGACCGCTAATGCCCGGAACGCTTCATGCCTTGGCGCACCACGGACGCAGTCGTTGCTCCCAAGAGCGCGAGATGTCGGTGATGCTGATCAGAAATGTTCAAGCCGTGCGCGCCTTCTGTAATGTGAGACCTACGGTGTTTGGCGACACGGGCAGCTGGCATCGCCAGATCATCGCCGATATCGCAGTACCACGCCGTGAAGCGGGCGGTGACCGGTACTGTCGAGGCCAGCCGGTCGGAGGATCGCAAGGCGGGGTGATCTGGCACACACAAGGTTCCGGCAAGAGGCGCCTGGTGGCACTGCCGGACAGCTGGTGCGCGCCCGAGATGGAAAATCCGACCATCGTGGTGATCACCGACCGCAACGATCTGGACGATCCGGCTCTTCGCCACCTTCTCGATGTGCCGCGACCTGATCCGCCAGACGCCCGTGCGGAGCCGACAGCCGCGAAGGACCTGATGAGGGCGCTGTCGCGCGCCTCTGGCGGGGTCGTCTTCACCACCATACAGAAGTTCGCACCCGAGAAGGGCGAGGCATACCCCCTGCTGACAGATCGCCGCAACGTCGTGGTGATCGCCGACGAGGCGCATCCGCAGCCGTCGCTGGCTTCAAAAGGCGCGGATCGAAGAAGATAGCGGGAGTCGCCTATGCTGTTCGCCGGCATCTGCGCGATGCACTGCCCAATGCGTCCTTTATCGGCTGCAACGCAGATCGAGAAGACCGATGAACACCAGCGGTCTTTGGCCATTACATCGACGTCTACGACATCAGCCGCGCTGTCGAGGACGGAGCAGCAGTCTCGATCTTCCCGGAATCCCGTCTGGCGCGCATCGAACACTGATGCGGGAAAACCAGGTCGATGCCGAGATCGAGGAGCGATACGAAGGATGAAGCCGTCAACGAACAGGAGCGGCTGAAGCGCAAATGGTCCGCCGTCGAGGCGCTGGTCAAGGCGGAAAACGGACGGCGGTGTTTGCCGGACGCATTCGCCCACTTCGAGCGCGGGTTCGAGCCATGGAAGGCAAGGCCATGGTGGTCTGCGCGAGCGCCATCTGCAGCGTTCTGCAGCCAGATCGTCGCCCTGCAGCGAGTGGCATTCCGACGACGACAATGCCGGACTGGTGAAGAGATCGTGATGACCGGTTCGGCCTCCGATCCTGAAGCCTGGCAGCCGCATAGTCGGCGGCAAGGCGCGGCACGTGACCTGCTGGCGACAGGCGAAGGATCCGAAGGACCCGCTGAAACCCCTGGTGGTCGTGCGCGACATGTGGTGACCAGCTTCCGACAGCCCTCATTATGTGATGCTATGTCGACCAAATGATGCAGCCACAGGCGGTGCAGGCCATCGCCGGGTGAACCGGGTGTTCCGCGACAAGCCGGCGGGGCTGATCGTCGATTACATCGGCGTGCCCAGAACCTGAAGTCCGCCTGGTCAGTGACTTAAATCGGACGGAGCCAGGCCAGGATCGACGAGGCCAAGCCGTAGCGCCATACCCAGGATGGCTGGATGTCGTGCTGATGTTCACAGCTTCGACTATTCCGCGAGGCGGCCGGCACGCCACAGCAGCGGCTTGTCGCTTTACGCCAGGGCGCTGGACTGGGTTCTGGCCCGGCAGCAGGAAGCAGCAGAAACCGAGCAAGGGAAGCCAAGAAGGCCGCGCATCGCCGTTACCCTGACGCGGTCTGGCGGCACTCTCCAAGGCCTTTGCCCTCTGTTCGGCCAGCGACGCCGCGCGCGAGGTCCGCGACGAGGTCGGCTTCCAGCTTCAGACCGTGCGCGCGGCGATGGTGAAGGCGGCCGACCCATCGGACGATCAGCCGCCGACCGTGATCTTGCGATCCGCCAGATCCGTCAATGGCGTCGCTCGACGAGATCGTCGACATCCTGGCGGCCGGGCTGGCTTCGCCGGACATCTCCATCCTGTCCGACAGTTCCTTGCCGAAGTCGGGCAGATGGAAGAAAGAACCTTGCCCTTGAGGCGCTGAAGAAACTCTGAACGACGAGATCCGGTCGCGCAGCCGGTCGAACGTGATCGAAACGCGGAAGTTCTCGGAACGGCTGGAAGAGGCCATTGCCCGCTATCACACCAATGCCATCAGCACGGTGGAGTGCTGCAGGAACTGATCGCATTGGCAGGGCTTCGCGCGGCGAGGAGCCGTGGTGAAGAAACCGGGCTGACGCCGGAGATCGCCTTCTACGACGCGCGCTGGCAGACAACCAGAGTGCTGTCGACATCCTCGGCAACGACCAGTTGAAGGTCATCGCACATGAACTGCTGAAGGGAGCTCAAGGCCAATGTCAGCATCGACTGGGCGCATCGCGACAGCGCCAGGGCAAGGCTGCGTGTGCTGGTCAAGCGCATCCTGCGCGAATGCGGCTATCCGCCGGACCTCGAAGATGCCGCCGTGCGTGAGGTCGGCCCAGGCCGAGGCGATGATGTCTGACATCGCCGGATCACGGTCAGCAGAAGGGGGCATGATGCGGGTTTCAATCCATGCGATCGCCTTGACCCTTGCCGCGCCTGCTCTGGGGCGGGCTTCTCTTGCCGGATCGGCGCCCAGCCAGCGTGTCTGGACTATGGCGACACCATCTGCGCCAGCAGAGAGCATACGTGGATCGAAACGCCGCCTGTTTCGACCAGTATCAGTGCAACTACGAGGCTTCACCTGCAAGTCCAACGTGACCGAATGCGCGCAGGCTCATGACAAGCTGCTTCGGACCCTTGTCGAACTGGTCGATGACTTCAACAGAGCAAGTTGCACGGAGAATGGCGATCGGCTGGACGAGATCCCAGCTGCCTCCCGCTTTGCCAGCGGTCTCCAGGAGGCGCAGGTTGTGCGCGATGACAGCCCCAGTGGCGGGGACATGCCGATCGGGAATAGTCATATGTTCTGCTTATTGACGCGTCGCATTGATGCCGCAGGAGGGGGGGCGCAATTCCTCTGAGCAAGGGCTACCTTGTCAACTCGGGCGCCGCAGGCTGGACTGACCGACGGGGTTGTCTTCCAAACCGTAGCGGCTTCCGTGATCGCGGTCTCTGCTTCACCAGGCAAGAACCGGGCCCGTCGTTCATATCCCTCGACAGATCGTTACTTTGCCGACCAGCATCGTCTAGATTGGTGTTGCTGAGACTGTCAGTCGGGCGCTCCGAGCCCCAGCTACTCGAACCGACCGCCTCTGACGCACCAGTGTGGCACTTGCTCCAGTGACAGATCGTAGTGGAACCTGCCGTTGAGGTCTTCGCGCAGCGTGGCGACCCACATCATAGGGGCCCCCGCCGATCTCGACGCGCGGATACGCTTAGCAGAGGTCAGGCGTTCCGTGCCAGGCTTCAAGCCCGGGGTGGTCGAAATCAGGTCAGATTTCCAGTGATCTGATCAAGACCGGGCGCGAACGGAGCAACACGCTCGCCTTTGCGCCCCCAGCTTCTTGCTGCCTACGTGCAGCGCCTTGGGGTGGATCATGCCTCACCCTCGGTGCGTCCTTGCGCAGCAACATCTTCGAGCCGCGGGCGATGACCTCGGCCACGGCGGCGGCGAAGGCGTTGGCATTGGCCGCATCGCGTTCGGCATAGAACTGGAGGAGTGTTGGGCCAGGCTCTCGATGGCCTTGCCCCTGTCCTCGAACCGATAGCGGATCCCGTGCTGGGTCTGTTCGACACCGGCGAAGACGCGGCGTTCGGCCTCGGTCATCAGCCTGGTGTCTTTGAACTGCGCTCAACACACCTCGCCCTCGCATTCCGGGGCAGTCAGGGTTCAGGGCGGCGCTGTGCTTGTAGCCGCCGCCGCCTTCATCATCAGGGCGAGTGTAATTGAACATTGATATGCGCACTCGCCCTTCCCCATCATGTGTCTCGACGGCATCGGCGGCGAACTCGCGGTGGGTGCGCCAATGCGACGATGCTCCTTGCCCAGCAGTAGCGGCGAGCGCCGATCTCAAGTCTGCTGAGCTGCGAGATGTCGCTGATGGCAATGTCCTTGTAGCGCTGAAGTACCGCCTCGACCGTGCATCAGCCGCGAAAGCCGTTCCTGCGCTTCCTCGGCCAGCCCTAGCTTGAACGTAAGCGGATGTAAAGCAGGCGATGTGCGCTTTGCCAGGTGCCGGGGCCATCGTGATATCCGGCCTCGCGATAGGCGCGTGAGGCATTGCCGTGGATCATGTAGAGACGGATGAAGGCCTCGCGGCGATCGTGCCTGTGGCTGGCTCTGGAGTGGCGATTGCTGGGGCCGTGGATGGGTGCTCGGCGTGTCCAAAAGTGGTCAACCTTTGTTGTTGGAGATCTGGTCGATGCTGTCCCATCGAGTGGTGTAGCTGGCACTGATCGTCACCGTGATGCTCGGCGGGCCTGCTTGATCAGGATGCCGCCGGCGGGCAGGCTGATGATGGGATCATCGCCCGTGGCGCGATGGTTTCCAGCGTCATGTATCTGGCACGCTGGACGGCCCATTCGTCATTCTGTTCCAGCAGCAAGGCCGACCAGTCGGATGATGGCGTCGTCGTTGGGAAGATACCGACGACGTCGGTGCTGCGGCGCTTGATCTCGCCGTTCAGCCGTTCGATCGGGTTCGTCGGTGACATGGCCCGGTGTTCATGAGAGATGACATTTAGGCCAGCACATCGTGCTCGGCGTCATCCATCAGCGTGGCGAGCTTCGGCACCTTGGGCCTGATCTGGTCGGCGACGCCACTGGGTGCTGGCGGCTTCGGCGGTGTCCTGGGCAAATGCGGTGGCGATGAGGCCGAGACCGCCCGCCGCCCGCTCTTCCGGCTTAAGGTGGGCGTTGCGCTGGAAGTGGACGCGGCAGCGCTGCCAGGTGGCGCTGAGAACAGAAACAGCGGCGGCCTTGATGCCCTCGTGGGCGTCGCTGATCACCAGCTTCACGCCCGCAGGCCCGCCACGTCAGCTTTTGAAGGAACTCCGTCAGATCAGCTCGGCCTCGGACGTGCCTATTTTCCCGAGGAGCCAGAACCTCACGCCTACCGTCGGTGTTCACGCCGATGGCGATGATCACGGCGACCGAGACGATACGCCCGCCGCGCCGGACCGAGGTAGGTCGCGTCGATCCACAGGTATAGCCAGTCCCTTCAGGTGGCCGGTTCGAGCCTTGTCGTCGATCTCTTCGCACAGGCGGCTGACCTGGCTCTTCGAGATGCCGGACATGCCCATGGCCTACACCAGATCATCGACGGATCGCGTGGAAATGCCCTGAACATAGGCCTCCTGAAACACCGCAGTCAGGGCCTTCTCCGCCATCCGCCTTGGTTCAGAAAGCCCGGGAAGTAACTGCCCTTTCGCAACTTCGGGATGCGCAGTTCGACCGTCGCGGGTCTCCCAGTCTCGGTCGCGATACCCGTTCCGCTGAGCCAGCCGGGCCGGGTCCTTCTCGCCATAGGCAGCGCCCGTCACAGCGCCGACCTCAGCTCCATAAGCCGTTCGGCAGCAAAGCCGATCATCTCACGCAGAAGAAGATCCCGCATCAAGGGTCTTCTCCACGAGGTCGCGCAGGTTCATCATGTCGGTGGTCATCGGTAATAGCTCCGGTCCAAGGTTGGTGTTAGCAACCAGACCCTACCGGAACATCGCCGGTGACCACCTCACCCAGAACCTACACCACGCTCGGGACGCTCATCTGGTCGCGCGGCATTCGGCGCGTCCGTGCTTGTTTCCATTGGCCACCGATGACAGAAATGACACTTCCGCCCTAATCAGACGTCTTGCGCGCATGGACGCAGGCGCGCGCGTATACGGTGGATAAGGTGATTTTTGTCATACAAATCATTCGTCCGCAACATTAGCCCTTGGAACCCGCGGCCAGAAGCCGTTCGTTTCTCAGAATATCCGCGCGATTTTGGTTCCTTGACAGTGTGCGCTGCGTCCAATCCTGAAGGGTCTGCAACTTGCACCACTGGCTGAAGCGTTGGTGGATGTCGGCTGCCGGACAGGAAGCTGCCAGCAGGGGCGGGCACCATTTCGTGGCAGAAACTGGCCCAGCGTGTCCTCGTCATCGAAGTATTCCTGCGAAGCCGCAGCAATGCAGTCCGGGACGCGCATGCCGTCCTTCAACCATGCGCGCGCCCTCGATGGCCCAGCGCAGGATATGGCAGGCCCTTCGGCCCTGAGCTTCTCGGGCAGGGCCTTGTCGGCACTTCTCCGCTGGGATGGTGACGGTGAAGAGGCACCAGCACCACGCGGGCACGGATGGCCTCGTCCACGCCCGGAAGGAGAGACATGTTGTTGCCGACGATCATCGGGTGAACTGCGGCAGAGTCAGAAGTCACCGGACAAAGCGGGCGGTCTGCTTATCGCCGCCGGTCAGATCCTTGATGACGGCATCATCCAGTTTTCCTTTCGGCGGTTCTGACCCGGCCCACCAGCGCGCGCAGCACGGCCCGGCAGTGTCGGTCGGGTGCTGCAGGACCCCGACCACAGGAGGGTCTGCGCAGCGCCTGCAGGAATAATCGCCCCAGGCCATTGCAGGAGGTCGAGAAGGTGGACTTCCGTTCCGCCCGGTGCCGTGCAGGGGAAGGCGGCGGCGCCCTGTCGTCAGGCCGGTAAGGGCATAGCCTGCGGCCGCCTGCATGAAGCGGATGATGGACGTGTCCCCGTTGAACGCTACCTCGTTCGACGCAGCCAGAGGACCGGCACGGTGCCCCTCGCTGCGGGGGCGACAACGACGAGCTTGGTTATCATGTCCTCGCGCTGAGTGGGTCATTATCGCCTGTCTGGAGGTCCACCGTGCCGCCGGGAGTGCCCAGCAGCAGCAGGTTGGTATCGAAGTCATCGGCGCGCGCCACGCGCAAGGGTTCGATTGCGCCATGGATTCGACGGCCGCGACGGTCGTCTTGTTGCGCAGGCCTTCGCCTGATCCTTTGCCCATTACCTGGTCTTTTCGGCATCCTTCTCTGGCAGGGTCTCGACCTTGCATTCGGCCCGGCTCCCCGAGTTCCTCGGCGCGCATGCGCAGATAGGCGCCTTGCTGCGTGTGGCGCCGCAGATATCGGCTTTGAGCCACCGGGTGCCGTTCCAGAGCCACTTGCCCCCAGGTAGCGACATACTTGGCCCGTTGCGGTCCCATGACCTGCGGCCGAGTTCGGCGCCAGCGCGTCATGCGACAGGTCGATGTTGTCGAAGCGGTGCCACTTCAGACCTTCGAAGGCCGCTACCAAGGCTGCTGCGGTTCCGGTCGTGGCGCCTCGAAGGTCACCTTCGTCGGTGCGCGGGTCGTTGGGTTAGGTCGATCATGCCGATTGCTCCATCTTCGCGGCCAGTACATCAGCCCGGTCCAGCACCATCGGTGCGGAAGCGGGCTGACGACCCATCCTGCGCCTCGCGCAAAGCCAGAGCATGGCTGGCCCTCTCGCCAGCTTGGTCGCCATCGGCAGCGATGATTGAACGGCTAAGGTTCTCCGGCGAGCATAGATGCGGACAGCCCTGCGATGCGCGCATCCAGCCCAGACGGCCGCGGGCGGGACAGCAGAGCCAGTCTGGTGCCAACCGGTTTCGATGCCTTCGCAGGCGCCGAGGGCGCGGCGCATGCGCAACCTCAGGCATGCCCACGCCCGCGCAGGGCGAAACGTATCATCTTTCTGTCCCCGCAGGAACATCACCTTTCCGTTCCCGTCCGGGCTGGAGGAATGTGGGGTGGATCGCGGGGGTCGCTTCACCCCCTCGATCAGCACCACCATCGCTGGATGACGCCGCGCGGTGGGCCCGTGCCAGCAACCGGGATGAAAGCGCAAGGTCGGCAGCAGATCGCAGGTAATGTGACGACCGCGGAGGGCAGCGTTCGGCAATAATCGTACCGGTGATGGGTGGCTCGGACCAGATCTTGCGGGCCTGATTACCTGCTTTATCAGCCTTCTGCCCTCTTCATATGATGATGCTGGTGATCACTTCCTTTTGCGAGAGTGGCGAAGCGCCGGCTATGACATGCCCTGACATGAAGCGCGTCCAGAACTTCGCCAAGGCAGCCAGCGAAGCAGTGAAGCGGCAGACGGCCGTTTTCACCGATGCCGATGGAAAAGGCAGGGTACGGAATTGTTCTCGTGGGCGGGGCGAAGCAGATCCCGCAGCGGCCGTGCATCCTGCCGAAAATGAACGATACGGTCGAGGTCGAACGCAAACGATGCCTCTCAGGTGCGCGGAGGACAGGGCGGGCTGTCTTCGATTTGCGAAGAAAATCCAGCGGCCCCGTCCAAAGGCGGGGCTGTTTTTCTTAGACGGCGGTGGCGCGGCGGGCTTCCCGCCTCGATCTCAGAGCTTCCAGCGCGAGCACTGGAGCGACAACCTGAGCTGCGGAAAGGCCGGGTCAGTCTTGGCCCAGCGCCAGGGCGTGGTGCGGTGCGCCATAGCGGGCGGCAAGCTGGGCGTCGGAGGAAGGTAGGTCTCGCTCATGGCGATGCACTCCATAGGGTTTTGCATTGATTGCAAACTGAGCCGTGGAATATGGAGCGAATAGCTGGGAGGTTAAGACTTGCACGGAAAGGCCGAACCTACCCCTGTCAGGAAGGCCGTGCCCGATGAACGTCGGGCCAGCGCGAAGCATCTACAAAACAAGGGAAAAAATGGGTGGTGAGTTAGACGGAACGGGTGGGTAGGTTAGCCGCGAGGCCAGGCTCCGCCGGACTTCCGCCGGTTGGTGATTGTAACGATCCTATCTTTCGCGCTAGTCGACAGCTCTGTTTCTCCGGAAGCCAAGCATGGGGTTCGAGTCAATCCAACCGCTGATAGCCTCTTCGAGCTATTGAAACCTGACTTTCCCTCAAGCCGCGCCAGGCGGCACAGCCAAACGACTCCGGGTGCAAAATGGGGGTGTGAGGGGTCCATGAACGCTTCGGGCCCTTCTTCCGTCCCCTCCTGTAGAGGGAAAGAAAAAACCTGTTGTGAAACCTCTCGATCGCAGCCATGCCTTGAGGTCCTCAACATCAATCGTAGTTTCAGACCAATCTGGCTCAACAGATGCGAAGGAACACCTCTTGAGGAATCCAGCAGCGGTGTTCAGAGGCTCCCGCAGTTCCGCGTTCTGATAGCCTTTCGTCATCCTCTCAAGGTTTTCAGGCGTAACCAAAGAAGATCTTCGTGGCATGGTCGTCGTGTGCACCGATCTCTGAGCCTTGGATGAGGAGAACTCTGCGCGAAGATAGCCCTTTCAGGCCGTAGCGGTCAAAGGCTGGCAAAGGCTGCAGATCGCGGTGCCCATCGGTTCGTTTCGGGGAAGTAATTCCGAAGGTATCCAGTTCATGGTCTACATCCACTTGGATCCCGCCAGCGATCAGGATCGCAGCATCTACGACCGTCAGATCTGTCGCCAGACGCCACAAGTCCAACGTCATTTCGTCCGTCATCATCCTCCCAACATTCGCCTCGCCCCAGGCCTTCCCGGTCGGTGAAATTCACCCATGCCGCCATCATCGCGCGGCGCCTCTCTACCATATCACGCCGGCGATACGATACCTCCGCCGCATTCCCTACCTTGTGAGCCAGACACACCGCCATGTCGCCGAGAATTGGGTGCGCTCGGCAACCCCAGTCGCGGAAGGGAGTGGGCGGCGCAAGCCATGCGGCACCGCAGGACAACTTGCTCACACGATCGAATAGCCCGCGCCGTCCCCGCCAAATCGGCATGGATGCAACTTCATTGTGGCGCTCAGGGTCATGTCGGACATTTCGCCACCACGGGGCGCCGGGAGTTATACGGAGATTTATCCTTAAGCCGCGGCAGGGCTTCGAGCAGCACGCCACGGCCTCTGGCGGCAGAGGCACCCTGTGCTCTGTCCATGCTGTACCGGGTGGCCGGTATCGTCCAGATGCCCGCCTTCATATCGACCTCATCAGCTTGCGCCGCGCGCCTCACGAGATCGCGCGGCGGTCAGTGCTGCAAACTCCAAGGCCCGGCTCCCCATCCCCTCTCGCGCACGGACGGCCGCAAACCATCAGGGCGCATCCTCGATCTGCACGGCGGGTTGGTTGTCCTGCTTTGCCACCTTCGAAGGGGCGGGTAGCAGTTCTTTCAGGTTCCCGACCCAGCGCGCCGGGTTGTCCCCCGTCCGATGCCCAGCCACCGTCGCCCATGCCAGCACAGCCTCTATGCGCCCGAAGGCGTGAGGCGGTTTCCGTCCTGGATTGCCAGAGGGTTTCGCCCTCGGCGTTCACGAGCTGGCTCAGGACGCAACACGTCTTGCACGGTGATATCCTGCAACATCTTGCCAAGCTCGGGGATGGCGCCCAGGTCTGCAATGTCTGCGCCACTGGTCGCGGTGCTTGCCGTTCCTGAAGGCATCCAGCTTGGCAGCAGGCTTTCTTGTCCACGGCATCAGCGAAGGTCGGCCCCCGTCGCCTGGCTGCCGCAAGGAACGCGCAGCCGCCTTGCGCTCCTCGACCGGATCAATGCCGCGGCCGGATCAGACCATACGCCCCGCGCCCTCTCCCGCGCCTGAGAGAGAAGAGTCACGTCGGGGAAGCCGCCCAGCCCGATCTCGGCGCGCCGCCGACCGTCACGCGCAGGAGCCACGTCTTGCCGTTGTTCGTACCTGCATCAGGAGGCCCGAGACACCACCCACAGGGAAGGTTGCATTGCCCCGGGTGCCGGGGTGCCACCAACCTCTTCACGTCGAGTGCCGAAAGCTCTTTGGCGATCCTTGGCATCATATACCCAACATTTTACCCGCCTAAAACTATGGGAAACAGTTGCATCAGGATGCAGTAGGGCGCAACAGCGCTCTACATACATATGTGCTAATACACAGGGAAAATGCTGACTTCTGCTAAGGTTCGCAACGATTTGATAGCGGACTCGCTGTCGCCACAACATAAAATATTGATTTTAAAGGATTTTATATCTCGCGTATTGTGGCATCGCTTCCGCGACTTGTGCGAAGCGTTGGCCTCTAGAACTTGAAATCACAGGCGAAATAGTCGCCCAAAATGGCTCGAGTCTCTGTTTGGCGTTTGGCGCGATACGGTTTTGGGCCGCAGGTTCAGGCGCTGGACTTGACTTTCTGATGTTTGGAAGGTGACGCGCCTTGAGGTCACCATCGATTAGCCTGCATGTCTGGGACATGGTGACGTAGGAGTGACGCCTTCGGTTATTGTGTGGCCCCCCAGTGTCATCGCTTATAGGGATGATGACTGGCTGGAATCTGGTCCGGAAACCATGGCTCCGGCCAAGTGTTCAGACGGGTGAGAGAAAATGGCCGAGCGCAACGACATTGCCAATTCATGACCTTTCTATTTCGGGCAGACCGATGCAGCGACGACTTCAATCATATTGATAACTTCTGTCCGAACGCTGCTCTGGTGAGGTCACGGTCGCGTTCGAATGTCCCAGGATCGCGGAATGGACAGGATCGCCTGCATCCGCTGACCTGACTTCTTCCGCCAGCATCTTCTGGAGTTGCTCTGCATCAGCATCAGTGTCGCCCATCGGCAGAGGGCAGATGAGGCCAGCTTGCGCTTTCTGGTCATCAGGCTGTGCAGCAGGCAGTCAAAGCTCTTCTCTCCAGGTATAGATCGCCATCGGAATATAAGATCGTGACCTCCTTGGTCCTGGCCGATACAGTGAACACGGTCATTGCACTGTTCCTCGACTGAACCGCCCCGGGTTTGCCGGAGAGGAAACACTCAAGGACGCGCCCATGACAGAGCGAAGGAATCTCGCCCTGCCTGTCGGCCAGCTTCTGGCCACTTCGCCACGACAGTCTGCGTGTCTGGCGCCCAGCAAGCCGAGGTGATGCCGGGCAGCGGGCTGGGCAGCGAAAGTGCCGAGAAGGGCAGCTCCAGGCGCGAGGTCGGGGAAGCGTGCGCGGCGCTGGTGCAACGGGCGGTTGACATCGGCGAAACCCCCATCTGGGCGCGGTCCGACCTCCTGTACCGCGTGAGCACCCAAGGGACCGGACGAAGGTTCCCACCATCACGCCAGGGGCGCCGCTTGCGGCACAGCGGCCGGAAATCTCCGGGGGCGAGGTCGCTGCTCCTTGACGTATGGAAAGACCGATGACCACTTTCGCCGATCTGGGCCTGTCGCCCAAACTGCTGGCCCGCGCTGGAAAAGACCACGCTGAAGGCCCCCGCGCCGATCCAGGCCAGGCGATCCCGCACATCATGCAGGGCCGCGACCTGATGGGCCTGGCGCAGACCGGGACGGGCAAGACCGCGGCCTTTGGCCTGCCGCTTTGCTGCACCGCCTGCTGGGCCGAGCGCGCCCCCGGTCCGCGCCATGTGCGCGCACTGATCCTGGCGCCGACGCGCGAGCTGACCTTGCAGATCAAGGACAACCTGGAGACCTTTACCAAGGGCACGCATATCAAGGTGCTGATGGTGGTGGGCGGCGCCTCGATCAACAAGCAGGCCAGGCCCTGACCCGGGGCGCCGACGTGCTGATGGCGACATGAACCCGGCTGATCGACCTGCTGGAACGCGGCGATGTCAACACGGGAAAATACGGCCTATCCGGACGCGGACAGGCGACCCATGCCGGACGCCGAACTGTCCACATACCGCCCGCATCGCCAAGCATATCCCGCTGCGGCGCCAGACGCTGATGTTCTCGGCCACCATGCCCAAGGACATCACCGAGATCGCCGACACCTATCTGCGCGACCCGGTCAAGGTGCAGGTCGCCCCGCCCGGCAAGCCCGCCGAGAAGGTGACGCAGGGGGTGCATTACATTCCCAACGGCGACAAGGCGCGGCTGCTGGAAGACTATCTGAAGAAGCATCCGGGGGAACAGGCGCTGGTGTTTTCCCGCACCAAGCATGGCGCCGACAAGCTGGCCAAGGTGCTGGCGCAATGGGGCTTTCGCGTCGGCGCGATCCACGGCAACCGCAGCCAGAACCAGCGCGACCGCATCCTGGCGGAATTCAAGGCCGGCCAGGTCGACGTGCTGGTGGCGACCGATGTGGCGGCGCGCGGTATCGACATTCCGACGGTGCGGCATGTCTACAACCACGACATGCCCAATGTGCCGGAAAACTACGTTCACCGCATCGGCCGCACCGCCCGGGCAGGCGCCGAGGGGTCGAGCATCAGCTTTTGTGCCCCGGCCGAGATGGGCGAATTGCAAGCGATCGAAAAGCTGCAGAAGAAGACGCTGCCGGTGATCGGCGGTGCGCCCTGGGCGGCCGATGTGGTGGCCGCGGCGCCGAGGCCGGGCCAGAACCGCGGCCAGCGTCCGGGCGGGGGCGGGCGGCAGGGCCAGAAGCTGACGGCCAAGCCTTCGGCGCCACGCCCCGCGGGTGCCGCGGGCAAACCGGCGGGCAAGCCGGCGGGCCGGCCGCAGGGGGCGCCGCATGCGGGGGCGCAGGGCGCCAAGCCGCGGCCGCAGGGCGGCAGCCACGCGCCAAAGCGCCGGCCCGGCCGCTGACGGCGAGAGGTCGGCCTAGCTGACCTCTTCTTCCAGGTTCAGCTTCATCTCGAGGATGACCTGCTGGATGGCCAGGGTCTCGCGCAGCAGGCGCTTGGCCTCGTTCACGGAAATCTTGCCGTCGCTGATGGCGGAATTGTATTCGCTCATCAGCATGGCGAAACGCTGGGCCAGGGCCACCACGTCCTGGTTCACGCCCCGGCCGCCGGCATTGCGCCTTTCGCCGTCATAGCTGAGGGTGATCCCCTTGAGATCGGCCAGCGCCGAGGTGACATGCGGAAGCGCGAGGCGGCCTCGAGCTGGGCGACGACATCGATCGGCATGAAGCGGTCGTCATGTTCGTCGCTGTCCGAGTAATGCGGCCCAGCGTGGCCTCGGATTTGCCGGTCAGTTCGCAGGCAGCCTCGATACCAACGTCTTTCACCAGGGCTTCGGTGTGCTTCTTCAGGTAACTGCCGTTCGACATCAGGCTCTCCGGTCGGTCCCCTCGTCCGCAGGGGGGAAATCACTACAGCTTTTCCCATTAATCCCCGGGAAAGGCTTTGTCATTGATAAAGACGTTCCAGACGTCTGGAACGGTAGCGAGTGGCCGGTGTCCCCAGCACCGGCTTAGGGTGGGGGTCCGCCGTGCATGCGTTGCGCAAGCAGGGCGGCGAGGTTCTCTCGAAGTGCGGCGGGCCCGTCTTGACCGGTTTTGGCAAGATGCTTGTCAGTGTAACACGTATCGGGCCACTGCAATGCCCCCCGCCCTGCCTTTTCCTGTGATCCTGCGCCCGGCCCCTGTGGCCGGGGTGACCGGTCCCGCGGCGCTTGCCAAGCGCCGCGGCGCTGGTTAGGGCATCGCCATGGCCAAGCTCTACTTTCACTATTCGACGATGAATGCAGGCAAGTCGACCCTGCTGCTGCAAGCCTCGCACAACTACCGCGAAGGCGGGATGCAGACCTACCTGATCACCGCGCAATTCGACAACCGCGCCGGGCAGGGCCGGATCGGCAGCCGCATCGGTATCGGCTGCGACGCCGACACCTTTGCCCCCGGCGAGGACCTGTTCGCCAAGATCGCCGCCCGGCTGCGGCAGGGGCCGGTCGCCTGCGTCTTTGTCGACGAGGCGCAGTTCCTGTCGAAGGAACAGGTCTGGCAACTGGCCCACGCGGTCGATGACCTGAAGGTGCCGGTGATGTGCTACGGGCTGCGGGTGGATTTCCAGGGCAACCTGTTTCCCGGCTCGGCCGCGCTTTTGGCCTGGGCCGACGAGATGCGCGAGGTGCGCACCATCTGCCATTGCGGCAAGAAGGCCACGATGGTGGTGCGCAAGGGGCCGGACGGCGTGGCGCTGAAGGATGGCGCGCAGGTCGTCATCGGCGGCAACGAGACCTATCAGAGCCTGTGCCGCCGGCACTGGCGCGCGGCGATGGGCGACGGCTGAGGCCCTCCGCCCGGCGCCCAAAGGCCCCCAGGGGGGGCGGCGTCAGCCCTGCAGGGTGCGCACGCCATAGCCTTCGCCACGGGCCTTCATCGCCTCGACGGCGGCGATGCTGGCGGCGGCGGTGGTGAAATAGGGGATCTTGTCCATCAGTGCGACGCGGCGGATGTCGCGGCTGTCGCTGATGGCCTGGGTGCCCTCGGTGGTGTTCATCACCAGCGCGATGTCGTTGTTCTTCAGCCGGTCCACGATGTTCGGCCGGCCTTCGTAGACCTTGGCCACCAGGGTCGAGGCCACGCCGGCGGCATTCAGCCAGCTGGCCGTTCCCCTGGTCGCCACGATCTCGAAGCCCATCGCCACCAGGTCGCGGGCGGCGGCGGCCAGCGCCTCGGTCTTGTCGGTGTCCTTGACCGAGAGGAAGACGCGCCCCGCCTCGGGCAGGATCGTGCCGGCGCCCATCTGCGCCTTGAGGAAGGCCAGCGCAAAGCTGCGGTCCCAGCCCATCACCTCGCCGGTCGAGCGCATTTCCGGCCCCAGCATCGGGTCGACGCCGGGGAAGCGGGCAAAGGGCAGCACCGCCTCTTTCACCGAGAACCAGGGGGTCTGCGGGTCGGCCAGGGTCAGCGGATCGGCCAGCGGCAGGTCGGTGTCGGGGCCGACGCCCTGGGGATAGGGCGCGCGGGCGGGGAAGTTCGACAGCGGCTCTCCGGCCATCAGCCGCGCGGCGATCGAGGCGATGGCGCTGTCGGTCGCCTTGGCCACGAAGGGCACGGTGCGGCTGGCGCGCGGGTTCACCTCGAGGACATAGATCACCCCGTCCTTGATGGCGAACTGCACGTTCATCAGCCCGACCACGTTCAGCGCACGGGCCATTTCGACGGTCTGGCGCTTGAGGTCGGCGATGGTGTCGGGCGTCAGCGAATGCGGCGGCAGGCAGCAGGCGCTGTCGCCGGAATGGACGCCCGCTTCCTCGATATGTTCCATGATGCCCGCGACATGCACGTTGGTGCCGTCGCACAGCGCGTCGACATCCACCTCGATCGCGCCCGACAGATAGCTGTCGAGCAGCACCGGGCTGTCGCCCGAGACCTGCACCGCGGTCGAGATGTAGCGTTCCAGCTGCGCATCGTCGCGGATGATTTCCATCGCGCGGCCGCCCAGCACGAAAGAGGGGCGGATCACC
The DNA here is from genome assembly GCA_041397345.1 of Paracoccaceae bacterium. Classification (GTDB taxonomy): domain Bacteria; phylum Pseudomonadota; class Alphaproteobacteria; order Rhodobacterales; family Rhodobacteraceae; genus Pseudogemmobacter. Next base: position 545,140 of record JAWKWU010000002.1, read on the forward strand.
AGCGGATAGCCAACCTCGCGGGCAACGCGGAAGGCCTCGTCGCGCGACCGCGCGGTGCCGTTGACCGGCTGTTTCAGCCCCAGCCTGTGCAAGAGCTGCTGGAACCGCTCACGGTCCTCGGCCAGGTCGATGGCGTCGGGCGTGGTGCCCAGGATCGGATGCCTTCCTCGTGCAGCGCATTGGCCAGCTTCAGCGGCGTCTGGCCGCCGAACTGGACGATGACGCCGTGCAGCGTGCCGTTTTCCTGCTCGACCCGCAGGATTTCCAGCACATGTTCCAGCGTCAGCGGTTCGAAATACAGCCGGTCCGAGGTGTCGTAGTCGGTCGAGACCGTCTCGGGGTTGCAGTTGACCATGATGGTTTCATAGCCCGCGCCGGTCAGCGCAAAGCAGGCGTGGCGGCAGCAATAGTCGAACTCGATGCCCTGACCGATCCGGTTCGGGCCGCCGCCCAGGATCACCACCTTCTTCGCGCCGGTGGGGCGGGTTCGCATTCCACGTCGCCCATCGCTGGGGTTTCGTAGGTGGAATACATGTAGGGCGTCTGCGCCTCGAACTCGGCGGCGCAGGTGTCGATCCGCTTGAAGACGGCGGTGACGCCCAGGTTGCGGCGGGCGCGGCGCACCTGACCCTCGTCGCGCCCGGTCAGCCGGGCCAGCCGCGCATCGGAAAAGCCCATCATCTTCAGCGCCCGCAGCCCCTCGGCGGTCAGCGGCAGGCCTTCCTTGCGCACCTTGGCCTCGGTCTCGATGATCTCGCGGATGCGGGCCAGGAACCGGGGTCAAAGGCGGTGATGGCCTGGATCTCGTCGTCCGAGAACCCCTCGCGCATCGCCTGGGCGATCACCCGCAGCCGGTCGGGGTGGCCTCGGACAGCTTCTTGGAAATGGCGGCGCGGTCGGGGGCGCCGGGGATCTCGATCTCGTCAAAACCGGTCAGGCCGGTTTCCATCGAGGCCAGCGCCTTCTGCATCGATTCATGGATGGTGCGGCCGATCGCCATGGCCTCGCCCACCGATTTCATCGCCGTGGTCAGGTTGGGTTCCGAGCCGGGGAATTTCTCGAATGCAAAGCGCGGGATCTTGGTCACGACATAGTCGATCGTCGGCTCGAAGCTGGCCGGCGTGACCTTGGTGATGTCATTGTCCAGCTCGTCCAGCGTATAGCCGACCGCCAGTTTCGCCGCGATCTTGGCGATGGGAAGCCGGTCGCCTTGGACGCCAGCGCAGAGGACCGAGACACGCGCGGGTTCATCTCGATCACCACCATGCGGCCATCGGCCGGGTTGATCGCCCATTGCACGTTCGACCCGCCGGTTTCCACGCCGATCTCGCGCAAGACGGCAATCGAGCCGTTGCGCATGATCTGGTATTCCTTGTCGGTCAGGTCAAGGCCGGCGCGACGGTGATGGAATCACCCGTATGCACGCCCATCGGATCGACGTTCTCGATGGAACAGATGATGATGGCATTGTCCGCCTTGTCGCGGACCACCTCCATCTCGTATTCCTTCCAGCCCAGCAGGCTTTCGTCGACCAGCACCTGGGCGACGGGGCTGGCTTCCAGCCCGGATTTCACGATGGCTTCGTAATCGTCGCGGTTGTAGGCGACGCCGCCGCCGGTGCCGCCCAGGGTAAAGGCGGGGCGGATGATCGCGGGCAGCCCGACGTAGTCCAGCGCCTCGATCGCCTGGCGCAGGCCGGCGGCGATGTCATATTTGCCGTTCACCTTGGGCGCCGCGACGATGGTGGCCTTGGGGTTTTCCAGCCCGATCCGGTCCATCGCCTCGCGGAACAACTTGCGATCTTCTGCCATTTCAATGGCGTCGCGCTTGGCTCCGATCAGCTCGACGTTGAACTTTTCCAACACGCCCATGTCGGCCAGCGCCAGCGCGGTGTTCAGCCCGGTCTGCCCGCCCATCGTCGGCAGGATGGCGTCGGGGCGTTCCTTCTCGATGATCTTGGCGACGACTTCGGGGGTGATCGGCTCGATATAGGTCGCATCCGCCAGACCGGGGTCGGTCATGATCGTTGCCGGGTTCGAGTTGACCAGGATGACGCGATAGCCTTCCTCGCGCAGCGCCTTGCAGGCCTGGGCGCCGGAATAGTCGAACTCGCAGGCCTGGCCGATGACGATGGGGCCGGCTCCGATGATCATGATCGAGTGGATATCTGTCCGCTTCGGCATGTCGGTCCCCTTGGTGTCGCGCAAATTGTCGGGCGTTATAGACAGAAGAGGCGGGGGCGCAAGGGGCAAACCGGCGCGGCCAACCGGCGGGGCAGGGCGCTCGGGAACTGGCGGCCGCCCCGTTGGAAACCGGCAGGGAAATCCGGCCCGCGGCCGCGGCGGCAATGTCGCAAATGCCGGGCGGGGTGGCGGAAAGGGGGCTGGCATGGCCGGGGCGTTCGGCCTATGGGAAAGACAGCAAACGGGGGCGCGCGGTGATCCTTCTGGAACATGGTCCATCGGGCAGCCCGGCGCTGTTTGACGCGCCGCGCACCGTGATCGCCGCGTGGAAACCGGCCGAGGTGGCCCGCGCCCTGGCCCAGGCCGAGGCCGCGCGGACCGCGGGCGCCTGGCTGGCCGGCTACATCGCCTATGAGGCGGGCTATGTGCTGGAACCCCGGCTGGCCCGGCTGATGCCGCGCAGGCGCCCCGGCCCCCTGGTGCTGCTGGGGGTGTTCGACGGGCCGCAACCGGCCGGGCCTGCGCTGGACCGCGCGGCGACCGAGGGGCTGGCCACCACGATGACCGCGCCAATGCCGGTGATCGGCCGCCGCGCCTATGGCAATGCCGCCCGGCGCGTCTTTGGCTATATCGCCGCGGGCGACTGCTATCAGGTCAACCTGACCTTCCCGATGCGGGCGCAACTGGCGCAGGGCACGGCCCTGGGCCTTTATGGCGCGTTCCGGCGCACCGGGGCGGTGGGGCATGGCGCCTATGTCGATCTGGGCGCGGGCCATGGGCCGGTGATCGTCTCGCGCAGCCCCGAACTGTTCTTCCACCTCGATCCCGCCGGCAAGATCACCGCCCGCCCGATGAAGGGCACCGCGCCGCGCGATGCCGATCCGGCGCGCGACGCGGCGCTGGCCGCGGCCTTGCAGGTCTCGGTCAAGGACCGGGCCGAGAACCTGATGATCGTCGATCTCCTGCGCAACGACATTTCGCGGCTGGCGCGGGTCGGTTCGGTCAAGGTGCCGGCGCTCTATGCCATCGAGGCCTATTCGACCGTGCATCAGATGACCTCGACCATTGTCGGCCAGATGGCGGCGGCGCCGGCCTTGCCGTCGCTGATGGCGGCCTTGTTTCCCTGTGGCTCGGTCACCGGCGCGCCCAAGATCCGCGCGATGGAGATCATCCGCGAGGTCGAACCCGCCCCGCGCGGCGTCTATTGCGGCGCGATCGGCTGGATGGCCCCGGATGGCAGCGCCGATTTCTCGGTGGCGATCCGCACCCTGTCGGTCAGCGGGCGGGATATCGTGATGAATGTGGGCGGCGGGCTGACGCATGGCTCCACCGTCGCCGGCGAATGGGAGGAGGCGCTGTGGAAAGCGCGCTTCGTGAAGGCGGCCGTCAGCCGGGGCTGAGGCTGATCGAGACGCTCTATTGGGACGGCGCCGCCGCCCCGCGCTGGCCGCTGCACCGGGCACGGCTGGCCCGCAGCGCCGCGCTCCTGGGCTGGTCCTGCCCCGATGTGGTGCCGCAGGGTCCCGCCGAACCGGCGCGGCTGCGGCTGACGCTGGACGCGGCCGGGCAGACACAATGGGAAACCCATCCGCTGCCGCCCTCCAGGCCCTCTTGGCGGCTCGGCCTTGCCGCCGCGCGGCTGCATTCGGCCGATCCCTGGCTAAGGGTCAAGTCCAGCAACCGCGCCGCCTATGACCAGGCCCGCGCCACCCTGCCCGAGGGGCTGGACGAGGTGATCTTCCTCAACGAACTCGGCCAGGTCTGCGACGGCTCCATCACCACGCTGTTCTTCGACCGCGGCCAGGGGATGCGCACCCCGCCGCTGTCCTGCGGCCTGTTGCCGGGCGTGCTGCGCGCCGAACTCGCCTGCCGCGAAGAGGTGCTGGCCGCCGCCGACCTGCCGCATGTCCGGCTCTGGGTCGGCAATGCGCTGCGCGGGCTGATCCCGGCGCGCTGGGCGGCCTGACCCCGCGCCTGCCGCTTCATCTTGGCAAAAATACTCCCGCCGGAGGCTCCGCCGCCAGCCGCACCCGCAACGGTCGGGCTTGACTTGCCCGCCGTGCCGGGGTGTATCGGCGCGATGGAATTTCGAGCCCTCGAAAGGGGAATGACGATGCATGCCTACCGCAGCCACACCTGCGCCGCGCTGAACAAGACCCATGTCGGCGAAACCGTCCGCCTTGCCGGCTGGGTGCATCGCGTCCGCGACCACGGCGGCGTGCTGTTCATCGACCTGCGCGACCATTACGGCATCACCCAGGTGCTGGCCGACAGCGACAGCCCGGCCTTCCGCGACATCGAGAAGCTGCGCTCGGAATGGGTGATCTCGGTCGACGGGCGGGTAAAGGCCCGCGACGCCAGCCTGGTGAACCCCAAGCTGCCGACCGGCGAGATAGAGGTCTATGCCACCGGCCTGACCGTGCTGGGCGCGGTCGACGGCGACCTGCCGATGCCGGTCTTTGGCGATGTCGACTACCCCGAGGAAACCCGGCTGACCTATCGCTTCCTCGACCTGCGCCGCGAAAAGCTGCACCAGAACATGATGTTGCGCTCGAACGTGGTGCGGTCCCTGCGCAACCGGATGTGGGACCAGGGCTTCAACGAATTCCAGACGCCGATCATCACCGCCTCCTCGCCCGAGGGCGCGCGCGACTTTCTGGTGCCCTCGCGCCTGCATCCGGGCAAGTTCTATGCCCTGCCGCAGGCACCGCAGCAGTTCAAGCAGCTGATCATGGTGGCGGGCTTCGACCGCTATTTCCAGATCGCCCCCTGCTTCCGCGACGAGGACCCGCGCGCCGACCGCAGCCCGACCGATTTCTACCAGCTCGACATCGAGATGTCCTTTGTCGAGCAGGAAGACGTCTTTGCCGCCGTGCAGCCGGTCATCCAGGGCATCTTTCAGGAATTCGGCCGCGGCAAGGCGGTCGCCACCGACTGGCCCCGCATCGCCTATCGTGACGCGATGAAATGGTTCGGCTCGGACAAGCCCGACCTGCGCAACCCGATCCGGATGCAGGACGTGTCCGACCATTTCCGCGGCTCGGGCTTTGCCATCTTCGCCAAGCTCCTGGAGCAGGAGGGCAACGAGATCCGCGCCATTCCGGCGCCCAAGGGCGGCAGCCGCAAGTTCGCCGACCGGATGAACGCCTTTGCCCAGAAAGAGGGCCTGCCGGGCATGGGCTACATCTTCTGGCGCGAGGCCGAGGACGGATCGGGCATGGAAGCCGCCGGCCCCCTGGCCAAGAACATCGGCCCCGAACGGACCGAGGCGATCCGGCTGCAACTGGGCCTTGGCCTTGGCGACGCCGCCTTCTTCCTGGGTGGCAAGCCCGAGGTCTTTGAACCCGTCGCCGGCCGCGCCCGCAACGAGATCGGCCGCGAACTGGGGCTGACGGAAGAAAACTGCTTCAAATTCGCCTGGATCGTCGATTTCCCGATGTATGAGAAGACCGACGAGGGCAAGATCGACTTCAGCCACAACCCTTCTCGATGCCGCAGGGCGGGATGGAGGCGCTGGCCGGCGACCCGCTCAAGGTGCATGCCTATCAGTATGACCTGGCCTGCAACGGCTATGAGCTGATCTCGGGCGGCATCCGCAACCACAAGCCGGAAATCATGTTCAAGGCCTTTGAACTGGCCGGTTACCCGAACTCCGAGGTGGAAAAGCGCTTCGGCGGCATGGTCAAGGCCTTCCGCTACGGCGCGCCGCCCCACGGCGGCTGTGCGGCCGGCATCGACCGCATCGTGATGCTGCTGGCCGACGAACCCAACATCCGCGAGGTCATCATGTTCCCGATGAACCAGCGCGCCGAAGACATGTTGATGAACGCGCCCAGCGAGCCGACCCTGCAACAGTTGCGCGAACTGAACCTGCGGGTCGTGCCCAAGGAAAGCTGATGTACCAGGCCACGGTTCCCGTCTTTCGCCACTACCTGTCGCGGATCAGCGACATCGTGGCGATGGCGGGGCCCGATGCGCTGGACGCCGCCATTGCCGATACCTTTCCGGCCCGCCAGCAATTTGCCATTGCGGCGGGCTTTTCCGTCCGTGTCGCCTGCCTGCTGGCCGGGCGCGAGGTGCCCGACCTGCCCGAGGGCCTTGGCCCCCGGCTGGCGGTGGCCCGCGCGCTTCTGGGCGCGATGAAACCGGCGGAATTCGAGGGGGCCGAGGCGCGGATCATCCGCCACAAGGCCGGCTTTGCCGATGTCGACCAGACCGGCGAGCAGTTCCTGTTCCTGTTCGGCCTGCCGAATTTCTTCTTTCACCTGACCATGGGCTATGCCGCGCTGCGTGCCGCCGGCGTGCGGCTGGGCAAGGAAGATTTCGACGGCATCCATTCCTACCCCGCCGATTTCCACTTCTGACCGGCGGCGGGTCAGGGGCGAGTGGGGACCGGCGCCGGGTCGCGCCAGCCGCCCCGCGCCCGGATCTCGGTCGAGGAGGCATCGTTCATCGGCAGGTTGACAAAGACCCAGGCCGGCGCCCGGCGATTGACCAGGTTCTCGCCCCGGCCGACGCGGTTGCCGCGAAACACCTGCGCTGCCACCGACAGCCGCGCCTTCAGCCCGGCGCCGGGCCGCGCCAGCACGCCGACCGGCACCCGGTGCATGATCTCGCGCCAGCGGCCCCATTTGTGGAATTGCGCCAGGTTGTCGGCCCCCATCAGCCAGACAAAGGTGACGCCGGGATAGATCCGCTGCAACGCCGCGATGGTGTCGGCGGTATAGACCGTGCCCAGCCGCGCCTCGAGGTCGGTGACCGCCACCCGCGGGTCCTGCATCAGCCGCCGGGCATGGGCCAGCCGCGCCGCCATCGGCGCCGGTTGCCGTGCCTTGAGCGGATTGCCGGGGCTGACCAGCCACCAGACCCGGTCGATGCCCATCCGCTTCAGCGCCTCGCGGGTCACATGCACATGGCCGTCATGCGCCGGATCGAAGGATCCGCCCAGCAGGCCCACGACCATGCCCTTGACCGCCCTGGGAAACCCCTCGCGCATTTGGCCCGCTCTCCTCCGGCGCCTTGCCGCCCCGCCTTCGTGCCGCCCCCAATGGCGCCGATTGCCCCAAGCCATGCGCCCAAGTCAAGCCAAACCGCGCCCTTGCCCGGGTCGCGCTGCCCGGATCGGCGGGGCGCGAAAATCGCAGGGATGCCGTGGCCTTGCGGATGGCGCGGGCCGGGGCTAGCCTGCCGGCATCGGCCATGGGGGGCGGCATTTTTTTTGGGGGGGGGTAGCAAGTGAACGCGACAGATCTGGACGCAAGGCTGGGGGCAGAGGTTCGGGGCTGGGCGCCGCCGCCTGTGCCGGACCATCAGGCGATGGAAGGGCGGGTGGTGCGGCTGGAGCCGCTCTCGGCCGATATCCATGCCGCCGACCTGTTCCGCGCCTTTTCCGGCCATGACGCGCTGTGGGACTACATGCCCTACGGCCCCTTCGTCTCGGCCGGCGCCTATCACCGCTGGGCCAAAGAGCGCGAAACGGCCGCCGATCCGCGCTTTTTCGTGCTGCGCAACGTCGAGACCGGCCATTGCGGCGGCATCGCCAGCTATCTGCGGATCGCGCCCGAGGCCGGCTCGATCGAGGTCGGCCATATCTGCATCGCGCCGGAAATGCAGCGCGGGCTGGCGGCGACCGAGGCGATGTGGCTGATGATGGACTGGGCGTTCCGCGCCGGCTATCGCCGCTATGAATGGAAATGCAACGCGCTGAACAAGGCATCGCGGCGGGCGGCGCAGCGGCTGGGCTTTTCCTATGAGGGCGTGTTCCGCAACCATCTGGTGGTCAAGGGCCGCAACCGCGATACCGCCTGGTTCGCGGTGACCGACGGCGACTGGCCGGCCCTGTCCGAAGCCTTCCGGGCCTGGCTGGCGCCGGCGAATTTCGACGGCTCGGGGCGACAGCGCGAAAGGCTGTCCGACCTGACCCGGCTGGTGCGTGTCGCCTCGGACCCGTCGCTTTAGGGGCGGCCGTCACGGCGCGCCGGGGCGGAAGGGCGCGGTCTGTTGCAGACGTTCCCCCAACAGGCGCGACAGCCGCTGCAGGCCCGTATGCGGATCGGCCAGCCCGGCGCAGGCGGCGCCCAGGTCGGGGTCATGGGTCTGGCGGGCCAGCCCGGTCAGGAAACCGGCAAGATAGCGCCGTTCCTCGGCCCCCGGGCCGGCCTGCAGCGCGGCGGCGGCCAGCGCCAGATCGTCATGCAGCGCCAGCGGGTCGGCGACCACCTCGCCACTGTCCGGGGCCTCCGGCCCGGGGCGATGGGGCAGATGCGCCAGCAGCGCCGCCTGAAAGGCATGCAGGCCCGCGATGGGCTTGTCCAGGAAACCATCGGCGCCCGCGGCCAGCGCCAGGGCGCGGTTGCCGGGGTCGCCGCTGGTGGCCAGCAGCACGGGCCGGTCCGGCCCCGCTGCGGCGATCTGCCGGATCAGCCCGTCGCCGCGCCCGTCCGGCAGGCCCAGGTCGACCAGAATCACCTCGGGCCGGTAGGTGCGCAGATGGGCGCGGGCCGCGGCCAGCGTGTCGGCCCGGCGCAGGCGGGCGCCCGACCGCTGGCACAGCAACCGCAGCGCGTCACAGGCAAAACGGCTGTCTTCCACCGCCAGGACGGTAACGCCGGCCAGCGGCAACCGGCCCTCGGCCGGGGCAAAGGCGGGCAGGGGAATGGTGATGGCGTCGGGCAGGGCGGACGGGACGGGGGGCATGGCAACACTCCTCTGGCGGCGGGGATGGGGCAGCCTAGGCAGATCACGGTGAAGACCGGGTAAACGCCACGCCGTCGCCGCCGGATTTTCCCCGCGGCTGCGGCAGCGCGGCCCCTTGCCCCCGGGGGCCGCTTGCGCCCATAAGGCGGGACAAGAACCCGGGAGCCCAGGGATGATCGGACGTCTGAACCATGTCGCCATTGCCGTGCCGGACCTGCAGGCCGCGGTGGCGCAATACCGCGACACGCTGGGCGCCCAGGTGGGGGCGCCGCAGGATGAACCCGACCACGGCGTGACGGTGGTCTTCATCACCCTGCCGAACACCAAGGTCGAACTGCTCTACCCGCTGGGCGAGGCATCGCCCATCGCGGGGTTCCTGGAAAAGAACCCGTCGGGCGGCATCCATCACATCTGCTATGAGGTCGAGGATATCCTGGCCGCCCGCGACCGGCTGAAGGCGCAGGGCGCGCGCGTCCTTGGCAGTGGCGAGCCGAAGATCGGCGCGCATGGCAAGCCGGTGCTGTTCCTGCACCCCAAGGATTTCAACGGCTGCCTGGTAGAGCTGGAGCAGGTATGACCATCACCGCGGCCCTTGTCCTTTATTCCGTCACCTGGTTCCTGACCTTCTACATCGTGCTGCAGGTCCGCACCCGGCCGCAGGACGAGACCGGAGAGATCGTGCCCGGCACGCCCGCCGGCGCCCCCGCGACCGAGGATGTCGGCCGCAGCGCCTGGATCGCCACGCTGATCGCCACGGTGATCTGGGCGGCGATCGCGGGCACCATCATCTCGGGCGTGATCACGCTGAAGGATATCGACATCTTCAACCGGCTGGGCTTTCACCACCTGGACCGGCCCTGAGGTTCAGCGCCCGGCGGCGCGCAGCCGGTGAAAGAGATGGGTGAAGGTGGCGGCGCCCAGGACCGGCACCAAGAGGCCCAGCAGCGGCACTGACAGCGGCATCGCCATCAGCACCCCCGCCATCCAGATCGTCAGCCGGTTGCGTTTGCGCATCGCCCGCGCCTCGGCCGCCGGCAGGCGGCGCATCGCGGCCATGGTGAAATATTCCCGCCCCAGCAGCACGCCGTTCAGCGCCCAGAAGATCAGCACGTAGAACGGCCCGGTAAAGGCCAGGAACCCCAGCATCAAGAGGTTCAGCGCCACGACCATGCCCAGCAGGTTCAGCGTCTCGACCAGGATACCGCCCCAGTCGGCCCGCGGCACCGGGGGCAGATGGCTGTAATGCCGCGCCTCGACCGCCGCGGCGATGTCGTCCAGGAACAGGCCCGAGAAGGCCCCGGCCACCGGCACCATGAGAAAGACCGACAGCACCAGCATGAACAGCAGCGAGGCCCAGCCCAGCAAACTGTGCAGCCCGCTGATCGGCCCCACCACCGGCAGTTCGATCGCGTCCGGCGACAGGGTCTGGATCGCCAGCAGGAACAGCGCATAGGCGCCGAACAGCAGCGCCAGCGTCAGGCCGATGCCATACCAGGTCACCCGCCGGAACCGCGGGTCGCCCAACTGGCCCAGGGCCTGCACAAAGCTGCCAAGGATCATTCCGCGACCCAGGCCACCCGCCGCGCCAGGTCGGGGCGGGGCCGGTCGGGGCCATCCGCGGGCGGCGTGCCGATATGCACGATGCCGGCCACGGTTTCCCCCGGCGCACAGCCAAAGCCGCGGGCGCAGAACCCGGCATCATGCGCCGGCCAGCCGGTCAGCCAAGAGGCGCCCCAGCCCGCCGCCGTCGCCGCGGTGACCAGGTTCATGCACAGCGCCCCGGCCGACAGCAACTGCTCGGCGGGCGGAATCTTTCCCGACGGCTGCGGAGAAGAGATCACCACCACCGCCAGCCGGCCCAGATCATATTGCCCGCGGCCCTTGGCGATCCTTTCGGCATCCCCGCCCAGCTCGATCGCCCGCGCCTCGGCCAGATCGGCCAGCCGGGCAAAGGCCGCGCCCTGCAGCACGATCAGCCGCCAGGGCTCCAGCTTGCCATGGTCGGGCACCCGCAACGCCAGCGTCAGGATCTGTTCCAGCGCGGCCCGGTCGGGCACGGGGTCGCCAAACAGCTTGGCCGGGCGAGAGCGGCGGGTGGACAGAAAGTCGAGAGCGGCCTGGTTTCGGGTCAGCATGGGCGATCCTTCGGTTTGCCCGCGCAACCTATGCCGGGCCATCGGGGGTTTCCAGCCCCGTGCCATTGCGGGGGCTTCGCCCCCTTTTGAGTATTTGGGCCAAGATGAAATCGCAGGCGGGGGCATGCCATTTCATCTTGGCAAAAATACTCCCGCCGGAGGCGTCCGCCGCCGGCCAGGCAGGGCTGCGGCCAGGCAGGTCTTCGGCCGGGCAGGGCTGCGGCTGGGCGGCTCAGTCCAGCCGGAACAGCTTGTCCCGCGCGGTTGCGCCGCGCAGCAGCACCAGCCGGGTCTTTGCCACCCCCATAGCGCGGGCCAGCAGCGCCCGCACCGCCTCGGTCGCCTTGCCGTCCTCTGGCACCTCGGTCACCGCGATGCGCAGGGGATCGCCCGGCGTGATCCCTGCCGCCCGGGCGTTCGGCGTCACCCGCACGGCGATCTCGGCGCCGGGCCGGGCAAGGGCGGTCAGGTCGGGCAGGTCGCTGCGGCGGGCCATGGGGCGGCGGCTCCTCTCTTTGACGCGCAGCCTGCCCTGTGCCACATCTGGGGGCAAGAGAGGGACCGGCCGATGACCACTGCATTTTTCTGTGACGAACGCTGCTTCTGGCATGGCGGCGGCAATTACGCGCTGACCCTGCCGGTCGGCGGCTTCGTGCAGCCGCTGCCCGCCGGCCTGCCGGAAAACCCCGAAACCAAGCGGCGGCTGAAGAACCTGGTCGAGGTGTCCGGGCTGATGGCCGAATTGCGCGCGGGCTCGGCCCCGGCGGCCAGCTGGCAAGAGATGGCGCGCGTCCATCCCGAAAGCTATCTGCAGGCCTTCAAGGCCGCCTCGGATGCCGGCGGCGGCGAACTGGGGCTGCGCACGCCCTTTGGCCCCGGCGGCTTCGAGATCGCCGCCCTGTCGGCCGGCCTGTCGGTGCAGGCCCTGCGGGCGGTGCTGTCGGGCGAGGTGGCGAATGCCTATGCCCTGTCGCGGCCGCCGGGGCATCATTGCCTGCCCGATTGGCCGAACGGCTTTTGCCTGCTGGCCAATATCGCCATCGCCATCCAGGCCGCCCGCGCCGAAGGCCGCGCCGCGCGTTTCGCCGTGGTCGACTGGGATGTGCATCATGGCAATGGCACCGAGGCGATCTTTCTGGACGACCCCGATGTGCTGACCATCTCGCTGCATCAGGAAAACAACTATCCGCTGGACACCGGGGCTGCCGATGTCCGGGGGCAGGGCGCGGCCTTTGGCAGCAACATCAACATACCCTTGCCGCCCGGCCTGGGCCATCGCGGCTATCTGGCGGCCTTTGACCGGATCGTGATGCCGGCGCTGCACCGCTTTCGCCCCGATGCGATTGTGGTCGCCTGCGGCTTCGACGCCTCGGCCTTCGACCCGCTGGCGCGGATGCTGGCCACGGCCGAGACCTTTCGCCAGATGACCGCGCGGGTGAAACAGGCGGCGGGTGAGCTGTGCCAGGGCCGGCTGGTGCTGGTGCATGAGGGCGGCTATTCCGAGGTGCATGTGCCCTTCTGCGGCCATGCCGTGCTGGAGGAACTCAGCGGCAGCGCGATCCGCGCCCCCGATCCGATGGCCGCGACGCTGGACAGGCGCCAGCCCGGCCCGCGCTTCGATGCCTTTGCAGAGGCCTGGATCGACGATCTGGCGCGGCTGTTCGCGGCCTGAGCCTCAGCCCGGCTTGCGCTCGATCCGGTAGCTGCCTTCGGGCAGGTTCAGTGCCGCGGCCAGGTCGGCCAGTTGCGCCATCGACAGGGTGATCACCACGGTTTCATCCGTCTCGGCGTCGAACTGCTCGATCGTCACGCATTCCTCGAAGGCCGAGATGATGACATCGCCTTGCAGCGGCAGGTCGCCGCCTTCGTCAACCAGGGTGACGACGGTGGCGTCGAATTCGTGCTCGATGGTGAACATGGCGGCAGGCTATCCGCAAATCCGCCGGCGGGGCAATGGCGAAATGGCGGGTGGGGTTCGCCGGGCGGCGGGGCGCGTGACGGTTGCGTGAGGGGGGCTTTTCCGCCCGGCGGAAGCTGATAGCCTGCCGCCATGTCGCCACCACGCCCCGCCCGTTTCCGCCTGTCGCCGGCCCTGGCCCTGCTGGCCGCGCTGGCACTGCAGGCCTGCGTCGCGGTGGCCCCGCCGCCCGCAGCGCCGGTCCCGCCCCCCGCGCTGGTCGCCCCCGACCCGGCCAGGGCGGCCGCCGCCGCCTTTGTCGCTGTGGTCGACCGCGTCGAACCCGTGGCCGAATCCTATTGCCGCAGCCGCCGCGCCGGGCCGCTGAATTGCGACATCACCATCGCCGTGGATGACCGCATCGGCCTTGCGCCCAATGCCTACCAGACCGTCGACGGGCGCGGCCGGCCCTATGTCATCTTCACCCTCTCGCTGATCGCGCTGGCCCGCAACAGCGACGAACTGGCCTTTGTCATGGGGCACGAGGCGGCGCATCACATCGCCGGCCATATTCCGCGCCGGCAGGACCAGGCGATGTCTGGCGCCATCCTGGCCGGGGTGCTGGCGCAGACCGCCGGCCTGCCGCCCGACGAGATCCGCGCCGCCCAGGCCGCCGGGGCCGAGGCCGGCGCCCGCAGCTATTCCCGCGAGTTCGAGCTGGAGGCCGACGCGCTGGGCACCGAGATCGCGCTGGCCGCGGGCTTCGACCCGATCCGCGGTGCCGCCTTCTTCGACCGGCTGCCCGATCCGGGCGACAGTTTCCTGTCGACCCATCCGCGCAATTCCGCCCGCAAGGCGCTGATCGCCCAGACCGTCGCCCGGCTGCGCGGCTAGGGGGCAGACGCATCAAATCCGCGGCATTGCCCGGCCCTCGCCCGTGGCCGGTTGATCTGCGTCAAAGCCTGTCAGGCGCCCGACTGCCATTCTGTCACGATGGCCCGCAGCACGGAGGACCGCAGATGATCGGATATGCAGAGGCGCCGCGCGCCTGGTGGCTGACCCGCGCCATGGCCCGGATTTCCGGGGTGAACCTGTCGCAGGCGGTGGTCGAGGGCTGGCTCAGCCGGGATGAGCTGTCGCATATCGTCACCCGCTGCGAAGCCTGTTCCGAGGTCGAATGTTGCGACCGCTGGCTGGCGCATTCGGGGGCGGAAACCGCGATGCCCGGCTTTTGCCCGAACAAGAGCGTGATCGAGGCGCTGACGATCTGACCGCGAAACCTTCGGGCCGCCCCGCCATTGACGCCCGCCGGCCGCCGCGCCACAAGGCGGCATGATCCGCATCGACGAAGTCCTGCGCGACCGCGGTTCGCGCTATGCCGTTTCCGGCGGCCCCGCCCAGGGGCGCGCCGGGGCCGAGGCCTTCGTCGCCACCCTCCGGCGCGAGAAACGCTTTGCCAAGGCGACGCACAACAGCTGGGCCATGCTGTCGGCCACCGAGGGGCCGCTGAAGAACGACGACGGCGAATCCGGGGCCGGCGCGGTGATCCTGCGCATGCTGGAACGCGAAGGGCTGACCGATACCGTCGTCGTCGTCACCCGCTGGTATGGCGGCGTGCATCTGGGCGGCGACCGGTTTGCCCATGTCGTCACCTGCGTGCGCGCCTTTCTCGACGCCCGGCGCAAGGCGGGTTAGCCTTCGCCGCGGGCGTCGGGCGCCACAAGCGGGGGGATTGCGATGGAATTTCTGCGGGCCGAGGCGCGGCGCTTTGCCAATACGGTGATCTTCAGCCTCCGGGGCTGGTCCGCCGCCTGGGCCAGCGAAAAGACCCTGCGGCAATGGACCCTGGTCAACCTGCTTTCCGCCGCCCTTGCCTTTGCGCTGGACCTGACGCCCGCCGAACGGGCGCTGATCCTGGCGCTGGGGCTGCTGATCCTGGCCGCCGAATTGCTGAACACCGCCATCGAAGAGGCGGTGAACCACATCTCGACCGACATTCATCCGCTGGCCGCAAAGGCCAAGGATTGCGCCAGCGCGGGCGTGGCGCTGGCGGCGCTGGCCGGCGGGCTGGCCTGGGCGGTCATCCTGGTCGGATAGGGGGCTGATCGGCTGGGGGGCGGCAGCGCACCGCCGCCCCCCGTTCCGGCCCCGGCCGTTACCGCGCGTGGCGCAGCATGTTCAGGGCAAAGATCAGCACGCCCAGCAGAACCGCCAGTTCGGCCAGGGGCGCCACCGGCACCATCGCCGCCTCGGTCAGCCGGTCGGTGAAAAGCAGGACCAACATGATCAGCAACACCAGCGCCCCGGCCTGGTGCAGCCAGAAATGCACCCGGCCCAGCATCGAATCGCCCGCCGCCGGGACCAGGTGATAGGCCATCCCGAAGACCATCATCAGGGTGAAGCCCAAAAGATTTATGTGGGCGTGAACCGGCGCCATCGCGTGGTCGCCCGTCGCCCCCATGTACATGCCGAAAAGAACACCGATTGCCAGGTAAACTGGCGCAATCACAAGGAAACCGCGCGAGATACTCATGCTGCGTCTCCATCTGTTCACGGGCATCCTGCCCGCGGCCGCAGACTAACCGAGTCTCGGCAAATTCCGAACAGAAAATGCAGATTTGCCGGGGGGTTGCGGGTTGCAATCCGTGGTTGTGGCGACCCCCGTCGCGGCACCGAATCGGCGCTGGCCCGGATCGCGCGCCGGAACCGGCCGCAGCAGGGCAATCGGCCAATTCTGGCCGACAAATGGGCGGCAATCGGCCATAGCTGGCGCAAGGCCCGCCCGGCGCGGAACCGGCGCTTGCCTTGCGGCGTTCCGCTTCTGATTGTGCGATCTGGCACAGGAACAGGAGCGTTACGATGCAACAGCAAGCGCAGATGCCCGTCTCCGGCCATTCGATGGTGTCCAGTTCCGAGGTGAACGGCACCAACGTCTTTTCCACCGCCGGCGACCTCTTGGGCCATATCGACCACCTGATGATCGACAAGGCCTCGGGCCAGATCTCCTGCGCGGTGATGCGGTTTGGCGGCTTCTTCGGGCTGGGCGCCGGCCAGCACCCGATCCCGTGGAAAAAGCTGCATTACGACGTGGCGCGCGGCGGTTACGTCACCGACCTGACCGCGGCGCAGGTGGCCTCTGCCCCGGCGCGGCCCGAAGACTGGCAGGCCAACCGCGATTTCCTGCGCCGGTCCTACGATTACTATGGCGTTCCGCCCTTCTGGCTGTAACGCCGCGCCCCTGCGCGCAAGGGGCGGGCTCCGGCATCGCCAGATGCCGGGGCCACCGAATGTCAGGCAGGCCCTATAGCGTCTTGTGCGTGCCGTCGCAGAACGGCTTGTTGGCCGAATGCTTGCAGCCGCAAAGCCAGACCTTCTTGCTGGTCTCGGGGGTGAATTTCACCGGGGTAAAGCCGGTGTCCTTGTGGCTGCCGTCGCAATAGGGCTGTTTCTGCGACCGGCCGCAGGCGCACCAGAAATAGGTCTTTCCCGCCTCGACCTCGACGGGATAGGGCGCTTTCTGGGCGATGTTCGGTATCGGGTCGGCCATGGTGATCCCCTGCTAGGTCCGGCTTTGGTCTGCCCATGCTAGGGTCAGGACCCATTCCTTTTCCCTCGCCAGTTGGCCGAATTTGACCGCTGACAAGGCGTAAGACTGCAGGAATAGCGGGCCTATTTCAAGGGCTTGCAACGCAGGCAGGGGTCAAATCCGGCCAACCCTCCGGGCGTGGAGAAATCGGGCGCTCACCGGCCCGCGCCCCTTGCCCGGGGGATCCACGCCCCGCGCTGCGGGGCGCAACCCGTTGATCATCCCGATTTTTCCACGCTGGCGGGGGAACAGGAATGGGTCCTGACCCTGGGCACCTGCCGCCCCGGGTCAAGCCGCCCCTGTCAAGCCATGTGGCCGGTTCGTCAGCCCAGCGGGGCCAGCAGCGCCTTCAGCGCGCCGGCCGGGTCGGCGGTGGTCCAGATTTCCTCGCCCACGCCGAAGAAATCGGTGACGGGGCCGAATCTTTCCACCAGTTCCGCCGTCAGCCCGCCTTCGGCGATCACCGGCACCTCGATCATTTCGGACCACCATTCGAACAGGTCGTGGCCTGCTGTCGCGCCATCGCCCAGTCCCGTGATGCCGAGCGGGCCAAAGGCGACATAATCGGCGCCGGCCTCGCCGGCCGAGATGCCCTCATGGCGGCTGGCGCCGCAAAAGGCGCCGACGATGGCATCGGCGCCCAGCTCCTTGCGGGCGTGGCGCACGGTGCGGGCGCCGTCGGTCAGGTGGACGCCGTCGAGGCCCAGCCGCTCGGCCAGGGCGATGTGGCTGTCCATGACGATGGCGACATCGCGGGCATGGGCGATCTCGCGGCAGGCATCGGCGGCGCGCGACAATGTGTCGGGGTCTTTCAGTTGGCGACAGCCGCAGGCAGGCGATCTCGACCGCGTCAGCACCTGCGCCAGGCGATCAGGGAAATCCTCGAGCGCAAGCGGGCGACGGGGTGATCGGGGTGATCTGCGGGCGGTCTTCTGCGGCCATGGCGGTCCTCGGAACTGTCTGGCGGAACGGTCTGGCGCCGCTGCTCAACCTTTGCCGGGCTTGGCTGTTGCCCGGGGCGGGGCCGTCCTTGCCCGGGGGGCAGGGTCAAGTATCACGCGGCCAGTGCTGCGCGCGAAGGAATGCCATGATCTCTCCCGTTTTCATCCTGGTCCGGCCAGATGGGCGAGAATATCGGTGCCGCGGCGCGGGCGATGCTGAACTTTGGCCTGGACGGATGCGGGTGGTCGACCCGCGCGACGGCTGGCCCAGCCCCAAGGCGGTGGCGATGGCCTCGGGCGCGGGGCGGGTGCTGGATGTCGCGGGGCGGTTCGGCGACGTCGCCGGGGCAGTGGCCGATTGCGACTTTGTATTTGCCACCACGGCGCGGGGGCGCGAGCTGGTCAAGGAGGTGGTGACGCCCGAGCGGGCCATGGCGATGGCGCGGACCCTGGCGGCGCAGGGCAAACGGGTGGGCGTGATGTTCGGGCCAGGGCGCGCCGGGCTGGAAAACGACGATATCGTGCAGGCCAATGCCGCATCATTTGACCGTGCCGGTGAACCCCGAGTTCTATTCGCTGAACCTGGGGCAGGCGGTGCTGCTCCTGGCCTATGAATGGGGCCGGCAGGGCACGGAGGTGCCGGCCGCGGTGCTGGAGCTGGCGGGCAGGACACAGCGAACGGGGCCGAGGTGCAGGCGCTGGCGGCCGAGGACCGGCTGGAGGCGGCGGGCTTCTTCCATCCGCCGGAAAAAGTTCCGGCCATGAAGGCCAACCTGCGGAACATGTGGGGGCGGCTGGGGCTGACCCGGGCCGAGGTCCAGACCTTTCACGGCATGCTGCGGCAGATCGCCTGGAAGCTGAAGCGGCAGGACGGGGAATAGGGGCGTCCCGGTGTGGGACGGGGCGCGGACGCAATGAATTCAAAGGCTTGTCACTACAGAATTCACGAAGTGTTAACCCTTTGTCCCGGGGGGGAGGCCTGGTGGCGGGGCGGCCGTTGCCCGTGTTGGTTCAGGGGGTGGGCTGTGTGACTGGCGGGAAGCATAGAGGTGACTAGGGTGACGGGGGCCGGCCTGTGCGGGTGAGCGCGCGACGCCGGGAACGGTGGCAAGCCGTTGCGCTGCCCCTTGTCCGCAGGGAGCGTGAGGCGGGAGCCGGTAGGGCGGGGTTCACCCCGCCGCCCGGTCCCCCCTTGGCCGCGCCTGCGTGTGCCGAGAATGTCCGTCAGGCCTCCCAGCAGGTGCCGTGACGGTCCCGCTACCCCGCCCGTGCATGTGCGAGACCTTGTCTGTTTCCGGAAGGCGACGGCGCCTTTCCAGCGCGTGCGCGGGCGGGGCAGCCCCCGTGGAGGCCACAAGCGACAGATCCTCCTGTTCCCCGCGCCTGCGCGGGCGCAGAACCCGAGTATTTTGCCAGGATGAAATGGCGGGCTCCTTTCCCCGCGCGTGCGCGCGAGCCAGTTACAGCAGGGTGGTTCCTGCCTTGGAAAGCCGGAACTCCTTTCCCGCGCGTGCGCGAGCGAGAGGTTCAGGCCTGCCGTCATCAGGTCGTCACCCATCCTTATCCCCGCGCGTGCGCCAGCTGGGAGAGCGATCTGCCCGCCGTGATTTTCAGGAGGAAGACATACTCCCTTTCCCCGCGCCTGCGCGGGCGGGAGGTTGAGGGCGGTCGTGGCCGCGGTCACGTTGATTTCGGAGGGGATAATCGCTAAATTCCCAACCAAGGTGCTGCAGCAAAGTCTCCTGCATTTGCTGAGGATGGCCTGGGGGTCCGAAAGTTCCGTCGGTGATGGAGGCCCACCGTGCAGCGCCCGCGAGGGCGGACCAGGCGCCGCTTCATGCCCCCGGACCCATGCCCGCGCACCGCAGGCGCGCCGGAGGTGGAGGGCGGCGGTCTCGTTGATTTCGGCCGGGCGTCGCTGTATTTCGATCCGGGATAGTGACATCGGAAAGTCGGAGTCCAGTTCGCCACCTCGGTGCCGCCAATGAGGTGTTCCGCCCTCCGCTCCCAACCTTCCCAAGCGACATTCGATCTGGCCGCCTCGCACCCCTTCGGGCGGTGGGGGGTGACCGGGTCGACGAGGCCTGTCTGCGCGTCCAAGGGAGCCGGTAGGGCGGGGCTGGAACGCGGTGGGCCGGTTGCCCGCAGAAGCGGGTGGGGCGGGTTTTGGCGGTGGGAAGCGCGGGAAGGCTGGCAGGGGGCAGTGCCTGACGGCGTGCGGAAGTGGGGGCGGGCAATCTGGGAGAAGGGGCAGCCTGGGAGAACTTGCACGGGGCGCGGGGGCACGGTGGTCTGGCGCGTGGGTGGGGGGGCGGACGCAGTCTCCGGGCGGGTGAGGGCTGTGGCCGGTGGACGTGCGGGGTGGCGCTTCGGTTGAGCGGGGGGCGGAATGCACTGGCCCCCTTGGCCGCGTCAGCGCGTGAGAGACTCTGTAGGACGGGGTTCACCCCGCCGTCTGGTCCCCTTGCCCTTGCGGGCGCGGGAGGGCGGCTGCCGGCCCCGCCGGGACTGGCTGTTGCCCGGCTCTGGGCGGTTGGCGCGGGCTCTGGCGGCGGGGCGGCCGGTAGGGGGATGTTGCCTGTGGGCGCGTCGGGTCGCGTGGTGGGGACGCAAGGGAAGGCTGGGGCAAAGGGAAGGCCGGGGCAAGGACGAGGGCGGGAGCAAGGGACGTAGGGGCCAAGGACGTAGGGGCCAAGGCAACGCCGGGACGGGTGGCCGGGATGGGGGCAAGATCGGGATGGCGGGCCTTCGGGCGCGGGGCAGGCTGGGCTGGTTTGGGCGGCTTGGCCCGGCGGCTGGGGCGGGTTTGGCGCGGCGGCGGGATGTGCGGGGGATTGCCGGGGGGAGGGTTTGGCGCGGCGGGGGCGGTTTGGGCTGAGGTGGGCCGGCTTGACGGGGCGGGTCAGGGAGGTCTGGGCAGGGTAGGTCGGGGCGGAAAGGGGCGGGGTAGGTCCGGGGCGGAAAGGGGCGGGGGCGGCGGGATGTGCGGGGGATTGCCGAGGGGGTGGCGGCCGGGGGGGGAGCCGGGCTTTGCGGCGGGGATGCGATCGGCTAGGCTGGGGGCCAGGCACAAGAGCAGACGGGCGGGCAGGCAGATGATTTCACGGCGGTTTCTTACCCTGACGGCGCTGGCGGCGCTGGTTTCGGGATGTGTTGGCCCGACCCTGGGCGGTGGGGCCGGGGGCGGTGGCGCGGGCGCGCGCGGCCCCGGCGGGCAGGTGCCGCCGCCGCGGCCGGTGCCGAATGCCGGCTGGGATGCCTGGGTCGCGGCCTACAAGGGCCGGGCGGCGGGGCGCGGCCTGTCGCAGGCGACCATAGATGCGGCCTTTCGCGGCGCGGGCTTTCTGCCCGAGGTGATCGAGAAGGACCGCAACCAGACCGAGTTCAAGCGCAGCACCGAGGATTACCTGAACATCGCCGCCTCGGACGAGCGGCTGGCGCTGGGGCGGCAGAAATACGCGGCCTGGGGGGGCGTGCTGAAGGGGCTGCAATCGCGCTATGGCGTGGATGCGCAGATCATTGCGGCGGTCTGGGGGCTGGAGAGCTTCTTTGGCACGCGGCGGGGCAATGTGCCGGTGGTCTCGGCGCTGTCGACGCTGGCCTATGAGGGGCGGCGGGCGGCGTTCTTCGAGGACCAGCTGACCGCGGCGCTGAAGATCCTGCAGCGCGGCGATACCACGGCGGGGCAGATGACCGGCAGCTGGGCGGGGGCGATGGGGCATACCCAGTTCATTCCGACCAGCTATCTGGCCTTTGCGGTGGATCATACCGGTGACGGGCGCGCCGATATCTGGGGCGAGGATCCGACGGATGCGCTGGCCTCGACCGCGGCCTATCTGAGCCGGTCGGGATGGGCGGCGGGCCTGCCCTGGGGGATGGAGGTGGTGCTGCCGGCGGGGTTCGACGGCGGGCTGCTGGGGCGCGGCAAGGGGCGGTCGGCGGCGGACTGGCAGGCGCGGGGCGTGCGCGCGGCCAGCGGGCGCGGGCTGGCGACCGGGTCGATCATCGCGCCGGGGGGGATCGGCGGGCCGGCCTTTCTGCTGACGCAGAATTTCAACGTGATCCTGCGGTATAACAATGCCGAGAATTACGCGCTGGGCGTCGGGCATCTGAGCGACCGGCTGGCCGGGGCGGGGCCGCTGTCGCGCAGTTTCGGGCCGGATGCGACGGGGCTGACCAAGGCCGAGCGGCAGGAGATCCAGCGGCTGCTGACGGCGAAGGGGTTTGACACCGGCGGCGCGGACGTGGTGATGGGCGCGAAGTCGGCGGCGGCGATTTCGGCGTTCCAGGCAGCGCGCGGCCTGGCGGTGACGGGGGTGGCGAGCCCCGAGTTGCTGGCGCTGTTGCGGCGTTAGGGGGCGGGGCGCCTCTGGCCGGCGCCGGAGGGGTTTTGCACCCCTCCGGACCTCCCCGCAGGATATTTTCCGAAGGGAAAGGCGGGGGAAGGGAAAGGCGGGGGAAGGGAAAGGCGGGGGAAGGGTCAGGCGGTCGGGGTGGGCGGGGTCTGCAGGGCGAGGCCGGCGCCGCGGACCACCTGGGCCACCTGTCGCAGGTGCGGCTCGAACGGGTTGGAGCGGCGCCAGACCATGCCGATGGAGCGGGTCGGTTGCGGATCGGCGAAGCGCGAGGTCATCACCGGGGCCGAGCGGGTCTCGATCGCCACGGCCATTTCCGGGATCAGGGTGATGCCGATGCCGGCGCCGACCATCTGCACCAGGGTGGAGAGCGTGCTGCCGTCGAGGATTTCGCGCGGGCGGCCTGTGGGGGCGCGGCAGAGGGACAGGGCCTGGTCGCGGAAGCAGTGGCCCTCTTCCAGGAGCAGGAGCCGCATCTCGCCCAGCCGGTCGAGCGGGGGCATCGGTTTGCCGGCGTCGGTCTGCGGGCGCACCAGCACGAAGGGTTCGCTGAAGAGCGGCAGTTCGGTCAGGCCCGGTTCCGAGACCGGCAGCGCCAGGATGGCGGCGTCGAGGCGGCCGTCCATCACCTCTTCGAGGAGCCTGGGGGTGATGGTTTCGCGCGGGTGAAGGTCGAGGCCGGGAAAGAGCGCGGTCAGCCGGGCAATGATTGCCGGCAGGAGATAGGGCGCGATGGTGGGGATGATGCCCAGCCGCAGCCGGCCCGACAGCGTGCCGGAGGCGGCGCGGGCCAGGCTTTCCATTTCGTCGACGGCCACCAGCACCTTGCGGACATGGACCAGGAAAACCTCGCCGAAGGCGGCCAGCCGCACCTGCCGCACCGCGCGTTCAAGGAGCGGCACGCCCAGGGTTTCCTCAAGCTCTTTTATCTGCATGGACAGCGCGGGTTGCGAGATCGAGCAGGCCTCGGCGGCGCGGCCGAAATGGCCGTGGCGGGCGACGGCCTCGAAATAGCGGAACTGTTTCAGCGTCAGGTTCTTCATGCGCCGAGCATAGCAAGAGGGGGGCGGGGCAGAGAAGGGGGTGGCGCAGGGAGGGGTGGGGTAGGGAAAGGGTTGGGCAAAGGCGGGCGCACGCGGAAGGGGACGCAGGGAGTGGGGGCATAGGGAAGTGGGGCGTGTGGGAAAGGATGCGCGAGAGAGGGGGGCAGGGAAGGGCGCGCAGAGGAGGGGCGCACGGGGGAAATGGCGCGGGGCAGGAAAGGGCGCGGGGCAGGGAAGGGCTGAGAGACGAGGGACGCAGAGGAGGGGCGCACGGGGAAGGGGGGCGCAGGGAGGGGGAGAAGGGGGGCGTGTGGGGAAGGGGGTGGGGCAGGGAAAGGGTTGGGCCAAGGCGGGGCGTGCGGCGAAGGGGCGCGCGCGAGGAAAGCGCGTAGAGAGTGGGGGCACGGGGAAGGCGGGGCGTGTGGGGAAGGGCGCGCAGCGAGGGGGCAGGGAAAGGGTTGGGCTAAGGCGGGGCGTGCGGCGAAGGCGCGCGCGAGGAAAGGCGCGCAGAGAGTGGGGGCACGGGGAAGGCGGGGCGTGTGGGGAAGGGCGCAGAGAGGGGGAGGGAAAGGGTTGGGCCAAGGCGGGGCGTGCGGCGAAGGGGCGCCTGAGGAAAGGCGCGTAGAGAGTGGGGGCACGGGGAAGGCGGGGCGTGTGGGGAAGGGCGCGCAGAGAGGGGGAGGGGAAAGGGTTGGGCCAAGGCGGGGCGTGCGGCGAAGGGGGCGCCCGAGGAAAGGCGCGGTAGAGAGTGGGGGCACGGGGAAGGCGGGGCGTGTGCGGAAGGGCGCGCAGAGAGGGGGCGGGGAAAGGGTTGGGCAAAGGCGGGGCGTGCGGCGAAGGGGGCGCCCGAGGAAAGGCGCGCAGAGAGTGGGGGCACGGGGAAGGCGGGGCGTGTGGGGAAGGGCGCGCAGAGAGGGGGAGGGAAAGGGTTGGGCAAAAGGCGGGGCGTGCGGCGAAGGGCGCGCTCGAGGAAAGGCGCGTAGAGAGGGGGCAACGGGGAAGGCGGGGCGTGTGGGGAAGGGCGCGCAGAGAGGGGAGGGAAAGGGTTGGGCCAAGGCGGGGCGTGCGGCGAAGGGCGCGCTCGAGGAAAGGCGCGCAGAGAGTGGGGGCACGGGGAAGGCGGGGCGTGTGCGGAAGGGCGCGCAGAGAGGGGCGCAGGGGGAAGGGGCGGGGCAGGGAAGGGGCGGCGTAGAGAAAGGGTTGGGCAAAGGGGCGGGCGCGCGAGGAAAGGCGCGCAGAGAGGGGGGCGGCGTGAGGGAAAGGGGGCGTAGAGGATTCCGCAGTTGCGGGGCGGGGGCGGGGCGGTCATTCTGTGGCCATGACATTCTTTCGGCAGCGATTGACGCGACATTTCATCGCCGGGCTGGTCTGGTGGGGGCTGGCGGCGCCCGTGGCCCTGGCCGAGGCGGCGGCGGAGTGCCGGGCGGCGGCGGGCCTGCCCGAGGCGGGTTGGTCGGGCGTGGCCTATGCGGCGATCGACACCGGGCGCGCGCTGGCGGCCTGTTCGGCGGCGGTGGCGGCGGATGCGGCGGACCAGGCCTCTCTGGCGCGGCTGGCGCGGGCGCTGACCCGGGCGGGGCGGGCGGGCGAGGCCTTTGCGCTGCTGGCGCCGCTGGAGGCGGATGGCGGCGGCGAGGTGCTGGCCTATCTGGCGACGCTCTACCGCGATGGCGAGGGCGTCACCGCCGATGCGGAGCGGGCGCGGGCGCTGTTTGCGCGGGCGGCCGGTCTGGGCAACGGCTTTGCCGCGCACCAGCTGGCCAAACTGCTGGCCGAGGCAGACCCGGGGGCAGCCGAGGCGGCGCGGGATCGCGCGGTGGCGCTGGGCTATCCGCCGGCGCTGCTGGCGCGGGGGCAGGACTGGCGGCGCTCGGACGACCCCGAGCGCAAGCGGCAGGCCATCGGGCTGTTGCAAGCGGCGCAGGCGGCCGGAGAGGCGGGGGCCGGGCTGCAACTGGGGCTGATTTATCACTATGGCAACGGCGTCGCGGCCGACGGGCAGGCGGCGCGGCGCTGGTATCAGGCCGAGATCGACCGCGCGCCCGACGATCCGGCGGTGGCGCAGGCCTGGCTGTACCTGGGCAAGCTGTTGCGGCGGGGTGCAGCCGGGCTGGAGCCGGACCCGGCGGCGGCCATGCTGGCCTTTGACCGGGCGGGGGCGCTGGGCGAGACCGAGGGCTGGTGGGCGCTGGGGGAAATGGCGCAGGATGGCGAGGGCCAGCCGGCGGATGCCCGCAAGGCGGTGGCCTGGTACCGCAAGGCCGAGGCGGCGGGCGATGCCTATTCGGCGATCGAGCTGGGCCGGGTCTATACCAGCGGCGAGGGCGTGATCCAGGACTATGCCGAGGCGGCGCGCTGGTATCTGCGCAGCCTGTCGGCCGATCAGGTGGTCGAGGGCTGGCAGGCCGACCTGAACCTGGGGCTGCGCTATTTCTATGGCTTTGACGGCGAGACCAACCGCGAGGAGGCGATCCGGCTGATGCAGCGGGCGCTGGCCGCCCGGGAAGATACCGATGTGCTGCGCTATCTGGGCGAGGCGCTTTATCCCGACGCCGATCCGGCGCGGGCGCGGCGGGGGTATATCCTGCTGATGCGGGCGGCGGCGCGGGGCGATGTGGCGGCGCAGGTGTCCCTGGGCTATGCGCTGGCCAATGGCAAGGGCACGGCCGTCGATGTCGAGGCGGCGGCGGTCTGGTATGGCCGGGCGGCCGCGGCCGGCGATGCGCTGGCGGCCTATAACCTGGCGGACCTGCATGACAAGGGGCTGTTGCGGCAGTCCGACCCAGAGGTGGCGTTGCGCTGGTTGCGGGTCGCGGCCGGGGCCGGGCGGGTCAGTGCCCAGGTGCGGCTGGCCGAGTTGCTGGCGCCGTCTGGCGACGTGGCGGTGCGGCAAGAGGCGCTGGACAACCTGCTGGCGGCGGCGGGGGTTCTGGATGCGCGGGCGCTGGCGCATCTGGCCCGGGTGCTGGACGATGCGGCCGATCCGCTGCATGGGCTGGCGAGCGGAGCGGCGCAGGCGGAGCGGGTGGCCGGGGTCGCGCTGGCCATCGGTGCCAGCCATGAGGAACCGGTGGCGGGCTGCCTGGCGATTGCCAAGGGCTGCGGCACCTCGGACCAGCGGGTGCATCTGGCCAGCGCGGCCGAGTGGTTCCGCCGTGCGGCCCCGTTGCCCGAGGCGGATTACCGGTTGGGGCGGTTGTTGCGGGCGCGGCCCGAACTGGCGCTGACACCGGACGAGGGCGCTGTGGCGCTGGCGCGGGCAGAGGCGGCGGGGCTGGCGCAGGCGGGGTTGCTGGCGGCGCTGACCGGGCAGGAGGCCCCCGAGGCAGCGGCGGCGATGTTCGCCGAAACAGTGGCGCCGCTGCCGGCGGAAGAGGCCGCGGCGCTGGCGATGCAGGCGGCGACGGCGCGGTTCGGCGATGCGATGATCGGGCCGGGCTGGTCCTGGCTGCGCGATGGTGCGGCGGGGGGGCAGGCCGAGGCGCGGGCCGGGTTCCTGCGGGTGCTGCTGTTCTATGGTGCCTTTGACCAGGCGCTGGCGCAGCTGCAGGCGCTGCCCGAGGGCGTGCCGGTCGATCTGGGCGGGGCGGATTACACCGTCGAACAGGTGCTGAGCCTGTGGCTGACCGAAGTGCCGCTGGGCTTTGACCCCGACCCGCGGCTGGTTGCGGGGTTACGGGCGCTGTTGCCGGAACTGGCGCGGCGCGGCGGTGCGCGGGCGGGCGAACTGGCGCTGATGCTGGCCGAGGTCGAGGTGCGGCAGGCCGGGCGGCAGGGCTATGTCCGCGCCGATATCGGGGTGAACCGGGCGCTGGCCGACCGCCTGGCCGATCTGGACCTGACCATCGCCCGGCTGGAGACCGGGCCGGGGCTGGCGCCGCCCTTGGTCGCGCTCTACCGCCACCGGGCCGATCTGGCGCTGCAGGCCGGCGACCGGGACGGCGCGCGGGCGGCGCTGTTGCAGGCGACCGCGCTGGGGCTGGAGATCAACGACCAGACCCGGCACCTGTCGGGCAGCCTGATCTATCAGATGGAACGGGCCTGCACGCTGCGCAAGACTTCGGCGGCGTTCTACGGCATGGGGGATGCGGCCAGCGGGCTGGCCTTTGCCAAGGCGGCGACCAATGCGCTGCAAGAGGCGCGGCGGGCGCTGGGCGGGCTGCCGCAGGACATGCAGAGCTGTTTCCGCGACGCGATCGCCGACCAGTATCGCGCCCTTGCCGGGCTGATGATCGAGGCGGGCCAGTTGACCGAGGCGCAGGAGGTGCTGGCGCAACTGGCCGATTTCGAGACCTACCGGGTCTGGCAGGATGACCCGCTGCTGATGGGCGAGGCCTTTGCGCCCCTGCCGCTGGCGCGGGACGAGGCGGCGGTGGTCGAGCGGGTGGCCGGGCTGGGGCTGGCCGAGGTGTCGGCGCTGCGCGGGCGGGCCGAGGCGGCGCGGGCGGCGGGCGACGATGCCGGCGCCGAGGCGGCCGAGGCGGCGCTGGAACAGGCGCAGGAGGCGCTGGCGCAATCGCTGGACGATCTGGGGGCGGCGCTGGATGCGCGGGCCGAGGCGGCCGACAGCGATCTGGCGGCCGAGGCCGATGCGGACCTGGCGGCGGATGTCTCGCCCCGGTCGATCCGGCGGTTGCAGGGGCGGCTGGCGCGGATACCGGGGCTGGCCATGGTCTATTCGGTGACGCTGCCCGAGCGGACGCATTTCCTGATCGTCAGTGCGGCGGGCACCGAGCATGTGGCGCTGGACCTGCCGGCGGCGGCGCTGGCCGGGCAGGCCGAGGCGCTGCGGGCGGCCCTGCAGGGCGAGGGCGGGCCGGCGGTGGAGGAGGCGGCGCGGTTTCAGGCCGCGGTCTGGGCGCCGGTCGAGGCGGCGCTGACGGCGGCGGGGGCCAGCGAGGTGCTGCTGGCGCTGGACCGGCCGCTGCGGCAACTGCCGGTGGGCGCGCTGCATGACGGGCAGCACTGGCTGCTGGAGGGCCGCCGCTACATCACTTTCAGCCCGGCGGGGCAGGACCTGATCCTGGACGAGGCGCCGCTGTCGCTGGCGGCCGTCGAGGCGCTGGGCGCATCGGCCGGGGGAGAGGGGTTTTCGGCCCTGCCCAACGTGGCGCTGGAATTGCGGGGCATCGTGCGCGCGGCGGGTGAGGAGGGCGGCGGCGTGGTGCCGGGGCAGATCCGGCTGGACGGCGATTTCGACGAGGGCGGCTTTGCCGAGGCGCTGAACGGCGGCGCGCCGGTGATCCACATCGCCTCGCATTTCGACCTGCGCGACCGCGACGACCGGTCGGTGCTGCTGTTGGGCAGCGGCGAGGTGCTGAGCATGGCCGAGCTGAAGGCCGGGCTGCGCAAGGGGCGGTATGACATGGCGCGGTTGCAGATGATGGTGCTGTCGGCCTGCCAGACGGCGCTGGACGGCGGCGCGGGGCTGGAGAGCTTTGCCGCCGTGCTGCATGGCGAGGGGGTGCAGACGGTGCTGGCGACGCTGTGGCCGGTGCCGGACCGGTCGACCGCGCTGTTCATGCAACGCTATTACCAGCATCTGGCGCGGGGTCTGGGCCGGGCCGAGGCGTTGCGGCAGACGCAGCTGGACTTTCTGGCTTCGCCCGGGCGCGAGATCGCCACGGGGCCGGCGCGCGGCGCGGTGGCCCTGCCGGGGACCGAGGCGCCGCCGGCTGCGGGCGGGCTGTCGCATCCGCGCGCCTGGGCGGGGTTCCAGCTGATCGGGCAGTGGCGCTAGGCGGCGGGCTGGAAGAGGGCGCGCAGGCGGTCGGGGTCGATGGCGCGGCAGGTGTGGCCGGCGGGCTTGAAGGTCGGCACGTCCTCGCCCGCGACCATGGCGTTGACCACCGCCTCTTCGATCGATTCCACGGCGGCCAGGTAGACCGGGTCCATCTGTTCGCCGTTCAGTTCGGCGCGGGTCAGGACGGCGGCGGCGAATTGCGGCATCGGCCCCGGATTGGCGGTGGAAAAGGCCAGGAAGATATCGCCCGAGTTGTTGCCGCCCGGCGTGCCGCCGCGGCCGATGCCGATGGCGGCGCGTTTGGCCAGCTGGCGCAAGGACAGGCCCGACAGCGGCGCATCGGTGGCGATCACCACGATGATCGAGCCCATCTCGGCCGAATGGAGCGCGTCTTCGGGCATCAATTGCCCGACGGGGCGGCCAGGATGGTCAACCAGGGGCGGATGCCGTGGTTGGCCTGCACCAGGGCGGCGACGGTGTAATCCTGCCCGGCGATGGCGATCCTGCGCGAGGCGGTGCCGGTGCCGCCCTTGAATTCATAGCAGATCATGCCGTTGCCGCCGCCGGTCGAGCCTTCGGCCACCGGGCCGGTCGAGGCCGATGCAATGGCGGCGATGGCGTGGTCGGGCTGCACATGAAGCGCGTTGATGTCGTTCAGGACGCCGTCATAGGTTTCGGCCACCACCGGCATGGCCCAGGCGTGGTGGTCGCGGAAATAGTCGGCATAGGTGTCGATCATCAGCGGGTCGCGCCCAGATGCGCCGCGCCGACGCCGTGGGTATTGGTGATGCAGACCGGCCCGACGAAATAGCCGGCGTCGTTGATCCAGTGGGTGCCGGTCATCTCTCCATTGCCGTTCAGCGCATATTGGCCGGCCCAGACCGGCATCGGCGTGGTGCCGGGGCGCGGCAGGATGGCGGTGACGCCGGTGCGCATGCCGCGGGCGGGGTCGGTCAGGGTGGTGAAGCCTACGGCCACGCCGGGCACGTCGGTGATGGCGTTCAGGGGCCCGGGCGTGCCGGGGAAGGGCAGGCCGAGGTCGCGGGCGCGCGGGCGGCGGGGGGCGTGGTCTTTCATCTCAGTCGGTCCTTCTGGCCCGCAGCCACAGCCCGAGGGCCGCGATCACGACCGAGGCCAGGATCATCATGGTTGCGATGGCGTTGATTTCGGGCTTCACCCCGCGGCGGATCATGCCGAAGATGAAGACGGGCAGGGTGGTGTTGTCGGTGCCGGCGACGAAATAGGTGATCACCAGGTCATCCATCGAGATGACGAAGGCCAGGAGCGCGCCGCCCAGGATGCCGGGGGCGAGTTGCGGCAGCAGCACCTTGCGCAGGGTGGTCCATTCGCTGGCGCCGAGGTCGGCCGAGGCCTCTTCCAGCGCGGGGTCGAGGCCGGCCATGCGGGCCTGCACGATGATGAAGACATAGGAGGTGAGGAAAGTGCAGTGGCCGATGATGATGGTCAGCATCGACAGCTTCATCCCCAGGGTGACGAAGAAGATCAAAAGGCCGATGCCCAGCACGATATCGGGCATCATCATCGGCAGCATCAGGAAGCCGTTGTAGAGCCCGCGCGCGGCAAAGCGGTAGCGGGCGAGTGCGATGGCCGTGGCGGTGCCGATCACCGTCGAGATGGAGGTGGTGAACAGCGCCACCGTCAGCGAGGTGCGCAGGGCGCGCAGCATCTGGTCGGTGCTTTCGATGTAAAGCGCGCGGTTGGCGCCGCCGGCGTCGAGGCTGCGTTCGCCAAGGCCGAGGAGGCCGCGATACCAGTCCAGCGTGAAGTGGTCCCAGATCATCATGTTCACCGGGTTCGCGTTGAACGAATAGGTGATGATGACAAAGAGCGGCGCGTAGATGAACAGGAAGAAGGCCAGCGAGAACAGGGTCAGCGCGGCCCAGCCGGCGGGGTTACGCATTCTGGCCTCCGTGGCGGCGGGCGCGGGCGATCGAGGTCAGGAGGACCAGCAGCACGACCGCCATGACGATCATCGACAGCGCCGCGCCAAAGGGCCAGTTGCGGGCCGAGAGGAACTGTTGTTCCACCAGGTTGCCCACCATCAGCCCCTTGGCCCCGCCCAGCACGTCGGGCACGATGAAATTGCCGACCGAGGGGATGAAGACGATGACCGCGCCGCCCAGGATGCCGGGCAGGGTCTGCGGCAGCACCACCTTGAGAAAGGTCTGCACCCGGCTGGCGCCGAGGTCCATCGAGGCCTCGATCAGGGCGCGATCCAGGTTGTCGACCGCGGCGTAAAGCGGCAGGAACATGAAGGGCACCATGACATAGACCATGCCCAGCACCACGGCGGCGGGGGTGTAGAGGATTTCCAGCGGCTGGTCGATCAGCCCGGCCCAGATGAGGCCCGCGTTCAGGACGCCCGAGGGTTTCAGGATCAAAAGCCAGGCGTAGAGCCGGACGATCAGGCTGGAAAAGAACGGCAGGGTGACCAGGAACAAAAAGAACAGCCGCCAGCGCCCCGGCAGCCGGCTGACCCAGAAGGCGACGGGGTAGCACAGGATCAGGCACAGGATCACGGTCAGCGCGGCAAAGCCCAGGCTGCGGGCCAGGATGCGCAGGTAGATCGGCTCGAAGATCTCGGCAATGCCGTCGGCCCAGCC
The DNA here is from genome assembly GCA_041397345.1 of Paracoccaceae bacterium. Taxonomy (GTDB): domain Bacteria; phylum Pseudomonadota; class Alphaproteobacteria; order Rhodobacterales; family Rhodobacteraceae; genus Pseudogemmobacter. The sequence goes on from JAWKWU010000002.1 coordinate 576,343, forward strand.
GAAGATGCGGCCGTAGTTCCAGTGGTAGAAGGCCCATTCCACCCCGCCGTAAAGGCCGGGGGTCAGCAGCGAGAACACCGCGATGATCAAAAGCGGCAAGAGGAAGAACACGCCCAAAAACAGCGTGACCGGCGCCAGGAGCGCGGCGAGGATCAGGTTCTGCCGCCGCGTCGCCATCACGCCGCCCCCACCAGATGCGGCGCCTGCGGGTCATAGGCCAGATGCACGCGCGCGCCGGCCTGCGGCGCGGAGGCGCTGTCGCGGGCGGTGACGCGGATTTCCGGTCCGCCGGCGGCGGGCTGGGCAAAGAGGTGCAGGTCCGAGCCCAGGTAGACCGCGCGGGTGACGGTGGCGGCGATGCCCTGGTCGGCCAGCGAGAAATCGGCCGGGCGCAGCACCGCAAGGGCGCGGTCGCCGGCCCGCGCGGTGCCGGCGGGCAACAGGAATTCCAGCCCCTCGGCGGTGCGGCCGACGGCGCGGCCGGCCTCGACCCGGTCGATGGTGACGGGGAAGAGGTTGGTTTCACCGATGAATTCGGCGACAAATCGGTTGCCGGGGCGGCGATAGATCTCGCGCGGGGTGCCGATCTGCTCGATGCGGCCGGCGCGCATCACCACGATGCGGTCGGACATGGTCAGCGCCTCTTCCTGGTCGTGGGTGACGAAGATGAAGGCGATGCCCAGCCGGTCCTGCAGGGTCTTCAGCTCGATCTGCATCTGCTGGCGCAGGTTGCGGTCCAAGGCCGAGAGCGGTTCGTCCAAAAGCAGCAGGCGCGGTTCGCCGATGATGGCGCGGGCCAGCGCCACGCGCTGCCGCTGCCCGCCCGAAAGCTGCGACGGCCGGCGCGCGCCCATGCCGGCAAGGCCCACCTTGTCCAGCGCCTCGGCCACCGCCGCCTCGCGCCGGGCGCGCGGCGCGCCCCTGACCTCGAGCGCGTAACCTACGTTGCGGGCCACGCTCATGTGGCCGAACAGGGCATAGCTCTGGAACACGGTGTTCACCGGCCGGCGAAACGGCGGCAGGGCGGCAAGGTCGGCGCCGTCCAGCCGGATCGTGCCGCCGTCCAGCCCCTCGAAGCCGGAAATGGCGCGCAAAAGCGTGGTCTTGCCGCAGCCCGACGGCCCGAGCAGCGTCACGAATTCATTGGCGCCGATGTCGAGGTCTATCCCGTCCAGCGCCGCCAGCCGGCCGCCTTCGGGCGTGACGAACTCGCGCCGCGCGGCGCGGATTTCAAGCAAGGCCATGTCTGGTTCCTGTCGGTCTGGGGCGGCCCCCCAAGAGCAAGCGAGGGGCCGCCCGATCTGGGACATGCCGCTATTGGGCGGTGCGGATGGTGTTCCAGGCCCGGTCGTAGAGTTTCAGCGCCGCGCCGATGTCCTCGAAGATCTGCAACCGCGACAGCGTGTCACCCGTGACGGTGATGTTCGGGTTCGACTTGATCGCCTCGGGGATCAACTCGCGCGCGGGCATGTTGGCGGTGCCGTTGAACTGCTGCGCCACGTTCAGCGCCGCAATCTCGGGGCGCAGGTAGAACTCCATGAACTTGCGGGCGTTTTCCTTGTTCGGCGCCGAGGCCAGGACGCAGATGTTTTCCTGATACATCGTCGCGCCTTCGGAGGGGATGACGTATTTGATGTTCGGCATCTCGGTGAAGAAGACGTTGCCGCCGACGAAGAAATGCGCCGCGGCGATGTCGCCCGAGACCAGCATCGGCATCGATTCATAGGTAAAGGCGGAAACGTCGCCCTTGTGCGCCAGCACGGTGTCGGTGGCCGCCTGCACATCGGCCGGGTCGGCCGAGTTGACCGACTTGCCGTTCATGATCAGCCCGATGGCCATCACCTCGCGCATGTCGTCGAGCAGGGTGATCTTGCCGCCGGTCCTGGCCGGGATGGCCAGGAAATCCTGCCAGGAGGCGATGGGGCCGGTCACGTCCTCGTTGTAGAACACCCCCACGGTGCCCCAGGCATAGGGCAGGCAGTATTCGCTGGCCGGGTCTTCCCTGGACCGCAGGTTCGCCGGGTCGATGTTCTTGAAATCGGGGCTTTCGTTGATGCCGGTCTTTTCCAGCAGGCCCAGTTTCAGCATGATGTCGTTCATGTGGACCGAGGGGAAGACGATGTCGTAGCCCGTCGCCCCGGCCTGGATCTTGGCCAGCATCTCCTCGTTCGAGGAATAGAAGTCGAGCGTCACGGCGATGCCGGTTTCCTCGGTGAATTTCTGCAGGATCTCGGGGTTGATGTAGTCGCCCCAGTTGTAGAGCGCCAGCGACCCCTCGGCCTGCGCCATGCCGGCCATCAGGGCCAATGCTGCGGCCATTCCAGTGGTTTTCATCGTCTTCTCCCGGTTGGAACCCTTGGGTCGGGCCGACAGGTGGAAAGCACTTGGCGGCGTCGACTCGGGCGTGTTATTGTATGACAGATCGCTAACATAAACCAACTTTGCTGTAAACTCTGTCATGAATGACCGCCCCGAAATCCCCGAGGATTCCCCGCTTGCCGCCAGATTGCGCAGCCTTCCCGAGCCTTTGACGAAATCGGAGGCGGTGATCGTGCAATGGCTGGTCAAGAACGAGGCCACGCTGGGGCTGGAGACGGGGGCCTCGGTCGCGGCCAAGACCGGGGTCAGCGAGATCACGGTCAGCCGGTTCCTGAAGCGGGCCGGGTTCAAGGGGTTGCAGGGGCTGAAAGAGGAATTGCAGGCCGCACTGGTGCATGCCCATATCTCGCCCTCGGAACGCTATTTCCGCCTGCTGGACGGCGAGATCGGCGCGATCCTGAAACGCGATGCCGATGCGGTGCTGGCGCTGGCGAAAGAGGTGGACAAGCCGGCCTGGGCCGATGCGATCGAGGCCATCGCCGCCGCGGACGAGGTTTTCGTGGTGGGCTTTCAGACCGTGCGGGGGATTGCCGAGGATTTCGCCCGCCGCCTGGCCATCGTGCGCGGGTCGGTGCGCTATGTCTCGCCGCATGACGGCGGGCTGGTGGAATGGATCCCGTCGTTCCGCCGGGCCGAGGAACAGCGGTGCCTGGTGCTGGTGGACATGGCGCCCTATGCGCGCGAGGCGGCGCCGATCGTGCAGACGGCGCGGCGGCTGGGCCTGACCGTGGTGGTGGTGACGGATGAGCTGAACACCTGGGCCAGTGCCGAGACGCCGCTGGTGTTCCATGTCACCACCAAGGTGGATGCCTTCCTGGAAAGCACCGGGCCGATGACGACGCTGCTGAACGTGGTGATCCACGCGGTCGCCGGCAAGGCGCCGGACAAGGCGCGCAAACGCATAAAGGACTGGCCGCCGATCATGCGCGACCTGGGGCTGTATTAGGGTCTGGGCCCTAGGGCCTTGCGGTGGATTGCGGCGGCCCCGCCTCTGCCCTGAGCGCGCGGGACAGGAATTCCATCAGGTGGGCGGCGACGGGCGAAGGCTCTGCCGGGCCGGCGACCAGGCTGAGGTCGAGGATCGGCAGGGGCGGCAGACCATCGGCCTCGGATAGCCGGACGAGGCCGGGCGGAAGTGCGGCCTCGACCAGGGCCGCGACGGCCAGGCCGGCCTGCACCAGCGAGATCAGGCCCAGAAGGCTGTGGGTGGAAGAGACCACCCGATAGCGCCGATCGGCGGCCTGCAGGGCCTCGACCGCGAAGCGGCGGGCGATGTCGCCGGCCTCGAACAGGGCGACCGGCAGGGGATCGCGCAGCCAGATGGCGGTGTCGGGGGCGGCGGCCCAGACGAAGGCTTCGCGCCGCAGCACGGCAAAGGGCTGACGCGGGGCACGGGTGACCAGTGCGAGGTCGATCCGGCCCTGGTCCATCAGGCGCAGCAGCAAGGGCGAGGAGTCGAAGGTCAACTCGATCTCGGCCAGCGGGAATTCCTGCTGGAACCGCGCCAGCGCGGGGGCGACCAGATGGGCGGCGTAATCCTCGGGCAGGCCCAGGCGCACCATGCCGGCGGTTTCCGGGCGGCGCAGGCTGGCCAGTGCCTCGTCCGAGAGGCGCAGCAGGCGCCGGGCGCGGGGGAGCAGGTCCTCGGCCGCCGGGTTGGGCCGCAGGTTGCGCCCCTGCCGGTGAAAGAGCGGGCGGCCCACCTCTTCCTCGAGCCGCTTGATCTGCATGCTGACGGCGGATTGGCTTCGCCCGACGCGGGCGGCGGCAAGCTGGATGCTGCCGCAGTCGATCACGGCGACGAAGCTGCGGAGAAGCGTCAGGTCGAGGCGGGTGGCCATAGTTCAGGAATCCTGAAGTGTCATGTCAATTCTATTCGTTTGCATGAGGCGTTGGCCAGCCCCAGGATCGCGGCGGAACAGCGGGGCGCGGGATGCGATACGGAACGGGCGTGGTCATGGTGCTGACGGCGGGGCTGTTGTGGTCGTTTCAGGCGCTGATCATCCGGCAGATCGAGGTGGCCGGGGCCTGGGCGGTGCTGACCTGGCGATCGGTTGCGATGATCCCGGTGCTGTTGGTGTTCCTGGCCTGGCGGCAGGGCGGGGCGCCCTGGCCCGCGATCCGCAAGACGGGGCTGGCGGGGGGGATCGGCGGGGTGGCGCTGGTGGTTGCGATGGGGGGCACCATCCTGGCCTTTCAGACCACCACGGTTGCCAATGCGGCCTTCCTGCTGGCGGCCTCGCCGTTTCTGGCGGCCATTCTCGGCCGGCTGATCCTGTCAGAGGCGGTGGCGGGCCGGACCTGGGGCGCAATCGCGCTGGCGCTGGCCGGCATCTGCGTGATGGTGCGCGAGGGGTTGGCCGGGGCGCGCTGGTCGGCAATGTCGCGGCGCTGACTTCGGCGTTCGGCTTCGCCGCCTTCAGCGTGTCGCTGCGCTGGCAGCGGACCGGCGACAGCCTGCCGGCCTCGATCCTTGGCGCGGGGCTGGCAGTGATCGCCGGCGGCATTGCCGCAACGCATATGGGGCAGCCGCTGGTCGTTCCGGCCGCCGATCTGCTGTGGTGCCTGCTGATGGGGGTGGTCACCATGTCGGGCGGCATGATCCTGTATACGCTGGGCAGCCGGGTGGTGCCTTCGGCGGAACTGGCGCTGTTGTCGAACACCGAGGTGCTGTTTGCCCCGTTCTGGGTCTGGCTGGTGCTGGGCGAGACGGCCAGCCCGGCCACCTTTGCCGGCGGGGCGGTGGTGCTGGTGGCGATCGGGATCAACGCCTGCGCGGGGGCGCGGCGGATGGCGCTGGCCTGAAGGGGTTGGCCTGAGGGGGCGGGCGAAACCGGGCCGTCCGGGGGCAAACCGGTGCGGCGGTGGCAGTGGTAGGCCCGGAGGGACTTGAACCCCCAACCAAGGCGTTATGAGCGCCCTGCTCTGACCATTGAGCTACAGGCCCCTGCCAGGCCCTTGGGTAGCAGATGCCGCCCCGTGGTCAAGCGCCTGCGTTGCGCCCGGCCTGCCTTTGGTCTATGCGGGCGCGAAATGGAATCCGCGCCGGGGGACAGGCAATGACGAAAGGGCACAACGGGCTGACCTATGCCGAGGCGGGCGTCGACATCGATGCCGGCAATGCCCTGGTCGACCGCATCAAGCCGGCCGCCAGGCGCACCGACCGGTCGGGCACGATGGGCGGGCTGGGCGGCTTTGGCGCGCTGTTCGACCTGAAGGCGGCGGGGTTCACCGACCCGGTGCTGGTTGCCGCGACAGATGGTGTCGGCACCAAGCTGAAGATCGCGATCGACACCGGCAATGTCGACACGATCGGGATCGACCTGGTGGCGATGTGCGTGAACGATCTGGTCTGCCAGGGGGCCGAGCCGCTGTTTTTCCTGGATTATTTCGCCACCGGCAAGCTGGAGGTCGACAAGGCCGCCCGCATCATCGAGGGGATTGCCCAGGGCTGCGCCGAATCGGGCTGTGCGCTGATCGGCGGCGAGACGGCGGAAATGCCCGGGATGTACCACGGCGGCGATTTCGACCTGGCGGGCTTTGCTGTCGGCGCGATGGAACGCGGCACGCACCTGCCGCAGGGCGTGGCCGAGGGCGACGTGCTGCTGGGGCTGGCCTCGAACGGGGTGCATTCCAACGGCTACAGCTTTGTCCGCAAGGTCGTTGAATTGTCGGGGCTTTCCTGGTCGTCGGCCTCGCCCTTCGGCGCGGGCACGCTGGGCGAGGTGTTGCTGGCGCCGACCCGGCTATATGTGCGGCAGGCGCTGGCGGCGATCCGCGCGGGCGGGGTGCATGGGCTGGCGCATATCACCGGCGGCGGGCTGACGGAAAACCCGCCGCGGGTGATTCCCGAGGGGCTGGCCTGTGCGATCGACCTGTCGTCCTGGACGCTGCCGCCGGTGTTCCGCTGGCTGGCCGGCACCGCCAACATGGCCGAGGCGGAGCTGCTGAAGACCTTCAACTGCGGCATCGGCATGATGCTGGTGGTGGCCGAGGACCGGGCAGGGGACCTGTCGGACCTGCTGGCCGCGCAGGGCGAGACCGTTGTCCGGCTGGGCCGCGTGGTCCGGGGCGCCGGCGTGGTCTATTCGGGCCGCCTGCTGTGAAGCGCGTCGCCGTCCTGATCTCGGGCGGCGGCTCGAACATGGTCAAGCTGGTCGAAAGCATGACCGGCGACCATCCGGCGCGGGCGGTGCTGGTGGCTTCGAACGACCCTGGGGCCGCGGGGCTGGCGCGGGCGGCGGCCCTGGGTGTGGCCACGGTGGCGGTGGATCACCGGCCCTTTGGGCGCGACCGCGCGGCGTTCGAGGCGGCCTTGCTGCAACCGATCCTGGCGGCCCGGCCGGATATCCTGTGCCTGGCCGGTTTCATGCGGGTGCTGACGCCGGGGTTCGTCCGCCGGTTCCAGGGCCGGATGCTGAACATTCACCCCTCGCTGTTGCCGCGGTATCCGGGGCTGCATACGCATCAGCGGGCGCTGGAGGCCGGCGATGCCGAGGCGGGATGCACGGCGCATGAGGTGACGGCGGAACTGGATGCCGGGCCGATCCTGGGGCAGGCGCGGGTGCCGGTCCTGCCGGGCGATACGGCAGAGACGCTGGCCGCCCGCGTGCTGACGATGGAACACCGGCTGTACCCCGCCGTGCTGCGCCGGTTCGCGGCGGGCGACCGCAGCCCGGTGCTGCTGCCCGAGGTGCTAGAGTAAGGGGGCGCTAGAGCCGGGGGCCTGATGGCCGGCTGAGGATGAACCCGGCGCCGACCGCCATCAGCCCGGCCTGCGCCGCCAGCGCCATGACCGGCAGGCCCAGCCACAGCGACAGGGTAAAGACCACGGCCATGGTGCCGAGCGCCAGCCGCTTGGCCCCGGTCGAGATGGCGCCGTTTTCCTGCCAGTTGCGGATCGGCGGCCCGAACAGCGGGTGGCGCAGCAGCCAGTCGTGCAGCCGGGGCGAGGATTTGGCAAAGGCCGCGGCGGCGACCAAGAGGAACGGCGTCGTCGGCAGCACCGGCAACACCGCACCGACCAGCCCCAGGGCCAGAAACAGCAATCCAAGGACCAGCCAAAGGGCGCGCATCTGTTCTCCGCCGTTGCGCCGGGATCAAGCCATGGCGCGCCGGGGGACGCAAGGCCCCGCCTCTTTCCTTTTCGGGCCGGTTTCCCTATAGCGGATCAACTCTGCGGGATGCCGCCCCGCGCCCAGCCAAGGAAGGCCGATGCGCACGATCACCACCACCGAAGACCTGGCAGCGATCTGCGAGGCCGCGAAAGCCCAGCCCTACGTCACCCTGGACACGGAATTCCTGCGCGAACGCACCTATTGGTCGAAACTGTGCCTGATCCAGATGGCCTTGCCCGGCAAGGATGGCGAGGCGGTCCTGATCGACCCGATCGAAGGCGACACGATGAGCCTGGAGCCGCTTTACGACCTGTTCCGGCATGAGCCGACGGTCAAGGTGTTCCACGCCGCGCGGCAGGACCTGGAGATCTTTTTCGTCGAGGGCGGCGTGTTCCCGGTGCCGCTGTTCGATACCCAGGTCGCGGCGATGGTCTGCGGCTTTGGCGAACAGGTGGGCTATGAAACCCTGGTCAAGCGCATCGCCAAGGCCAGCCTGGACAAGACCAGCCGGTTCACCGACTGGTCGCGCCGGCCGCTGTCGGAGGCGCAAAAGGACTATGCGCTGGCCGATGTCACGCATCTGCGGGTGATCTATGAATGGCTGGCGGCGCAGCTGGCCAAGAACGGACGCAGCCCCTGGGTCGAGGAGGAACTGGCGATCCTGACCGACCCGGCGACCTATACGGTGCATCCCGACGAGGCGTGGAAGCGCATCAAGACCCGCACCTCGTCGGGGCGGTTCCTGGCGATCGTCAAGGAACTGGCCCGGTTCCGCGAAGCCTATGCCCAGGCGCAGAACGTGCCGCGGTCGCGGGTGATGAAGGATGACGCGCTGCTGGAACTGGCCTCGACCAAGCCGCAATCGGCCGAGGAACTGGGCCGGTCGCGGCTGCTGCTGCGCGAGGGGCGCAAGCCCGAGATCGCCGAAGGCATCCTGGCGGCGGTCAAGGCCGGCATGGAGATGAAGCCCGAGGACATGCCGAAGGTCGACCCGCAGAAGGACCAGCCGCAGGTCAACGGCGCGCTGGCCGATCTGTTGCGGGTACTGCTGAAGGCCAAGTCGGAATCGCTGGGCGTGGCGCCGCGGCTGATCGCCTCATCGGCCGAGCTGGACGCCATCGCCTCGGGCGGGCGCGAGGTCGAGGCGCTGCGGGGCTGGCGGCGCGAGGCCTTTGGCGACGACGCGCTGCGGCTGTGCAAGGGCGAGGTGGCGCTGTCGGCCAAGGGCAGCGAGATCCGGATCGTCCGGCTTTAGCGGCGGGCGGTGCGGGCGTTGGTTTCGCCCTGGACCACGATCTCGCGCACCGCTTCCAGCTTGATGTTCGACAGGTAAAGCGCCACCACCACCTCGCGCGATTGCGGCGTGCTGACGGCGGCGCGGTCGATCGGCAGGAAGATGCGGAATTCCAGCACCAGGCGGCCCTTGTCGTCGACCGGCTGGCGCGACCAGTTCGGCCTGCCACCAGCCCTCGGTCCGGCGGCGAGCCGGTGGCGCGGACGATGGCGCCGCCCGGCACTTCCTCGACCGCCAGCTTGACCACCGTCTGCACCAGCGCGCGGCCATCGGCGGGGCGTTCGGGCAGGGCAACCTTCTGGGTCTCTTCCGAGCGGCCGAACCAGCTGAACGGGTTCAGCTTGCTGTCGCGGAACCCGCCGCAACCGGCAAGGATCAGCGTCAGGGTCAGGGCGGCGGTCAGGTGCAACGGCAGGCGCGTCATGAGGGTCTCCTGGGACTTCCCCTTGGCTAACCGAAAGGGCGCCATTTGAAAAGCCGGGATGGGCAGACCCGGGGCTGGACCTTGCCGTGGCAGGGGCTAGCCTCGAACAGGAAAGGATACCGCCATGGCCACCGCCGCCTTTGAAGAAATCGCCGACACCTTCGACTTCCTCGACGACTGGGAGGACCGCTATCGCCACGTCATCGAACTGGGCAAGGCGATGCCGCCCCTGGACGACAGTTTCAAGGTGGCGTCCTACAAGGTGGACGGCTGCGCCGGCCAGGTCTGGCTGCGGCCGATGATCGCGGCGGGGCGGTTCGATTTCCAGGGCGACAGCGATGCGATGATCGTCCGCGGGCTGATCGCCATCCTGCACGCGCTCTATTCCGGCGTGGCGGTGGCCGAAGTGGCGGGCGTGGATGCCACCGCCGAACTGGCCCGGCTGGGCCTGAACGACCACCTTTCGGCGCAGCGGTCCAACGGCCTGCGCGCGATGGTGCAGCGCATCCGCGACACCGCCGCGGCGGGCTAGGGGCCAGACCCTGGGCTAGATCGGCGCGCAGGCCGCGGTCGCCCAGTCCAGCGCCTGAGGCGAGAGCCGCGGTGACAGAAGGGCCAGCACCTGGGCATGATAGCGGTCCAGCCAGGCCCGTTCCGCCGGCGACAGCGCGGCGGGCAGGATCAGCCGGCGGTCAAAGGGCACGTAGGTCAGCGTCTCGAACGACAACTGCGCCCGGTTGTCGCCGGCGGGCGGGGCCTCTTGCACCACGATCAGGTTTTCCAGCCGGATGCCGAAGGCGCCCTCGCGGTAATAGCCCGGCTCGTTCGACAGGATCATCCCCGGCTCCAGCGGCACCTCGGAAATCCGCGACAGCCGCTGCGGCCCCTCATGCACCGACAGGAAGGCGCCGACGCCATGGCCGGTGCCATGGTCGAAATCCTGCCCCTCGACCCAGAGCGGGAACCGGGCCAGCGGATCGAGGTCGCGCCCCGTCAGCCCGACCGGCCAGCGCACCCGCGATATCGCGATCAGCCCCTGCAACACCCGGGTATAGCAGGCCCGCGCCTCGTCGCCGGGATCGCCGATCGCCATGGTGCGGGTGATGTCGGTGGTGCCGTCGAGGTATTGCGCGCCGGAATCGACCAGCAGCAATTCGTCCTGCCGGATCTGGCGGTTGCTGTCCTCTGTCACCCGATAATGCATGATCGCGCCATTCGGCCCCGACCCGCTGATGGTGTCAAAGCTGATGTCGTGCAGGGCATTGGTGGCGCGGCGAAACCCTTCCAGCGCGGTCACGACGCCGATCTCGGTCAGGTCCGCCGAGGGCTGGCGATCCAGCCAGCAGAGGAATTCGACCATGGCCGCGCCGTCGCGCAGATGCGCCTCGCGCATTCCGGCGATTTCCGCGGCGTTCTTGCGGGCCTTGGGCAGGCGGCAGGGATCGTCGTCCCAGGCCACCTCGACGCCGGCCTCTTCCAACTCGCGCGATACCGCGACCGGCGCCGTGGCCCGGTCGACGCGGACCCGCCCCTGCAGCGTGTGCAGGGCGGGCACAAAGGCGGCGGGCGGGCGCAGGCTGACACCGGCCCCCAGATGCGCGCGGGTGGCATCGTCGATCTTCTCGGGGGCAACGAACAGCGTGACCCGGCCATCGTCATACAAGATGGCAAAGCCATGCAGCACCGGGTTGCGCGGCCCCTCGGCGCCGCGCCGGTTCAACAGCCAGCCCAGCGCGTCGGGCAGGGTGATCACGGCGGCGGCCTGACCCCTGGCCCGCAGCCCCTCGGCCAGCCGGTCGCGCTTGGCCTGGCTGGTCTCGCCCGCCAGGTCATCGGGATGAACGAAGGCCCGGCCCAGCGGCGGCGCGGGCTGGTCCGGCCAGATGCCGTCGACGAAATTCACCGTGGGACAAAGGCTTACGCGCGATCCTTCAAGCGCGGTCCGCAGCCGTTCGATCTCATCCTTGGTATGCAGCCAGGGGTCATAGGCGATCTCTCCCTCGGCCAGATGCTCCAGGATCCAGGGGCCCGGCTTGACCTCGGGCCAGGGCACCGGGGTGAAATGCGCCAGGTCCACCTGGGATTTCACCTGCGTGCGATAGCGGCCATCGATGAAGACGCCGGCCACCTCCGGCAAGACGATGCAGAACCCGGCCGACCCGGTGAACCCGCTCAACCATTGCAGCCGCTCGTCCCGCGCCGCGACATACTCGCCCTGATGCACATCGGCGCGGGGCACCAGGAAACCGGCCTTGCCCGCCTCGCGCAGGCTCGCCCGCAGGCTGGCCAGACGCGGCGGCCCCTGTTCCGGCGAGGCATGGCTGTCAAACGTCTGAAACATCCCTTGCCCCTTCATCTTGGCAAAAATACTCCGGGGTGAGGCCCGGCAGGGCCGAGGGGCAGCGCCCCTTGCCCCCGGTGTCACACCGCCTTGCGCATCCCCAGCACCCGCGCCCGCATCCGCGGATCGCTGTCGAACAGCCCGGCCAGCTGTTCGGTCATCGCGCCGGCCAGTTGCTCGACATCGGTGATGGTGACGGCGCGGTTGTAATAGCGCGTCACGTCATGGCCGATGCCGATGGCGATCAGTTCCACCGCCTTGCGGCGCTCGACCATGGAAATCACGTCGCGCAGGTGCTTTTCCAGATAGCTGGCCGGATTGACCGACAGGGTCGAATCGTCGACCGGCGCCCCGTCCGAGATCACCATCAGGATCTTGCGCGCCTCGGGGCGGGCCATCATCCGCCGGTGCGCCCATTCCAGCGCCTCGCCGTCGATGTTTTCCTTCAGCAGGCCCTCTTTCATCATCAGGCCCAGGTTCGGCCTGACCCGGCGCCAGGGCGCGTCGGCCGATTTATAGATGATGTGGCGCAGGTCGTTCAGCCGGCCGGGCTGCTGCGGCCGCCCCTGCGCCAGCCAGCGTTCGCGGGCCTGACCGCCCTTCCAGGCGCGGGTGGTGAAGCCCAGGATCTCGACCTTGACCGACCAGCGTTCCAGCGTGCGGGCCAGCACATCGGCGCAGATCGCCGCGATCGAGATCGGCCGGCCGCGCATCGAGCCGGAATTGTCCAGCAAGAGCGTCACCACCGTGTCGCGGAATTCGGTGTCCTTTTCCCACTTGAACGACAGCGGCGTGGTGGGGTTGGCGACCACGCGGGCCAGGCGGCCGGCGTCCAGGATGCCCTCTTCCAGGTCGAACAGCCAGCTGCGGTTCTGCTGCGCCTGCAACCGGCGCTGCAACTTGTTGGCCAGCCGCGAGACCGCGCCCTTCAGGGGTTCCAGCTGCTGGTCCAGATAGGCGCGCAGGCGTTCCAGTTCCGCCGGCTCGGCCAGATCCTCGGCCCGGATTTCCTCATCGAAATCCGTGGTGTAGACGGTGTAGTTCGGGTCGGCGTCGGAATGCGGGGCAGGGGGCGGCGGTTCCAGTGGGGCCTCGCCCTCGGGCAGTTCGGCCTCGTCGCCCTGTTCCATGTCGGCGCTGTCCTCCATGGTGACCTGCGCCTGCGACTGGTCCTGCTGTTCCTCCTGGCTCTGCTCGGGGCTGGCCTCGGCCTCCTCGCTTTCCTGGTCTTCCTGGCCGGTGGAATCGGGGTTGTCCTGATCCTCTTCGGCCTCGTCGCCCAGTTCGTCCTCTTCGGGGCGGTCGGGGTCGTCGCCCAGCTGGTCGCCATAGCCCAGATCGGCGATCACCTTGCGCGCCAGCCGGGCAAAGGCCGACTGGTCGGCCAGCACATGATCCAGGTTTTCCAGCGTGCCGCTGGCCTGTTCCTCGATAAAGCCGCGCCACAGGTTCATCACGTTCTGCGCGCCCGCCGGCAGGTCGCGCCCGGTGGCGAGGTGGCGCACCAGATAGCCGGCGGCGACCGGCAGGGGGGCGTCCTGGGCATTGGTGATCTGGCCATAGGCCTTGCGGTCGGCCTCATGCCCGATCTTGGCGTCGATATTGCCGGCGGTGCCCGGCATGTCGCGGGCGCCCATCGCCTCGCATCGCGCGGTTTCCATCGCGTCATAGATGTCGCGCGCCAGTTGCCCCACCGGGGCATAGCGGGCGGCGACGCCGTCATCGTGATACTTGCGCCGCAGGGCAAAGGCATCGGCCGTGCCGCGCGCCAGCAGGATCTCGTCGCGGGTCATCCGGCGGCTGATCTGCGGCAGGCGGACGCCTTCCTTGTTCATGCCGGGCGGGTCGACCGAATAGGACACCGTCATCTCCGGGTCATCCGCCATGGTGCGGGTGGCCTCGGCCAGGGCCTTCTTGAACGGGTCTGCGGGGTTGTCTGCGGTCTTCATCATGCCGGGAATGTCGCACCGGCGCGGGGTTGCTGCAAGGGCTGTTCGCGCCGGTTTCAAGGCGTTGCTGTCGTGCATCATCGCACAAATGCGCTGCATCCCTGCGGAATTGCGCGCAAGCCCGCCGGCGCCGATCTTGCCGCCATAGCATTCACCCACCAGCGGCAAATCTGCCAGCAAGGACCAGACCCATGACCAAACCGAAAATCGCCATCATCGTCAGCTCGACCCGGCCGACCCGCTTTGCCGACATTCCCACCGCCTGGATCAAGGCCCAGGCCGAGGCGCGCGGCGACATGGATGTGGAGGTCGTGGACCTGCGCGACTATCCGCTGCCGTTCTTTGACGAGGTCGCCTCGAACGCCTGGGTGCCGTCGCAGAACCCGGTTGCCGTCAAGTGGCAGAAAAAGCTGGCGGAATTCGACGGCTACATCTTTGTCGTCGCCGAATACAACCGCTCGATCACCGGCGTGCTGAAGAACGCGCTGGACCAGGCCTATGTGGAATGGAACCACAAGGTCGCGGGCTTTGTCGGCTATGGCGCCATGGGCGGCGCCCGCGCGATCGAGCAGCTGCGCCTGATGGCGGTCGAGTTGCAGATGGTGCCGACGCGCAGCGCGGTGCATATCGCCGCCGGCGATTTCTTCAAGGTTCACCCCGGTTTCGGCGGGTCCAGCAATCTGGCGGATATCGAGGCCTCGATCGGCGCCTCGGCCAAGACCTTGCTGGATGACGTGGTCTGGTGGGCCAAGGCGACCATGGCGGCGCGCAAGGGCTGAACCGGGGCGTCACATCAGCAGCATGCCGCGGCATTCCGCGATCAGGGCCTCGGCCCGCCGCCCCGCCCGCGTCCTGTGGGCGGGGTCGGTTGCGAAATGCGACTGGGCCAGCAGGGCCCGGAACGCCGCCTTGGCGCTGATTCGCCAGTTCAGCACCTGCCGCCCCTGGTCTGCGGGCATCGCCGCCTCGATCAGGTCGGTCAGCGCCCGCAACTCGACCGCGCTGCGCTCTGACGCGGCGCCGTCGAACAGCCGTTGATCCTCGACCAGGGCCGACATGCGGCCGGCGCAATCGGCAAAGACCCGCAGCACCACCGGGTCGGCGGCGCGGGCGGGCAGGGCGAGTGTCAGGGTCAGGGCCAGGGTCAGCGTCAGCGTCGGGGCCGCAAGACAGGCCAGCGCGGCCATCAGCGCAGGCATCCGCCGGAAAGTTTCCAAACCGCCCATAAAATGAACGATGCGCCGAATTTCCGGCCAATCAATGGCGGTGTTGCCCCGCAGGCGTCGGGGGCGGGCCGGTGTGCCCCTGCGGTCTCAGTCCGCGACGGCGGCCAGATCCGTCCGGCCGCTGGCCAGATCGGCCAGGACGGCGACATGCACATCCAGCGCGTCGATCACCGGGAACCCCGGATCCTGGCCGTCAAAGGCCAGGTTCAGGTCGGTTCCGGCCAGCACGATGGCCTGGGCGCCGCGATCCATCATCCGGCGGCCGGCGTCGAACATCACCCGGCGCGCGCTGTCGGGGCAGGTGCCGGCAACGGCCATGTCCTGATAGAGCTGGCCGACCTCCTGGAAATCGTCGTCGGGGGCCAGCACGGTTGTGCGGCTCATCTGCCCGAAGAGCCGGGTCCGCATCGCCACCCAGGTGCCCAGCATGCCGACGGTGCCCAGGCCCGCATCGGCCAGATGGCGATCCAGCGGGGTGATGGCGCTGACCATGGGCAGGCTGGACAGCGCCCGCGTCTCGGCAAAGCAGAAATGCGCCCCGATCGAGGTCAGCACGGCGCAATCGGCGCCGGCTGCCCTGAGCCGGTCGATCAGCGGCGCGAAAAGCCGGGCCTGCGCCTCTGGCCGGCCGGCGTTGGCATTGGCGATCAGCGGATGGATATCGGCCTGGACCATGGTCAGGTCCAGGGGAACCTTGCGCGCGGCCATGGTCTGGCACAGCCGCTGATAGTAGACGACCGCCGCCGCCGCGCCGATCCCGCCGATCAGCCCCAGGTGCAGCGGCCTGCCGGTCACTTCATCGCCTGGCTGACCGCCGATTCCGGCAGTTCCTCGTTGAAGCAACGCTGGTAGAATTCGGCCACGGTCTGACGCTCCAACTCGTCGCACTTGTTCAGGAAGGACAGCCGGAAGGCATAGCCGACGTTGCGGAAGATCTCGGCGTTCTGCGCCCAGTTCAGCACCGTGCGGGGCGACATCACGGTGGAGAGGTCGCCGTTCATGAAGGCCGTCCGGGTCAGGTCGGCCACGGTCACCATCTGGCCGATCTGCTTGCGGCCCTTTTCGGTGTTGTAATGCGGGTTCTTGGCCAGGACGATCGCGGTTTCCGCGTCGTGGGACAGGTAGTTCAGCGTGGCGACCAGGCTCCAGCGGTCCATCTGCGCCTGGTTGATCTGCTGCACCCCGTGGTAAAGCCCGGTGGTGTCGCCCAGGCCGACGGTATTGGCCGTGGCGAACAGGCGGAAGCTGGGATGCGGGGTGATGATCTCGTTCTGGTCGAGAAGCGTCAGCTTGCCGTCATGTTCCAGGACGCGCTGGATGACGAACATCACGTCCGCCCGGCCGGCATCATATTCGTCAAAGACGATGGCGACGGGGTTGCGCAAGGCCCATGGCAGGATGCCCTCGTGGAACTTGGTCACCTGCTTGCCGTCTTCCAGCTTGATCGCATCCTTGCCGATCAGGTCGATCCGGCTGATGTGGCTGTCGAGGTTGACCCGCACGCAGGGCCAGTTCAGCCGCGCGGCGACCTGTTCGATATGGGTCGACTTGCCGGTGCCGTGATAGCCCTGGATCATGACGCGGCGGTTGTAGGCAAAGCCCGCCAGGATCGCCAGCGTGGTGTCGGGGTCGAATTTGTAGGTCGGATCGATGTCGGGCACCCGGTCGCCGCGTTCGGCAAAGCCCTTTACCCGCATTTCGGTGTCGATTCCGAAGACGTCCCGGACCGAGATTTCTTCAGTGGGTTTCATCACGGTATCCAGCATCGTCCTGCCCAGTCATGAGTTGCCCCAAGTTCATGGAACATATCTGCTGGGGGTTCAAGGGGAGCGCGGGCCTTCGCCTTTGCATCGGGGTGAAACTTTTTGCCCGATTTCCCGTATGGACAGTCAAACGCGCCAAAGGAGGCCCCGATGAACCGCCGCAGCCTGCTGATTTCCGCCGCCCTCTGGGCCTGCCTTCCGCGCGCCGGCCGGGCCGAGAGCTTCGAGGTCTCGATGACCGAGGCCGAATGGCGCGGGAAGCTGACCGCGATGCAGTTCCACGTCCTGCGCGAGGGGGGAACCGAGCGGGCGGGGACCAGCCCGCTGGACCATGAAACGCGGGCGGGCACCTTTCATTGCGCCGGCTGCGACCTGGCGGTGTTTTCCTCGGCGGCGAAATATGACAGCGGCACCGGCTGGCCGTCGTTCTGGGAACCGCTGCCCGATGCGGTGCGCACCCGCCCCGACCCCGGCCTGTTCGGCACCCGCACCGAGGTGCATTGCCGCCGCTGCGGCGGGCATTTCGGCCATGTCTTCGACGATGGCCCGGCGCCCAGCGGCAAACGCTATTGCATGAACGGCGCGGCGCTGGTGTTCCGCGCGGGGTAGTCCCTGGGGGCGGGAACCGGCTGGCCGGCCTGGCCTAGTCGCGGAAATACCGGCTGTCCTTCAACTGGTCCCAGGCCCAGACGACCTCTTGCAACTGCTCTTCCTGGCTGCGGTCTCCGCCGTTCATGTCGGGATGAAGAACCTTGATCAGGCCCTTGTAGACCTTGCGGATCTCGGTCTTTGACATCGTGTCGCGGGCATCAAGGATCTCCAGCGCCTTGCGCTCGGTCGGGGGCAGCTTGCGGGTGGCGCCCGAAAGCGGCGCGCCGGGGTTGCGCGTGGCCTTTTCCCCCAGGATCGCCATCGGGTCGTCGACACCCATCCGCGCCCAGGCATTGCCGTCGCCCTGGCGCGAGAACGGCTTGGTCTCGCGGCCCCAGACCCGGTCCTTGTCGATGAACTTCTGGAATTCCTCGTCGCTGGTGCCGTTGAAGAAGTTCCATTTCAGATTGTATTCGCGGATGTGGTCCTTGCAGAACCAGAAGAACTCATCCAGCAGGTCGGGCGATTTCGGCGCGCGATAGGCCCCCGGCTTGTCGCAGCCCGGATGGTCGCAGCCGCGCGACGAGGCCTCGGCCGCCACCGTGCCGCGGCGGGTGGCCTGCTTGCGCTTCTTGTCCGCGCTGACGCGCAGGTCGAATTCAAAAGGGGGCTTGGGCGCCATGCTTCGCAAATGCCTTTCGGACGAACCGCTTTGCCACGAACCGCTTTCCGACTCGGGGCCACGAGTTTAGAGGGTTCGCCAGCGGATTGAAGGGGGGCGCGGAAAAATGAACGTGAAATCCGAGATCGAGGCGCGGCTGCAGGCCGCTTTCGCCCCCCGCGAGCTGGAGGTGGTGAACGAAAGCCACCGCCATGCGGGACATGCCGGCGATGACGGCAGTGGAGAAAGCCATTTCAACATCCGCATCCGGGCCAGTGCCCTGGGCGCACTGTCGCGGCTGGACCGGCACCGCGCCGTCCAGCGGGCGCTGGGTGATCTGACCCGCCGGATCCATGCCCTGGCCCTCGACATCGACGGGTGAGGCAATTGCGCAGCTGGCGCCGCACGGCTTTTTCCTGAAGAGAGAGGGGGGGCGCTGCCCCCCAACGGCCTTCGGCCTCCCCCCGGAGTATTTTTCGCCAAGATGAAGGGATTGCCGCTTCATCTTGGCCAAAATACTCCCGCCGGAGGCAAACCAGCCGAGGCGGTTGGCGCGGAACGCGCCAGAGCCGAGAAAAAAGGCTTGCGCCGTAAGGCGCGCTATTCTGAAACCGTCGTCAGCCGGCGGCCTTGGCGGTCAGGCGATAGCGGTGCAGCAGGGGTTCGGTGTAGCCCGAGGGTTGTTCGCGGCCCTTGAACACCAGCTCGCAGGCCGCCTGAAAGGCGATGCCCTGATAGCCCGGCGCCATCGGCCGGTAGCCGGGGTCGGCGGCATTCTGCCGGTCGACCACCGTGGCCATCTTGCGCAGGGCCTCCATCACCTCATCGGCCGAGACCACGCCGTGGTGCAGCCAGTTGGCGATGTGCTGGGCCGAGATCCGGCAGGTCGCGCGATCCTCCATCAGGCCGACATCGTTGATGTCGGGCACCTTGGAACATCCGACCCCCTGGTCGATCCAGCGCACGACATAGCCCAGGATGCCCTGGGCGTTGTTGTCGACCTCGCGCATCACCTGGGTGCGGCTCCAGGCGCGGAAGGCGGCGGTGGGGATTTCCAGGATGCCGTCGACATGGGCGCGGCGGCCGCCCTTGGCCAGGCGGGCCTGCACCGCCAGCACGTCGACCCGGTGGTAGTGCAGCGCGTGCAGCGTGGCGGCGGTGGGCGAGGGCACCCAGGCGCAATTCGCCCCCGCGCGCGGGTGGGCGATCTTTTCGTCCAGCATCGCCGCCATCAGGTCGGGCATCGCCCACATGCCCTTGCCGATCTGGGCCTTGCCCGACAGGCCGCATTCCAGCCCGATGTCGACGTTCAGGTTCTCGTAGGCGGTGATCCAGCCCTTGCGCTTGATGAAATCCTTGCGGCTGAAGGGGCCGGCCTCCATCGAGGTGTGGATCTCGTCGCCGGTGCGGTCGAGAAAGCCGGTGTTGATGAAGGCCACTCGCGATTTGGCGGCGCGGATGCATTCCTTGAGGTTCACGCTGGTGCGGCGTTCCTCGTCCATGATGCCCAGCTTGACGGTATTGGCCGGCAGGCCCAGCACCGCCTCGACGCGGGAAAAGATCTCGTCGGCAAAGGCCACTTCCTCGGGGCCGTGCATCTTGGGCTTGACCACATAGACCGAGCCCATGACCGAGTTGCGCGGGCCCGTGGTCTTTTGCAGGTCGTGCAGGGCGATCAGCGTGGTGATCATGGCATCCATGATCCCTTCGGGCACTTCGTGGCCATCGGGCAGCAGGATCGCGGGGTTGGTCATCAGGTGGCCGACGTTGCGCACCCACATCAGCGCCCGGCCCTTGAGGTCCAGCGTGCTGCCGTCGGGGGCGGTATAGCTGCGGTCGGCGGCCAGGCGGCGGGTCACCCTGCGGCCGGCCTTGTCGAAACTGTCGGCCAGGTCGCCCTTCATCAGCCCCAGCCAGTTGTCATAGGCCTGCACCTTGTCCTCGGCGTCGACGCAGGCGACCGAATCCTCGCAGTCCATGATCGCCGACATGGCGCTTTCCAGTTGCACGTCGGCCAGGAGCGCCTGGTCGCGGCCGCCGATGAAATGCGCCCGGTCGAACACCAGTTCGACGTGCAGGCCGTTGTTGCGCAACAGGATCGCGTCCGGCGCCCTGGGGTTGCCGCGATAGCCGGCGAATTTTGCCGGGTCGACCAGCGGCAGGTCGTCGACCAGCAGCGCGCCGTCCTTGACCAGGTAGCGGCGGACATCGGCATGGCTGGCGCCGGCGATCGGGAAGGCCTCGTCGAGAAAGACCCGCGCGCGGGCCACGACGCGCGCGCCCCGGCCACGGTCATAGCCGCCCTTTGGCGGCGCCGATCCCATCGCATCGGTGCCGTAGAGGCAGTCATACAGGCTGCCCCAGCGGGCATTGGCGGCGTTCAGCGCGTAGCGGGCATTGGTGATCGGCACCACCAGCTGCGGCCCCGGCACGCGGGCGATTTCCGGGTCGACATTGGCGGTGTCGATCTGGAAGGCCGGGCCTTCGGGCAGGAGATAGCCGATCTCGGCCAGAAAGGCCTTGTAGGCGGCGTGATCATGCGGCTGCCCGCGGCGGGCGCGGTGCCAGGCGTCGATCTGGTCCTGCAGGTCCTGCCGCCGTGCCAGCAGCGCGCGGTTGCGCGGCGCCAGATCGGCCAGGATCGCGGCGAATCCCGCCCAGAAATCGCCGGCGGCGATGCCGGTGCCGGGCAGGGCGCGGGTCTCGATGAAGTCGGCCAGCCCCTTGTCCACCGCCAGCCCGGATTTCGTCACGCGCTCTGCCATCGCCGCCTCCTTGCATACCGTGGCACACATTACGCCGCGCCCGGCCGGCGGGGCAAGGATTGCGGCGCCGCGATTGTCCATGCGCGGCGAAAAGCACTTGTCCCGGAATCTTGAAGATAACGCTTAGCGATCCGGCTATGTTTTGCTTGCCGGGCGGCCGGGAAGGTGTTAGTTAGCTGTATGGCTAAGCATGATGCAGACCTTTCCCTCCTGTTCCACGCGCTGTCGGATGCGACGCGCCGGGCCATGCTGTCGCGGCTGGCCGCCGGCCCCGCCACCGTCAGCGAGCTGGCCCAGCCGACCGGGCTGCGCCTGCCCACGGTGATGCGGCATCTGTCGGTGCTGGAGGAGGCGGGGCTGATCAGCTCGGAAAAGGGCGGGCGCGTGCGGTCCTGTGCGCTGGTGCCGGCCGCACAGGAACCCGTCCGCCAATGGCTGGAAGACCAGCGCGCGATCTGGGAGGCGCGTCTGGACCGGCTGGACGATTATGTAACCCGCCTGATGAAGGAGCGTGGCAATGACAGCTGAAATCATCACCGACCCCGCCACCGATCTGGTGCTGACCCGCGACATCGCGGCGCCGCCCTCCATTCTCTGGGCCTGCTGGACGCGGCCGGAACACCTGGTCGAATGGTTCGTGCCAAAGCCGCACAAGGTGGTGGCCTGCACGCTGGACCTGAGAGCGGGCGGCGCCTGCAATACCACCTTTGAGGTGGAGGGCAACCTGATGGAAAACAACGGTGTCTATCTGGAGGTGGTGCCCGAGCGGAAGCTGGTCTTTACCGACACCTATACCGCCGGATGGAAGCCCGCGGCCGAGCCGTTCATGACCGCGATCATCACCTTTGACGACCTGGGCGGCGGCCGCACCCGCTATACCGCGCTGGTCCGCCACCGCACGCCCGAGGCCGCGCGCCAGCACCGCGACATGGGGTTCTTTGACGGATGGGGAACGGTGGCGACGCAACTCGAGGCCTATGCCAAGGGGTTGATGAAATGAGCGCCGATGAAAGGGCTGGGTCTGACACAGGCCGCTTTGCCACGCTGACCTTTCATCGCCGGGTGGCGGTGCCGGCGGCGACGCTGTGGCAGGCCTGGATCTCGCCCGCCGCGCGGGCGGTCTGGGCCGCGCCCACGCCCGAGGTGACGGTCGAGATGATCGAGGCCGACCCCAGGCCGGGCGGGCGCGAGGTTTCGCTGTGCAAGGTCGCGGGGCAGCCCGATATCCGGGTGGATTCCGGCTGGCTGCACCAGGAGGAGGTCCGGCGCAGCGTGAATTACGAACAGGTCTCGACCGGGGGCGCGGCGCAGTCGGCGGCGCTGGTCACTGCCGATTTCGACGGTCAGGCAGGGGGATGCGCGTTGACCGTGACCGTGCAGCTGGCGTCGCTGGCGCGCGACATGGCGCAGGGGTATCGGCAGGGTTTCGACGCGGGCCTGGCCAATCTGGAGCGGGTGGCGGAACGGACCATGGTGCTGCAACGGGTGATCCGGGCGCCGATCCCGGTGATCTGGTCGGCCTGGATGAACCCGCAGGCGCTGCCGCAATGGTGGGGGCCGGACGGGTTCACCTGCCGCACCGCCAGGATAGACCTGCGGCCGGGCGGCGAATGGGTGTTCGACATGATCGCCGCCGACGGCACGGTTTTCCCCAACCATCACAAATACGGCCGCATCGTCGAGGGGCAGGGCTTCGACTACACGCTGCATTGGGGCGAAAACGGCCCCAAGCACGCCGACGCCTGGGCCGCGTTCGACGATCTGGGCGGCGAGACCCGCGTGACGCTGGGCATGGTCTTTGCCACGCGCGAGGACTTCGACAACGCCCGTGGCTTTGGCGCGGTCGAACTGGGCCTGCAGACCCTGGGCAAGCTGGCCCGCCACATTGGCGCCGCCTGAACGGTGGGCGGGGCCAGTATGCGGGGCCGGTATGGGGCCGGCCCTTGAAGCGCGCGGCGGCGCCCCCTAGGCTCTGGCCACCCCATGCCGGAGAGACCGATGAAAGACGCCGCGCCGCAAACCGTCTATCTTGCCGATTATCGGCCCTACAGCCACCAGGTCGACCAGGTCGAACTGACCTTCCGGCTGTCGCCCGGCGCCACCCGTGTCGCCGCCCGCCTGCACCTGCGCCCCAACGCAGAGGCGCGCGGCCACCATGTGCTGCGGCTGGACGGCGAGGGGCTGCGGCTGCTGTCGGCCCGGCTGGACGGCGCGCTGATCGACGTCACCCCCGACGATACCGGGCTGACCGTGCCGGCGGCGCTGTTGCCCGACGCGCCCTTCGTGCTGGAAACCGAGGTCGAGATCGCGCCGGAGACCAACACCGCGCTGGAGGGGCTGTACATGTCGAAGGGCATGTATTGCACCCAGTGCGAGGCCGAGGGCTTTCGCAAGATCACCTATTACCCCGACCGGCCCGATGTGATGGCGCCCTTCCGGGTGCGGATCGAATCTGACCTGCCGGTGTTGCTGTCGAACGGCAACCCGGTGGCCCAGGGCCCCGGCTGGGCCGAATGGCACGACCCCTGGCCCAAGCCCGCCTATCTGTTTGCCCTTGTCGCCGGCGATCTGGTGGCGCACCGCGACCGCTTTTCCACCCGGTCCGGCCGCAAGGTCGATCTGGCGGTCTGGGTCCGCCCCGGTGACCAGGACCGCTGCGCCTATGCCATGGACAGCCTGATCCGCAGCATGAAATGGGATGAGGAGGTCTATGGCCGCGAATACGATCTCGACGTGTTCAACATCGTCGCGGTCGACGATTTCAACATGGGCGCGATGGAGAACAAGGGGCTGAACATCTTCAACTCCAAGCTGGTGCTGGCCAGCCCCGAGACCGCCACCGACGACGATTATGCCCGCATCGAGGCGGTGATCGCGCATGAATATTTCCACAACTGGACCGGCAACCGCATCACCTGCCGCGACTGGTTCCAGCTGTGCCTCAAGGAAGGGCTGACCGTCTTTCGCGACCAGCAGTTTTCCGGCGACATGCGCAGCCACGCGGTCAAGCGGATCGAGGACGTGCTGGCCCTGCGCGGCCGCCAGTTCCGCGAGGATCAGGGGCCGCTTGCCCACCCCGTTCGCCCCGAGAGCTTTGTCGAGATCAACAATTTCTACACCGCGACGGTCTATGAAAAGGGCGCCGAGGTCATCGGCATGCTGAAACGCCTGGTGGGGGATGCGGGTTATGCCCGCGCGCTGGACCTCTACTTTGACCGCCACGATGGCGAGGCGGCGACGATCGAGGATTGGCTGACCGTTTTCCAGGATGCCACCGGCCGCGACCTGACCCAGTTCAGGCGCTGGTATTCCCAGGCCGGCACCCCGCGGCTGAAGGTCAGCGACGACTGGCAGGACGGCAGCTATACCCTGACCTTCACCCAGGAAAACCTGCCCACGCCGGGCCAGCCGGACAAGGACCCCAAGGTTCTGCCCATCGCGGTCGGCCTGCTGAACCCCAACGGCGACGAGGTGCTGCCGACCACGGTGCTGGAGATGACCGAGGCGCGGCAGAGTTTCCGCTTTGACGGGCTGGCCTCGCGGCCCATCCCCTCGATCCTGCGCGGTTTTTCGGCGCCCGTGGTCCTGCAGCGCCAGACCAGCGCCGCCGAACAGGCGCTGCTTTTGGCGCATGACACCGACCCGTTCAACAAATGGGAGGCGGGGCGGGCGCTGGCCCGCGCCATGCTGGGCCGGATGGTGAC
Organism: Paracoccaceae bacterium; assembly: GCA_041397345.1. Classification (GTDB taxonomy): domain Bacteria; phylum Pseudomonadota; class Alphaproteobacteria; order Rhodobacterales; family Rhodobacteraceae; genus Pseudogemmobacter. The sequence continues at coordinate 600,557 of JAWKWU010000002.1, forward strand.
CGAAGGCGCCGCCCCCGCCGCCGACTGGGTGCAGGCCCTGGGGCAGGTGGCGCTGGACGACGGGCTGGACCCGGCCTTCCGGGCGCTGGCGCTGCGGCTGCCTTCTGAAGATGACATCGCGCAGATGCTGGCCGATGCCGGCACGACGCCGGACCCCGAGGCGATCCACGCCGCCCGCCGCAGCGCCGGTCAGGCACTGGCCGGGCATCTGGCGCCGCATCTGCCCGCGCTGATCGCCGCCCTGACCGACGGGGGCAGCTTTTCGGCCGATGCCGTGGCCGCCGGCCGCCGCGCGCTGAAGGCGGCGGCGCTGGTGCTGCTGTCGCGCACCGATGGCGGCGCGGCCGCCCGCCCGGCCTTTGCCGCCGCCAGCAACATGACCGACCAGATCGCCGCCCTTTCGGCGCTGCTCGACATTGGCGCGGGCCAGCCGGAGCTTGCCGCCTTTGAGGCGCGATGGGGCGGCAATGCGCTGGTGATGGACAAGTGGTTCGCCCTGCAGATCGCCTATGCCGCGCCGGCCGGGGCGCCAGAGCTGACCGCCCGCCTGACCGGCCACCAGGCGTTCGACTGGAAGAACCCAAACCGGTTCCGCAGCGTGATCGGCGCGATGAGCGGCAACCACGCCGGCTTTCACCGGGCGGATGGCGCCGGATATCGGCTGGTGGCCGACTGGCTGCTGCGGCTGGACCCGCTGAACCCGCAGACGGCGGCGCGGATGTCGACCGCCTTCGAGACCTGGCGCCGCTATGACGCGGGCCGGCAGGCGCAGGCAAGGGCGCAGCTTGACCGCATCCTGGCCAGCCCGGCGCTCAGCCGCGACCTGTCGGAGATGGCGGCAAGGCTGCGCGGCGCCGATTGACGGGGCCGGCGGGGCGGGGCAGGCTCTCGCAGGTTGCGTAAAGAGGAAAGAGGTGCCCCATGCCCTATATCGTCGCGCTTCTGGGTCTGCTGGCCGGGGCCTGGTTCTGGATGAACCGGGTCAAGGCGGCGGGTAACGCGGCGCAGGATCTGGTCGGCATGGCGCAGGACGTGGTTTCGGCGGCGCGCCGCTTCGGCTTTCGCCGCCGCTACAACGAACATCCCGTCGACAGCCTGACCGATCCCGATGTCGCCATCGCCGGGGCAGGGCTGGCCTTTCTGGAACTCTCGGGCCTGCCCTCGGCCGAACAGCAGGACGCGCTGCTGGTCAGCCTGCAAAGCCACCTGGGCCATGAGCGTGGCAAGGCCGAAGAGGCGATGATCCTGGGCCGCTGGCTGGTGACCGAAAGCGGCGGTGCCGGGCCGGCGCTGACCCGGCTGTGCCGGCGGCTGCAAAAGATGAAAGGGCCCGAGGCGCTGCCGCCCTTGATGTCGGTGCTGAACGATGTCGCCGCGGCCGGCCGCGACACCGCCCTGTCCCCCCGCCAGCGCGAGGCGCTGGACGAGATATCCCGCGCGTTCCGGCTGGGCTGATCCGATCCTCCTCGTCGGTCTTCGACCGCTCGTCGGTGGCCCCGCGCGACGAGGGACGAAGTCCCCGAGGAGCAGCCCTAGCCCTTGGCGCAATAGGGCTGGGCGCTGGTCCAGGCGGCCATGTCCGCGCGCTTGTCGCCCTTGCGGAACGGCGCCCAGTCGCGGCCCATGCCGCGCTTGCCGCCCCCCGCCACCACGCCGTCGCGCGCCACGTCGCCGGCAAAGATCGACACCGCGCAGTCGAGGTTGGCCGCGCCATCCTTCAGCGCCCCGGCGGATTGCGCCGAACAGCCGTGGCCGCGCGCGGTTTTCGGCGAAATCTGCATCAGCCCGATCCACTTGCCGCCGCCGCCCGCCGCCGCCGGGTTCCAGCCGCTTTCATGCTTGGCCAGCGCGCTCATCATGCCCACCCAGAAGGCGCGGCGCTCGGGCAGGCTGGCGGTCTCATACCCCGGGCACCAGGTTTCGATATCGGCGGGCACCCGGCTGGCCAGCACATCGTCATGCCGCGATACCGCGCTCAGCGCCGCCGCGGTCCAGCCAGGGGCCTCGGCGCGGTGGTCCCAGCGCATCGGCGGCAGGCTCGCCGGGACCGTTGCCGGCGCGCCGCCGGCGGGCACGCAGCCTGCCACCATCAGCACCAGTGCCGCCGCCAGCCCGCCCTTCCGCGCCACGCAACCACCACGTGAAATTCGCGCCCTGACCATCTTTCCGCCCGGATCACTCTGCATCTTCACCCCAACGCAACCTTTCGGGACATGTTCGGGCATGGTCTCTACACCGCATCTTTCCGGTATGACTACACGCCTCGCCCAGCCTGCGCGGAACCTTGCCGCATGGCTGACACGGCGCGGCCCGGCCGCCGGTGTCGAGGCGCCGCAGCCGATGGTGCCCGCCCCGATTTCGCCCCAGACTTTGCCCGAGACTTTGGCCGAGTCTTCGGCCGCGCGTCTGCTCGACGGGCGGCTGCATGCGCCGGTGCTGGCGACGCCGCCGGAATGCGCCGAATGGCAGGGCGTCGTCGACCGCCACGCCGCCCTGGCCGCCGGGGGCGACTGGCCGGCGCTGCTGGCCGCCCTGCGCCAGGCCGACCAGAACCGCACCGCCGTGACGGGGGGCAGGCGGCTTGCCGCCCTGATCAGCCAGGGCGCCCGCGCCGCGCTGGGCCAGACGCTGGCCCGGCAGGACTGGGCCGCCGCCCAGATCGAGATCAGCCGCATCGCCGCGATGCAGGCCAGGTATCCGCAGGACTATGCCGCCGCCCATCTGCTGGCCCAGGCGCAGATCGACCTGGGCTGGGCCCGGCGCAGCGCCGAGCCCGAATCTGCGGTCTCGCGCGAGGTCTGGAAGGAATTCCTGCGCCGCACCGCGCTGGCGGAAACGGCGATGGAGCCCTTTGACCCGCTGGAAGAAGACGCGCCGATCCTGGCCGGCACCCGCTATCTCCTGGTGCGCGGCATCGAGGATGGCGACCTGCTCTGCCGCGACTGGTACGAAGACTGGTCCGACCTCGACCCCACCGACCCCGAGCCGCATGCCGTTCACGCGCCGCACCTGCTGCCGCGCTGGTTCGGCTCGTTGTCCGAATTCGACGACGAGGCCCGCACCGCCATGCGCCGCACCCGGCAGGCCACGGGGGCCGCCGCCTATGCGCTGTTCTACCTTGCCGCCGGCGATTCCCTGGGCGTGCCGCCGGCGCAGATGGACCTGCGGCTGTTCCTGACCGGGCTGGAAGATCATGCCGGCCAGACCGGTTGCCAGTACCGCGCCAATATCGTGGCCGCCGCCCTGGCCGAACTGGACCATACCCTGTCGGTCGACGATCCCACGGCCGCGATGGCCCGGCACATGGTCCGCAACGCGCTGGATGACCACCTGCGCAACCGCCTGCGCGAAATCCACCTCTCGGCCTGGGAAAACGGCGAGCCTAGCGTGCAATACGCGCTGGAGCGGGTGTTTGCCGCCGAACTGGCGCGGGGCGAAGATGTCCATGCCGGCCCGCAGGGCCTGATCGCGCGCCTGCCCGACTGAGGCCCCCAAACCTACCCCCCTTGCCCCGCCCGGACTTGCGGCCTAAACCCGTCGCCTGAAACCCAAGTCACCGCCGCTTCAGGGGATAGCCATGCTGGACCTCAGCTACACCACGCCGAAACCCAAGGTCATCGCCGGGGCGAAACACGATTGGGAACTGGTGATCGGCATGGAAATCCATGCCCAGGTGTCCTCGAACGCGAAACTGTTCTCCGGCGCCTCGACCACCTTCGGGGCGGAACCGAATTCCAACGTCTCTTTCGTCGATTGCGCCATGCCCGGCATGCTGCCGGTGATCAACGAATATTGCGTCGAACAGGCGGTGCGCACCGGGCTGGGGCTGAAGGCCGCGATCAACCTGATGTCGGCCTTCGACCGCAAGAACTATTTCTACCCCGACCTGCCGCAGGGCTATCAGATCAGCCAGCTTTACCACCCCATCGTGGGCGAGGGCGAAGTGACCGTGGAAATGTCGCCCGGCGTCGCGCGGCGCGTGCGGATCGAGCGGATCCACCTGGAACAGGATGCCGGCAAGTCGATCCATGACATCGACCCGAACCTGTCCTTCGTCGACTACAACCGCACCGGCGTGGCGCTGATGGAAATCGTCTCGCGCCCCGACATTCGCGGGCCAGAGGAGGCGGCGGCCTATGTGACCAAGCTGCGCCAGATCCTGCGCTATCTGGGCACCTGCGACGGCAACATGCAGAACGGCAACCTGCGGGCCGACGTGAACGTTTCCGTCTGCCGCCCCGGCCAGTATGAGAAGTATCAGGAAACCCAGGACTTTTCCCACCTGGGCACGCGCTGCGAGATCAAGAACATGAACTCGATGCGCTTTATCCAGGCGGCCATCGACTATGAGGCGCGGCGCCAGATCGCCATCATCGAGGATGGCGGCAAGGTCGAACAGGAAACCCGCCTCTACGACCCCGACAAGAACGAAACCCGCTCGATGCGGTCCAAGGAAGAAGCGCATGACTACCGCTACTTCCCCGACCCCGACCTGCTGCCCCTGGAAATCGAACAGGCCTGGGTCGACGGGATCGCGGCCTCGATGCCCGAACTGCCCGATGCCAAGAAGGCCCGATTCATGGGCGATTTCGGCCTGACCGATTATGACGCCTCGGTGCTGACCGCCGAACTGGACAGCGCGCGCTATTTCGACGAGGTGGCCAAGGGCCGCGACGGCAAGCTGGCGGCGAACTGGGTGATCAACGAGCTGTTCGGCCGGCTGAAGAAGGAAGGCCACGACATTTCCGAAAGCCCGGTCTCGGCCGCGCAACTGGGCGGCATCGTCGACCTGATTTCCGCCGGCACCATCTCGGGCAAGATCGCCAAGGACCTGTTCGAGATCGTCTACACCGAAGGCGGCGAGCCGGCGGCCATCGTCGAGGCCCGCGGCATGAAACAGGTCACCGACACCGGCGCCATCGAAAAGGCGGTGGACGAGATCATCGCCGCCAACCCCGACCAGGTGGAAAAGGCCCGCGTCAACGCCAAGCTGGTGGGCTGGTTCGTCGGCCAGGTGATGAAGACCACGGGCGGCAAGGCCAACCCGGCGGCGGTCAACGACCTGGTGGTGCGGAAACTCGGGCTCTGATCCCGTCGCTGCCGCCCGCGGCCACAAGGTCTAGCAGGACCTTGGGCCGCGCCTTACCAGATCCGGGGGCTGTTGCGGCCCCGCGCCGGATCGGCGGAAAAAGCCCGCCGCCATTTGCACTTGCAGGTCGAATCTCGCTAGACTGCACGCCATTCCGGGTGGAGGCAGGCCATGCAATGCTATGAATTCAAGGTGGTTCCGGCCCCGCGTCGCGGCGAAAAGGCGCGCGGGGTGAAATCGACCGAAGACCGGTTTGCCCTGGCGCTGACCGGCCTGATGAACCGCCTGGGGGCCGAGGGCTGGGATTACGTCCGCGCCGATGCCTTGCCCTGCGATGAGCGGGTCGGGCTGACCGGCTCGAAGACCACCTACCAGAACATGCTGGTGTTTCGCCGCCCGCTGCTGGCCGGCGCCGAGCCTGAATCGATGGCCGAGGACCGGATCCCCGAGTTGCGGGCCAAGGTCGCGCCGGTCGCCGCCGCGCCGGTGACCGAGGTGCCGGCCGTCCGGCTGGGCGCGGCCGAGCAGCCCCTGGGCGCGGCGCCGTCGCTGGGTCCGGCGAAACCGGACCTTGCCGCCGAGTGATCAGCCGCCCGCCGCCTTCAGCGCCGCGGGCAGCACCTCCTCGACCACATCCAGCGCCTCGTCCGGCCCCAGGCTGACGCGGATGCACCTGTCCAGCGGCGCCACGCCGGGCATGCGGATGAACAGGCCCCGCGCCTGGCATTCCGCCAGCACGGCCCGGGCGAAATCGCCATCGCGCCCGCAGTCGATGGTCACGAAATTCGTGGCCGAGGGCAGGGGTTCCAGCCCGTTGGCGCGGGCAATCCCGCCCAGCCTGTCACGCGCCCGGCCGATCCGGGTCTTGACGCTGGCCAGCCAGGCCTGGTCGGCCAGCGCCTCGAGCGCGCCGATCTGGCTCACCCGCGCCATGCCGAAATGGTCGCGCACCTTGTCAAAGGCCCGGGCCAGCGCCGGCTCGGCGATCGCATAGCCCACCCGCGCGCCGGCCATGCCATAACCCTTTGAAAAGGTGCGGAACCTGATCACCTGCGGGTGGTTCGGGTCGATCGTGGGGATGGTGCCGTCGGGGGCCAGATCGGCATAGGCCTCATCCAGGATCAAGAGGCTGTGCGCGGGCAGGTTGGCGACCATCTCCTCGATGACGCTGGCGGGGTGATGGCTGCCCATCGGGTTGTCCGGGTTGGCCAGATAGATCAGCCGCGCCCGGTTGCGGCGGGCGGCGTCCAGCAGCGCCTGCGGGTCCTCATGCGGCCCCAGATAGGGCACGCGGTCCAGCGCGCCGCCATAGCCGGCGACGTGGAAATTGAAGGTGGGATAGGCGCCAAGGCTGGTGGTCACGCCGGTGCCGGGTTCCAGGGTCAGCCGGCAGATCAGGCCCAGGAGGCCGTCGGTCCCCTGGCCCAGGGCGATATGGTCGGGGCTGCAACCGTGATGGGCGGCAAGGGCCTGTTTCAGGTCGTGATTTTCGGGGTCGGCATATTTCCAGACCTCGGCCGCGGCCCGGGCCATGGCGGCGACCGCCGTGGGAGAGGGGCCGAAGACCGATTCATTGGCGCCGAGGCGGGCGCGGAAGGGCTGGCCCTGGCGGCGCTCGAGGGTCTCGGGGCCGGTGAAGGGAACCGTCGAGGGCAGGGCCGTGGCATGGGGCGTGAGGAAGCGGGACATGGCCGGAAGGTGGCACGGGGGCCGGCAAGAGGCAAGCGGGAGGAAAGGGGGCATCCCGGCGTGGGACGGCTGCAGGATGCAGGAATATCAATGGGTTATCCCTGCCGATTTAAGGGATCGTTAACGATTTTTCCCAAGGGCGCCGGGCGGCCGGGCTTGACCGCCGGGAAATCCGCCGCTGGCCGGGGGCGGCTGGCCGCCGTGGCAGGGGGGCTGTCTGCCCCCCGCGAATGCAGGCATTCGCCCCCCCGAGGATATTTCTCGAAGGGAAAGATGGCTTTCCCTTCTCTAAATATCCCCGCCGGAGGCTGCTGCGGCTGCGGCGGGGCGGGTCAGCCGAGATCGGCGAGCCGGGCCAGGGCGTCGCGGATCTTGGCGGCCTCGTCCTGGCGGGCCTCGAGGTTCGACTGCGCCTCCATCACCACGTCCTCGGGCGCCGAGCGGGCGAAGTTGGGGTTGTCGAGCCGGCCTTTCAGCCCGGCGATTTCCTTGGCCAGCTTGTCGGCGGATTTCTGCAGGCGCGCCTTTTCCTCGGCAATGTCGATCAGCCCTGCCAGCGGCAAGGCAAAGGCCGCGCCTTCGGCGGTGACGGCGATAGAGCCTTTCGGCGCCGGGCCTTCGGTCACTTGGTCGATCCGGGCCAGCCGCCGGATCAGCGCGTCGTTGCGGTCAAAGGCGGCGCGGGCCTGGTCGGTCAGCGCGGTGGCGACGAGGTCGGCCTTGAGCCCCACGGGGACGTGGACCTGGGCGCGGGCCGAGCGGATGTCGTCGATCAGGGAGGTCACGAAGGACATTTCCTGCGTCGCCTCGGCGTCGATCAGGGTCTCAGACAGTTCGGGCCAGTCGGTATGGACCAGCAGCTTGCCGCGCGTTCCGGTGGTGGACCAAAGCTCTTCGGTGATGAAGGGCATGAAGGGATGCAGGAGGATCATGCTCTGGTCCAGCACCCAGGCCATGGTCGCCCGGGTTTCCTGCGCGTCGGGGCCGTCGAACAGCGGCTTGGCGAATTCCACGTACCAGTCGCAGACCTTGCCCCAGACGAACTTGTAAAGCGCATCCGCTGCCTGGTCGAAGCGGAAGTCATTCAGCGCGGCGTCGACCTCGGCCAGGGCGCGGGCGGTCTCACCAATGATCCATTTGTTCGCCGTGGCCTGCGGGCTGGGCGCGGGGCCGGTGGCGTGGCCGTCCCAGACGCCGTTCATCTCGGCAAAGCGGCAGGCGTTCCACAGCTTGGTGCCGAAATTGCGGTAACCGGCGATGCGGCTCGTGTCGAGTTTCAGGACGCCGCCGAGGGAGGCCATGGCCGCATTGGCAAAGCGCAGCGCGTCGGCGCCGTATTCGTCGATGATCTCCAAGGGGTCGATGACGTTGCCGAGCGATTTCGACATCTTCTTGCCCTTGGCGTCGCGGACAAGGCCGTGCAGGTAGACGGTGTGGAACGGGATTTCGTTCACCACGGCCAGCTGCATCATCATCATCCGGGCGACCCAGAAGAAGAGGATGTCCTGCCCGGTGATCAGGACCGAGGTCGGGAAGTATTTCTTGAGTTCCTCCGTGGGTTCGGGCCAGCCGAGGGTTCCGATGGGCCAGAGGCCGGAGGAGAACCAGGTGTCGAGAACGTCGGGGTCGCGCCAGATTGGATAGACGAGCGGGCCGTCCCTAAGCGAAACCTCAAGCAGCTTTATCGCGTCGGCCTCGCTATCAACGGTGACAACAGGGATTTGCTTCACGACTGCGGGCGGCACATTGATGTGCCCTTTATCGTAGAACTTTTCCGCTGCAATTTGCTCATTTTCGGCGCAAACCATTTTCGTGACCTGAGTCACGAACGCGAACTTTGGTCCAATCTCGGCATTGCGAGTGGCAATCTCAAAACCATACCATACCGGAATCTGATGCCCCCACCACAGCTGACGGCTGATGCACCAGGGTTCGATGTTCTCCAGCCAGTGGTAATAGGTCTTTTCCCCGCTCGGCGGGATGATCCGGGTAGCGCCGGTCCGCACGGCCTCCAGCGCCGGTTCGACGATTTTTGCCGTGTCGACGAACCACTGGTCGGTCAGCATCGGCTCGATCACCACCTTGGAGCGGTCGCCGAAGGGCTGCATGATCGGTTTGGACTCGACGTAAGGGACGCGCTCGAGGTGTTCGGCGCCGGTTTCCTTGTCGATCGACTTCTTCAGCGTGGTGACGGCCAGGCCTTCGGCGTTGATCTGTTCGACCACGCGCGCCCGGGCCTCATAGCGGTCGAGCCCGCGCAGGTCGTCGGGGACCAGGTTCAGGGCGTCGATCTCGGATTCCGACAGCGAGACGGGCTGTTCGGCGATGCCGGGGGGGGCATAGCCCTTGGCGATCAGCCAGGCGCGGCTGACCTGTTGGGCGATCTCGGCGGCCTCGGCATAGGGCACCCCGTCGGCGCGCATCCGGGCGCGGGTGTCCATCAGGCGATAGCAGGGGATGTCGCCGCGCTTGGCCACCGCATAGTCGTTGAAGTCATGCGCGCCGGTGATCTTGACCGCGCCACTGCCGAAGGTGGGGTCGGGGTATTCATCGGTGATGATCGGGATCAGCCGGCGGTGTTCGCGCGGCCCGACAGGGATTTCGCAGAGTTTTCCGACGATTGGCGCGTAACGTTCATCCATGGATGAACTGCCGACCGCGCCGTCGCCCAGCATGGTTTCGGGCCGCGTGGTGGCGATGGAGATATAGTCGCGCTCTTCCTCGAAGGTGATTTTGCCTTCGGCATCGCGCTCGCGGTAGATATAGGTCTGGCCGCCGGCGAGGGGGTATTTGAAGTGCCACATGTGGCCGGGGGTATCGAGTTTTCCACCCCGAGATCGGAAATCGCGGTCTCGAAATGCGGGTCCCAGTTCACCAGCCGCTTGCCGCGGTAGATCAGGCCCTTGTTGTAGAGGTCGACGAAGACCTTGATGACGGCATCGTGGAAGTTGCCTTCCTCGCCGGCGGGGGCACCGGGGCGCCCGACATGGTAAAGGCCTCGCGCGACCAGTCGGCAGAGGCGCCGAGGCGCTGGAGCTGGCCGATGATGGTGCCGCGGGATTTCTGCTTTTGTTCCCAGACCTTGCCGGTAAAGGCCTCGCGGCCCATCTCGCGGCGGCCGGGCAGGCCGGCCCTGGCCATCTCGCGTTCGGTCACCATTTGCGTCGCGATGCCGGCGTGGTCGGTGCCGGGCTGCCAGAGCGTGTCGTCGCCCCGCATCCGGTGCCAGCGCACCAGGATGTCCTGCAGCGTGTTGTTGAAGGCGTGGCCCATGTGCAGGCTGCCGGTGACGTTGGGCGGCGGGATCATCACGGAAAAGGCCGGGTGGCCGGGCCTGGCGTTGGCGCCAGCGGCAAAGGCGTTGCGGTCCAGCCAGAGCTGCGAGATGCGGGCCTCGGCTTCGGCGGCGTTGAAGGTCTTTTCCATCGGCATGGGGATCATCCTTTGCGTGCCCGTGCGGCATAGCGAAAAGCCCCGCGAAGGCCAAGGGGAGGGCGGGCTTCGGCTCATCGTCGACTCCTGTCTCCTCTTCGCGCCGGTCTGCGAAGAGCGCCCGGAGGGGCGACGATGAGCGGCGGCTATACCGCGCGGTCGATCTTGGTCGAGAGGTGGATCAGGCTTTCCGACGACCTCACGCCGGTCATCGCGCCGATCTGGTCCAGCACCCGGTCCAGCACCGGGTGTTGGGGCAGGCGACCTGCAGCAGCAGATCGAAACGGCCGGAGGTGGTGAAGACACGCTCGACCTCGGAGACGGCCTTGAGCCGGGTCAGGATGGCGGCCTGGCTGCGGGGTTCCACCGTCAGCAGGACAGAGGCGCGCAACCGGCCTTCGCGCGCGCCTTCGCCCAGCTCCAGTGTGTAGCCGGCAATGACGCCGTTGGTTTCCAGCCGCTCCAGCCGGGCCTGGATGGTCGACCGCGCCACCCTGAGCCGCCGCGACAGCGTGGCCACCGACATCCGGGCATCGGCGCCCAACAGGCCGATGATGTTGCGATCCAGCTCATCCATGCAGTTTGCCCATATTTTTCGTCATTATAACGAAGTTTCGCGGCAAATATATAGTTTTCATCGGTGAAGATGTAGCCCATATCGCGCATCCTGAGTGCAGGAAAAGGGCGGCTCATACGCACCTGGCCTGGTTTTAACAAACCACGCTGGTCCCCGATCCCGAATCTGCACCGGGGAGGGCAAAGCGTCTTCATTGGCAGAAAGGACCCCGCCGATGGGACTGTCGAAAACGATCTGGACCAACCCGACCGAATTCATCCGCAATGTCCAGCCCGAAGACCCGGTGCTGTTCTTTGCGCCCTCGGTGGCGCAGGCCAATGCCCGCCGGTTCATCGACGGCTTTCCCGGCATGGTGACCTATGCGGTCAAGTCGAATCCGGGCGAGGAGATGATCGAGAACCTGGCCGCCGCGGGCATCCGCGGCTATGACTGCGCCAGCGGGTTCGAGATCGACCTGATCCGCCGGCTGGCCCCGGACGCGGCGATTCACTACAACAACCCGGTGCGGGCGCGCCATGAGATCGCCCATGCGGTGGAAAAGGGCGTCAAGTCCTATAGCGTTGATTCCAAATCCGAACTGGCCAAGCTGATCGAGATGGTGCCGCCGGAAGGCACCGAGATCAGCGTGCGGTTCGCTGCCGGTGCAGCGGGCGCGGCCTATAATTTCGGCGCCAAGTTCGGGGCCACGGTGGAACTGGCGGTGGACCTGCTGAAGCAGGTGGCGGCGGCGGGTTTCGTGCCCTCGATCACCTTTCACCCCGGCACGCAATGCACCGACCCGCACGCCTGGGAGGCCTATATCCGCGAGGCGGCCAAGATCGCCGAGGCGGCGGGCGTGACCATTGCCCGGCTGAACGTCGGCGGCGGCTTTCCCAGCCACCGGCTGTCGGCGGTGGTGCCGCAGCTGGAAGAAACCTTCCAGCTGATCGACCGGGTGGCCGGCGAGGCCTTTGGCGACAACCGCCCGCTTCTGGTCTGCGAACCGGGCCGGGCGATGTGCGGCGATGCCTTTACCCTGGCCGCGCGGGTCAAGGCGGTGCGCGACGGCGAGCATGTGTTCCTGAACGACGGCGTCTATGGCACGCTGACCGAACTGCCGCTGATCGGGGTGATCGACCGCATCCAGGTGATCGGCCCGCAGGGCGAGCCGCGCAAGGGCCGGGTGCGGCCGCGCATCGTCTTTGGCCCGACCTGCGATTCGGTCGACCGGCTGCCGGGTGAAATTCCGCTGCCCAAGGACATGGTGGAAGGCGATTACATCATCTGGCACGGCATGGGGTCTTATTCGGTGGTCACCAACAGCCGCTTCAACGGCTTTGGCGACCTGCATATGGCGACCGTGCTGAACCTGAAGGTCTGAACGCTTCACCTTTGCCGGAGCGACGGGAAATTCACGCTGGCCCCGGCTGGACAAATTCCGCCGGGGCCTTAGCCTTTCGATGGTTAACCGCCGGTTCATCCCGGCCTGCCAGACTGGTGCTGCCCAGGCTGGGGCGACCCGACAGAGGAGGCGGCCACGTCCCTTATCGACCGCATCAGGCGCTGGATGCGCCCCGGCCCCGAGGCCGAGACCGCGCCGGCCACCCCCCCCGAACCGGGGCGCGCGCGCGGGCGGGTCGATCATGTGGTGATCCTGGACGGCACGTTTTCATCGCTGGAGCCGGGGCAGATGTCGAACGCGGGGCTGGCGTTCCGGCTCTTGGCCGAGGGCGGGCCGCGGGCGCACCGGACGCTGTATTACGAGGAAGGCATCCAGTGGAAGGGCTGGCGCCGCAGCTGGGACGTGGCGACGGGCGTCGGCATAGATGCGCAGATCTGCCGGGCCTATGGCCATCTGGCCAGCCATTACCGCGAGGGCGACCGGATCTTTCTGATGGGCTATTCGCGCGGTGCCTTTGCGGTGCGCAGCCTGGCCGGGGTGATCGACCGGATCGGGCTGTTGCGGCGGGATTGCGCGACCGAGCGCAATGTCCGGCTGGCCTACCGGCATTACCGGTTGCAGGCGGGCGAGGAGGTGGTGCGGGCCTTTGCCCATGCCCATTGCCACCTGGAGGCGCCGATCGAGATGGTCGGGGTCTGGGACACGGTCAAGGCGCTGGGGTTGCGGCTGCCGCTGATGTGGATGATCACGGCGCAGGACCATTCGTTCCACAGCTTTCACCTGGGCTCTTCGATCCGCCACGGGTTCCAGGCGCTGGCCCTGGACGAGACGCGGGCGGTGTTCGAGCCGGTGTTGTGGCAATGCCCGCCGGGGTGGGAGGGCAATGTCGAACAGGTCTGGTTCCGTGGCGCGCATGGCGACATCGGCGGCCAGCTGGGCGATTTCGAGGCGGCCCGGCCGCTGTCGAACATTCCCCTGGTCTGGATGCTGGACCGGGGCGAGGCCTGCGGGCTGGCCCTGCCCGAGGGCTGGCGGTTGCGGTTTCCCTGCGACCCGCAGGCGCCGATGGTGGGCACCTGGCGCAGCTGGGGGCGGGTGTTCCTGCTGCGCCGCCGCCGGCAGGTCGGCCGCGACCGCAGCGAAAGGCTGCATGACAGCGTGAGCGGGCGGGCGCGCAACCGCTGGCGCGCCGACACCGAAGAACGCCAGGCCGCGGAATAGGGCTTTTGTCGGGCGATTTGATCAAATAGCCTGATGCGGTGGGCCTGCCGCCCGTTCCTGCCATTTCCAGCCGCCGAAGGTCTTACCATGCGCAATGTCACCCTGGCCGCCACGCAATTCGCCTGTTCCTGGGAATTGCAGCAGAACGCCGATGCGGCCGAGCGGGCGATCCGGGCCGCCGCCGCGCAGGGGGCGCAGGTGATCCTGATCCAGGAACTGTTCGAGGCGCCGTATTTCTGCATCGAGGAGCGGCCGGAATATTTCCGCCTGGCCCGCCCGGCCGAGGGCCATCCGCTGATCGGGCTGTTCCAGGGCCTGGCGAAGGAACTGGGCGTCGTCCTGCCCTGTTCCTTTTTCGAGAAGGCGGGGCAGGTGCATTTCAACAGCCTGGCGATGATCGACGCCGACGGGCGGATGCTGGGCATCTATCGCAAGAGCCATATCCCGCAGGGGCCGGGCTATGAGGAGAAATACTATTTCTCGCCGGGCGATACCGGGTTCCGGGTCTGGGACACCGCCTATGGCCGGCTGGGCGTGGCGATCTGCTGGGACCAGTGGTTCCCCGAGACGGCCCGCGCCATGGCGCTGATGGGGGCCGAGGTGCTGATGTACCCCACCGCCATCGGCTCGGAGCCGCCGGCGCCCGGCTATGACAGCCAGCCGCATTGGGAAATGACGATGCGCGGCCATGCGGCGGCCAACATCATGCCGGTGGTGGCCAGCAACCGGATCGGCCGCGAAGTGGCGCCGGGCGGCACCGAGGTGACGTTCTACGGCTCCAGCTTTATCGCCGACCAGACCGGGCAGCTGCTGGCCAAGGCGGGGCGCGAGGCCGAAGAGGTGCTGGTGGCGACGGTGGACCTGGAGGCGATTGCCGGCCTGCGGGCAAGCTGGGGCCTGTTCCGCGACCGCCGCGCCGATCTTTACGGCGCGCTGGCGACGCTGGACGGGCGCGGCTAGGCTGCCAGCCAGAAATACAGGTTGAACAGGCCGATCATCAGCGGCTGGTGAACCAGGTAGATGATCAGCGTGTGCCGGCCGGGCCAGGCCAGCGCCCGCAAGAGCGGCGTAGGCGCGGGCGCCAGCGCCGGCCAGAGGTTGAACCGGGTGAAAATCCGGCCCACGGCCACCCCGGCCAGCAAGGGCGCGGCCCAGGGAAAGAACGGCAGGAAATCGGCGGTGACGGGCGGTTTTGGCGCAAGGCCGGTCCAGGACAGCCAGCCGGCGAAGGCCGGGTCGCGGAACCACAGGGGCAGGGTGAAAACCGCGGCCGCAAGGGCCAGGGTCGGCAGGGCGGGCCAGCGCAGCACCAAGAGCGCCACCAGCGACGAGACCGCGATGGAATGCAGGATGCCGTAAAAGATGGTCAGGCCGGGCAGGGCGAAATGGCTGCCCACCGTGACCAGCGCCGCGGCGGCGGCGATCCTGGCAAGGCGGCGCCAGAAGGCGGGCCAGCGGATGCCCCGGCCATGCGCCAGCCACAGCGACAGCCCGGCAAGCAGGATGAAGCTGCCGGCGGTCAGCCGGGCATGCCACCAGAACCAGCCGGTGATCGCGGTGCCGCGCGGGATCAGGCCGAACAGGTCGAGGTCGTAGGTGAAATGATAGGTGACCATGGCCAGCAGCGCGGCGCTGCGGGCCAGGTCCAGCCCGATCAGGCGGTTGGGGGTGATCGCGTCGCGTTCCATGCTGGCCGATCCTTTGCGGCGCCAGCATCCGGGCGCAAGGCCAAAAGCGCGGCGCCCGCGCGGGCAAGCAAAAGGGCGGCACCGGGCCGCCCTTGCCGGAAAGACAGGCGCCCGCCGGTCAGCGGTGGCGCACATCCTTGTAATCGCGGCGCTTTTCGCCGATGTAAAGCTGCCGCGGGCGGCCGATCTTCTGGTTCTTTTCGGCGATCATCTCTTTCCACTGCGAAATCCAGCCGACGGTGCGCGAGATCGCAAAGATCGGCGTGAACATCGAGGTGGGGAAGCCCATCGCCTCGAGGATGATGCCCGAGTAGAAATCGACGTTGGGGTAGAGCTTTTTCGAGATGAAGTATTCGTCGGAGAGCGCGATGCGTTCCAGTTCCTTGGCGACCTGCAGGAGCGGGTTGTTGTGGATGCCCAGCAGTTCCAGCACCTCGTCGGCGGATCCTTCATCACCTTGGCGCGCGGGTCGAAGTTCTTGTAGACGCGGTGGCCAAAGCCCATCAGCCGGAAGCCGGAGTTCTTGTCCTTGGCCTTGGCGATGAATTCGGGGATGCGGTCGACCGAGCCGATTTCGCGCAGCATTTCCAGGCAGGCCTGGTTGGCGCCGCCATGCGCCGGCCCCCAGAGGCAGGCGATGCCGGCGGCGATGCAGGCAAGGGTTGGCCCCCGACGACCCGGCCAGACGCACCGTCGAGGTCGAGGCGTTCTGTTCGTGGTCGGCGTGCAGCATCATGATGCGGTCCATCGCCTTTTCGAGGACGGGCGAGACCACGTAATCCTCGGCCGGGACGGCAAAGCACATGTTCAGGAAGTTGCCGGCATAGCTGAGGCTGTTCTTCGGATAGACGAAGGGCTGGCCGATGGAATATTTATAGGCCATGGCGGCGATGGTCGGCAGCTTGGCGACCATGCGGATCGCGGCCACCTCGCGCTGCCAGGGTCGGCGATGTCGGTGCTGTCGTGGTAGAAGGCGGCCATGGCGCCGACCACGCCGACCATGGTTGCCATCGGATGCGCGTCACGGCGGAAACCGCGGAAGAAATAGTGCATCTGTTCATGCACCATGGTGTGCCGCGTCACCCGGTTCTCGAAATCGACCATCTGCGCGGCATTCGGCAATTCGCCGTAAAGCAGCAGGTAGCAGACCTCTAGGTAATGCGACTTGTCGGCCAGCTGTTCGATCGGATAGCCGCGATAGAGCAGCTCGCCCACGTCGCCGTCGATATAGGTGATGGCGCTTTCGCAAGAGGCGGTCGAGGTGAAGCCGGGGTCGAAGGTGAAGACATCGGCCTCGCCATAGAGCTTGCGGATGTCGATCACATCGGGGCCAAGCGTCGGCCGGAGAACGGGAAGGTCGTAATCCTTGCCATCCAGTGTCAGCTTTGCGGTCTTGTCTGCCATTCGATCATCCCCCATTCGGGGCCCGCCGCGGCCGATGCCGGGCGGGCCAATTGACACATCCGTTCCCCCGCAGGCGGGGGCAGTGGCAGGGCCGGCGGGGCCGTCTAGGCGGCGGCATCCCCCAGCCGTGCAAGCGTTTCCTCCCGACCGATGACCAGCATCATGTCGAAAACCGACGGCGTCGCGCTGCGCCCCGCCAGAGCCGCCCTGAGAGGCGCCGCCAGCTTGCCGAATCCGATGCCGTTTTCGGCGGCAATCCCGTTCAGGATGGGTTCAAGCGCGTCCTTCGTCCAGCTAGCATTTTGCAGGCGCGGCGTCAACGATTTCAGTATACCACGGGATACCGAATCCAGCGCCTCGGCGGCCTTCGGCTCTGGCAGGATGGGCCGCGAAGCCAGCGCAAAATGGCCTTTTTCAAGCAGTTCCGGAAAGGTCTTGGCACGTTCCTTCAACACCGGCATCGCCGCCAGCAGCCGGTCACGCTGCACAGCAGTCAGCGCCGGCTTTGCAGCCGCGGCAAGGTATCCTTCCAGTTCTTGCAGCAGTGCGGCATCATCGGTCATGGCGATATGATGCCCGCAAGTGCTTTCCAGTTTCTTGAAATCCAGCCGCGCCGGCGCCCGGCCGATACCGTCGAGCGAAAAGACCTTCATCGCCTCTGCCGAAGTAAAGATCTCCATGTCGCCATGCGCCCAGCCCAGCCGGGTCAGGTAGTTGCGCATGCCGGCGGCCGGATAGCCCATGGCCTGGTATTCCTCGACCCCGGTCGCGCCATGGCGTTTCGACAGTTTCTTGCCGTCCGGCCCGTGGATCAAGGGGATATGCGCCCAGACCGGGATCGCCCAGCCCATCGCGTCATAGACCATCTGCTGGCGCGCGGCGTTGTTCAGGTGGTCGTCGCCCCGGATCACATGGGTCACGCCCATGTCATGGTCGTCGACCACCACCGCCAGCATGTAGGTGGGCGTGCCATCGGACCGCAGCACGATCATGTCGTCGAGCGTGGCGTTCTGGATGGTGACATCGCCCTGCACGGTATCGGCGATCACCGTCTGGCCGTCGCGCGGGGCCTTCATGCGGATGACATAGGGCGCGCCGGCGGGGTGGGTGGCGGGATCGGCGTCGCGCCAGGGCGACAGGAACACCGGATAGCTGACGCCACGGGCCTTTTCGGCCTCGCGGAAGGCCTCGATCTCGGCCTGGGTGGCAAAGCATTTGTAGGCGGTGCCGCGCGCCAGCATCTGATGGGCCACCTCGGCGTGGCGGTCCTTGCGGGCGAACTGGCTGACCACCTCGCCATCCCAGTCGAGACCCAGCCAGGTCAGCCCCTTGAGGATCGCCGCCGTCGCCTCGGGGGTGGACCGTTCGCGGTCGGTATCCTCGATCCGCAGCAGGAACCGGCCGCCGCGGCCGCGGGCGAATAGCCAGTTGAACAGCGCGGTGCGCCCGCCGCCGATGTGCAGGAAGCCGGTGGGCGAGGGGGCAAAGCGGGTGACGACCTGATCGGCGCACATGGCGAAGTTAACCTTTCGGAAACCAAGATGGGACAAGCTGAACCGGGAACGGGCAGGGTTTAGAACGGAACAGGGGGCGGGCAAGGTGCGGCGGGCAGTGGTCAGGGGACTGCGGCGCCCGTTCGAGGCGCTGGAGGCGGCGCGCGGCCAGTTGATGCCCTTTGCCGCCATCGCCCTGGGCGCGGGGATCGCGCTGTGGTTCGCCCTGCCGGCCGAGCCGGGGCGGCTGCATTATGCGGCGGTGGGGCTGGCGGGGCTGATGGCGGCGGGGCTGGCGCTGGCCGGGCCGGTGCTGGCCCGCCCGCCGTTCTGGTTCGCGGCCTTTCTGGCGCTGGGCTTTCTGGCCGCCGGCCTGCGCGGCCATATGGTCGCGGCCCCGGTGCTGGAGTTCCGCTATTACGGCCCGGTCGAGGGGCGGGTGGTGGAAATCGACCGCTCGTCGTCAGATGCGGTGCGGATCACGCTGGACCGCGTGGTGCTGGAGGACCTGCCGCCCGCCCGCACGCCCGCGCTGGTGCGGGTGTCGCTGCATGGCAAGGAGGTGCTGCATGAGCCGGCCTCGGGCGAGACGGTGATCCTGACGGCCAATCTGGCCGCGCCCGATGGCCCGGTCGAGCCGGGGGGATTCGACTTCCGCCGCATGGCCTATTTCGACCGGCTGGGGGCGGTGGGTTATTCGCGCAGCCCCGTCCTGCTGTTGGAGCCGCCGGCGCCGGGCGAAGAGCTGGTCGCGCGGCTGCGCAGCTGGCTGTCGGCGGGGATGAAGGCCCATATTCCCGGCGATGCCGGCGCCTTTGCATCGGGCGCGATGACGGGCGACCGGTCGGGGATCACCCAGGACACGGTGGCGGCGCTGCGCGATAGCTCGCTGGCGCATCTGCTGGCGATTTCGGGGATGAACCTGGCCTTTCTGATCGGTTTCGTCTTTGCGGTCTTTCGCAGCGGCGTGGCGCTGGTGCCGGTGGTGGCGCTGCGGGTGAACGCAAAGAAGGTGGCGGCGGTGCTGTCGCTGGCGGTGGCGCTGTTCTACCTGCTGCTGTCGGGGTCGAACGTGGCGACGGAACGCGCCTTTGTCATGGTGGCGGTGATGCTGGGCGCGGTGTTGCTGGACCGGCGGGCGATCACGCTGCGGACGGCGGCGCTCTCGGCGCTGATCCTCTTGGTCGCGCGGCCCGAAAGCCTGATGGAGCCGGGGTTCCAGATGTCCTTTGCCGCCACCATCGCGCTGGTGGCGGGGTTCGGGGCGCTGGATCACAAGGTCTTGCTGGAGCGGTGGCCGCGCTGGACGGTGCCGGTGTTCACGCTGGTGGCCAGTTCGCTGATCGCGGGGGCGGCGACCGCGCCCTATGCGGCGGCGACCTTCAACCGGTTCGCCGACTATGGCCTTCTGGCCAACCTGCTGACGGTGCCGGTGATGGGGGCGGTGGTGATGCCGGCCGGGGCGGTGGCGGCGCTGCTGGCGCCCTTTGGCCTGGCGGGGCTGCCGCTCTGGGTGATGGAACAGGGGGTGCGCTGGATCCTGTTCGTGGCGCATTGGGTGGCGGGGCTGAACGGGGCGGTGACGGCCATTCCCGAGCCGCATGCCCTGGCGCTGCCGCTGATCACGCTGGGCGGCCTGTGGCTGGTGGCCTGGCCGGGGCGGGCGCGGCTGGCCGGGGTGGCGGTGCTGATGGCGGGGCTGCTGGCCTGGCCGATGGCGGGGCGGCCGGACCTGTTGATCACCAGCGACGGGCGGTTGCTGGGGCTGATGGGCGATGGGGGGCGGGCGCTGTCCTGGGCCAAGGGCGGTGGCTTTGCGGCTGAGACCTGGCTGGAGAACGACGGCGATCTGGTGCCGCAAGAGGTGGCGGCGGCGCGCGAGGGGTTTTCCGGCCCGCGCGAGGCCCGCGCCTTTGCGCTGGCGGGGCTGAGGGGGGTGGCGCTGTCGGGCAAGGCCGCCGGTGCCGCGCTCACGGCGGCCTGCGCGGCGCATGACCTGGTGGTGATCGTGGCGGCGGTCGAGGATGCGGCGGCGGCAGAGGCGGCGGGGGGATGCGTCGTGGTGGACCAGCGCCGGTTGCGGCAGACCGGGGCGCTGGCCTTTCGCGTCACCGCGGCGGGGATAGAGGTGCGCGGAACCCGGCAATACTCGCGGCTCTGGGTGGGCAAGGCCATGCCCGAGGGCGCCCTGCCGCAGTTGCGGCAGGTGTCGCCGGAGCCGGAGCCGCTGGTCGCGGCTCAGTAGCTGCGGATCAGCCCGACCAGGCGGCCCTGCACCTTGACCAGGTGATCGGGGAAGACGCGGGTTTCGAAGGCCGGGTTCGCGGCCTCGAGCGCGATCATGTTGCCCTTGCGGCGAAAGCGTTTCAGCGTTGCCTCGTGATCCTCGACCAGGGCCACGACGATGTCGCCGTTTTCGGCGGTGGTCTGTTCGCGGATCACCACGATGTCGCCGTCGTTGATGCCGGCCTCGATCATGCTGTCGCCCTTGACCTCGAGCGCGTAATGGTTGCCGCGGCCCGAGATCATGCTGCCCGGCACGGCGACATGGTGGCTGACTTCGGAAATCGCCTCGATCGGGACGCCGGCGGCGATGCGGCCCATCACCGGCAGTTCCAGCGCATGCACCGCCTCGACCGGCAGGGCGCCGCGCATCGGCGCGGGGCGGTCGCCGGCGATCACCCGGGGTTCGAAGCCGGGGCGGGGGGCGGTGGCGCGCGGGTCGATGGCGGCGCGGGCCGATCTTTCCCGGGCCGCCTTTTCCAGCGCCTCGGGCAGCTTGATGATTTCCAGCGCGCGGGCGCGGTGGGCCAGGCGGCGGATGAAGCCACGTTCCTCGAGCGCGGTGATCAGCCGGTGGATGCCGGATTTCGAGCGCAGGTCCAGCGCCTCCTTCATTTCGTCGAAAGAGGGCGGGACGCCGTCGCTGTCCATCCTGTCCTTGATGAAATTGAGCAGTTCCAGTTGTTTGCGCGTAAGCATCGGGGCACCCCTGAGGCCAATCGTTAACGCAATGTTCTGCCCGTGTTCATGGTTTGTGTCAAGTCTTTTGCGGGGAAGGGGAGGGAATGGCTGGCGGGAGTGCCTGACGCAGCCGAATGCCGGGGCCAGCCCCGGACCCCCGGAGTATTTGGGCCAAGATGAAGCGGGAAGGTCAGAAGGGCAGGTAGGGAACCGGGCTGCCGGCGGCGGCGGCGGGGGCCTGGGTGGGGCGTAGCAACAGGGCGTCGGCCTCGGTCAGGATGGTCAGGAGCGCGCTGTCCTGGCGGTCGAACGGGGTGATCGAGGGGCCAGAGGGCGAGGGGCGAGAGAGGCGGGCGCGCATGTAATGCGCCCTGGGGCCGTTCGCCGGCAGGTCGGTGGCCAGCGTGGCGGTCAGCACCTGCGGCAGCGGCGAGGGATCGCCCTGCATCGCGCGGATCAGCGGCAAGAGGAACAGATGCCCGGTCACGATGGCCGAGACCGGGTTGCCGGGCAGGCCCAGGAAGGCCGCGCCCATCAGCCGGCCGGCCATCAAGGGCTTGCCCGGGCGCATGGCGATCTTCCAGAAGGCGGCCTCGAGCCCGAGTTCGGTGGCGATGCGGCCGACCAGGTCGTGGTCGCCCACCGAGGCGCCGCCGATGGTGAGGATGATGTCGGCGCCCTGGGCGAGGCCAAAGACGGTGCGCAGGCTGTCGGGCGTGTCGCGGGCGATGGGCAGCAGCCGGGTCTCGGCGCCGGCCTGTTCGGCCATGGCGCGCAGGGCAAAGCCGTTCGAGGCGATGATCTGGCCGGGGCCGGGGGTGTCGCCGGGCATCACCAGCTCGTCGCCGGTCATCAGGATGGCGACGACAGGGCGGCGGGCGCAGGGCAGGTGCGCCACGTTCATCGCCGCGAGGAGCGCGAGGTCGGCGGGGCGCAGGCGGCGGGGATGCAGGGCTGCGCCGGCGGGAAAGTCGGCGCCCCGGGGGCGGATGTGCGGGCCGCCGTCGGCGCCGGGGCCGATGGTGATGCGGTCGCCGTCGCGGGCGATGTCTTCCTGGATCACCACGCGGGTGGCGCCGGCTGGCACCGGGGCGCCGGTAAAGATGCGCACCGCCTGGCCGGGGCCGACGGTGCCGGCAAAGCCATGGCCCGCGCCGGCCTCTCCGATCACGGCAAAGCTGTCGCCGGGGGCGGGGTCGCCCTGCAGGGCATAGCCGTCCATCGCCGAGGCCGCAAAGGGCGGCTGGTCGGCGCGGGCGGTGACGGGGGCGGCCATCCAGCGGCCGAGGGCCAGGTGCAGCGGCACGTCTTCGGCCGGCAGGGGGGGCGCCAGGGCCAGGACGCGGGCCTGCGCCTCTTCGACCGATATCATCACTTCACCTCGTAACGGCCTGATTTGCCGCCATCTTTCAGCAAGAGCCTGATGCCTTCGATCCGCATGGATTTCTCGACCGCCTTGACCATGTCATAGACGGTCAGGCAGGCGACCGAGACGGCGGTCAGCGCCTCCATCTCGACGCCGGTCTGGCCGCCGGTCTTGACCGTCGCCTCGACGCGGATGGCGTTGCGGGCGGGGTCGGCGGCAAGTTCGACCGCGACCTTGGTGATGGGCAGGGGGTGGCAGAGCGGGATCAGGCTGGCGGTCTGTTTCGCCCCCATGATGCCGGCCAGCCGGGCCACCGACAGCACGTCGCCCTTTTTCGCCCGGCCCTCGGTGATCAGGGCCAGGGTCGGGCCGGTCATGGTGACGTAGCCTTCGGCCACCGCCAGCCGGTCGGTCACCGGCTTGGCCGAGACGTCGACCATATGGGCGGCGCCCTTGGCGTCGAAATGCGTCAGGCCGGCGGCGGGGTTGGGGGTCGGGTCCGCCATGGCGTCAGATGCCGCCCTGGGCGGTCAGCGGATTGGCCAGGAGCGCGCGGGTCGCGGCGGCGACATCGTCCTGGCGCATCAGCGATTCCCCGATCAGGAAGCAGCGCGCGCCATAGATCGCCAGGTCGGCCAGGTCGCCGGGGGTGAAAAGCCCGGATTCGGCCACGATCAGCCGGTCTTCGGGCACCCGGCGGGCCAGGTCGCGGGTGGTGTCCAGCGTGACCTCGAAGCTGTGCAGGTTGCGGTTGTTGATGCCGATCAGCGGCGATTTGAGCCGCGCCGCGCGGTCGAGTTCGTCGCGGTCATGCACCTCGATCAGCACATCCATGCCCAGCTCGATCGCCGCATCCTCCAACTCGGCGGCCTGGGCGTCGGACAGCGAGGCCATGATCAGCAGGATGCAATCGGCCGAGAGCGCGCGGGATTCGGTGACCTGCCAGGGTCGTAGAGGAAATCCTTGCGCAGGCAGGGCAGGGCGGTGGCGTCATGCGCCTGGGTCAGATAGGCGTCGTCGCCCTGAAAGCTGGGGCCGTCGGTCAGGACGGACAGGCAGGCGGCGCCGCCTTCCTCATAGGCGCGGGCCAGGGCGGGCGGGTCGAAATCGGCGCGGATCAGGCCTTTGGACGGGCTGGCCTTCTTGATCTCGGCGATCAGGCCATAGCCGGTGGCGGCGGCGTTCTTCAGCGCCTTGGCAAAGCCGCGCGGCGTGGGGGCGGCGCGGGCGGCCTCTTCCAGGTCGGCCAGCGGGCGGGCGGCCTTGCGGGCGGCGACCTCTTGCAGTTTGTAGGCCTTGATGCGGTCGAGGATGGTGGTCATCGGCGGTCCCTGCTGCGGGGCTGGCGGACCTGCGGGCCGCCGCTGATTTCGAGACGATGGCGCCGGTGGCGCCGCTGGTCAGGCCCGGTTTAACCCGCGGCGGCGCGGTTGGAAAGCCATCAGGCCGGCGGGCGGGGCAGGCGGGGCTAGCCCTTGGTCAGCCGGGCCAGCGTTGCCACCTTGGCGCGGGCGGCGCCGCTGTCGATCGAGGTTCGGGCCATCTCGACGCCCTCGCGCAGGCTGGCGGCGCGGTCGGCCACGATCAGCGCGGCGGCGGTGTTCAGCAGCACGGCGTCGCGGTAGGCGCCCGGCGCCCCGTCAAGCAGCGCGCGGAAGGCCTCGGGCATTCTCGGCCGGGGTTCCGCCCAGCACCGCCTCAAACGGATGCGGGCAAGGCCGGCGTCTTCGGGCGCGATCTCGAATTCGCGGATGCCACCGTTTTCCAGCGCGGCGACACGGGTGGGCAGGGCGATGGAAATCTCGTCGGTGCCGTCGCAGCCATGCACCAGCCAGGCCTTTTCCGACCCCAGCGCCAGCAGGGTTTCGGCCATCGGGCGGATCAGGCTGGCGGAAAAGGCGCCGGTCAGCTGGCGTTTCACCCCGGCCGGGTTGGTCAAGGGCCCCAGGATGTTGAAGATGGTGCGGGTGCCCAGTTCGGCCCGCACCGGCATGACATGGCGGATCGCCGGATGGTGCATCGGCGCCATCATGAAGCCGATGCCCGCCTCGGCGATGCAACGCTCGACCACCTCGGCACCGACCATGACGTTCAGCCCCAGTTCGGTCAGCGCATCGGCCGCGCCGGATTTCGACGACAGGTTGCGGTTGCCGTGCTTGGCCACCACGACGCCGGCGCCGGCGACCACAAAGGCGGTCGCGGTCGAGATGTTCAGCGTGCCCTTGCCGTCGCCGCCGGTGCCGACGATGTCCATCGCCCCTTCGGGCGCGCGGACGGCATTGCATTTCGACCGCATCACATGGGCGGCGGCGGCATATTCGTCGACCGTCTCGCCGCGGGTGCGCAGCGCCATGAGAAAGCCGCCCATCTGGGCCGGTGTGCCCTGGCCCTCGAACAGGGCGTTGAAGGCGGCCTCGGCCTCGACCCGGCTGAGCGGGCGGTCGGCGGCCAGGCCGATCAGGGGTTTCAGGTCGTCGCTCATGCAGGGGCCTTTTCCGTCGTCGCCACCCCGGCCTCGGCCAGGAAGTTGCCCAGGAGCCGGTGGCCATGTTCCGAGGCGATGGATTCGGGGTGGAACTGCACCCCCTCGATCAGCTTTTCGCGGTGGCGCAGGCCCATGATGGTGCCATCCTCCAGCCAGGCGGTGACCTCAAGGCAATCGGGCAGGGTCTCGCGCTCGACGATCAGCGAATGGTAGCGCGTGGCCTGGAAGGGCGAGGGCAGGCCGGCGAACACGCCCTTGCCGGAATGGTGCATCGTGCCCATCTTGCCATGCACGATTTCGTGGCAGCGCACCACCTTGCCGCCAAAGGCCTCGCCGATGGTCTGGTGGCCCAGGCAGACGCCCAAGAGCGGCACATCGGCGCTGGCGGCGGCACGGGCCAGCGGCAGGCAGATGCCGGCCTGGGCCGGGTCGCAGGGGCCGGGCGACAGGACGATGGCCTGCGGTTTCAGCGCCAGCGCCTCTTGCACCTGCAGCGCATCGTTGCGCACCACTTTCACCTCGGCCCCCAATTCGCCCAGATAATGCACCAGGTTCCAGGTGAAGCTGTCGTAATTGTCGATCAGAAGCAGCATATTGCCGTGCCTTGCCGGAAAGGGGGTGAAGCGCCCTGCGGGTCGCGCTATACATGGTCAGGTCAGGGCGGCGAGGTCAAGGGCGTCAAGCTGGCGTCTGGGGCTTCCGGGGGCATGGGAATTGCCTGCGGCCGGAACGAGGAAGCGGGGGCAACCCGCGCAGAGGTGCCGCGGGCGTGCGGCGCGGTTGAGGACTGGACGGAGGCGGCAGTGATCTACAGGTTCCTTTTGGGCGCGGGATTGGGGGCGCTGGTCGGCTCGGGGCTGCTGGCGCTGGCCTCGGTGATCTCGCCGCCGCCGCCGCGTCCGGGCGCAAGCCTGCCTGCCCCGGCCGGCGAACCCGCTGCCATGCCAGAGCCCGAGGCCGTTGCGGCGCCAGAGCCGGTGGCGGTGCCTGAGCCGGTTGCCGAGCCTGAGCCGGTTGTCGAGCCGGTGGCGACGCCGGAACCGGCGCCAGAGCCGGCGGCCGAACCCGCGCCGGAACCTCTGGTGGAGGTGGCGCCAATGCCCCTGCCGGCCGAAATCCCCGCAGAGACCCCCGCAGAGCCCCCTGCAGAGACCCCCGCCGAACCCACGCCGTCGCAAGACATCGCCGCGGCCCCGGTCGAAGATGCCCCCGAGGTCGCGCTGGCCGAAGATCCCGCCGCGCCGGCCCCGGATGCGGCCGAACCCGCGCCGCAGGCGCCGGAACCGGCCGAGGTGCCGCAGGCCGCCGCCGTGCCCGACAGCCCGGCGGCGCCGGCCGGCGATCCCGCGCCCGCCGCGGTCGAGGAACCGGCCGCCGCGCCGGACCTGACCGATGGCGCCGCACCTGATACATTGGCGCCGCCCGCCGAGGCCGCCGGCCAGCCCGAGGCCCCGGCCGAGATCGCCGCGGCCCCCGCCAGCCCCGCCGATCCGGGCCGCCCCGCCGCGCCGCTGGCCGAGACGGCCCCCGCGCCTGCGGATCTGCCCGGCCCGCCGCCCGCGCCGGAGCCGCCCGCGCCGGAGCCGCCAGCGGACGAGACCGCCGAGGCCGCGCCGGAACCGGCCCTGCCCGAGATCCTGCTCCCCGACAGCGAAGACGCGCCCGAGGCCGCGCCAGCGGCAGAGGTCGCCGATGAGCGCGTGCTGCAACCGGGCGGCGACGGCTCGCTTCTGCCCTCGACGCCCTCGCTCTCGGGCAAGGATACCGGCGTGGTCGAAAACCGCCTGCCGCGCATCGGCGATGACGCGACCGCAGGGGCCGAGGCCGAGGCAGCAGAGGCCGCCCTGCCGATCGCGGCCCATGCAAGGCCGTTCGAGAACCCCGAGGCCAAGCCGGTCTTTGCCATCGTGCTGATCGACGAGGGCCAGCCCGATCTGGACCGGGCGGCGCTGGCGGCGCTGCCCTTCCCGGTCAGTTTCGCGCTGGACCCGATGGACCCGGCAACGGCCGAGCGCGCCGCGATCTACCGCGGTGCCGGGCAAGAGGTGGTGATGCTGGCCACCGCGTTGCCCAAGGGCGCCGAGCCAAGCGATATCGAGGTGGCGATGGAGGCGATGGGCCAGGGCCTGCCCGAGGCGGTGGCGGTGATGGACCCGCCGGACCGGCTGTTTCAGGGCGACCGGCCGCTGGCCAGCCTGGTGGTGCCGGTGATCGGCGCGCAGGGGCGTGGCGTGCTGAGCTGGGACCAGGGGCTGAACGCCGCCGACCAGGTGGCGCGGCGCACCCATGTGCCGGCGGCGGTGGCCTTCCGCGACCTGGATGGCGAGGGCGAGGCCGCGCCGGTGATCCGCCGCTATCTGGACCGCGCGGCCTTCAAGGCGGCGCAGGAAGGCCGGGTCACGGTGGTCGGCCGCACCCGCCCCGAGACGGTGGCGGCCCTGCTGGAATGGTCGCTGGAGGGGCGCGCCGCCACGGTGGCGCTGGCGCCGCTGACTGCGGCGATGGCGACGGAATAGGCCGCGCGGGCGCGGGCGCGGGCGCGGGCGCGGCGGCGGATCAGCCGTTGCCGCGCCGCACGAACAGGCCCGCGTCCTGCGCCGCCCGCTTCAGTGCGTTGGATTTGTTGACGGTTTCCTGATATTCCGCCTCGGGGTCGCTGTCATAGACCACGCCGCCCCCGGCCTGGACATAGAGCGTTTCGTCCTTCAGCACCGCGGTGCGCAGCGCGATGCAGAAATCCATCTCGCCATTGGCCGCGAAATAGCCGACCCCGCCGCCATAGACGCCGCGCTTTTCCGGCTCCAGCTCGTCGATGATTTCCATCGCCCGGACCTTGGGCGCGCCCGATACGGTGCCGGCGGGCAGGCCGGCCAGCAGGGCCGAGAGCGCGTCTTCGCCGTCGCGGATCTGGCCGACCACGTTCGAGACGATGTGCATGACGTGGGAATAGCGTTCGATGATGAATTGCTCGGTCGGGCGCACCGTGCCGATCTGCGCCACCCGGCCCACGTCGTTGCGGCCCAGGTCCAGGAGCATCAGGTGTTCGGCCAGTTCCTTGCGGTCGGCCAGCAGGTCCGCCTCCAGCGCCTTGTCCTCTTCGGTGGTCGCGCCGCGCTTGCGGGTGCCGGCGATGGGGCGGATGGTCACTTCGCCGTCGCGCAGCCGGACCAGGATTTCCGGGCTGGCCCCGATCACCTGATAGCCGCCGAAATTGAAGAAGAACATGAAGGGCGAGGGGTTGGTGCGGCGCAGCGACCGGTAGAGCGCAAAGGGCGGCAGCGCGAAATCCATCGCCCAACGCTGGCTGGGCACCACCTGAAAGATGTCGCCGGCGCGGATGTAGTCCTTGGCCTTTTCCACCGCGGCCTTGTAGGCCTCGTGGCTGAAGTTGGAACGCGGCTCGCCCACCGTCGCCACCTGGCCCAGATCGCGGCTGGCGGCGGCCGGGGCGCGGTCCAGGTCGCGCAGCGCATCCATCACCCGTTCGGCGGCCTGGGCATAGGCGGCGCGGGCCGACAGCCCCGATGCGGCCCAGGCCGGGGCGACCACGGTGACCTCTCCCTTGACGCCGTCCAGCACGGCCACGACCGAGGGCCGCATCAGCACCGCGTCGGGCAGGCCGATCGGGTCGGGGTTCACGTCGGGCAGATGCTCGACCAGGCGGATCATGTCATAGCCGAGATAGCCGAACAGCCCCGCCGAGATGGCGGGCAGGCCTTCGGGCAGGTCGATGCGGCTTTCGGCGATCAACGCGCGCAGCGTGTCCAGCGGATGGCCGGGCAGGGGCCGAAAGGCCTGCGGGTCGAACCGGGCCTCGCGGTTGATTTCCGAAGCAGCGCCCCGACAGCGCCAGATCAGGTCGGGTTTCATGCCGACGATGGAATAACGGCCGCGCACCTCTCCGCCCGTCACCGATTCCAGCATGAAGGTATCGGCCCGGGCATCGCCCAGCTTCAGCATCAGGCTGACCGGCGTATCCAGATCGGCGGCCAGGCGGGCCAGGACCACCTGGTTCTCGCCCCGCGCCCAGGCCTGTTCGAATTCGTCGAAACCGGGTTCGAGGATCATTGCAGGCTCGAATTCACGGCGGTGATCGCGGCCTGGTCCAGCGAGACCCCGGCGGCGTCGATCAGCGCGGTCGAATAATCGGCCATGGCATCGTTGGCCAGCGCCTGTTCGATCTGCGTCGCCAGCGCGGCCTTCAGCGCCTCGGCATTCTCGCCGGTCTCGGCGGCGGGGATGATGCGGTTCAGTTGCAGGATGGCGATGAAATCG
This sequence comes from Paracoccaceae bacterium, assembly GCA_041397345.1. Lineage (GTDB taxonomy): Bacteria > Pseudomonadota > Alphaproteobacteria > Rhodobacterales > Rhodobacteraceae > Pseudogemmobacter. The sequence continues at coordinate 629,621 of JAWKWU010000002.1, forward strand.
CCGTCCTCGACCACCCGCACCTCGCCTTCGGACATGGCGAAGGCGTCGGTGACCAACGATGCGGGCGCGCCGCCGACACTGCCTTCGCGGCTGAGTTCCGGGGTCTGGTCGACGATGCCCAGGCTGCCGATGGCCGCGCCGCCCTCGATGGCGGCCTTCATCTCGATGGCGCGCGCCGAAAGCGCCTCGGCCAGTTTCGCGGCCTGCCAGGCCTCGGCCACCGCCTCGCGCGCCTCGTCAAAGGGAATCGGCGCCGCCGGCACGGTTTCCAGGAATTGCAGCGCCACCACGCCGCCGTCGTCCAGCACGATGGCCTCGGGGAAATCCGCGGCGGTGACGGCATCGGCGGCGGTGCGGAAGGCCGAATAGCCCTCGATCTTCTCGCTGCCCTGCTGGCCCGGCACATGGTCGAGCGTGGCATAGGTCATGCCCAGTTCGGTCGCCAGGTCCGGCAGTTCCGCCCCGCCGGCCAGCAGGTTGTCGATCTCCTCGACCTTGTCCTCGATCGCCCGGCGGGCGGCATCGGCCTGCATCTCGGCGGCCAGGTCGTCATGCGCCTCGTCAAAGCTGGTCTCTTCGCCCAACAGCACGCCATTGATGCGAAACAGCGCCGGGCCCAAGTCGGTCTCGGCCTGGATCACCTCGCCTTCGGCGGCGGCAAAGACAGCATCGCCCAACTGGCCCAGGTCGGCCTTGCTGACATCGCCCATGTCGACGGCGGTCATGGTCAGGCCGCGGTCGGTGACCAGCGTCTCAAACGGGGTGCCGGCGTCGAAACGGGCCTTGGCCTCATCTGCGGCGGCCTGGTCGGGATAGACCAGCCGCTCGACCAGGCGCCGCTCGGGCACCATGAATTCGTCGATCCGGTCGTCATACATCTTTTGCAGCGCCGCCTCGTCCACCGGCTGATCGGCGGCGATATCCTCGGGCAACAGTGCGGCATAGGCGATGCGCCGGGCCTCGGGCCGGGTAAAGGCCTCGATATGGCTGTCATACCAGGCCTTCAGATCCTCTTCTGTCGGCGCGGCGACCGGCTGGGCAAGGTCGCCCTCGCCCAGGCGCAGCATCGAGACCGAGCGGCGCTCGGCGATAAAGCGGTAGAGCGTGTCGACCATCGGCTGCGGCGCGGCAAAGCCGCCGGTGATCGCGCCCTGCAACAGCGACCGCGACACGTCGCGGCGCAGCGCGGTCTCGAATTCGTTCTCGCTCCAGCCCTGCTGTTTCAGCGCAAAGGCATAGGTGTCGCGCTCGAACTTGCCCGACGGCCCCTTGAAGCTGTCCATCTTCATCACTTCGGCCGCCACCTGGTCGTCGCCGATCGACAGGCCCAGCCGCTGCACCTCGTTGTCCAGCGCGGCGCGGGTGACGACCGAGGACAGCGCCTGCTTGTCCAGGCCGAAGGTCAAGGCCTCGGTCATGCCCAGCTGCATGCCGTATTGCTGGGCGATGGCGGCGGTTTCCTGGCGGATGGCGCGGGCATAGTCCTGGGTGGTGATGGTGACATCGCCCACCGAGCCGATCGAGCTGACCTGGCCGCTGAAATTGGTGACGCCAAAGCCGCCAAGGCCCAGGACCAGCATGCCGGTCAGCATCCAGGCGGCGATGCGGTCGCCCTTCCTGCGGGGTTTGCGGTCTTCGTCGTCGCGGTGCTTGGACATGTCCGGCCTTCGGCGCAAGGGATTTGCGTCTGTCTAGAGGGAAGGGGGGCGGGGGGCAAGATGGGCCTGCCCCACCGGTGCGGCGCCGTGGCGTTCAGGGGCGGAAGGCGGCGAGGCGGCGGAACATCTCGGCAATGCCGGCGGCGTCGACATTGGCGAAGGCGATGCGGATCTGCCGCCGCCCCGCGGCCGAGCCTTCGGGCTGGAACATGGTGCCGGGCAGCATCAGGATGGCGCAATCGTCGACCAGCCGCTTGCACAGCGCGTCCGAGGCCATGTCGAAAGGATGTTCGACATAGGCGAAATAGGCGCCGCAGCCGAGGAGCTTCCAGCCTGTCAGGGCGTGGAACCCCTCGACCATCGCGCGGCGGCGGGCCAGGATCTCGTCGCGTTCGCCCGCCACCCATTGCGACAGGTTGCGCATGCCCCAGAGCGCTCCGATCTGGCCCAGCTGGCTGGGGCAGATGGCGACGGTGTCGAGGAATTTCTCGACCTCGGCCAGCCGGGCCGGGCTGGCGACGATGGCGCCGACCCTGTGGCCGGTCAGCCGGTAGGCCTTGGAAAAGGAATAAAGCTGGATCAGCGTGCCGTCCCAACCCGGTTCGGTGAACAGCTCATGCGGGCGGCCGCCGATCTCGACCGAATGGCGGCTGTCGAAATCGCGGTAGGTTTCGTCGACGATCAGCGCCAGGCCATGCGCGCGGGCCAGGTCGCGAAAGGCGGCCAGCGTCGCGGCCGGATATTCGACCCCGCCGGGATTGTTGGGCGAAACCAGCACGATGGCGCGCGTCCGGTCGGTGATCAGCCGGGCGGCGGCCTCGGCCTCGGGGATCAGGCTGGCCCCGGTGTCCAAGGGCACCGTGGTGACCGAGGCCATGTCCAGCCACATCTTGTGATTGAAATACCACGGCGTCGGCAGGATCACCTCGTCCCCCGGGCCGGCCAGCGTGGCCATGATCGCGGTAAAGGCCTGGTTGCAGCCCTGGGTGATGGCAACCTGGTCGGGGCGGATGGTGCCGCCATAGCCGCGCGACCATTGCGCCGCGATTTCCGCGCGCAGGGCCGGCAGGCCCAGGACGGGGCCGTAGAGATGCGCCTGCGGATCGTTCAGCGCCGCCTCGGCAATCGCCTGGCGCAGGGCGAGCGGCGGGCTCTCGACCGGTGCTGCCTGGCTGACGTTGATCAGCGGGCGATCGGCGGGGAAGGTCTTGCCCTCGACCCAGCGGCGGGCCTCCATCACCGGCGGCGGCTCGGTGGCGGCGAAGGCGGGGTTCAGCGGGTGCAGCATCGGGCGCGCTCCTTGATCAGGCCGGGGCGGGGGTTTTCCACCCCCGCACCCCCGGAGAGTATTTCTGCCAAGATGAAGCCGAAAGCCCCGAATGCGGCTTCATCTTGGTGAAAATACTCTCGGGGGTGAATTCTCCGCAGGAGAAGAGGGGGCAGAAGGCCCCCTTTTCCCGGTCGTTCAGTCCTGGCCGCGGTAGGGCTGGACATATTGCAGCGCCATGTCCCAGGGAAAGAAGATCCAGGTGTCCTGGCTGACGCTGGTGATATAGGTGTCGGCCTGTTTCTCGCCCTCGGGCTTGGCGTAGACGCAGGCGAAATGCGCGCGGGGGTAAAGGCCGCGGATCAGTTCCAGCGTCTTGCCGCTGTCCACCAGGTCGTCGACGATCAGGATGCCGGTGCCGTCGCCCATCATCGCGGCATCCGGCGCCTTCAGCACCAGGGCCTCGCGGCGCTGGTCGGCCTTGCCGCCGCCGGAGTGGTAGGATTTCACCGAGATCGTGTCGACGGTGCGGATGTCCAGTTCGCGCGCGACGATCATTGCCGGGGCCATGCCGCCGCGGGTGACGGCGACCACCGCCTTCCAGGCGCCGCCTTCGCCCGGCCCCTTGCCGTCCAGCCGCCAGGCCAGCGCGCGGGCGTCGCGGTGGATCTGGTCCCAGCTGACATGGAACCCCTTTTCATGCGGCAGGCGGTCGGCGGACATCGGCAGGCTCCCTCAGGTGGCGGCGATCTTCAGACCCAGCAGGGCGAGAAGCCCGCCGAAGCTGCGGTCGATCAGGGTTTTCAGCGACAGGTAGGCGGCTTTGGACCGGCGGAACGAGAAGATCCGCGCGACGAGGCTGTTCCACAGCGTCTCGTTCAGGAAGACGACGGCCAGCAGCGCGCCGATCACCCAGGGCGCGGTGCCGGGCGGCACGGTGCCGATGAAGATGGCGGAAAACAGCACTGCCGGCTTGGGGTTGGCCAGTTGCGTCACCACCCCCAGGCGAAAGGCCGACCAGGCGCTGCGCGGCGGGCGGCGGGCATCGGACATGTCCAGCGGGCGGTCGGCCTCGCGCCACATGGCCCAGCCCAGCCAGATCAGGTAAAGCCCGCCCAGGATCTTCAGCGACCAGAGCAGCGCCGGCGCCGCCTGGAACACCAGCGCCAGGCCGAACAGCGCCGCGGCGGCCCAGATCACGCCGCCGATGCCGATGCCCATGGCCAGGAAGATGCCGGTGCGCAGGCCCTCGGTCACCCCGGTGCGGGCCGACATCAGCACGGCGGGGCCGGGGCTGATCGCCGCCATCAGATGCAGCACCGCGACCGCAAGGAAGGCCGCCAGGGTCACTGGCCGCCCTCTTTCTTCGAGGCCAGGAGGTCGATGTCGGGGGCCTCGATCGCCTTCATGCCGACGACATGATAGCCCGCGTCGACATGCAGGTTCTCGCACGTGGTGCCCGAGCCCAGGTCGGACAGCAGGTAGAGCGCGGCCTTGCCCACCTCTTCCTGCGTCACGTTGCGGCGCAGCGGGCTGTTCAGCTCGTTCCACTTCATGATGTAGCGGAAGTCGCCGATGCCGCTGGCGGCCAGGGTCTTGATCGGGCCGGCGGAAATGGCGTTGACCCGGATGCCGTCCTTGCCTGTGTCCTCGGCGATATACTTGACCGAGGCCTCCAGCGCGGCCTTGCACAGGCCCATGACATTGTAATGCGGCATCACCTTTCGGCGCCGTAATAGGTCAGCGTCAGCGGGCTGCGCCCGGCTGCATCAGGGCCGCGGCGCGCTGGCAGATCGCGGTAAAGGAATAGACCGAGATATCCATCGACATCAAGAAGTTCTGCCGGCTGGTGTCGACATAGCGGCCGCGCAGCTCGTTCTTGTCGGAAAAGCCGATGGCATGGACGACGAAATCCAGCGCGCCCCATTCCGCCTTCAGCGCCGCGAACAGCGCATCCATGCTGTCTTCGCTGGCCACGTCGCATTCGAACAGCAGCGGCTTGCCCAAGCCGGCCGCCAGCGGCTCGACCCGTTTCTTCAGTGCCTCGCCCTGATAGGAAAACGCCAGTTCCGCGCCCTGCGCCGCCACCGCCTGGGCGATGCCCCAGGCAATCGACTTGTCGTTCGCAAGGCCCATGATCAGCCCGCGCTTGCCTGCCATAAGTCCGGTTGACATTCGCTGTCCCTCGCCACCCTTATCGTTGGACTAGACGAATAGGCGGAAAGCCGGAATGCCGCAAGGGCAGGCCCATGCCACAGGCGCGGCGCTGACAGGCGCGGCGCGGATTGGAGAAGGCAGGAATGGACCGTCACGGGATATTCGCGGGCGACGACCCCTTTGTGATCGCGCAGCGCTGGCTGGCCGAGGCCGAGGCGACAGAGCCGAACGACGCCAATGCCATCGCCCTGGCCACCGCCGATTCCACCGGCCTGCCGAACGTGCGCATGGTGCTGCTGAAGGAGATCGAGGCCGCAGGGGGCGCGGATGGGGCCGCGGACGGGGCCTTCGTCTTCTATACCAACTACGGCTCGGCCAAGGCGCAGGAGATCGAGGCCACGGCCAAGGCCGCCTTCGTGATGCACTGGAAATCGCTGCGCCGGCAGATCCGGGTGCGCGGCGAGGTCAGCCGCGAGGAGGGGCCGCAGGCCGATGCCTATTTCGCCTCGCGCAGCCTGAAGTCGCGGCTGGGCGCCTGGGCGTCGCGGCAGTCGCAGCCGCTGTCCTCGCGCGAGGCGCTGATGGCCGAGGTGGCGCGGCTGACGCTGCGGCTGGGCACCGCGCCGAACCGCCCGCCGCATTGGGGCGGCTACCGGATTCGGCCGGTCGAGATCGAATTTTGGGCGGATGGCGCCTTCCGGTTGCATGACCGCTTTCGCTGGACGCGAGTTTCCGTGGGGGAAACCTGGGAGGTGGCCCGGCTGAACCCCTGACTTTCCCCGAAAAGCCCGATTTTTCAGACAACTTTTACGGGATGGCTGTTTTTTGCTTGAACCTTGTTGGTTAAAATTCCAATCCTTGCGCAGGGCTTAATCTGGGGAGATAGCTCTTAGAATGACAGAAGAAGACAAGGCCATGCAGGTGGTGCAGGGCCGGGTGAAGTGTTTGATCCGGCTAAGGTTTTGGTTTTATCGTTTCCGAAAGCTCTGACGCCGACATCCTGCTTCACGCGAACGTCCTGCGGAATTTCGGACAGAGTTCCATCGCCGATGGGGCCGGAATCACCGTGCGCATACAGACGACACTGCGCGGCGTTCAGGCCGTCGAAGTGTTGAAAATCGAACCACCCGAAGGGGTGGTGGTGCCCCTGGGCGAAGAGGCCAGCCAGCTTTCGGCTGCGGCCTTGGCCAGCTTGCCGCTGGAACCGTCCAGGGTGAAATGGTTCGACAAGGGCAAGGGCTTTGGCTTTGCCAATGTCTTCGGGCGCCCCGAGGATGTGTTCATCCATGTCGAGGTGCTGCGCGTCTCGGGCTTTGCCGATCTCGCCTCGGGCGAGGCGGTGGCCCTGCGCATCGTCGAGGGCAAGCGTGGCCGCATGGCGGTGCAGGTGCTGTCCTGGGAAACCGCGCTGCGCGAAAAGCTGAACCATCAGTCCGAAGCGGAGGTCGGGGATTGACACCCCGGCCGGCCGCCTTGCCGCCCTGGCGCGCGGTTCTGGCTGCCGTTCTGGCGGCAGCGCCGGCCTTTCTAGCCGCACCGGCCTGGGCCGCGTCGGGCTGCGCGCCCGATCGCGTCGACCTGCGCTGGCCGGGCGGGCGGCAGAGTTTCGCGGTCGAGGTGGCCGATGATGCGGACGAACGCGCCACGGGCCTGATGTTCCGCGAACAGATGGACCCGGCCTCGGGCATGCTTTTCGTCTATGAACAGCCGCAGCGGGTGGCCTTCTGGATGAAGAACACGCTGATCCCGCTGGACATGGTGTTCGCCGATGCCACCGGCCGGGTGACGCGGGTGCATTCCATGGCCAGGCCGCAGGACGAAACCCCGATCCCCGGCGGGAACGAGGTGAAATTCGTGCTGGAGATCAACGGCGGTCTGGCCGCCCGGCTGGGTATCGAGCCGGGCGCCGAACTGCGTCACCCGCTGGTCGGGGCCGGCGCGGCCTGGAGTTGCGACCCCGGCTGAGACCGGGTGCAATCAGGCGCTTTCCCTTGCGGCCGATCCGCGTTATGGGGGCAGGGTTCGGAGTGTAGCGCAGTCTGGTAGCGCGCCTGCTTTGGGAGCAGGATGTCGGGGGTTCGAATCCCTCCACTCCGACCATTTTCCCGACAAACCCTCAGGTCGTTTTCGTCGCCCGGCAGCGCCGGATCCGCGGCGCGTTGGCCCCTGGCGGCGACCGGGTTTGCCGGGCCGTCGGCAGAGCGGGCGCCGGCGCGATTTCGGGGCCGAAACGCCGTTTAAGAAGTATCTGCGAAATGTCTTCAAGGGCCGGGCGGCGGCCGAAGGGCACCTGAACCCTCCGGCCCCCGATCCTCTGGCGCCAGGGTCTGGACCCTGGGGTTCAGTTCGTAAAGGCCATGCCGGATTTGCGGGCGTCGAAGGCGCCGGTGACGGCATAGCCCGAGACCGAAAACTTCGTGCCGGCCACCGAGGTACACCGCTTCTTGACGCTCTGGATCGAGACCGACTTGATCTTGGCCTGACCGTCCATTTCCGTGCTGTGGATGACGCCCAGCACGCGGCCATCGCGGTCGGTCAGCGCGTAGCCGTTGAAGGCGGTGGTGTTGCCGCTGCGCTGGGCGCAGGTCAGGACCTTGGGCACCACCGGCGGCAGGGCTGCGGCCGGCAGGCCGGCGGTCGGCGTGCCCGGTACCCCCGGCGTGCCCGGCACACCCGGCGTGCCCGGCACCGAGGCGGTATCGCAGGATCCGACGCAGGCCGAGGCGACCGACCCGCCGCCGACCGTGGCTTTGGCGTCCAGCCCGCCGACACTGGCATCGACATCCGCGACCGACCCGCCACCAAGGCTGACCTTCGCTTCGGCACCGCCGACCTTGACGCCGACACCCAGGCCGCCGCTGTCGGTCCGCCCGATGCTCAGCAGTTCGGCCTGCACCGGCGCGGGGGCCATGGAGACAACCGATCCGGCCAGGGCCAGAACCATCGCAAGCTGCTGCCGGCGTTTCGAAAACCCGTATATACGTTTCACGATAATACTCCTTATGATTGAAAGACCGCCCACCGCAAATGTGTTGCGACGCAATCCACCGCTCGGGCGGGCGACCGTGCCAAGGCATTCAGGTTTCGATGAAAATCTGGCAAATGTTGGACGTGGCGGCCGAATACGACTTTGGTCGTAGTCCGTCAGGATACCCGCCCAGCGTGTGGTGGAAGATTTATCATGAATCATGGGCGAATCTTTTGCGGCCTGATCCGGGCAAGGGCGCGGATCGCGGCCTTTCCCGCCCGCGCCCGCCGCCGCCTCGGGGCGAATCGCCCCCGCTTGCGCCTGTGGCATCGCCCACGCGCGTCTTGCCCTGCCGGCCCGACCGGCCCATATCTTGGCGCATGACCCTGCGTTTCGACAATTCGCTGGCCCGTGACCTGCCGGGCCTTTCGCTGCGGCTGGACCCCGATGCCGCACCGGCGCCACGCCTGTTGGCGCTGAACCGCGGGCTGGCCTCGGACCTGGGGCTGGACCTGCCCGCGCTGGAGGAGGCGGCGGCCGGCTGGTTTTCCGGCGCGGTGCCGGTGCCGGGGGCGGAACCGGTGGCGCTGGCCTATGCCGGGCATCAGTTCGGCGGGTTTTCCCCGGTGCTGGGCGACGGGCGGGCGCATCTGCTGGGCGAGATCGTTGTACCCGATGGCCGCCGGGTGGACCTGCAACTGAAGGGTTCGGGGCGGACGCCGTTCTCGCGCGGGGGCGACGGCAAGGCGGCGGTGGGGCCGATGCTGCGGGAATACCTGGTGTCCGAGGCGATGCATGCCCTGGGCGTGCCGACCACGCGGGCGCTTGCCGTGGTGGCGACGGGCGAGGAGATCTGGCGCGATGCCGGCCGGCTGCCGGGGGCGGTGCTGGCGCGGGTGGCCGCCAGCCATATCCGGGTCGGCACCTTTCAGTTCCTGGCGGCGCGCGGCGATGTCGCGGCGCTGCGGGCGCTGGCCGACCATACGCTGGCGCGGCATTTCCCCGGCGTGACCGGCGGCGCGCTGGGTCTGTTCGACGCGGTGGCCGCCCGGCAGGCGCGGCTGATCGCGCAATGGATGGGCCTGGGCTTTGTCCATGGCGTGATGAACACCGACAACATGGCACTGTCGGGCGAGACCATCGACTATGGCCCCTGCGCCTTCATCGAGGGCTATGCCCCCGGCACGGTGTTTTCCTCGATCGACCGGCAGGGGCGCTATGCCCTGGCGAACCAGCCGCTGATCCTGGGCTGGAACCTGGCCCGGCTGGCCGAGGCGCTGTTGCCGCTGATCGACGCCGATGGCGAACGCGCGGTCGGGATCGCCAATGAACGTCTGGGCCGGATCGCGCCGGCCTATGAGGCGGAGTGGCTGGCGGTGATGCGGCTCAAGCTGGGGCTGGACGACAGCGACCCGGAGGATGCAGCCCTGGTGCGCGACCTGCTGGCCGCGATGACGGGGGCGGACTGGACGCTGGTGTTTTACCGGCTGGCCGGGGCGGCCGAGGGCGATGCGGGGCTGTTGCGGCCGCTCTTTGCCGATTTCGCGGCGATGGAGGCCTGGTTGCCGCGCTGGCAGGCCCGGCGCCCGGACGCGGCGCGGATGCGGGCGGCGAACCCGGCGGTGATCCCGCGCAACCACCAGGTCGAGGCGGCGCTGGAGGCGGCGACCGCCGGCGACATGGCGCCGTTCCACGCCCTGCTGGCGGCGGTGACGCAGCCCTTTGCCGCTGATCCGGCCTATATGCTGCCGGCGCCATCGGGTTTCGGCCGCTATGTCACCTTTTGCGGCACCTGAGAGCCCCATCCCCCGCACGCCCCATCCCCCGCATGCCTCTGCCCCGGCACGCCTCCCGCCCACCCACCCCGGCGCGCCGGGGCAGAGGCTGGGCCGTCTTGCGCCCCTGGCCCAGTTGCTTTTTCTCCGTGGCGGGGGCAGGGTCTGGCCATGAGCCCGCGTTCCGAGATTCACGACCGTCTGGCGGCATCCCTGCTGGCCGCCCGCAAGGCGCGCGGGCTGTCGCTGGACGCGGTGGCCAGGCTGTCGGGCGTGTCGCGCAGCATGGTCAGCCAGATCGAGCGCGGCGAATCCTCGCCCACGGTGGCGACGCTGTGGAACCTGACCTCGGCCTTGCAACTGGATTTCGCCGGGCTGATGGAGGGGCGGGTCAAGCCGGGGATCGAGGTGACGCGGGCGGCCGCGGCGCCGGTGATCGCGCGGGCCGGGGTGCGGATCCGCATCCTGTCGCCGGCCGAGGCGGTGGGGCAGAACGAAGTCTATGAACTGGATTTCGACGCCGGCGCCGCGCTGGACTCGGATCCGCACGGGCCGGGGTGCCGGGAACACCTGACGGTGCTGGACGGCAGGGTGCGGGTGATGTCGGGGGGCGAGTCCGAGGTATTGGAGACCGGCGACGTGGCGCGCTATGCCGCCGACCGCGACCATGCGATTTCCGCCGAGGGTGGGGCTGCGCGCGCCATCCTGATCGTCCAGGGCAGTTGAGGCCGCGAAGGGGGCTGCGCGCCCCCGCGGGCTGACGCCCGCCCCCCGCGGGATATTTGCGGAAGGGAAAGCCGGAATCCGTTTGGGCGGATTGATATCCGCTTTGTTGACATTGATGTTCGGTTCGGCGTATTCCTGTTTTGCGGAATGGAGGACGATATGGCGGATAGTGCGGCATTCCTGGAACATGTCTCGGAGGTCCTGGCCGGGATCGAGGCCGAGGGCCTGACCAAGCGCGAGCGGCCGATCGCCGGGCCGCAGGGCGCACTGGGTCGAGATGCAGGGGCGGCGGATGCTGAACCTCTGCGCCAACAGCTATCTGGGGCTGGCCGACGATCCGCGCGCTGGTGGCGGCGGCGCAAGCGGCGATGGCGAGCCACGGCTATGGTATGGCCTCGGTCCGGTTCATCTGTGGCACGGCCGACCTGCACCAGGAGCTGGAGGCGCGGCTGGCGGCCTTTCTGGGCGCCGAGGATGCGATCCTGTTCGCCGCCTGTTTCGACGCCAATGGCGCGGTGTTCGAGCCCTTGCTGGGGCCCGAGGATGCGGTGGTCTCGGACAGCCTGAACCATGCCTCGATCATCGATGGCATCCGGCTGTCGAAGGCGCGGCGCTATCGTTACGCCAATGCGGACATGGCCGACCTGGAGGCGCAGTTGCAGGCGGCGCGGGCCGGGGGGGCGCGGTTCATCCTGGTGGCGACGGATGGCGTGTTCTCGATGGACGGATATTTCGCGCCTTTGGCGGAAATCCGTGCGCTTTGCGATGCTTATGGCGCGTTGTTGATGGTGGACGACTGTCATGCCACCGGTTTTGTCGGGCCGCAGGGCCGGGGAACGCCGGCGCGGGCCGGGGTTCGGGCGGATATCCTGACCGGAACGCTGGGCAAGGCGCTGGGGGGCGCGCTGGGCGGTTATGTCGCCGGCGCGCAGCCGGTGGTCGATCTGTTGCGGCAGCGGGCGCGGCCCTATCTGTTCTCGAACGCGCTGCCGCCTTCGGTGGTGGCGGCGGGGCTGGCGGCGCTGGAGATTGTCGAGGCGGCGGAGGGGCTGCGGGAGCAACTGGCGGCGAATGCGGCCTATTGGCGGGCGGGGCTGGCCGAGGCGGGGTTCCGCCTCTTGCCGGGCGCGCATCCGATCGTGCCGGTCATGCTGGGCGATGCGGTGCTGGCGCAGCGGATGGCGGCCGAGCTGGGCGCGCGCGGCGTGCATGTCGCCGGGTTCTTCTTTCCGGTGGTGCCCAGGGCGGCAGGCGCGGATCCGAACGCAGATGAATGCGCGGCTGACGCGGGCGGATCTGGATTTCGGGCTGGAGGCGTTCGGGGCGGCCGGGCGCGCGGTGGGGGTGCTGGCATGAAGGCGCTGGTCAAGGCGAAGGCGGAGCCGGGGCTGTGGATGGAAGAGCGCCCGGTGCCCGAGATCGGGCCGGACGATGTGCTGATCCGGGTGCGCAAGACCGGGATCTGCGGCACGGATGTGCATATCTGGAACTGGGACGACTGGGCGCGGCGCACCGTGCCGGTGCCCTTGGTGACGGGGCACGAATTCGCCGGCGAGATCGTGGCGCTGGGGCGGGACGTGACCGACCTGGCGGTGGGGCAGCGCTGCAGCGGCGAGGGCACCTGATCGGGCGGCACTCGCGGCAGAGCCAGGCGGGCAAGTTCCACCTCGACCCCGAGACCCGCGGCATCGGGGTGAACGAGGCCGGGGGCCTTTGCGGAATTCCTGCGGCTGCCGGCCTTCAACGTGGTGCCGTTGCCGGATGCGATCGACGACGAGATCGGCGCGATCCTGGACCCCTTGGGCAATGCGGTCCATACCGCGCTGTCGTTCGACCTGGTGGGAGAGGATGTGCTGATCACCGGGGCGGGGCCGATCGGGATCATGGCGGCGGCGGTGGCGCGGCATGTCGGCGCCCGGCATGTGGTGATCACCGATGTGAACCAGGCGCGGCTGGATCTGGCGGGGCAGGTGGCCGACGTGGTGCCGGTGAACGTGGGCCGCGAGGATCTGCGCTCGGTCTTTCCGGCGCTGAAGATGAGCCAGGGGTTCGACGTGGGCATGGAGATGTCGGGCAACCAGGCGGCGCTGGATCAGATGGTCGAGGCGATGGTGATGGGCGGGCGTATCGCGATGCTTGGGATTCCGCCGGGAAAATCGCCGGTCGACTGGAGCCGGATCGTGTTCAAGGCGATCACCATCAAGGGCGTCTACGGCCGCGAGATTTTCGAGACCTGGTACAAGATGATCGCCATGCTGGAAAACGGGCTGGATGTCCGCAAGGTCATCACCCATCGCTTCGGGGTGGACCGGTTTGAGGAGGGCTTTGCCGCGATGCGGTCGGGGCTGTCGGGCAAGGTGGTGCTGGACTGGGGCTGAGGGGCGTCCCGGCGTGGGACGCTGGCGGACGCAAAGGATTCCAATGGGTTAGCATTGCCGAATTAACCCTTTGTTAACTCAAGCTGCAATTGCGGCGCCTTTGGCTGGGTTTGCCATTTCCCCACGGCACGGGCTTGTGCCGGGGTTTTCCATGCCATGGTTTTGCGGCCTGTCGTTCGTGAGCCTGTCGTTCATGGGCCTGGCGATAGGGTGGGGTCGCCAAAGGCGATCGACTACCTTCTGTCGTCTGCCACTGGCCCGGCTTCGCCCGCTTTCCCGACGAGGCCCGGCAAAGGTCACCGCCCCCGCCGCCCCATCGCGACCCCTCGCCAAACCTGACGTGGTGCGGGTATTTCTGGAGGGGAAGTGGGGTTAGGGATTTTTCCAGGAATTTCCCGAGGGGCGCCGGGCGGCGGGTTTGACCGCCGGGAAATCCCTTGCGGGCCGGGGAGCGTCTGGCCGCCGTGGCAGGGGGGCTGTCTGCCCCGCGAATGCAGGCATTCGCCCCCCCGAGGATATTTGTCGAAGGGAAAGCCGTTAGGGTCTGGGACCCGTTGTCATTCCGCCGTCTGTTGGCCAGTTTTGACCGCTGACAAGGCGCAAGGCCGTAGGAGTAGTTGGTCTATTTCAATGGCTTGCAATGCAGGCAGGGGGCAAATCTGGCCAACCCTGCGGGCGTGTCGGAATCGGGCGCCCCCCGGCCTGCGCCCTTGCCCGGGGGATCCGCGCGCGCGCGCCCCGTGCTGCGGGGCGCAACCCGGTGATCATTCCGATTTTTCCGGGCTGGCGGGGGCATGGTAATGGGTCTTGACTCTGGGGATTGGGCCTGGGGGGATTTGGGCCTGGGGCTGTCCCCGCGCGCCGGGCTGGAGCCGGGCGGGCGGGGCGGGATCCGGGCCGCCTTGGCCTGGGCGCTGACATTCGCGTGATAGCGCTGACATGAACCTTCACGCGCGACGGAGGAGCCTACACCTGTCGTTAACAAGGCAGTGATAAGGGGATTTTGCCCTGCCCTTGAAACGGGGGGCATGTCACCTTAGGTTACGCGATCCGTCCGGGGGCTGATGGCACCGGACCAGAATGAGGGGGCAGACATGAGCACCTATGCAAACCTTCCCGCGCCCAGTCCCGAACAGGGGCTGAACCGCTACATGCAGGAAATCCGCAAGTTTCCCCTGCTGGAGCCGGAAGAGGAATACATGCTGGCCAAGGCCTGGGCCGACCGGCAGGACCCGCAGGCCGCGCACAGGCTGGTGACCAGCCACCTGCGGCTGGCGGCCAAGATCGCCATGGGCTATCGCGGCTATGGCCTGCCGCAGGCCGAGGTGATTTCCGAGGCCAACGTCGGCCTGATGCAGGCGGTCAAGCGGTTCGACCCGGAAAAGGGCTTTCGCCTGGCGACCTATGCGATGTGGTGGATCCGAGCGAGCATTCAGGAATATATCCTGCGGTCGTGGAGCCTGGTGAAGCTGGGCACCACCAGCGCGCAGAAGAAGCTGTTCTTCAACCTGCGCAAGGCCAAGGCCAAGGTCGGCGCGCTGGAGGAAGGCGACCTGCGGCCCGAGAACGTGGCCAAGATCGCCACTGCGCTGTCGGTGAGCGAGGCCGAGGTGGTCGACATGAACCGCCGGCTGGCGGGCTCGGACGCCTCTTTGAACGTCACGGTCGGGGCCGAGGATGGCGGAGCGCAATGGCAGGACTGGCTGGAGGATGAGGACAGCGACCAGGCCGGCGCCTATGAGGAAAAGGACGAGCTGGACACCCGACGCGCGCTCTTGGCGCAGGCGATGTCGGCGCTGAACGACCGGGAAAAGGACGTGCTGGTGCAACGCCGGCTGGCGGATGAGCCGAAGACGCTGGAGGAACTGTCGGAGAACTACGGTGTCAGCCGCGAGCGTATCCGCCAGATCGAGGTCCGGGCGTTTGAAAAGCTGCAGGCGCGGATGCGCGAGCTGGCCAGGGGCAAGGGCATGGTCGTGCCGGCGTAACGCGGCCGGTTCCGGCCCGGTTCCCGGTGACCGGCGCCAGGGGGGGCGCATCCCTCTGGCCCCTTTGCGGCACCCCTGCCGGGCCTTGTCGCTGCCGCACCCTTGGCTTGAGTATTTGTGCCAAGATGAAGCGGCAGGGGTCGTTTGGGCTTTTACAACGCTCTGGCGGCTGGCCTTGCCTTGAGTACCTGGCCTCGCCTTGAGTACGCGTGCCAAGATGAAGCGGCAGGGCGGTTCGGCTTTTCAATTGATCCCTGCCTGCGGGAAGGGTATTCGGCGGCGCATGAGAATGCGCGACACCTTTCTGAAACCGATGCACCCCGAGGGGTGGAAGTTCGTTCCCGTCTTTGCGGCGGTGACGCTGGTGCTGTTCTGGCTGTGGCAGCCGCTGGGCTGGCTGGGCCTGGGGCTGACGGTCTGGTGCTATTACTTCTTTCGTGACCCGCGGCGCGCGGTGCCGGAAAACCGCGGATTGCTGGTCAGCCCCGCCGATGGCGTGGTCAGCCTGATCGAGCGGGCGGTGCCGCCGGTTGAGCTGGGCCTGGGGCCGGCGGCGCTGACGCGGGTCTCGGTCTTCATGTCGGTGTTCAACTGCCATGTGAACCGCGCGCCTATCGCGGGGCGGGTGACGGCGGTGGCCTATCGGCCGGGCAAGTTCCTGAACGCCTCGCTGGACAAGGCCAGCGAGGACAATGAGCGCAACGCGCTGGCGATCGAGATGGCGGACGGCCGCAGGATCGCGGTGGTGCAGATCGCCGGGCTGGTGGCGCGGCGGATCATGTGCTGGGTGGAGCCGGGGCAAAGCCTGCGCACCGGCGAGCGGTTCGGGCTGATCCGGTTCGGCAGCCGGCTGGATGTCTACCTGCCCGAGGGCGTCGAGCCGCAGGTGGCGCTGGGCCAGACCATGATCGCCGGCGAGAGCATCATCGCCCTGATCGGGCAGGAGGCGCCGCGCCGGGCGGCAAGGATCGAATGATGGATGACGAGGCGCGCGAACCCCAGTTGCATCTGATCCGGCTGCTGCCGAACCTGATCTCGATCCTGGCGCTGTGCGCGGGGCTGACCGCGATCCGCTTTGCCTTTGCCGGCAATATCTCGGTCGCGGTGTTCCTGATCGCGCTGTCGGCGGCGCTGGACGGGCTGGACGGGCGCCTGGCGCGGATGCTGAAATCGGAAAGCGCGATTGGGGCCGAACTGGACAGTTTGTGCGATTTTGTCAATTTTGGCGTGGTTCCGGGGCTGGTTCTCTACCTTTGGGGTTTGAGAACTGAAATCAACATCGGCTGGATCGCGGTGCTGATCTATGCGGTCTGCTGCATGTTGCGGCTGGCGCGGTTCAATGTCGGCAACCGCAATGCCGATCCGGCGGAAAAGACGGCCTTCATCGGCGTGCCCTCGCCCGCGGGGGCCTTGCTGGCGCTGTTGCCGATCTATGTGAGCCATGTGACGACGCTGCACCTGCCGGCGCTGGGGGTTGCGGTCTGGATGGTGGCGGTGGGGGCGCTGATGATCAGCCGGGTCCGCACGCCCAGCCTGAAGAAGGTGACCATCGCGGCCTCGCTGGCGCGGTTCGTGCTGGTGGGGGCGGCGGCGGTGGTCGCCTCGCTGATCACCTACCCCTGGGCGACGCTCTTGTGCCTGTCGCTGGCCTATCTGGGCGCGATCCTGGTGCTGGCGCTGCGCGGCCTGTGGCCGGGGCGGCCGGGTCAGGGTTCCCGCGGTTGACTTTACCCTGGGTCACCTTTACCCGGAGTTGAGGAGCGCGGGGCAGGGGAACGGGCATGTCGACTGACAGTGTTATCCGGAATTATCGCCGTCTGGCGCCGGTTTACGACCGGACCTTCGGGCAGGTGACCGAGGCCGGGCGGCGCCATGTGGCGCGGCTGGTCAAGGCCGGGGGCGGCGCGCTGCTGGAGGTGGGGGTGGGCACCGGGCTGGCGCTGCGCGACTATGCGCCCAGCGTGACGGTGACGGGGATCGACCTGTCGCCCGACATGCTGGAGCGGGCGCGCGAGAAGGTGGCCGAGGAGCGGCTGTCCAACGTGGTGGCGCTGCGGCAGATGGATGCCGGGGCGATGGATTTCCCCGCGGCCAGCTTTGATTTCGTGGTGGCGCTGCACATCCTGTCGGTGGTGGCCGAGCCGCGCCGGGTGATGGCCGAGATCGCACGGGTCTGCCGGCCGGGCGGCATGGTGCTGATCGTGAACCATTTTTCGCGCGAGGCCGGGGTTCTGGCCCATGCCGCGCGGCTGGCGGCGCCGGTGACGCGGCGGATCGGCTGGCATTCCGACTTTCGCCGCGCCGAGGTGATGGGCGAGGCCGGGCTGGAGCTGGTGGACGAACGGCCGCTGCCGCCGATGGGGATGATGACCTTCCTGCAGTTCCGCCGCCGGATCTGACGGCTTGATCCCCGGCGTCTTCTGCGGTCATCTGGCGGTCTGGCTGGCAGGAGCGAGGGAGACGAGATGAAACCGATCCGCTGGGGTATTCTGGGGGCCGCGAATTTCGCGCGGCAGCACATGGGGCCGGCGATCCATGCCGCCGAGGGGGCCGAACTGGCGGCGCTGGCGACCTCTGACGCGACCAAGGCCGACGGGTTCCGCGCCTTTTGCCCGAACCTGCGGGTGCATGGCAGCTATGAGGCGCTACTGGCCGATCCGGCGATCGACGCGGTCTATATCCCGCTGCCCAACCACCTGCACGTCGAATGGACGCTGAAGGCCTTGCAGGCGGGCAAGCCGGTGCTGACCGAAAGCCGATCGCGCTGCGCGCCGAAGATATCGACCGCATCATCGCGGCGCGCGATGCCAGCGGGCTCTTGGCGGCCGAGGCCTATATGATCGTGCATCATCCGCAGTGGAAACGGGCAAGGGAATGGCTGGAGGCTGGAGAGATCGGCCAGCTTCGCCATGTGGATGCGGCGTTTTCCTTCAACCTGACCGAGGGCGGCAATATCCGCAACCGGCCGGAAACCGGCGGCGGGTCGCTGCGCGATATCGGCGTCTATACCTTTGGGTCGGCCCGTTTCGTGACCGGGGCCGAGGCGGAAAAGGTCGAGGCGCGGGTGATACGCGACAACGGGATCGACAGTTTCGCGCTGGTCTTTGGCACCATGGCGGGCAACGGGCACCGGTTCACCTATCACTCGATGACCTCGATGCGGCTATATAACCGGCAGGTGGTGACCTTTCAGGGCGACAAGGGGATGATCCGGGTCGAGGGCGGGCCGTTCAACGCCAATGTCAACGACATGGCCGAGGCGGAACTGCATGTCGGCGGCAACCGGGTGATCACCGACCGTTTTCCGGCGGTGAACCAGTACAGGTTGCAGGTCGAGGCCTTTGGCCGGTCGCTGCGCGAGGGTGCGGCCTATCCCTGCCCGCTGGAATTCGTCCGCGGCACGCAGCGGATGATGGACATGGCCTATGACGCCGGACAGGATATCGCCGGTTTCTGATCAGGATCACGGACGGCAGCGGAGAAAGAGCGTATCCTGCCACCATCACAGCATGGAGGATGCGCGATGAAATCGTCACCGACGTTGTATTGTGTGGCCGATGAGGCCGGGTTCCGCCTGTTTCACGGTGCGGGCGAGGGGTTTGAAGAGGTTGCTTCGGTCAGGGCCGCCTCGCTGGATGATGTGGATCACGAATGGAAAGGCACCGGCCGCAACCGCAGCGGCAGCGGCGCCAGCTTTGGCCACGGCTCTGCGGCCGGGGCCGAGATCGAGCGGCCGCGACTGGCGCGCCATGTGATAGCGGCCCTGCAGGCCGAATGGGACAAGGGCCGTGCCGACCGGATCGTGATTGCTGCCGGCCCCAAGATGCTGGGCGCGCTGCGCGATGCCTTGCCCAAGGCGCTGGCCGGGAAGGTGGCGGCAAGCCTGCCCAAGGACCTGTCGGATGTGCCCGCGCATGATCTGCAGGGGCATTTCATGGGCCATGTGCCGCCCTGATCACGGGTCGGGGCGGCGTGGCGTGGCGCGGCTCCTCGTGCGACTTCGTCTGCTCGTCGCGGGGCGTGGCTCCTTCTGCGGCTTCGTCTGCGCGTCGTGGGGCCGACGAGCGGACGAAGTCCGACGAGGAGGGGGCTGATCAGTCCTCCATCGCCTCCAGCTCGTCGATGAAGCCGGCGATCATGCTCAGCCCCTTGTCCCAGAAGGCGGGGTCCGAGAGGTCGAGGCCGAAGGGGGCCAGCAGGTCCTTGTGGTGTTTCGACCCGCCGGCGCGGAGCATGTCGAAGTATTTCGCCTCGAAATCCGGCAACCCCGATTCGTAGGCCGCATAGAGCGCGTTCACCAGCCCGTCGCCGAAGGCATAGGCATAGACGTAGAACGGCGAATGCACGAAATGCGGGACATAGGCCCAGAAGGTTTCGTAGCCGTCCATGAAGTCGAAGGCATCGCCCAGGGATTGTGCCTGCACGCTCATCCACAGGGCGTTGATGTCGTCGGGGGTCAGTTCGCCTTCGGCGCGGGCGGCGTGCAGCTTGCATTCGAAGTCGTAGAAGGCGATCTGCCGCACCACGGTGTTGATCATGTCCTCGACCTTGCCGGCCAGCAGGGTCTTGCGTTCGGCCGGGGTGGTGGCCCGGGCGAGGAGCTTGCGGAAGGTCAGCATCTCGCCGAAGACGCTGGCGGTTTCGGCGAGCGTCAGCGGGGTAGCCGACAAAAGCTCGCCCTGGCCTGCCGCCAGCACCTGATGCACGCCATGGCCCAGTTCATGCGCCAGCGTCATCACGTCGCGCGGTTTGCCGAGGTAGTTCAGCATCACATAGGGATGCACGGTGGTGACGGTGGGATGGGCGAAGGCGCCGGGGGCCTTGCCCGGTTTCACCCCGGCGTCGATCCAGCCCTTGTCAAAGAAGGGGCGGGCGAGTTCGGCCATTTCCGGGGCAAAGGCGGCGTAGGCCTCCATCACGGTCTGCCGGGCGGCCGGCCAGTCCACGGTCTTCGGCGGTTCGATCGGCAGGGGCGCGTTGCGGTCCCAGACCTGCAGCTTGTCCAGCCCCATCCATTTCGCCTTGAGCCGATAGTAGCGGTGGCTGAGTTTGGGATAGGCGGCGACCACGGCATTGCGCAGCGCCTCGACCACCTCGGGTTCGACGTCGTTCGACAGGTGGCGGGCGGCCTGGGGGCTGGGCATCTTGCGCCAGCGGTCGTGGATCGATTTTTCCTTGGCCAGGGTGTTGTGGACGCGGGCGAACAGCTTGATGTGCTTGTCGAAGGCGGCGGCAAGGGCGCGGGCGGCGGCCTCGCGGCGGTTGCGGTCGCTGTCGGTCAAGAGGTTCAGCGTGGATTCGAGGTTCATCTCCTCTTCCTCGCCGGCGACGGTGAACATCATCCCGGCCAGGGTTTCGTCGAACAGCTTGTTCCAGGCGCTGGCGCCGACAACCGAGCTGTCGTGGAGGAATTTCTCCATCTCGTCCGAAAGCTGGTGCGGGCGCATCGCGCGCAGGCGGTCGAAGACCGGCTTGTAGCGGGCGAGATCGGCATTGGCGGCCAGGAGGCGGGCCAGGTGGTCGTCTTCCAGCCGGTTGAATTCCAGGCTCCAGAACACCAGGGGCGTGGTGGCGTCGGTGACGCGGCCCTCGGCGTCGGCCATGAACTTGGCGCGGTCGCTGTCCATGGTGTTCTGGTAATAGCGTAGCCCGGCATAGGACATCAGCCGCCCGGCGGTGATGTCGATCTGTTCATAGGTCTGGACGGCCGCCAGGAGGCCGGCGGCGTCGAGCCCGGCCAGCTTGCCCTGGTAGGTGGCGGCGAAATCGGCGCAGGCGCGGTCGAGCCAGTCCATGTCGCGGGTGAATTCGGCGGCATCCGGGGCGGGGTAGAGGTCGCGCAGGTCCCAGTCGGGCAGGTTGCCAAGGCCGCCCGAGCCGGCGTTGGCGTCAAAGACGGGGCGGGAAAGCGGCAGGGTCATGGGCAGGGTCATGGGCGAGGACATGGGCGAGGACATGGGCGGGCCTTTCGTGACTGTCGGGGCTATGTAGGCGCGCGGGGGGCGGCTGCGCAAGGTAGGGTCAGGTTTGCCGGAGGGTCGCGCCGCATGCAAATGCCGCGATTTTGTGCGATGCTGGGGCGGGGCGGCCCCCGGTGGGGCCTTCGGCGGCGGAAGGGCGTGCCAGTGACGCTGCATTGCAGCATGATCCGGACAGAGGGAGCAGTCACCCGAGAGGATTGCCATGATCGAGCTTGCCTTCATTGCCTGTCTGGCCGCGGAACCGGCGGCCTGCGAGAGGAAGAGTCTGGTCTTTACCGAAACCTCGGCCATGGCCTGCATGATGAGTGCGCAGCCGACCCTGGCCGAATGGATCGGCACGCATCCGCAATGGCGGGTGGCGCGCTGGTCCTGCCAGGTGCCGCGGCTGGATCAGGAGATCTGAGCCGCCGCTAGCCGGATTGCGCCGGCAGGAGCGCGCGCAGGCTGGCCAGCGTATCGATCGTGGCCGCGCCCGCGTCGCGGTGCCAGCGAAGGATGCGCGGAGCGCGCAGCGCGATGCCGGATTTGTGGCGCGGGCTAGGCTGGATGCCGTCGAAGGCCAGATCGAACACCAGGTCGGGCGGCACCTGCCGGACGGGGCCAAAGCGGGTCAGCGTATGGGCCTGCACCCAGCGGGCGATCTGGGCGTATTCGGCGTCGGTCAGGCCGGAAAGGGCCTTGGCGATGGGCACGAGGTCGTCGCCGTCGCGGAGGGCAAAGGTGAAGTCGGTGAAGGGCGCGGCGCCGGGGCCGGTTTGGGCATAGAGCAGGACGGCCGTGACGGTGCGGGGGGGCAGGCGCCAGGCCCTCCAGTCGCCGTGCTGGCGGCCGGCGACATAGGGGCTGGCGGCGCGTTTCAGCATCAGCCCCGCGGCCCCGTGATCGCGGGCGCTGTCGCGCAGGGTGGTGAGGGTGGCCCAGTCGGGCGGCGCGGTCCCGTCGGGCGCGGTCCAGTCGGGCGGGGGCAAGAGCGGCGAGGCGGCCAGCGGCAGGCCGGGCGGCAGCGCGGCGATCAGCCGGCCCAGCCGGGCGCGGCGGTCGGCGAGCGGCAGGGCGCGCAGGTCGGTGCCGTCCTGTTCCAGCAGGTCAAAGGCCATCAGCCGGGCCGGCGCCTTGGCCAGCAGCGATTTCGGCAAGGTCCGGCGGGCAAGGCGGGGATGCAGCATTGCGGGGTCCAGCGGGCGGCCTGAGGCGGGGTCCCAGGCCAGGATCGCGGCGTCGATCACGGTGCCTTGCGGCAGGGCATCGCGCAGGGGGGCGCATTCGGGGAAACGGTCGGTGATCGGCTCGCCTTCGCGCGACCACAGCGCAAAGGCGCCGGCGCGGGCGATCAGCTGGGCGCGGATGCCGTCCCACAGCCATTCCGCCAGCCAGTCGCCGGGCGGGCCCAGCCCTTGCGGCGCGGTCTGCAACGGCGCGGCCAGCGCAAAGGGATAGGGGCGGGCATCTGCTGTGGCCTTGGGGGTATCGGTGTCGCCGGTCAGGTCGGCCAGGCGGGCGGTGGCGGGGTCAAAGGCGCCGATCAGCCGGTGGGCGATGTTGGTTTCGTCGGCGCCGGTGGCGCCAGTGGCGTGGGCCAGCGCGCGGGCGATCTGGCCACGGCTGACCGTCATGCGGAACCCGCCAGTCAGCAGCCGCGTATAGATCAGGCGTTCGGGCGGTGGCAGCAGGCCCCAGGTGCCGGCGATGGCGGCGCGCCGGGCCTGCTCTGGCTGACCAGGCAGGCGGGCCAGCGCGGCCAGAGTGTCGGCCAGCGTCGGTATCGCGGTGCCGGTGGCCGGGGGCAGGATATGGGCGATGGTCTCGGCCAGATCGCCGACCAGCGCCAGGCTTTCGGCAAAGAGCCAGTCGGGCAGGCCGGCCTCATCGGTGGCCCAGTGCCGCAACTCGGCGGTCGTGGCGGCCCGTTTCGGGCGCCGGCCGGACAAGAGCGCGATGGCCCGGACGATATCCGGTTCGGGCGCGGTGCGGAAATAGGCGGCGAGGGCGTCGGTTGGGGCGTCGGGCGGGGGTTTGGCCTCGAGCGCGGCGACAAGGCGGGCAAAGCGGTTCACGGCGCGGCGTCCTCCTGGTCGGTTGCGGTCTGGCCGCCGAAGTCGTGGCCCAGGGGCGCGGCGTGCAGGCCGGTTTCGCCCAGCCAGCGGGCGAAGGCCTCGCTGTAGCCATGGGTGGCCAGAACGCGGGCCGCCCCGGTGGCGCGGACGGCGGCGTTCAGCCCGTCCCAGTCGGCATGGTCCGAGAGCGCAAAGCCGGCACCCGGCCCGCGCCGGCGGCGCAGCGCGCGCAGGGCCATCCAGCCCGAGGCCATCGCTGTTTCGGCCGGCTGGAACTGCTGTGCCCAGGGCGAGGCCAGCGCCTGGGGCGGGGCCAGCACCAGCGCGCCGGGATGGGTGGCGGCGGTGGTCAGGGGCGTGACGCGCCGGGTGGCGGGCAGGGCATAGCCCTGGGCGCGCAGGATCTGGTTGACGTCCTCGACCGTGGGATGGGTCAGGATCGGGCCCAGGGGGGGCAGCGCGGCCAGCAGCCGCTGCGCCTTGCCAAAGGAATAGGCGGCGATGAGCGAGGTCCGCCCCGCGGCGGCATTGGCCGCCCACCAGCGGGCGATCTGGTCGATCACCGTGGCCTGCGGTTGCCAGCGGAACACCGGCAGGCCAAAGGTGCATTCGGTGATGAAGGTGTCGCAACGGACCGGCTCGAAGGCTTCGGCCAGGCCGTCGGGTTCGGTCTTGTAGTCGCCCGAGACCACCCAGACCTGGCCGCGATGTTCCACCCGCACCTGGGCCGAGCCGGGGACATGGCCGGCGGGGTGGAACGACAGGGTGACGCCGTTGACGTTTAGGCGCGCGCCATAGGCCAGGGTTTCGGCGGCAAGTTTCCCCAGCCGGTGGCGGATCACCGGCAGCGCCTGCGGTGTCGTCAGGTAGCGGGCGTGGCCGGCACGGGCGTGGTCGGAATGGCCATGGGTGATCACGGCGCGGTCCACCGGGCGCCAGGGGTCGATGTGAAAACCGCCGGCGGGGCAATAGAGGCCCTGCGGCGTCAGGGTCAGCAGATCCTCGGCCATGGCCAGAGCGTAGCGTGGCGCGGGGCGGGGGCCAAGGCGGGGCGGCGCCGCGGCGGTCCGTGGCAACGCCGCCAAGCGGGCCCTCAATGGGCCCCGCGGCGGCTGCGCCGGGGGAATCCGGCCGGGAATCCGGGGAAATGCCGCAAAAATGGGCGAATGCGCGGGGCTTGGGCGGGAATCTCGGACTGGGGGCTTTACCGGCGTCCCTAGGCAGGTTTGGATGGGATCAGGAAAAGGGGGCATTCGTGACCACCACTTTCAACGAGATGACCGGCAGCGGCACAGAGATCCGGGCGCCCTATGCCCGCTTGCAGGACTGGGTGCAGGCCATGCCGGTCGAGCTGCGCAACCTCAAGCAGGCCGAGGCCGAGGCGCTGTTCCGCCGCATCGGCATCACCTTTGCCGTCTATGGCGAGGGCGGCGACCCCGACCGGCTGATCCCGTTCGACATGTTTCCGCGGGTGTTTTCGGCCCGCGAATGGGGCCGGCTGGAAAAGGGCATCAAGCAACGCGCCCGCGCGCTGAACGCCTTTCTGGTCGATGTCTACGGCCGGGGCGAGATCATCCGCGCCGGGCGCATCCCCGGCCGGCTGGTCTATCAGAACGAGGCCTTTGAAAAGGAAGTCACCGGTTTCGTGCCGCCCAAGGGCGTCTACAGCCATATCGTCGGGATCGACATCGTGCGCACCGGGCCGGACGAATTCTTCGTGCTGGAGGACAATTGCCGCACGCCCTCGGGTGTCAGCTACATGCTGGAAAGCCGCGAGATCATGATGCGGATGTTCCCCGAACTGTTCCGCGGCAACCGGATCGAGCCGGTGGACAATTATTCCGAGGTGCTGCGCCGCACGCTGGCCTCGGTCGCGCCGGCGAAATGCCGGGGCGAGCCGAATATCGTCATCCTGACGCCGGGGCATTTCAACAGCGCCTATTACGAACATTCGCTCTTGGCCGACCTGATGGGGGTGGACCTGGTCGAGGGGCAGGATCTGTTCGTCGAGGGCGAATTCGTCTATGCCCGCACCACCGAGGGGCCAAAGCGGGTGGACGTGATCTACCGCCGGATTGACGATTCCTTCCTCGATCCGCTGTGCTTCCGGCCCGACAGCCTGGTGGGGGTGGCGGGGCTGATGGATGTCTACCGGTCTGGCGGGGTGTCGATC
The DNA here is from genome assembly GCA_041397345.1 of Paracoccaceae bacterium. Taxonomy (GTDB): domain Bacteria; phylum Pseudomonadota; class Alphaproteobacteria; order Rhodobacterales; family Rhodobacteraceae; genus Pseudogemmobacter. The sequence continues at coordinate 654,746 of JAWKWU010000002.1, forward strand.
TGTTCGGCCCCCGGCGCGGGCGTGGCCGACGACAAGGCGGTTTATACCTATGTGCCGGAAATGGTGCGGTTCTACCTGGGCGAGGAACCGATCCTGAACAATGTGCCGACCTGGCAATGCGGCAAGGAGGCGGACCTGAAACATGTGCTGGCCAACCTGGGCGATCTGGTGGTCAAGGAGGTGCATGGCTCGGGCGGCTATGGCATGCTGGTCGGCCCCAGGGCCGCAAAGGCGGAGATCGAGGCCTTCGGCGCCAAGATAATGGCCGATCCCGGCAATTACATCGCCCAGCCGACGCTGGCGCTGTCGACGGTGCCGACATTCGTCGAGGAGGGCGTGGCGCCGCGCCATGTCGACCTGCGGCCCTATTGCCTGGTGGGCGAGCGGATCGAGCTGGTCCCCGGCGGGCTGACCCGCGTGGCCCTGAAAGAGGGCAGCCTGGTGGTGAATTCCAGCCAGGGCGGCGGGGTCAAGGATACCTGGGTGCTGGCGGAGTGATGCGATGCTGAGCCGGACCGCAGACAACCTTTACTGGATCGCCCGCTACATGGAGCGCGCCGATACCTCTGCCCGGCTGCTGGAAGTGGGCAGCCGCATCTCGCTCTTGCCATCGGCGCATGGCTACCGCAACGAATGGGACAGCCTGTTGCAGGCCTCGGGCATGGCCGAGGGCTTTGCGCAGAAATACGGCGACCCGGTGCAGAAGAACCTGGAATCCTGGCTGTTCTTTGACCGCGACAACCCGAATTCGGTGGCCAGCTGCATCACCGCGGCGCGCGAGAACGGGCGGATCGTGCGCACCGCGCTGACCAGCCAGGTCTGGGACGCGCTGAACACCGCCTTTCAGGAGCTGAAGGTGCTGGCCCGCGCCGATCGCGCCACGCTGGAGATGTCGCGGCTGACCGACTGGGTGATGCGCCACGCCGCCATGGTGCGCGGCGCCATCGACGCCACGCTGTTGCGCAACGATGGCTACAACTTCCTGAACATCGGCTATTACCTGGAGCGCGCCGACAACACCGCCCGCCTGCTGGACGTGAAATACTATGTCCTGCTGCCCAGGGCCGATTTCGTGGGCTCGGGGCTGGACAATTACCAATGGACCACGCTTTTGCGCGCCATGGGGGCGCAGCGGGCCTTTCACTGGGCCTATGGCGGCGAGCTGACGGCGGCCAAGATCGCGCATTTCCTGATCCTGAACCCGCAATGCCCGCGGTCGCTGATCACCTGCGTCGCCGGCATCTCCAACCACCTGGGCCGGCTGGCCAAGGCCTATGGCCGCGACACCTCCGCGCAAGGCAAGGCGCGCGACATGCTGGCGGACCTGGACGAGGAAAGCGTGGAACGGATCTTCGACGAGGGGCTGCACGAATACCTCAGCCGCTTTATCCGCGACACCGCGGACCTGGGCGGAGAGATCCATGATGTCTATCTCAGCGGCGAGGTGCGGGGCTGATGCGGCTGACGGTCAACCATGTCACCACCTATCGCTATGACACCCCGGTGCGCTCGGTGGTGCAGAGCCACCGGCTGACGCCTTCGGCCTTTGACGGGCAGAAGGTGCTGGACTGGGAGATAAGGGTCACCGGCGGCGTGCCGGGGGCCTCGTTCCGCGACGGCGCCGGCGACCGGGTCCAGGGCTGGACGGTGGCGGGGCCGGTCGACGAGATCGTGGTCACGGTGGCCGGCACGGTCGAGACGCAGGATCTGTCGGGCCTGCTGCGCGGCCACCGCGAGACGGTGCCGCCCGACTGCTACCTGCGCGAGACCGAGATGACGGCGGCCGATGCGGCGCTGACGGCGCTGGCCGGGCAGGTGGAGGCGGGTGACCGGCTGGGGCTGGCGCATGCGCTGTCCCAGGCGATCTCGGATGCCATCGCCTACCGGCCGGGCGCCACCCATGCCCGCACCACCGCCGCCGAGGCGCTGGCCCAGGGCGAGGGCGTGTGCCAGGACCATGCCCATGCGCTGATCGCCTGCGCGCGGGTGCAGGGAATGCCGGCGCGCTATGTCTCGGGCTATCTCTGCGCCACCGGGGACGGCACCCCGCACGAGGCCGCCCATGCCTGGGCCGAACTTTTCGTGCCCGGCCTGGGCTGGGTCGGCTTTGACCCGGCCAACCGCTGCTGCCCGGATGCGCGCTATATCCGCCTCGGTTCGGGGTTCGACGCGCGCTCGGCCGCCCCGATCCGCGGCATCGCCCGCGGCGGCGCCAGTGCCGCGCCCGAGGCGCTGGATGTGGCCGTGGCGGTGCTGGCGGGCGAACAATAGCCAAATTGAGCGCCTGCCGGCGCAAGCCTTTGGTGGTGGCTGGCCGATTGCCTGCTGGCCGGTGTCGCAGGCGGGGGGCGCTGCCCCCCGAGGGCGAAGGCGGGCCTTCGCCCTTCCCCCCGGAGTATTTCCCGCCAAGATGAAGGGTTTTGCGCTTCATCTTGGTCCAAATACTCCGGGGAGTTTGAGGGGCAGCGCCCCTCATCAGCCGCCATTGGCCAGGGGTGCTGCGGGGGGCCGCAAGAAAGGCTTGCGCCGGCAGGCGCGCGATTGCTTCACCGGTGGGCTTTTCTTCCGCCGGTGCGGCGGATAGCAAGGGGCGGGGCTGCTGACGGGAACGAAGATGACCTATTGCGTGGGACTGCTGTTGAACGAAGGCATCGTCTGCCTGTCGGATACCCGCACCAATGCCGGGCTGGACAATATTTCCACCTATCGCAAGACCTTTGCCTTCGAGGAGCCCGGCGAGCGGGTGATCGTCATCATGACCTCGGGCAGTCTTTCGGTCAGCCAGACCACCATCGCGCAGTTGCGCGAGGCGATCGAGGACCCCGAGGCCTCGTCCGAGACCTCGATCATGCTGGCGCCGACCATGTTGAAGGTGGCCGAGATCATCGGCGACCGGCTGGCCGAGGTGCGGGCCGATATCGACCACAAGCTGCAGGCCAGCCAGGGGGCCAGTGCGGCGATGATCGTGGCGGGCCAGCGCAGGGGCGGGGCGATGCGGCTGTTCCTGATCTACCCCGAGGGCAATTTCATCGAGGCCACCGAGGACACGCCCTTTCTGCAGATCGGCGAGCACAAGTATGGCAAGCCGATCCTGGACCGGGTGGTGAAGCCGACGACCAGCCTGGCGGATGCGCAGAAGGCGGTGTTGCTGAGCATGGATTCCACGCTGCGGTCGAACCTGTCGGTGGGCATGCCGCTGGACCTGTGCGTGATCGAGAAGGATGCCTGCCGCGTCACCATGCGGCGGCGGATCGAGGCGGGCGACGCGCAGTTCCGCGCCATGTCGGAGGCCTGGTCGAATGCGCTGCGCGACGGGTTCGGGCAGATCTCGATCTGAGTGCCGCAGGTTGTCGCAGGGCGCCTGCGGGGCTGGTCAAACCCGGCCTTGCGGCCTACCTTTGGTGCAGGGCCGGATTGCCGGCCCGCAGCAGGGAGGCCCCGATGCCCAGGCTTGTCCGTCTCTACATCCAGTCCGTCGCCATCGGCTTTGCGGTTTCGGCGGTCTTTGCCGCCGTCTTGATCTGGCTGGACGTGATGGGGGTAGGGCGGCTGATCCTGGCCTCGCCGCAGGGCTGGATCGCGGTGCTGATGCTGTTCGTGTTCAACGGCATCATCTTTGCCGGGGTGCAGTTCGGCCTGCGCATCATGATGATGGCTGAATCCGACGACCCGCCGCGGGGTGGGTTGCGCCAGCATGACCTGCCGGTGGCCGACCCGCTGCCGGTGAAGGTGGGCGCGGGGCTGCGCCGCCGGCCGCAGCGGCGCGGCTGAATCGCCGGGCTGTTCCCTCAGGCTCACGTCTTGTGACACCGCGTGACGCGGCCGGGCCGGTTTCGTGACCGGCATCGGGCGGCGATAAGCGGCATTTTTCCAGTCCCGACGACGGGTTGCTTGCCGCCTTGGCTTTCGCCGCGGCCTCGCCCTGATATGGCGCGGTCGGTGTGGCGTTGGGGGTGTGGCATGGATCTGCAACTGATCAAGACCTTTGTCGAGGTGGCCTCGTCGGGGTCGTTTGCCGCCGCGTCCGAGCGGTTGTTCGTGACCCAGTCGGCGGTGGCGCTGCGCATCCAGCGGCTGGAGGAACAGTTGGGCCGGCCGCTGTTCCTGCGGTCCAAGCATGGCACCACGCTGACGGCCGAGGGGCGCGAGTTTCGTGGCCATGCCGCGGTGATCCTGCGCAGCTGGGAACAGGCGCGGCAGAAGGTGAACGCGCTGGATGCAGCACCCCGGATGCTGACGATCGGGGCGCAGCCGTCGCTGTGGCCGCGGTTCGGGTTCGGCTGGCTGGACCGGCTGCGCGAGGAACGGCCCGACCTGATGCTGCGCGCCGAGATGGAGCGGGCCGAGCCCTTGGCGCAGAAGGTGATGGCCGGCGCGGTGCAGGTGGCCTTGACCTATCAGGCGCTGGCGCGGCCGGAATTGCAGACCGAGCGGCTGATGGAGGATCATCTGGTGATGGTCTCGCCCTGGGTCGAGGCGACGCTGGCGGATCTGGCCGGGCGCTATGTGCTGATCGACTGGGGCCCCGAATTCCTGCGCTTTCACGACGAGGCGCTGCCGCAGCTGGCCGAGCCGCGGCTGGTGTTGGGGATGGGCACGTTGGGGGCCTGGTTCGCGCGCAACCGGCCCTGCGCCGCCTATCTGCCGGCGCGCTATGCGCAGGTCTTCATGGACCAGGGGCGGATGCATCTGGTGAAGGATGCGCCCAGCCATTCCCACCAGGCCTGGGTGGTCTGGCGCCGCGATCTGGATGAGGATTTGCGCAGCGTTGCAGAGAAGACACTGAACGAAACGGTTCAGAAGGCCGAGGATGCCGCCGCCGGGGTCATGGGCCAGTTGTGGCCGGAATGATCGGTGCCGGGGCGGCGCGGGCAAGCCATTGATCAGGCGTGGTTTTGGACGGATTCTGGCCCTGTTGGCGCGGCCTTGCGCGGCGTCAAGTGGCCGATCCCCGAGTAATCCATGCGTCTGACACGAGTATTCCACGCACTGCGATGACCGCCCCGCCGGCCTAGACAGCGGCGCATGAAGCCCGGCCCGCGAAGGGGCAGGGGCCGCTCTGAGGAAAGGGAGCCATCATGAAGAATCTTGCACTGCTGGCGGCGGTATCCGTGGTGGGTCTGGCAAGCGCCGGGCCGATCCTGGCGCAGAACGACCTGGTCGGCATCACGGCCGTCAACGACCGGATCGAGGATATCGAGACCGACGTGGCCGACGACATGGCGCGGTCGGAAGACGCGCTGCGCTTTGGCAACCCGGAATTCCGCCCCGGTCTGAGCGGGTCGGCCTCGCTGGGCTATTCGGGCAAGACCGGCAACAACGAAAGCCAGGAATTCTCGCTGGGGCTGCGGCTGCGCCATGCCTCGGGCAATTTCGTGCAGACGCTGGGTGCCGCGCTGGATTTCGCCGATGATGCGGGCGTCAAGACCAAGGAAGACGTCTTTGCCGTCTATGACGCCAACTACTACATCAGCGGCGATTTCTATGCCTTCGGCCTGGCGCGGTTGCAGTCGGACGGGCTGGCGGCGACGGCCGGCGACGTGAAGCGCGACGCCTTCATCGGCTTTGGTCCCGGCTATCGCGTGGTCAACAACGACACCACCGCCTGGCGGGTGCAGGCCGGTATCGGCGTCAGCTATCTGGAGGACGGGCTGGAGAATTCGGTCACCGAGACCGGCTATCTGGCGGCCTCGCGGTTCTATCACCGGATCAACGACAACATCTTTGTGACCAATGACACCGATGTGCTGTCGTCGGATACCGCGCTGCGGGTGAACAACGACCTGGGCGTGAACTTCAAGGTGACGGACGCGATCTCGACGCGGATCAGCTATCTGAGCGAATACAACGACAGCCGGGCGATCAAGACCGACAACAAGCTGGGCCTGTCGCTGGTGTTCGGGTTCTGATCCCGTCGCCGCACGGCCGAGAGCAAGGAGGGGGAGGGGCCGGGGAATAGGCCTCTCCCTTTTTTCCGTTAGGGCAGTCGGGGGAAGGTGGCGGGCCCGCAGCAACCGTGAGGGCCGGGGTTTCCCGAGAGCCAGAGGTCTCAGGTGGGCGCCAGATACCCGGACCAGGATCCGGGCAGAGCCAGCCCCCGTTCGCTTGCTTATCGGCCACTGGAAATTGGGCCCTTGCCACGCGAGGAGCAGCACCCGCCACCGCGGAATGTAGGGCGGCGGGCCCGTCGCCGCAAGAGGGCGGCAGGGGGGCGCGCGCGGCGCATATGGACAGATGTTCACTTTTGGTTCATGTTTTTGCCATGGACCAGCCCGTTCTGCCCCCAGAGCCAGCCGACGAGGCGCTGCCGGCGATGCCCGGCCAGCGGCTGGCGCGCGGCGTGGCGCGGGCCTTGCGGGGCATGGGTTATGCCTGTGTCGAGGAAATGACCCTGGCCAGCGGCCTGCGGGTCGACCTGATGGCGCTGGGGCCAAAGGGGGAATTCTGGGTGGTGGAATGCAAGTCGGGCCGGGCCGATTTCCGCGCCGACCGCAAATGGCAGGGCTATCTGGACTATTGCGACCGGTTCTTCTGGGCGGTGGACGCGGATTTCCCGGCCGAATTGCTGCCCGAAGGCAGCGGGCTGATCATCGGCGATGCCTATGACGCGGAAATCCTGCGGATGGGGCCAGAGACGCCCTTGGCCGGGGCGCGGCGCAAGGCGATGTTGCAGGCCTTTGCCCGCCATGCCGCGCTGCGGCTGCAACTGATGCGCGACCCGATGGCCGGGCTGCCCGGCCTGTAGCCGGCTAGCGGCGCTTGCCCGAGGCGGCGGCGCGGGCGGCCTCGGCGGCGGCCTGCAGTTCCTCGGCGATTTCCTCGGCCTCTTCGGGGTCGAAATCCAGCGGCAGTTCGACGCCGCCATCGGCCTCGATATAGATGCGGACCATGCCCTGATCGGTCGGGCCGATCTGGATGTTCGCCGCGATGTCGCTTTGCTTGTTGATGCCCATGATCGCCTCCGGCCGTCAGGTCCGGGGCTAGCGCGGCGGCGGGCGGGTCGCAAGCAAAGAATTGCTTGACGGAATCAAGTAATGCCGCGAACCATGCCGGGATGGAGCAGATGGACGACATTGACGGCATTCGCGCCTTCAATCGGCTGTGGACGCGGGAAATCGGCGTGATCGGGCAGAGCTACCTGGGCAGCGGCCTAGGGCTTGCCGAGGTGCGGCTGTTGCAAGACCTGGACGGGGCCGAGGCGCTGCGCGCACGCGACATGGCTCGCGACCTGGGCCTGGACGAGGCGCAGGTCAGCCGGGCGCTGGCGGCGCTGGAGCGGCGCGGCTGGCTGCGCCGGGTGCCGGGGCAGGACCGGCGCGCGCGGCTGATCTCGCTGACCGGCGAGGGCCATGCGCGGGCGGCGGCGCTGAAGGCGGCGTCGCGGCAGGCGATCGGCGGCATGCTGGAGGAGATGGCGGCCGAGCCACGGGCGGCGCTGGTCGCGGCGCTGGCGGCGGCGGCGGCGGCGCTGCGCGCGGGCGAGGTGGGGCTGGATGCGCTGCGCCCCGGCGACCTGGGCTGGGTCATCGCCCGCCATGGGGCGCTATATGCCCGGGACGAAGGCTATGACGGCAGTTTCGAGGGGCTGGTGGCGGCGATCCTGGCGGGGTTCGCCCAGGGCCATGATCCGGCGCGCGAACGCGGCTGGATCGCCCGGCGCGACGGGGAAAGGCTGGGGTCGATCTTCTGCATGGACGAAGGCGACGGCATCGCCCGGCTGCGGCTGTTCCTGATCGAGCCGGCGGCGCGGGGCAGCGGGCTGGCGCAGCGGATGATCGAGGCCTGCCTGGCCTTTGCGCGGGATGCCGGATACCGGCGCATGGTGCTGTGGACGCATGAAAGCCACCGCGCGGCGGGGCGGCTATACGCCCGCAACGGATTTGCCCTGACCGACAGCAGCCCGGCGCGGTCCTTTGGCGTCGAGGTGGTGGACCAGACCTGGGCGCGCGATCTTTGACCGCGACGGCGGCCGAACGCTCTTGCAATCACCGGCCCGCCAGCGTAAATGCCCCGCCAGTGCCGCCTTAGCTCAGTTGGTTAGAGCACCAGATTGTGGATCTGGGGGTCCCCCGTTCGAGCCGGGGAGGCGGTACCATTCCCCCGACATCGGTATCCCGCTGCGGCGCACGGCGTCGATTTCACGGCTTTTTCCCGCGATGATTGTGCGAAACGCTGGCACAATCGTCCCTGATGGAACAGGCGCGGGCGATGGGGCAGCCGATGATGCGGATCGAGGAGGAAGGGCCGCTGGTGCGGGCCGAGGCGCCGAAGCGGCGGATCGTGATCTTTGCCGACGGCACCGGCAATGCCTTTGGCGGGCAGAACGAATCGAACATCTGGCGGCTTTATCAGGCGATGGACCGCGAACCGGGGCCCGACGGCGTGCAGCAGATCGCCCGCTATATTCCGGGGGTGGGCACCTCATCCGTGGGGGTGATCCGGGCGCTGGACGGGGCGACCGGCTTTGGCGTGCCGGCCAATGTGCGCAAGCTCTATCGGTTCCTGTGCTGGAACTGGCAGCAGGGCGACGAGATCCACCTGTTCGGCTTTTCCCGCGGCGCCTTCACGGTGCGGACGCTGGCGGGGATGGTGCGCTATCAGGGGCTGATGCCGGCCGAGGTCGCGGGCCGCAAGGTCACCGAGGCCGAGATGAAGCGCAACGTGCTGGCGGCGTGGAACGCCTATCGCCGGGCGACGGCGCCCTTGGTGCAGGACGGGCGGCTGAAGATGGCGCCCTGGATCGCCGGGGTGCGGGCGGCGCGCGACGGGGCGGGGTGGCTGTGGCGCCGGCTGACCGGGCAGCCGCAACATGCGCAGGTTCTGGCCGCGCTGCCCGATGCGCGCAAGCCGCCGCCCGGGGCGGGCGAGGGGCCGCGAGGGTTCGTGCGCATCCGCTATATGGGGCTGTTCGACACGGTCGAGGCCTATGGCCTGCCGGTCGAGGAATTGCGCCGGCTGTTCAGCTGGCTTTTGTGGCCGATCAGCTTTCGCAACCGGGTCTGTGCCGGGGTGGTGCAGGAGGCCGACCACCTGCTGTCGCTGGATGACGAGCGGCTGACCTTTCATCCGATCCGATTCGACCAGACCGGCATGGGCAGCGCCCGCGCGCCGACCCGGATCCGCGAGATCTGGTTTCCCGGCGTGCATTCCGACATCGGCGGCGGCTACCCCGAGGATACGGCGGCGATGGATCCGCTGGTCTGGATGGCGCAGGCGGCCTCGGCCCGGGGCCTGCGGTTCGACGAGGCGGCGATCCGGCGCTATGCGCGGCTGCGCTCGCCGCAGGCGGTGATCCACGATTCGCGCAAGGGGCTGGCGCAGGCCTATCGCTATCTGCCGCGCCCCAAGCGGGCGGGGCCGGCCCATGGCGGCGTGCAGGTGGTGCAGGGTTCCGTGGTGCGCAAGATGAACCACGGGTTCGACGGCTATGCGCCGCTGTTCCTGCCGGGCGAGGTGCGGGTGAACGAGGCCCCCGCCGACTGGGACCGCCCCGAGCCGATGCCGCTGGTTCACGCCGCCGGGGCCGAGGCCGGGGTCAGGCTGCGGGTGCGGCGGCGGCTGTGGAACAACCGGGCGCAGATCGGGCTGGCGGTGGCCTTTGTGGCGCTGCCGCTCCTGGCGCTGGCCGAGGTGCGGGGCTGGGGGGCGGCGCGCGGGGTGCTGGCCGGCTGGGCCGGCGCCTGGTGGCAGGCGGTCCGGATGGATTTCGACGCGCTGCTGGGGCTTTACGCGCCGCTGCGCTGGTATGCGGGGGCGCTGGTCCTGGCCGAGGTGGCGCTGATCGTCCGGGCGCGGCGGCTGGGCTGGTCGATCAAGGACCATGCCTTGCGGGTCTGGTCGGCGCGGCCAGGGGCGGGGGCAGAGCCGGGGGTGGCCGACGGCGCGGAGGGCGGCTAAGGTCGCGGCCCCTACCGGAGGATTTGCATGACCGTCGCCCGCATTCCGCAGCTGATCGCCGCCGAGATCGGCGCCACCCCCGCCCAGGTCACCGCGGCGGTGGACCTGCTGGACGGCGGCGCGACGGTGCCTTTCGTGGCGCGCTACCGCAAGGAGGTGACGGGCGGGCTGGACGACACGCAGTTGCGCCGGCTGGAGGAGCGGTTGGGCTATCTGCGCGAGCTGGAGGCGCGGCGGGCGGCGATCACCGCCTCGATCACCGAGCAGGGCAAGATGACCGATGCGCTGGGCCTGGCCATCGCGCGGGCCGAGACCAAGGCTGAGCTGGAGGACATCTATCTGCCCTACAAGCCCAAGCGGCGGACCAAGGCGATGATCGCGCGCGAGGCCGGGTTGCAGGGGCTGGTCGACGCCATCCTGGCGGATCGGGCGGCCGATCCTATGGCGCTGGCGGGCGGCTATCTGGCCGAGGGTTTTGCCGATGCCAAGGCGGCGCTGGAAGGCGCCCGCGACATCCTGGCCGAAGGTCTGGCCGAGGATGCGGCGCTGTTGGGCCGGTTGCGCGACCACATGCGCAAGGTCGGCCGGCTGGTGGCGCGCGTGGTCGAGGGCAAAGAGGCGGCGGGGGCCAAGTTCTCGGACTATTTCGCCCATTCCGAGCCGTTCAGCGGCGCACCCAGCCACCGGGTGCTGGCCATGCTGCGCGGCCGCAACGAGGACATCCTGTCGCTGGATCTGGAGGTCGACCCCGAGGCGCCGCGCGGGGCCAGCCCGGCGGAACAGGCCTGCGGCGCGGCCTTGGGCGCGGGCGGGCAGGGCGCGGGCGACCGCTGGCTGCGCGAGGCGGCGGCCTGGGCCTGGCGGGTCAAGCTGAAGACCAGCCTGATGCTGGACCTGATGGCCGACCTGCGCGAGGGCGCCGAGGCCGAGGCGATCCGGGTCTTCGCCCGCAACCTCAAGGACTTGCTGTTGGCGGCGCCGGCGGGGGGCAAGGCGACGATGGGGCTGGACCCCGGCATCCGGACGGGCGTGAAGGTGGCGGTGGTGGATGCCACCGGCAAGCTGGTGGCCACCGATACGGTCTATCCGTTCCAGCCCAGGATGGATCTGCGCGGCGCGCAGGTGGCGATCGCGCGGCTGATCGGGCAGCACGGGGTCAGGCTGATCGCCATCGGCAACGGCACCGCCAGCCGCGAGACGGAAAAGATGGTGGCCGACCTGCTGGCGGTCCTGCCCGCCGGGACGGAAAGGCCGGTCAAGGTGGTGGTCAGCGAGGCCGGCGCCTCGGTCTATTCGGCCAGCGAACTGGCGGCGCGGGAATTCCCCGACCTGGACGTGTCGCTGCGTGGCGCGGTCAGTATTGCGCGGCGGTTGCAGGACCCCTTGGCCGAACTGGTCAAGATCGAGCCGAAGTCGATCGGCGTCGGGCAATATCAGCATGATGTCGACCAGCACCGGCTGGCCCGGCAGCTGGATGCGGTGGTCGAGGATGCGGTGAACGCGGTGGGCGTGGACCTGAACACCGCCTCGGCGCCCTTGCTGGCGCGGGTCTCGGGCGTGGGGCCGGGCCTGGCCGAGGCCATCGTGGCGCATCGTGACGCCAATGGCCCCTTTGCCACGCGGCGAGAGCTTTTGAAGGTGGCGCGGCTGGGTCCCAAGGCATTCGAGCAGGCGGCGGGGTTCCTGCGGATCTCGGGCGGCAAGGAACCGCTGGACGCAAGCTCGGTCCACCCCGAGGCCTATGAGGTGGCGCGCAAGATCGTTTCGGCCTGCGGGCGCGATATACGCAGCCTGATGGGCGATGGCGCTGCGCTGAAGCGGCTGGACCCGCGGGCCTTTGTCGACGACCGTTTCGGCCTGCCGACGGTGCGCGACATCCTGGCCGAACTGGAAAAGCCCGGCCGCGACCCGCGACCCAGTTTCCGCACCGCCACCTTTGCCGAAGGGGTGAACGAGATTTCCGACCTGCGGCCCGGCATGGTGCTGGAAGGCACGGTGACGAATGTCGCGGCCTTTGGCGCCTTTGTCGACGTGGGCGTGCATCAGGACGGGCTGGTGCATGTCAGCCAGCTGGCCGACCGTTTCGTGAAGGACCCGCATGAGGTGGTGAAGGCCGGCGACGTGGTGCAGGTGCGCGTGACCGAGGTGGACGCGGCGCGTAAGCGCATCGGCCTGACCATGCGCAAGGACGGCGGCGCTGCGGCCAGCGGGCGCGAGGATCGGGGCGCGGAGCGGGGCAAGGGTCCGGCGCCGCGGGGCGGATGGATGCCGCACCCAAGGGGCCGCGGGCGGCAATGCCTTTGCCGATGCGCTGAAGGGCAAGTTCGGGCGCTAGGCCGCGGCGTCCGTATCAGACCGAATCCGGGCGCTGCAGGGCCAGCGCCATGCGGAACATCAGCACCGAGACCGCGCCGAAGGCCATGCTGATCGAGCCGATCCCGGTGCGGCTGAGGACGCCAAAGGCCAGCATGCCCACCACCGCGGCGGGCAGCCAGCCATAGCTGCCGAACTTCATCAGCATGGCACTGGCCAGCACGATCATCGCCCAGATCGGCAGCCCGATGAGCGGCGAGACCATGGCGAATGTCGCCATCCCCTGCAGGTGCAGGCTGTTCTGCCCCAGGATTTCCGACCCGAACAGCCCGACGGTGGCCATGATCAGCGCCCCCGTCACCGCCGGCGCCAGGCAAAAGGCCAGCCCGGTCAGCGCCAGCCGCAGCCAGCCCAGTTGCTGCAACCCGTCGGGCGGTGATCGCAGCATGCTCATGCCGCGGCGCGCCCTCCGACCGTCAGGCCGCCGATCATCAGCGTGGGCTGGCCGACGCCGACCGGAACCCATTGCCCGGCCTTGCCGCAATTGCCGATGCCGGGGTCCAGCGCCAGGTCGTTGCCGATGGCGCGGATCTGGCGCAGCGCGGTGGCGCCGTCGCCGATCAGGGTGGCGCCCTTGAGCGCCTCGCCTACCTTGCCGTTGCGCACCCGGTAGGCCTCGGTGCAGGAAAACACGAACTTGCCGTTGGTGATGTCGACCTGGCCGCCGCCAAAGCCCACCGCCCAGATGCCGTCCCTGAGGTCGGCAAGGATCGCGGCGGGGTCGTCCCGGCCGGCCAGCATGTAGGTGTTGGTCATCCGCGGCATCGGGATATGGGCGAAACTTTCGCGCCTTCCGTTGCCGGTGGGGGCCACGCCCATCAGCCGGGCGTTCTGCCGGTCCTGCATGAAGCCGGTCAGGATGCCGTCCTCGATCAGCACGTTCTTGCCCGAGGGCGTGCCCTCGTCGTCGAAGGTCAGGCTGCCGCGGCGGTCGGGCAGGGTGCCGTCATCCAGCACGGTGACCCCCGGCGCGGCGATGCGGCTGCCCATCAGCCCGGCAAAGGCCGAGGTGCCCTTGCGGTTGAAGTCGCCTTCCAGCCCGTGGCCGATCGCCTCGTGCAACAGGATGCCGGGCCAGCCGGGGCCCGAGGACCACATCCATCATGCCGGCGGGCGCGGCCACGGCCGACAGGCTGACGCGGGCGATGCGGATCGCCTCGTCCACCATGGGTTTCCAGGTGGCGGGGTCCATCAGGCCCAGCAGGCCGTGGCGGCCGCCGCCGCCCATGGTGCCGGTCTCGCGCCGGCCGTCCTGATCGAGGATGACCGAGACGTTCAGCCGCGCCATCGGCCGGATGTCGGACAGGCGCAGCCCTTCGGGGCGCAGGATTTCCACCTCTTGCAGGCTGGCCGCCAGGCTGGCCGAGACCTGCACCACCCGGCGGTCGGCGGCGCGGGCATAGGCGTCGATCTCGCGCAGGATGTCGATCTTGGCGGCAAAGCTGGCGTCGGCCATCGGGTCGGCATCGGTGTAAAGGTGGCGGTTGGTGCCGGGGGGCGCCGCGGCAGGACGCCGCCGCCATCGCCCACGGCAAGCCGCGCGGTATCGCTGGCGCGGGCGAGGGCCTTTTCGCTGATCTCGGTGGAATGGGCGTAGCCGGCCACCTCGCCCCGGACGGCGCGCAGGCCAAAACCCTCGGAGGCGTCATAGCTGGCGTTGCGGATGCGCCCGTCGTCCAAAAGCAGTCCCTCGCCGCGGCGGCGTTCCAGGAACAGCTCGCCATCCTCGGCCCCGGCGGTGGCCGCGCGCAGGCGGGCCAGGGCGGCAGCTTCGTCAAGGTGGGTCTCGAAGGGGCGGAAGGGGCGTCGGTCATGGCGGCCTTGTGAATGGAATTTGCGGTAAGGGTAGGGCGCCGGGACGCCTGCTGCAAGGCGGGTTGCCCCAAGGCGCGGATCACGGGGCGCGATGGGCGTTCCGGATGAAGCGCGCCTCTGCCTCCCAGGTCGAAGGTTCGTAGATCGCCTCATGGCCCGCGCCGGGGGCGGGAAGGAATTCCTTGGGCGCGGGGGCTGCCTCGAAAAGCCGCTGACCCAGGTCGAAGGGAATGGTCGTGTCGGCCTCGCCGTGAAAGACGAAGACCGGTGCGCGGACGGAGGCGATACGGTCGATCGAGGGGAAAGGGTCGCGCATCAGCAGGCGGACGGGCAACCAGGGATAGGCCCGCGCCGCCACATCGGCGGTCGAGGTATAGGGGGCCTCCAGCACCAGCGCGGCAAACCGCCGCCCGCCCGGCGCCTCGGCGGCCAGCCGCACGGCAACCCCGGTGCCCAGCGATTCCCCCACCAGCGCGATGCTTTCCTGCGCCAGCCCTTGCGCCGCCAGCCAGGCCAGAGCGGCATCGGCATCCTGGTGCAGGCCGGCTTCGGAGGGCGCGCCCTCGCTGCCGCCGTAGCCGCGATAGGACAGGAAGGCGACCCCGAACCCCGCCGCCCGGTAGAACGCCCAGCGTTTCGGCCGGTCGCCGATCTCGCCGCCATTGCCCTGGAAATAGAGGATCGTCGGCGCGCCTTCGGGGGCGGGGGCATACCACAGGTGAATGCGCGTGCCATCGGCGGCGGTCAGCGGCACCACCTCGGCGCCGTCAAACCCGGCTTCGGCGGGGGTGGGTGCCCGGTTGCCGGGGAAATACTGCAACTGCCGCTGAAAGGCGAACATCGCACCCGCGGCGGCAAGGTAGAGGCCGCAGATCACCGCGGCAATGACAAGCGCAAGGCGCATTCGGGCTTTTCCTTCGGATTTCAGGCGTCTTGCGCGGGGGACGCCGTGTCATTTGCGTTTGCAGCATCGTCTTTGACATGGATCAAGAGGCGCTGCTTTGTCGCAATGGTTTCTCTTGTCGTCGCGCGCCTAATATGGTTTGAACGCCGAAGGAAACAACGGGATTCCTGTGGGCTTGGACACGGGGATCGGCAAGAAGCGGCACAAAGCCGCATCGGAACACGGGATAAGACATGCGCCTTTCGACTTACCTCAAGGGAATGGGTGCCGCGGGCTTTGCGGCGCTGACCTCGGCCGCCGCGATGGCGCAGGGGCTGGAGATCATCGGCCAGCCGCAGGACAAGGGCATCGGCTTTCAGCCGGCGTCCAGCAGCCTTGCCGTGGAACAGCAGTGGCTGGACCACATGATCCTGTGGATCATCGGCGTGATCGTGGTCTTCGTGACGACGCTGTTGCTGTTCGTCATCCTGCGGTTCAATTCGCGCGCCAACCCGGTGCCGCGCCGCTTTACCCACAACACGCCGCTGGAAATCGCCTGGACGCTGATTCCGGTGGTGATCCTGGTGTTCATCGGCTTCTTCTCGCTGCCGACGCTGTTCAACCAGCAGGAATTCCCCGAAGGCGACGTGGTGGTAAAGGTGACCGGCAACCAGTGGTTCTGGTCCTATGAATACCCGAACGAGGGTATCGGCCCCTTCGACAGCTACATGATCGACGGCTCCTACCAGATCGACGACGCCGCCGCCGGCTGGGACAAGAGCCAGCCGATGTCGACCCGCCAGGTGCTGGACGACACCACGGTGAAGAAGCTGGAATATTTCGGCTATGGCCGCGACCAGTTCCTCTTGGCCACCGATACCGCGATGGTCGTTCCGGTGGGCAAGACCGTGGTCCTGCACATCACCGCCTCTGACGTGATCCATTCCTGGAAGATCCCCGCCTTTGCGGTGATGCAGGATGCCGTGCCGGGCCGCCTGGCCCAGGCCTGGTTCCGCGCCGACAAGGAAGGCATCTATTTCGGCCAGTGCAGCGAATTGTGCGGCAAGGACCACGCCTACATGCCGATCACCGTCAAGGTGGTCAGCGAGGCGGCCTATGCCAAATGGGTCGAGCAGGCCAAGGGCGGCAATGTGATGCTGACCGCCGAAATGCTGTCGCCGGGCGAAGACGCCGTCAAGGTCGCCGCGGCCGACTGAGCCTTTCGCCGGGGCGGGCCGCCATGGTGGCCCGCCGGAATGATCCAAGGCAGGCCGGGGCCCGCGGCGCAGCGGGCCTTCAGGCAAACCGAGGTATGGGATGACCGACGCCACCGCATATGACACCAGCAAGGCCCCGCCGCAGGAGGCGGGCTTTGGCGATTACGTCCAGCTCCTGAAGCCGCGCGTGATGTCGCTGGTGGTGTTCACCGCCATGGTCGGCCTTCTGGTCGCGCCGGTCGGGCTGCACCCGGTCGAATCCTTTGCCGCGATCCTGTTCATCGCGCTGGGCGCCGGCGCCTCGGGCGCGCTGAACATGTGGTGGGATGCCGATATCGACGCGGTGATGAAGCGCACGCAGCGCCGCCCGGTGCCCTCGGGCAAGGTGACGGCGGGCGAGGCCAGGGCGATCGGCCTGGCGCTGTCGGGGATTTCCGTGGTGATGCTGGCCCTGGCCACCAACATCGCCGCCGGGGCGCTGCTGGCCTTTACCATCTTCTTCTACGCCGTGATCTATACGATGGGGCTGAAGCGCACGACGCCGCAGAACATCGTCATCGGCGGTGCCGCCGGGGCCTTTCCGCCGATGATCGGCTGGGTGGCGGCGACGGGGCAGGTGTCTTACGAGGCCTGCCTGATGTTCGCGCTGATCTTCATGTGGACCCCGCCGCATTTCTGGGCGCTGGCGCTGTTCATGAAGGAAGACTACCACGCCGCCGGGGTGCCGATGCTGACCGTGACCCATGGCCGCAAGGCGACGCGGGCGCATATCCTGTTCTACACGCTGGCGCTGATCCCGGTGCCGGTGCTGGCGGCCTTGTCCTCGATCGGCGGGCCGCTGACGCTGGCGGTGGCCGTGGCGCTGAACGCCTGGTTCCTGGTCGGCGCCTTCCGCATCTGGCGGCGCAACGAGGATCAGGCGCAGGCAGATGGCTACCGGGTCGAGAAGGGCTTTTTCGCCTTTTCGATCCTGTATCTGTTCCTGCATTTCGGCGCCTTCCTGGCCGAGACCGCCCTGCGCCCCTATGGCTATGGGGGCTGGTGACATGGCCTTTCCGCCCACCCATGAAATGCACAGGCGCCGGTTCAGCCGCAATGTCGGCTTGGGCCTGGTGCTGCTGGCCTTTGTCGCGCTGGTCTTTGCGCTGACCGTGGTCAAGGTCACGCGCGGCGACCCGATGAAGGCCTATGACCATGTGCCCTCGGCCGGTCATCTGCCCAAGGATGAAACCGCGCCCGGCGCCGGAGCGGAGGCAAAGCCGTGAAGCTGCCCTCGTTCCTGTCGCGGATGGACCCCAAGACCCGCACGCTGACCGCATTGGTGGGCGTGGCGGTCACCATGACCTCGCTTTCGTTCGCCGCGGTGCCTTTCTACAACTGGTTCTGCAAGGTCACCGGCTATGCCGGCACCGTCGCCGTCTCGACGACCGAGGCCGACCGGGTGCTGGACCGCACCATCAAGATCCGCTTCGATGCCTCGCTCGAGGCCGGGATGCCCTGGGAATTCCGCCCGGTGCAGACCGAGATGGTGCTGCGCATCGGCGAGACCGGCCTGGCCTTTTACGAGGCCTACAACCCGACCGATCATGTGGTGGCCGGCACCGCCAGCTACAATGTGACGCCCGACAATGCCGGCGGCTATTTCACCAAGATCGACTGCTTCTGCTTTGAGATGCAGGTGTTGCAGCCCGGCGAACGCGCCATCATGCCGGTCAGCTTCTATGTCGACCCCGAAATGGTCGACGACCCCGAAGCGCAGTTTGTGAAGGCGATCACGCTCAGCTATACGTTCCATGTCACCGACCTGCCGGAACCGCAGGCGGCGCTGGAGCCGAAGACCCAGGCCCCCGCGGCCGCAACGAACTAGAACAGACGAAACGAGGGAACCTCAGACGCCATGGCCCACGCTAAGAATCACGATTACCACGTCCTGCCGCCATCCATCTGGCCGTTCCTCGGCGCGCTTGGCGGTTTCATCATGCTGTTCGGCACGGTGATCTGGGTGTCGCCCAACGTCGAGAACAACCACCCCTGGATGTTCCTGGTCGGCCTGGTCCTGACGCTGTACGTCATGTACGCTTGGTGGGCCGAGGTGGTGCATGAGGCCAATACCGGCGACCATACCCCGGTCGTCCGCATCGGCCTGCGCTATGGCTTCATCATGTTCATCATGTCCGAAGTCATGTTCTTCCTGGCCTGGTTCTGGACCTTCTTCAAGCACCGCATGTATCCGATGGGGCCGGATTCCCTGGGTCGACGGCGTCTGGCCGCCCGAGGGCATCGTGACCTTCGACCCCTGGAGCCTGCCGCTGATCAACACGCTGATCCTGCTGTTGTCGGGCTGCGCCGTGACCTGGGCGCACCATGCCCTGGTGCATGAGAACAACCGCCGCGACCTGATTGCCGGCCTGTCCATCGGCATCGTGCTGGGCGTGTTCTTCACCCTGCTGCAGGCCTATGAATACAGCCACGCCGCCTTTGGCTTCGCCGGCAACATCTATGGCGCCAGCTTCTTCATGGCGACCGGCTTCCACGGCGCGCATGTGATCATCGGCACGATCTTCCTGACCGTCTGCCTGATCCGCGCGATCAAGGGCGATTTCACCCCGGAACGCCATGTCGGCTTCGAGGCCGCCGCCTGGTACTGGCACTTTGTCGACGTGGTCTGGCTGTTCCTGTTCTTTGCCGTCTACGTCTGGGGCCAGGGCTGAGCCTTCCCCGCCAAGCCGGGTATGCGCGGGCCTTCGGGCCCGCGTTTTTGTTGATCGAAAGGGGCGGGTGATGCTGCGCCGGATGTTCTTTCCGATCCTGATGGGGATCGTCGGTTGCGCGGTGTTGCTGTCGCTGGGCCTCTGGCAGGTGCAGCGCATGCACTGGAAGGCAGGCGTGCTGGCGCGGATCGACGCGATGATCGTCGGGGCGCCCGTGGCCCTGCCGGCGGCGCCGACCGAGGCGGGCGACGAATACCGCGCGGTGACGGTGCAGGGCCGGTTCACCGGCGAATACCTGGAACAGCTGGCCGGGCAAAAGGGCACCAGCCCCGGCGTCAGGATCATCGGCGTCTTCCAGACCGGCGACGGCCGCCGCATTCTGGTGGACCGCGGCTTCCTGCCCGAGGCGGACCGCGCCACACCGCGCGCCGATGCGGCGACCGGCGTCACCGGCAACCTGCTCTGGCCGCAGGAAACCGACAGCTTTACCCCGCCGCCGGACCCGAAGACCGGGCTGTGGTATGCCCGCGACCTGCCGGCGATGGCGGCGAAGCTGGCGGCCGAGCCGCTGCTGATCGTCGCGCGCGACCCCACGGGCGACGGCATCGCGCCGGTGCCGGTCGACAGTTCGGGTATTCCCAACGATCATTGGGGCTATGCAATCACCTGGTTTTCGCTGGCGCTGGTGTGGGGGGTGATGACTCTCTATCTGCTCTGGCGTATCAGGCAGCGGACCGTCTAGGCTGCGGCCCGGCGGCGAGGGCAGAGGGAAAAGCATGCGATACATCTCGACCAGGGGTTCCGCGCCCGAACTGGGGTTCGGCGAGGCGATGATGACCGGGCTGGCGCGCGACGGCGGGCTATATGTGCCGCAGACCCTGCCGGTGATGACCAGGGACGACATCGCCGCGCTGGCCGGCCTGTCCTATGAAGACGCCGCCTTCCGGGTGATGCGCCCCTTTGTCGGCGGTTTCTTTGCCGATGCCGAGTTGAAGGACCTGCTGGCCCGCGCCTATGCCGGCTTTGGCCACGCCGCCCGCGCGCCGCTGAAACAGCTGGCGCCGAACCATTTCCTCCTGGAGCTGTTCCACGGCCCGACGCTGGCCTTCAAGGATTTCGCCATGCAGATCATCGGCCAGATGATGCAGGCGGCGCTGTCGCGCACGGGCGAACGCATCACCATCGTCGGCGCCACCAGTGGCGATACCGGCAGCGCGGCGATCGAGGCTTTTCGCGGGCTGGCCAATGTCGATGTCTTCATCCTGTTCCCGCATGGCCGCGTCAGCGAGGTGCAGCGCCGCCAGATGACCACGCCGACCGAGGCCAATGTCCATGCCCTGGCGATGGATGGCGATTTCGACGATTGCCAGGCCCGGCTGAAGGACATGTTCAACGACTTTGCCTTTCGTGACGGGGTGCGGCTGGCCGGGGTCAATTCGATCAACTGGGCGCGGGTGCTGGCGCAGGTGGTCTATTACTTCACCTCTGCGGTCAGCCTGGGCGCGCCGCACCGCAAGATCAGCTTCACCGTGCCCACCGGCAATTTCGGCGATATCTTCGCGGGCTATATCGCCCGGCAGATGGGCCTGCCGATCGACCGGCTGGTGATCGCCACCAACCAGAACGACATCCTCGACCGGGCGATGCGTGGCGGCGACTACCGCACCAACGGGGTCAAGCCCTCGATCAGCCCCTCGATGGACATCCAAGTATCGTCGAACTTTGAACGCGCGCTGTTCGATGCGCTGGGGCGCGACGGCGCCGCGGTGCAGGCGCTGATGGAGGGCTTGCGCCAGTCGGGCGGCTTTGGCATCCCCGCCGGCGCCATGGAACGGCTGCGGGCGGTCTTCGACTCGGGCCGTTGCGACGAGGATGAAACCCGCGCCACCATCGCCGCCACCCTGGCCGCGACCGGCGAACTGCTCTGCCCGCATTCCGCCGTGGGCGTAAAGGTCGCCGGCGCGCATCTGGGCGAGGTGCCGATGATCACGCTGGCCACCGCCCATCCGGCGAAATTCCCCGATGCGGTGCAGGCCGCGACCGGCCGGCGCCCCGGCCTGCCGCCGCGCATGGCCGACCTGTTCGACCGCCCCGAGCGGGTGACGCGGGTGCCAAACGACCTGGACGCGCTAAAGCGCCTGATCCGCGAAAGGACCGGCCATTGACCCTGCGGACGCACAGCCTGCCCAACGGTTTCCGCATCGTCACCGAGGACATGCCCGGCCTGAAATCCGCCTCTTGCGGGCTGTGGGTCGGGGCGGGTGGCCGGCATGAGACCGCGGCCCAGAACGGCATCGCGCATTTCCTGGAACACATGGCCTTCAAGGGCACCGCGCGCCGCAGCGCCCTGCAGATCGCCGAGGAAATCGAGGATGTGGGCGGCTATATCAACGCCTATACCTCGCGCGAGATGACGGCCTATTACGCCCGCTGCCTGTCGGGCGACGTGCCGCGGGCGCTGGACGTGATTTCCGACATCGTGCTGAACCCGGTGTTCCACGGCGCCGATATCGAGACCGAGCGCCATGTGATCCTGCAGGAAATCGGCCAGGCGGCGGATACGCCCGACGACATCATCTTTGACTGGCTGCACGAGGTCAGCTACCCCGGCCAGGCCTTTGGCCGCACCATCCTGGGCCCCGAGGAACGGGTGGGCGCCTTTGGCGAGGCCGACCTGCGCCGCTTTACCGGGGCGCATTACGGGCCGGACCGGATGATCCTGTCGGCGGCGGGCGGGGTCGACCACGATGCCATCGTGGCCCAGGCCGAGGCGATCTTTGGCGCGCTGCCGCCGGTCGGGGCCGTCGCGGCGGAACCCGCGCGCTTTGTCGGCGGCGAGCGGCGCGAGGTCAAGGACCTGGAACAGGTGCATTTCGCCCTGTCCTTTGACAGCCCCGGCTACCGCCACGCCGATGTCTATACCGCGCAGGTCTGGTCGATGGCGATGGGCGGCGGTATGTCCAGCCGGCTGTTCCAGAAGATCCGCGAGGAACGCGGCCTGTGCTACACGATCTACGCCCAGTCGGCCGCCTATGAGGATACCGGCCAGATCACCATCTATGCCGGCACCTCGGGCGAGGAAATCGCCGAACTGACCCAGCTGACGATCGACGAGATCAGGCGCGCCGCCGGGGACATGGCCGAGGCCGAGGTGGCCCGCGCCAAGGCACAGCTGAAGGCCGGCCTGCTGATGGGGCTGGAAAGCCCGTCGAGCCGGGCCGAGCGCAACGCCCGGCTGCTGTCGATCTGGGGCCGGGTGCCGGACCTGGACGAGGCGGTGGCCAAGGTCGACGCCGTCACCACCGCCGGCGTGCGCAACTATGGCGGCAGCCTGCTGACGCCAAGGGCTGCGCTGGCGCTCTATGGTCCGGTCCAGGGCGCGCCGGGCGTGGAGGCGATCCTCAAGGGGCTGGCGGCATGATGCTGGCCTTCCGCCGCCGTGTCCGCATCGAGACCGAGCGGATGACGCTGCGCCTGCCGACGCACGCCGACTGGACCGGCTGGGCGGCGCTGCGCCGCGACAGCGCCGGCTTTCTGACCCCCTGGGAACCGGTGTGGAGCGCCGATCACCTGGGCCGCCGCGCCTTTACCAACCGGGTCTACTGGGCGCAGCGGGCCGAAGGCCAGGGCACCGCGCTGCCGCTGATGATGTTCCGCCGCGACGATGGCGCGCTTCTGGGCGCGATCACGCTGGACAACATCCGCCGCGGCCCGGCGCAGGCCGGCACGCTGGGCTACTGGGTCGGCGCGCCCCATGCGCGGCAGGGCTACATGCGCGAGGCGATCCTGGCCTTGGTGCATCACGCCTTTCAGGTGCTGGACCTCAGCCGGATCGAGGCCGCCTGCCTGCCGGAAAACGCCGCCTCGCGCGGGGTGCTGGAGAAATGCGGCTTCAAGTATGAAGGCGTGGCGCAAAGCTACCTGCAGATCAACGGCCGCTGGCGCAACCATGTGCTATACGCCAACCTGCGGTCGGACCGGCGCGGGCGGACCGACGTCGGGCAGGCCTGAGCGGCCCCTCGTCGATGGCTTCGCCACTCCTCGGGGGGCGGGCGGACAGCGAAGAGTGCCCGCAGGGCATCGATGAGCGGGGGGGGCAGCGATGCAGGGTCCAAGGGCGGTGCTTCTGCGCGGGGTGAATGTCTCGGGGCACAACCGCCTGCCGATGGCGGGTTTTCGCGCGCTGCTGGAAGGGCTGGGCCTGCGCCGGGTGGAAACCTGGATCCAGTCCGGCAACGCGGTCTTTTGCGGCGGCGGGCCGGATGACCGGCTGGCCGCCGCCATCGCCGCGGCACTGCGGTCGGAGTTTGGCATCGACACCCCGGTTTTCCTGCGCGACGCGCCGGCGCTGCGGGCGGCGCTGGACCACCCCTTCACGGCCGGCGCCGATCCCGCCCGGATCCACGCCTTCTTTCTGGCCCCCGACGCCCCGCCCCTGGACGAGGCGCGCCTGGCCGCGGCGCGGATTGACGAGACCTGGGCCCGGCGCGACGGGCTGGTTCTGTTGCACACGCCCTCCGGCCTGGGCCGGTCGCGGCTGGCGGCGGTGATGGCCCGCCAGCTGACGACCGCGCATACCGCGCGCAACCTGCGCAGCGTCGCGGCCCTGGCGGCGCTGATGTCCTCGCGCAGGCGTGAAGACGGGGCAGGTGACGCGGCCGCGTTCCGGGTTAATCTCGGGCCAACCCGGAGGTGTCGCATGTTCCGCCTGCTGACTGCCGCGCTCTGCCTCATTGCCCTGCCGGCGCTGGGGCAGCAACCCGACCGCATCGCCTCGCATTGCCACGCCGTGGCGCGCGGCCCCGACCGGGTGCAGCCGGCCCGGCTGGGCGAGGGGCTGGACCAGGACCGGGTGCTGATCCGCTATCTCGGCCATGCCAGCTTTGCCATCGTCACCGACCAGGGCACCGTGGCCGTCACCGATTATGCCGGTTTCATCGGCCGCACCGATCTGGTGCCCGACGTGGCCACGATGAACAATGCGCACCACACCCACTGGACCCCGAACCCCGACCCGCGCATTCCGCACCTGCTCGACGGCTGGCCGCAGGACGGCGCGCCGGCGCAGCACCGGCTCGACCTGGGCTCGATGCTGGTGCGCAACGTCACCAGCGACACCCGCGGCCCCTTTGGCGAGGGCGCGCTGAGGGACGGCAATTCCATCTTCATCTTCGAGGCGGCCGGGCTCTGCATCGGCCATCTCGGCCACCTGCACCAGATCCTGACCGATGCCCAATATGCCGAGATCGGCCGGCTGGACATCGTCATGGTGCCGGTGGACGGCGGCTATACCCTGCGCCTGGCCGACATGGAACAGATCGTGCGGCGACTCAAGGCGCGGGTGGTGCTGCCGATGCACTGGTTCAACGGCGCCAGCCTGCGCGAATTCCTGGCCGGGATGGAGGGCGAATTCGCCGTGGTCGAAACCGGCGTGTCGCAGATGGAATTCGGCCTGCGCGACATGCCCGCCCAGCCGACCATCCTGGTGCTGGAGCCGCGCCTGCTGGACGAATAGCCGGGGCCGGGTTAGGCATTTCCCGTTTCCCCGCGACGAACGGAGATGGCGATGCTGAACCCCTGCGACCGGGACTTTGTGGCCGAGCTGGCCGCGCGCCTGCCGGACGGCACCCTGCGCCCGGCCGAGCCAAAGCACCTGCAAGAGCCGCGCGGGCGCTATCACGGCCGGCCCGGCACCGTGGCCCTGCCGCGCCGGGTCGAGGAGGTGGCAGAGCTGGTGCGGGCCTGCGCCGCGGCGCGGGTGGGCATCGTGCCCTGGGGCGGCGGCACCTCGCTGGTGGGCGGGCAGGTGATGCCCGAGGGGCCGCTGCCCCTGATCCTGTCGCTGGAACGGATGACCGCGGTGCGCCAGACCCTGGCCTCCGAGAACGTGCTGCTGGTCGATGCCGGGGCGACGCTCGCCTCGGTGCAGCAGGCGGCCGAGGCGGCGGGGCGGCTCTTCCCGCTGTCGCTGGGGTCTGAGGGCACGGCGACGATCGGCGGCAACCTGTCAACCAATGCCGGCGGCACGGCGGTGCTGCGCTATGGCAATGCCCGCGACCTCTGCCTGGGGCTGGAGGCGGTGCTGCCCGACGGCCAGATCTGGCACGGGCTGAAACGGTTGCGCAAGGATAACACCGGCTATGATCTCAAGAACCTGCTGATCGGGGCCGAGGGCACGCTGGGGGTGATCACCGCCGCCAGCCTGCGGCTTTTCCCCCGGCCGGCGCATCGGGTGGTGGCGATGCTGGTGGTGCCTTCGCCCGCCGATGCCCAGGCGCTGCTGGCCCTGGCTGAATCGCGGCTGGCGGGGCTGGTTTCGGCCTTTGAGCTGATCGCGGGCATGGGCCTGCGCTTTCTGGCCGAGGTTGGCCCCCAGGTGCGGATGCCCTTCGATGCGGTGCCGGAATGGTCGGTGCTGCTGGAACTGGGCCTGCCGCAGGCGATGGACCCGGAGGCCGCGATGGCGGCGCTCTTCGAGGAAGGCTTTGGCGCGGGCCTGATCCTCGACGGGGTGATCGCCGCCTCGCAGGCGCAGGCCGACAAGCTGTGGCAGATCCGCGAGTCGATCGCCGAGGCCAACCGGCGCGTGGGCTCGGTGTCCAGCCACGACATCTCGCTGCCCCTGTCGGCGATACCGGGCTTTATCGCCGAGGCCGGCGAGCGGCTGGCCACCTTGGGCGATTTCCGCATCAACGCCTTTGGCCACATGGGCGACGGCAACCTGCATTACAACGTCTTTCCGGCGCAGGGGCAGCGGCGCGAGGTGCATGAACCGGTGCGCGGCGCGGTGATGCGGCTGGTCTATGACATGGTCGCGGCTGCCGGCGGCTCGATCTCGGCCGAACACGGGGTGGGGCGGCTGAAGGTCGACGACCTGCAACGCTACGGCGATCCGGCGCGGCTCTTCGCCCTGCGGGCGATCAAGGCGGCGCTGGACCCGGCGGGGATCATGAACCCCGGCGCGGTGCTGCGCATCCCGGCCTAGGGTCCGGACCCGGAACTTTTGCCCCGCCAACGCGGAAAAGTCGGGATGATCAACGGGTTGCGATCCGCGGCGCGCGGGGCGCGGCCCCCCCAGACAAGAGGCGCATGCCGGGGGCGCCCGTTTCCTCCACGCCCGGAGGCTCGGCCGGATCAGACCCCGACCTGCGGTGCAAGTCCTTGAAACAGGCCCACTATTCCTGCGTCCTTGCGTCCTTGCGCCTTGTCAGCTGTCAGATCCGGCCAAATGGCGGGGGAACAGGAATGGGTCCAGACCCTGTGCCCAGCCGCATCGCGGCCCCGGTGGATCGGGCCTTTGCCTTGCGGCAAGGTGGCGATGCCCTGCCGGCATGGGCTTGCCGGGAAGCGCCCGCCGGAAATCGCCTGCCGGACCGCTCTTGCCGGGAAGCGCCTGCCGAGAAACGCCCGCCGGAAAGCGCCTGCCGAGAAACGCCCGCCGGGAAGCGCCCGCCGGACCGCTCTTGCCGGGCCGACCCTGGTCAGTTTGCGCCCTGACAGTTTGCGCCCTGTCAGTCCCCTCCGTCGGCGCGGCGGGGGCAGGGCCGGAAACGGTGCACCCCGTCGGTGGGTGCCGACGGGGTGGGGGGGTGACGAGCCTTTGCAAGCAGCGCGTCTGCCGGGGCTGGGTTGGCCCCGGCTGGAACAGCACTAACCCCGATTCCCTTTCCAGCCGGTTAACAGCGCCGTGGCTACATCCCTAAAGCCCGTCAAAGGCGCAGAGGGCATGCACCTCCATGCCCAGCGATTCCAGTTTCCGGCGCCCGCCCAGGTCGGGCAGGTCGACGACAAAGGCGCAGCCCACCACCTCGGCGCCCAGCCGCTCGATCAGCCGGATGCCGGCCTCGGCGGTGCCGCCCGTGGCCAACAGGTCGTCGACCAGCAGCACCTTTCGCCCGGTTGCATGGCGTCGTCATGCCTCGACCACCGCCTTGCCGTATTCCAGCTTGTAGTCCTGCGCGATGGTCCGGCCCGGCAGCTTGCCCTTCTTGCGGATCGGCACGAAGCCGGTCGAGAGCTGATGCGCCACCGCGCCGCCCAGGATGAAGCCGCGCGCCTCCAGCCCCGCGACCTTGTCGATGCGCATCCCGGCATAGGGCGCCAGCAACTGGTCGACGCACATGCGGAACCCGCGCGGATCGGCGAAAAGCGTGGTCACATCGCGGAACAGGATGCCTTCGTGCGGGAAGTCGACGATGGTGCGGATATAGTCGCGGACGGTCTTGGACATGGGGGCCTCGGGTCGGGGGACGGGGCTGGATAGCATCGCCGGGAAAGGGGCGGCAAGGGTGCGGGGCTAGAGGACGCGGGCGGCGATGCTGGCCAGCCGTTCCATCAGCTCGGGGTCGCGCCGGTCGGGGGCGGTCATCAGCGCATGGCCCAGCGCGTGGTCGCAGCCCTGCGGGCAGGGCGCGCGGCCGGCGGTCAGCCCGGCCGGCAGGTGGGCCACCGTGGCGCGGGCGGCGTCGGCGTTTTCGGTCAGGGTGCGGATGACGGCGGCCACGTCCACGGCGTCATGGTCGGGGTGCCAGCAGTCGTAGTCGGTGACCATGGCCAGCGAGGCGTAGCACAGTTCGGCCTCGCGGGCGAGTTTGGCCTCGGGCATGCCGGTCATGCCGATGACATCGGCGCCCCATTGCCGGTAGAGGCGGCTTTCGGCGAGGGTCGAGAACTGCGGCCCCTCCATGGCGAGATAGGTCGCGCCGTCGTGGACGGTCTTGCCGGCCTGGCGGGCGGCGGTGGCGGCGGCCTGGCCGAGCCGGGAGCAGGTGGGGTGGGCGAAGGCGACATGGGCGACGCAGCCCTGGCCGAAGAAGGACTTCGGGCGGGCGAAGGTGCGGTCGATATACTGGTCGACCCGGACGAAATCGCCGGGGGCGAGGTCTTCGCGCAGGGAGCCTACGGCCGAGAGGGCGAGGAGGTCGGTGCAGCCGAGCTGTTTCAGGGCGGCGATATTGGCGCGGTAGGGGACCGAGGCGGGGCTGTGGACATGGCCGCGGCCGTGGCGGGGCAGGAAGGCCATGGGGATGCCGTTCAGCCGGCCGCAGAGGATTTCGTCCGAGGGCTTGCCCCAGGGGGTCTTGACCCCGAGCCAGGAGGCGCCTTCCAGCCCCTCGATCTGATAGACCCCCGAGCCGCCGATGACGCCGATCATGGTCTGCATTTGGGGGCCTTTCGCTGGGGTTTGCCGGGCGAGGATAGACCGGGTGAGGGGCTGGGGGAAGGGGGGGCGTCCCACGATGGGACGGGGGCGGACGCAAATGATTTCAATGGGTTGGCTGTGCCGAATTAACGATCTGTTAGGAAATGCCCCCCGGCGACGGCGTCGGCGCGGGGTGCTGGATGCGGGGTGCAGGGTATAGGGCGCGCAGGCACGCGGGGGCAAGGGGGCGCCGGTCTCGCTCTTGTCGGCGCTGGCCGCAGGGTGGAGGGGCGTGGGCGGCATCTGCGCCCCGTGGCTGAGGTGGGGTTGGCGACGCAAGGCGCGCAGGCGTGGGCGGGGCCATGGCTTGCACGACGCGACCCAGGGGCCATTCCTCGCCTTGATCGGGAGAGGCGGGACCCCGTGCCGCAGACCCGGTGACCCGGTCGGTTTCCACTGGACCCGGTCACCGAACTTGCCCGTTCCGTCATCAATGGCGCAGGCACAGACGGGCGGCCAGGCGCTGCGCCCCTCAGGTCGGGGTGCCGCGCTGGATGATGCCGGTGGCGGCGGCGGCGGCAAGGGCCGAGACCAGCCAGCCGGCGAAGATCAGCGGCCAGCGCGCCCACCAGAGCGCAAAGCCCCAGGTGCCGCGGTCGCGGGATGGCTGCCAGGCCTCGGTCTGGCCAAGCGCGACGAAGGGGATGACCAGATCGGTGCCCCAGGCGGCGGGGTGAAAACTTTCCCAGTCCAGCCCGGCGCCGGTGGGGCTGTTCCAGGCGTCGGCGGGGTTGGCGATACAGCCGGGCAGGGGCTCGGGGATGCAATCCTGCGCGAGCAGCGCCTGCCAGCCGTCGGAGGCGGCGATCAGGTCGTTGTTGGGCGCCATGGAGCCTTCGGACCAGGCCAGCGCGGCAAGGGTTGTGGCCAGGGCGGCAAGCCCGACGATCCACCCCAGCGCGCGAAAGGGCGCATAGCCATAGCCGACGATGGCCTGCGCGGCGCGGTCCCAGAGCCAGTCGACGGTATTTTCCAGCGCGGCAAGGCGGCCCTGCCGGTTGCGGCGGCGCTGCCGGCCCTTTTGCCGGGCCTGCTGTTCCATGATTTCGCGGGCTTCGGCCTCATGCCCCATGCGGGCCAGGGTGGCGGCGCATTGGGCATAGGGCTGCGGCAGGAAGCGGCCGTCGCGGTGGCTGACGCGGGCCAGCCAGCGCAGGCGGCTGGCGGCGTCGACCGGCGCATCGCGGGTGATGCGGTCATAGGTCAGGCCGTCGACATAGCTGCGGCCGTCGCCGGGCCAGGAGGCAAGGTCGTCGACCAGGTCGCCGACCTGCGCCGATGGCAAGTGCAGGTTGCCCTGATGGGTGGTGACGTTCTGCCAGAAGAATTCGGCCCCCACCCGCAGGCGCTGGGCAGCAAAGGCATTGCTGGGGGCGGAAAACTCGGCATGCGAGCAATCGAGCTGGCCGGTGATCTCGGTCGCGGCCAGGCGGACCTCGCCCGTGGCACGGAACGGCAGGGCGCCCTGGTCGCGCAGGAACACGTCGCCGTCGATGCGCGCGCCTTGCAGGTTCAGCGCGATGCCCTGGGGGTTTGACAGGGTGGCGCCGTCCATCGCCAGCTGGCCGTCGATCAGCGCATTGGCCAGCGAGACCTCGCCGGTGGCGGCAAAGGGCGTGTCGCGGGTGGCGCGCAGATAGACCGAGGCGCCGATGTGCGCGCCCTGGGCGGTGAAGGGGCCGGTGGTGGCGCCGTGCAGCGCCAGCTGGCCGCCGATCCGGGCGGTGGCAAAGGAGAGGCGGCCGGGGCAGGTGACGCCGATCAGGAAGGCGGAGCCGGCGATGCTGGCGCCTTCGGCGGTCGGGGCGGGAAAGCGCGAGCCGGAGAGGACCAGTTGGGTAAAATTGGCACGGCGGGCGGTGATCGGGTCGGTAAAGGCGCAGAGGCGAAGGTCTGTCTCGCCCCGCGTGTCCTGGAACGACAGGTGCAGCGGCCCCTCGACCACCGCGCCGATCAGGCGGATGCCCTGCGGCGAGACCGGAAGATCGGGCGAACCGCCGGTCAGGAGATGCGCCAGCAGGGCGGCGCGGATGCGCGAGGCCGCGGGGTCGGCGGGGTCGGGGCAGGCGGCGGACAGTTGGCACAGCGTGCCGGCGGCGGCATGGGCGATCAGCGCGGTTTCGGCCGCGGTGGCAGAGGCGATGATCCGGGCCAGGTCGGTCATGGCGCGACTATCTGCGGGCGGCGCGCGGGGCGCAAGCGGCGCGGGGGCGGCGGGTGCGAAATCTGGGGGGCTCAGAACCCCACCATCAGCGTCGGCAGCCAGGTGGCCAGGTGCGGGAAAGGCCCAGACCAGCGCCAGCACGACCAGCTGGCACAGGATGAAGGGCACCATGCCGCGATACATCTGGCCATAGGTCATTTCCGGCGGCGCGACCGAGCGCAGGTAGAAGATCGCCGGCGCCATCGGCGGGGTCAGGTAGGAGGTCTGGATCATCACGATGGCCAGGACGCCGAACCAGAGCTGGTCCACCCCCGCCTGGTCGAGGATCGGCAGGAAGATCGGGATCGAGATCAGCACCACCGAGACCCAGTCGAGCAGCGCGCCCAGGATGAAGATCAGCACCAGGAACAGCGCGATGATCAGCGTGGGCGGCAGGTCCATGCCGGTGACGATGTTGCCGATCATGGTCTGGCCGCCCATGACGCGGAAGATGCTGGTGAACATGGTGCCGCCGGCGACGATCAACAGGACCATGCCGTTGATCAGGATGGTCTGGCGCAGGGCCGACAGGAACCTGGCCCAGGTGAAGCTGCGGTAGATCATGGCCAGCAGCACGGTTCCCAGGGCGCCGATCCCCGCCGCCTCGGTCGGCGAGGCGATGCCGGCCAGGATCGAGCCGATGGTGGCCAGCACCAGCACCAGGGGCGGCACCAGCGCGCCGGCCACCCGTTGCACCAGGTCCCAGCCGCGGGGGGCGGTTTCGTCGGCGGGCGGCGGGGGGCAATCGGCGGGGCGCAACAGCGCGCGCAGGAAGATGTAGCCCATGAACAGCGCGACCATCAGGGCGCCGGGCAGGATGATGCCGGCCATGACCTTGCCGATCGAGAGATTGGCGGAATTGGCGTAGATCACCACCACGATCGAGGGCGGGATGATGGTGCCCAGCGAGCCGCCGGCGCAGATGGTGCCGGCGATCAGGTCGTGGCTGTAGCGCACCCGCATCATCGCCGGGATGGCCATCAGGCCGACCAGCGCCTCGACCGCGCCGACGATGCCGGTGCCGGCGGCGAAGATGGCGCACATCATGATGGTGGCCAGCGCCAGCCCGCCCGGCACCCGGCGGAACACGATGGCCATGGCCTGGAACAGCCGCTCGGCCACGCCCGAGCGTTCCAGCATGGCGCCCATGAAGATGAACATCGGGATCGCGGCGAGGGTGTAGTTCGACGCCACGCTGTCAAAGAAGCGAAAGGCCTGGGCGCCGACCGACGTGCCGAAGAACAGGTAGCCGAAGC
The DNA here is from genome assembly GCA_041397345.1 of Paracoccaceae bacterium. GTDB lineage: Bacteria > Pseudomonadota > Alphaproteobacteria > Rhodobacterales > Rhodobacteraceae > Pseudogemmobacter. Next base: position 686,303 of record JAWKWU010000002.1, read on the forward strand.
CGAAGGAAACCACGATCAGGCTGAGCGCGACCGGCAGGCCGGCAAAGATCAGCAGGAACAGGATCGGGAACATCCAGAGCGAAAGGATAGGGTCAAGCATCTTCTGTCCTGTCGGGGCGCGCGCGCGGGCGCGGGCTACAGGCGGTAGAAACGCACCGCATTGTCGTGGAACATCGCCACCTGCTCGGCCAGGGGGCGGTCGGCGATGATCCGGAGAAAGGCGTCGAACAGCGTCGGCAGGTCGCTGGACATGCTGTCGACCGGGAAGTTCGAGGCAAACAGGCAGCGGCCGGGGCCGAAGATCGCGATGGTTTCCTCGATGATCGGGCGCAGGCTTTCGACCGTCCAGCGATGGTCGACCATGCCCAGGCCGGAGATCTTGACATGCACCTGCGGCAGCGCCGCAAGCTCCCGCATCCCGTCGCGCCAGAGCGACAGGCCGCCCGTCTCGCGCTCGATCGGCATGCCGGTGTGGTCGATGATCAGCGGCACCTCGGGCACGGCGCGGGCGACGCGGGCCAGGTCGGCCATCTGGTGGGGATAAAGCTGGGCGTCAAAGGACATGCCGTGGCGGGCCAGCGCCTCATAGCCGCGGATCCAGGCCGGGTCGGTCAGGTAATCGCCGCGCGGCGCCCATTGGTAATGCGGGATGTCGTGGTGGCTGAGCAACATGCGGATGCCGCGCATGTTGGCGGAGCCGGCATGGCGGCGCAGCTGGTCGTCGATGTCGGGCGCGTCGAGATCGGCATGGGCGACGATGCCATGGGGAAAGCCCAGCGGATGCGCATCGGCCAGGGACTGGACATAGCGGGTTTCCCCGACAGGATCGGCCGGGTCCCAGCCGCATTGCAGATAGACCGACTTGACCACGTTGAAGGGCGCGACATCGGCCAGGTAATCCGCCAGCAGGTAGTCGCGGCGCAGGGGCGCCGAGTCGCCATAGACGCGCTGGCGCGGCGGGCCGTCCTGCAGCCAGGGATAGCGGTGGCGGGCCAGGTCCCAGACGTGGTGATGGGCGTCCACCTTGGCGAAAGCCGTCCGTCGCGCGATGTCGTTCACTGCCTCTCCTCCCCACGGGCCGGTCAGTGGTTTACCGGGGCGGACGTTAACACCTCGGGATGGAAACGCAATCGTTTGCTTTCGGTTGCGCGGATTTTCCTTGCCGGTCTGGCGCGGCAACGGATTGGCCCTGCGTATATTATCAGCGTTTATCAAGTTGGTGTGATGAGGCGCGCATTCGTGCCGGATGAAAATCGGCGCTTGGCGACGGCGGCATAGCCGTGTTAGCGTGATTTTGGCGCAAACGGTTGCACAAGGAGAGTCGACCGGGCGCGAGATGGAGGAAGCCATGAAAATCAAGACACTGCTGCAGGCGGCCGCGCTGGCCGCCGCGGCGCAGGCCGGGGCCGCCGTCGCCCAGGATTCGCCGGTCGTGCTGCGCCTGACCCATGCCTTTGCCGAGACATCGTCGTTCTATCAGCTGTTCGCGCTGCCGCTGGCCGAACGGGTCGACAAGCTGACCGATGGCAAGGTCAAGATCGAGCCCTATCCCGCCGGCGTCATCGCCCCGTCGTTCGAGGCCTATGACGCGGTGATGGACGGCACCGCCGATGCGCTGCAATCCAGCGCCGTCAACATCGTCAACCGCGACCCGACCAACGCGCTGTTCAGCACCTTCCCCGGCGGCATGGGCCCCGAGGCGCTGTTCCAGTGGATGTGGTATGGCGGCGGCAAGGAGCTGCTGGCGGAACACCGGCGCGAGACCATGGGGCTGCATGCCATTCCCTGCGGGCTGGGCGCGACCGAGCTGTTCGGCCATTCGCACAAGCCGCTGCGCAGGCTGGAGGATTTCCAGGGGGTGAAGTTCCGCACCGTCGGCGCCTTTGCCGATGTGCTGACGGCGATGGGCGCGAGCCCGGTCGTGGTGCCGGGCAACGAGGTCTATACCATGCTGGAGCGCCAGGCGATCGACGCCGCCGAATGGGGCAGCCCGGCCGAGAACCTGAAGGCCGGATTGCAGGAGATCACCAGGTACATCATCTATCCGGGCGTCCATACCAACGCCTTCTTCCAGGAATTCGCCCTGCGCGCCGACCAGTGGGATGCCCTGTCGCCGGACCTGCAATACAAGATCACCGCCGCCTGCGAGCTGACCTCGATGGACAGTCTGTTGGCCTTTGATGCCAGGGACCGCGAGGGCTGGGCGACGATGCAGGCGGGCCAGAACGAGATCATCCGGCTGGATGATGCCGTGATCGCGCGCATCGCCGAAGAGGGACGCAAGTGGATCGAGGCGCGGGTGGCCGAGCAGGATGCCGCGGGCAACCCCTGGATGGGCCGGGTGGCGCAGTCTTATTTCGCGTTCCAGGACGATTGGATGGCCAATACCGGATTCAGGGCCGTTGACCACCGCGAGGCGACTGTCGGACAGTAGGGCGAGAGGGTGGAGACATGAAGGCCTGCATCGATCTGGTCGACCGGCTGGCGGCGCTGTTGTCGGGCATCGCCTGTGCGGCGCTGGTGCTGCTGGTCGGGGTCTGCCTGTGGGAGGTGCTGATGCGCTATGCGCTGAACGCGCCCACGGTCTGGTCGGCCGATGTGATCAACCTGGCCAACAGCGCGCTGTTCGTGCTGGGCCTGGCCTATGCGCAGCGCGAGGGGTCGCATGTCTCCATCGATATCCTGTCGGGCCGGATGCCGCCGCGCCTGTCGGCGGGGCTGATCGGCGCGCTGATGCTGGTGCTGGTGCTGCCGGTGCTGGCGGTGCTGTGCTGGGAGGCGACGATGACCCTGCTGCGGTTCTACGGCACCGGCCGGGTCATCGAATCGGCCTGGCATCCGGTGCGCTGGCCGTTCTATGTGCCGATGTTCCTGGGGCTGTGGGCGTTCCTGCTGCAATGCGTCGTCACCACCCTGCGCCTGTTGCGGCGCGGGGCCAGCCCGGCGGCGCCGCCGCCGGCCGCCGGCTGAGCCGTCAGAGGATCGCCAGCGGGTTGACCGGCGAGCCGACCGCGCCGGTGATCGGCAAGGGGGCCGCGACAAAGAGGAAATCCCAGCGGCCCTCGCGGGCGCAGGTCGCGGCCAGCTCGTCGAGCTGGAAGATCTCGCCCACCGAGAGGCCCATGTTGGGGATGGCGACCCAGTGCCAGGGGCGGCGGATGTGGAGGGTCGCCTCGGGGCGGACCTCGACGGCGAAGGTATCGCTGCAGACGGCGGCAAGGTCGCGGTCGTGGATCCAGTCGAGCGTGTCGAAGGCGAGGCCCGGCGCGTTGCCGCCGGCGTAGGTTCCCCAGTCGCCCTGGCGCAGGCAGCGGCCAAGCTGGCCGGTGCGCACCAGGAGGAAATCGCCGGTGCCGACCGCGCAGCCCTGCGTCGCGACGACATCCTCGACCAGGGCGCGGGTGATGGGGAAGCCGTCGGCCAGGTCGTCCAGGCCCAGGTGGCGCGGCACGTCCAGCAAGACGCCGCGCCCGACCATGCGGCTGGCCACCTGCTCGATGCCGCAATGCCGGGCGCCGGCGGAATCGACCGAGCGGATGTCGAAGCCGTTGTACATGTGGTCGTCGTAGAACACATGGCTGAGCGCGTCCCATTGCGTGCCGCATTGCGTGGGCATGGCGATGGCGTCGTCGGCATAGCGCAGGCCGTCGGCATCCTGGGCGCCGCAATAGGCGTCGGTCCCGGTCTGGATCATGTAGTGGATGGGGTTGTAGCGGCCGCGGCGGCCGGCGGTATGCGGCCCGTTGCGGTCGAAGGGCATGGCCAGCGAGATGACCTGGCCGCTGCGCACCAGCCGGGCGGCGGCGACGATGGCCTGCGGCGAGACCAGGTTCACGGTGCCGGCCTCGTCCGTCTTGCCCCAGCGGCCCCAGTTGCGCAGGCGCAGCGCGGTGGCGCGCAGCTCTTCCTCGGACAGGGGCGGCATCGTGGGGAGATCGGCGGGGCCTGGCCCCTGGTTGTCGGATTGCCCTGTCATGCGCGCGCCCCTTTGCGTCTGGTGTGAACCGGTCATGCAAGCAATTGCAGAAAAATTCGCGGATCACAACGGATCTGACGGCGGAGCCTGCGCTGAAAATTCAGGGCGCAGCCATTTTTCAGTGCATTCCTGACGCGATAGCCGCTTCACATCTGCCGGAAGGGTTGCTAGCGTGAACGCAAGCGATTGCATAAAATGGGGCGCCGGGTGATGATAAAGCGTGTTTCGGCCGAGGATGCGGTGGCGCTGATTCCCGATGGCGCCACCCTGGGGGTAATCGGCACCGGCCCCGCGCTGGAGCCGGACCTGCTGTTGCAGGCGCTGGAGCGGCGCTATCTGGAGACCGGGGCGCCGCGCGATCTGTCGCTGTTCCTGCCGATGCTGCCGGGCGACCGCCCCGGCACCGGCGGGCTGAACAGCTTTGCCCACCGGGGCATGGTGCGCAGCATCCTGGGCGCGTCCTTTTCGCGGGCGCGGCACAGCGACCTTCTGGACCTGGCCGAGGAAGGGGCCTTCGAGGGCTATATCACCGGCATGGGCATCATGATCCAGCTTTTGGGCGCGATCGGCGGCGGCAAGCCCGGCGTGGTCACGACGGTCGGGCTGGAGACCTTTATCGATCCGCGCCGGGGCGGTGGGGCGATGAACGCGCGGTCCACCACGCCGCCCTGCGAGGTGGTGACGCTGGGCGGGGCCGAGGCGCTGTTCTATCCGGCGCGGCCGATCCATGTGGCGCTGATCCGGGGAACCACCGCCGACGAGAACGGCTATGTCAGTTTCGAGGAAGAGCCGAACACGCTGGGCGCCTGCGAGATGGCCATGGCCTGCAAGGCCAGCGGCGGCATCGTCATTGCCCAGGTCAAGCGGATCGCGCGGGCCGGCAGCCTGGACCCGCGGCTGGTGCGCATTCCGGGGCCGCTGGTCGACCATGTGGTGGTGAACCCGGCGCAAACCCAGCTTTCGCCGCAGATGGCCGACCCGTTGCATGGCTGGAACCCGTTCTATGCCGGGGCGCTGAAGCGGCCCTATGACGATGTCGCGCCGCTGAAGCTGACGGCGGAAAAGGCGCTGTTGCGCCGCGCGGCGATGGAGCTGCGCGAGGGCGACGTGATCAACCTGGGTGCGGGGGTGGCGACGAAACTGCCCATCGTCGCGCTGGAAGAGGGGGTGCTGGACCGGGTGGTGTTCACCAATGAACACGGCATCTTCGGCGGGCTGATGGGCACGGCCTTTGGCGGGTCTTTCGTGCCGGCGGTGAATGCCGATGCCATCATGGATTCGGTGTTCCAGTTCAACTTTTACGATGGCGGCGGGCTGGACGTGGCCTTTCTGGGCATCGGCGAGGTGGATGCCGCGGGCAACCTGAACGTGTCGCGGTTCGGGCGCGAGGTGAACGGGCCGGGCGGGTTCATCAACATCACCGCCCGCACGCCGCGCATCGTGTTCTGCGGATCGCTGACCAGCGGCGGGTTGCGGTCGGAGATCGCCGATGGCCGGCTGCGGATCGTGACCGAGGGGCGGCATCGCAAGTTCGTGCCGGCGGTCGAGGAGCTGACCTTCAACGCCGCGGCGGCGCTGGCGAAGGGGCAGAAGGTGCTGTACGTCACCGACCGCGCGGTGTTCCGGCTGCAAGAGGGTGGTCCGGTGCTGTGCGAGGTGGCGCCGGGCATTGATATAGACCGCGATATCCGGGCGCAGATCGGGTTCGAGTTGCGGCTGGCCGATGACATCAGGCCGATGGCGGCAGGCCTGTTCGGGGCGGCGCCGATCGGGCTGGCGCAGGGGCTGCCGGCGAAAGGGGGGCGGAATGCGGATGTTTGACCTGAGCGGGCGGGTGGCGCTGGTCACTGGCGGCAATGGCGGGCTGGGCCTGGCGATGGCGACCGGGCTGGCGCAGGCCGGGGCGCGGCTGGCGCTGGTCGGGCGCAATGCCGACAAGGGGGCGCAGGCCGTGGCCGGGCTGCGCGCGGCGGGCCATGAGGCGGAATTCCTGGCCGCGGACGTGACTGACGAGGCGGCGGCGCAGGCGGTGGTCGAGGCGGTGGCGGGCCGGGCGGGGCGGCTGGACATCCTGATCAACAATGCCGGGCAGGCGCTGCGCAAGCTGCCGCAGGATTATACGCTGGCCGACTGGCACCGGGTGGTCGACACCAACCTGACCTCGGCCTTTGTGATGTGCAATGCGGCCTATCCGCGGATGAAGGCCGGGGCGGCGGGTCGATCATCAACATCGCCTCGATCCTGGCGCAGATGGCGGCGCCGTTCTCGGCGGTCTATTCGGCGTCGAAGGGGGGCTGGTGCAGCTGACCCGGGGGCTGGCCACGGCCTGGGCGGCAGAGGGCATCCGCTGCAACGCGATCCTGCCGGGATGGATCGACACCGATCTGACGGAAAGCGCCCGCGCCGAGGTTGACGGGCTGGATGGCATGGTGCGCGGCCGCACCCCGGCCGGGCGCTGGGGGCGGCCCGAGGACCTGGCGGGGCCGGCGGTGTTCCTGGCCTCGGACGCGGCGGCCTATGTGACCGGGACCACCGTTCTGGTGGATGGCGGGTTTAGCATCCGGTCCTGATGCCGCTTGTGCAATCTTTTGCGTAAACCCCGCCGGTTCGCCGCGCGGGGGTTGTGGCGATTTGGCGTTTGCTGGCCGGGGTTGGGCGATATTTGCCCGGTTCAGCGCAAAAATGGCTTGATAATCGTGGGTCTGGTGTTACGCATGGATATGCAAACGATTGCGTAAACGTTGCGCGATTCGGTGCAGGGCGGCCCGCCTGTCGGGGCGGGCGCCATGCGGGGTCGTGCCGGGGAGACAAGATGCAGGACCAGACCACCACCGCCCTTGCCGCGCCGATCCGGCTGCCCGACGAGGTCATGCAACTGCGGGAAATGCTGTGCCGATTTGTCGAGAACGAGGTGGAGCCGCATGCCGCCGAGATCGACCGCACCAATGAGATTCCGCCGGTGATCCTGGACAAGGCGCGCGAGCTGGGCCTTTTCGGGCTGTCGATGCCCGAGGAATTCGGCGGCCTGGGCGAATCCGAGCTGGCCTCTTCGGTCGCGGTCGAGACGCTGAGCCGGGGGCCGGGGGGGGTGACCTTCTACGTGGCGCCCTCGGCCCCGGCGGCGGCGATCCGCGCGGTGGGCACGCCGGCGCAGCGCGAGCGCTATCTGGCCCGGCTGGCCAGCGGCCAGGCCTTTGCCGCCTTTTGCCTGACCGAGGAAGGGGCGGGGTCGGACGCGGCGGGCATCCGCACCCGCGCGGTGCGTCGCGGCGACAAATGGGTGATCAACGGCACCAAGATGTGGGTCAGCCGGGCCAAGAACGCGGATGTCTTTCTGGTCACGGCGGTGACCGACCCGGATCGCAAGCCGAAACCCGGCATCACCATGTTCCTGCTGGACCGGCGCAAGGGGCTGACCACCGGCGCGGCGGACTGGCAACTGGGCGGGCGGGGGTCGGGGTCGGCCGAGGTGCGCCTGGAGGATGTCGAGGCCGGCGATGACGAGGTGCTGGGCGAGGTCCACGACGGCTTTGGAGGGCTGAAGTTCGTGCTGGGGCGGGCGCGGCTCTGGGCGGCGGCGCGTGCGGTGGGCGTGATCTGGCGCGCGGCGGAGCTGGCGACCGATTATGCCAGTGTGCGCCGGCAGTTCGGCCAGGCCATCGGGGAATTCCAGCTGGTCAAGGACAAGATCGCCGCGATGGTGGCCGATCTCTATGCGGCGCGGCTGCAACTGTATCAGGCGGCGATGCTGTTCGATCAGGGCCGCGACGCCGCGCAGGAGGCGGCCTATGCCAAGCTGTTCGCGTCAGAGGCGGCCAGCCGCGCCGCGGATGCCTGCGTGCAGATCCATGGCGCGATGGGGGTGGCCGGCGGCTATGCGGCCGAGCGGCTGTACCGCGACTGCCGGTCCTACCGGATCCTGGACGGAACCACCGATATCCAGCGGCTGATGATCGCCAGCCGGGTGCAGCGCAAGGGGCTGGGCGACACGATCGCGCCGGGAGGTCTGGTATGAGCGGGATTTCATGCGATCTGGCGCGCCATGACGTTCTGGTGATGGGCGCGGGGGCGGCCGGTCTGCGCGCCGCGCTGGCCGCGCGGCAGGCGGGCGCAAGCGTTCTTTGGTGAACAAGGGCCGCATCGCGGTGTCGGGGGCGACGGCGGTCGGGCTGGCCTCGTCTGCGGGGTTTGCGATACCGGATGGCGCGGGCGATCCCCTGGACAACCCGGATGTGCATTACAACGACATCATGGTGGCGGCGCAGGGCTGTGCCGACCCGCGGCTGGTGCGGATCCTGGTGGATGAGGCCGCGGCGGCCGGGGCGGATCTGGACCGCTGGAAGATCAACTTCATCCTGGACAAGGTGACGGGCAAGCCATTGGTCGCGCAGGGGATTTCGCCTCGCGGCCGCGCAACCGCAAGATCTATCACCATGGCAAGCCGATCGCGGATGCGCTGAAGGCGGAATGCCGCAAGGCCGGGGTGGATTTCCTGGAACATGCGATGGTGCTGTCGCTGATCCGCACCGATGCGGGGATCGACGGCGCGCTGGTGATGCGCAAGGACGGCAGCCTGGTCGCGGTCGAGGCCGGGGCGACGGTGATCACCGCCGGCGGCGCGGGGCAGTTGTTCCGCTATAGCCTGATGCCGCGCGACATCACCGGCGACGGCTATGCGCTGGGCTATCGCGCCGGGGCGGGCATGGCCAACATGGAGTTCATGCAGGCCGGGTTCGGCACGATCAAGCCGGCGCTGAACATCATCATGGCCTGGTTCTGGGCGGTTGGGCCGCGGCTGCTGGACCGCAATGGCCAAAGCCTGCTGGAGGGCAGCTGCCCGATGGCGTCAGCCTGGCCGACGCCTGCGCGGACAAGGCGAAACATTATCCGTTCAGCGCCTCGGACCGGTCGGGCTGGCTGGAGATCGCGGCGCGGCGGGCGATCGACGAGGGCGTGGCGAGCGACCGGGACGGGTTCTATCTGGATGTGACCCATGTCGACGGGTCGAGCCTGCCGCAGAAGGGCTATGCCCAGCTTTGGGAGGTGTCGCGGCAGTGGCTGTTGAAGAAGGGCATGGATATCACGGCCGAGCCCTTGCACTGGGCTGATGGGCCATGCCATCAATGGCGGCATGATCATCGACCAGCATGCCCGCAGCACCCTGCCGGGCTGCTGGCAGCGGGCGAGGCGGCGACGGGGCCCTATGGCGCGGACCGGCTGGGCGGCAACATGCTGCTGAACTGCCTGGTGTTCGGGCGCCGCGCCGGCCTTGCCGCGGCCGAGACCGCGCGCCGCCGGCGCAGCGGTGCAGCGTTCCGGCGGAATTGCAGCAGGCGCTGGAGGCGCATGGCCGGCTGGCCTCGGACAAGGGGCGCCCGATCCGCGCGGCGCATGAGGCGATCAAGGCGACCATGTCGCGCAATGCGCTGATCATTCGCACCGAGGCCGGGCTGGCCGAGGCGGCGGCGGAGCTGGCCCGCGTGGCGGCGCAACTGGAGGACGGGGCCTACAAGGTGGGCGATGCGCGCGAGCGGCGTCTGGCGCAGGAGGCGCGCAATCTGGTGGACACCGGCCTGATGATGGTGGCGGCGGCGCGGCTGCGCAAGGAGACCCGCGGCAGCCACTATCGGCAGGATGCGCCGGCGCCGGACCCGGCCTGGGACAGGTCGATCCGGATCGACAGGGCCGAGGACGGGCCGCGGCTGACGCCGGTTCGGCTGGCCGATCTGGGCGACAGGGGCTGATCGCCATGGCGCCGCGGGTAAGGATCTTCAGACCCTCGGACCATGTGGCGCAGCTGGAGCTGCATCGGCCAGAGGTGCTGAACGCGCTGGACGCGGAAACCTATGCGGCGCTGCTGGCGGCGCTGGACGATCTGGAAGGGCAAGGCGATGTCCGTGTCGTCGTGCTGTCAGGGGCGGGGGCGGGCGTTTTCCGCCGGGGCCGACCTGAAGTTCATGGGCGGGCTGTCGGGGGCCGCGCTGCGCCGGTTCATCGAGGCCAGCCATGCCCCGGCGGTCCGGCTGGAACAGTCGGGGCTGATTTCCATCGCCGCGCTGGAGGGGCATGTGCTGGGCGGCGGCGCCGAGCTGGCGCTGGCCTGCGACATGCGGATCGCCGGGCCGGGGCTGAATTTTGGCTTTCCCGAAATGGTGCTGGGCAGCCTGCCGGGGTCGGGCGGGATGCAGCGGTTGCCGGCGCTGGTCGGGCGGGCGCGGGCGCTGGAGATGGTGACGCTGGGGCGCAGGGTCGGCGCCGAGGAGGCGCGGGCGCTGGGCCTGGTGCTGGAGACCGCCGCCGACCCGGTGGCGCGGGCGCTGGCGCTGGCCGCGGCCATCGCCGAACGCCCGGCCGAGTCGCTGCGCTATGCCAAGGTCGCGTTGCGCCTGGCCGATGACCCGGTGGCGGCCGGGGCCTTTCACGGGCTGGTCAGCGCGCTGCGGCAGGCCGACCCGGATTACCGCCAGAACCGACGCCGGATCACGAGGGAGGACTGACAGATGCTGAACGCCTATTCCGGCGTGCTGGACCGGCTTGAATGGCTGCTCAGGTGGGTCATCGTAGCCTTCTACGTTCTGGTGGTGGTGCTGATCACCTTTCAGGTGGTCAACCGGTTCTGGCTGCATCTGCCGATCATCTGGCTGTCGGACCTGGGGGTGATCTGCTTCATCTGGCTGGGGTTCCTGACGGCGGCGCTGGCGGTCCGGCATCAGGGGCATTTCCGCATGTCGGCGCTGATCGACGCGGTGGGCGCGCGGGGGCCGCGGCTGGCCTTGCAGCTTTTCACCCATTTCTGCGGCCTGGCGATGTTTGCGCTGCTGGTCTGGACCGGCTGGGGCATGGTCCGGTCGGGGCTGAGGGAGGTCGCGCCCGGGCTGGGGGCGCCGATGTCCTGGGCCTATGGCTCGGTGCTGGTGTCGGCGCTGATCGCGCTGGTCTTTCTGGTCGAACTGATCTGGCGCGAGATCCTGGGGCGGCCGCTGGTGCCGGTCGCCGACCCGGACCTGGCCGGCGACAGGGGGCAGGGCTGATGGATCCTGTCATCCTGATCTTCGTGATCTTTGTCGGGCTGCTGGTCCTGGGGGTTCCGATCTCATTCGCGCTGGGGTGCAGCGCGCTGGTGATCATCGTGTCCGAGGGCCTGCCGCTGTCGATCTTTGGCCAGCGGATGTACCAGGCGCTGGACAGTTTCGTGATGCTGGCGGTGCCGTTCTTCCTGCTCTGCGGGTTGCTGATGAATGCCGCCGGCGTGTCGCAGCGCATGCTGGAGCTGGCGGGCGCGATGTTCGGGCGCACCAAGGGCGCGCTGGCCAAGGTCAATGTCGTGGTCTCGATGATGTTCGCCGGCCTGTCGGGGTCATCGGTGGCGGATGTGGCGGGGATGGGGTCGGTGCTGATCCCGGCGATGATCCGCGAGGGCTATCCGCGCCCCTATGCGGTGGCGGTGACGGCTGCCTCCTCGACCATCGGCATCATAATTCCGACCAGCATCTTCATGGTGGTCTATGGCGCGGTGGGCGATGTGTCGATCGGCGCGCTGTTTCTGGGCGGCGCGGTGCCGGGGCTGCTGATCGGGGCGTCGCAGCTGCTGTTCTGCCACTATCTGGCGCGCAAGCACGATCACCCGGTGGGCGAGCCGTTCAACCTGCGGCGGCTGGGGCGGGCCACCTGGCGCGGCGCGCTGCCGTTCGGGGTGACGGTCCTGATCATCGGCGGCATCATCGGCGGCATCTTACCGCAACCGAGGCGGCGGCGGTCGCGGTGATCTACATCCTGCTCCTGGGCATCGTCTATCGCAGCATGGGGTTGCGCGACCTGATCGACAGCTTTCACGGGGCGGCGGTGCATCTGGGGCCGACGCTTCTGTGCGTGGCGACCGGCAGCGTCTTTGCCTGGGTGCTGGCCTTCCTGCAGGTGCCGAACGAGGTGTCGCGGGTCGTCGCCCACCTGTCGCCGGAACCGACCACGGTGATGCTGTTCATCATGGTGCTGTTCGTGCTGGTCGGCACCTTCGAAAGCGGTGTCGCCTCGATCATCATCTTTCTGCCGATCGTGCAGCCGATTGCCGCCGCCGCCGGGCTGGACCCGGTTCATACCGGGGTCATCATCTGCATGACGCTGGCGCTGGGCCTGATCACGCCGCCCTACGGGCTGTGCCTGTTCGTCGCGGCCAAGATCGGCGGGATATCGGTCGAGAAGTCCTTTGTCGCCACGCTGCCCTGGATCGGCCTGTTCCTGGCGGCCGACGTGATCTGCGTGGTTTTCCCCGACGTGGTCCTGTTCCTGCCCCGGCTGCTGGTGCCGCAGTTCATGGGTCTGAATTGAGGGTCTGGATTGAGCGCGGGGGCGGCTGAAGGCAAGCGGATCGAATACCGAATGCGCCCCGGGGCGCGGCAAATGGGAGGAGAGGACATGACACCCTATCTGAGGAAACTGCTGTCCGGCGGGGCCCTGGCGCTGGCGCTGGCCGGGGCGGCGGGCGGCGGCGCGCTGGCCGAGGTGAACCTGCGCATGGCGTCGAATGCCATCCAGTCGACCCCGGCCAAGGTGGGCGACCAGATCGCCTTTGAATGGCTGGCCGAGGAGATCGAGAAGCAGACCCAGGGAGAGGTGACGCTGACGATCTACTGGGGCGGGTCGCTGGGGTCCGAGGCCTCGCTGATGGGGTCGCTGGAAAGCGGCGCGCTGGACATCCTGCCGAAATCGGGGTCGAACCTGGCGGCGAACATTCCCGAGGCCGGGATGTTTTCGGCCAGCTACCTGTTCCGCGACTTTGCCCATTATCAGGCGGTTGTCACCGATCCGGCCTTCTTTGAGCGGTTCGGGGCCATCGTGGCATCGCATACCGACGCCTATCGGCTGGCCGGGATCGGGGCCACGGGGGCGCGCAACCTCTATAACCGGGTGCATGCCATCGCCACGCCGGCCGATGGCAAGGGGCTGAAGGTGCGGGTGCAATCCAGCCCGATCGAGTTCCAGGTCTGGCAGACGCTGGGGATGTTGCCGACCTCTATCCCCTCGACCGAGATCTACCTGTCGTTGCAGACGGGGGTGGTGGATGCGGCCGAAAGCTCGATCCCGTTCATCATGTCGAACAAATATTACGAGGTCGCGCCCTATATCTCGCTGACCAACCACCAGATCAGCACGCATTTCTTCCTGATCAACAACGCCTCGCTGGAGAAGATTCCCGAGGCGCATCGGGAAACCGTGCTGCGGCTGCTGCGCGAGGCCGGCACCCGGCAGATCGAGGCGACGGTCGAGTTGAGCCGCGCGATGGAAGCGGAGTTGCGCGCCCTGCCGGGTGTCACCGTCACCGATATCAACGTTGCCGATTTCGAGGAACCGCTGCGCGCCTTGCAGGATCAGGTGGCCCAGGACCTGGGCGTGACCGACCTGTTGGCGATGATCCGCGCGCATTGAGCGCCATACTGGAAAGGAGGACCAGATGAAGACGTTTTCGTTCGTTGCGGCCGGCCTGATCGCCTTGGCCACGCTGCCGGCCATGGCCGAGACCAACCTGCGCATCGCCAGTGAAGAGGGCTTTGCCGACCCGCCCAAGGTGGCGGCGCAATCGGCGCTGCAATATATCGAGGCCGAGTTGCCGAAGGCCACGAATGGCGAAGTGACGGTCACGCTTTATCCCAACGGGGCCCTGGGCACGGAGAAGGAGCTGATCAAGGCGGTCGCGGATGGCACGGTGGATGCCATCGTGCTGTCGGTGGGCAATGCGGCCTCCATCGTGCCGGAGGTGCAGCTGTTTTCGGCCAGCTACCTGTTCGAGAGCTATGACCATGCGCGGGCCACGCTGGCGGACCCGGCCTTCTTTGCGGCGATGCAGAAGATCGTCGCGGACCGCAACACCGGCTTTCAGCTGGAAGGCATCGGCCTGACCGGATCGCGCAACTACTACAGCCGGACCAAGCCCATCGCCACGGTCGAGGACCTGGAGGGGGTGAAGATGCGGGTGATGTCCAGCCCGACCGAATTCGAGGTCTGGAGCACGCTGGGCACCATGCCGACCACGATCCCGGCGCCGGAAATCTATACCTCGTTGCAGACGGGGGTGATCGATTCCGCCGAAAGCAGCCTGCCGGCCATTTCCGGCAGCAAGTATTACGAGGTGGCGCCCTATATCTCGCTGACGCACCACCAGTACAACATTCACCTGTTCCTGGTGTCGGATGTCGCGCTGGCGCGGCTGGATGAGGCGCAGAAGGCGGCCTTGCAGGAAACGTTCCGCGCGGCGGGGCTGCTGGAGGTCGAAAGCGCGATCGCGTTGACGGCCAAGGTGCTGGAGGACCTGAAGACGCTGCCCGGCGTGCAGGTGAACGAGGTGGATATCCCCGCCTTTGCCGAGAAGCTGCGGCCGATCCAGGACAAGACGGCCGAAGAGCTGGGCATGGTGCCGCTGCTGGAAATGATCCGCAGCTTCAGGTGAGCGCGGAGCCGGGAGAGCCTGCACATGACCAAGATCGTTCCGGTCGAGGAGGCCGTTCGGATGGTGCGCGACGGCGCGACGCTGGGCGTTGGCGGCGCGGGCGGGGTGCAGGAGCCCGATCTTCTGATCGAGGCGCTGGTTGCGCGGTATCGCGCAACCGGATCTCCGGCGCGGCTGACCGAGTTCCACCCGATCCGCTGCGGCGAGATCGACGGCCGCGGCACCTCGCTGTTCGGGGCCAGGGGGATGGTGGCGCGGATGATCGGCGGGTCGTTCTGGCCGGTGGGAACGCCCGAGCTGATCCGCCGGGTGCTGGATGACGAGATCGCGGCCTGGAACCTGTCGATCGGCGTGATGTACGGCCTGCTGGAGGCCGCCGCCGCCGGGCGGGCGGGGCTGCTGACGACGGTGGGGCTGGAGACATTCGTCGATCCGCTGATGGCGGGGGGGGCGCTGAACGCCTCGGCGCGGGCAGCGCCACCGCTGGTGGAGCGGGTGAGGGTCGGCGGGCAGGACCAGCTGTTCTATCGCTGCCAGCCGATCGACGTGGCCTTTATCCGCGGCACCACCGCCGATCCGGACGGCAACATCACCATGGAGGAGGAGCCGGCGATCTGCGGGGCGCTGGTGATGGCCCAGGCGGCCCGCGCCAATGGCGGCAAGGTGATCGTCCAGGTCAGGCGCGTGGTCGAACGCGGCGCGTTGCGGCCGCATGCGGTGCGGGTGCCGGGGGTGCTGGTCGACGCCGTGGTGCTGCATCCGGGCCAGCGGCAGACGACGCATGTGGATTATGACCCGACGCTGGTGGGCGAGGAGCGGCTGGACCTGGCGCGGGTGCCGCGGCGGCCGGAGACGGCGGACAAGATCGTGATGCGCCGCGCCATGCTGGAGGCGCGGCCGGGGCAGGTGCTGGCCATCGGCTTTGGCCTGCCGGGATATCTGCCGGCGGTGGCGGTGGAAGAGGGCGTGCTGGACCACGTGACCTTTGCCATCGAACATGGGGTGATCGGCGGGATCAACGGCTATGCCTGCGGCGGCAGGACATTTCCTTGCGCGCACAACCCCGATGCCATCGTCGATGCCGCCGACCAGCTGCGCTATTTCGCCGGCGGCGGGCTGGACGTGGCCTATCTGGGTGTCGGAGAGATCGACCTGGCCGGCAATGTGAACGTGTCGCGGTTCGGCGACCGCATCCCCGGCGCCGGTGGGTTCATCGACATGACCCAGGGCACGCGCAAGGTGGTGTTCTGCACCCGGCTGGGCGACAGGCATGCCAGCAAGATCGTGCCGGCGGTGCAGCAGGTCACCTTTTCCGGCCCGCGCGCCCTGCGCGAGGGGCAGGACATCACGCTTGTCACCGAAGAGGCGGTGTTGCGGCTGCAGGCGGGGGGGCTGACCCTGACCGAGCTGCGCCCCGGCCTGACGGCGGAAGACTTCATCGGGCGCATCGGCCAGCCGGTCGCCGTTTCCCCAACCCTTCGGCCCATGCCGGCGGTCTGTTTCGACCCCCGGCCCATGGGCCTTTTGCAAGACTGGAGCAGAGAGCAGCAATGACACGACCCTTCAAGAGCCGCCTGCGGGCGCAGGAACAGCTGGCCGGCTGTTTCGTCATGGCGCCGTCGCCGAGCATCGTCGAGATGTGCGGTTTCGCCGGCTTTGACTTTGTGGTGATCGACCAGGAACATGGGCCGGCCGGCACCGAGACGCTGGAGAACATGGTCCGGGCGGCAGAGGCCAGCGGGACGGCGGCGCTGGTGCGGGTGCCCTGGGGCGACCGCTGGCTGATCCAGCGGGCGCTGGATGCCGGCGCGCAGGGCGTGGTGGTGCCGCATGTCACCTCGGCCGAGGAGGCGCGGGCCATCGTGCGGGCCTGCCACTACCCGCCGCTGGGCTATCGCGGCCTGGCCTCGACCGCGCGCGGCGGGCGGCATGGCAATGTGGCGCTGGACCAGCATCTGCGCAACGGCGCCGAACGGGTGACGGTGATCGTGCAGATTGAGGACCGCGAGGCCCTGCCGCATGTCATGGAGATTGCCGCGATCGAGGGCGTCGACAGCCTGTTCATCGGGCCGGCGGACCTGTCGGCCTCGCTGGGGCAGCCCGGCAACTTTGGCCACCCCGATGTGGCGGCGGCGATTGATGCAATCATCGCTGACGCCCGCGCGGCCGGCAATGCGGTGGTGTCCTGTTTCGTCAAGGACGCCGATGACGCCGCCGCCAACTGGCAGAGGCCGGGCCGCGATGTGCGCGTGCTGGTGCTGTCGACGGTCTCGATCTTTGCCGCCGCGCTGCGCGGTCTGGCGGCGCGTCTTGTCAAACCCGGAGAAAGCAAATGACCGAGAGCCTTGCCAAGCACCATGAACCGGTCGTCCTGGGCCTGTGGTTCGAGGATTTCGTCACCGGCGAAGAGCGGCTGACGCCGGGCCGCACCGTGACCGAGGCGGACCTGGCCGGATTTTCCGGGCTGACCGGCGATTACAGCCAGGTCCATACCGACGAGGAATTCTGCAAGAAGACCGAATTCGGCACGCGCATCGCCCATGGCCTGTTCGGGCTGTCGGTGGCGCAGGGCCTGATGTGGCGCACCAACTATACCCAGGGCACGGGGGTCGCCTCGCTGGGCTGGACCGACTGGAGCTTTCGCAAGCCGATCTTCATCGGCGATACGCTGCGGGTGCGCTGGGCCCTGACGAAAAAGCGCGACAGCGGCTCGCAGCCCGGCAAGGGCATCATCCATGAATGGTGCCGGCTGGTGAACCAGCGCGGCGAGGTGGTGCAGGAGGGCGAGCATATCACCCTGATCCGGAAGCGCCCGGCATGAGCTATGGTCATCTGGTCATCGAGCGCGAGGAGGCGGTCGCGCGCATCACGCTGAACCGGCCCGAGGTGCTGAACGCCTGCAGCCCGGCCACCCACCGCGAGGTGCAGGCCGCGATCGACGAGGCCGAGGCCGACCCGGATATCCGGGTGCTGATCCTGTGCGGGGCGGGGCGGGCCTTTTGTTCGGGGTCTGACCTGCGCGAGGTCGGGCTGCTGCAGGGGCGCGCGGCGATGGAGTATATCCGGCTGGATTTCTCGACCAAGAACCGGATCGCGGCCTGCGCAAAGCCGGTGATCGCCCAGCTGCACGGCCATGTCGCCGGCGGCGGGTTCGAGATGGCGGTTGCCGCCGACCTGCGCATCGTGGCCGATGACGTGCAGTTTTCGCTGCCCGAGGTCAATCTGGGCACGATTCCGGGCTCGGGCGGGTTGCAGCGGCTGCCGCAGATCGTGGGGCTGGGGATCGCCAAGGAATGGGCGATGACGGGCCGCCGGATCGGCGCGGACGAGGCCTATCTGCGCGGGCTGGCCAATGCGGTGCATCCGCTGGTCGATCTGGCCGGGCAGACGATGCGGCTGGCGCGCGACCTGGCGGGGCGCAGCGAGACGGCGCTGGCGCTGTGCAAGGTGGCGCTGGACCCGGCGCCGCCGGCGACGGACGGGCTGATCGGGGTCTATCACCGGCTGGCGTCGAAGGCCTGCCACGACGATCCGGGCTATGGCCGCCAGGCGGCGCGGTTCCGCAAGGCCTGAGGCGGCAACGGGGGGGGGGGAAGCCCGCCGGAGGGGGTGTCAGGCGGTGAAATTGTTGACTTCGCCCCTGTGCCATGCGCACAGGTTGGGCTGATCAAACGGTTTCGGAATTTTGCTGATGAAACGCCAGGGAACGCCTTCTGCCACGCTGATTTCGGAACTCGCCGGGGTTTCGAAATCCACGGTTTCACGGGCGCTGGCGGGCAATCCCAGCATTTCCGAGGCGACGCGCAAACGTATTCTGAAAATCGCCGCCGAAGTCGGGTATGAGCCCAATGCCATGGCCAGCAGCCTGGTCACGATGAAGAGCGGCGTGCTGGGCTTTGTCATCGCCAGCATGGAGAACCCGTTCTATCAGGAACACATCGAACGCATCGCCCGGCTGAGCGCCGAGGCCGGCCACCAGCTGATGCTGTTCCAGGTCTCGGCCACCGGCGATCTGCTGGACGTGGTGCCGGCCATGGCGCGCTATCGGCTGCGCGGGGCGATCGTGATCGCCTCGGTCAATTCGTCGGACAAGGCGCTGGAGCAATGCCACCGCCACGGCATTCCAGTGGTGCTGATCAACCGGCTGGCCAATGACGGCCATACATCCTCGGTGCTGTGCAACAACGAGGCGGGCGCGCGGGTCATGGCGCGCTATCTGATCGAGGGCGGGCATCGCAGGATCGCGGTGCTGTCGGGGCGCGAGGGGTCTATCGTCAACCGCGACCGCCTGATCGGGCTGCGCGCGGTGCTGGCCGAGCATGGGCTGACCGAAGTGGCGGAACTGAAAGGGGAATTCATCTTTGACAAGGCCTATCAGGTGACGCGCGACTACCTGAAGGCCCGGCCGGATGTCGACGCGATCTTTGCCGTCAGCGACCTGATGGCCTGCGGCGCGATGGATGCCGCCCGCGACGAGGGCATCCGGGTGCCGCAGGACCTGTCCATCGTCGGCTTTGACGGCATCCGGCCGGCGTCCTGGCCGGCCTATCGGCTGACCACGGTGGAACAGCCCGCCGAAGAGATGCTGAAACGCGCGATCGAACTGGCGGCGCGGCCGGATACGGGCGATGTGCCTTCGGCCGAAGTGGTCTATATCAACGGCCGGCTGAAGATCCGCGCCTCGGCCCGCAAGCCGGCGGCGTCCTGAGGCGGGGGCCGGTCGTCAGGCCAGCATCTGCAGGTCGCCGCAGACCGAGATCGCCTGACCCGAGGTGAAGCGCCCCCTGGGCGAGGCCAGGAACAGCACCTGGTCGGCAAGCGCCTGCGGGGTGACGTAGTCCTTGATCGAGGTGGCGCGGAAGGCTTCGGCCTCGATCTCGGCCTGCGGCAGGCCGCGTTGCTGGGCCTTGGCCTCCAGCACGCGGCGCTGGCGTTCGCCGGCGACAAGGCCCGGTAGGATCGCATTGGCGCGGATGCCGTCGCCGCCCAGCTCGATCGACAGCGACTTGGTAAAGCCGATCACCCCCCATTTCGCCGCCGCATAGGGCGTGCGCAGGGCAAAGCCCAGCCGGCCCGCCGCCGAGGACATGTTGGTGATGGAGGGGTTGGCGCTGCGGCGCAGGGCCTCGACCGCATGCCGGACGGCGATGAACTGGCTGGTCAGGACCACGTCCAGCGTGCGCTGCCAGTCGGCAAGGTCGATGGCGCCCACCCCCGCCGTCGGCCCGGCGATGCCGGCGTTGTTCACCAGCGTGTCCAGCCCGCCGAGCCGGGCGATGGCCCGGTCGATGAAGGCGCCGAAGGCCCCGGCGTCGCCGACGTCGACCTGTTCGGCAAAGACGCCCTGGGGCAGCGTCGCCAGCGCGGCGGCGTCGATGTCGCAGGTGGCGACCTGCGCCCCTTCGTCCAGGAACCGCTCCAGGATCACCCGCCCGATCCCGGCGGCGCCGGCGGTGACGATGACCCTTGCGCCCTGCAAACCCATGTCCATGGCGGTTGTCCCTAGAAATTGACGCCGTCGGCGCCCTTGAGTTGCAGGATGGCGCGGGCTTCGTCGGGGGTGGCGATGTCCAGGCCCAGGCCCTCGATCATCTGGCGCACCATGCGCACCTGATCGGCCGATGAGGTGGCCAGCTTGCCGCGCCCGGCCCAGAGCGAATCTTCCAGCCCGACGCGGACGTTGCCGCCCAGTGCCGCCGATTGCGCCGCGATCCGCAGCTGGCTGGCGCCCGCGCCCAGCACCGACCAGCGGTAGTCCGAGCCGAACAGCCGGTCGGCGGTGCGTTTCATGTGCAGGACATCCTCGGGGTGGGTGCCGATGCCGCCCAGGATGCCGAACACCGACTGGACGAAGAAGGGCGGCTGGACCAGCCCGCGCTCGGCGAAATGGGCGAGGTTGTAGAGATGCCCGATGTCATAGCATTCGAACTCGAAGCGGGTGCCGTTCTCGGAACAGGTGCGCAGGATGAACTCGATGTCCTTGAACGAGTTGCGGAACACCAGGTCGCGCGTCGCCTCGAGATGGGCGGGTTCCCAGTCGAACTTGAAATCCTTGTACTTGTCAAAGAGCTGATAGAGGCCAAAGTTGATCGAGCCCATGTTCAGCGAGGCGACCTCGGGGCGCAGCATCTGGGCGGGCAGGACCCGTTCCTCGACCCGCATGAAGGGGCTGCCGCCGCTGGTCAGGTTCAGCACCGCGGTGGTGGCCTGTTTCAGTTGCGGCAGAAAGCGCATGAAGCCCTCGACCGACTGGTCGGGCTTGCCGTTGTCGGGGTCGCGGGCGTGCAGGTGCAGGATCGCGGCCCCGGCCTCGGCCGCCCCGAGCGCGTCGTGGATGATCTGCTCAGGCGTGATCGGCAGGTATTGCGACATCGAGGGCGTGTGGATGGCGCCGGTGACGGCGCAGGTTATGATGACTTTGCCGGAGGCGGTTCTCTTCACGTCGGGGTTCCTTCTGGCGTCGATGGGCGGGGCGGATCGCGGTCCGCGGTTTGCAGGTGGCGCAACAGGGCGGCCAGGCGGCGGTCGCGCCAGGCCTGCCGGGCGGGGAACCCGGCCAGCGGCAGGCGGCTGCGGCGCGCGGCCTCGATCCGGTCCAGCGCGACCCCGGTCCAGTCGGCGCGGCGCCCGGCGCCCTGGTGGATCGTGGCATACATCGCGTCGAAGCGCGCAACGTAATCGCGCACGCCGCCGGGGGCGTTGAGGTCCATGGTTTCCATCGGCCCCATGACCGACCAGCGCAGCGCCAGCCCGTCGCGCAGGGCCGCGTCGATATCCTCGGCCCCGGCGTGGCCGCCCTCGATCAGGCGGAAGGCCTCTTCCAGAATGGCACCTTGCAGGCGGTTCATCACAAATCCGTCGATTTCGCGCTGCATCACGATGGGGGATTTGCCGAGGGCGCGCAACATCGCCGCGGTTTGCGTCACCACGTCGGGGCGGGTCCAGGGGGCGGGGACCACCTCGACCGCCGGAACCAGGTGCGGCGGGTTCAGGGGGTGGACGACAAGGCAGCGGTCGCGCCCCGGCAGGCCATCGGTGAAGTGCGAGGGCAGGAGCCCCGAGGTCGAACTGGCCAGGATCGCCGTCGCCGGCGCGGCGGCGTCGAGGTCGCGGAAGACGGCGCGCTTGACCTCGAGCCGTTCGGAGGTGTTTTCCTGCACGAAATCGGCTTCGCCGCAGGCCTGGGCCAGGGTGTCGCAGGCGGTGATCCGGCGGGACAGGCCGGCGGTCGCGGCGGGGTCGAAAAGGCCGCTGTCGGCCAAGGCGCCGGCCTGCGAGGCGATCCGCTCTGCCGCAGCCCGGGCGACGCCGGCCGCGCCATCCCAGAGATGCACGTCATTGCCAGCGATTGCGTGAAGGATCGCCCAGGATTGCCCGATCAGGCCGGTTCCGATGATCGCGACGCGGGTCAAGGTCTGGCCCGGCTGTCAGGGAAGGTCGCCGCAAGATCGCAAGGTTTCAATGCCATGGCAGCGGATTCCTTCTGCGCCCCCTGTGCCTGACTCTATCGTTAGCGCGCTGGGGGTGGGAGTCAACTGGCAATGCAACCGTTTGCGTAAAATGACGCAATTGGGGGGCCTATGCTGCGGTTTGCACCGCGCGGCCGTCTGCCCGCCAGTCTGGCAGGCCGCCGTGCAGCCGGCGCGCGTTGAACCCCAGGACGCGCAGGGCGGCGACGGCCTCATGCGCGTAGACGCAATAGGGGCCGCGGCAATAGGCGACGATCTCGCCGTCGCGGGCCAGCGTCGGGGCGATGCGGGCAATATCGCCCGGCGCCACGTTGCGCGCGCCCGGTATGTGCCCGGCGGCGAATTCGTCGGCGGGGCGGACATCCAGCAGGATGACGGAGCCTTTGGCCAGCCGCGCGGCCAGGTCGGCGCGGCTGATCGGTTCGGGCAGGTCGCCGCCACCGCTGAGCCCGCGCAGGATGCGGTCGACCTGGGCCAGGTTGCGGTCGGCCACCGTCGCCAGCAGGGCCATGAGCTTTAGCGTCGTGCTGTCGGTCAGGCTGTAGATCACCGCCTTGCCGTCGCGGTGGCCGCTGACCAGCGCGGCGCGGCGCAGTTGTTGAAGGTGCTGCGAGCAATTGGCGACGGAAAGGCCGGTCTTGCCCGCCAGCGCCTCGACCCGCTGCGGCCCCTGGGCCAGCTGTTCCAGAAGCGCCAGCCGGGCCGGAGAGGCCAGCGCGCCCGCGACCAGCGCGTATTCCTGCAGCAGGGCCTTTTTCGGGCTGATTGACAAGGGGTGGCTCCGGACGTTTCATTATTCAAGCGATAGATGGAATGTTAGCGATTCCATCGCGTCCCGCAAGCCTGACCGCAACCACTGACCGCAAAGCCCCGGATCGCAAAGCCCAGGATCGCAAAGCCATGTCACAGACCGTTCTTGCCGCCGAACCCTGGGTCCGTCTGGGCGTCTTTCTGGGCGTCCTGACGGTGATGGCGCTGTGGGAGGCGATGGTGCCGCGCCGGCGGCGCGATATTCCGCGCGTGATCCGCTGGACGAACAATCTGGCGCTGGTCGTGGTGGATACGGTGATCCTGCGGCTGACCTTTCCGATCCTGGCGGTCGGGCTGGCGGTGCTGTGCGAGGACCGGGGCTGGGGGCTGTTCAATGCGGTGGCGGTTCCGCGCGGGCTGGCCATCGTGCTGGCGGTCGTGCTGCTGGACCTGGCGATCTATCTGCAGCATGTGCTGTTTCATGCGGTGCCGGCGCTGTGGCGGCTGCACCGGATGCATCACGCCGACCTGGAGTTCGACGCCACCACCGGATTGCGGTTTCATCCGGTGGAAATCCTGTTGTCGATGGCGATCAAGCTGGGCGTGGTCGCGGCCCTGGGGCCGCCGGCGATCGCGGTCCTGCTGTTCGAGGTGATCCTGAACGCGATGGCGCTGTTCAACCATGCCAATGTCGGCCTGCCGGTGGCGCTGGACCGGGTGTTGCGGCTGGTCGTCGTCACCCCGGACATGCACCGGGTTCACCATTCGGTCGATCCGCGCGAGGCCAATTCGAATTACGGGTTCAACCTGGCCTGGTGGGATCGGCTGTTGGGCACCTATGTGGCGCAGCCGGCGCGGGGGCATGGGGGCATGGAGATCGGCATTGCGCAGTTCCGCAGCCGGCGGGAGCTGTGGCTGGACCGGATGCTGCTGCAGCCGCTGCGGGGCGGGGGATCAGGCGACAGCGACAGGGGGAAGGACGGCGGCGGCTGATGCGGGCGGGGGCGGGGCTAGCCGCGGAAATCGCCCTGTGACTTGCCGCTGATCAGGGCGCGCAGGTCGGGGGCCAGTTCCTCGGGGGTCACGGCGCCGATGATGATGCCGTGGCGCCGGGTCTTGCCGCGCATGCCGCGGATCTGGTCGCGCGAGACGGTGGTGCGCTGCGCCGGGCGGCGGGCCCAGGCGGCCAGCAGACCCATGAGGCGGTCGATCTGGTGGCGATGCTGCGGGTCGGCCCCTAGGTCGTGCCATTCGCGCGGGTCGGTTTGCAGGTCGAACAGCATCGGGCGAAAGCCGCCCTCGGCATGGATCAGCTTCCACCTTCCGTCGAAGACCATGAACAGGCGGGCCTGATCCTCGGGCAGGTCCAGATAGCCGGGGCCTGCCAGCGCCATGCCGGAATAGTCGTATTCCGAGAACACCGCCTGCCGCCATTCCGGGCTTTCGCCGCGCAGGAACGGCATGAGCGAGCGGCCTTCGAGGATGTGGTCGGCGGGTGTGCCGCCCATCGCCTCGACGAAGGTGGGGGCAAGGTCGATCGATTCCACCAGCGCGTCGCAGACCGTGCCGCGTGTCGCATCGGCCGAGGGCCGGGGGTCGTGGATGATCAGCGGGATCCGCACCGAAGGGTCGTGGAACAGGTCCTTGTCGCCCATCCAGTGATCGCCCAGGTAATCGCCGTGATCGGAGGTGACGACGATCATGGTGTCATCCATCCGCCCGGTTTCCTGCAGGAAATCCAGCAGCTTGCCGAATTCGTGGTCGCATTGCGCGATCAGGCCCATATAGGCGGGGATCACCGCCTCGCGCACGCCGGGGCGGGAAAAGGCCTGGCCGGCCTGGTTGTGCATGAAGGCGCGATAGACCGGGTGCGGATCGGCCTGTTCGACCGCGTCGCGGTTCGCGGGCAGGATGTCGGCGGGGCCGTAAAGCGCATGCCAGGGCGCCGGCACGATATAGGGCCAGTGCGGTTTGATATAGCTGAGATGGCAGAGCCAGGGCGCCTGCCGGTCGGGCGAGGCGATGAAATCCATCGCCTGCCGGGTCAGCCAGGGGGTCTCGCTGTCCTGTTCGCGGATATTGGCGGGGCGGACCGCATTGCGCAAAAGCCAGCCCGAGGCGATGTCGCCCGTATCGTCGATGCCGGCATTGGCATTGGCGTGCCAGGGGTTGTCGCCCGGATAGCCCTGCGACATCAGCCATTCGTTGTAGGGAGAGCGTTTGGCGTCGTAGAACCCCGCCGGGCCTTCGGCGTTCAGGCCGTCGTCGCGGATATGGACGTCAAAGCCGCAATCGGCGACGCGCGCGCCGATCACGCTGTCGGGCGCCAGCCCCAGCCGGGCCATGCCTTCGGCGTCGGCCTGCATGTGGGTCTTGCCGACCAGCCAGCTTTCCACGCCGATCCCGCGCAGGTGGTCGCCCAGGGTCATCTCGCCGACCTTGAGGGGAAAGTTGTTCCAGGAGGCGCCATGCGAATGCACGTAGCGGCCGGTATAAAAGCTCATCCTGCTGGCGCCGCAGATCGGCGACTGGACATAGCTGCGCGAGAAGCGGACCCCGCGCGCCGCCAGCCGGTCGAAGTTCGGCGTCTTCAGCGTGGGGTGGCCGGCGCAGCCGAGATAGTCGTGCCGCAGCTGGTCATACATCACGAAGAGGATGTTTCGGATCTGGCTCATCTCTTGCCTTTCAGCGTTGCATCAGGCCGGGCAGCAGGGTGGCGATCGGCGGAAAGAGCAGGATCAGGCCAAGCCCGACCACCATTGCCGCGACAAAGGGCCAGACGCCGCGGAAGGCGGTGCCCAGGCTGACATCGCCGACGGTGGCCTTGACCACAAAGACGTTCAGCCCGACGGGCGGGGTGATCAGGCCCATCTCGACGGTGATGACGGCGACGATGCCGAACCAGATCATGTCGACGCCCATCGGTTTCAGGATGGCGGCGAAGATCGGGATGGTCAGGATCAGCATGGAGAGGCTGTCGAAGATGCAGCCCATGACCAGGTAGATCAGGCAGATCGCCACGACGATGCCCATGGCCGAGATGTCGAGCGAGATCAGCCAGGCCGAGATCGAGCCGGTAAAGCCGGCCAGGTTGACGAAATTGGCAAAGATCACCGCGCCGAAGGAGATGACGAAGATCATCCCGGTGGTCACGCCGGTCTCGATCAGGCTTTCGCGCAGCTGGCGCCAGCCCAGCCGGCGCCGGGCGATGGCGAAGGCGGCGGCGGCGGTCACGCCGATGCCGGCGGCCTCGGTCGGGGTGAAGATGCCGCCGTAGATGCCGCCGATGATGATCAGGAAGATCAGCACCACGCCCCAGACGCGGGCCAGCAGCCGCAGCCGGCGCGGCCAGGAGACCCGCTCGCCGCGCGGGCCGCGGTCGGGGTGGCGGGCGGTGGTCACGGCGATGGAGACGGCAAAGAGCAGCGTCAGCAGGATGCCGGGCAGGATGCCGGCCATGAACAGCCGGGCGATGTCGGTTTCCGCCAGGATGCCGTAGATCACCATCGGCACCGAGGGCGGGATCATGATGCCCAGCGTGCCGCCGGCCGCGATGGCGCCGGTCGACAGGCCGTCGTCATAGCCGTAGCGCCGCATCGAGGGCATGGCGACGCGGCTGAGGGTGGCGGCGGTGGCCAGGGACGAGCCGCAGACCGCGCCGAACCCGCCGCAGGCGACGATGGTGCCCATGGCAAGGCCGCCGCGGAAGTGGCCGACAAAGGCATTGGCCGCGTCATAGAGTTCATGCGCCAGGTTGCTGCGGTTGATGAAGGCGCCCATCAGGATGAACAGCGGTATGACGGTGAAGTTGTAGAGCGTGACCTGGTCGTACATCTGCTGGCCGGTCATCACCAGGGCGCCATTGACCGCGCGCATGTTCAGCTCCAGCCCGGCGTCGCCCCAGGAGACCAGCGCCTGCCCGACCATGTCGGCGCGCACCCAGGCAAAGCCGACGAGGCCGACGAACATCAGCGCAAAGCCCAGCGGGACGCCAAGGAAGATCAGCACCAGCAGCACGGCGAAACCGATGATCGAGGTGATCATTCCAGCGACCCCCGCGCGGCATGGGCGTCACGGTCCAGCCCGGAAAGGGCGCGGACCAGCAGGACGAGGGTGACGATGCAGGACAGCCAGCCCAGCACCGCCATCGCCGTCGCCACCGGCCAGAGCGGGATGTGCAGCGAGCCGGTCGAGGCCATGGACCCCTTGACGATCATCGCCTGCACGCCCATCCGCCAGCCGATATAGCCCAGGCCCGCCGCCGAGACGGCCAGGATGGCGATGCGGTGCCAGCGCCGGGCGTTGCCTTGCAGCCGGTCGGTCAAGAGGCCGATGGCCAGGTGGCTTTCGGCGCGGCTGGCCAGCGGCAGGGCCGAGAACACGGTCAAGCCCATCAGGATTTCCGATATCTCGAACCCGCCCGACAGGGGCGCGTTGAAGAGGTAGCGCCCGGCCACGTCGATGACGGTCACGGCGACCATTGCCAAAAGGCACAGGCTGATCACCGCCTCGAGGATGCGCTCGATCCCGGTCCAGAGTCGCGCCATGCCTCAGTTGCCTGCGGCAACCTTGGCCTGCTCGGCCAGATAGAATTCCAGCGCCGCCTTGCCGTCGATGCCAAGGGGCGCGACAGAGGCGATCCAGGCCTCGCGGGTGGGGGCGAAGGCAGCGGCGAGGTCGGCGGCAAAGGCGTCGGAGGCGGGGGAAATGGTGACGCCGGCGGCCAGCACGCGGTCGCGGGCGGCGGCTTCCTTTTCATCGCCGCCGGCGGCGCGGCGGGCCAGCGCCTCACCCGAGACGGCGCGGATCCTGTCCTGGTCTTCGGGGCTGATCGTGGCCCAGACGTCGGAGCGGAGGTAGACCTCGAAGGCCGGGGCAAAGACATGGCCGGGAATTTCGGTGGCGGTCCGGGCGTATTCGACCACGCCGAAAACCTCGAGCGATCTCAAAGTTGATGCAGCAGAAGGCGTCGACCACGCCGCCCGAGATCACCTCGTGCATGCGCACGGCCGGGCCGGAGAGACCACGGCGCCGGCGGCGGTCAGCGCCTCGGCCGGGATGCCTGGCAGCGACCACATCTTGACGCCCGACAGCGCGGCCAGGCTGTCCAGCGGTTTGGCGGCGTCGAGGCCCATCAGGCTGTTGCCGGGGTGGTCACCAGGCCCAGCAACTCGACATCCTTCAGCGCATTCTTGCCCTGGAAGAATTGTTCATAGGTCCGCCACAGCGCCACCGAGGTTTCGACGTCGCCGAAATAGGTCATCGGCAGCAGCGGCAACTGCAACTCGGGGTTGGTTTCGCGCACGAAGCCGACCATCGAGAAGGCGCCGTCCATCACGCCCTGCTGGACGGAATTCAGCAGCTCGGGCGGCGGTGCCAGCGACGAATCGGGCACGGAAAACCGGACCCGGCCTTCGGTCACGGTCTCGATCTCGTCGATCCAGGGTTTCATCACATCGGTCCAGAGGGCATCGTTCGGCGCGAGGAAGTTGTTGAAAATGATCGTGGTTTCCGCCGCGGCCGGGGTGGCCGCCGCAACCAGCGCCGCAAGGATCGCTGCCTTTGTCATCTGCATGGTCTTCTCCCGTTGGTGTGGCGCAAGCCGCTTGATCTTTTGTTGTATAACAGGTTAATCAATAACGTGTTATGGAGTCAATATGGATGAGGTGAGCCATGCCGGCAGCGACCCCGATGCGCGGGTTCGAGTCGTCCCTGCCGATCGCGCTGTTGCGGGCGCGGCAGGCGACGGCGCACAAGTTCAAGCGGCACACGGATGCGGTGGGGCTGAGCCAGCCGCAATGGCGGGTCATCCGGGCGCTGGCGGCGGGCGAGCCGCTGGATGTCGCCACGCTGGCCACGCGCTGCGTGTTGATGCAGCCTTCGGTGTCGCGGCTGCTGAAGGGGCTGGAGGAACGCGGGCTGGTGGCCAGCCTGGCGGGCGAGGATGCGCGGCGGCGGCTCTTGACCCTGACGGCAGAGGGGCGCGCGCTGTTCGACCGGATCGCGGTGATTTCCGAGGCGGTCTACCGCGATATCGAGGATGCCTTTGGGCGCGAGGACCTGAAGCGGCTGGTGGGCATGCTGGTCAGGCTGCGCGAGGTGGCCGAGCAGTTGCCCGACCTGCCGCGCGATGCCGGACCTGCCATGAGGCGGCCGGCCCGTCAGGCGAAGGTGACCGAGACCGCGCCGAAGGGGCCGTAATCGGCGGCGATGCGGGTGCCGGGCGGGCATTCGACCGGGCCGATGAAGGAGCCTGCCAGCACCACCTGACCGGCCTCGATCCGCTGGCCATACTGGCCCATGCGGCGCGAGAGCCAGACGATGCCCATCACCGGATCGTTGAGGACGGCGGCGCCAAGGCCGGTGGCCACGACCTCATCGTTCTTGGCGACGATGGCGCCGACCCAGCGCAGGTCGACCGCGCGCGGGTCATGCCGCGCGGCGCCCAGGACGATGCCGCCATTGGCCGCGTTGTCGGCCACGGTGTCAAAGATCTTGCGCGTCTGCCCGGTGGCCGGATCGGCCCGCTGGATGCGCGTGTCGAGGATTTCGATGGCGGGGGCGACGTAGTCGGTGGCGGCCAGCACGTCGTCGCGGCTCATCTCGCCCGAGACCGGCGCCTTCATCACGAAGGCGATTTCGGTTTCGATGCGGGGCTGGATGAAGCGGCCGGCGGGCACCGTGCCGCCATCGGCAAAGAGCATGTCGTCGTAGATCACGCCGCTGTCGGGGGTGTCGATGCCAAGCGCCTCTTGCATGACCCTGGAGGTCAGGCCGATTTTCCAGCCGGTGATGCGGCGGCCCCCGGCCAGCTTGCGCGCGATCTGCGCCGACTGGATCGCATAGGCGTCGTCCAGCGTGATCTCGGGGTGGCGCAGGCTGAGGAGCCCGATCTGCTGGCCCGAGGCTTCGGCCGCGAGCAGGTCGGCGGCGGCGCGGTTGACCTGATCGGGGGTCAGCATGTCTCGTCCTCCACGCCATTGCGCAATGTGCCGATGCCCTCGGCCGTGACCTCGACCACGTCGCCGGGTTTCAGCCAGATCGGCGGGTCGAACCGCGCGCCGGCCCCGGTGGGGGTGCCGCAGACGATGACATCGCCCGGCACCAGCGTGCAGAAGGTGGAAACGTAGTTCACGATGTAGCGGAAGTCGAAGATCATCCGGCTGGTGCGGTCCTGCTGGCGGATCTGGCCGTTCACCCGGGTGGTGAGTTCGATGTCGTCCAGCTGGTCGGCCGAGCGGAACGGCACCAGCCAGGGGCCGATGGCACCCGAGGCATCCCAGTTCTTGCCCTGGGTCACGTTGAATTTCGCGTGGCGCACCCAGTCGCGGATCGTGCCTTCGTTGCAGAGCGTCAGCGCGGCGATGTGGTCATAGGCGGCCGCGCGGGGAATGCGGCGGCCGGCCTTGCCGATCACGATGGCGATTTCGCCTTCGTAATCCAGTTGCGGGCTTTCGGGCGGGCGGATCAGGTTCTGGCCGTGGCCGGTAAAGCTGCGCGGAAAGCGGATGAACATGGAAGGGTAGGGCGGCGCCTCCTGGCCGTCCTTGTATTCGGCGTTGCGGTCGGGAAAGTTCACCCCGATGCAGATCAGCTTTTCGGGGTTGGCGAGGGGGATGAGGAACTCGACCGCGGTTTGCGGGTAATCGGGGGCGCGACCTTCGGCGGCGGCGACCAGGTCCTCTAGCGCGCCGGCCTCGATCACCTCTTTCAGCCCGGCAAAGCGGGCGCCGAACCGGGGCGTCAGGTCGGTGATGCCGGCCTCTGTCACCACGCCGAAGCGGTTGGTGCCATTGGCGCGGAAGGCGGCGACGCGGGCGGGGGCGGGTTTCATGGCGCGATGATGGGCGATGCGCCGAGCGAGGAGGCGACAGGTTCGACGCCGTCGAAGCGCGAGCCGTTCTCGAACCAGGACCGCGGCGCGGGCGCGCCCCAGAGCGTCTGGCGCTGCGGGTCCTTCAGGTCCCACTTGATCGGCTCCAGGTCCGGGTCGACGGTCTGGTAGTCGGAACAGTAGATCTCGATCCGGTGGCCGTCGGGGTCGAGGATGTAGAGGAAGAAGGCGTTGGAAATGCCGTGGCGGCCGGGGCCGCGTTCGATATTCGCCAGATAGCCGGTGGTCGACATCAGGTCCAGGAGGTCGATGATGTTCAAGGGCGTCGGCACCCAGAAGGCGGTATGGTGCAGGCGCGGGCCGAGGCCGTTGGTGAAGGCGATGTCATGCACGCCGCCCTTGCGATGGGTCCAGGCGGCCCAGAGCCGGCCGCTTTCGGCGTCTTCGGTATATTCCGTGACGCGGAAGCCGATGGAATTGTAGAAGGCCACCGCCTTGTCCACGTCCGGGGCAAAGCAGTTGAAATGGTCGATGCGCAGGGGTTTCACCCCCTTGTAGAGCGCGTATTTCTGGTGGATCGGCGCCAGGCGTTCCATACGGTAGTAGAATTCGACCGGCATGCCGAAGCAGTCGGTGGTGGCCAGCGTGCGGCCCTGATGCGGGCGGTCGACCCAGGATACGGCATGGCCCTGCGCGGAAAACCAGGCATGGGCGCGGTCCAGCTCGTCCTCGTCATAGACCTTGAAGGACAGCGCCTTGACATGCGGCTGGGCGGATTTGTGCAGGACCAGGCAATGATGGCCGCGTTCCTCCATCGCGCGCAGATAGATGGTGTCGGCGGTTTCGTCGGTGATCTGCAGGCCCAGGGTATCGACGTAGAACGCCTTGCTGGCCGCCAGGTCGCGGACGCCGAAATCGACGTGGCTGAGGCGGATGATGTTGAAGGGCGGGTACAGGTTCGGGGCCGGAACGGGCATGTCTCTCTCTCTCCCTATAAGGTGTTGGGCGGCTCTCCCGGCCGCCTGGCGATGGCTGTCAGCCGCCCAGTCTGGGGATCTTGTGCAGGCTGCGCGGGAAGCTGACGTTCACCGTTTCCATGTAGAAATCGAAGGACCAGTCGCCGCCGTCGCGCCCGATGCCGCTGGCCTTTACCCCGCCGAAGGGGGTGGGCAGGTGGCGGATGTTTTCCGAGTTCACCCACATCATGCCGGCGTCGAGGTTGTCGGTCATCCACATGGCGCGGTTCAGGTCGCTGGTCCAGAGATAGGCGGCAAGGCCGTACTGGACGCCATTGGCGAGGCGCAGGGCCTCGGCGTCGTCGTGGAACGGGATCGCGGTCAGGACCGGGCCGAAGATTTCCTCTTGCGCCACGGCCATGTCGTTGGTGGCATTGGTGAAAAGCGTCGGTGCGACGTAGCAGCCGGTGTCGCCGACCTTGGTGCCGCCGGCGGCGATGGTGGCGCCTTCCTCGCGCGCTTTGGCAAAGTAAGACAGGACCTTGGCTTCGTGTTCGGGGTGGATCAGCGGGCCGACGACGGTTTCGGGGTCGAGCGGGTGGCCGACCTTGATGCGGCCTGCCACCTCGGCCACGCGGGCGGTGAAGCTGTCGTAGATCGTGTCCTGCACCAGAAGCCGCGAGGACGAGGTGCAGCGTTCGCCGTTGAGCGAGTAGATCATGAAGGTCGCGGCATCCACGGCGCGGTCCAGGTCGGCGTCGTCAAAGACGATGACCGGGTTCTTGCCGCCCAGTTCGAAATGCACGCGCTTGAGCGTTTTGGCGCCCTGCGCCATGATCAGGCTGCCGGTGCGGCTTTCGCCGACAAAGGCGATGGCCTTGATGTCGGGGTGTTCGGTCAGGCGGCGCCCTGCCTCTTCGCCAAAGCCGTTGACCACGTTCAGCACGCCCTTGGGCAGGCCGGCCTCTTCGGCGATCTCGACCAGCAGTTTGGCGGTCAGCGGGCTGAATTCGGCCGGTTTGTGGACGACCGTGCAGCCGGACGCCAGCGCCGGGGCGATTTTCCAGGTGGACAGCATGAAGGGCGTGTTCCACGGCGTGATGACGCCGACCGGGCCGATGGGGCGGCGCGAGGTGACGTTCATCTGCGTCGGGTTGCGCAGCGCCTTGCCATCCTCGGCGGTGGGGGCCTGATCGGCGAAATAGCGAAAGTTCGCCGCGCCGCGGATGGCCGCCTTGGACATGAAGCGCAGCGCCTGGCCGGTATCCATGCATTCGGTGAAGGCGATTTCCTCGGCGCGGGCCTCGATGGCCTCGGCCACCCGGATCAGGATCTTGCGGCGGTCGGCGCCGGGCATCCTGGACCAGGCGGGAAAGGCCGCGCGGGCGGCGGCCACGGCGTCGTCGATGTCGGCCTCGGCCCCGCGGGCGACCTGCGCCAGCACCGACAGATCGACCGGCGAGATGC
Organism: Paracoccaceae bacterium; assembly: GCA_041397345.1. Classification (GTDB taxonomy): domain Bacteria; phylum Pseudomonadota; class Alphaproteobacteria; order Rhodobacterales; family Rhodobacteraceae; genus Pseudogemmobacter. Next base: position 719,196 of record JAWKWU010000002.1, read on the forward strand.
TGTCGAAGGTCTGGCCGGAGCGCGCGGGCACGGAGCGGCCGTCGATATGGTTCATCACGCCGGTCTGGCGGAACCGCGCCATGTAGCCGGCGGCGCGGGCGATATTGGCGTCAAGCACGCTCATCTCTCGGTCCTCTCTGCTTTGCCCGGTGGTGGGCGGTATCGGAAAGGCGGGGCGGTGGTTGCGGGATTCGCCTGTCGTTTAAATTAACATGTTAAATAATGCACCGTTTGTCAATGCCCGGCCTTGCCGGGACCCCGAAAGCGCGGCCTTTCGGTCTGGCGGGGGTCGGTTACGGGCCGGCGAGGGTCACGTCGACGGCCTGGGTGCTGGTCTGTTCGCCGGACAGGCGCAGGTGGCCGACCAGCGGGCTGACATCGGCATAGTCGCGGCCATGGCCGACCAGGATGTGATCGGTGGCCACGAGCGTGGCATTGGTGGGGTCGTATTCCACCCAGCCCTGCGCGGTGCCGCACCAGGCGCGCACCCAGGCATGCATCGCATCGGCGCCCTCCAGCCGGTCCTGGCCTTCGGGGAGGGTGCGCAGGTAGCCGCTGGCGTAGCCGGCCGGGATGCCCAGCGACCGCAGCCCCAGGATCATGATATGGGTGAAATCCTGACAGATGCCGCGGCGCAGGGCAAAGGCCTCGGCCGGGTCGGTGTCGACGGTGGTCGCGGTGGGATCGAAGGTCATGCCGTGCGCCAGCGCCTCGCCCAGGGCGATGACATGGGCCAGGGCGGTCGATCCGGGCCGGACGGCGCCCAGGGCAAAGGCGGCGATTTCCGGGTTCGGCCGCAGGCGGGGCGAGGGGCCAAGGAAATGCAGGGGCGAGTCGGGGCCAAGGTCGGTCAGCCCGGCCCATTGCTGCCGCAACCGGGGCAGGTCGGGCGAGATATCCAGCATCGGCGCGGGCGCCAGCAGTTCCACCCGCGAGGCAAGGCGGATGGTCATCGCGTCATGCGGGTCGCGGTGCGAGATCGCCTGGGTGGCGTTGCCGAAGAAATCCACCTGGTCCTGACGGCTGTCGGGCGGCGGGGCGATCTCTGTCATCTGGGCGATCACCCGCTGGCGCCCGGCGATGGCGCGCGGCTGCACCCGCAGGAGATGCCGGCTGTTGCCGGCGGAATACTGGTAGTTCAGGGTGATCGACATGCGGATGTCGTAGATCATCGCCTACACCAGATGCGATGCGCTGAGGGAATCCGACAGGTCCCAGAGGTCCAGCCGGATCCGGCCCAGCACCTCGGGCGTCAGCCCGTCGAGCGCGGTGGTGGCCAGCCGGGTTTCCAGCATCAGCGCCCGGCTGGCCGCGCCGGTCAGCACATGGCCGCGGTCCTGCGCCGGCAGTTCGTCGACATGGCGGCGCGCGCGGGCGACATGGTAGCGGACCGAGCGCGGGTTCTGGTCGTCGGCGCCCAGAAGGTCCAGCACCGACTGGCGGCGGGCCTGGATCGAGAACCTGGCCCGGTGCGTCACCACGCTGTCGCCGATCTCGATCGCCAGATCCAGCGCGCCCTCGGGGGCGGAGGCATCGGTCAGCTGCGCCAGCACGTCGCACATGTTGGCGGCGCGTTCGATGGACAGGCCCAGGCTGAGAAAGCGCCAGCCGTCGCTGCGATACATGTTTTCGTGGACGAGGCCGGAAAAGCCGGTGATCTGCCGCAACAGCGCCGATATCTCGCGCGGGATGTCCTCGGGCGGCACGGGGCGGTCCTTGAGCGCCTGAAGGTTGTCGACCAGGCCGCGCAGCGCCATCATGCCGTCGGGCGAGAACCGGTCCGAGATCCGCCGGGCCGATTGCAGGCCCAGGCTCAGCGGCGCATCGAACAGGAGCGTCATCGCCCCGGCCTCTGGCGCGACGCCCTGCATCAGCCTTTCGCGCAGCCAGACCAGCAGCGGGGTTTCATGCGTGGCGCCGTCGCCCAGCCGGGCGTAATAGGCGCGGAAGATCCGCATGTTCAGTTCGGAGCGTTCGACATAGCGGCCGAGCCAGAACAGGTTGTCGGCCGCGCGCGAGGGCAGGGCGACCTGCAGGGCGGGCTGCCGGCTCTGGGCGGCGTCTTCCCCCAGCAGGCTGGGGCGGTCGACGGGGTCGGGGCTGACCACCCAGACATCGGCAACCTTGCCGCCGCGCTGCATCGCCAGCGCCTTTGCGTCCTGCCCGGCGCTGACGCGGGCGTAGCCGCCGGGCATCACCGTCCAGCCGCGGGGCGTGCGGGCGAGAAACACCCGGATCGACATCGGGCGCGCCACCAGGCCGCCATCCTGCCAGATGGGCGTGGTCGACAGTGTCACCGCCTCTTGCCCCACCAGATCGCGGCCCGACCGCGCCAGCATGTCCTGCATGGCCTGCCGCCCGCTGCTGCGGACCTGGTCTTCCAGAAGCTGCGTCGCGGGGTCGGCCATCAGGGGCACGGTGGAAAACGCCGATCCCACCATCATCCGGTCGGCATGGGCCGAGACATGCGCCGCGGCGTCGGGATCGCCGCACCACCAGGTGGCGATATTGGGCAGGGCCAGATCGCGGCCCAGCCTTTGCCGGGCGATCTGGGGTAGAAAGGCCATCAGCGCCCGCGTTTCCAGCACGCCCGCGCCGACGGCGTTCAGCGTCTTGAGGTGGTGGGCGCGCAGCGCATCCAGGAGGCCGGGCGTGCCCAGCATGGAATCCGGGTCCAGTTCCAGGGGGTCGGTCATCGCGCCGGGCAGGCGGTTCCACAACAGGCTGACCGGCTTGGGCCCCGCCACGGTGCGCACCATGGCCTGGCCGTTCTGCACCACCAGATCCTCGCCCTCGACCAGCAGGAGGCCGAGGTAGCGCGCGATATAGGCGTGTTCGGCGTAGCTCTGGTTCATCGGGCCGGGGGTCAGCAGGGCGATTTCGCCGCCCGCGCGCCCGCGCAGGTGAAACAGGCTGTGTTGCAGGCCCTGAAAGAACCCGGCAAGGCGCAGGATGTTGGAGCCGGCGAAGAAATTGGGGAAGGTCCGGCTCATCGCCATGCGGTTTTCCAGCGCAAAGCCCATGGTCGAGGGCGCCTCGACCAGATCGCTGATGACCCACCATTGCCCGTTCGGGCCGCGGCCGATTTCGAACGACAGCAGGGTGAGGTAATCCGGCCCGCCCGCGGAGGCGGGTTGCGCGCCGATCATGGGCCGCAGCCAGGCCGGGTTCTGTGCCAGCAGGGTGGCCGGCAGCTGGCCCGATGCCACCAGGTGATTGGCACCGTAGAAATCGCGGACGACGTATTCCAGCAGTTCGGCCCGCTCGACCAGGCCGGCGGCGATGCGGTCCCATTCCGCTTGGGCGATGATCACCGGGACGTGGCTGAGCGGCCATTCCCGTTCGGTGGACAGCGTGTCGTCATACTGGCGGTAAAGCACGCCCGCGTCGCGCAGATACTGATCGCCGCGCGCGAAACGGCGGGTCAGCTGGTCCGGCGTCAGCCGCGCCAGGTGGTCGATGAAGTCCTGCCAGACAGCGGTGACGCGGCCATCGGGGGCCAGCATCTCATCCCGGCAGCCGCGCTGCGGGACATAACTCGACAACAGGTCCATCGTGCCATCGGGATGCGGCCGCGGCTGGGTCATGCTCAGAGCCCGGGCCTGCGCCGCAGGTCCAGCGTCATCGGAAACTCGGGGTGCGGGCGTTCCGGCGCCGGGGTGAAATCACCGGGGCTGTGGCCCATTGCCTCGAACCTGCTCAACCTGCGTGCCTCTGCCTCGTTCCCGTTGACGGGGAAGGTGTCGAAGTTGCGCCCGCCGGGATGAGCCACATGATAGCGGCAGCCGCCCAGCGCGCGCCTTGACCATGTATCGTAGATGTCAAAGGTCAAGGGGGCGTCAACCTGCAATACCGGATGCAGTGACATGGCGGGCTTCCACGCCTTGTAGCGGACGGCGCCGACACGCTCGCCTGTGGTGGCGGTTTGGTGCAGCGGCACGGCGCGGCGGTTGGCGGTGACGATGTAGCGATCGGGGTTGGCGCCGGAGAGGCGCACCTGCAGCCGTTCGGTCGAGCTGTCGGTATAGCGCACGGTGCCGCCGATGGCGCCGGTCTCGCCCAGGACGTGCCAGGGTTCCAGCGCCTGGCGCAGTTCCAGCGTGACGCCCTGATAGGTGACTTCGCCGCAGAAGGGGAAACGGAACTCGGCCTGCGCCCGGAACCAGTCGGGGTCGAGCGCCATGCCGGCGCCGCGCAGGTCGTCGATCACGGTCAGGAAATCTTCCCACAGGAAGGCCGGCAGCATGAAGCGGTCATGCAGGGTGGTGCCCCAGCGGGTCAGCGGGCCGCTGAGCGGATTTTCCCAGCACCGCGCGATGATGGCCCGCAGCAGCAGTTGCTGGGCCAGCGACATGCGCGGATTGGGCGGCATCTCGAAGCCGCGGAACTCCACCAGGCCCAGCCTGCCGGTGGGCCCGTCGGGGGAATAGAGCTTGTCGATGCAGATCTCGGTCCGGTGGGTGTTGCCGGTGACGTCGATCAGCGCGTTGCGCAAGAGCCGGTCGGTCAGCCAGGCCGGCGGCACATCGCCCTGACCCTGGCCCTGACCCTGACCCTGGCCGGGCGGCCAGATCTGGTCGAGCGCGATTTCCAGTTCGTAAAGCCCGTCGTGGCGGCCTTCGTCGACGCGGGGGGCCTGGCTGGTGGGGCCGACGAAGGTGCCGGAAAACAGGTAGGACAGGCTGGGGTGGCGCTGCCAGTAGAGGATGAGGCTCTTGAGCAGGTCGGGGCGCCGCAGGAAGGGGCTGTCGGCGGGGTGGCGCCGCCGACCACCACATGGTTGCCGCCGCCGGTGCCGGTGTGGCGCCCGTCGATCATGAACTTGTCGGTGCCCAGCCGGCACTGGCGGGCCTGTTCATAGACGGTTTCGGTGGTGGCGACGCAGTCGGCCCAGGTGGCGGCGGGGTGGATGTTCACTTCCAGCACGCCCGGATCGGGCGCGATGCGGATCACCTCGATCCGCGGGTCATGCGGCGGGGCGTAGCCTTCGATGACCACCGGGCGGCCGATGGCCCCGGCCGCGGTTTCGACGGCGGCGATCAGCTCCAGATAGTCTTCCAGCGTCTCGACCGGGGGCAGGAAGACGCAAAGCCGGCCGTCGCGGGGTTCGACCGAAATGGCGGTGCGAACGGCGCCGTCCATGTCGCCCAGCACCTGTTCCACCAGATCCTGCCCCGGCGTGGCCTCGGTGCGGCTGGCGATCGGCTGGGCGGGGGCGTCGCGCTCCGGCAGCAGCGCCTCGGGGTCGGGCAGGGGGCGCGCGGTTCGGTCGGGTCCTGCGGATAGACGAAGGGATAGGCGGCGGGGCGGATGTGGCGCAGGCTGTTCAGCGGCAGGCGATAGCCCACCGGGCTGTCGCCGGCGACCAGGAACACCTTGCCGCGCCGCAGTTTCCAGACTTCGGACAGCCAGCGGCCCTGCGCCTGCGCCTGCCAGCGCTGCACCGGCAGGACATAGCCCGCCGGCGTCGTCAGGCCGCGTTCGAACACCCGCGCGATGCGGGCGCGTTCCTCGGGGTCTTTCAGGCGCGAGTTCTCGGGCGTCACGTTGTCGGGCAGGCGGCTTTCCTTCAGCACCCATTCGGCGGGGTCTTCATAGGCGGGCAGGACATGCGCCTCGGGCACCTGCAGCGCGCGGGCGATGCCGGCCAGCAGGGCCTGGGCGTCGTCGGGGCCTGCGCTGTCGGGCCGGGTATCGTCTGGCCTGTCCTCGCGGGCGAGCAGTTCGGGGTTGCGCCAGATCGGCTTGCCGTCCTTGCGCCAGAACAGCGAGAAGGTCCAGCGCGGCAGGGTTTCGCCGGGATACCACTTGCCCTGGCCATAGTGCAGCAGGCCGCCGCCGGCCAGCCGGTCGCGCAGCCGGCGGATCAGGCGGTCGGCCAGCACCCGTTTCGTGGGTCCGACGGCATCGGAATTCCATTCGGCGCTTTCAAAGTCGTCGATCGAGACGAAGGTCGGCTCGCCCCCCATGGTCAGCCGCACATCGCCGGCGCGAAGGCGTTCGTCGACCGCCTGGCCCAGCCGGTTCAGGGCGGTCCAGGCCTCGTCCGAGAAGGGTTTGGTGATGCGGGGATGTTCGGCGGTGCGGCGCACCTGCATGTCGAAGGAAAAATCCACCTCGGCCATGCTGGCGACGCCGGAAATGGGCGCGGCGTTGCGGTAATGCGGCGTGGCCGAAAGCGGGATATGGCTTTCCCCGGCCAGAAGGCCCGAGGTCGGGTCAAGGCCGATCCAGCCGGCGCCGGGCAGATAGACCTCGCACCAGGCGTGCAGGTCGGTAAAGTCCACCGCGGTGCCGGATGGCCCGTCCAGCGCCTGAAGGTCGGGTTTCAGCTGGATCAGGTAGCCCGAAACGAAACGGGCGGCCAGGCCCAGGCGCCGCAGGACCTGCACCAGCAGCCAACTGGAATCCCGGCAGGATCCGGCGGCGCGGGTCAGCGTGGTCTGAGGCGTCTGCACCCCCGGCTCCAGCCGGATTTCATAGCGGATCTCGCGCGAGATCCGGCTGTTCAGCAGCACCAGGAAGTCGACCGTATTCATCGGATCGCGCGGGATCGTCGCCAGGAAGGCCTGCATTTCCGGGGTCAGGGGTTCGGTCCCGAGATAGATGCCGAGGTCGGTGCCGATGTCGTCGGGATAGGCGAAGGGATAGTCCTTGGCGCTGTCTTCCACGAAGAAGTCGAAGGGGTTGTACACCGACATGTCGGCGACCAGGTCCACCTCGATCTTCAGTTCGCGCACCGGTTCGGGAAAGACGAAGCGGGCCAGCCAGTTGCCATAGGGGTCCTGCTGGTGGTTCACGAAATAGCCCTGCGGCGAGACCTTGAGCGAATGCGAGATCACCCTGGTCCGCGAATGCGGTGCCGGGCGCAGGCGAATGGTCTGCGGCCCGAGGATCACCGGACGGTCATAGCGGTAATGCGTCAGGTGGTAGATGCTGGCGGTGATGGACATGCTGGGCCTCCGGTTGCGGGCATGATGCGGGCAGGCGCGCAGCACAACAAGCGCAGAGGCGCCCCGGCAGGGGCAAAACGGCGGCGGCGGGGCGCCGGCTGCCCGGAAAACGGTCAGATCGGGGAAAGGCTGAATCTTTCAAATCAGAAATTTCAAACTTGAAATGATTTCCGGTTGGTGTCACCATCCCCGAAAGGCGCCGCGTTGCCGCGGCGGGACAACAGGAGAGTCTCGATGAAGGTTCTGTGCCTTGGCGGTGGTCCGGCGGGTCTTTATTTCGCCATCTCGATGAAACTGCGCGACCCGTCGCATCAGGTGACGGTGCTGGAACGCAACAAGGCCAACGATACCTTTGGCTGGGGCGTGGTGCTGTCGGACGACGCGCTGGGGCGGATGCAGAAGAACGACCCGGTCTCGACCGATGCGATCCGGGGCAATTTCGCCTATTGGGACGACATCGCGGTGGTGCGCGGCACCGAGCGGTCGGTGTCGGGTGGCCATGGCTTTGCCGGGATCGGACGCAAGCAGATGCTGATCCTGCTGCAGGCCCGCGCGCGGGAGCTGGGCGTCGAGATGCGGTTCGAGACCGAGTTCAAATCGGCCGAGGACTATCGCAAGGACTATGACCTGGTGGTGGGCGCCGATGGCATCAATTCGCTGGTGCGGCGCGAATATCAGGACGAGTTCCGCCCGGATATCGACACGCGGCTGTGCAAGTTCGTCTGGCTGGGCACGCACCAGAAGTTCGACGACGCCTTCACCTTCATCTTCGAAAAGACCGAACATGGCTGGGTCTGGGCCCATGTCTACCAGTTCGATGACAACACCGCGACCTTCATCGTCGAGACCCTGCCCGAGACCTGGGACAAGTGGGGCTTCGAGCAGATGACCAAGGAAGAGACGGTCGAGACCTGCCGCAAGATCTTTGAGCGTCATCTGGGCGGGCATGACCTGATGTCGAATGCGGCGCATCTGCGCGGCTCGGCGGTCTGGATGCAGTTCCCGCGGGTGATCTGCGAGAAATGGTATCATCAGAACGTGGTGCTGATGGGCGATGCGGCGGCGACGGGGCATTTCTCGATCGGGTCGGGGTCGCGGCTGGCCTTTGACAGCGCCATCGCCCTGGCCGAGTACCTGCATTCGGAACCGACGATGGAGGCGGCCTTCCAGCGTTATCAGGACGAGCGCCGGGTCGAGGTGCTGCGCCTGCAATCGGCGGCGCGCAACAGCCTGGAATGGTTCGAGGAAGTCGAGCGGTTCCTGGACATGGACATGCCGCAGTTCACCTATTCGCTGCTGACCCGCAGCCAGCGGATCAGCACCGAGAACCTGCGCCTGCGCGACCCCGAATGGCTGGCCGGCACCGAGGACTGGTTCCAGCAGAAGGCCGGCGGGCAAAAGGGCCGGCGCCCGATGTTCGCGCCCTACCGGATGCGGGACATGGAGCTGAAGAACCGCATCGTCCTGTCGCCCATGGCGCAGTACAAGGCGGTGGACGGTGTGCCGACCGACTGGCATTTCGTGCATTACGCCGAACGCGCAAAGGGCGGCGCCGGGCTGATCTATACGGAAATGACCTGCGTTTCGCCCGAAGGGCGCATCACGCCGGGCTGCCCCGGTCTTTATTCCGCCGAGCAGGAGGCCGCCTGGACGCGGCTGGCCCGGTTCATCCATGGCGAAACCTCGGCGAAATTCTGCATGCAGATCGGCCATTCGGGCCGCAAGGGCAGCACCTGCGTGCCCTGGGATGGCGGGATCGACGCGCCGCTGGCCTCGGGCAGCTGGCAGACGCTGGCGCCTTCGGCCCTGGCCTACAAGCCCGGCAATGGCGTGCCCAGGGCGATGGACCGCGCCGACATGGACAAGGTCAAGGCGCAGTTCGTCGCCGCCACGCAAATGGCGGACCGCATCGGCGCGGACATGATCGAGATGCACGCTGCGCATGGATACCTGCTGGCGGGGTTCATCTCGCCCGTCACCAACCGGCGCGACGACGACTATGGCGGGTCGCTGGAAAAACCGCATGCGCTATCCGCTGGAGGTGTTCGGGCGATGCGCGCGGCGTGGCCGGCGGCCAAGCCGATGTCGGTGCGGATCTCGGCGCATGACTGGATCGACGGCGGCGTGACGCCCTCGGAGGCGGTCGAGATCGCCCGGATGTTCCGGGCCGCGGGGGCCGATATCATCGACGTGTCGTCGGGGCAGACCGACCCGGCCGAAAAGCCGGTCTACGGCCGGATGTTCCAGACCCCGTTCTCGGACCGCATCCGCAACGAGGCGGGCATTCCGACGATGACGGTGGGCAACATCAGCGACTGGGACCAGGTGAACGGCATCCTGCTGTCGGGCCGCGCCGATCTGGTCTGCCTGGCGCGGATGCATCTGGCCGATCCCTACTGGACGTTGCATGCTGCGGTGGCGCAGGGCGATCAGGCGACCGAATGGCCGGCCCCCTACAAGGGCGGCCGCGACCTGATGTTCCGGCTGCAGGAACGGCAAGAGGCTCAGATCCGCGTATGACGACGCTTTCGGGCAAACGGGCACTGGTGACGGGCGGCGGGTCCGGTGTGGGGGCGGCGCTGGCGCTGGCCTTTGCCGGGGCCGGGGCCGAGGTGGTGATCACTGGTCGCAGGCTGGAGGCCTTGCAGGCCACCGCCGCGCGCCATGCCGCCATCCGCTGCGTGCAGGCCGATGTCACCGACGAGACATCCGTGAAACGGATGTACGAGGAGGCGGGGCCCTGCGACATCGTCATCGCCAATGCGGGGGCGGCGGATTCCGCGCCGATGGCCAGGACCTCGCTGGCGCAATGGAATGCCATGCTGGCCGTCAACCTGACCGGCGTGTTCCTGACCTTTCGTGAGGGCGTGAACCAGTTGACCGGCTGGGGCCGGCTGATCGCCGTTGCCTCGACGGCCGGGCTGAAGGGCTATGCCAAGGTCGCGCCCTATGCGGCGGCAAAGCACGGCGTCGTCGGCATGGTGCGCAGCCTGGCCCTGGAACAGGCGCGGCGGCCGGTGACGGTGAATGCGATCTGCCCCGGCTTTCTGGACACGCCGATGACCGAGACCTCGATCCGGGTGATCGCCGAGAAGACCGGCCGGAGCGAGGACGAGGCCCGCGCGACGCTGGAGGCCCTGTCGCCGCAGAACCGGCTGTTCCGGCCCGACGAGGTCGCCGCCACGGCATTGTGGCTGTGCGGGCCGGGGTCGGAAGGGATCACGGGCCAGGCCATTGCCATCGCCGGGGGAGAGATATGAGCGAAAGCCTGTCGAAGCGCCGCCTGAAGGCCTGGATCCGGTTGCTGGGCGTCACCCGGTCGGTCGAATCCGAACTGCGCGAGTTCCTGCGCCTGCGCCACGGCACCACCTTGCCGCGCTTTGACGTGATGGCCGCGCTCTGGCGCCGGCGCGACGGCCTGACCATGTCGGAGTTGAGCCGGATGTTGTTGGTTTCGAACGGCAATGCCACGGCGGTCGTCGACCGGTTGGAGAAGGATGGGCTGGTGCGCCGCCGCCCCTCGGAAACCGACCGGCGCACGGTTTTCGTGGCGCTGACCGACGAGGGGCTGCGGGCCTTTGACTGCATGGCCACCGAGCATGAGCAGCAGGTGGACCGGCTGCTGGGCGGGCTGGGCGAGGCGGACCTCGAGGCGCTGACCAACATGTTCCGCCGCATCGGCAAGGGAGAGACAAGATGAAGATGGCCGGGCTGACGCCGCAGCATTTCCAGTGGCAGGTCAGGGACAGGATTGCCGTGGTGCGGCTGAACCGCCCCGACCGCAAGAACCCGTTGACCTTCGACAGCTATGCCGAGATGCGCGACACCTTTCGCGCGCTGGCCTATGCCGATGACGTGGATGTGGTGGTCTTTGCCTCGAACGGCGGGAATTTCTGTTCCGGTGGTGACGTGCATGACATCATCGGCCCGCTGATCGGCCTGCCGATGAAGGATCTGCTGGCCTTTACCCGGATGACCGGCGATCTGGTCAAGGCGATGATTTCCTGCGGCAAGCCGATCATCGCGGCGGTGGATGGCGTGGCGGTGGGGGCGGGCGCGATCATCGCCATGGCCTCGGACCTGCGGCTGGCGACGCCGGCGGCGAAATGTGCGTTCCTGTTCACCCGCGTCGGTCTGGCGGGCTGCGACATGGGCGCCTGCGCGATGCTGCCGCGCATCATCGGTCAGGGCCGGGCGGCGGAATTGCTGTATACCGGGCGGGTGATGGCGGCCGAGGAGGGCGCGGCCTGGGGGTTCTGGAACGCGCTGCATGCGCCGGAGGCGCTGGAGGCCGAGGCGATGGCGCTGGCGGCGCGGCTGGCCGCCGGGCCGGTCTTTGCCCATGGCATCACCAAGACGCAGTTGAACCAGGAATGGAACATGGGCCTGCACGAGGCGATCGAGGCCGAGGCCCAGGCCCAGGCGATCTGCATGCAGACCAGGGATTTCGACCGGGCCTACCGGGCCTTTGTCGCCAAGGAAAAGCCGGTCTTCGCCGGTGACTGAGCAGGCGCCCCTGACTGGGCAAGGGCCGGGGGCCAGCCCCCGGACCCCCGGAGTATTTGGACCAAGATGAAGACATGAGCGACAAGAGTTTCCTGACCTGGCCGTTTTTCGAGGCGCGGCACCACGAGCTGTCCGAGGCGCTGGACGCCTGGGCGGGCGTGAACCTGCCGGTGGACCATTCCGATGTCGATGCAGCCTGCCGGGGGCTGGTTGCGGCCCTGGGGCAGGGGGGCTGGCTGCGCCATTCGGGGGCGGGGCGGGGCGAGGTGCTGGACGTCCGCAGCCTGTGCCTGATCCGCGAGACGCTGGCGCGGCACGATGCGCTGGCCGATTTCGCCTTTGCCATGCAGGGCCTGGGCATGGGGGCGGTGAGCCTGTTCGGCAGCGATGAGCAGCGGCTCTGGCTGGACCGGACGCGGGCGGGAACGGCGATTTCCGCCTTTGCGCTGACCGAGCCCGGGTCCGGGTCGGATGTGGCGGCGACGCGGACGCTGGCGGAAAAGGTGCCGGGCGGCTGGCGGCTGACGGGGGACAAGACCTGGATTTCGAACGGGGGTATCGCCGATGTCTATGTGGTCTTTGCCCGTACCGGTGAGGCGCCGGGGGCGCGGGGGCTGTCGGCCTTTCTGATGCCGGCCGACAGTCCGGGCCTGTCGGTCGACGAGCGGCTGGAGGTGATTGCGCCGCATCCGCTGGCGACGCTGCGGCTGGAGGGGGTGGAGCTGCCGGATGGGGCGCTGATCGGCAAGGCGGGCGAGGGGTTCAAGCTGGCCATGTCGGTGCTGGACGTGTTCCGCTCGACCGTCGGCGCTGCGGCGCTGGGCATGGGGCGGCGGGCGCTGGACGAGGCGCTGGCACGGGTGAAGGCGCGGCAGATCCAGGGGGCGGCGCTGGCCGAGCTGCAGATGGTGCAGGGCCATATCGCCGACATGGCGCTGAAGATCGATGCGGCGGCGCTGCTGGTCTATCGCGCCGCCTGGGTCAAGGACATGGGGGCCGCGCGCGTGACGCGGGAGGCGGCGATGGCCAAACTCTATGCCACCGAGGCGGCGCAGGAGGTGATCGACATGGCGGTGCAGCTGCATGGCGGCGACGGGGTGCGCGCCCATCATCCGGTGGAACAGCTTTACCGGGAAATCAGGGCCTTGCGCATCTATGAGGGGGCCTCTGACGTGCAGCGCGTGGTCATCGCGCGCTCGGTTCTGGGCTGATTTTGGGGAGGACGGCATGAGCAAGGCACTGGACGGCGGCATTACCCGCAACGGCGCGGGGATCGAGGGGATCGAGTGGAACATCCTTGGCCAGCGGTATTTCCCGAAGGCCGATTGCGATGCGGCCTTTGCCTTTGAGACCAACAGCGAGCCGGGGCAGTTCGTGCCGGTGCATATCCACCCGACGCAGGATGAATTCATCCTGGTGCAGGAGGGGAGTTGCATCTGAAGCTGGATGGCCTGTGGTCGGTGGCGAAGGCGGGCGACCTGGTGCGGATGCCGCGCGGTGTGCCGCATGGCTATTTCAACAAGTCGGACAAGCCCGCGCGGGCGCTGTTCTGGGTTTCGCCCGCCGGACGGCTGCGCGATCTGTTCGAGGTGCTGCACGAGATGACGGATGTCGAGGCGGTGGTGAAAGCCTCGGCCGCGCATGACGTCGATTTCCTGCCGCCGGAGGCCAACGACTGATGATCTACCAGCGGCAGATCCGGATCGAGTTCAATCACTGCGATCCGGCGGGGATCGTGTTCTACCCCCGCTATTTCGAGATGACCAATGCGACGGTCGAGGCCTTCTTTCGAGAAGTCGCCGGGCATTCCTATGCCGCGATGATGAAACGCGGCGAGGGCTGTCCGACCGCAAGCATGGCCTGCGACTTTCACGCGCCGTCGATGCTGGAGGAAGTGCTGGACTGGCGGTTGAGCGTGACCCGGCTGGGCAACAGCTCGATCGGGTTTCACATCGAGGCGCATTGCGGCGACAGCCACCGGATGAGCGCCGACCTGACGCTGGTCTTTGTCGGGGCCAATGGCCGGCCGCAACCCTGGACCGACGCGATGCGCAGTCGCATCACAGATTTCATGGAGGGCGCATGACCGCCGAGACCAAGTTGGAATTCCTGCATCCTTCGGGCTGGAAACCCGCCATCGGCTATTCGAACGGCGTGGCCGCACGGGGGCGGATGATCTTTACCGGCGGGATCATCGGCTGGAACGCGGAATGCGAATTCGAGACCGACGATTTCGTGGGCCAGGTGGCGCAGGTCTTGCGCAATATCGTGGCGGTGCTGCGCGAAGGCGGGGCGGGGCCCGAGCATATCGTGCGGCTGACCTGGTATGTCACGTCGAAGGCCGAATACCTGGGCAATCTCAAGGACCTGGGACGCGCCTACAAGGAGATCATCGGCCGCCATTACCCGGCGATGGCCCTGGTTCAGGTGGTGGCGCTGGTGGAAGACCGCGCCAAGGTGGAAATCGAGGCGACGGCGGTGATCCCCGACTGAGGGCTGCCCACCGCGAAGGGAGAGGAAGAATGACCGGCAATACGGCATTGGGCCCGACGGGCCATACAGATACGTTCACGCGCGACAACCTGCCTCCGGCCGACCTGTGGCCCGAGATCGACCTGGGTCCGTTCCGCTATCCCGACCATCTGAACGCGGGCGTGGAACTGACCGATCGCATGGTCGAACAGGGGTTTGGCGACCATACCGCCCTGATCGGCAACGGACGCATCCGGACCTACAAGGAACTGTCGGACTGGACCAACCGCATCGCCCATGCGCTGGTCGAGGATTACGGGCTGAAGCCGGGCAACCGGGTGATGATCCGCTCGGCCAACAATCCGGCCATGGTGGCCTGCTGGCTGGCCGCGACCAAGGCGGGGGCGGTGGTGGTGAACACCATGCCGATGTTGCGCGCCGGGGAACTGGCCAAGATCGTCGACAAGGCCGAAATCACCCATGCGCTGTGCGACACCCGGCTGATGGACGAGTTGGTGACAGTGTCGAAATCCAGCCGGTTCCTGAAGACGGTGGTCGGCTTTGACGGCACGGCCAACCACGATGCGGAACTGGACCGGGTGGCGCTGTCGAAATCGGTGCGGTTCGAGGCGGTGAAGACCGGGCGCGACGACGTGGCTTTGCTGGGCTTTACCTCGGGCACGACCGGCGAGCCCAAGGCGACGATGCATTTCCATCGGGATATCCTGATCATCGCCGATGCCTATGCGAAAGAGGTGCTGAACGTCACACCGGAGGATGTCTTTGTCGGCTCTCCGCCCTTGGCGTTTACCTTCGGGCTGGGCGGGCTGGCGGTGTTTCCGCTGCGGTTTGGCGCGGCCGCCGCGTTGCTGGAACAGGCGACGCCGCCGAACCTGATCGAGATCATCCAGAAGCACCGCGCCACGATCTGCTTTACCGCGCCGACCGCCTATCGCGTCATGCTGCGGGCGATGGAGGAGGGGGCCGACCTGTCCTCGCTGCGTGCTGCCGTCTCGGCGGGCGAAACGCTGCCCGGCCCAGTCTATGAGGAATGGGCCATCAAGACCGGCAAGCCGATGCTGGACGGGATCGGCTCGACCGAGATGTTGCACATCTTTCTGACCAACCGGTTCTCGGATCACCGCCCCGCCTGCACCGGGCGGCCCGTCACCGGCTATCTGGCGCGGATCATCGGGCCGGATGGGGCCGAACTGCCGCGCGGCCAGACCGGGCGGCTGGCGGTCAAGGGGCCGCTGGGCTGCCGTTATCTGTCGGCGCCGGACAAGCAGCGCGACTATGTCAAGGACGGCTGGAACCTGACGGGCGACAGCTTCTGGCAGGATGACGAGGGGCGCTTTCACTTTGCCGCCCGCACCGACGGCATCATCCTGTCGGCCGGCTACAACATTGCCGGCCCCGAGGTCGAGGCGGCGCTGCTGGCGCATCCGGACGTGGCGGAATGCGCGGTGGTGGGCGCCCCGGACGACGACCGCGGCCAGATCGTCGAGGCGCATGTTGTGCTGGCGGCGGGGTGAGCGCGTCGGAGGCCGAGGCCAAGCTGTTGCAGGATCACGTCAAGGCGACGATCGCGCCCTATAAATATCCGCGCCGGGTGGTGTTCACCCAGGCCTTGCCCAAGACCGAGACCGGCAAGATCCAGCGGTTCCGCCTGCTGGAGGGCCGCTGAAACCGGACTGCCGCGCCCCGGCCGGGCGCGGCATCCATCCTGGGCGCGGGCGTCACATCCCCATCGCCCTGGGCAGGGCCAGGCTGATCCAGGGCACATAGGTCACCAGGATCAGGAACCCCAGCGCCGTCAGGAGCCAGGGCCAGGCGGCCTTGGAAACCTCGGTCAGGCCCAGCCGCGAGATCGACGAGGCGACATAGAGGTTCAGCCCCACCGGCGGGGTCGCCAGGCCGATTTCCATGTTGACGACCAGCATGATGCCGAAATGCACCGGGTCGACCCCCAGCTTTACCGCCACCGGGTAGAGGATCGGCGCCATGATCAGCACGATGGCCGAAGGTTCCATCACCATGCCGATGGCCAGCAGGATCACGTTGACCAGCATCAGGAAGCCGATCTTGCCCAGGCCCAGCGACACGATCCATTCCGACAGCGCCTGCGGGATGTTTTCGGACGTCAGGATGAAGGCGAACATGACGGCGTTGGTGATGATGTAGAGCAGCATGGCCGCCATGCCGGCCGATTGCAGCAGCACCTTGGGCACTTCGCGCAGCTTGATGTCGCGGTAGACCCAGACCGCCACGACAAAGGCATAGACCGCGCTGACCGCCGCCGCCTCGGTCGGGGTGAAGATGCCGCCGTAGATGCCGCCCATGATGATGACGATCAGCATCAGCCCCCAGACGCTGTCCCGAAAGGCCTGCCAGCGTTCGGCCCAGCTGGCGCGGGGCATGCGCGGATAGTCGTTGCGCCAGGCGCGCCAGGTGGTGGTGCCGCCCAGCATCGTGGCCAGGATCATGCCGGGGATCACCCCTGCCATGAACAGGGTGCCGATCGAGGCGGACATCACCTGTTCGCCGCCCGGCCCGGTGACGACCATGCCGCTGGTCGCGACCGCATACATCACCATGACGATGGAAGGCGGGATCAGGATGCCCAGGCCGCCTGCGGTGGCGACGGTGCCGACACCGAATTGCGGGGGATAGCCCTGCTTGACCATGGCCGGGATCAGGATCGAGCCGACCGCCATCACCGTTGCCGGGCTGGAGCCGGAGATTGCCGCAAAGAGCGCGCAGCTCAGCACCGCCGCCAGGCCCATTCCGCCATACCAGTGGCCCACCATCGAGGTGGCAAAGCGGATCATCCGCCGCGCAACGCCGCCGTGGGTCAGGAAATTGCCGGCCAGGATGAAGAACGGGATCGCCATGATCTCGAACTTTTCGATGCCGGTGAACAGCTTCAGCGCGATGCTGTCCAGCGGTACCGAGGAAAAGCCGAACAGGAAGGAAAAGACCGTCAGGCCAAGCGCGATCGAGACCGGCATGCCGGTGATCAGCAAGAGCGCCAGGATCAGGAAGATGATGAGCGCGGTCATGCGTGGCCCCCCTTGGCCAGATCCTCGGATTCCTCTTCCAGTCCTTCGACCGAGGCATGGTCATGGTGCGCCAGTTCCCCGGTGCGCAGGTAATGCGCCAGCGCCTGGATGAAGCGGAAGCACATCAGCGCCGAGCCCAGCGGGACGGCTAGGTAGACCACCCACATCTTGACCTCGAGATCGGGCGAGGTCTGGCCGCCGTGGTAGGTGTGCAGGACGAAATCGGTGCCGATCCAGCAGATGATCGCGGTGAACAGGATGCCGCCGGCCATTGCGATGACGGTGATGGCCTGGCGGGCGCGGCCGTGCAGCTTTTCGACCAGGATATCGACGCCGACATGGATGCCGACCCGCACGCCATAGGCCGCGCCGAACTTGGCCATCCAGATGAACAGGAAGATGCACAGCTCCTGCGCCCAGGTCAGTTTTATGCTGTTGACCATTCCATAGACGCTGCGCGCCAGGGCCATCAGCCCGTCCATTTCATGGGCGCGGGCGTATTTCAGGATGTCGGCGGCAAAGCCGATCGAAAAGCGGTGAACGACGGCCACGAAGATCAGGATCACGGCACAGGCCATGAGCAGCGAGATCAGGATTTCTTCGAGACGGTCGAGGATGCGCAAGCCCATGGCGGCCCCCCGGATATGAAAAGGGGGCGCCTTTGCTGCGCCCCCGCCTTCGTCAGGCTCAGTTTGTCGCGCCCAGTGTCGCGTTGACCTCGGCGATCAGATCGGCCCCGATGCGGTCGGCCATCTGTTCATGCACCGGCTTCAGCGCCGCGATCCAGGCTGCGCGTTCGTCGTCGGTCAGGTCGTGGAACTCGGTGGTGCCGGCATCCTTCATCGCCTGCAGCGCCTTGTCGTTCTCGTCCTTGGCGATGCCGTTGGCGTAGTCGGTCGCCTCGGCCATGGCCTTTTCCAGGCCGGCGCGGATCTCGGGGTCAAGCCCGTCCCAGAAATCCTTGTTCACGATCACCGCATAGCCCAGGTAGCCGTGGTTCGACACCGAGGCGTGTTTCTGCACCTCGTGCATCTTCTGGGTATACATGTTCGAGGGCGGGTTTTCCGTGCCGTCGACCACGCCGGTCTGCAGCGCCTGGTAGACCTCGGAGAAGGCCATGACCTGCGGCACGGCGCCAAGGGCCTGCATCTCGGCCTCGAGGATCTTTGACGACTGGATGCGCATCTTCAGGCCCAGGAAGTCGTCGGGCACGTTCAGCGGGCTGTTGGCCGACATGATCTTGAACCCGTTGTCCCAGAAGGCCAGGCCCTTGATGCCCTTGTCTTCCAGGAGGCCCAGCATGCGCATGCCGACCTCGCCCTGGGTGATCTTGCGCAGGTCGTCGTAGCTGCCGAACATGAAGGGCAGGTCGAACAGCTCGAACTGCTGGGCGCCCAAGGGGCCGAACTTGGCCAGCGAGGGGGCCAGCATCTGCACGGCGCCCAGTTGCAGCGCCTCCAGCTCTTCCTTGTCCTTGTAGAGCTGGCTGTTGGGATAGACCTGCACGTCCACGGCGCCGTTGGTATAGGCCTCGGCCAGTTCCTCGAACTTGGCCGCGCCCTTGCCCTTGGGCGTGTCGGGGGCGACCACGTGGCTGAACTTCAGCACGATCGGCTCGGCCAGTGCCGGGGCGGCGGCGGTCAGGGCAAGCACGGCAGCGCCGGCCAGCCCGGCAAGGGTGCGACGGGTCAACATGGATAATCCTCCTCCTGTTCCGCCCTCCTCGGCGGTTGATAAGGTTTCTTGCCACCTCGGTCTGCCTGCCGCTATTGTGGATTTCCGCAATCGGGCTGCCCCGGCGCGACCCGCGAACAGGACGGCAGGACCGGGCGGCAGGACCGGGCGGCACGGCAGAAAGGCATTGCACGATGGGGCGGGCCAGCGAACATCCGGTGCCCCGCACGCTGTCGTGGGGGGCGGCACACGGACCGGCGCGGCGACGGGTGGACCTGCTGTCGCTGATTCCGCTGGTCTCGATCCTGGCGCTGGTCGGGCTGGTGGCGGCGCTGGTCTGGCTGGTCGCCCGATCCGAGGCGGAACAGTCGCGCACGAAACTGGCGACTGATGCGCTGTGGGTCGAACAGACCCTGCGCTTTCAGCTGTCGATAGACGAGGACATGCTGGCCCGGCTGGCGCTGGACCAGACCGGGGGCAGCGACCTGGCCACGTTGCAGGCCCGCGCCCGGTTGCACATCGCGTCCAACCCCGAGGTGCTGTCGGTGGTCTGGCACGACCAGCAGGGCCGCGCCATCACCGCGGTTCCGGGCCTGCCCTCGGCCGAGGACGGGGCGCTGGCCGATGTGCTGACCCGGTCGGGCGCGATCTCGACCCGGCCGGTCTATGGCGCGGTGCAACCCGATGGCCGTGTCACCATGGCGATCCGTGCCGCCGAAGGGGCGGGCGTGGTTTCGATCACCCTGTCAATGCCCCTGATGCTGGAACGCCATGTGCCGTGGTGGATCGCCGAACAATACGGTGTCGAGTTGATGGATTCCGGTGGAACCGTCCTGGCCCAGCGGATCCGGCGCGAGCCGGGGGCGGGGCAGGGGCCGCATGCGATCAGCTTTGACCCGCCGCTGTCGGGCACGGTGCTGCGCATTACCCCCTATGCCGCGCCGGGGGGGCAGGCGAACATCTTGCTCTTGTCGGCCATCGGTGGGCTGGCGGCCTTTGCGGTGCTGGCGCTGCTGGCGCTCTACCGCAATGGGCAACGGCGCCGGCAGGCCGAGGCGCAACTGCTGGGCGAGATGGCGTTTCGCCGGTCGATGGAAGACAGCCTGACGGTGGGCCTGCGTGCCAAGGACCATTCCGGCCGCATCCTCTATGTCAATTCCGCCTTTGCGCGTCTGGTCGGCTGGTCGGGGGACGAGTTGGTGGGGCAGACCGGCCCGATGCCCTATTGGGCGCCTGATCGGCTGCAGGAAACCATCGAACGCCACCGCAAACTGGCCGAGGGCGGCGCCGTGGCGCAGAGTTTCGAGACCCGCTTTCGTCGCCGCGACGGCAGCGAGATCGATGTCCAGGTCTATGAAGCGCCGCTGATCGACGCCACCGGGGCGCATCGCGGCTGGATGGGGTCGGTTATCGACATTACCGAGGCAAAGCGGGCCCAGCGGCTGGCACGCGCCCAGGACGAAAGCATGGCGCGCACCGGCCGTCTGGTCACCCTGGGGGAGATGGCCTCGACGCTGGCGCATGAGCTGAACCAGCCGCTGGGGGCCATCGCCTCTTATGCCGCGGGCAGCCTGAACCTGCTGGAGCAGGGCAAGACCGACCCGGCGGTGCTGCGCGCGGTGATGGAAAAGCTGAACCAGCAGGCGACCCGCGCCGGCCAGATCATCCGGCGGATCCAGGATCTGGTCCGCAAGCGCGAGCCGCGCTTTGCCCGGCTGGATCTGGCCGAGGTCATCGCCGAGACGGTGGGGTTTCTGGCGGCCGATGCGCGGGAAAACCGGGTGCGGATCGAGACGGCGATTTCCCCGGCGCCGCCGGTCGAGGCCGATCCGATCCTGTTGCAGCAGGTCCTGGTCAACCTGATCCGCAACGGCATGGAGGCAATGGCCGGGCCGGCCCGGTCGGGCGATGTGCTGGCCATCCGGCTGGCAAGCGGCCCGCAGGGGGGTGCAAGGCTGGAGGTGCAGGATTGCGGCCCCGGCATCGCGCCAGAGGTTGCCGACAAGCTGTTTGACCCCTTCACCTCGACCAAGCCGCAGGGCATGGGGATCGGCCTGAACATCTGCCGCACCATTGTCGAGTTGCATCGCGGCCAGTTGACCCACCGCCCGGCACCTGACGGTCGCGGCACGGTGTTTTGCGTCGACCTGCCGGCGGCGGAGCAGGCCGAGGCGGCGGCGGAATAGGGGGGGTGATGCCGGCGGTTCATATCATAGATGACGAAGACAGCATCCGCGACGCGCTGGGCTTTCTCTTCGCCTCGCGCGGGATCGTTGCCAGATGCTGGCCCGGCGCCGAGCCGTTCCTGGCCGCGTGGCCGGTGCCCGACTGCGCCTGCATCATCCTGGACGTGCGCATGCAGGGCCTGTCGGGCCCCGAGGCCTATGCGCGCCTGCGCGACCTGGGCTGCGAGGTGCCGGTGATCTTTCTGACCGGCCATGCCGATGTGCCGGTCGCGGTTTCCACGCTGAAGGCGGGCGCCTTCGACTTTCTGGAAAAGCCGTTCAATGACAATCAGATCGTCGATCTGGCGCTGGCCGCGATGCAGCGCAATGCGGAACGGCGCGCGCAGGCGGCGGATGCCGACGACCTGGCCCGGCGACTGGCCAGCCTGTCCGACCGCGAGGCCGAAGTGATGCAGCACATGGTCAAGGGGCTGCTGAACAAGCAGATCGCGGCCAGCCTTGGCATCGCCATGCGCACCGTCGAGGTGCATCGCGGCCGGGTTCTGGCCAAGATGGCGGTTCGCAACGCGACCGAGCTGGCCACGCTGTTGTCGGTTCGCGGGCCGGCCTGAACGGCGCCGGCCCCGGCGCGTCAGGGTGTCCAGACCGTCGCGCCCTGGGGCGTCAGGTCGTAGAACGCGCCGGCGGCCAGCGTCAGCCAGTCGCCGGCCACCCCGTCGGGCCAGATCACCCGAAGCTCAGCCTCTTGCGCGGCACCCAGCCCGACATGCAGCCAGCCCAGTTGCCCGCCCGCGTGACCGCCGCCCGAGGTGACCTCGCGCCGTTCGACCTGCGCGCCGCGCCGGATTTCCAGCACCGCGCCGATTGCGTCGCGGTTGGCGCCCGGCTGGTGCAGCGCCAGTTGCAGCCAGTTCCCCGAACCCGGTTGCTGGCGCCAGATCTCGACCGGTGTCCAGCGGTTCACCACCAGCAGGTCCAGCGCGCCGTCCAGGTTCAAATCGACCATGGCGCCGCCGCGCCCGACCTGGCCACTGCCCACGCCGCTGCGTTCGCCCGCCTCGACGAAAATCCCGTCGTCGCCTTGCAGCAACAGGTTGTTGGGATCGGCCTCGGCGAAATCCGGCATCTTGGCCACGTTGCCCTTGACCACGAACAGATCCAGCAGGGCGTCGTTGTTCACATCGCCGAACTGGGCGTGCCAGGCGGTCGAGGGCCTGAGGTCGTCGCCCATGTAGGGCCGGTGCGCCGTCACGCCGCGCTTCAGCGCGATGTCGGCATAGACCGGCTGCGCGCTGGCCGGATCCTTCAGCACCTGCAACTTGTTGTCGGCCATCGAGGTCAGGAAATAGTCGGGATAGCCGTCCAGCGTGATGTCGGCCGCGGCGATGCCCATGCCCCAGATCTTCAGCCGCTTCCAGCCCTCTTCCTCGGTCCACAGTCGCGGCGGCTGGCCGGGTTCCAGATGCCAAAGTTGTTCCTGCCCGCCCTTGTAATACTCTCTGTCGTTCGACACCCGCAGCGAGGCCCGGCCCGACTGGTTCCAGTCGGTGAACAGCATGGACAGCGCGCAATAGCTGGGCGTCAGCGGCAGCGGTTGGTCGAACCGGCCGGCCGCGCCGCGATAGAGCAGGTTCTCGGTGCAGGAGCCCCAGGGGAATTCCTCTTTCGCCGGGTCGATATAGGCCCCGAAGGCCAGCGTCGGCCAGTCGGCGCCCGGTTCCCATTCCGCGGCGAAGGCGGTGGTCCAGTCGTTGCGCGGGGCAAAGCCCCAGAGGTCGTTCGCCGGCGCGAACCGGCAGTCGCCCAGGCCGCGCAGGAGTTGCGTCTCTCCCTGTCGCAATACCACCAGATCGGTCGCCCCGTCGCTGTCGATGTCCAGCGGATAGGCCCCGGTCACCTGCGCGAGTTCGGCGCCGCTTTCGATGCGGGTGAAGGCCAGGGGGCCGCCGGGTGCCGCGCCGTTCAGCCACAGGGAAGCTGGTGCCTCGCCGCCGGGCACGTAGATCTCGGGCAGGCGGTCGCCGGAACAGTCGAAAACCGCCGGCCCGCCGCCGACCATATAGAGGTAGTCGCCCTGATAGCTGGCCTCCAGCCCGCCGGTCTCGGCAACGAAGACCGGCATCGGCGGCTCTGCCAGGGCCAGGCCGGGCCAGAGGGCGATCCACCACCCCCTCATTTGACCAGCCTCAGGCCGGCAGCCCAGGCGCCGATGCAGCGGCCCTGGGCCAGTCCGTTGATATTGGCGAAGGGATAGTGGATGCCGCCATACATCCGCGAAACGGCCGCCTCTTCCGCGGCCTCGGTGAAGCTGGCGAAATGCCGCGGCGCCAGGCCGTCGTCTTCGTGGGTCGCGTCGACGAAGGCGAAATCCTCGCCAAAGACCGAGGTCAGCGCGGCCGCGGCCGCCCCCGATTGCACCGAATGCCCCGAGGGGTATTCCGGGAAGGGTGGGGTGATCAGCAGGGTCTCCCAATCGGGGTCGATGTAGCGCTTGATATAGGTGACGGGGCGCACGAGGTTGTAGCGGAACTTTTCGTGCCAGCAGCCGATGAAGCTGTCGGCAACGGCGACGCCCAGCACCGCCAGGGCGCCCGCCGCGCGGTCGGCCGGCAGGTTGTCGCGCCGGGCGATCTGCAGGACGATGGACACCCAGTGGCCGGGGGGCGTGGGTGACAGCATCGGATCGTCCGACCAGAAGCGGGCAATCTCTTCCTGTTCCGGGGTAAGCGCCTTTGACGCGCCATAGACTGCAAGCGCATAGGCACGGAAGGTGCTGTTGGGGGCGGTGGAAAACTCGGGGTGCGGGGCCACCTCGCAGGTGGCGGCGGTCGGCATGGCAAAGGGGCGGTTGTTCTGCCAGCCCGGCAACAGCGGCGCCTGCTGGATCTGGATGGCGCTGGTCGGCACCCAGTCGGACGGGTCTTCGCCAAAGGTGTAGTCATAGGGAAAACCCATGTTCTCGACCAGGGCGCCGCCATCATCGGCGGACCAGGCCAGGACATGCGCGGCGATGGCCTGACCCAACGCCCGGCTGCGCCTGACCACCTCGGGGTCGAGGTCGCGGTCGACGCGCGCGGCCTGTTCCCGGGCCATCGCCTGCATGGCGCGCTGGCCGCTTGGCCCCGTATTGCCGAAGAAA
Source organism: Paracoccaceae bacterium (assembly GCA_041397345.1). Lineage (GTDB taxonomy): Bacteria > Pseudomonadota > Alphaproteobacteria > Rhodobacterales > Rhodobacteraceae > Pseudogemmobacter. The sequence continues at coordinate 743,188 of JAWKWU010000002.1, forward strand.
TCCGCCATCGCCTGGGCCAAGGCCGCGTCAAGCACGGCGGCCCCGTCATATCCTGCCGTGGGGTCGGGGGCGGGCAGGGCCGTCAGCCCGTTCAACTGGCCCGTCAGCGTTTCGGCGCCGGGGTCCAGTGCCGCCTGTGCCTCATGCGCGATGACACCGACATAGGCAAAGGACCGGCTGGCGACGGGTGGAGAATAGGTTGGGGTGTGGCGCACCAGCTCCAGCACCAGGTCGTACCAGCCGAACAGCACGTCACGCCGCAGCTCTGCCTCGTCTCGGGCCAGCGCGGGCAGGGCGCCGAGGAACAGGATCACCCCGGCCAGTATGGCGCGCAGTCTTGTCATGCGATCTCCCCCGCGGGCTCTTTGCGGCCCGACCCCGCCTTTGTGCCAAGACCGGGCGTTTGGGGCAAGCTGCCTTTGCCGGGGCAGGGCACGCCGGTGTTTCGGTGGGGGAAGATTGCCGTCCGAGTCTCAGTGCCGGCCGGTCAGCCAGTTTCCCAGATCCGCCAGCCGCGATTTCCCCGCGCCCGGCCTGGCTTCGGCCCGGTCGGCGGCGTTCAGCAGGGCATACATGCCATGGACGCCCAGCCAGCGGATCGGTTCCGGTTCCCAGGGGCGCACCTGCTTGCCCACCCAGGGCAGCCCGGTCAGGTCCGTCTGCCGGCCCAGGGCCAGGTCGGCCAGCGTGCGTCCGGCCAGGTTGCTGGTCGAAACGCCCACGCCGACATAGCCGCCCGCCCAGCCGATGCCGGTGTCGCGGTCCAGTCCGACGGTGGCGCACCAATCGCGCGGCACACCCAGCACACCGCACCAGGCATGAGCGATGCGATAGGGCCGGGCCTCGGGGAAATGCCGGTGCAGGATTTCGATCAGCCGCTGGATCGTCACCCCGTCCGGCGCGCCATTGCTGTCGAGGTTCGATCCGAAGCGATAGGGCACCCCCCTGGCGCCAACGGCGATGCGCCCTTCGCGCGTGCGCTGGCAATAGCAATAGGCATTTGCGAAATCCCCAAGTATTTCATGTCCTTGCCATCCGATCTTCTCCCAGGTCGCTGCCGGCAGCGGCTCGGTCACGATCTGGGCGCTGTTCAGCGGCAGCCATTCCCGTTTCTGGCCCGGCAGGCCGGCGGTAAACCCCTCGGTGCAGCGCAGGATCACCGGTGCCCGGACCTTGCCGCGATCGGTGGTGACCAGCCCCTTTGCCATCGCGGTCACCGTGGTGCCTTCGCAGATCCGCACGCCCGCGCGCTCGACCGCATCGGCCAGACCGCGCACCAGCTTGGCCGGCTGGATCCGGGCGACGTTCGAGACCACCATCGCGCCCAGGGCGCCCGGAATGCGCACCCGCGCCAGCGTTTCCGCCGCGTCGATCGCCCGGACGCGCCCCTCTTCGCCCCAGGCCTGCCGGTGTTCCACCTCGGCCAGCATGCGCTGCTGCTGGGCCGGGTTCACCGCCACCATCAACTCGTCGGAGCGGCGGATGTCCGCGTCGATCCCTTGCGCCTCTGCCACGCGGATCACCTCGTCCACGGTGCCGCCCATTGCCGCCACCATGGCGCGCACCCCGTCCTCGCCGCCGCGCGACAGGTATCGGGAGTGATTCCAGGCAAAACCGCCCGTCAGCCAGCCGCCGTTGCGCCCCGAGGCGCCAAATCCCGCGAATTCCTTTTCCAGGACGATGACCCGGCATCCGGGGTTGGCCTGTTTCAGGTACCAGGCCGTCCACAGCCCGGTATAACCGGCGCCGATGATGCACACATCTGCGGCCGTATCCCCGTCCAGCGGCGCACGCCTTTCCGGCAGGCCGATGTCGGCATACCAGAACGACACATCGCCCACACGGTCCGGGCCCAAGCGATCCGGTTGCATCCAACCCCCATTGCGTTTGTGGCGGGTCCGGAGGCGCCCGGGATTCTGCGGCGTCTCGACATGACAGGATGCCGATCTGCCACAAACCACCGCCCCGGCGACAACCGCCCCTGAAAACTCGCATGGGAATTCAGCAGGCTGCCTCGGGTTTGTCAAACCGATCCGCCGGGCAACCATGAGATTTCCGAGAGCAAGGGGGAGGACGTAGCCGCGAGATTTACAAGAGGGGTAACCCATGGCCCTGGCGAGGATCTGGCGCCCGGCGTTGCCGGGGACTTTCGTTGCCCCGGATATTGCCCCAGACAGATCGAGAAAACCCCCGCGAGGGGGCTTGCTCATGAAATCCTTGGCATTTCAGGGATTTTTGGCTCCGGCGGTAGGGATCGAACCTACGACCAATTGATTAACAGCCGCACGAGTCTCTTCGCAGATAACGTTAAGTAGCGATAAAGTAACGATTTTTTAGTCGATGCAACGCAAAATCAATTGCGCCTTGATGCAACAGACGCCACCGTATGGCACCGATATGTTGCATCAAAATGTTGCATCGACACGTGCGAAGGACCAAAGGAATGCCCATCAGTAAATTGCAGCGCCGCGTCGATGTCGACGCGATCCCGCTCTCGAAAGGTAAGACAACCACCTACAGCGATCCGAACGCCGACACCGATCCCAAAGGTATCCGCCTCGCTGTCTCGTCGAACGCGAAAGCATGGATCATCACCAAGCGCATCGACGGCAAAGTGAAGACGCTGCGCATCGGCGCGTTTCCTGAAATCGCTACCGTGCATCAGGCCGCCGCGCTCGCCGTTGATATGATCAAGCCCGTGGCGATCAAGGCGTCGGCGAAGGGATCGGGTCTGCGCACGCTCAACGACGCGCTCGAACAGGTGCTCGAAAATTCGTCGGCCAGCGAAATCACGCTGAAAGCGTACCGCGACAACGTGCGCCGTCATCTGACCGATTTGTTCGCGAAGCCGGTGGACGAGATCACGCTGACCGACATCGAACGCACGCTGGAAAAGCATGTGCGGCGTGATGGCGGCGCTCGCCGCGCCACGCGCACCTATGGATCGCTGCGCCAAATCATCGTCATGTGCTTCGACCGCGCGGAGGCCGTTCGCCTGATCCCAAACCCCACGCGCGGCCTGAAATCACCGAAACCGATGCCGAAGCGCGACCGCGTTCAGATCGACCTCAAGAAGTGGCCGGTCCTCGACATGATCGACAAGAAAAAGCAGTCGTCGCGCACCTACCTCTATGCGTTCGGCTGGGAACTGATGCTGTTCACCGGCCTTCGTTCGATCAACGCGAAGACTCTGCGGTGGTCCGACATCGACTTTGATGAAGCCACCATGCGGATCGAGAAACTGAAAAATGGTCGCGATGTCACCTTTCCGCTCGCTGCACACACGGTCGAGGTGTTGCGCGCCCTTCACAAGCGCACCGGGCATCAGCAATGGGTGTTTCCGCACCGCAACCGCGCGAAAGCGGGCCAGCACATCGCTACCTTCGGCCACCACCTCAAAGAAGGCGATCAACGCGTCACCCCGCATGATATGCGCCGCCTCCTGACCACGGCGGCGGAAGGATCGGGGATCGGGCCGACGGCGGTGGATGAAATGCGCGGCGACAAGGGCAGGCGGATGGCATCGACCTACAATCAAGGCATCCTGACCCATGCTCATGTCGAAGCCGTCGCACGCCAAATCATACTGCTGTGCGGACGAAAAGCCGATGCCGAGGTCGTGCCGCTTCGCGCGGTGAATTGACAAAGGCAGGTCTAATCTTATTCCGATATGGATTTTTTTGATCGAAGTGCCGACATATGAAGGCGTGCGGGTGGCGATCATCCGCGCCACCATATTGCGACCGCATACGGAGTCAGTGCCGCGGTGCGCATGAGGGCAACTCGCTGACTATCAACCGAGC
>JAWKWU010000003.1:0-295000 GCA_041397345.1 Paracoccaceae bacterium
AACCGGCGTCGAGGTGGCCTGGAGCCCGGAGGCGCTGGTGCTGTTCCGCTGAGCCTGGGCCGGCCCTGGCGCGCCTGGGCTGGCCCTGGGCAGATGAGGGGCGCTGCCCCGCAAACTCCCCGGGATATTTTCGGACAGATGAAGGACTGCCGGCTTCATCTTGGCAAAAATACTCCCGCCGGAGGCATCCGGCGCTGCGACAGGTGGAGCGCCGGGCAGGAGGGCGGGGTGGGGGCGTCAGCCCAGGGCTGCCGGGCGGGGCTGCAAGGGCGGGCGGAGGTCGGGCGGCAGCGGGCAGTGGTAGGGGGTGAGGGCCAGCCGCCGGGCATGTTCGGCCCGGGCCTCGGCCAGGAGTGCGGGGTCGGCGAAGAGGAATTCGGCGCAGCGCGCCATGGCCTTGGCGGCATGGGTCATGCCCTTGTGCGCCGCCGGTGACATGCCCTGCGCCGTGATCTGCCAGGAATGCGCCGGCGTGCCGATGGCATGGGTCGCCACCAGCACCTCGGTGGTGGGGCAGGCCCAGGTCACGTCGGCCACGTCGGTGGAGCCGATCAGCTTTTCGCCGCCGGGCCGCAGCGGCACCACGTAGTCGCACAGCACCTCGCCGGCGCGGGGCAACATGGCGACGCCGCGATAGGGGGCGGCGATGTCCTGGGGCGACAGCGTCGCCTGGATGGCGGCGGCATAGGCGCGGTCCGCGGCATCGAAGGGCACGCCGCCCAGCTCGTCGAGCGCGCGTTGCATGACGCGGTCCATCACCTGGTTTTCCAGCGTGTTGGACACGGCCGAGAAGACCTGCATATCCACCTGGGTGCCGGTCATCAGCGCCGCGCCGCGCGCCACGTCCTTGACCCGTTCGACCAGCGCCAGCATTTCGGCCAGTTGCAGCGCGCGGATCGAATAGCGCACGCGGGCCTGGGCCTGCACCACATTGGGCGCGGTGCCGCCGGCGTCGAGATAGGCATAGTGGATGCGGGCATCCTGCACCATGTGTTCGCGCAGGTAGTTGACGCCCACCGACATCAGTTCGACCGCGTCCAGCGCCGACCGGCCCAGATGCGGCGAGGCGGCGGCATGGGCGGCGCGGCCCTGGAAGGCGAAATCCATCCGGGTATTGGCCAGGCTGTCGGGGTCGTCGACCCGCGTCATGCAATCGGGGTGCCAGGTGATGGCGGCGTCGACGCCGGCAAAGGCGCCGTCGCGGACCAGGAAGGTTTTCGCCGCGCCGCCTTCTTCGGCCGGGCAGCCGTAATAGCGCACGCGGCCGGGGGTGCCGGTCTGGTCCAGCCAGTCCTTGAGCGCGCAGGCGGCGAGCAGCGCGGCGGAGCCCAGCAGGTTGTGGCCGCAGCCATGGCCGTTGCCGCCCTGTTCCAAGGGCCGCGGCTCGGCGATGCCGGCGACCTGCGACAGGCCGGGCAGCGCGTCATATTCGCCGAGGATGGCGATCAGCGGGCCGCCCTGGCCGGCCTCTCCCATCACGGCGGTCGGGATGCCGGCAAGCTCGGTGGTGACGGCAAAGCCCTTTTGCCGCAGCATTTCGGTGTGTTCCGCACAGGAGCGGTATTCGGCGTAAAGCGTTTCCGGCATGGCCCAGACCCGGTCGGCAAGGCCGGTCAGGTCGTCGCGGTGGCGGTCGGTCAGCGACCAGATCAGGGGGGCGTTCTGCATGGCGGGCCTTTTGCTGCGGGTGGCCGGATATGACGCCCGGATGCGCGGGGATGCAAGCGGCCCCGCGCGGGGGGCCGGGGGTATCGGTCAGTCCAGCCAGTCGGGGCGCGGCAGGCCCAGCGATTCGGGGTCGTTGAGGTAGAGCGCACCCAGGGCAAGCGCCGCCACGAGGAGGACGGCAAAGCCGATCTTCCAGGCCGACCAGGGGCGTTCGCCCTGCACCTCTCCGGTCTGGCCGTTGACGAGAAAGCGGAAGCTGCGCCCGTTGTATTTGTAGGCGGCCATCCAGACCGGCAGCAGGATATGCTTGAAGGTCTGGTCCGAATGGTCGGTGTCGACCGAGGTGATGCGCTGTTCGTCGCCGCCGATGTCGCGGGCCACGTCCTGCCGGATCACCTGGGCCATGCGGTCCCTTGCGGTCTGGTCGGCCTGGGCCAGCGCCACGGTATAGCCCTCGGCCTGGAAGCCGGCGAGGTAATCGGGGGCGTAGGGTTCCAGGGCGGACAGGTCCCAGGGGGTCAGTTCGTTGCCCAGGCGGGCGGGCAGGCTGGTCGAGCCCATCACCAGCACGTCGTCGAAATCGCGGGCGACGCGGCCCGAGGCCGGATACCAGCGGATCTTGCGCACCTGTTCCTGGCGCTGTTCGTTGCGGCCGTTGACGGTGACGGTGACGGTGCGGGTTTCGTAGTAATATTCGCCGCGCTGGCCGGTGTAGCGTGACCGGGTGGCGGCGTCGAAGGTCCAGAACGGGACGTAGACGCCGTTCATCGCCCGGCCCTTGCGGGCATATTCCAGGAGTGTCGAGGGCGCGAACCAGAGCGAGCCGAGCCAGCCGGTCATCGCCTTGCGCGCCTGGGGTTCGCTGAGCTGGAAGGGGACCAGCGCCTGCGGCTTGATCAGCCGGTGGGCGCCGGTGTCGAGGACAACGGGCGAGGCGCAGAACGGGCATTCGGTGGCGTGGCTGGCGCCGGCGAATTCGATCAGCGCGCCGCAGCTGGTGCAGCGGGCGGTGCGGACCTCTTCCATCGCGGCGCCGGGCAGGTCGTCGCGCAGGCCGGCCAGCAGGTCGTGTTCCCTGAGCGCGCGGGCGCGGCGGCGGTCGGTGGCCGGGGCGATCTGCTGGACATGGCCGCAGTAGTCGCATTTCAGCTCGGTCTGGCCGGGGGCATAGCGCAGCTGGGCGCCGCAGTTCTCGCAGGGCCAGCGGTGTTCAAGGCTGTCGGACATGGGGCGGGGCGCGTGAGGGGGTCAGCCGGCGGGGGGCGGCGGCGGCACCTGGGCGAAGAGCCGCGCCAGAGCGGTTTCGGCGGCGGGTTTCCAGCCGTCCTGCCCGGCCGTCCAGACCATCGAGGCCCGCGTCAGCGCGCCCGAGGCCACCATCGCGGCCAGGTCGGGTTCGGCGAAGGGGCCCCTGGTCGTGCCGTTCTCGGCGATGTGCCAGGCGGCGGCAGGCGCGGGCGGCGGCGGGGGGGGCGGCGGCGAGGCGGCGGGCGCCGCGCCGGGCATCGCGCCCCAGGGGCCGGCCTGCTGGCCCATGGCCATGCCGATGCCGGCGCCCATCCCCGCGCTCATCATGCCGCCGGCGGCGGAGCCGGGCTGGCCCATGGCCTCGGCCGCGTTGAACTGCATGTATTTCGACAGATCCCCCGCGACGCCGATCGAGCTGCGCTTGTCCAGCACCTTTTCGACCTCTTCCGGCAGGCTGATGTTCTCGACGTAGAATTCCGGGATCGACAGGCCGTATTCGGCCACCCTGGGCGTGATCGCATTGGCGATCAGCTTGCCCAGATCTTCCAGGTTCGCCGCCATGTCGAGGACGGGGATCCCCGAGCCGGCCAGCACCTGGCTGGCGGCCTGCACGATGATGTTGCGGATCTGCAGGGAGATTTCGTCGGTGGTGAACTCGCCGTCGGTGCCGACGATTTCGGTGATGAACCGGCCCGGATCGCTGACCCGCATCGAATAGGTGCCGAAGGCCCGCAGGCGCACCGGGCCGAATTCCGGGTCGCGCGCCATGATCGGGTTCTTGGTGCCCCATTTCTGGTCGTTGAACCGGGTGGTCGAGACGAAATAGACCTCGGACTTGAAGGGCGACTGGAAGCCGTGGTCCCAGTGCTGCAAGGTGGTCATGATCGGCATGTTGTTGGTCTCGAGCATGTAGAGACCGGGCGAGAACACGTCGGCCAGCTGGCCCTCGTGGATGAAAACCGCCGACTGCCCCTCGCGCACCGTCAGCTTGGCCCCCATCTTGATCGCCTGCCCGCGCCGGTCAAAGCGCCAGACCATCGTGTCGCGCGTGTCATCCAGCCAGGAAATGACGTCGATGAATTCGCCCTTGAGAAAATCGAAAACCATGGCCGGACCCTTTCAGCAGTGCGGCGGCGCCGGAACGGCACCCGTCGGACGACAGCATAGCCCAAGGGTCACAGGTTTGAAGGGGCTTTCGCCGTCATGCCGGGGGGGAATTGCCCTACCTCTGTCACCTGGGCGGGGCATTCCACCGGCAAGAGCCAGGTGCCTTCGTCATCCTTGCCCATGAAATCGGCGTAAAGCGCCACCATGCGGCCCTGGTCGTCGGCAAGCGAGGCCACCGGATAGCCGCCGTCGCCCCAGCCGGAACTGACGATCGGGATCTCTGTGCCCGAGGGCAGCGGCAGCAGATGGGCGACGACATGGGTCTGGCCGATCTGCGCATCGAACCAGTCGTTGTAGATATCCTTGCCGGCCGCCGCCAGCGCGGCGCCATCGGCGGCCAGCGCGGCGGCGCGGGGCGGGTCGAGAAAGGCGGCAAGGCCGGTGTCGACGCCCAGCGTCGTCTCGTCATGGCCGCAGACCGGCGCGGCATCGGAAAAGACCAGCAGCGCCTTTGAGATGCGCTGGCTTTCATCGTCCAGCGCCACCACCAGATAGGCCAGGCCGGCGGGGGCGGGGATCGCCGGCCAGTCCACCGCAGGGTCATACATCAGCGGATCGACCGCGATCACCCCGCCTTCGGCAAGATCCAGCGTGCCGACGACATGAAAGTTCAGCGGCAGGGCGGTTTGCGCCGCCATCCAGTCCAGCGCGCCGGGACGGCCGGCCGCGCCGTCCTGCGCCGATGCGGGCAGGGCGGCGGCGGCCAGCGAAAGACCGAGTGTCAGCGAAAGGCCGGGCGCCAGCGCCCCGGCGCAGCCCGCGCGGGGCCGCATCAGCCGGTTTCGCCCAGCATCCGCGCGGCCAGACGCTCGACGATGGGGCGGGCCTCGTCGACGGTCATGCCGGGCTGCAGCGCCGGGTTGTAGAGCATCTTCAGCATCAGTTCGTCCTGCCGGGTCAGCAGGGCGAATTCCTCGTCATCGTTGAAGATCGAGGGCCGGGCGCGCGGGCTGTCGTTCGGCAGGCCCAGCCCCTGGGCGATTTCCTCATGCACGCAGGACAGGCGCAACAGGTCGGGGTGTTCGGCCCGGATCACCGCGACGGCGCGGGTATAGACGCCGGAGGTGCCCTCGCTCATCGCGTAGACCAGGCAATAGGTGGACCGGGGCATCTGGGTGACATCGGCGATGTCGCCGGGCGACAGGCCGGGCAGGGCGGCCGACAGCCGGGGCCCCAGCGCCTCGCGTTCGTCCTCGGACACCATGTAGACCCAGAAGTTGGGCGAGTTTTCCGAAAGCGCGATGGAATGGCCGGTCAGTTGCGACAGCCGGGCGAGGTAAGAGGAGATGCGCGCCCGGTCGGCGGCGCGGCGGTCCTCGGGCACCGAATCGCCAAAGCGCAGGCCGACACGCACCGGCGCCACCCATTTGCGCAGGACCGAGCTGGTCTCGGAGCGGGTAAAGCCGGTGGGGGTGCGGCTGTATTCGTCATAAAGCGCGATGCGGACGAAGTTTTCCGCCAGCATCCGGTCGGTAAAGGGCGTATCCGCCCCGCCGCCGTCGGTGCGCAACAGGCCCTGGGACAAGAGGGCCTGCTGGACCTGGGCGAAATAGGCGCGGGCCGCCTCGCTCTTGGCGGTGATGGTGGCCACCGGGGCAGAGGCCGGCCGGGGCGGCGGCGAGGCGGTGCGCGAGGGCGGGCTGTCCACCGGCAGGCAGGCGGTCAGGGCCACCAGCGACAGGGAAGCGGCCAGCCGGGACAGAAGGACGGGGCGGAACAGGGCTTTCTCCTCGGGCCTTAGGCGGTGGGCGCGGCGGCGGCGCGGGCACGGGCAGAGGCGAGGGTCTCGCGCAGCTCGACCTCCATCTTCTGCAGCTCGGTCTCGGCGGCGGCGCGGCGGGCCTTGCCTTCGTCGGCGATGGCAAGGCTTTCGTTGATGGTGTCGATCAGGGTCTGGTTGGCCTTTTTCACCGTCTCGATGTCAAAGACGCCGCGTTCCATTTCCTGACGGACGACACGGTTGGTTTCCTGCAGGTTTTTCGCGTTGGATTCCAGCAGTTCGTTGGTCAGGTCGGTGGCCTGTTTCACCGCCACCGCCGCCTCGCGCGAGCGCTGGATGGTGACGGCCTGGGCCAATTGCGTTTCCCACAGCGGCACGGTGTTCACCAGCGTCGAGTTGATCTTGGTGACCAGGCTCTTGTCGTTTTCCTGCACCAGCCGGATCGAGGGCAGGCTTTGCATCGTCACCTGGCGGGTCAGCTTCAGGTCATGCACCCGGCGTTCCAGATCGTCGCGGGCGGCGCGCAGGTCGCGCATCTCCTGCGCCTTGATCACCTTGTCATCTTCGGGTGCGGCGGCGATCTCCGCCTCTTTCGCCGGGATCACCGTGGCGTCGACCTCGGCCAGCTTGGCCTCGCCGGCGGCGATGTAAAGCGCCAGTTCGTCGTAGAAATCCAGCGTCTTGGCATAAAGCACGTCCAGCGCCTTGATGTCCTTGAGCAGGGTGTGCTGGTGCATGTTCAGGTTGTCGGTGATCTTGTCGATCTGGCCCTGCACGTCCTCGTAGCGGGCGACGAACTTGGCAAAGGGCGCGGCGCGGCCCAGCAGGCGTTCCCACCAGCTGGCCTTGCGGCGCAGGTCCAGCTCCGAGACGGAAAACCCGCGGATCGTGGTGACGATGTTGCGCAAGGAATCGCCGGCGGGGCCGGCGTCCTTGTTCTTGACGTCCTGCAGCATCTCCTGGCTGATCACCTGCAATTCGGCCTGGGCGGCGGACCCGAAGGACAGGATCGACTGGGTGTTGCCCATGTCCAGTTCCGCCATGCGCTTGCGGATCTCGGCGGCCTGGTCGGGGCTGGCCTGGGTCAGCGGCACCACCTGGGCCATCGGCTCGGCCAGGACGACGGCGGCGGTCTTCTCGACCTCGGCGACAAGGGCGGTGGCGGCGGCGCGGGTGGTGTCGGTGGGGGACATGGGCGAACTTTCACGAAAGGGCGGCAGGGCCGCGGTCAACGGGTTTCCAGGCGCAACCGGTCGCGCAGGACCGAGATCTCGATATCCAGGTCGGTGCGGTCATTGGCCAGAAGCGCGCGCGAACGGTCGGCAAAGGTGGTTTCCAGGTCGGTCAGCAGCGCCTCCCAGTCGGCGCGGGCGGCGGCGTCGCGGGTGGCGGCCCAGTGGTCGGCGAATTTCACCGTCGCGTCGCGGGCGCCCATCAGGTAGACGGTCAGATACTTGCGCGCGGCGGTCAGGTCGCCGGGGTCGCCCTCGACCTGGCGAAACAGCGCCCGCGCCCCGGTGGCAAAGCGGTCGACCCGGGACTCCAGGCTGCGGTCGCCGGCGCGCAGGATCGCATCCTTCATCGCGGCCAGATAGGTCTCGGCCTCGTCCACCACGCGGGCGACGCGGTCGGTCTGGAAACGGTCGATCCCCTCCATCCCCTTGTCCGAGAAGGGGTCTGTGCCAAAGGCGCCCAGATGCAGCGCCGCCCCGGCCAGCCCGTAGAGCAGCGGATAGAGCGACAGGCCATGCGCGATGAGGCCGCCGACGACCAGGGCCGCGCCGCAGGCGACGGCGCTGAGGAGGAGGCGGGGAAGAGCGGGGCGCCGCGCCACCCGCCGCGCCTGCCATTCGGCGCGGGCGCGCAGGCCCTCGCGCGCAAGCCAGGCCGACAGGATCACCAGCCCCCCGGCCGCCAGCCCCATCAGCATCGCATCCGGCGCATCGCCAAAGGCGGGAAACAGGAAGGCAAAGGCCGACAGGAACAGCAGGTTCGCCCGCCACCGCCCCGGCACGGTCCCCTGGATAGGGGCACGCATAGGGGCCTGCGCCGACGGCTGATCCGGCTGGCCCGGCGTGGCCCTGCCCTGGGGGCTGTATTTGCCGCCGTAGCGTTGCGCCATCACATGCCCCCCGAACCGGCGACGTAAACGACCAGCGCGACCAGGAGCGCGATGGACAGGGTCTTGAGGCCGTTTTCAGACATTCGGTGTTCCGGTCGGGGCAATTCTTCGGCGCTTGCGGGTGATCCTAGCCCAGCCCTTCGGCCCTTGCCAGAGTCGAGGGGGCGAATGCGCAGAAATCTGTGCGGCGGCGCTGCCCGGTGCCTGCCGGGCGGGCGTTCAGCCGCGCGTGCGGGGTTTGCCAGAGGGGGGCTTTCCGGCGGGGGGCTTGCCAGAGGGAGGCTTGCCGGCGGTCGAACGGGCGGCGGGCTTGCCTGCGGGCTTCGCACTGGGTTTCGCGGTGCCGAAGACGCGGCCGCTGCCCGCGGGTTTCGCGGCGGGGCCGCTGCCGCGGCGGGGTTGGGCCCCGTCGCGGGCCGAGGCCTCGTCACGGGCGGGGGCTGCGGGCGTGGTGGCGGATTTCCAGGCCCGCGACAGCGCCTTGATGCCGTCGCCGGGGGCATTGAGCCGGGGCAGCGCCTCGTCTGCGCTGCGGCGGGTGGTGGATTTGCCGCTGGTTTTTACCGTCTTGCGCCCCGCCGCCGCGCCGGTGCGCGGTTTGGCCGTGACCTTTGCCGAGGCCTTTGCTGAGGCCTTTGCTGTGGCCCGCCCGCTGGCCTGTTCGGCGGTCTCGGCGCCTTCGCCCAGCTGGTCGCGCAGCACTTTCTGCCGCACTTCCTCGACCTCGCCGGGTTGCAGGTCGTTCAGCCGGAACGGCCCATAGGAGGTGCGGATCAGCCGGTTCACATAGAGGTCGATGGCGTTCATCGCCCGGCGGATCTCGCGGTTGCGGCCCTCGCGCAGGCCGACGGTCAGCCAGGCATTGGCGCCCTGGATGCGGTCGAGCGTCACCTGCATCGGCTGAAACTTCTCGCCGTCGACGGTGATGCCGCGGCGCAGCGGGTCAAGCTGGTCGTCGGTCGGGTTGCCGTTGACGCGGACGCGGTATTTGCGCAGCCAGCCGGTCGAGGGCAGTTCCAGCCGGCGTTTCAGCTCGCCGTCGTTGGTCAGGAGCAGCAGCCCCTCGGAGTTGAGGTCGAGCCGGCCGACCGACATCACCCGGGGCATGTCCTGTGGCAGGTGGTCGAAAACGGTGTCGCGGCCCTTTTCATCCGCGGCCGAAGTGACCAGCCCCTCGGGCTTGTAGTAAAGCCAGAGCCGCGCCGGTTCCTTTTCCGGCAGCGCCTTGCCGGAAATGGTGATGCGGTCGCGGTCGGTGACGTTCAGCGCCGGCGAGTCGATGACCTTGCCGTTCACGCTGACCTCTCCGGCCGCGATCATGCGTTCGGCCTCGCGCCGCGAGGCGATGCCGCGGCGCGACAGCACCTTGGCGATGCGTTCGCCTTTCTCGGCGCCCTTTTCCGGGGCGGCAGGGGTTGATTTCGGGGCCATGAACAGAAAACCTTTGCGCGGGGTGGAAACCCCCGGGGGCGCTTTGCCCCCCGGACCCCCAGAGAGTATTTGCACCAAGATGAAGACGCAATCTGCCTTCCGGTCGTTCATGGAAATCGCGCTGGAGGAGGCCCGGGCGGCGGGGGCGCGCGGCGAGGTGCCGGTGGGGGCGGTGCTGGTGGCGCCGGGCGGCGCGATCGTGGCGCGTGACGGCAACCGGACGCGCGAGTTGTCGGACCCGACGGCGCATGCCGAGGTGCTGGTCTTGCGGGCGGCCTGCGCGGCGGCGGGGTCCGAGCGGCTGCCGGGCCACGATCTCTATGTGACGCTGGAGCCCTGTGCGATGTGCGCGGCCGCGATCTCGGCGGCGCGGGTGGCGCGGCTGTATTATGGCGCGGCCGATCCCAAGAGCGGCGGCGTGGCGGTGGGCGCGCGGGTGTTCTCGCATCCGCAATGCCATCATGTGCCCGAGGTCTATGACGGGATCGGCGGCACCGAGGCCGAGGCGGTGCTGAAGGGGTTCTTCGCCGGGTGGCGCTAGGGTCTGGACCTGGTCAGAGCGTGATCGGCTGCAGCACCTGGGGTTCGATGACCTGGACCCCGGAGGGCAGGCCCGCGCGCAGGGCGTCGGCCGTTTGCGCCAGGATCGGGAAGGTGCGGTAGTGGCAGGGGATCACGGTTCGAAAGTTGAAATAGCGGCGCGCGGCCCAGGCGGCGCGCTCCATGTCCATCGTGTAGTGGCCGCCGCAGGACAGGATGCCGATGTCGGGATTGTGCAATTCGCCCATCCAGGCCATGTCGGCCATGATGTCGGTGTCGCCCGAGACATAGACCACGTGGCCCTCGCCCGCGATCATGAAGCCGGCGGCCGATCCGCCCGGCAGCAGGCCCTGGCCGCCAAAGTCGATCGAGGCGGAATGGACGGCGTGGACCATGGTGACGCGGGCGCCGTTCAGCGCCAGCGTGCCGCCCTTGCCGAAGCCGATGGTCTGGCAGCCGCCCTGGGCGTTCAGCCATTCCGAGACCTCGTGGATGCAGGCGACGGGGATGCCGCGCTCGGCGGCGATGGCGGCGGCGTCGGCGGCATGGTCGCCGTGGGCGTGGGTCAAGAGGATATGGGTGGCGCCCTGCAGGGCTTCGTCGCGGCGGTCGGCGGGGAACAGCGGGTTGCCGGTCAGCCAGGGGTCGATCAGGAAGACGGCGGCTTCGATTTCGAGACGAAAGCCGGAGTGGCCTAGCCAGGTGATCTGCATCGGGGGGCCTTTCGTGCCGGGGAAGGGGGTGGCCCAAGGATGCGGGTTGAGCCGGGAATGGCAAGGCGCAATGCGGTGCCATGCGGCTTTGCCGTCGCACGGGGCGGTGGCCGGGCGGGCAGGAGGCAGGAGGCCAAAAGGGGGCTGAGCAAGCGGGACGCAATCTGCTAGGAAGAACCGGGGGTCTGCGAGTGCGGAGTGTGTATCCAGTGATTCTGGAGCCGTTGTACCTGTATTGCGAGCGTGTCGGACCCGGCCTCTTGCAGGAACCGCTGAACCTGATGTCCAGCCTGGTCTTTGCGCCGCTGGGCTGGGCGATCTGGCGCGGCTCTGCCGGCCTGCCGGGGCTGAGGGTGCTGGCGGTGCTGACCCTGCTGGTGGCGCCGGCATCGGTGGCGCTGCACCTCTGGCCGACCCTGCTGACGGTATCGCCGGTGGTCGGGCTGATCCTGGCGATCCTGTTGCAGTGCTTCTACCTGGCCAACCGCGAGATCATGGCGATGTCGCGGCGGATGGCGCTGGCCTGCGTGCTGGTGGTCCTGCCCTTTGCGGCGGTGGGGCTGCCGCTTTTGGCGGCCGAGCGCAGCGCGCTGACCTCGCTGGCCTTTGTCGCGCCGCCGATCCTGGTGCTGGGCTATGCGGCGGCGGTGCGCGACCGCTGGCCCGCGACGGCGCGGGGGCTGTTGATCGCGGCCCTGGTGCTGGTCCTGGGCATCAGCCTGCGCACGCTGGACCTGCCGATGTGCGCGGCCTGGCCGCATGGCACGCAGTTCCTGTGGAAGCTGCTCGCGGCGCTGTTCCTGGCACAGATGGCACGGGTCTATCGCGCCCACATGCTTGCAGGGCCGGGCGGGGGCGGCTAAACGGGGCCGGATCAATCCGGGGATCCGCATATGTCGATCGACATCGAAACCGCGCGCAAGGTGGCGAAACTGGCGCGCATCCGCGTGGAAGAGGCCGCCTTGCCCAGGCTGGCCGAGCAACTGTCGGGCATCCTGTCGTTCATGGAAGAGTTGAACGAGGTGAATGTCGACGGGGTCGAGCCGATGGTCAGCGTCACGCCGATGCGGCTGAAACGGCGCGAGGACGTGGTGACCGACGGCAATATCCAGGCCCAGGTCCTGAAGAATGCGCCCGATGCGCGCGAGGGGTTCTTTGCCGTGCCGAAGGTGGTGGAATGACCGCGAACAGCCTGACCATTGCCGCCGCCCGCGACGCCCTGCGCAAGCGCGAGATTTCGGCGGTCGACCTGACCATGTCCTGCCTGACCGCGATCGACGCGGGCGACGGGCTGAACGCCTTTGTCCACAAGACGCCGGAACTGGCGCTGGAACAGGCGCGCGCTGCCGATGAGCGGCTGAAAGCCGACGAAGAGGCCCCGGCGATGTGCGGCATTCCCCTGGGCATCAAGGACCTGTTCTGCACCAGGGGCGTGCCCAGCCAGGCCGCCTCGAACATCCTGGCCGGGTTCCGGCCCGAGTATGAATCGACCGTGACGACGAAACTGTTCGGCGCGGGCGCGGTGATGCTGGGCAAGCTGAACATGGACGAATTCGCCATGGGCTCGTCGAACGAGACTTCTTGCTATGGCAATGCGGTCAACCCCTGGAAGGTCGACGACCGGCAACTGACGCCGGGCGGCTCTTCGGGCGGCTCTGCCGCGGCGGTGGCGGCCGACCTGTGCCTGGCGGCGACCGGCACCGACACCGGCGGCTCGATCCGCCAGCCGGCGGCCTTTACCGGCATCGTGGGCATCAAGCCGACCTATGGGCGGGTTTCCCGCTGGGGCATCGTGGCCTTTGCCTCCAGCCTGGACCAGGCCGGGCCGATGACCAAATCGGTGCGCGACGCGGCGATCATGCTGCAGGCGATGGCGGGCCATGACGCAAAGGATTCGACCAGCGCCGATATTCCGGTGCCGGATTTCGAGGCCGCGCTGACCGGCGACATCAAGGGCCGCGTGATCGGCATTCCGCGCGAATACCGCATGGACGGCATGCCGGCCGAGATCGAGGCGCTCTGGGCGCGCGGCATCGAGATGATGAAGGACGCGGGCGCCGTGATCCGCGACATTTCGCTGCCGCATACCAAATACGCGCTGCCGGCCTATTACGTCATCGCGCCGGCCGAGGCCTCCAGCAACCTCGCCCGCTATGACGGGGTGAAATACGGCCACCGCGCCCGGCTGGCGCAGGGCGACGGCATCACCGAGATGTATGAAAAGACCCGCGCCGAAGGCTTCGGGCCGGAAGTGCAGCGCCGCATCATGGTGGGCACCTATGTGCTGTCGGCGGGCTATTACGACGCCTATTACAACCGCGCCCGCAAGGTGCGGAACCTGATCAAGCGCGACTTCGAGACGGTCTTTGCCGAAGGTGTCGACGCGATCCTGACGCCCGCCACCCCCAGCGCCGCCTTTGGCCTGGGCGAGATGGCCAATGCCAGCCCGGTCGAGATGTATCTGAACGACGTCTTTACGGTGACGGTGAACCTGGCCGGCCTGCCGGGGGTTTCGGTTCCGGTGGGGCTGGACGCGGCGGGGCTGCCGCTGGGGTTGCAGCTGATCGGGCGGCCCTGGGACGAGGCGGGGCTGCTCAATCACGCCCATGTGCTGGAGCGCGCCGCCGGTTTTGTTTCCAAACCGGCGAAATGGTGGTAAGGGCGCGGAAAAAGCGCCAGGTGCGCAGGTTCCGTGAGGCAGTGATGATCCGCCGTTCCGCCCTTCCCATGATGCTGTTGCTGGCTGCCTGCCAGCCCTCGGTGCCGGATTCCGGCGCGGGTGTCGGGTTCCAGGATTACAATTCCTATATCCGCAACACCTATGCCCCGCCGCCGGCCGCGACGCCGGCGCCGGTCGCCCCGGCGGGCGGGTTCGACCCCGCCGCCGCCTCGGCCGCGATCGACCGCGCCCAGGGCACGGCGGCCCCGGCGGCCACCGCGCCGCTGTCGCCGACGCCGGTCGACATCACCGCCCAGCCGGCGGTGCGGCCGCGCGGCAATGCGCCGGACGGGATCAAGGAAGACACCGGCGAGATGACGGCCGGCCACGCCGGGATTTCCGACGAACAGGATTTCGCCGCGGTGTCCTCGCGCGAGACCATCGCCAGCGACAAGGAGCGGATCGCCGAGAACCGGGCGAAATACGTGGTGGTCCAGCCCAAGGACCTGCCGCAGCGTCCCGGCGACACCGGGCCGAACATCGTGGAATTCGCGCTGGCGACCACGCATGATCCGGGCACACAGCTTTATTCGCGCAGCAAGTTCGGCGCCAAGAACGTCAATGTGGCCTGCGCGAAATATGCCTCGCCCGATCTGGCGATGCAGGATTTCCTGGCCCGCGGCGGGCCGGACCGCGACCGGCTGGGGCTGGACCCCGATGGCGACGGCTTTGCCTGCGGCTGGGACCCGCGCCCCTTCCGCACCGCGTTGCAGTGACCGGTTTCCCTCGCCGAATTGCGGCGAGCGGCGCGGCGGGCTGCGGCCGTCGCTGGTGGTGCTGCACTATACCGCCATGGCCAGCGCCGCCGAGGCGCGGGCCCGGCTCTGCGCGCCGGAGCATGAGGTCTCGGCGCATTGGCTGATCGACCGGGACGGCAGCACCGAACAGCTGGTGGATGAAGGCCTGCGCGCCTGGCATGCCGGGGCGGGGGAATGGGGCGGGGCGGGCGACGTGAATTCGCGCTCGATCGGGATCGAGTTGCAGAATTCCGGGGTCGAACCCTTTGCCGAGCCGCAGATGGCGGCGCTGGAGCATCTGCTGGCCGGGATCCTGCGGCGCTGGGATATCCCGCCGCAGGGGGTGATCGCGCATAGCGACATGGCGCCCGACCGCAAGACCGACCCCGGCCCGCGCTTTGACTGGCGCCGGCTGGCGCTGGCGGGCCTGTCGGTCTGGCCGGAGCTGCAGGGCGGCGCGATGCGAGATGGGGGGGCCGGGGGCAGCTTTGCCGCCGATGCCCGCGCCTTTGGCTATCCGCAGGCGGAAAACCTGCTGGGCGCGTTCCGCCTGCGGTTCCGGCCCTGGGCCAGCGGGCCGCAGGATGCCACCGACGCCGCCCTGGCCGCCGCGCTGGCGCGGCGCTACGGGGCCGGACGCTACGGGATTGACCGCGCCCCGGCGGGGGCGTAAGCCGCCCCGGTGCGGATGGCTGGATGACCGCGGGGCGGGCGAACGCCGCGAGGAAAGTCCGGACTCCATGAAGCAAGGGTGCCGGGTAACGCCCGGCGGGGGCAACCCCAGGGAAAGCGCAACAGAGAAGAGACTGCCTTGCACGCAAGGTAAAGGTGAAACGGTGGGGCAAGAGCCCACCGCGGGACTGGCAACAGGACCGGCTAGGCAAGCCCCACCCGGAGCAATGCCAAATAGGGGCCTCGCGCGGGGCTGGTCCGGGGCCGCAAGGCCGGGGATACCGCCGCAGGGACGCTTCAGCCCGAGAGGCCCGGGTTGGCAGCTGGACCCCGTCCGCAAGGGCGGGGCGAGAGGAATGGTCATCCAGGGGGGCAACCCCCGGACAGAATCCGGCTTACAGGCCATCCGCACGTTTTTCCCCAGACTGGACAGATGGGCCGGCCGGGGACGGGGGCGCCGCCCCCGCGGGCGCAAGCGCCCTTCCCCCGGAGTATTTTTGCCAAGATGAAGCTGCGGGGGCGTGGAGGGGTGAGGGTGCTGGTCTTTTGCCGCGCCTGGCTGTCAGGGGCGGGAGCCGTTTCCATTTCGCCGCCAGCGCGGAAAATCGGGATGATCAACGGGTTGCGATCTGCTGCGCGGGGCCACCGGGCAAGGGGCGCGGGGGCGGTGAGCGCCCGGTCTCTCCGCGCCCGGAGGGTTGGTCGGATCTGCCCCCCGGGGGTGCGTTGCAGGGCCTTGAACCAGCCCCACTATTCCTGCAAGCCTTGCGCCTTATGACTTGCGCCTTGTCTTCGGTCGGATCCGGACAGCCGGCGGGGGAATGGCAATGGATCCTGACCCCAGATCCGGGGGGGCGGGCGAAGGTGGAGGCGCAGGGGCGCATGGACGAGATACATCCGGTGGCGCTGGACCAGCCGCCCTTTGCGCAGCATCTGGGGATTCGCATCCTTGCCGCGCGCCCCGACCGGGTCGAGGCGGAAATGACGGCGGGGCCGGACCTGATCAACCGCAATGGCGTGTTGCATGGCGGGGCGATCATGGCGCTGGCCGACAATATCGGCGGCACCGGCGCCTTCATGAACCTGGCGCCGGGCGAGGGCACCACCACGCTGGAATCGAAGACGAATTTCCTGCGCGCGGTGCCGCCGGGCGACCGGGTGAGGGCGGTTGCGGTGCCCCTGCACATCGGCCGCAAGACCCAGGTCTGGCAGACCACGCTTTACCGCAGCGATGGCAAGGTGGCGGCCATCGTCACCCAGACCCAGTTCACCCTGCGCGACGGGGCGGCCGGCTGAGGCCCGGCGTGGCCCCGCGTGGCGGCGGCGCAAGAAATTGACCGGCGGGTGGCGGTTTCGCTGTTGACTCCGGCAGGGGCGCGGCTAAAAGGCGGGCTTCAAGGATTTCGCGGGGGATCGCACGTTTCCCCGGCAAAGGAGAACGACTATGGCGAAGCCGACGACGATCAAGATCCGTCTGAACTCGACGGCGGGCACCGGGCACTTCTATGTGACCAAGAAGAATGCCCGCACCATGACCGAAAAGATGGTGGTCAAGAAGTATGACCCCGTCAAGCGCGAGCATGTCGAATACAAGGAAGGCAAGATCAAGTAGGATCCTGCCAGGCCGCTGTGCGGAGTGGGGCCGTCCCTTGGGGCGGCCTTTTCGCATGTGCGCGCCGGGGGGACGAAGTTGGGGGCTGGCCGTTCGTGCCCCCGGGATGCCCCGGACGCGCCGCTGCGATGCAATGAAAAAGGGCCGGGAAATCCCCGGCCCTTTCGTCTGGTGCCCTGGCCTTCGCTATTCGCGGTTGCCCAGGAATTGCAGCAGGAACATGAACAGGTTCAGGAAGTCGAGGTAGAGGTTCAGCGCGCCCATGATGGCGGCCTTGCCCAGCCATTCCTGATCCATCACCTGCGCGTGCTGCACATAGGTGTTCTTGATGTTCTGGGTGTCCCAGGCGGTCAGGCCGGCGAAGATCAGCACGCCAATGGCCGAGATCGCGAAGCTGAGGCCCTCGGACGCCAGGAACCAGTTGACGATCATCGCGACGATCAGGCCGATCAGGCCCATCATCAGGAAGGCGCCCATCGGCCCCAGGTCGCGCTTGGTCAGGTAGCCGTAGAGCGACAGCGAGGCGAAGGCGATGGCCGTCACCAGGAAGGTCTGCGCGATCGAGGCGCCGGTGAAGACCAGGAAGATCGACGACAGCGACAGGCCCATCAGCGCGGCATAGACGTAGAACACCAGCTGCGCGGTGGCCGCCGACATGCGGTTGATCAGCGCGCCGAAGGCAAAGACCAGCCCCAAGGGCGCCAGCATGATCACCCATTTCAGCGGGCTGGCGTAGATCGCCGAGCCAAAGCTGTTGATCAGCGTGCCGTTCGGCAGTTGCAGAACCGCCTCGGCCGGGTTGGTCGTGGTTGCCAGGCCGGAAATCGCCCAGGCGGCGGCGCCGGTCACCAGCATGGCCACGGACATCAGCCCGTAAACCTTGTTCATATGGGCGCGAAGCCCTTCGTCGATCTGCGCGCGGGCGCCAACGCCTACGCTGCGGATCGTGTCATATTGAGCCATTGAAGCCTCCGATGTTGTCCCAAGGGGCAACGCCGATTTGGCCGGCGCGGCCACATGGGTCTGAATATCGGAATTCAGGCGTGCGATTTCAAGCATTTCCGGTGGGAAATCCTGCCGCCGCCGGGGCGGGGTTCAGGCGCGCCAGTGCGACGGGGCCTGCCAGGCCGGCCTGCGGGCCTCGGCCTCGGCCTCGGCGCGGGTGATGCCGATGTCGCGCAGGGCGCGGTCGTCCAGCTGCGCCAGCCGGGCGCGCTGGCGGCGCAGCGACAGCAAAGCCCCCAGGCGGGCCAAGAGGCCGGGGCGGCGGCGGGCGGTGCGGGGCAGGCGGCGGCTGAGGCTGGTCATCGCGGTCTCCATCTGTGTTGGTGATGCCGGAAGGTGGGCGCATCATTTCTGTTGATGAATATGACGGCTTGTGCTTCATTCTGGAAACGAATGATTGTGAAGCCTTCCATCAGGAACCGTGATATGCCCCGCAACCTCGACCTGACCGCCCTGCGCGCCTTTGTCACCGTGGCCGATACCGGCGGCGTCACCAAGGCGGCGGGGTTCCTGAACCTGACGCAATCGGCGGTCTCGATGCAGATCAAGCGGCTGGAAGAGGCGCTGGGCCAGACGCTGTTCCTGCGCGCGGCGCGGCGGCTGGCACTGTCGGCCGAGGGCGAGCAGCTGCTGTCCTATGGCCGCCGCATGCTGGCCCTGAACGACGAGGCGCTGAGCCGGATGGGGCTGGGGGTGTTTGACGGCTCGATCCGGCTGGGGGTGCCGCATGACGTGGTCTATCCGGCGATCCCCGGCATCATGAAGCGGATGGCCCAGGCCTATCCGCGGGTGCGGATCAACCTGACCTCGTCCTTTACCGTGCTGCTGAAAGAGGGCTTTGCGCGCGGCGATTACGATGTGATCGTGACCACCGAAGAGGCGCCCGACCCGCAGGCCGAACGGTTGGGCAGCCGGCCGCTGGTCTGGATCGGTGCGCCCGAGGGCACGGCCTGGCAGCGCCGGCCGCTGCGGCTGGGCTTCAAGGATACCTGCGTGTTCCGCCCGCGGGCGCAGGCGGCGCTGGACGCGGCCGGTATCGACTGGGAAATCGCCGCCGGCGGCGAGAGCGAACAGGTGGTCGAGGCGACGGTGGCGGCGGATCTGGCGGTCTCGGCGCGGATGCAGGGCGGCATCCCCGAAGGCACGGTGGCGCTGGCCGGGGACAACCAGTTGCCCCCCTTGGGCGAGACCAACATCTGCCTTTACCGCGGCACGGCGCGGCGCGACGAGGTGGTGGAAACGCTGATGGCGGAACTGCGCTGCGCCTATTGCTGCTGAAACGCCTGTCGCGGGGACCGAAGAGCGCCGCGCAGCAAGCGATGAGGGGGCTAGCCGATGCGCAGCACGATCTTGCCGGTGGCGCGGCGGCTGCGGATCTGCTCCAGCCCCTCGGGCAGGGCGGCAAGGGGCAGGACGGCAGAGACATGCGGATGCAGCCGGCCGGCGGCATACCAGTCGAGCAGGCTGGCCAGAGACCGGTTCAGCACCTGCGGCGCAAAGTTCAGGTAGCCGCCCCACCACAGGCCGATCACGCTGACGTTGCGCACCAAAAGCTGGTTCAGCGGCACGCGCGGCACCTCGCCGCCGGCAAAGCCGATCGCCAGCATCCGCCCGCCCGGCCGCATCGCCCGCAGGATGGCGTCGAACCCGGCGCCGCCGACGGTGTCATAGGCGACGTCGACCCCGCCCAGATCGCGCAGCGCGCCCTTCGGGTCGGGGTGGTCGGCGTCGATCACCACCTCGGCGCCGGCGGCACGGGCCAGCGCCGCCTTTTCCGGCCCGCGCACCTGGGCGATGACGCGGGCGCCCAGCAGGCGGCCGATCTCGACTGCGGTCAGCCCGACGCCGCCGGCAGCACCAGTGACGAACAGCGTCTCGCCGGGGGCCAGCGCCGCCTTGACCGCCAGCGCCAGGTGCGAGGTGCCATAGGCCACCTGAAAGGCCGCCGCATGCTCCATCGGCATCGCATCGGGCAGGGGCAGCAGCCGGTCGGCCGGCACCAGGGCATATTCGGCAAAGGCGCCGCCCGCGACATGGGCCGCGACCCGGCTGCCGGGGGCGGGCCCGGCGGTTTCCAGCCCCAGCGCCTGCACCGTGCCGGCCAGTTCCAGGCCCGGAACAAAGGGCAGGGCGGGGCGGTCCTGATACTTGCCCTGCGCCATCAGCAGGTCGGCAAAGTTCAGCCCCGCGGCGGCAATCCGCACCAGCGCCTGGCCCGGCCCCGGCACCGGGCGGTCCAGTTCCGCCAGCCGCGGCGGTTGATCGAGCGTCTCGACAAGCCAGGCCTTCATCGCGATCTCCTGCTGCCGGCCGGCCAGGCCGGCCCGGATTCCCGCCCCAGACTTATCGCGGCCCGCCGACCGGCGCCAGTCTGCGGCGGCCCGGGCCGCCAAGCGGGACGCGAATGTTTTGCACAATGCAATTGCATTATGGAAATCGACCGGAAGGCGAGTCGCCCCACCCAAAGGCGCGTTCCGGTGTTATCCGATTCGTCTGCGGTTGTTATTATACAAGCGAATAATTAACTTGTCCAAATGGACAGGTTTTGACAGGCATTTCAGAATTATTCGATTCTTTTCAGCCGGCCCCATTTTTGGCACGTTTTATGCTTATACATTCCTGGGGACGAGCGCATGTTGCGCGCCACGACGGAGTAAAGAATGAAGCATCCTGTTGACGCCCATGTGGGCAAGCGTATTTGCCACCGCCGTTGGATGGTGGGTATGACCCAGCAACAACTCGCCGACAAAGTGGGCATCAAGTTCCAGCAGATCCAGAAATACGAAACCGGGATGAACCGGGTCAGCGCCTCGCGGTTGTGGGATATCGCCGATGCGCTGGGCGTGCAGATCGCCTTCTTCTTCGAGGGCCTGTCCGAAGAACAGCAGACCGTTGCCCCGCAGGGCGATATCCTGGCCGACAAGGAGGCGCTGGAACTGGTGCGCTCCTACTACTCGATCCCCGAAGCGCAGCGCCGCCGCCTGTTCGACCTGGCCCGCGTGCTGTCCGACGCGGCTTAGCTGGACCAAAGGGTGGGGGAAGGCTGAGGCCTGCCCTCGGCGCCCCCCGGCTGACGTTCACTGGCTGATGCCCTTTGTATCGCTACCCGCTTGACCCCGCGCCCGGTGCCCTGATAGCGCCGGGCGGGGAACAGCCGGAGGCATGCAGGCGATGACGATCAGCAAGGATGAGGCGGCGGAACTGGTCGCCACGGCCCATGCGCTGGCCGATGCGGCCCGCGAGGCGACGCTGGGCCATTTCCGTCAGGCCGGGCTGACCGCCGACAACAAGGAAACCGAACGCTTTGATCCGGTGACGGTGGCCGACCGGCTGTCGGAGGAACGCATGCGCGCCATCCTGGCCCGGCGCCGGCCGCAGGACGGCATCCTGGGCGAGGAATTCGGCGCCGTCGCGGGACAATCGGGCCTGACCTGGGTGCTGGACCCGATCGACGGCACGCGCGGCTATCTGTCGGGCACCCCGACCTGGGGGGTGCTGATCTCGGTGCGCAATGCGGCGGGGCCGGTCTATGGCATCATCGACCAGCCCTATATCGGCGAAAGGTTCGAGGGCGGCTTTGGCCGGGCCGAGGTGAACGGGCCGCTGGGTCGCGCCGATCTGCGGGTGCGCCCGGCGCGGCCGCTGGCCGAGGCGATCCTGTTTTCCACCTTTCCCGAGGTCGGCACCGCGGCCGAGGGCGCGGCCTTCCGCCGGGTGGCCGAACGGGCCAGGCTGGTGCGCTATGGCATGGATTGCTATGCCTATGCGCTCTTGGCGGCCGGGCAGATCGACCTGGTGATCGAGGCGGGCCTGCAGGCCTATGACGTGCAGGCGCCGATCGCGGTGATCGAGGCGGCCGGCGGCATGATGACCGACTGGCAGGGCGGCCCGGTGCATGAGGGCGGCCAGGTGCTGGCGGCGTCTTCACCGGCGCTGCATGCCGAGGCGATGGCGCTCTTGGCCGGCCGCTGACCGCCCGCGCCGGCAAAGGTTGAGCCGGGCGCCGCGCTGCGCTATGCAGCCCTTGCGGTCGCCGAGTCCTTGCCCCTTCTGTCGGCCCGCCGGTTTCGTTCCACCGAAGGGGTTCAAGGGGGAACGCATGTCCGACATTCTCTTGCGCAGGGCCGCCGCCGTGGTGACGATGGACGAGGCGCGGCGCGAACTGGCCGGGGCCGATGTGCTGATCCGCGGCGGGGTGATCGCCGCCGTCGGCCAGGGGCTGCAGGCGCCGGCGGGGGCCGAGGTGGTCGAGGCCGCGGGCTGCGTGGTGACGCCGGGGCTGGTGAACACGCATCACCACCTCTACCAGACGCTGACCCGCGCGGTGCCGGGCGGGCAGGACGCGCTGCTGTTCGGCTGGCTCAAGACGCTCTACCCGATCTGGGCGCGGTTCGGGCCGGAAGAGATGTTCGTCTCGGCCCAGATCGGGCTGGCGGAACTGGCGCTGTCGGGGTGTTCGCTGACCTCGGACCACCTTTATCTCTATCCCAACGGCGCGAGGCTGGAGGATACGATAGATGCCGCCGCCGAGGTGGGCCTGCGGTTCCATCCGACCCGGGGCGCGATGAGCATTGGCGAATCGGCGGGCGGCCTGCCGCCCGATGCGCTGGTCGAGCGCGAGGCGGATATCCTGGCCGACATGCAGCGGGTGGTCGAGCGGTTCCACGATCCGGCGGATGGCGCGATGGTGCGGGTGGGGCTGGCGCCCTGCTCGCCGTTCTCGGTCAGCCGCGACCTGATGCGCGAGGCGGCGCTGCTGGCGCGGGACAAGGGGGTGATGCTGCACACCCACCTGGCCGAGAACGACGAGGACATCGCCTATTCGCTGGCGACATTCGGCTGCCGGCCGGGGAATATGCCGAAGGCCTGGGCTGGACGGGGCCGGATGTCTGGCACGCCCATTGCGTAAAGCTGGATGGTTCGGAAATTGATCTTTTTGCCCGGTCCGGCACCGGGGTGGCGCATTGCCCATGTTCGAATTGTCGGCTTGGCTCTGGCATCGCGCCGGTGCGGGCGATGCGGGATGCGGGGGTGAACGTCGGGCTGGGGGTGGACGGATCGGCCAGCAACGACGCCGGCGACCTGGCGGCCGAGATGCGGCAGGCGCTGCTGATGCAGCGGGTGGCGCGGGGGCGGACGCGATGGGCGCGCGCGAGGCGCTGGAGATCGCCACGCTGGGCGGGGCGCGGGTGCTGGGCCGGCGCGACTGCGGCAGCCTGGAGCCGGGCAAGCGGGCGGATGTGGCGGTCTGGGATGTCTCGGGCGTGGCGGCGGCGGGGTCCTGGGACCCGGTGGCGGCGCTGGTGCTGTGCGGGCCGCAGCGGGTGCGGCACCTGTTCGTCGAGGGCCGGCAGGTGGTGCGGGACGGGGCGCTGACCACGCTGGACCTGGGCCGGGCGGTGGAACGGCAGAACCGGATCGCCGCGCGGCTGATGGGCTAGCGCCCCATGATGGGACGGGGGCGCCAGTAGATCCGGGGGGTTGGCCTGCGAAAGCTCGGGTGAGGCCGCCCGGATTACTGCCCCCTAGCGGCGGTCGCCAAAGCCGACCAGCGCCGCCAGCAGCAGGATCGCCGCGCCGCCGGCCCAGGCAAAGGCGCCGTAGCCGAAGACATCGGTCGAGGCCTTGGCGTAATCGGTCAGGTTCTCGGTCGTGGGCAGCGGGATGCCCATGGCGGTCGCCTGGTCGCGCAGCTTCCATAGCGCATAGCCGATCAGGCCGATCGCCCCGCCACCGGCCAGCAGCGCCAGCAGGCGGACCGGTGCGCCGACCAGGGCCAGGAGCGCAAACAGCGCCGCCAGCGGAAAGGTGGCCAGAAAGACCAGCAGCAGGGGCGGCGCCTCGGTCACGAATTTCTTCAGCGTCTCGGCATCGGGGTCGATGTTCTTGACCAGATCCCAGGGCACGAAGCCCCCGGCGCCCAGGGCGGGGTTCAGCCAGGGCAGGAACAGGCTGACGACCATGGCGGCCGAGGCGAGAAGGGCGATCATGCGCATCTTTGGGTCTTTCCAGTGGCCGGCCTTGCGGGCCGGGGTATCGTGAACGGCGGCGCCGGGCAGGGTGGGGAAAACCCGCTTTGCCAAGCCAGCCGCCGCAGCTTACGCCAGAACGGCGCGAAGAGGAGACAATTCATGCGTGGCATTTCTGGGGCGGCGCGGGCGGTTGGGCTGGGACTTGTGGTCGCGGCGACACAGGTGGGGCCGATGGGCGCGGTCCGGGCCGAAACGGCGGCGGTGGCCGGGCCGCAGCCGCGGGTCGCGGGCAACTGGGCGGGCCACTCGGGGCAGGGCTTTGCCTTCGTCGCCCTGCTGGACGAGGACGGCGGCGCGGCGCGGCTGCGGATCTGGCAGGGCCTGGCCGAAGTGATCGAGGGCGACGACCCGCAACTGGTGGTGACGCCGGTGGCGGCCCGCAGCCCCGGCATGGCGCCGCAGGACCAGGGCCTGTCGCTGGCGGTGGGCCCCGAGGCGACCGTGCTGCGCATCGAGACGCGGCAGGTGACAGATGCCGGCAGCCGCTATGAGGCGGTCGAGGTGCAATTCCTGGATTTCCAGTTCACCGTCGTGGGTTACACGCAAGAGTTCACGCCTTCGGGCGGGGCGCCGGTGCAGGCCTGCCGGGTCGATCTGCGGCGCAACCTGCGCTGGCTGGACGGGGTGGAGGCAGAGATCGCCGACCGCCCGTTCGAAGCGGACAACCTGGCCTTCTGGACGCCCACGGCGGCGGCGGATCGCGGCTATTGCCCGGCGGCGGGCTGAGGCGCCCCCCCGCCCCCAGCTACCCCTGACGGCCCCCGTTGAGGGCGGCCGCGCGGCGCGGTATAAGGCGGCATGAGCCACAATTACGCCGCCCAACGCCGCGACACCGTTGACACCTTTCGCCAGTCGAAAGGGGTAAGGCTGCCGGCGCGCGCCGTTGTGGATTATGCCTTTTTCGTCGAGGAGAACGACGCCGACTGGGCCGGGTTCGAGCGGGCGCTGAAGGCCAAGGGCTTTCGCACCCGGCGGCTGAAGGATGGCGAGACGGTCATCGCCTCGATCGGGCCGATTCCCGTGACCGCCGACGATGTCTGGCTGTGGGAGGAACGCGCCACGGCCATCGCGCTGGCGTTCGATTTCTATCCCGACGGCTGGGAGCTGGATGCCTGATTTTCAGGCAGGGGCGCCCGGCGGGGTGGCCGGGCGGCGCGGAATCGGCGGATCGGTTCCGGTCGATCACGAGATATGACAAGAAACTGGCGGATTGTTGCCGAGCCGTGATTTTCGCGGTTGTGCCATCGCGCCGGGCCGTGTTTGTCGAGGGCAACAAAGACTGCCTGAGGGACATTCATGCCAATCCGCCGTTCCGGTGCCCTGTTGCGCCTTGCCCTTGCCGGTGCCGCCCTGTCTGTTCTGGGCGCCTGCTCGGTGCCGCAGGCGACGCGGATGATGCAGCCGGACGAAGGCTCGATCGACGTGACGCGGTCGACGATGGCGGTGGAAGAGGCCCATGCCAAGCGCAAGCGCGGCGAACGGGTCTGGTGCGTGCCCTTTGCCCGCACCATGTCGGGCGTCGAGATTCGCGGCAATGCGGAAACCTGGTGGGCCGGCGCCAAGGGCGTCTACGACCGCGGCCACGATCCGAAGATCGGCTCGGTCATGGTGTTCAGCGGCACGCGCAAGCTGCCGATGGGGCATGTCGCGGTGGTCTCGGAGATCGTGTCGGAACGCGAGATCCGCGTCGACCACGCCAACTGGAAGCGCAATCAGGTGTCGCTGGGCATGTCGGTGATCGACGTGTCGGACAAGGGCGACTGGTCGGCGGTGAAGGTCGAATCGAACCCCGGCAGCTATGGCCGGCTTTATCCGGTCAGCGGCTTTATCTACCCCAAGGCCAAGGCCGATCCGACGATCATGGCCAAGGCCGCGCCCGAGGCAGGGATGCCGGGCGAGGCACCGGTGCTGACCGCCAGCACCAAGGGCGGCCAGTAAGGCCCCTTTCCGGGCCGCTTCTGCCAGCAAGGTCATAGCAGCTTGCCGCCCGCCCATGTGGCGCGGATGGCGCGGTCGTCGCCCATCATGATGGTGGGGAAGATCTGCTGCCAGATGGTTTCCGCCCGCCGTGCCGCCTGTTCGATGGCCGGCGTCGAGGCCAGGTCGACCACCACAAGATCGGCCTCCATCCCCTTGGCGATATTGCCGATCTGGTGATCGGCATGCAGCGCGCGGGCCGAGCCTGCGGTCGCCAGCCACCACAATTGCGCCGGGTGCAGCGGGTGGTGGCGAAGCTGGGCGATCTCGTAGGCGGCGGCCATGGTGCGCAGCATGGAAAACGACGACCCGCCGCCGGTATCGGTGGCCAGTCCGACGCGCAGGCTCTGGGCAAGCCCGATGTCGAACAGGCCCGAGCCGATGAAGGTGTTCGAGGTCGGGCAATGGATCAGGCTGGCCCCGGCCTCGGCCAGGCGGTCCTTTTCGCGCGGGGTCAGGTGGATGGCGTGGCCGTAAAGCGCGCCTTCGCGCAAGAGGCCCTGCGCCTCGTAGGTATCCAGATAGTCGCGCGATTGCGGGTAAAGCTGCCGCACCCATTCGATTTCATCGGTCTGTTCGGAAAGGTGGGTCTGCATCAGGCAATCGGGATATTCGCCCCAGAGCGCGCCCAGGGCGGCCAGTTGTTCGGGCGTCGAGGTGGGCGAGAAGCGCGGCGTGATGACATAGGAGAGGCGGTCGACCCCGTGCCATTTGTTCAACAGCCGCTTGCTGTCGTCATAGGCCGATTGCACCGTGTCGCGCAGACCGTCCGGCGCGTTGCGGTCCATGCAGGTCTTGCCGGCATAGAGCCGCAGCCCGCGCGATTGCGCCGCGCCGAAGATGGCGTCGACCGAGGCGGGGTGGATGGTGCAGTAGCTGCAGACGGTGGTGGTGCCGTTGGCGGTGACGAGGTCGAGGTAGCGGCCGGCGATCTCGGCGGCATACACCGGGTCGGCCAGGCGCATTTCCTCGGGGAAGGTATACTGGTTCAGCCAGTCGATCAGCCGCTTGCCCCAGGAGGCGATGATGGCGGTCTGCGGGTAATGCACATGGGCGTCGACGAAGCCGGCCGAGATCAGCGCCCGGCCATAGTCGTGGCGCGCGGCCTGCGGGTGGGCGGCGATCAGGGCCGCCGCCTCGCCCAGATCCGCGATGCGGCCCCGGTCGACCAGCACGGCGCCGTGGCCGATGTGGCGGGCGGCCTCTGGCCCTTCGGCGAAGGGATCGCCCGAGAAGGACAGCACCTGCCCCAGAAGTAGATCTGCCATGTCGCGCCCTTTCCAGCCAGGCGCCCCATCATAAGCCGTCGCCGGGGAAAGGGAATCTGCCGCTTTCCCCTGTTTTGCTGAAACTGCTTCCGGTAAGGTCGCGGCAATCGGACGGGGGATACATGGCGGAAGACCGGGCAGAGCTGGACGAAGAGGCGCTGGCCATGCAGCGGCTGGACGCCGTGCTGGCGGCGGTCGAGGCCGGTGATTCGGCCGGGCTGGACGCCCTGCTGGAGCCATTGCACGCCGCCGACATCGCCGACCTGCTGGAACAGATCGGCGCGGCAGACCGGGCCAAGCTGTTGGCGCTGTGGCACGGCGGGATCGACGGCGAGGTGCTGTCGGAAATCGACGACGCCATCCGCGAGGAGGTCATCGAGGCGCTGCCCGAGGACGTGGTCGCCGAGGCGATGCGCGAGCTGCACACCGATGACGTGGTCGACATCCTTGAAGACCTGGACGAGCCGGCGCAGGAAAAGATCCTGGAGGCGCTGGAAGATGCCGACCGGGTGGCGGTGGAACAGGCGCTGTCCTATCCGGAATATTCCGCCGGCCGCCTGATGCAGCGCGAAACGGTGGTGGCCCCGGAACACTGGACCGTGGGCGAGGCCATCGACTACCTGCGCGGCGCCGAGGAATTGCCGGACCAGTTCTACCACATGA
Source organism: Paracoccaceae bacterium (assembly GCA_041397345.1). Lineage (GTDB taxonomy): Bacteria > Pseudomonadota > Alphaproteobacteria > Rhodobacterales > Rhodobacteraceae > Pseudogemmobacter. Next base: position 27,295 of record JAWKWU010000003.1, read on the forward strand.
TCCTGATCGACCCGCGGCTGCATCCGACCGGCTATGTCACGCTGGGGCGCATCCTGTCGTCGGGCCGGGCGGTCAGGCTGCGCGACATCGCGGAAGACAGTTTCCGCACCATCAGCGCCACCGACGAAGAGGCCGACGTGGCCTATATCTTCAACCAGTATCACCTGATTTCCTGTCCGGTGGTGGATGATGCCGGCCGGCTGGTCGGCGTGATCACCATCGACGACGCGATGAACGTGCTGGACGAGGAACACCAGGAAGACATGCTGCGCCTGGCCGGTGTCGGCGACGAAAGCTCGATTTCCGACCGGGTGCTGGAAACGGCGCGGCAGCGGCTGCCCTGGCTGTTCATCAACCTGATGACGGCGATCCTGGCCAGCCTGGTGATCTCGCAGTTCGAGGATGCCATTGCCCGGCTGGTGGCGCTGGCGGTGCTGATGCCGATCGTTGCCTCGATGGGCGGCAATGCCGGCACGCAGAGCCTGACGGTGGCGGTGCGGGCGCTGGCGACGCGCGACCTGACCGGCGCCAACGTCGCCCGCGTGGTCTGGCGCGAGGGCGCGGTGGGGCTGTTGAACGGGCTGTTCTTTGCGCTGGTGATGGGGCTGGTCAGCTGGGTCTGGTTCGGCGACCCGACGCTGGGCGCGGTGATCGCGGCGGCCATGGTGGTCAACCTGGTGGTGGCGGGGCTGGCCGGGATCATGGTGCCCCTGACGATGGAGCGGTTCGGGGTTGACCCGGCGCTGGCCTCGGGCACCTTTGTCACCACGGTCACGGATGTGGTGGGCTTTTTCGTCTTTCTGGGGCTGGCAACGCTGGTGCTGCTATGACCGACAACAAGCATCTGGCCCGCAAGGCCGCCTTTGCCGCCCGCAAGCGGGCCTTTGCCGCGGGGCAGGGGCAGGCGGCCGAACTGCTGGCCGATTTCCTGGCGCCGCACCGGGGCAAGGTGCTGGCCGGCTATCTGCCGATCCGGACCGAGATCGACCCGCTGCCGGCGATGGCGGCGCATCGCAGCCCGGTGGGGGTGCCGGTGATCCCCGGTCCGGCGCAGGCGCTGCGGTTCCGCGAATGGTCGCCCGGCTGCGCCATGGCCGATGGCGGTTTCGGCACGATGATCCCGGCCGAGGGCGCCTGGGTCGAGCCGGCGGTGCTGATCGTGCCGATTCTGGCCTTTGACGCCCGCGGGTTCCGGCTGGGCTATGGCGGCGGCTTTTATGACCGCACGCTCGAGGCGCTGCGCGCCCGGGCCGAGACCATCGCGGTGGGCTTTGCCTTTGCCGCGCAAGAGGTGGACGAGGTGCCGATCGAGCCGACCGACCAGCGGCTGGATGCCATCGTCACCGAGCAGGGGGTGCGGGTGTTTGCATGAGGCCGGCGCGGTCCATCGCGCTGCTGGTCGCCCTGGCGGCGGGGCCGGCCGGGGCGGGCTGTTTCGGCGCCGACGAGATGCCGGCCCGGGCGGTCTATGACCACGGCCGGACGGTAGAGTATCTGTCGCGCGACGGCGATGTGCTGACCTATCGCAGCGGCGACACCACCTCGAAGGTCAAGGATGGCATCTGGCCGCTGGAGCAGAAATCGCCGGTCCTGGCGGCGGAATACCGCTGGGACGGCCTGTTGCCCGACCTGGCCCGGGTGCGGGCCGATGGCGGCATGGCGCGGGCCGAGGGCCGGATGCGGCAGGGCGGCGCGGCCTGGGTGCCGATCCTGGCCGAGATCGAGATCCTGGGCGAGGACCGGCAGGACTGGGAGGATTGCCGCTACGAGGTGGTCGAGTTCCGCCGCAAGCTGACGGTGGACGGCCATCTGGTGTCGGACAGCGTGCTGCTGTTCGCCCCCGGCGCGATGATCGCCTTTCGCAGCGACACGGTCGACCCGATCACCGGCGAGATCAGCACGCAAAGCCTGATCGGGCTGAACTGACCGCTCTTGCGGTGCGTTGCGGCGCCGCGCCTGGGTGCGCGCGCTGTGGTTACGCCGCGTTGAACCCCGCTCTCTAGGGTCGCGCCCCAAGGCGTTCCCGCGGAGGTTGACCCATGCCCGACGACACCGACATCCTGTCGCTGCCCCTGATCCTGCCCAGCCAGGCGCAGAAACACGTCACCCATAACGAGGCCCTGCTGGCGCTGGACGTGCTGGTGCAACTGGCGGTGATCAGCCGCGACCAGACCGTGCCGCCAGAGCTGGCGTCGGTCGGCGACCGGCATATCGTGCCGGCGGGGGCGGTGCTGGACTGGGCCGGGCAGGGGGGCCGGATCGCGGTGATGACCCAGACCGGCTGGCAGTTCTACGTCCCGCGGCCGGGCTGGCAGGCCTATGTGCTGGCCGAACACCAGGTGGCGGCCTTTGACGGCCTGGCCTGGGCGGCGCAATCCGAGGGCGCGGCCCGCTTTGCCCAACTGGGCGTTTCGGCGGAACCGGACGCGACCAACCGGCTGTCGGTCTCGGCGCCGGCGACCCTGTTGAACCATGCCGGCGCTGGCCACCAGCTGAAGCTGAACAAGGCCGCGCCCGGTGACACCGCCAGCCTGCTGTTCCAGACCGGATTTTCCGGCCGGGCCGAGATGGGCACCACCGGCAGCGACGGCTTTTCGATCAAGGTCAGCGCCGACGGCAGCAGCTTTGCCACCGGGCTGAGCATCGCGCCGGGCGATGCCGTGGTCGAATTGCCGGCCGGCGCGCGCCTGCCAGACGGCGCCGCCGCCACGCCGGCGCTGGGCTTTGCCGCCGATCCCGACACCGGGCTGTGCCGGCCGGCGGCGAACCAGATCGGCTTTGCCGTGGGGGGCGTGGCGCCGATGGTGCTGTCGCAGACCGGCCTGGCGCTGAACCTGCCGCTGACCGGCACCGCGGTGACGCAGACGCGGACCGACACCGGGGCGAACCGCCTGCTGAAGGTCGGGGATTTCGGCCTGGGCGGCGGGCAGGCGCCGGGGCCGGAAACCCTGCTGGCCGACATCGACCAGACCGACATGCCGCAGGGGTTCTTTCAGACCAGCACCCAGACCCTGGGCGCCTTTCCCGCCGGAGAGAACAAGTTCGGCCAGGGCATGGTCATGCGCTACAACAACACCAATTTCACCCAGATCTGGATGTCGGCGCTGAGCGATACGCTCTACACCCGGCGCTATCGGTCCAGCGAGGCGCAGCCCTGGTCGCCCTGGCGGCCGCTGTTTGGCCGGCACAATGTGCTGGGCCCGGTCAGCCAGTCGGGCGGCAGCCCCACCGGCGCGGTGGTCGAGCGCGGATCGAACGCCAATGGCGACTACGTCCGGTTCGCCGACGGCACCCAGATCTGCACCCGCGTCAACCTGTCAGCGGCCAATGCCAGCACCGCGCTGGGCAGCCTGTTCCGGTCGGCCAACATCAGCTGGACCTTTCCCGCCGCCTTTGCCGCCGCGCCGATGCTGACCAGCGACTGCGACGAGGCCGACACCTGGGCGACCAACGCCGCCGCCCCCACCGCCACCATCGGCACCCTGCGCGCCATCGCGGCGGTCAGCAAGGGTGCGGCGATGACCTTGCGCGCGACGGCCATCGGCCGCTGGTTCTGACAGAAGGGATAGCAGGATGCATATCGAACTCATTCCGATCCGGATGGATGCCACGCTGGAGGCGCATCTCGCCGGCGAGGTGCTGACGCTGAACGGCCAGGCGGTCGACCTGTCGGCCGTGACCGAGGCCGAACCCCTGGCCGCCGAGACGCTGGGCTGCCCCTGGATCTGCGGCGAGGTGACGCGGCGCGACGGCGAGATCCGGCTGTCTCTGCTATTGCCGCATGGCGCCGACGCGCCCGAGGAAATGCGGTTTCCCGCCCCGATCAGCCGGCGCAGGACCGGCCCCCTGCCGCTGCCCTGCCCGCCGGCGGAACCCGCCGATGAGCCCCCCGCAGAGATTTGACTTTCCCCGGCGGGATGGACAAACTCCGCCTGCCGATTTGGACTTGGAAAGGTCATTTCATGAAGATCGTCATGGTGGGAACCGGCTATGTCGGGCTGGTCTCGGGTGTGTGCTTTTCCGATTTCGGCCATGACGTCGTCTGCGTCGACAAGGACCCCGGCAAGATCGACCGGCTGAACCGCGGCGAGGTGCCGATCTACGAACCCGGCCTGGATGTGATGATGGCCCGGAACGTCGCGGCCGGGCGGCTCAGCTTTGCCACCGACCTGGGCATGGCGATGCAGGGCGCGGGGGCGGTGTTCATCGCGGTGGGCACCCCCACCCGGCGCGGCGACGGCCATGCCGACCTGACCTATGTGATGGCCGCCGCCGCCGAGATCGGCGCCGCGCTGACCGATTACGCGGTGGTGGTCACCAAGTCGACTGTACCGGTGGGCACCAACCGCAAGGTGGCCGAGGCGGTGCGCGCGGCCAACCCCGCGGCGGTGTTCGACGTGGCCTCGAACCCGGAATTCCTGCGCGAGGGTGCGGCGATCGACGATTTCATGCGCCCCGACCGCGTCGTGGTGGGCGCCGAGACCGAGCGCGCTCGCAAGGTGATGGCCGAGATCTACCGCCCGCTGTTCCTGCGCGAATTCCCGGTGGTCTACACCGACCTGGAAAGCGCCGAGATGATCAAATATGCGGCCAACGCCTTTCTGGCCACCAAGATCACCTTCATCAACGAGATTGCCGCGCTTTGTGAACGGGTGGGCGCCGATGTCAAGGCGGTGTCCAGGGGCATGGGCATGGACGGCCGCATCGGCAACAAGTTCCTGCATGCCGGCCCCGGCTACGGTGGCTCGTGCTTCCCCAAGGATACCAAGGCGCTGGCGCGGATCGGCCAGGACCATGCCGTGCCGATGCAGATCGTCGAGACCGTGATCAAGGTCAATGACGAGGTCAAGCGCCGGATGATCGACAAGATCGAGGATCTCTGTGACGGCCATTTGCGCGACAAGGCGGTGGCCGTGCTGGGCGTGACCTTCAAGCCGAACACCGACGACATGCGCGACGCGCCCAGCCTGACCATCGTGCCGGCGCTGGTCGGCGCGGGCGCCCGGGTGCGGGTCTGCGATCCGCAGGGCCGCAACGAGGGCGAGGAGCTGTTGCCCGGCGTGACCTGGGTCGAGGATGCCTATCAGGCGGCCGCCGGGGCCGACGTGCTGGTGATCCTGACCGAATGGAACGAATTCCGCGCGCTGGACCTGGCGCGGCTGGCCAGCGGGATGGCGACGCCGCGGATGGCCGACCTGCGCAACATCTATGCCCCGGCCGAGGTCAGGGCGGCAGGCTTTACCCACTACGCCGGCGTCGGGCGCTAGTTAGGGTCAGGACCCTAAAGAAGCCCGGCAAAGGCCGCCCCCAGCATCAGCACGTTGCCCCGGGCCGAGCTGCGGCGGATGCCCAGCTGGCGGAACCGCCGCACCCGGGCCATGCCACGGTCGGGCGCGGCCAGAAACCGCTCCAGCGTCTGCCGCGCCGCCGGGGTCAGCAGATGCGCCACCGAGGCCAGCGCCCCGGCCTGGGCCTGCATCTCGGCCTTCCAGCGGCCGTCCAGCACCCGCCCCAGCCGCGCCACGCCCTGCATCGGCCCGCGCGCCGCGCCCATCACATTGCCGCCGTGCTGGCGGTAAAGCGCGGTCGCCGCCGGGTCCAGCACCAGCCGCGCCCCGGCCCCGGCCAAGAGCTGGTAGATCCACCAGTCATGAAAGGCGATGCCCGCCACCGGCCCCGCCGCCCGCACCAGCGCCAGTGCCGCCGGGTTCAACATCGTGGTATGGCCGCCGAACAGGTTCTGCCCCAGCGCGGCGGCAAAGCCGGGTTCGGCCCGCCCGGCGGTGGTCAGGCGCAAGGGCCTCAGCCGCCGGTCGGCCAGCGCGCTTTCGGCGGCATAGAGCAGCGGCCCGGTCCCCGGCGCGGCGGCCATGCGCCGCAGCCCCCGCGCCAGCTTGCCCGGCAGCCAGACATCGTCCTGGTCGGCCAAGGCCACGATCCCCGCCGGCAGGTCGGCATGGCACAGCGCCGAGAGGAAATTCGCCGCCGCCCCGCCGCCCTGGCCTACTGTGCCCGGCCCGTCGACCAGATGCACCCGATGCCGGCGGCCAAAGTCGCGCAGGATCGCCCGCGTGGCGTCGCCTGACCCGTCATCCGACACGAACAGCGACCAATCGGCATGGCTCTGCGCCGCCAGGCTCTGCAATTGCTCGGGCAGGTAGGCCGCGCCGTTCAGCGTGGCCATGACGATGGTGACATGTTCGCCCGCGCCCGCCATAGGCCCGCCCTCTTGCCCCGCTGTTGCCCCGCGATCCGGTCGGGGCGCGGCCCCTTTCTGGCCGAAACCCCGCCCCGGCGCAATTGATGGATTTCGAGGGAAATCCGCGCGAAACGCCGCCGTTTTGCCCGGCTTTGCCCCGGCCGCCGCACCGGGGCCACGGCATCCTGCCCGCCGGGGTTGCTGGGGATTGCCGGGTGCATCGTGCTTGAATTTCGTGTGGTCGAGACCTTTCTGGATGCCCCGGTCAACATGATCTCGGGGATTGGCGACCTGTTCGTGGCCCAGTCGAACGGCGCCGACATCCTTTACGCCTCGACCCGCGCCGGCGGCGGTGTCGCGGTCATCGGCCTGTCGGGGGCGATGACGCTGGTCGATCAGGTCTATGTCGCGCCGGGCTCGGAACTGGTGGCAGAGCCGACGCTGGACATCGCCACCTTCGGCAACCTGCCGACGCTGGTGGTTTCGGGCGCGGCGACGACGACGCTGCTCAGCTACCGGGTCGAGGCGGCGGGCACGCTGGGCAAGGCGATCCGCCCCGCGGGCGGCCCGGCCGGCGCCATCACCGCCCAGGAATTCGTCCAGATCGACGGGCAGCGGTTCTTCTATGCCGCGCTGGCGAATTCCGCCGCGATCCAGGTCTATTCCATCGCCACCGACGGCACCTTGTCCTGGCGGCAGACCGTTCAGGCCGGCGCGCCGCTGCAAGGCGTCGCCATTCCCGAACTGACCGAAATCTCGGTGGGGGCCAGCCGCTTTCTGGCCGCCGTCTCGTTGCAGGCCGACCGCCTGTCGCTTTACCGTATCGACGCCACCGGCCAGTTGACCGAAGTGGCGGGCCTCGGCGCGGCGCAGGGGCTGGGCATCGCCGATCCCACCGGGATGCGGGCGGTGACCGCGCATGGCCACAGCTATCTGCTGGTCGCCTCGGCCAGCTCGTCTTCGCTGTCGCTGGTCGAGGTGGATGAGGCCGGCACCCTGATCGCCCGCGATCACCTGATCGACACGCTCGACACGCGGTTGCAGGGGGTCCGCGCCTTTGACGCCATCACCACCGGCGGCCGCAGCCTGGTGGTGGCCGGGGGTGGCGACGGCGGGCTGAACCTGCTGGAAATCCTGCCGGACGGCCGCTTCGTGCTGGTGTCGGAACTGCTCGACACGCCGGCGACCGGGCTGGAGAACATCTCGGCCATCCGGCTGCGTGCCGTTGCCGGCGGGGTCGAGGTCTTTGTCGGCAGCGAGGGCACCGGCATCACCCGGCTGGCCATCGACCTGACGCAGTTGCGCAGCCCGGTCTCGGGCGGGGCCGGCGCCGATACGCTGGCCGGCGGCACCGGGGCCGACCTGATCTGGGGCGGCGACGGCAACGATGTGCTGCGCGGCGAGGCCGGCGACGACATCCTGGCGGGCGGCAAGGGCGACGACACGCTTTTTGGCGGGGCCGGGGCCGACCTGTTCGTGATGGACAGCGACGCGGGCTGCGACACCATCGCCGATTTCCAGCGCGGCATCGACCGCATCGACCTCAGCGCCTGGGGCCGCGTCTATGACATCAGCGCCCTGAGCTTTACCGCCACCGCCACCGGCGCCCTGCTGGGCTTTGGCGGCCATCAGGTGCAGATCGTGTCGTCGAACGGGCTGGCGATGGCGCGGCAGGACCTGGGCCTTGCCGGTCTTTTCGACCTCTGGCACGCGCTTTCGGTCATGCAGGCCGTGAACGGCGTCTGGTTGGGTACGCCGCAGGACGAATTCATTCAGGGCACGGCGGGCGACGACAGCTTTCGCATCAGCGCCGGCGCCGACACGATGGACGGCGATCTGGGCCGCGATGCCGTCGATTTCTGCGACGCGACCGAGGGCGTCGAGCTTGACCTGCACAGCGGCACCGGCCAGCGCGGCTGGGCCGCGACGCAGGTCTACCGCTCGATCGAGGATGTTCTGGGCTCGGACCAGGACGACCGCCTGGCGGGAACCGCCGGTGCCAACATGCTCTGCGGCCAGGCCGGCGACGACACGCTGCTCGGCCGCGACGGCGACGACACGCTGATGGGCTGCGCGGGCAACGACCGGCTGATCGGTGGCGCCGGCGCCGACTGGCTGCAGGGGGGCGAGGGCTTTGACATGGCCGTCTACTGGGATTCGGCCGCCGGGGTGGCGGTCAATCTCGGGCAGAACAGCGGCGCGGGCGGAGAGGCGACGGGCGACCGGCTGACCGGCATCGAGGCGGTGTTCGGCAGCGCCCATGCCGACGTCTTGACCGGCGATGCGCTGGCCAACGGCCTTTATGGCAGCGCCGGCAATGACCGCCTCTATGGCATGGATGGCGACGACACGCTGGACGGCGGCGAGGGCGACGACACGCTGTCGGGCGGGGCGGGGGCCGACCTGATCATCGGCGGCGCCGGCTACGACATGGTCCATTACTGGGAGGCGGCGGCCCCGATCCGGCTGGACATGGCCGACCCGGCCGCCGGTCTGGGCGCCGCCGCCGGCGACCGGTTGCAGGGCATCGAACTGGTGGTGGCCACCGAATTCGGCGACCAGATCCTGGGCGACGCGGCGGCCAATATCCTGATGGGGCTGGGCGGCGATGACCTGCTGATCGGGCGCGCGGGCAACGACACCCTTTATGGCGGCATCGGCAACGACACGTTCGACGGCGGCACCGGCGCCGACATGATGCTGGGGGCCGAGGGGCGCGACGCGGTCTGGTATCACGATTCGGCCGGGGCGGTCTGGGTCGACCTGCAGGTCGGCCGCGGCGCCTGGGCCTGGGCCCAGGGCGACACAATGTCCAGCATCGAGGACCTGGCCGGATCGGCCCACGCCGACATGCTGCTGGGCAGCGCCGTGGGCAACCGCATCGAGGGGCTGGCGGGCGACGACAATATCCAGGGCCGCGACGGCGACGACACGCTTTATGGCGGCGATGGCGACGACCGGCTGTCAGGCGGCGCCGGCGCCGACCTGCTCGACGGCGGCGCGGGGTTCGACATGGCCTTCTTCTGGACCGCCAGCGCCGGCGTCGGCGTCGACCTGGCGAACCCGGCGCTGAACCGCGGAGAGGCGGTGGGCGACCGCTACACCAGCATCGAATGCCTGGCCGCGACCAATTTCGACGACCATCTGGCCGGCGACGCCGCCGACAACAGCCTGCTGGGCTTTGCCGGCAATGACGTGCTGATCGGCCGCGACGGCAATGACACGCTGCTGGGCGGCGAAGGCGACGACACCCTGTCGGGCGGCGCAGGCGCCGATCTGCTGAACGGCGGGCCGGGGCGCGACCTGGCGACCTATGCCGATGCGGGCAGCGGCATCCGCGTCGACCTGCAGGCCGGCCGCGGCACGCTGGGCACGGCGCTGGGCGACACCCTGGCGGGGATCGAGGACCTGACCGCGACCGAATTCGGCGACGTGATCCTGGGCAGCGCCGTCCACAACCTGCTGACCGGCCTGGCGGGCAATGACCAGCTGGAGGGGCGGGGCGGCAACGACACCCTGCTGGGCGGCGCCGGCGACGACAGGCTGTCGGGCGGCATCGGCGCCGACCTGCTGGATGGCGGCGAGGGCTTTGACCTGGCCTATTACTGGGCCGCCACCTCGGGCGTGGTGGTCGACCTGCAGAACGCCGGGCTGAACGCCGGCGAGGCGGCGGGCGATCTCTTGGTCAGCATCGAGGCGATCTATGGCTCGGTCCACGGCGACGGGCTGGCGGGCGATGCGGCCAACAACCGGCTGGCCGGGCTGGACGGCAACGACAGCCTGGCGGGGCGGGCCGGCAATGACACGCTGGATGGCGGCACCGGCGACGACACCCTGGCCGGCGGCTCCGGTGACGACCTGCTGATCGGCGGCGCCGGGGCCGATTGCTTTGTCTTCGATGGCGGGCGCGACACCATTGCCGACTTTTCCGCCGCCCAGGACCATATCCTTTTGGACCCGGCGCTCTGGGGCAACGACGGCCGCAGCCTGGCCGACATCCTGTCAACCGCCCGGCTGGACGCCGCCCTGTCGCGCGCCACGCTGGAATTCGGCGCCGCCGATGCGCTGTTCATCACCGGCATCACCGATCTGCAGCAGCTCGAGGCCGTCATCGGCCTGCTGTGACCGCGCCGGGGGAACAGCCGCCGGGGGGCAACAGCCGCCGGGGCGGCGGGCGCGCGGCGGTCACGCGGCCATGTTGCGTTCGTGCCAGGCGATGCCCTCGGCCACGTCCTCGAAATAGGTCAGCCGGCCCTTGTCCAGCACCATCACCGCCGAACACAGCTCGCGGATCACCGGCATGGCATGGTTCACCACCAGCGCCCCGGCATCCTGCATCCTTTCGCGGAACAGGTCGTTCGACCGCAGCCGGAACGCCGCATCGCCCACCGAGGTCACCTCATCGACCAGATAGGTGTCAAAGCGGATGCCCATCGACACGCCAAAGGCCAGCCGCGACCGCATCCCCGATGAATAGGTGCGGAAGGGCAGGTGGAAATGCTGCCCCAGATCGGCGAAGCGCGCGGTGAAATCCACCAGTTCGTCACTGTCCACCCCGTAGATCCGCGCGACATAGCGCACGTTCTGCGCCCCCGACAGGTCGGGGTGAAAGCTGCCGGAAAAGCCGACCGGCCAGGACATGCTGCCCGTCACCTCGATCCGCCCCGAGGTGGGCGGCTGGGTGCCGGCGATCATCTGCAACAGCGTGGTCTTGCCCGCGCCGTTGCGCCCCAAAAGCCCGATCGAGGTGCGCGAGGGCAGGGTCAGGCTGACATCGCGCAGCACCGTCTTTGACACGCCGTCCAGCGTGAAGGTCTTGGTCAGGTCGATCAGCCGGATCATGCACCCGCGCCCCTAGCGCCGGTCGCGGATCGAATAGAAGATCAGCGCCCCCACCGCCCAGATCATCGCCAGGAACCCGGCAATCAGCCCCAGCATCAGCGGCCGTTCCGGATAGCGCGCGGTCTCCGCCAGGGTGGGCAGGATATGCGCCGCCAGATAGCGGCTTTGCCGTTGCGCGTCGGCCAGGGCGACCTCATGCGCCGCCCGCGCGGCATTATAGGCGGTCTCGGCATATTCCTGATCGACCGCCAGCCGCTCGTATTCGGCCACCGCATCGGCGATCGTGCCGCCTTCGGCCCCGGCATAGCCCAGGCCCAGCTTGGTCCGCTCTATCTTGATGCGGTCCTCGATCACCTTGATCCGGCGTTCCAGCGAGGTGACGCGCGGATCCTCGGCCATGGAATTGGCCTTCAACAGGTCAAGGTCGATCATCGCCTCGGCCAGTTGCTGCTGCAACGACCCGACGATGGTCATCTGCGCCGCCACATCCGCCGCCGGATCGACGATCTGATAGCGGTTGCGATAGGCGGTCAGCGCCTGCCGCGCCTCCACCAGGGTCTCGCGGCTCCGCTCCAGCTCCCGCTGGGTAAAGCGCACCGAATCCTCGACCGCGATATCGTTCATCCGGTTCACCACTTCGGTGGACCTGTCAAAGATGGTCTGGGCGATGCGCTGGGCATCCACCGGGTCAAAGGCCCGCACGCGGATATCGATCAGCCGGGTGCGGCTGTCATAGGTGACGGTCACCATCTCTTGCCAATAGTCGACCAGGTCCTCGATGCTGCCCGCCGGATCAAAGGCAAAGACGACATCGCCGGCCGGTTTCGACCAGATCCGGCGCAGGTCGATCTCGGCGTCGATCGCGGCGACCAGGTCCTGGCTGTAGATATAGCTGTAGATCACGTCGGTATCGGCCGAACTGGACCCCGACAGGCTGGACAGGCCCGAAATCAGCGAGACCGCCGAACTCATGTCCTCGCGGTGGACCGAGAAGCCCAGGGTCGAGGCATACTGGTCGGCCGCGCGGGCATAGAGATACCAGGCCGAAACCAGCGTCGGCAGCAGCACGACCAGCAGGAACATCGACAGCACGCCGACATGCCGCCCGCGCAGCCGGCTGGCCGAGGCCGGGGGGCCAAAGGCGGGCTGCGTCGGCGCGGCAACCGCCGGCGCGCCGGGCGCTGGCCCCGGCGCCGGGGCGCGGGGCGAAGGCAACGGCGTCACCGACCCCGCCGGACGCGGCGCCACTGCGGCCGGCGGCACCGGGGCAGGCTGGGCCGGGGCAGGTTGGGCGGGCGCAGGCTGGGCGGGCGCAGGTTGGGCCGCGGCAGGTTGGGCCGGGGCGGGGTTGGGCGCGGCCGGCGCCGGGCGGGCCGGCGCCGCAGCCTGACCGGGGGCACCCTGCAAGGGCGGCTGCGGTTGCGGCGCGGGTTGCGGGGCGGGCTGCGGCGGGGCCGCGGCGGCGGGGCCGGGGGCCGCTTGCGGGGCGGGGGATGCAGCGCCTGTTGCGGGCCGAGCCGGTGTCTGGGGGGCATTCACGGGGGAATTCACTGGGCTGTTTACTGGGCTGTTCACTGGGGCATTCACCGGCGGTTCGCCTTCAAGTTTAAGACAGGATCCTGTTTACACCGCTTGCGCGCGCCGTGCCAGCCGGCTGTTGCCGCCCGCCCCACCGCCCGCCCCCCCCCGACCGCCCCCCCGCCGCAGGCGCCGCACAGACGGGCGCCCGGCTTGCCGTCCCCCCGGTCCGATGCTACCCATGCGTGTGCCGCAAGGGCAAAGGACACCCGTTCTCTCCATGACCGCTCCGATCTTCCGCCCATGACCGCCACCGCCGGCTTTCCCCCGCCGCAATCGCCGCGCCTGCCCGCACCGTCGGGCCGCCGCCGCCTTGCCAGCCTGCGCTGCATCGGCGCGCTGATGCTGCGGGAAATGGCCACCACCTACGGCAAGTCGCCCGGCGGCTATGCCTGGGCGGTGTTCGAGCCGGTGGCCGGCATCGCGGTCCTGACCCTGGCCTTTTCCTTCATGTTCGTGAAACCGCCGATCGGCAGCTCTTTCGAGTTGTTCTATGCCACCGGCCTCTTGCCCTTCTTCATGTTCAACACCACCTGCAACCGGGTCGGCACCTCGATCCTGTTCTCGCGGCCGCTGCTGATCTACCCGGCCGTCACCTTTGTCGACGCGGTGCTGGCGCGGTTCCTGGTGACGCTGCTCACCGAGCTTCTGGTGTTCAGCATCGTGATGGCCGGCATCCTGCATTTCTACGCCATCCGCACCGTGATCGACGTGCCCGCCGTCCTGCTCAGCCTGGCGATGCTGTCGGGCCTGGCGCTGGGCCTCGGCACGCTGAACGCCTATCTGTTCATGCGCTATCCGGTCTGGCACGTCGCCTGGTCGATCGTGAACCGGCCGCTGTTCATCGTCTCGGGCGTGTTCTTCATGTATGACGCCCTGCCGGCCGAGATCCGCGACTATATCTGGTTCAACCCGCTGATCCATGTCATCGGCGCGATGCGGGCCGGGTTTTACCCGGTCTACAACGACGACTACATCGCGCCGCTCTACGTGCTGGGCCTGGCGCTGGCGCTGTTCCTGCTGGGGTTGCGGCTGTTGTCCTGGCATGTCCGCTGGCTCTTGCACGAGGCCTGACCCGGCCCGCTAGCCCGGCAGCGCAAAGGGCAGGGCGGCAAAGCCCAGCACCCCGCAATCCGCCACCCAGCGCGGCGCCCGGCCACAGGCGGCCTCGACCGCGCCGGCATGGGCCAGATGGGCGGGGCGGCGCGCCTCGGCCTCGGCCAGCGCGACGCCGCTCAGGCTGTGGCGCAGGCTGTGACCGAGGCGCGTCGCCTCCAGGCGCGGCGGCAGGAACAGCAGCGTCCAGCCGGGCCGCTGCAACTCGGCCCCTGCTGCCGCCAGCGCCGCCGCCAGGCCCGCCGCGTCGAATTCGTCCACCACCAGCGCCATCGGCACGGCCCGGTCGCGCCCCGGCAGGTCGGCCAGCGTCATCAGCCGCAGCCCCGGCGCATCGGTGTTGGTCAGCCGCCCCGCCGCCGCCGCCCCCGGCAGCACCAGCGCCAGATCCGCGCCAGCGGCCAGCCCCAGCACCCGCCGCGCCGCATCGGCCAGCGCCGCCGCATCCAGCAGCGCCGCCGGCGTGCCCGCCGCCGAGCGGTAGGTGGCATCCGCCGCCCCCGCCGCCACCGGCGCCCCCGGCAGGCCGGGCAGGCCGCAATGATCCAGGATCGACCGGGTAATCCGCAGCCCCGCCGCGCGCGAGGTGGTGCGGGCCACGAACTCCAGCCCGGCCCGCGACAGCCGGCGCCACAGATCGGCGTTGGTATATAGCCGCACGATCGCCTCGGTCATCGCCTCGGGCGTGTCGGCGATCAGCACATCCTGGCCATCCGTCAGCCCCATCCCCTCGGCCCCGACCGAAGTGGTGACGATCGGCAGGCCATGCGCCATCGCGGTGACGATCTTGCCCTTCAGCCCCGCGCCATAGCGGAGGGGCACCAGCATCACCCGGGCCGAAGCCAGCACCGGCTCCAGATCCTCGACAAAGCCCTCGATCGCCAGCCGCGGCCCGGCCAGCGCCTGCATCTCGGGCGTCGGGTTCGATCCGATGGCCCGGAACACCGCGCCGTGCAGGTGCTGGTCGACCAGGGGCGCGATGTCCCGGGCGTAATGCAGCACCGCGTCGACATTGGGGTAATGGCGATAGCCGCCCAGGAACACGATGTCGCGCCGCTCGGCCCAGGGCTTGCCGGCGCCGCGCTGTTCATAGACCCAGGGGAACACCACCACCGGCACGCCAGGCACGAATTCCGCCAGCAATTCCGCCTCGTAATGCGAATGCACCACCGTCACGTCCGACTGGCCGATGATCGCCAGTTCCGCCCGCCTCGTCACCTCGGATGAACTGTTGCGCTCGGCCACGTTGGGGTTGTCCACCTGCCTGGCCCGTTCCTCGCGCAGGAAATGCAGGTCGGAATTGTGAAAGATCACCCGGGCCGAAGGCGCCAGCCGCCGCACCGTTTCCAGATGCGCGGTCGCGGTATTGACACGAAAGATCACCGCCGCGGCATAGGTATCGCCCACCCGCCGCAGATGCTCGTCCAGCGAAGAGGTCCAGGGACCCAGCACGGATTCGATGCCCAGCCCGTTCAACAGGTCGGTATAGTCGGGGATATAGGCAAAGTTCGAGCAGGGCACGAACACCACCTTGTAGCCCAGGTCCCGCAGCGCCAGCATCAGTTCCAGCGCGGTGATGGACCCGGCGTCCTTGTCCGGCTCGGGCGTGATCTGGTCGATCACCAGGATGCGGCCCAGCTTGCCCCGCTCGACCGCCGCATCGGGGTTCACCCCGTTCGGCCCCTGCTGCGGCAGCACATGCGCCCAGCGCGCCTTCAGCTTTTCGGCGTTGACCACCTGATAGGCCTTGACCCCCTTGGTGGTATCGGTGCCCGAGGTGACGCCCTCGTAATGCACCACGCGCGACAGCGGCTGATAGATCGTCGACAGCCCCATGGCGCGCAGCCGGAACGCCATGTCGCTGTCCTCGCCATAGGCGGGGGTGAATTCCGGGTCAAAGCCGCCGATGGCCCGCGCCAGCGCCCGCGGCAGCAGCACCGCCGCGCCGGAACAGTAATCGGCATGGCGGGCATAGGTGAAATGCGGGTCCACCGGATCTTGCAGCCGGCCCCAGTTCCAGCCGGAAAAGTCGTCCCAGACGATGCCGCCGGCCTCTTGCAGCCGCCCGTCGGGATAGATCAGCTGCGCCCCGGCCAGGCCCGCGCCCGGATGCATCTCGAACGTGTCGACCAGCGCCGAGAGCCAGCGCGGCGTCACCTCGGTGTCGTTGTTCAGAAAGCAGACATATTCCATGCCCGCCCGCGCCAGCCCGGCGTTGCACGACCCGATGAACCCCAGGTTTTCGGCGTTGCGCAGATAGGTGATGTCGCTGCGCGGCGACAGCATGATCTCGGTCATGTCGGTCGAGCCGTCGTCGACGATGATGATCTCATGCGCGATGTCGCCGGTGTTGCGCCGGATCGCCTCGATGCAGCGCAGGGTATATTCGATCTGGTTGTAGACCGGCACGATGATCGACACGCTGCGCGGCGGCAGGTTCGCCGGCACCCCGGTCGAGGCGCGGGCCAGGTCGAGATAGCGGCCGCTCAGCTGCCGCAGCGCCAGTTGCGTCTGCGTGGCCAGCGCCGGGGTCTTCGGCGGCACGATCTGCAGGGCCTCGCCCCAGCGCTGCACGATCGCCAGCCGCAGCCGGCTTTTCGCCCGCGCCGGCAGCGGCAGGGCGCGAAAGGCCGGAAACGCCACCTTCTTGAAGCCGCGCATCGCCCGCCGCTTCAGCCGCGCCGCATCCAGCGCGGCGAAATGGGCGCGCTGCAACCCGGCGATCTCGCGGTTCAGCCGCTCGATCTCGGCCCCGCCCGCCTGGCGGTCGCTGTCGACCAGCGCGTTCAGCCGCGCGATCTCGGCCCCGGCCTGGGCGCGTTCCCCCGCGATCAACTCTTGCAGCCGGCCCTCTTCGGCCGCCAGCGCCCCGGCCGCCTGCCGCTCTGCCGCCACCAGCGCCTCGGCCTCTGCCAGCGCGCCGCCCAACCGCGCCGCCTCGGCCACGGCCTCCTGCCGCGCCTCTGCCAGCGCATCGCTCAGCCGCTCTGCCTCGGCCAAGGCCTCCTGCCGCGCCGCGGCCAACGCATCGCCCAACCGCTCTGCCTCGGCCAAGGCCTCCTGCCGCGCCTCTGCCAGCGCGTCGCTCAGCCGCTCTGCCTCGGCCAAGGCCTCCTGCCGCGCCGCGGCCAGCGCATCGCCCAACCGCTCTGCCTCGGCCACACCGGCCCGGCGGCTGTCGTCCAGCGCCGCCGCCAGCCGTGCTGCCTCGGCCTCCGCGGCCTGCCGCTCTGCCTCGGCCTGCCGTTCCGCCCCGTCCAACGCCGCCGCCAGCCGCGCAATCTCTTCGCCGGCCTGTCGCTGACTGTCGGCCAGTTCGCCTTCCAACGCCGCCCGGTCCGCCTGCACCTGCTGGCGCGCCGCGCGCAGGTCGTCCGTCAGCCGCTCCCGTTCCGCCGCCGCCTGCGCGCGTGCCTCTGCCTGCTCGCGCTCCAGCCGGCCGATCTCGGCCCCGGCCTTTTCGCGGTCCCCGGCAAGCAGATCCTGCAACCGGCGCTCTTCGGCCCGCAGTTCCGCCACCGCCTGCCGGTCCGCCGCCGCCAGCGCCTCGGCCACCGCCAGGGCCGCCGTCAGCCGCGTCACCTCGGCCCCGGCGGCCTGCCGCGCCTCGGCCAGCGCATCGTTCAGCCGGGTAATCTCGGCCGCCGCGGCCTGCCGGCCACTGTCCAGCGTCGCCGTCAGCCGCGCGATCTCGGCCCCGGCCAGATGCCGGTTGTCGGCCAGTTCGCGTTCCAGCCGCGCCTGTTCCGTCTGCACCAGCAGCCGCGCCTCGCGCAGATCCTCGGCCAGCCGGGCCCGCTCTGCCACGGCGCCGCCGCGTTCCGCCGCCTGTTCGCGCCCCAGCCGGGCGATCTCGGCCCCGGCCTGTTCGCGCTCGGCGGCGATCTCTCCGCCCAGCCTTGCGATCTCGTCGCGGGCGCGGTGGCGTTCCGCCTCCAGATCCGCCTGCAGCCGCGCCAGCCGCTCCGACAGGATCCGCCGCAGCGACCGGCCCTCCATCGCCTCGCCCAGCGCCGCGAACATCCGGTCGGCCCCCGGCGCCGCCGACAGCGCCTGCAACAGCGCGCAGACCTCGGCCGGCACCTCGTCGCCCAGGGCCAGGACGCCCAGCCCGTTGCCATAGCCGAACCCGTGCGCCGGCCCCAGCCCCCGGATCTCGGCCCAGAGCCGATGCACCCCGAAATCGCCATCAGTGACGGCGATATCATGCAGCATCACCACGCCGCGGGCCGACAGCTTGGGCCGCCAGGTGTCAAAATCGGCGCGCACCGCGTCATAGGTGTGCAGCCCGTCGATATGCAGCAGATCTATGCTGCCATCGGCGAACCCCGCCACCGCCGCGTCGAATGTGGTGCGCAGCAGGGTGACGCGCGGCCCGAACCCGGCCGCACGTTCCATCAGGTCCTGCAACACCGCGGTGCCGTCGTAATGGCCGGCATGGTCGTCGCCGCGCCAGCTGTCTATGCCGATCACCCGGCCCGGCTGGTTCTGGCCGCGCAGGGCCTCGGCCATCGACAACAGGCTGTCGCCGCGATGGACGCCCAGTTCCACCACCAGGCCGGGGCGCATCAGCTCGATCAGCGCATGGACGAAAGGCACATGGGCATGCCAGCTGGCCACATCGGTCAGATGCGCCGCCCCGGCCCCCGCCGCAACCGCCAGCGCCCGATCCAGTAGCGCCCGGTCCAGCAGCACCCGGTCCGCCAATGCCCGGTTGGCATTCGGTGCGTCCCAGGTCACCACGGGCGCCCGCCGCTCTGCCGGTTTCGCCTTTGTCATCATGCCGCTCCCGGCTCTGCTGTTGCGTCCCGCCCTGCCGCCTGCGCCAGCGCCCGTTCGACCAGCGCCGCCAGGTCGCCGCCGCGATAGGCCAGCCCGCGCACCCCCGCCGCCCGCGCCGCCGCCAGATCGCTGTCGCGGTCGCCGATCAGCACCGACCCCGCCAGCTCGATCTCCAGATCGGCGGCGGCGCGCAGGATCATGCCCGGATTGGGCTTGCGGTCGGGGTGATCGGCCACCCGCAGCGCCGGGATCGCCGCCTGCGGGTGATAGGGACAGTGATAGAAGGCGTCGATCCAGCCGCCCTCGGCCCGCAAGGCGATGTTCAGCGCCCGGTTGAAGGCCCGCATCGCCGCCACGTCATAATAGCCCCGCGCGATGCCGGCCTGGTTCGTCACCACCACGGTCCGGAACCCCGCCGCCCGCGCCAGCGCCACCGCCCGGCCCGCGCCCGGCATCAGCCGCAGCCGCGCCACGTCATGCGCATAGCCGTCGTCGTCGCGGTTCAGCACCCCGTCGCGGTCAAGGAACAGCGCCGGGCGGCGGCGGGCGCGGGGCAGGGTCTCCTGCGCCTCGGCATAGGTCTCGGGCAGGCCGATATCGATGAAATAGCCCCGTTGCGCCACCGCATGCAGCCGCCCCGCGGCCGCCAGCAGCGGATAGACCTGCTGTTCCACCGAACAGGGCACCGCGTCGATCAAATCCAGCACACGATCGGGCAGCACCGTCAGCCCGGCGTTGATCGCCCCCGGCCCGGCGACACCCTTTTCGCAAAACCCCGTCACCCGGCCCGCGGCATCGGTCTCGACCCGGCCATAGCGCGCGGTGTCCGGCACCGGCCGCGTGGTCATCACCGCATGGCCCGCCGGCAGCGCCTCGGCCCGCGCCGCCACCGCCACCGGATCGCAGGCCAGGAAACTGTCGCCATTGACCAGAAAGAACCGCGGGTCCAGTTGCCCGCGCAACAGCGTCAGCGCGCCTGCCGTGCCCAGGGGGCGCTCTTCGCGGCTTTCGCGCACCGTGACAGGCGCGCCTTCGGGGCCGACCCAGCGGCCCGAAGCCCGCCCGCCGGCCAGGAAATCGCCAAAGGTTCCCGCCAGATAGCCGGTCGACAGGATGATATCCTCGACCCCCGCCCGCGCCAGCCACAGGATCAGCGTTTCCAGGAACGGCTGCCCCGCCACCGGCAACAGCGGCTTGGGCGTCGTCCGGGTCAGGTTGCCCAGCCGGCTGCCCAGGCCGCCGACCAGCAGCACCGCCTGCCGCACCGGCCGCCCGTCGCTCATGCCTGCAGCGCGCCGAACATCCGCGCCTCGACCAGCGCGCAGAGCAGGTGATAGCTGGCCAGATGGCATTCCTGGATGCGCGGCGTCACCGAGGACGGCGCGATCAGCACATGGTCGCACAGGCCGGCCATCTCGCCGCCGTTGCCGCCCGTCATGCCCACCACGGTGATGCCGCGCTGCCGCGCCGCCTCGATCGCCTTCAGCACGTTCGGCGAATTGCCCGAGGTGCTGAGACAGGTCAGCACGTCGCCCTTGCGGCCCAGCGCCTCGACCTGGCGGGCCAACAGCCGGTCATAGCCATAATCGTTGCCGATCGCGGTCAGGATCGAGGTATCGGTCGACAGCGCGATGGCCGCCAGGCCGGGCCGGTCGAAATGGAACCGGCTGACGAATTCGCCGGCGATGTGCTGGGCATCCGCCGCACTGCCGCCATTGCCGCAGAACAAGAGCGTATTGCCCGCCTTCAGCCGCGCGACATAGAGTTCCGCCACCGCCGCCAGCCCGGCGCGACAGCCGTCATCGCCATGCAGCCGTGCCAGCGTGTCACGGGTCGCGGCCAGCTCCGCCTCGATAAAGGCCTCGGTGGCCAGGTCTGCGCGGTCGTTCACTGCACCGTCCATGCATGCGCCCCTTCATGCGTGAAATGACAGGCGAAGACTGCGCCGGAATTGGTTGACAATGTGTTAACCACCGCAGGCTTCCGTTCCGGCGGCACCGAGATCATCACGAACCCGCCGCCCCCGCGCCCGAGATCTTGCCGCCGGTCGCGCCGGCCGCCATGGCGCTGTCCAGCACCTGCTCCACCTCGCTGGTCGAGATGTTCTCGGCCATGGCGCGCTTGGCGCTCCAGCCCGCGCGCATCACCGCGCCGAAACCCGCGAAATCGCCCAATAGCAGCGCCTCCTTCATCTGCCGCGCCTGGTCCTTCAGCGCGTGCATCGCCTCGATCGGCCGGGCCTGCCCGGTCTGCACGTTGCGCACCTGTTCGTCGATGATCCGCGCCGAAGACCGCGACCGGCCCGAGAAATACAGCACCAGCCCGGCCTCCAGCTCTGCGATGATCCAGCGCCGCAGCCGCAGCGGATTGATGATGACGCGGTCGCCCGCGTAGAACTCCATCAGGTTGAACCCGCCAAAGGTCGCGGCGTACTGGTCCTGCTTGCCGCCCGACAGACCCAGGTCGCGCCGCTCGATCACCCAGGCCAGATGGGCGATCTCGTATTCGCCCAA
Source organism: Paracoccaceae bacterium (assembly GCA_041397345.1). Taxonomy (GTDB): domain Bacteria; phylum Pseudomonadota; class Alphaproteobacteria; order Rhodobacterales; family Rhodobacteraceae; genus Pseudogemmobacter. The sequence goes on from JAWKWU010000003.1 coordinate 48,325, forward strand.
GGGCAGCCGCAGGAATTCGGCCAGCGCCGTGATCACCGCCACCACCACGGTCGAGGACGACCCCAGCCCCGACCCCGGCGGCACGTCGGCATGGGTCAGGATCGTCACCGCAAAGGGCCGGCCGCCGCAGTAATCCGCCACGATCCGGTTGTAGCACTGCGCCACCAGCGCCAGGTCGTGATCCACCGGCAGCACCGGCAGCGCCTGGTGTTCGAACCGCTGGCCGATGTCCAGCGCCTCGAAACAGACCCTGCCATCGCGGCGCGCCTCGACCGTGCAATGGGCATAAAGCGAGATCGTCGCGTTCAGCACCATGCCGCCATAGGTGTCGCTATAGGGCGCCACGTCGGTGCCGCCCCCGGCCAGACCCAGCCGCAGCGGCGCCCTGGCCCGAACCTTCTTTACCCTGTCGTCCATCGCCCCGGCCCCCGCCCCGTCTCGCCCGCCCCGTCTCGCCCGCCCCGTCAGACCTCGCCCTCGTTGCGAAAGGGGGGGCTGCCGGCATTGGCGCTGCGCAGCGTCTTCTGGTCGTCGCGGTACTGGTTCAGGTGCAGCCGCATCTCGCGGCCCGGCTGGGCCTGCGCCCGGATCCGCCCGCCGGCGGCCACTTCCTCGGGGCTGCGCTTGCGGATCACCACCTCGATGCCGCTCTCGCCCACCGGGGTCAGCGTCTGGTCGAACCGGGGCAGGCCGTAGCGATAGGTCTCGTCCAGCAACTCGACCTTTTCCACCGCCGCCTCGGGGCCCAGCTGGCACAGCATCTGCAACACGTTGACCGAGCGGGGCGACCAGGACTGCGCCTTGCCCATGGTGAATGTGTTCTTGTGGTCGCGGTTGAAGCTCGACGGAAAGACGCCCTGTTCATACAGGTCCTCCTCCGGCAGGGCAAAGATCACATGGCCGCCGGGCCGCGTCACCCGCAGCCAGTTGCGCAACCCCTCCAGCGGGTCGTGCAGATGCTCGATGCAATGGCTGGAAAACACGAAATCCAGGCTGTCGTCGGCCACACCGGCCATGAACTGCGCGTCGCCGTCCTCCAGGTCCCAGGTGCGGACCGAGGTCATCAGCGGAAAGAACTCGGCATAAAGCGCCAGAGGGTCGGGGGCCCCGCCGATATCGACGCCGTCCCCCTTGAAATACTTGCGCACAAAGCGCGAGTCGGCCAACCGCCGGGCAACTGATTTACTACATTCTTTCATGCGACTTCCATTACTTGCGCCGGTTCACCGGCGATTGCCGGTCCGGCCGCGACCGTTCGTTTCCATAGCGTAGACAAAGCAACCCAGGCAAGAAATTTGATTTAATAGTTAACGCAATAGTTGCGGAATTCCGCCTGATCCGCCACGCGCCTTCATGTCGCACCACCGGCCTCAGCCGGGCGGCAGGGGCAGGCGAAAGGTTGCATAGCGGTCCAGTTCCGCCTTTGCCTCCGCCTGGCCGGCGATCTGCCAGGCCGGATCGGCGGCCTGCCGGAACCAGCCCCGCAGGCGGTCCAGCAGCGCATGGCCGGCGACCCCGGCGAATTCCCGGCGCACCGCATCGGATGTGCCGCCGGTCGAGTTGATCTTCTGGGCCAGCGGCTCGGCCATCGCCTCGGCATAGTCCTCGCCGATGAAATCGCAGATCCGGCGCAGCACCGGCTCGGGCCGGCCCACCATGTCGTCGAACATCACCCGCAAACAGCGGTCCGGTCCCAGCGCCACCTCGCCCAGATAGCCGGTGCGCTGCGAATGATAGATATGGGTCAGCAGGTCCTCGGCCTTGCTCAGCCCCGGATCGCGTGACGAAAACCCCATCCAGGACAGCACCACCGCCTCGGGGTCGCGGATCAGGTGGATGAACCGCGCCTCGGGAAACATCATCGCCAGCAGGTTGGTATAGGGCGTGCTGGCCGGCGTGCCGTCCACCCAGCGCGTCTTGGGCTCGTCCAAAGCGCGGAAAAAGGCCAGGCCCCGCCGCGGCGGCGGCGCCACCCGGTGGCGGTCGGGAAACCGCGCCTCATAGCTGCGGCGCACCAGATCGTCCGCCGCGACCCCCAGCGATTGCGCAAACGCCTCGACCGGCACCGGAACTCTACGAAATGGTCGGCCGGCGTGCTGCACCCCAGCGCATGCATCGGCCGCAGGTAACAGGCAAAGGCGGTCAGCCAATAGGCTTCGGGCAGCACGATCACATTGGGATGCTGGCCCAGCGCCCAGGTCAGCGCCGAGGTGCCCGACCGGCCGGAACCGATGATGAAGATGGGGCGCGGGGTCGGGGTCAGGGTCATCGCCTGCCCTCACTTCACCGCGTGAAAGATCGGCAGCGCACCGCCCAGATAACCGCTGTCGTAATCCCAATAGAAATGGCATGTCGCGTCGGAAAAACCGGCATCCTTCATCGCCTGCAGGATATCCCAGCCAAAGTGGTAAAAGCACAAGACCCCCTCGGTCGACAGCGGGTCGCCGTGGTATTCCGGCGTGGTCAGATGTTCGATTTCTCCGGTTTCCGTCAGCCGCGCCCGCACCACCGTCTCGGCCAGGTCCTGCCGGAACGGGAAAGACGCCACCAGATGCCCGCCCGGTTGCAGCACCCGGCACATCTCGCGCAGGCCCGCCTTGTAGTCCGGCACATGTTCCAGCACCTCGAACGAGCCCACCATGCGAAAGCTGTCATCGGCAAAGCTCAGCGCGGTGATGTCCTCCATCCGCACCCCCGCCGCATTCACCCGGCCGGGGGCGGTGCCGTCGCGCAGGTATTCGCTGCCGGTCAGGTTGCGGCAATGCGTCCGCGCCATGGCGTAGAACGGCGTCAGCTGTTCGGTCAGGTAGACCGGATCATCCGGCGCCAGCCCGCAGTCGCCCAGCATGAACTGGAACGAGGCGCGCAGCCGGTTCGCCAGCCCGCAGGGACACAGCAGCCGCTCGCGCCAGATCGGCTCGATCCGGCCATCGGGCAGGGTGCGGTGCATCTTCCAGTCGCAGCTGTAGGTCACGTCGCGGTCGCAGATGCCGCAGTGGCCGTCATAGGCGATCTTCCGGTCGAAAACCGCCACCGCCTTCTCGCGCTTGCGCCGGTCTGCGATCAGCCGGTTCAGCGGATGGCGGTTGGCCATGAACTCCTCGAACGACGTATAGGCAGTCGCGGGAAGGGGCCCGACCTGGGCCGACACAGTCATCTTCGACATCCGAAAACCTCAAAACACCTGGGCGCTGCTTAGCATCTCTGGCGCCGCGCACAACCCTGCCGACTGCACCCCTGCGACAAGTCGCCTCAGAAGAGCCCCAGTGCCGCCGAGATCCAGAACGCCGCCCGCGCCGCCCTGCGCTGGTGATAGACCCCCGCCGCCCGCAACAGGCCCAGCCGCCGCAGGGGCGGCGCCTCCAGGGCTGCGGCGAAATCGCGCAGCACCGCCCGGTTCTCGTCGCTCAGCCGATGCGCCGACCGGCCCAGCGCCGCGACGTTCAGCCGCGCCCAGCGGCCATGCGCGCCGCGCAGGTGGCGCCACAGCCGCCGGGGCAGGGCGGCCAGCCCGGCATTGGCCCCCACGACATTGCCGCCGTGCTGGCGATAGTCCAGCCCCGGCCGGGCATCGAAAACCACCCGCGCGCCTGCGCCCGACAGCAGCTGATAGGCCCACCAGTCATGCAGCAGGATCGGCCCGGCCTCGGCCTCGGCTGCCCGCAGGATCCGCGCCGCCTCGGCGTTCATCACCATGCCGTTGCCGGAAAACACGTTCTGCACCAGTGCGTTGCGAAACCCGACCGGCCGGCCGGGCAGCGGGCTGTGGCCGCTCGGGCGCAGCGCCGCATCGGTGATCCGCATCCGGCAGCCATAAAGCGCAGGCCCCCCGGCCCCGCCGATCATCGCGGCGGCGCGGGCCAGATGCTCGGGGTGCCAGACATCGTCCTGGTCGCAAAAGGCCAGCGCCCCCTCGGGGCAGGACCGCAGCAGATGGCGGAAATTCTCGGTCGCCCCCCGGCCCGGCCCCCGCAACAGCACCACCCGGCCCGGCGCCTGACTTGCCGCGAACTCCTGCAACAGGGCGGCAGACCCGTCCCGCGACCCGTCGTCCGACACGATCAGCCGCCAGCCCACGCCGGCCTGCCCGGCGATGCTGGCCAGTTGCCCGGGCAGAAACCGGGCGCCATCGCGCACCGCCATCAGGATCAGGATCTCGTCCACGCTTGCCATCGCCCCCGGATCGGCCGCGCCACTATGCCGGGGCGCCCGGCCCGGGGCAACTCTGTCCCCCGGCGTCCTCCCTCCCGCCGGCCGCGGCGAGACCCGCAGCGCCATGCCGCAGAAAGGACCGCGGCGCAACCCAGGGTTGGCCATGGTTTCCCGCCATGGCCCCCGATCGCTCTTGCGTTGTTTCCGATCCGCTCTTTATAGCGGCATGCAGGTTTACCGACCCTTTCGCCCCCCCCGCGACCGGCGGCGCCAGCCGGGCATGCCAGGGGCCGCCTTGCGGGCGCAGGCGAAGGGTGCGACAGATCGCACCGGCAGCGGGCGCGGAAAGGACAGCAATGGCTACGGGCGAAAAGGTGCTGGTCACGGGCGGCGCGGGCTATATCGGCAGCCACGCCTGCAAGGCGCTGGCGCGGGCCGGCTTTACCCCGGTCGCCTTCGACAACCTCTCGACCGGCTGGGCCGACGCGGTGCGCCACGGCCCGCTGGTCCGCGGCGACCTGATGGACCGCGCCGCGATCGACGCCGCCCTGGCCGAACATCGCCCGGTGGCGGTGATGCATTTCGCCGCCCTGTCACTGGTCGGCGTGTCCATGCAGGACCCCGGCCTCTACTGGCGCGCCAATGTCGGCGGGGCGCTGAACCTGATCGAGGCGACGGTGGCCGCCGGCATCCGCAACTTCGTCTTCTCCTCCACCTGCGCCACCTATGGCGATCAGGATGGCGTGGTGCTGGACGAAGACACGCCGCAGCGCCCGATCAACGCCTATGGCGGCTCGAAACGCGCCATCGAGGACATGTTGCGCGACTTTGGCGCCAGCCACGGGCTGAACCGCGTGGTGTTCCGCTATTTCAACGTCGCCGGCGCCGACCCCGAGGGCGAGCTGGGCGAACAGCACCGGCCCGAGACCCATCTCATTCCCCTGATGCTGGATGCGGTGGCCGGGCGGCGGCCGGCGCTGACGGTGTTCGGCACCGATTATCCCACCCGCGACGGCACCTGCCTGCGCGATTACGTGCATGTCACCGACCTGGCGGCGGCGCATGTGCTGGGCCTGCGCTGGCTCATCGACGGGCGCGGCGACCGGGTGTTCTGCCTGGGCTCGGGCACCGGCTTTACCGTGCGCGAGGTGATCGAGGCCAGCCGCGTCGTGACCAACCGCGAAGTGCCGGTGGTGATCGGCCCCCGCCGCGCCGGCGATGCGGCGGCCCTGGTCTCCGGCTCGCGCCGCGCCCTTCAGGAACTGGGGTGGGAGCCGGCCCATTCCACCCTGCGCCAGATGATCGGCGACGCCTGGTCCTGGGCGCAGAAACCGGGCTTCGAGAAATAGGGCCCGGCCCCATTGCCATTCCGCCGCCAGTTGGCCGGACCTGACCGCTGACAGGGCACAAGGCCGCAGGAATAGGGGGCTGTTTCAATGGCTTGCACCGCAGGCCTGCACCCCCCCGGCCTGCGCCCCTTGCCCGGGGGTCCGCGCGCCGCGCTGCCGGTCGCACCCCGGTGGTCATCCCGATTTTTCCACGCGGACGGGGGAACAGGAATGGGTCCTGACCCTGGCACCATGCGGCGACGCGCCGGGGGTTCGCTGGTAGCCCCCCGGCTATTCTCTGCAATTTTCAGGCACCATTGCGCGGAGGCCAGTATCCCGCCTCTTTCAGGTCACGAACCATGCGACCCGGCACTCTGAAAATCGCCGTGAAGGCCACAACCGCCGTAGCGGATACAAAGAAGCTTAGCCCAAACAGAACAGTAACATTGTAACGCTGATCCAGCGGGGCAAAGATGACTTCTGAAAAGGTAACAGGCTGCGAGCGAGACAGGACAATATCCATCAAGACCGCCTCAGCTATATAGGCCAGCCCCGCAGCAAGCAGGGTTGAAATCACCATAAACGGTAACAGCTCGAAAGCGGGTGGCATGGATTGGCGTCCATTGCGCAGCACGCGCGCCACTGGGGTTGAGGCAAGCATTGGCAGGACAGCAGCCAATGGCAGTGTATACTGTGGGTAGAATTTTATCCCGGCGTCAGGGAGAAGCAGAAACGCCAGCAGAATAGCTCCCCAAGGTACAGCCGCCAAAAGCACCAGCATAAGAGATGAGAGAAGGGATCTGTACATGAGCGGAACCTTTCTTACTGTACAACCCGGACGAAATACCCGCCATAACCCCGCCTGAGAACCCCACAATCGCTCACGTGGATTTCTCAGGCTCTCAGCAAAGCCTCGACGGCATCGACCGCCACAAGGCAGGGATCAGGCCCCGCAGAACCTCCCAGAGCGGCCCTGGGGTCAGGACCCATCCCGATTTCCCCGTCAGCGTGGAAAAATCGGGATGATCAACGGGTTGCGACCCGCCGCGCGGCGCGCGCCCCTCCCCGGGCAAGGGGCGCAGGCCGGTGAGCGCCCGATTTCTCTACGCCCGAAGGGTTGGCCGGACTTGACCCCTGCCTGCGTTGCAAGGCGTTGAAATAGGCCCACTATTCCTGCGGCCTTGCGCCTTGTCAGCGGTCAGATCCGGCCAACTGGCGGGGGAACAGGAATGGGGCCTGACCCTACTGTGCAACCCGGACGAAATACCCGCCATAACCCCGCCTGAAAACCCCACAATCGCCCATGTGGATTTCTCAGGCTCTCGGCAAAGCCTCGACGGCATCGCCCGCCACAAGGCAGGGATCCGGCCCCGCAGAACCTCCCAGAGCGGCCCCTGCAGGGCCTTAGTGGCCAGATTGCTGACCAAGGCTCACGGGCGTATCCAGACGGCCTTGCAGGCCTCCCCAGAGGCTCAGGACGTGCGAGCGGTCATCTCGCAGCTGGAGCCGATCAAGAAGAGCAAGCCATGGCGAGGAAATGGCAAACCCAGCCAAAGGCGTTGAAATTGGAACTTGAGTTAACAAAGGGTTAATTTGCGCAGGTCAAGTCCTTGAATTCATTGCGTCCGCGCCCCGTCCCATCGTGGGACGCCTAGAGATCCCAGTCCAGGGGCCCGGCCTTTGCCGGCGCCGGGGCGGCGGCCTTTGCGTCCTCCAGCCCCAGCCAGCTGCCCCGGATCGGCAGCCGCCGCTCCGCCCCCCAGTCGCCGGTCACGGTCAGGCTGTCGCCCTCCAGCATGACCCCCGCCACCGCCTGCCCCGAGGGCCAGCGGATCGCCCCCAGCACATGCCGCACCTCGGCCACGCCTTCGGGCTGCAGGGCCAGCAAGGGCGGCTGCCCCGCCGCGCTCAGCGGGTCCGGCTCCTCGGCGGCCGAGAGGCCCAGCACCGGCCGCGCCGCGCCCTCTTCGATCCCCAGGCATCCCCGGTGCCGCCCGTTCCAGGGCGCATAGTCCCGCCCGCCGTTGGAATGCCACAGCATCGTCATCGGCAGGGCGCGGGCGTTTCGCAGCGACAGGACCAGGTCGCCCTCGGCCGGCCGGACCGCCGCCGTCCAGCCCAGCCGCACGCCCGGATCCTCGACCCCGGCGACGAAATCCTCATGCGCCTCGCCCCAGGGATAGCGGGTCAGGTCGACCGTGCCGCCATCGGCGGCGGAAAAATCCGTCGGATCCTCTTGCCGGCGCGGATAGGCCAGCCGCGACCGGCCGCGGGCGGGGTCGCCTTCCAGCGGCGCGGCAAGGGTCTCGAACCAGCGCTTGCGGGAAAAGGACAGCCGCGCCCCCGAGGGCACCGCCACCATGGCATGGTTGCAGACCGCCAGCGCCCCGCTGCCCCCGATGAACAGATGGCGCTGGTAAAGGAACGGGTGGCCATCTGACAGGGCGAATTCCTTGACCACCGTCGCGCCCTGGATCTGCCCCTGCAGGATCGCCCGCAGGGTGCCGGGGGCCGAGGGGGTGACGGCCCAGGTCCCGTTGGCGGCCAGGCCATGCAGCCCCTCCGGGCCGGGGCCCATGGGCGCGGCCAGAAAATCGCCGCGCAGCCAGCCCTGATGGGCCGGCGCATCGGCGGGCGCTTCCGCCGGCGCCCAGGGCGCGGCGTGCAGGGGGGCCAGCGTCGCGCCCTCGTCGACGACGGTGAGGGGATAGAGGACGCCACCCTGGGGGGTGAAGCCGGCCGTGATGCCCTGGGCGGAAATCGTATGGGTCATGCGCGGAGGGTGGCAGGAGCCAGAAGCGGACGCAAGAGGCAGGCGCGCCGGGGGCGCGGACGCAAGGGCGCGGACGCAAGGGATTCCCCGGCCGGGCCGGCGGGTAACGCGGAACTGGCATGTCAGTTTCGCGGGCGCTAGGGTGGCGGCAAGGGATTCCCGGCAGGAGACAGAGATGGGACGGCTGAGCGGCAAGGTTTGCGTGGTGACGGCGGCGGGGCAGGGGATCGGGCGGGCCTCGGCCCTGGCGATGCACCGCGAGGGCGGGCGGGTGATCGCCACCGACATCAATTCCAAGACGCTGGGGGAACTGGCCGCGCTGGGGCTGGAGACGCGGCTCTTGAACGTGCGCGACGCGGGCGCGGTGGCGGAATTCGCCGCCTCGCTGCCCGAGACGGACGTGCTGTTCAACTGCGCGGGCTTTGTGGCGAACGGCACCATCCTGGATTGCAGCGAGGAAGACTGGGCCTTTTCCGTCGACCTGAACGTGACGGCGATGTTCCGGATGTGCCGCGCCTTTCTGCCCGGCATGGTGGCGCGCGGCGGCGGGTCGATCGTCAACATGGCCTCGGCCGTGGGGTCGATCATCGCGGCGCCGAACCGCTTCGTCTATGGCGTGACCAAGGCCGGCGTCATCGGCCTGACCAAGGCGGTCGCGGCCGATTTCGTGACCAAGGGCATCCGCTGCAACGCGGTCTGCCCCGGCACGGTGGAAAGCCCCAGCCTGGAGGAACGGCTGCGGGCGACCGGCGATTACGACGCGGCGCGCAAGGCCTTTGTCGCGCGCCAGCCGATGGGGCGGATCGCGACGGCGGAAGAGATCGCCAACCTGGTGGTCTATCTGGCCTCGGACGAGTCCAGTTTCACCACCGGGCATGCGCATGTGATCGACGGCGGCTGGTCCAACGTCTAGGGGCTGGGCTCTGGGCCCGGCCGACAGGGAGAGCGAGGCGATGGACCTGATCGACACCCACCAGCACCTGATCCTGCGCGGCGCCCTGGGCTATGCCTGGGCCGATGCGATACCGGCCCTGGCGGGGCGCGATTTCGACCGGGCGGATTATGCCGCCCTGGTCGAGGGGCAGGGCGTCGGGGCCACGATCTTCATGGAGACCGGGGTCGACGATGCCGACTATCGCGCCGAGGCGCGGCTGGTGGCGGGGATGGTGGGCACGGTGGGCAAGGGCGGAATGCTGGGGCAGATCGCCTCTTGCCGGCCCGAAGAGGACGAGGGGTTCGACGCCTGGCTGGAGGAATGCCGGGGCCTGGGCGTGGTGGGGTTCCGCCGCATCACCCATGTGGTGCCCGACGAGGTCAGCCAGACCGCGACTTTCCGGGCGAATGTCCGCAGGATCGGCGCGGCGGGCTGGCCGGTGGACCTGTGCTTTCTGGCCCGGCAGCACGCGATCTGCGAGGATCTGGTGCGCGCCTGCCCGGATGTGCGCTTTGTGCTGGACCATTGCGGCACGCCGGATATTGCCGGCGGCGATTTCCCGGTCTGGCGGGCCAGCATGGCGCGGCTGGCGGCGCTGCCGAACCTGTGGGTCAAGCTGTCGGGGATCACCGCCTATGCCGCGCCGGGGGCGGGGATCGCGGCGGTGCGGCCCTATGCCGAAGAGGTGCTGGCGCTGTTCGGGCCGCAACGGATGGTCTGGGGCGGCGACTGGCCGGTGGTTGATCTGGGCGCGGGGCTGCCGGGCTGGATCGCGATGACGCGCGTCTTGCTGGCGGGGCTGGGCGAGGATGAGCAGGCGGCGATCGGCCACCGCAACGCCCGCGCGCTGTATCTGGGCGGATAGGGCGGCGGGGCGGCGGTCATTCCGCCCGTCATGTCATCGGCAGGCGGCGCATGGCCAGCCAGGCCGCCAGTGCCATGGCGCCGGCGGTGGCCAGGCAGAGCGGCAGGCCGCCGAGCTGGTAGCTGAGGCCTGACAGGAGCGTGCCGATCAGCCGGCCGGCGGCATTGGCCATGTAGTAGAAACCCACGTCGCGGGTGATGCGCCGGGCCGATCCGAAGGCGAGGATCAGGTAGGAGTGGACCGAAGAGTTCACCGCGAAGACAAGGCCGAAAAGCAGAAGGCCGGCGATCAGTGTGGCGGTCAGGGCGGGGGATGGCCCGCCGGCGACCAGCGCCGCCGCGGCCAGTGCAAAGGGGATCGGCACCAGGAGGCCGGCCCAGAAGATCGCCTTGCGGGTGGTTTCGGCCTCGGGCTGGCCCTTGCCGCCCAGGATGCGCGGGGCCAGCGCCTGCACCGCGCCATAGGCGATGATCCAGAGCGCCATGAAGCCGCCGACCAGGAAGAAGGCCTCGCGCCGGCCGGCGGCGGTGCCATCCGACAGCACCGCCTGGAAATAGACCGGGATGCCGACGACGAACCAGACGTCGCGGGCGCCGAAAAGGAACATGCGCGCCAGCGACAGGCGGTTGACGCGGATGTCTGGCGACCGCCAGCCCGACCAGCTTTCCTCGGATTTCATCCGCCCCGGCAGGCCCGCGGGCAGGAACAGGGCCACGGCGGCCAGGATCGCCGCCAGCACCGCCGCCATGCCCCAGACCGCCGGCCGGAACCCCGCCAGCGCCAGCAGCGCCGCGCCGAGGAAGAAGCCCGCGCCCTTGACGGCGTTCTTCGATCCGGTCAGCGCCGCGACCCAGCGGAACAGGCTGCCATCGCCATCGAGGGCAAGCAGCTTGACGGCGGATTTCGAGGACATCTTGGCCAGGTCCTTGGCCACGCCCGATACACCCTGCACCGCCATGACGAAGGCGACCGAGGCCGCGACGGACCAGGCCGGGTCAAGCTGCGCCAGGGCCGCCAGCGCGGCGATCTGCAGGGCCAGCCCGCCGTAGAGCGTCGCCGCCAGCCCGAAGCGCGCCGCCAGCCAGCCGGCGGCGAGATTGGTCACGATCCCTGCGAGTTCGTAGAGCAGGAACAGCCAGAGCCAGTTGCACCGGCGAAAAGCCAGGCCGTTGAAATGCAGCAGCACCAGCATCCGCAAGGCGCCGTCCGACAGCATGAAGGCCCAGTAGGCGGCCGTGACGGCGGCATAGGCGCGGGAAGGGGCGGGTGGAGGACATGGGGCGCGGGCTTTCTGGCAGCGGCGGGACGCTTCGCCCCGGACCCCCAGAGGATATTTGTCGAAGGGAAAGATCAGAGGCCTTGCGCCACCATGCGGGCGATGTCGGCCAGCCGGCAGGCGTAGCCCCATTCGTTGTCATACCAGGCGTAGATCTTAACCTGCGTGCCGTTGATGACCATGGTGGAAGGGCCGTCGACGATGGAGGAGCGCGGGTCGTTGGTGAAATCGCCCGAGACCAGCGGGCGGGTCTCGAGGCCGAGGATGCCGGTCAGCGGGCCATCGGCGGCGGCGCGAAAGAGGGCGTTGACCTCTTCGGCGGTGGTGGGGCGTTCGACCTCGAACACGCAATCGGTAAGCGAGGCGTTGAGCAGCGGCACCCGCACCGCGTGGCCGTTGAGCCGGCCCTTCAGCTCGGGGTAGATAAGGGTGATCGCGGTGGCGCTGCCGGTCGTGGTGGGGATCAGGTTCGTCAGCGCCGAGCGGGCGCGGCGCATGTCTTTCGCCGGGCGGTCGACGATGGTCTGGGTATTGGTCACGTCGTGGATCGTGGTGATCGAGCCGTGGCGGATGCCCAGGGATTCGTGGATCACCTTGACCACCGGGGCCAGGCAGTTGGTGGTGCAGGAGGCCGCGGTGATCAGCCGCTGCGTGCCGTCATAGAGGTGATGGTTCACCCCATAGACCAGGTTCAGGGCGCCGCCGTCCTTGACCGGGGCGGAGACCACGACCTTTTGCACGCCGGCGGCGTAATAGGGCGCGACCTTGGCCGCGGTCTTGAAGACGCCGGTGCAGTCGATGACCAGATCGACGCCCAGTTCGGCCAGGGGAAGGGCCTCGATTGTCCGCTCATGCGTCAGGCGGATGGTCTGGCCGTTCAGGACCAGCGCGCCCGCCGCGGCGGTGACGGGGGTGCGCCAGCGGCCGTGGACGGAATCGAATTCCATCAAGAGCGCGTGCTGTTCGGCATCGCCGGCCGGATCGTTGAGGAGGACGATGTCGCCGGCCGCGCCCGCGTCGATCATCTGGCGCAGGACGAGTTTTCCGATGCGGCCCAGGCCGTTGAGGGCGATGCGGGCCATGGGTCAGTCCTTTCTGGCGGGCTCGGCGCCGATGGCGTCGACGCGGGATTGCAGCGACAGCCGGTCGAGGCCGGCGACGGGAAGTTCGACCAGTGCGGCGATGCGGCGGCGCAGGGCGCTGTAGGTCTGGGCGAAGACCAGCGCCTTTTCGGCATCGGTGCCGGTGGCCTTGACCGGGTCGGGCAGGCCCCAGTGGCCGGTGATCGGCTGGCCGGGCCAGGGCGGGCATTCCTCGGCCGCCGCCGTGTCGCAGACGGTGAAGACGAAATCCATGACCGTGGCGCCGGGCTGCTGGAATTCCGAGACGTGTTTCGACCGCAGGCCGGCTATGTCGTGGCCGTTGCGGTTCAGGATTTCCAGCGCAAAGGGGTTCAGCGCAGTATTGGGCCGGGTTCCGGCGGAATGGGCGCGGAACTTGCCGCGGCCCAGGTCGCGCAACAGCGCCTCGGCAAAGATCGAGCGGGCGGAATTGCCCGAGCAGATGAACAGCACGTCATAGGCGCCGTCAGGGGAAGGGGCGGGCATGGAAGGGGCATCCTTTTGCGCGGTCAGCAGGGGGGCGATCAGATCGGGGCGGGCACGGCCGACGTCGAGCGCGAGATAGCCGATCAGGCCCTCGGTCATTTCCAGGTTGGCGGCGTAATAGAGCGAGCGTCCCTGGCGACGGACGTCGACCAGGCCGGCGGCGGTCAGGTCGGCCAGGTGATGCGACAGGGTGTTCGGCTTCAGCCCCTGGGCCTGGGCGATCTCGGTCGGGCGCACGCCATGCGGGGCAAAGCGCAGGAGCAGGCGGAATACCGCCAGCCGGCCGGGGTGGCCGAGCGTGGCGAAGGCGGTGGTGGCGGCTGTCTGTTCCATAATTCCGGAATACAGGAAATGATCGTGCTGTCCAGTGAAGGTTTCATGACAGCCGCGCGGTTCGACCAGCGGTTTGATCCAGATCACGGCGGCCCATTCCCGCCCATGCGCAGATGCGCATGAAAGCGAGAGCGCCCGATGATCGTGACCATCCTTTCCGCCCTGGCCGAGCCGACCCGTCTGGGGGCGATGCGTCTGTTGTCGGACGGGTCGGAGCATTGCGTCTGCGAATTGATGCGGGCGCTGGGCGCGACGCAAAGCCGGATGTCGCGGCACATGCAGGTGTTGAAGCAGGCCGGTCTGGTGGTGGACCGCCGCGACGCGCAATGGGTGCGCTATCGCCTCCGGCCCGGCCTGGCGCCGCCGCTGGCCCGGCTGATCGAGGCGGCGCTGGCGGGGGATCTGGCGGCAGAGGGGGCCGGGGCATGACCGTGTTCGGATGGCTGAACGACCAGATCCTGCGCATGGTCTGGCTGGACGATCTGGTGGCGCGGGGCGTGGCGGCGCTGGGCCTGGATCCGGCGACGCGGCTGGGCGGATCGGTGCAGTTCGTTGTCTATGACGTGATCAAGATCTTCATCCTCTTGTCGGTGCTGATCTTTGCCATTTCCTGCGTCCAGAGCTATTTCCCGCCCGAGCGGACGCGGAGCCTGCTGGGCGGGCGGTCGGGGATCGGCGCCAATGTGCTGGCGGCGTTTCTGGGCACGCTGACGCCGTTCTGTTCCTGTTCGTCGATCCCGCTGTTCATCGGGTTCACCGCGGCGGGCCTGCCCCTGGCGATCACCTTTTCCTTCCTGATTTCCTCGCCGCTGGTCGACCTGGCTTCGGTGATCCTGCTGGCCTCGATCTTCAACTGGCCGATCGCGCTGGCCTATGTCGGGGTCGGGCTGGCGGTGGCCGTCGTCGGCGGCACGGTGATCGGACGGCTGGGGATGGAGGATCAGGTGGCGGCCTTTGTGCGCAGCGTTCCCGTTTCGGTCGAGGCGGCGGCGATGTCGGGGCGCGAACGGCTGGCCTATGCCAGGGATCAGGTGGCCGAGATCGTCCACCGGGTCTGGCCCTATGTGCTGATCGGTGTCGGCATCGGGGCGGCGATCCACAACTGGGTTCCGGCGGATGTGGTCTCGGCGCTGTTGGGGCAGGACAAGTGGTGGTCGGTGCCGGTGGCGGTGCTGGTGGGGATACCGATGTATGCCGACATCTTCGGCACGTTGCCGATTGCCGAGGCGCTGGTGGGCAAGGGCGTGGGGCTGGGAACGGTGCTGGCCTTCATGATGGCGGTCACGGCGCTGTCGCTGCCTTCGCTGATCATGCTCAAGCGCGTGGTCAGGATGCCGCTCCTGGTGACGTTCACCGGTGTCGTGACCGTCGGGATCCTGTCGATCGGGCTGATCTTCAACGCGATTTCCAACTGGTTTGTCTGAGAAAGGAACCTAGCATGATCATCAAGATCCTCGGCTCGGGCTGCAAGAAGTGCATTACGCTCGGCGAGAATGCCAAGGCCGCGGCGGCGGCGGCGGGCAAGCAGGCCGAGATCGTCAAGGTCACGGACTTTGCCGAGATCGCGGCCTATGGGGTGATGTCGACGCCGGGGCTGGTGGTGGACGAAAGGCTGGTTTCCACCGGCAAGGTGCTGACGGCGGAAGAGATCGGAAAGCTGATCTGATGGAGTATCGTGTCCACGCCCGGCGGGTCGATGCGCATGGCAGCCTGGCCCGGGCGAAAGAGGCCGAGGTCACGCTGGATACCGATCCGGCCGGGCGGCGCGATGCGATGAACCCGGTGGAATTGCTGCTGTCGGCGCTGGCGGCCTGCATGCTGAAAGGGATCGAGCGTGTCGCGCCGATGCTGAAATTCCGCGTCGAGGGCGCCGAGGTCCGGCTGGAGGCGCTGCGTCAGGATACGCCGCCCAAGCTGACGCTGATCCGCTATGAAATCGTGGTGGACAGCCCCGAAAGCGACCAGCGGCTGGAGCTGTTGCACCGCAACATCCTGAAATACGGCACGATCTCGAACACGCTGTCGGCGGCGGTGCCGTTGCAGGGCCACCTGCGCCGGGCCTGAGCCGCGCGGGGCCGCCGGTCAGGGCGGAAAGCTGCCGCGTGTCCGGTTGGCAAAGGCCACCAGCGACAGCATCACCGGCACTTCGACCAGCACGCCGACCACGGTGGCCAGTGCCGCGCCCGAGTTCAGCCCGAACAGCCCGATGGCCACCGCGACCGCCAGTTCGAAGAAGTTCGAGGTGCCGATCAGCGCGCAGGGCGCGGCCACCCGGTGCGGCAACCGCCACGCCCAGGCCCAGGCATAGCCCAGGGCGAAGATGCCGTAGGACTGGATCAGGATCGGCACGGCGATCAGCCCGATCAAGAGCGGCTGGGCCAGGATGACCTGCCCCTGAAAGCCGAACAGCAGCACCACGGTCAAGAGCAGGCCCAGGACCGAGACCGGCTTGATCCGCGCGGTAAAGGCGGGCACGGCATCCGGGCCGCCGCGGGCGATCAGCGCGCGGCGCGTCAGCGCCCCGGCGGTCAGCGGGATGACGATGTAAAGGATGACCGACAGGATCAGCGTTTCCCAAGGCACGCGGATATCCGTCACGCCCAAGAGAAAGGCCACGATCGGCGCGAAGGCCACGACCATGATCAGGTCGTTCACCGAAACCTGCACCAGCGTATAGTTCGGGTCGCCGCGGGTCAGTTGCGACCAGACAAAGACCATCGCCGTGCAGGGCGCCGCCCCCAGCAGGATCAGGCCGGCGATGTATTCGGGCGCCCGTGCGGGGTCGATCAGCCCGGCGAAGACGTGGTTGAAGAACACCACGCCCAGGGCGGCCATGGTAAAGGGCTTGATCAGCCAGTTGACCACCAGCGTGATCACCAGCCCCTTTGGCCGCCGCCCCACGTCGCGCAGCGAGCCGAAGTCGATGGCGATCATCATCGGATAGACCATGGCCCAGATCAGCACCGCCACCACCAGGTTGACCGAGGCATATTGCAGTGCCGCCAGCCGGGCAAAGAGGCCGGGCCAGAGGTTGCCCAGGACCAGGCCGGCCAGGATGCAAAGCGCCACCCAGAGCGAGAGCCATCGTTCGAACAGGGTCATGCCGTGGCCCCGGAAACCGCAATGCAGCACGGGCCGCCGGCACAGGGCGCCAGCCCGGTGATGATATCGGCCAGCGGGCCGCGCGGCGCCGGGGCCAGGGTGCTGTCTTCCATTGCCATGGCGGGCCTTTCGCGGCTTTCCCATCGGTTCATCGCCGATCTACGACAGGGCCGGCGTGCGGGCAAGCGCGGGCGGCGCCGGGCGCTACAGGTCGCTGGACACGGCCCAGTAGTCGATGTTGCCGTCCTTGGCGTATTCGTCGATCTGGGCCAGCTCCGCCGGGGTGAAATCCAGCCGGTCCAGCGCGCCCAGCGAATTGTCCAGCTGGTCCACCGTGCGCGCCCCGATCAGCGCCGAGGTCATGCGCGGGTCGCGCAGCACCCAGGCGATGGCCATCTGCGCCAGCGTCTGGCCGCGCCCTTCGGCAATGGCGTTCAGCGCCCTGATCCGCGACAGGACCTGATCGGTGATCGCGCCCTTGTCGAACCCGCCCCGCGCGGCGCGGGCATCGGCCGGGATGCCGCCCAGGTATTTCGCGCTGAGCAGGCCCTGCGCCAGCGGCGAAAAGCCGATGCAGCCGGTTCCCAGGTCGTCCAGCGTGTCCAGAAGGCCGGCCTCGATCCGGCGGTTGAACATCGAGTAATTGGGCTGGTGGATGAACAGCGGCACCCCCTCGTCGCGCAGGAGTGCTGCCGCCCGCCGGGTCAGGTCGGGCGAATAGCTGGAGACGCCGATGTAAAGCGCCTTGCCCTGGCGATGGATATGGGCCAGCGCGCCCATGGTTTCTTCCAGCGGCGTGGTCGGGTCGACGCGGTGCGAATAGAAGATGTCGACATAGTCGAGCCCCATCCGGCGCAGCGACTGATCCAGGCTGGCGATCAGGTATTTGCGGCTGCCGCCGATGCCGCCATAGGGGCCGGGCCACATCTGCCAGCCGGCCTTGGTCGAGATGATCATCTCGTCGCGGTAGGGGCGGAAATCGGCGGCCATGACCCGGCCGAACAGTTCTTCGGCCGAGCCGGGCGGCGGGCCGTAGTTGTTGGCCAGGTCGAAATGCGTGATGCCCCGGTCAAAGGCGTGGCGCAGGATGGCGCGGCCGGTTTCAGCACTGTCCGTGCCGCCGAAATTCTGCCACAGGCCCAGCGAGATGGCCGGCAGGTCGATGCCGCTGCGTCCGGCGCGGCGATAGATCATGTTGGTCCGGTAGCGGTCGGCGGCGGCCTGATAGGGCATGTGACTTCCTTTCTGGGCGGATTGGGGCGCGACCGGGGGTCAGCGATGGCGGAATTCGTCGCGGACGCCTTGCAGCATCTGGTCACGGGTCGCGCCGATATCCAGCAGGTCGGCATGGGTCATCGCCATGATCTGGCCGATCATCCGGCGGTAGTGCGCATGTCTGGCCATGCGGAGCCTGAGGGCGCGGAACATGTCTTGCCTGTCTTGCCTGTCTGGGTCTGGTCCTGGGGGCCTGCCCGATGGCGGCGGGGCCGCCTTTGGTCTGCGCGCAAGCTAGGGGCCGGCGGGCGCGGTGCCAATTGCCGGCGGGTTCATTGAATCGTTGAGCCGCGCTCAACCATGCCGGTCAGCCTGCCAGCGCGGAAAGGCCCTGGTCGGTGCGGATCAGGTTGATCAGGTCGCGCAGTCCGGGCGGGCTGTGGCGGCTGGGGTAATAGATGGTGAAGGGCGGGCCTTCGGACGCCCAGTCCGGCAGCACCACCCGCAGCCGCCCGGCAGCGATCAGGTCGCGCACGGCATGTTCCAGCACATAGGCAAAGCCCAGGCCCTGCAGCGCGGCGTCGATGATCTGCGCGGTGCCGTTGGCCCGCAGCGGCCCCTGCACCGCCACCCGCATCATCGCGGTGCCGTTGCCCAGTTCCCACTGGTAGGAGCTGCCGTCGCCCAGCTGCATCTCGATGCAGGGCAGGCTGGCCAGGTCCTGCGGGGTCTGCGGCTGGCCGACCCGCGCGATCAGCGCCTCGGCCCCCACGACGATCCATTGCGTCGGCGGCGACAGCGCCACGCCGATCATGTCCTGCGGCACCCGGTCGCCATAGCGGATGCCGGCGTCAAAGCCCCCGGCGACGATGTCCACGATCCGGTCGTCGGCGTGGATGTCCAGGTGCATCCGGGGAAAGAGGCCGGCATAGCGCGCCAGCACCGGGCCAAGCAGCAGCCGCGCGGCATCCTGCAGCAGGTTCAGCCGCAACCGGCCCGCGGGCTGGCCGGACCGCTGCGACAGCACCTCCAGCGCGCCGTCGATGGTCTGGAAGCCCTGCGCCAGGCTGGCCGCCAGGGTGGCGCCGGCCTGGGTGGGCGCCAGCGCCCGGCTGGTCCGGTTCAGCAGCCGCACGCCAAGGGCTTCTTCCAGCTTGCGCATCCGGTGGCTCAGCGCCGAAGTGCTGACCCCCAGTTCGATCGCGGCCGCCTTCATGCTGCCGTGGCGGACGATGGCGACGAAGATATCGAGATCCGGCAAGAGCGAACGATCGCGAAGGCGCATCGGCGGCGGGTTCCCTGGGTGATGGGGTGGGGGCGGCAGGCGCGGACCAGCCTAGCGCGGCGCGGGGCCCGGGTCCATCGGGGGGGCGGCGGGTCAGGTCCTGGTCAGGGTTTCAATGAAACGGGCGAACAGCGCGCCCTGCGATCCGATGCCCAGCTTGGCATAGATGTTGCGGCGATGGATGCGGACCGTGCCCGAGGATATGCCCAGGATCTGGCAGATCGCTTCGGCCGAATAACCCTTGAGCGTATATTCCGCCACCTCGCGTTCCCGCGCGGTCAGGGTGCCTTCGCCGAAATGCTGAAAGCTGCGCTGGATCTGCTGATCGACGGCCGAGGCCTCCTTGTCCTGCTTGGCATCGAAATGGCCCGACAGGTCGCGCCAGTGCTTTTGCGCCAGCGCCTCGACCACGGGCCAGGCGGCGCCAAGGGCGGCAAAGTCGCGGGCCGACATCGCCTTGTCGGCGCGCATCAGCGACAGGACGACCATCGCATCGCCGCCGGTGTGGATGAAGTAGCCGATTTCCTCGGCCAGGCCGGTCTGGATGTAATAGCTGCGGAAATATTCGCCCTGATAGAACCGGTCGGGCGCCAGGTCGCGCATGCGATAGAGCCCCGGCGCAACCGGCCGGGTGGCGGCCAGGTAGAACGGGTCCAGAAGGTAGGGCCCGGCCTGGTAGTCGGTGACAAAGACCGCCCGTTTCTGGCGCGGAAAGTCGTCGTAAAGGTCCAGCGGGCGGGCCGCGCCGCGATAGCCGAAGATCACGGTATAGTCATAGGGCGCGATGCTGCGCAGCATGTCGGCCAGCCGCCTGGGAAAGTCCTGCGACCCGGTGGCGGCGATTGCCTGGCCGATTAGCTCGAACCGATGCTCTATGCTCATTTTGCAGGCTTTCCGGAAATCTATGCGCTTTGTGGTATATACAGACCTGCGGCAGGTTTCTACGCTTTCATCAGATTCAAGGCATATGCGGGATGGCAGAGTTTTGACCCTGGACGAGGATTCCCCCATTGCGGAGCTGCGCGGCGCGACCAAGCGCTTTGGGCCGGTGGTTGCGGCAAGCGACCTGAACCTCAGCATCCGCCGGGGCGAGTTCCTGTCCTTTCTGGGGCCATCGGGCTGTGGCAAGACCACGGCGCTGCGGATGCTGGCGGGGTTCGAGGCGCCGACCGAGGGCGATGTCCTGCTGGACGGGCAGCGGGTGAACGACCTGCCGGC
The DNA here is from genome assembly GCA_041397345.1 of Paracoccaceae bacterium. GTDB lineage: Bacteria > Pseudomonadota > Alphaproteobacteria > Rhodobacterales > Rhodobacteraceae > Pseudogemmobacter. The sequence goes on from JAWKWU010000003.1 coordinate 68,413, forward strand.
CTATCGGCGGCCGGTGAACATGGTGTTTCAGCACTATGCGCTGTTTCCGCATCTGACGGTGGCCGAGAACATCTCTTACGGGCTGCGCCAGCGCCGGCCGCAGCCGTCGCGGGCAGAGGTGGCCGCAGCGGTGGATCGCGCGCTGGAAACCGTGCGGCTGCCGGGGTTCGGGCGCCGGCGCATCTGGGAAATGTCGGGCGGCCAGCAGCAGCGGGTGGCGCTGGCGCGGGCGATCGTGAACGAGCCGAAACTCTTGCTGCTGGACGAGCCGATGGCGGCCTTGGACAAGAAGCTGCGCCGTGACATGCAGATCGAGTTGCAGACCCTGCAACGGCAACTGGGCATCACCTTCATCCTGGTCACCCACGACCAGGAAGAGGCGCTGTCGATGTCGGACCGGATCTGCATCATGCGCGAGGGGCGGATCGTGCAGATGGGCAGCCCGCGCGCGCTGTATGACCGTCCAGCGAACCGCTATGTCGCGGATTTCGTGGAAATCGAATTTCTTTGCCGGTCGGGTCGAAAGGGGCCGGGGCGGAGTCGGCACAGCTGATGGGCGCCGGCGGCATCGGCTTTGCCGGGCCGGCGGCGACGATATCGCCGGGCAACGGCGATCGCCAGCTGCGGCCCGAACAGATCAGCCTGCGGCGCGGTGCGGAGGGCGTTCCGTCACCGTGGTCAACCGCATCTTCCTGGGTGAGCATACCGAATATCTGGTCCGCAATCCCGACCTGGGCGACTTCCTGGTCCTGGCATCGCGGCAGGCTGAGGCGGGCGAGGGCAATTTCAGACCGGGGAAGCGGGCCGTGCGCAGTGGCGCGACGGAGCGGCCCTGATCCTGGCAGACGAGTGACAGGCAACTGAAAAGCAACTGAAAAGCAACAGGGAGACTGAACATGACCGACGGGAAGGACTTCATCTCACGCGAGGAAATTCATGGCCGAACTCTGGCGCTACAAGAAGGGTTCGGTCACCGCGGCGCCATTTCCTGGGCGTGACGGGCCTGGGCGCGGCGACGGCGGTTCTGGGCGCGGCGATGCCGGGGCTGCGGTCCGCCGCCTGGGCGCAGGCAACATCGGCGACCGGGTGGTGCTGGCGACCTGGCCGAACTACCACGACCCCGCGAACTTCGAGGCCTTTACCGCGGCGACGGGTGCTGCGGTCGACATGAACGTTTTCGGCTCGAACGAGGAGATGCTGGCCAAGTTGCAGGCCGGCGGATCGGGCTGGGACGTGTTCGTGCCGACGAACTACCATCACCACCTATGTCGGCGAAGGCCTGATCGAGCCTTTGGACCTGTCCAGGATCCCGAACTACGACGCGGCCTCCTACAACCAGCGTTTCGCCGGCCCCGGCACGGTGGATGGCACGGTCTATGCGGTGCCGAAGAACTGGGGCACGACCGGCTTTGCGGTGAACACCGCGCAACTGGGCAGCGCCCAAGCCGACGACCTGGAAGGAATTCTGGGATCTGACCATGGGTGACTTCAGCGGCCGCACGATGGTGCATGACTATCAGCTGACCACCATCGGCAACGCTGAAATACTTTGGCTATTCGTTCAACTTCGATCGACGCCAAGGAACTGGCCGACGCCGAGAAGCTGCTGTTGGACGCCAAGCCGCATCTTTTCGCCATCAACTCGGACTACCAGCCCTCGATGCGGTCGGGCGATGCCTGGATGACGATCTGCTGGACGGGCGACGGCAAGCAGATGAACCGCGACATGCCGGAGATCGAGTATGTGCTGGGCAAGGAGGGCGGCGAGCTGTGGTCGGACTTCTACGCCATCCCCAAGGGTGCGCCGCATATGGACGCGGCCTATGCGCTGATCAACTTCCTGCTCGACCCGGCGGTGAACGCCAAGGATCCGCTGTTCCACGGCTACCCCACGGCCGATGCCCGGGTTGACGCACTGTTGCCGCCCGAGGTGCTGAACGACCCGATCCTCTATCCGGCGCAAGAACTGCTCGACGCGCTGGAATTCGGCGCCGCCGTGACGCTGACCGACCCCAACCGCGCCGAGCTGATGGCGCGCTTCAAGTCGGCCTGAGCGCATGAGCCCGAGGCTGAGGACAACCCTGCTGCTGGCGCCGGCGACGGTATGGCTTTGGCCATGCTGGTGTTGCCGCTGGTGGTCGTGGTGGTCTTCAGCTTTGGCGAGCGCGCGGCGGCAGAGATACTCCGCCGCCTTCACCCTGGAGAATTTCGCCAATCTCGGCAGCCGCTGGGCGGCGTTCAAGAACACGCTGATGCTGGCGCCGGCGGGCACGCTGCTGTGCCTGCTGATCGCCTATCCGCTGGCCTATTACCTGGCGATCAAGGCCGATCCGAAATGGCGGACGCTGCTGCTGATCCTGGTCATCGTGCCGTTCTGGACCTCGATCCTGATCCGGTCCTATGCCTGGATCTACCTCTTGAGCGGGCAGGGAATACCCAAGTTCATCAGCATGTTGGGTGGCAGCCCGCGCCTGATCAACACGCCCTTCGCGGTGCTGACGGGCATCGTCTATGGCTATCTGCCGCTGATGGTCTTTCCGGTCTTCGTCAGCCTGGAACGGCTGGACAAGCGGCTCCTGGAGGCGTCATCCGACCTGGGCAGCCCGCCCTGGCGCAGTTTCCTGCAGGTGACGCTGCCCCTGTCGATGCCGGGCGTCGCCACCGGCTGCATGCTGGTCTTCATCCTCTTGATGGGGAATTCCTGATCCCGGCGATGCTGGGCGGCGGCAAGGTGTTCTTCGTCGGCAATGCGCTGGTCGACCTGTTCCTGCAATCGCGCAACTGGCCCTTCGGGGCGGCGGTCGCGGTGGCGCTGGTCGTCGTCATGCTGGTCACGGTCACGGTCTACATGCGCCTGACGCGCCGCTGGGCAGGCGGGCGCGACGACGTGTCGTTGATGTGAGGGCGCGATGAGACTCTATGCGCTTGCCGTCTACCTGTTCTTTCATCCCCATCGGGGTGATCGCGGTCTTTTCCTTCAACGCGGGCCGCTATGCCGCGCAGTTGCAGGTTTTCGACCCAGTGGTACGGCAAGGCGCTGGCCAATCCCTTCGTGATGGAGGCCTTGCAGACCAGCGCCACGGTCGCCGCCGCATCCGCCGTGCTGGCGACGATTGCCGGAACGTTGGCGGCGCTGGCCTTGCGGGGGTGCGCGGCCGGCCGCGGATGATCTTTGACGCGGCTCTCTACATCGCGGTCATGGTGCCGGGCATCGTCATCGGCATTTCCACCCCGATCGCGCTGGTGACGCTGTTCGACTGGCTGAACCCGATGATCGCCGCCGTCTGGCCCATGGCGGGGCCGCGCCGCAACTGCATCTGGGCCGGGGCTCGCTGATCGCGGCGCATGGGCTGTTTGCCATGGCGCTGGTCGTCATCATCGTGCAGGCGCGGGTGGCCGGCATGGACCGCAGCCTGATCGAGGCCTCGGCCGATCTGGGCGCCACGCCCTTGGCACCTTCCGGCAGGTGACGCTGCCACAGATATTCCCGGCGATCCTGGCGGGGTTCCTCTTGTCCTTCACCTTCAGTTTCGACGATTTCATCATCGCCTTTTTCGTCGCCGGGTCCGAGACGACGCTGCCGATCTATGTCTTTTCCTCGATCCGCCGCGGCGTCACGCGAGATCAACGCCATCGGCACGATGGTTCTGGCGGTTTCGCTTCTGGTCCTGATCGTCGCCCAGTCGATCCTTCAGGCGTGGCCGGCGGCAGGTGCAGGTTCCGGCGGAGGGTTGAGGTGCTGTTGCAGGATCGTGTCGCATTTCTGACCGGCGGCGGCTCTGGCATCGGCCGGGCGGGGGCGATGGCGCTGGCCCGGCAAGGGGCGACGGTCGTGGTCAGCGACCGCGACCGGGGCCGGGCGGAACAGGTGGCCGCCGAGATCGCGGCCAGCGGCGGCACGGCCGAGGCGCTGCATCTGGACGTGACCGACGACGCCGCGCTGGAACGCGCGATCCGCCAGGCCCATGACCGCCATGGCCGGCTGGACATCCTGCATTCCCATGCCGGGGTGCAGATCCCGGGGCGGCTGGAGGATATCAGCGCCGAGGACATGGATGCCTCCTGGCGGCTGAACGTGCGGTCGCATTTCGTGGCCGCCCGCGCCGCCATGGCGGTGATGAAGCCGCGCGGGGCCGGGTCGATCATCGTCACCTCGTCGAATTCCGGCGTGCAGTATGACCGCGAGATGATCGCCTATTGCACGACCAAACATGCCGTCATCGCGATGGTGCGCCAGATCGCGGTGGACTATGCCCGCCACGGCATCCGCTGCAACGCGCTTTGCCCCGGCTTTGTCGATACGGTCTTCAATCAGGGGTTCGAAACCCAGATGGGCGGGCGCGAGGCGCTGGAAACCTATGTCGCCGGCTCGATCCCCATGGGCCGCTGGGGCGAGCCCGATGAAATCGCCGAAAGCATCGTCTTTCTGGCGTCGGACCGGTCGTCGTTCATGACCGGGCACGCGCTGGTGATCGACGGGGCCGAGTCGCTTTAGGCGATCGCGCGACGGCAATTTATGTCAGTCTGGCGGGGCAGGGCGGTGGCCTGCGCTTGATTCAGGTCACTGTGCCGGCGGCGGGGTGATGCAAGGGTCAGGCCGCGCGCCGCCCGATGATGGGCCGCGCAGAGAGGAGACCATGCCAGCGACCGGTGAGATCGTCTTTCGGACCCGCGGCCTGACCAAGGTCTACCGGACCGGCGCGCAAGAGGTGCAGGCCCTGCGTGGCGTCGATTTCGAGGCGCGTGCGCGCGAATTCGTGGTGATCCTGGGCCCGTCGGGTTCGGGCAAGTCGACCTTTCTCAACATCGTCGGCGGGCTGGATCGGGCCAGCGGCGGGGACGCCTGGTTCCAGGACCACCGGCTGACCGCGCTGGATGACCGGGGGTTGACGCGATACCGGCGCGACCATGTCGGCTTTGTCTTTCAGTTCTACAACCTTGTGCCCTCGCTGACCGCGCTGGAGAATGTGCAGCTGGTCACCGAGATCGCGCGGCGGCCGATGGCGGCGGCCGATGCCCTGGACCTGGTCGGGCTGACGGCGCGGCGCGACCATTTTCCGGCGCAGCTGTCGGGGGGCGAACAGCAGCGCGTCGCCATCGCGCGGGCCATCGCCAAGAACCCCGAGGTGCTTTTGTGCGACGAACCCACCGGGGCGCTGGATTCCACCACCGGCATCCGGGTGCTGGAGGCGCTGACGCAGGTCAACCAGGCCACCGGCGCGACGACGCTGGTCATCACCCATAACGCCGCGATCCGCGAGATTGCCGACCGGGTGGTGCGCTTTGCCGACGGGCGCATCGTCGAGGAAACCGTGAATGACCGCCGCAAGCTGCCATCAGAGGTGGCCTGGTGATCGCCCCCCTGCGCCGCAAGCTCTTGCGCGACCTGCGCCGGCTCTGGGCGCAGGTCCTGGCCATCGCGCTGGTGCTGGCCTCTGGCGTGGCGACCTTGATCCTGGGGACCGGCGCCTATTCCGCGCTGCATGAGACGCGCGAACGTTATTACGCCGAGAACCGGTTCGCCGATGTCTTTGCCGATGTCACCCGCGCGCCCCTGCACCTGCTGGCCGAGGTGCAAGAGATCGACGGCGTGCTGGCGGCCGAGGCCCGGATCACCGGGCTGGGCCTGCTGGACCTGCCCGACATGGTCGAGCCGGGAACGGTTCTGCTGGTCTCTTTGCCCGATGGCGGCAGCGGGGCGCTGAACCGGCTGGTACTGCGTCAGGGCCGATTGCCCGACCCGCAATCGGCGCGCGAGGTCGTGGTGTCCGAGGATTTCGCCCGCGCCCATCGGATGCGTCCCGGCACCGGCTTTGCCGTGCTGATGAACGGCCAGCGCCGCGACCTGACGGTGGCCGGCATCGCGCTCTCGCCCGAGTTCATCTATGCGCTGGGGCCGGGCGAGATGATGCCCGATGCCCGCCGGTTCGGCGTGGTCTGGCTGTCGCGGCCGGCCCTTGCGGCGGCCTACGACCTGGAGGGCGCCTTTTCCAACCTGGTGCTGAAACTCGCCCCCGGCGCCGATGCCGACCGGGTGATAGAAGCGGTCGACCACCTGACCGCGCCCTACGGCGGCAGCGGCGCGATCAAGCGCGCCGATCAGCTGTCGCATGCCTTCCTCGAGGCCGAGCTGAGCCAGCTCAGCGCGATGTCGCGGGTGCTGCCGCCGATCTTTCTGGCCGTCGCCGCCATGCTGGTCAACATGACGCTGTCGCGCCTGATCGCGCTGGAACGCGAACAGATCGGGCTGCTGAAGGCCCTGGGCTATTCCGCGCGCGCGGTGGCGCAGCATTATGTCGAGTTCGTCGCGCTGATCGCGCTGATCGGGATCGGCATCGGCATCGCCGCCGGGGCCTGGCTGGGGGCGGGGCTGGCCGGGCTTTATGCCCGGTTCTTCCTGTTTCCCTATCTGATCTTCAGCCGCGATCCGCAGGTCTATGGCCTTGCCGCCGTGATCGCGCTGGCCGCCGCCATCGCGGGCGCGCTGGTCGCGGTCCGCTCGGTGCTGCGCCTGCCGCCCGCCGTGGCCATGGCCCCGCCCGCGCCCGCCGTCTATCGCCAGCGCGGCGCGGCGCTGCGCCGCCTGCTGGCCCTGCGCCAGACCGGCGTGATGATCGCCCGCCACCTGCTGCGCTGGCCCCTGCGCACGGTATCCAGCATTCTGGGCGTGGCGATGGCGGTGGCGATCCTGGTCGCGACCCTTTGGACGCCGGGTTCGATCGAACGCATGATCGACCTGACCTTCTACCGGGCCGACCGGCAGGATGCGACCATCGTGTTCAGCAGCGCCGAGCCAGCCCGTGCCGCGACGGCGGTCGCCGCCATGCCCGGCGTGCTGGCGGCAGAGCCGTTCCGCAGCGTCGCGGTCCGCCTCTCGCATCGCAACCAGTCGCGGCGCATCGCGGTTCTCGGCAAGCCGGCGGCGCCGGTGCTGTCGCGCCTCCTCGACCCCGCGCTGCGGCCGATGCCCATTCCGGCCGAGGGGCTGATCCTGTCCGAGGCGCTGGCCGAGGCGCTGGGCGCGCGGCCCGGCGATCTGGTGACGGTCGAGGTGCTGGAGGGCCGCCGCCCCACCGTCGCCCTGCCGGTCAGCGCGCTGTCGGTCGGCTACATGGGCCTGGGCGCGACGATGCAGATCGAGACGCTGAACCGCCTGATGGGCGAAGGCGCGGTGATTTCCGGCGTCAACCTGCTGGTCGACGAAGCCGCGCGCGAGGCCTTTTTCGCCGCCGCCAAGACCGCGCCGAAAACCGAATTCGTCACGGTTTCGGCCATGACCCTGGCCCGGTTCCGCGCCACGCTGGCCGAAAACATCACGGTGATGACCACGGTCTACCTGGCCCTTGCCGCGATCATCGCCACCGGCGTGGTCTACAACTTTTCCCGCATCTCGCTGTCGGAACAGGGGCGCGAACTGGCCAGCCTGCGCGTCCTTGGCTTTACCCGCGCCGAGGTCGCCGGGATCCTGCTGGGCGAACTGGCCGTGGTCGTGCTGGCCGCGCAGCCGCTGGGCTGGGCCATCGGCTACGGCATCGCCGCCGCCATGGTCGCGGCCTTTTCGTCAGACCTCTATCGCGTGCCCTTTGTCATGGGCCGCGAGGTTCTGGCCACGGCCAGCCTGGTGGTCCTGGCCGCCAGCCTGGCCTCGGCCTGGTCGATCCGGCGCCGCATCGACCGGCTGGACATGATCGAAGTGCTGAAGACGAGGGAATAGCGACATGAACCGCGTTCTGCCCATCCTGGTCCTGCTTGGCATCGCCGCAATGGCGGTCTGGGCCTTCCTGCCGCAACCGGTCGAGGTGGAAACCGCCCTGGTCGGGCCGGCCACGATCGAGGTTTCGGTCGAGGAAGAGGGCAAGGCGCGCATCCGCGACGTGTTCACCGTATCGGCCACGATCGCGGGCAAGCTGCGCCGGGTGGACCTGCGGGCGGGCGACAGGGTCGAGGCCGGCAAGACCGTGGTCGCCGTCATCGGCCCGGCCGCGCCCGCCCTGCTGGATGCACGCGCCAGGGCGCAGGCCGAAGCCGCGGTCAAGGCCGCCGCGGCCGCGGTCGACCTGGCGCAGTCGCAGATCGCGCAGGCCGAGGCGACGCTGGATTTCGCCGTGACCGAGGCCGACCACGCCCGGCAGCTATTCGACCGCGGCGCGATTTCGGAACGCATCCTCGACCAGGCCGTGCTGGATCAGCGCACCGCCCAGGCCGCGCTGGACAGCGCCAGGGCGAACCTTGCCCTGCGCTCGCGCGAGGTCGACTCGGCCCAGGCCGTCCTCGATGCCTCGCAGAATGGCGGTGGCGAGCCCTGCTGCGTCAACCTGGTGGCGCCGGTCTCGGGCCGGGTGCTGCGGGTCCTGACCGAGGATGAGCAGGTGGTCCAGCCCGGCATGCCGATCCTGGAAATCGGCGACCCCGCCAATCTGGAAATCGTCGCCGATCTCCTGTCCCGCGATGCGGTGCGGGTGGCCGAAGGGGCAGAAGCCTGGATCACCGGATGGGGCGGCCCCGACCTAAAGGCCAGGGTCGCCAGGGTGGATCCGGTGGCGGAAACCCGCGTCTCGGCCCTGGGCATCGAGGAACAGCGCGTCGAGGTGATCCTGACGCTCGAGGGCGATCCCGCCGGATGGCGGCAACTGGGGCATGAATTCCGGGTCCTCGTCCGGATCGCGATCTGGCGCGGCGATGATGTCCTTGCCATCCCCGTGGGCGCCCTGTTCCGCGACGGGTCGGACTGGGCGACCTTCGTTCTGCGCGACGGGCAGGCCCGGCTGCAGCGCATCACGCTGGGCCAGCGCAACGGCAGCTCCGCCGAGGTGCTGCAGGGCCTGTCCGCCGGCGACGAGGTCATCCTGCACCCCGGCGAAAGGGTCGAGGACGGGGCAAGCGTGACCACGGCAACCCCGGGCTGAGCCTGCCGGCGGTTCCCTGTCGGACTGTAAGGGGAAAAATGGTGCTGCAAGAGAGGATTGAACTCTCGACCTCTCCCTTACCAAGGGAGTGCTCTACCACTGAGCTACTGCAGCGCCGTTGGTGGCGGCGGAGATAGACGATGCCCGCGGCAGGCGCAACCCCCTTTTCGCGCTGCTCTGGACCCATCCGGCCGCCTGCGCTATGTGACGGGGCATGCGCGACCCCATGGACAGGACGAAAGCCGGAAAAACCGGGAAACCCGCGGCGGAAATGACGCGGGAAGACCGGCTGAAGGCGGCCCTGAAGGCCAACATGGGGCGGCGAAAGGCACAGGCAAAGGCGCGGACCGGGTCGCAGGACAGCGCCGGCAACAAGACCGAATGAGGCGGGCATGGATTCGATTCTGGTAAAGGGAAATGGCGCGCTGAACGGGGTGATCCCGATCGCGGGGGCCAAGAACGCCTGTCTGGCGTTGATGCCCGCGACGCTGCTCAGCGAAGAACCGCTGACGCTGACCAATGCGCCGCGCCTGTCGGATATTGCCACGATGACCCAGCTCTTGGAAAGCCTGGGGGCCGAGGTGGCCTCGCTGCAGGATGGGCTGGTGCTGGCGATGTCCAGCCACGACATCTCGAACCATACCGCGGATTACGACATCGTGCGCAAGATGCGCGCCTCGATCCTGGTGCTGGGGCCGATGCTGGCGCGCGATGGCCATGCCGTGGTGTCGCTGCCCGGCGGCTGTGCCATCGGCGCGCGGCCGGTGGACCTGCACCTGAAGGCGCTCGAGGCGATGGGGGCCGAACTGGACCTGCGCGACGGCTATGTGCATGCCCGTGCGGCCGGCGGCCGGCTCAAGGGAGCGGTGATCGAGTTTCCCTTCGTCTCGGTGGGGGCTACGGAGAACGCGCTCCTGGCCGCGACCCTGGCGCGCGGGACGACCGTGCTGAAGAATGCTGCGCGCGAACCTGAGATCGTCGACCTGGCGCAATGCCTGGGCAAGATGGGGGCAGAGATCGACGGCGAAGGCACCTCGACCGTCACCATCCAGGGGTGGACCGGCTGCATGGCGCCACCCATCCGGTGGTGACCGACCGGATCGAACTGGGAACCTGCTAGCTGCTGGTCCCGGCAATCGCCGGCGGCGGTGGGAGGTCGCCTCGGCGGCAAGCTGGACCTGGTGGGCGCCTTGCCGAAAAAGGACCAGGCCGGCGTGTCTCGGTGACCGAAACCGCACGCGGCCTGAAGGTGTCGCGCAAGAACGGCCGGGTCCGGGCCGTGGATGTGGTGACCGAACCCTTCCCGGTTTCCCGACCGATTTGCAGGCCCAGATGATGGCGCTTCTCTGCACCGCCGAGGGCACCTCGGTGCTGGAGGAAAAGATCTTCGAGAACCGCTTCATGCACGCGCCGGAACTGATGTGGGATGGGCGCCCGATCGACGTTCACGCAGGCCATGCGACGGTGACCAGGTCGAACGGCTGCGCGGCGCGCCGGTGATGGCCACCCGACCTGCGCGCCTCGGTCAGCCTGATCCTGGCCGGGCTGGCGGCCGAGGGCGAAACGCTGGTGCGGCGGGTCTATCACCTCGACGTGGCCAGAGCGGGTCGAGGAAACTTCGCCTCCGGTGCGCGCGGATCGAGCGCATCAGGGGCGAGTGATGCAGGCCATGGCGGATGCCCGGTTCGAGGATGGCGGCCGAAGGCCCGCTGCACTGATCGCGCGCCAGCCCGAGGATCTGAAGCAGTGGTCGCGGCGCTGGTGCAGGATGCGGTGATGCCGTGGGTCCGAGATACCTATGACTGGCGCCGGCGGCGGTTCGTCGCCCTGGTGAACCGGTTCCGCTGGGAAGACCGCGACCAGGCCCGGCGCGGCGGGCGGCGTCGAGCGCGTGCGCGCGCTCCTGGTCGTCGAGGATGTGCTGGGCGTGCGGACCATGGGCGTGACGCCCGGCCGGTCCGACGAGGTGCTGTCCATCCTGTCGCTGCAATGGCAGCCGGGCGAGGATGGCACCGGCCTGGTCCTGGTCCTGGCCGGCGACGGGGCGGTGGCCCTGCACCTCGAGGCGCTGACCTGCGGCTCGAGGACAGACGAAACCATTCCTGCGCCTCGCGCCGCGCCCCCGACCACGACCTGGACTGAGATCGGCCCGCGGCGGCGGCAAGGGGTTCCACCCCCTCAGGCGAATGCGGGCATCTGTTTTTCACCCCGGAGTATTTGCACCAAGATGAAGCGGCATTCCGCTGCTCTTTCATCTTGGCCGAAATACTCCGGGGGAGTTTGGCGGGGCAGCGCCCCTCATCCGGCGCGGTTTCTCCCGGGGCGCGGCGCTGGCCAGATCAAGCTGGTTGCGCCGGCAGGCGCGCAATTGTTTTGCCGCGGCGCGGGCCGGCGTTATCGGGTGGATGAAATTGCCGGAGGGCCGTGATGCCGATGTTTCTGGATAGCCGCGAGGACGGGTTCGCGCGCTTCGCCGGCCTTTTGGGCATGAAGCGCGAAGAGGCCGAGGACGTGGATGCCGCGGTCGCCGGCATCATCGCCGATGTGCGCACCTGGCGCGATGCGGCGGTCATCGAGCTGACCGCGCGGTTTGACGGCCTGATTCGACACCCGACTCCCGCCTGGCCTTTCGCGGGCCGAGATCGATGCCGAATCGCCCGCGTCAGTGCCGGCGACCGGGCGGTGCTGGAACTGGCCGCCGAACGCATCCGCGCCTATCACCAGCGCGCCAGCGCCCCGAGGATGCCAGCTGGACCGAGACGCCGGCGCGACCCTGGGCTGGCGCTGGACGCGCCGGTCCCGGCGGCGGGCCCTATGTGCCGGGGGCGGCCTCCTATCCCTCGTCCGTGCTGATGAACGCCATCCCGGCCAAGGTGGCGGGGGTCGAGCGGCTGGTGATCGCCTGCCCGACGCCCAGGGGCGCGGTCAATCCGCTGGTCCTGCTGGCGGCACGGCTGGCGGGGGTCGACGATCTACCGCATCGGTGGCGCCCAGGGCGATCGCGGCGCTGGCCCATGGCACGAAACCATCCGGCCGCAGGACAAGATCACCGGGCCGGGCAATGCCTTTGTCGCCGCCGCCAAGCGCAGGGTCTTTGGCCGCGTCGGCATCGACATGATCGCCGGCCCCTCCGAGGTGCTGGTCATCGCCACCGGCGACCAGGACCCGGACTGGGTGGTGCTGGACCCGCTCAGCCAGGCCGAGCATGACGAAAGCGCCCAGTCGATCCTGATCACGCCGGATGCGGCCTTTGGTCGGGCCGTGGCCGCCGCCGTCGACCGGCGGTTGCAGGACCTGCCGCGCCGCGCCATCGCCGGGGCCAGCTGGCGCAGAACGGCGCCGTCATCGTGGCGCGCGACCTGGCGCAGGCGGCGGAATTGTCCAACCGCATCGCGCCTGAGCATCTGGAGGATCCTGACCCCGACCCCGAGGCGGTCGCGGCCGATTGCGTTCATGCCGGGGCGATCTTCCTGGGCGCCTTACCCGGAGGCCATCGGCGACTATGTCGGCGGGCCGAACCATGTCCTGCCCACGGCCCGGTCGGCGCGGTTTTCCAGCGGCCTGAACGTGCTGGATTTCATGGAAGTGCACCACCCTGTCGCGGATGACGCCCGAGGCGCTCGCACGCCCTGCTGCCGAGGCGCTGGCCGCGTTCGAGGGGTTGCAGGCCCACGGCCTCGGTGGGCGTTTTCGGATCGGCTGAACCGATAAGGCGCGCCCCCGCGCCGGTTTCGTTCCGGCTTGCGGGGATGGCGATGCTTGATCCCCGGCGCGGGGTCGGGCAAGAGGGGACATGCGCGACGGAAAGACCCAGATGACCAACCGTATCTGCCATATCGAGATCGACGAGAAAGGTCTGGCCCGGCCGACGCCAGAGATCGAGCAGGAGCGCCGGGTGGCGATCTTCGACCTGCTCGAGGAAAACAGCTTTGGCCTGCCCCCGCGGGACGGGCGCGCCGTGCCCCCCGGCCCCTACCGGCTGGGCCTGGCGATCCGCGACGGGCGGCTGGTGTTCTCGATGGCGACCGAGGACGAAACCCCGGTGGGCGAGTTCCATCTGAGCCTGGGGTCGCCAGGTGGTGAAAGACTACTTCTCCAGATCTGCGAAAGCTATTTCGAGGCGGTCAAGAGGGTTGCCGCCGAGCCAGATCGAGGCGATCGACATGGCCCGGCGCGGCATCCACAACGAGGCGCGCGGGTGGTTGCAGAACTGGCTGGAAGGCAAGGCCGATGTCGACATCGACACCGCCCGCCGGCTGTTCACCCTGATCTGCGTTCCTCCTGCACTGGGGTGATCTTGGCGGCTTTCCTCGCAGTCCGTCCTGTTCTGCTGCGACCACAATGCCGTGCGCTCTCCCGATGGCCGAGGCGCTGATGAAGAAACTCTACGGGCAACGCGCCTATGTGCAGTCCGCCGGGGTCAAGAACGACATGGAGGTGGACGGCTCGGTCGCCGTCTGCCGCGAGATCGGCATCGAGATCAGCCGGCACCGCAGCCAGTCGTTCGAGGAAATGCAGGAATGGGGCGACGATCTGGGGCAGTTCGACCTGATCGTGGCGCTGTCGCCGGCCAGCCAGCGCAGGCGCTGGAACCGGACCCGCTATCATCACCTTGACGTGAATACTGGCCGACCTCGACCCGACCGGCCTGGGCGAAACGCGCGAGGCCAAATTGGCCGCCTATCGCCAGGCGCGCGACCAGATCCGCGACCGGATGCTGGCGCGGTTCGGGCCGCCGATCGACCCGCAGGATGGCTGACAACCGCGACCGGCAGGCGATCCTGCAACGCCGTCTGGCCTGGCTAGAGGTGCCGGGCCTGGGCCTGCATCTCCACCTGGCGCATCCGCGCAGCCGGCTGGCGGCGCTGACCGACGCGCCGCCCTATTGGGCCTATGTCTGGGCCGGCGGGCTGGCGCTGGCGCTGCACCTGCGGGCCACCGGCCTGGCGCGCGGGCGCCGGGTGCTGGACCTGGGCGCGGGGTCTGGCGTGGTGGGCATCCTTGCCGCACTCGAGGGGGCGGCAGAGGTCACCGCCGTCGAGCCCGATCCCTGGGGCCGGGCGGCAATCGCGATCAACGCCGCCGCGCATGGCGTTGCCCTGTCGCGGGCCGGCGGCAACCCCGATCTGGTGCTGTGCGGCGATGTCTTCTACAGCGCCGGCGTGGCCGCCGCGGTCCTGCCCGTGCTGGACGGCTGGCGCGCCCGCGGGGTCGAGGTGCTGGTGGGCGATCCGGGCCGCGCCGACCTGCCGCTGCAGGCCCTGTCCCTGCTGGCGCGCTATCCGGTCGCCGACGTGGGCGAAGCCGCCCGCACCCGCCCGGCCGGGGTCTATGCCTATCGCCCCGACGCCCGTCCCGGGGGTGATCCTGGGGCCATTCCGGGGCCGGATGCGACGCCTTGACGCAGTTGCGAGGCCGGCCCTATGCTGACCCTGGGCCAGAGCCGGCCATGACGGGCGACTGCCAGCCCTGCCGGCTTTGCGGATGTGGGGCCTGAAGGGAGATTTTTCATGCGTTTTCAAACACTTTTCGGGGTGGTTTCCATCTCGCTTTTCACCTTGTCGGGCCTGACGGCCGCCAATGCCCAGAGCGACACGCTTGCCGCGCCACTGGCCATGTGCGACCCGCTGATGGAGGCCGGCGATGCCACCAGCAACGGCGAAGAGGCCGCGACGATCGACAAGACCGTGCGCTACGACCTGGAAACCGCCGAGCCGATCACCAGCGACGCCGCGGTGATCGACCTGGTTTTCGAAGAGGTCTGGGACCCGGCGACCGGGGCCGACGCCGCCCGCCCGGAAACCTGCGCGGGCGAGCCGTCCTATGTCATCAACTGGGCCGGCGTGATGGGCCGCGACGACAACGGCGACCTGCGGCTGCGCGCCGAGGGCTACATGTCCCTGCGCAAGGACGGCACCTTCCGCCTGACCTATGAAAAGCGCCCCTATGAGGGCAGTTGGACCATGCCCGGCGACGGCAAGATCCGCATGGAGGCCTTCTGGCTGAACGGCGGCGCGCCGCTCGAAGTGCAGGTCGAAAAGGTCACCACGCCGGTCGAATTCACCGGCGATGGCGGCGATCTGGTGACTTTTGACGAAGTCGTTTACCGGATCGGCCCCTTCCGCCTGCTGCCGCTGTCCACCACGGTCAAGGGCATCGAGCAGAACTGCGCCTGCAAGGGCGGCTGAACCAAACCACGCGACCGCCGGCCCGCCTCTCTGGCCCTGACCTCGCCCGCGCGGGGTCAGGCCTCTTGCGGCCGGGCTGACAGCAATTCGGGCAGGCTGCCCTCGATCCAGCCGATCAGCGGCACCAGATGCCCCGCCGCCGCAACGCCCAGCGGCGTCAGCCGATAGTCGACATGCGGCGGCACCACGTCATGCGCCGTCCGCAGCACCAGCCCGTCGGCCTCCAGCTCTTTCAGGGTTTGCGACAGCATGCGCTCGCTGACCCCGCCGACCGCCCGGCGCAATTCGGAAAAGCGGTGCGGATGCACGGCCAGCGCCACCATGACCAGCGTGCCCCAGCGGCTGGTCAGATGCTGAAGGATCCGCCGCGACGGGCAATCCGCCGCCATCACATTCCCCCGCTGCCAGCCGGTCAACAACTGGCGGGCGTCCTGTTCCGGGCGGCCGGCCCCCGTCTGTGCGGTTATCGGCTGTGCGGTCATGGCCTGTGCGGTCATGGTCAAGGGCATGTGCGGACCTGCGGTATACTTACAAATTCGTGCGTACTTCCTTTTCGTAAGTGATCGGGTAAGTCAAGTCCTATCGCAAGGCCCGGCCAGACCCCGGCCTTGCCCGGATCGAAAAAGGAGTAGGACCGATGACGAATATTGCCGTGACCGGCGCAACCGGACAGCTGGGCCGCCTGGCCATTGCCGCACTCAAGGCGCGCGGCGCCACCCCCATCGCGCTGGTGCGCGACCTGGCCAAGGGGGCGGATCTGGGCGTGGAGCTGCGCCGGTTCGACTATGGCAGCGCCGATGCCGCCGCGCTGCGCGGCGTGGATGTGCTGGTCCTGATTTCTTCCAGCGATTTCAACGACCGCGCCGGGCAGCATCAGGCGGTGATCGCGGCGGCCGACGCGGCGGGCGTGGGGCGGATCGTCTATACCTCGATCCTCAAGGGCGAGGCTTCGCCGATGATCCTGGCGCGGGATCATGTCGCCACCGAGGCGGCGCTGCGGGGCCGTAAGGGGGATTGGACGATCCTGCGCAATGGCTGGTATCCCGAGAACTTCACCGGCGCGCTGGCGGCGGCGGTGGACCATGGCGCGATCATCGGCGCGGCGGGCGAGGGCCGGGTCTCATCTGCCGCGCGCAAGGATTACGCCGAGGCAATCGCGGTGGCCGCCACCGGCGACGGCCATGCGGGCAAGGTCTATGAACTTGCCGGCGATCTTTCGCACAGCGGGGCCGATCTGGCGGCGGCGGTGGCCCGGGCCTCCGGCCGGCCGGTGGCCTATGTGTCAATGCCGCAGGCCGACTATGCCCGCGCGCTGGAAGGCTTTGGCCTGCCCGCGCCGGTCGCGGCGGTCCTGGCCGACAGCGATGCCCAGTCGGGCAGGGGCGCGCTGCTGGATGAAAGCCGGACGCTCAGCCGCCTGATCGGCCGCCCCACCACCCCCATGGCCGAGACGGTCGAGGCGGCGCTGCGGCAGGCCTGAGATGGGCTGGCGGGCAGGTTAGGGGACGCAATCGGCGGCTCATGCGTCTTTCCTGTCGCTTGGCGGGGGGCGCCGTGACGGGTATGACGGGGACAGCACAGGAGACCGACATGAGCCGCACCGAGACCCTTTCCCTGATCCAGCGCTATTACGATGCCTTCAACGCCGGGGATGCGGCGGGGATGCTGGACTGCGTCGCCGAGGATGTCGAGCATCGGGTGAATGAGGGGGCGCATCGCATCGGGCGGGCGAAATTCGCCGAGTTCTGCGGCCACATGGGGGTCAGCTACCGCGAAGAGCTGAAGGACATGGTGATCTTTGCCAATGACGCCGGCGACCGGGCGGCGGCGGAATTCGTGGTGCATGGCCAGTATCTGCAGACCGACCCCGGCCTGCCCGAGGCGAAGGGCCAGCGCTACGTCCTGCCGGCCGGCGGGTTCTTCGAGGTCCGGGGCGGCAAGATCGCCCGGGTGACCACCTTCTACAACCTGAACGACTGGGTCGCGCAGGTGTCGCGGTGATCGACGAGGTCACCGTCCGCGCCCTGACCGGCGCCGATCTGGATGCGGCGCTGGAGGGCGTGGCCGCGCTGCGCATCGCCGTCTTCCGCGACTGGCCCTATCTCTACGACGGGTCGCTGGAGTATGAGCGGCAGTATCTGCAGACCTACCGCGACAGCCCCGGTGCGTTGCTGGTGGCGGCGTTCCATCAGGGGCGGCTGGTGGGGGCCTCGACCTCGACCCCGATGGAGGATCACGCCGAGGCCTTTGCCGAGCCGCTGAAGGCGACCGGCCTGCCGCTGGAGCGCATCCTCTACGGCGCGGAATCGGTGGTGCTGCCGGGCTTTCGCGGCCGCGGGCTGGGGCACCGGTTCTTTGAGCTGCGCGAGGATCATGCCCGCCGGCTGGGGCGGACGCATGTGGCCTTTTGCAGCGTGATGCGGCCCGAGAGCCACCCGATGCGGCCGGCGACCTTTCGCACCAACGATGCCTTCTGGCGGGGCCGGGGTTATGCCCCGCTGCCGGGGGTGTTCGCCGAGTTCAGCTGGAAGGATGTGGGCGACGCGGCCGAGACGAAGAAGCCGCTGCAGTTCTGGATGCGGGCCCTGTAGCGGCGGGCGCGGACGCAAGGGATTCCGTGCGTCCCGACGTGGGACGCTATCTGACCTGTTTGAATTCAACGGGTTACATTTTCGATTTAACGGATTCTTAGGAATTGGCCGGGTTGGGCCGGGCCGGGGCGCTGCAAGGGCTGCGGCAGGATCGCGCCTTTTGGCGGGCCTGCGGCGGTGCCTGATGGCGGTCTGGACCGGGGCTCACCCGCCGCCGAGCCGGGGCGGGCGGGGCCTGCGGGGATCGGCGCGAGGGAGGACCCGGCGGGGCGCCGCAATGGCCCTGCCGGATGGCCGGCCCGCGGCCATATTCGGCAACCCACGCAAATGATTCCGCTTGAAAACCCGGTCTTTCGGGCGCATATGCGCGCCACGAGTGGCTTGCGGCTTCCGCGGGCCAAACCCCTTATCGGAGTGACCATGGCCAAGGAAGACATTCTCGAATTCCCCGGCGTCGTCAAGGAACTCCTGCCCAACGCGACGTTCAAGGTCGAACTCGACAATGGCCATGAACTGATCGCGACGATGGCAGGCAAGATGCGCAAGAACCGCATCCGGGTTCTGGCTGGCGACAAGGTGCAGGTGGAAATGACGCCCTACGACCTGTCGAAGGGCCGTATCAATTACCGTTTCAAGTAACGGATGAACACGACTACCCCGGCGTCACTGACCGCGCCGATCTTGGAGCTTTGCAGGGTAATCTCTGTGAAGTCCACGCCAACTTATGTTGGTGTCAGGCCTTCGCCAAGTGCAGTGGTCAATCAATGCTTCTTCAACGTGCACGATCATGTCGAGCAAGACGGCGGAAGCATGGTTTGTGGGTGGACGATTTGGGAGTGGCCCGGCATCTATATTGAAGCGGAGCACCATGCTGTTTGGCGGGACGTCGACGGAACGCTGGTAGACGTGACCCCAAAGCAAGATGGCGAAGAGCAAATACTGTTCTTGCCCGACCCCAAGGCGCGCTTTTACGTCAACAACCCGAAATGGCGAGACAACATCCGCGCGCCCCTAAGCTCGGATCCTAGGGTTTCTAGGTTTCTGGCTGCGTGCTCTGAGTATCAAAGGTTTGAAATCCGACACTCAACGGCCGTTGGGCGCGTCCGTCAGGCCAGAATACCGGCACACCTGACACAACGCTTCCGAGACCTTGCAGAGAACAGAGAAGCGGCGCGAAATCTACTAAGAGAAGCTGCAAATGGTTAAGCTGATCCTGGGTTCCGCCTCGCCGCGCCGCAAGGAATTGTTGGCGCAGATGGGACTGGTGCCGGATGCGGTGCTGCCCCCCGACATAGATGAGGACCCCGCAAAGGGGGAACTGCCGCGCCCCTATGCCAACCGGCTGGCGCGGGAAAAGACGCTGGCCGTACCCGCGGACCCCGAGGATGTGGTGCTGTGCGCCGATACCACGGTGGCGCTGGGCCGGCGCATCCTGGGCAAGCCGGCCGATGCGGGCGAGGCGGCGGCCTTTCTGACCCTGCTGGGCGGGCGGCGGCATCAGGTGATCACCGCCATCGCGGTCAGGCGCGGCGAAAGGGTCTGGGTCAGGGACAGCGTTTCCGACGTGCGGATGAAGCGGCTGTCGGACCTGGAGCTGAACGCCTATCTGGCCAGCGGCGAATGGCGCGGCAAGGCCGGCGGCTATGGCATACAGGGGCTGGCGGGCGCGTTCCTGCCGTGGATTTCCGGGTCATACAGCGGCATCATGGGGCTGCCGGTGGCGGAAACCGCCGCGCTGCTGGCCGCGGCGGGCTATCCGATGTGGAGAGAGCGATGAAGGGCCGCGTGCTGTGCCTGGACATGATCGGCGCGCGGCAGGCCGCGGCGCTGATGGTCGACGGGCGGCTGGAGGAACTGGCGATCGACCCCAAAGGCGACGAGCCGCTACCCGGTGCCATCTATCGCGCGGTGGCGGACCGGCCGGTGAAAGGGCAGGGCGGCATGTTCCTGCGCCTGCCCGGCGGCAGCGGGTTCCTGCGCCAGATCAGTGGCCTGGCGCCGGGGCAGCGGGTTCTGGTGCAGGTCTCGGGCGCGGCCGAGCCGGGCAAGGCCACGCCGGTGACGGCGCGGCTGCTGTTCAAGTCGCGCTTTGCCATCGTCACGCCCGGCGCGCCGGGCCTGAACATCAGCCGCCGCATCCGCGACGAAGAGGCGCGGGCGGCGCTGGAGGCGATGGCCGCCGAGGGCATGGCCGGGGCCGATCCGCAACTGGGGCTGATCCTGCGGTCTGCCTGCGAGGCGGCAGAGCCGGAGGCGGTGGCCGAGGATATCGCCGCGATGCGCGACCTGGCGCAGGCGGTGCTGGCCGATCAGGAGGGCGGGCCGGAATTGCTGGTCGACGGGCCTTCGGCGCATGACCTGGCCTGGCGCGACTGGCTGGACCCGGCGCCCGATGCGGTCGAGGAAGCCGGCGGGTTTGGCCCGAACGGGGTGATGGAGGCGATCGAGGCGCTGCTGTCGCCGCGGGTGGACCTGCCCGGCGCCGGCCACATGGTGATCGAGCCGACCAGGGCGCTGGTGGCGGTGGATGTGAACACCGGGGCCGATACCTCGCCCGCCGCCAGCCTGAAGGCCAATGTGGCGGCGGCGCGCGAATTGCCGCGGCAGTTGCGGCTGCGTGGCCTGGGCGGGCAGGTGGTGATCGACTTTGCCCCGGTGCCCAAGCGCGACCGGACGATCCTGGACCAGGTGATGAAGGCCGCCTTCAAGGCCGAGGGCGAGGTGACGCTGGCCGGCTGGACGACGCTGGGTCTCTATGAGATGACGCGCCGCCGCGACCGGCTGGCGCTGCGGGACCTGCTATGAGCTGCCCGGTCTGCGGCAAGCCGGCCAGGCCGGAGTATCGCCCGTTCTGCAGCCGCCGCTGCGCCGATGTCGACCTGGCGCGCTGGCTGAACGAAAGCTACCGGATTCCGGATGCGGCGGCCGGAGAGGACGAGCCGCCGCCCCCGCCGGTCGAACGTCCGCAATAGCTGCGTTTTCCCTCTGGACAGCCCCCCGAGCCTTCGCTATCACGCCGCAATCCAACGGTGCCCAGATAGCTCAGTTGGTAGAGCAGCGGATTGAAAATCCGCGTGTCGCTGGTTCGATTCCGGCTCTGGGCACCACTTAAATCCCTGAAATCGCTAGGCTTTGTTTTCATTCCGGTTTCCCTTTCGGTTCGGGTTTGACGCTTTTGGCGGAAGGTTTGACAAACCGCGCCCGCCGCGCGTTCTCGGTTTCGAGAGTCGCCATCGTCTCGCGGTTCTTCGCCGCAAGGTTGGCAGAGCGCGAATAGTGCCGCGCCATCGACAGGGTTTTCTGTCCCAAGAGGTCGGCAATGCGGCGTTCGTCCAGCCCCGCCTCGCGCAGCGTGGTCGCCACGGTATGGCGCAGGCCCTTGAGGGTGAGGCCCGGCTGGATCAGCCCCTCGGCCTCCAGCCCCGTCTTGAAGCGGTGCCAGACGGTGGAGAAGCCGTTGTAGGTCCATTGCTCGCCGCGTGAATTGGCCAGCAGGGCGGGCGCGTCGTGCTGCGGTGCCTGTTTCAGGGCCGCGTGCAGCGTGGGGCCGATGGGGATAGCGACTTCGACGCCGGTCTTTCCCCGCACGCCCCAGATGGTTTCGCCATCGATCTGGTCGCGCCGCAGGTTCAGCGCGTCGGACGGATCGAGGCCGGTGTTCATCAGCACGGCCAGAACCACCCTCACATGCGGGGGTGCGTGTTCAAGGACGATGTCGCATTCCTCCGGCTCCCAGGGGCGGTTGGCATAGGCGAGTTTCGCCGGGCGGGGCTTCGGGATCACGCCCGTTGCGAAGTTCGCCGAGATCAGCCCTTTTGGGATCGCGAAGCGGAAAACCTCGCTGAGGAAGGTCCGCAGCATGTTCGCGCGGCGCCAGCCGATCTTCTGCGCAGCTTTGTCGTGGATGCCCGTCACAAGCGGCGTATCGATCGTGTGGATGGGGGTGTCGCGGATGGGTTCCAGAAAATCGGCGCACTGCCGATAGTCGCGCCGCGTCGCAGGGGCGAGGTTCTTGAAATGCTCGGTCTCGTAGTAGGTCTGGATCAGCCCGCCCAGCGTGCCGACCTTCGGCGCCTTTGCCTTGTTCGCCTCGGCAATGGCGGTGATCTTCTCGCATTCTGTGTAGAATGCGGCCGACCCGACCGGGGCTTTCACAAGGTCGATCTTATGGCCCGTCTCGCGGTGGTAGCAGCGCATCCGACCGTGGCGATCCTTGAAGATCTTGAAGCCCTTGATGCGCACCGTCGTCATCAGAGGCGCGCCAGAATCGCGTCGTGCGTGGTGGCCTGCGTGCCGGTCTTCACATCGTCGATCCAGAGATCGAGGTCGCGCTTGTCCCAAAGCAGCACGCCCTGGCGCAGTTGGATCGGCTGCACCGGGCAGGCGATCTTGAAATGCTTGACGGGCAGGCCCGCGTAGCTGGCCGCCTCCGTCTCCTTGAACATGCGCTTTTCGATCACGCTGATGTTGAGGTTGGTCGTGGACATGGGCCTCGCCTCATTCTTTGCCGGTTTGCATGTCTGCCTGCCTGACCGGTTGACCGTCGGAATGGGCAGCAGGTTGGTCGGTTGCATCGTTGCCTGCGTGCCCGGCTGCCCGTGTGGCGGTCTGCCGGAACCTTTCCCATCCGCTCATGGTCAGAAGGCGGGTTTTCGGGGATATGGCGAGGTATTCCAGCCGCCCTTCGTTCATCAGCGCACGAATTTGCGTGACGCTGATGCCGACGGCCTGGCTGAGTTCCTTTGGTGAGAACAGCTTTTCCTGAGACAAAACTATCTCCTTTTCGTAAGATGCCACGAATCTTTATGTGCCGTTCTAAGGACGACACTTGAGAGCGATGAGAAGCAGATAACGTTCAAATGTGCGTTTAGCATCCATTTGAACGCAACCGCAAGTGGTCTTGAACGAAAGATGGCACAACGCCCCTACGACTATCTGACGGCGCTTGGGGCGCGGCTTGCGATCACACGCAACGAACTCGGCATATCGCAGGCGAAGATGGCTGAATCCCTAGGGATGTCGCTGCGGGCCTATCAAAGCTATGAGCTGGGCAAGCGCTCGATCCCCGTCGAGGCGCTGGTAGAGCTGCATCGGCAGTTCCAAGTTGATCTGTCTTGGGTCCTCCTAGGGATGGAGGCCGCCCGTCCAGGACACGACCTCGCCGCGCTTGAGCGGTTCGAGGTCGCCTTGGACAAGTTCCTGACCACATCCGACATTCGCCTGAAAAGCGAAAAGCGCGGGGCCATCGTGGCCCGCTGGTATCGGTCTCTCCTCGAAGGAAAGCCGATCGACATGGACGACGTCCGTACCTGGATAGAATTACTCACGGAGTGAAACGAGTGCTGGAAGCCTCCCCGCGGTGGAACCGCCAACGACTGGCGGTTCTGGAAACCGTCGAATTTGACCTGAACCGCATGTTTTCGGTTTTGTATTTTTCTTCAGTAGCTTGTGCTGCGGTCTACATGGCGGGATGGCTTAGATTTAATCTCTTGGACCTTCCTGTGGGGCCCATGTCATTTCATACAGCCCTCACCCTAGGGCTCACAGCAGTTGCGGGCCTCCTCTTCGCACTGCTGCTGCCAACGATCGTCGTAGCCGCTGGCATTGAGCGCAAGTTGCAGCGGCGGATAAGCCGGTTTGACCCGAAAGCGGGTTTGTCCACCAAGCATCGCTTGATTGCAATGCAAGCATTGCCTAACTTGCAGGAAGCAGCGGGAGGCACGCATGGGCAGCATCACCATCAGAAACCTTGACGACGACGTGAAGCGCCGCCTGCGTGTGCGGGCAGCCGAGCATGGGCGGTCGATGGAAGAAGAGGCGCGGGAAATCCTGCGCCAGGTGGTCACGCGGCCGACGCCGCTGCGCGACCTCGGCCAGTCCATCCACGCGCGGTTTGCGGAAGTCGGCGGCATCGATCTACCTCAGCCGAAGCGCAGCGAGATGAGGCCGACCCCCAATTTCGAGTGATCCATGTTCCTCATCGACACCAACGTCATTTCCGAGCTGATGCGGGCCGCCCCAGCCCCCTCTGTCCTCGATTGGTTCTCCACCCAAGACCCCTCCACCCTCTACCTCTCTGCCGTGACCGAAGCCGAGCTGCGCACCGGCATTGCCATCCTGCCTGCAGGCCAGCGGCGCGAAGGCCTGAGGGCGGCGCTTGACGCTACGATTGCGGAGGATTTCGAGGGGCGCATCCTGCCGTTCGACACCGATGCGGCCAAGACCTATGCCGAGATCGCTGCAGGCCGAAGGTCTGCGGGGCGGCCGATCGCGGATGCGGATTGCCAGATTGCGGCGATTGCGCGGGCGGCAGGAATGCCGGTCGCCACGCGCAACACGCGTGACTTTGAGGGCTGTGGGGTCGACGTGATCAACCCGTGGGGCGGCGAGTGAACGCTGTCGAGATCAAACAGGCCGTTTCCGAACTTGCTGAACAGCCCTTTGACCGACAGAGCTTCCCGTTCCAGTTCCTTGCAGCCTGCGGCAACAAGTACACCGCGCTGAAACACCTTCGCACGGGCGTATCGAACAAATCGAATTTGGGCGACTTCCTTCATGCTAACATGATCCACCTCGCCACCTGCGCACCCGGGCAAGTCCACGCCACCCTTGCCAGTCTCCGCGCCAATGCGGTTTCCAGCCGTCGGAGAGCGCGGTTCAACCTTGCGACTGACGGTGAAGGTTCGGGCGTCGCAGGCGACGAGTTTGGGCGGAGAGCGACCGGTCGAGGCGCGAGGCCCCCACCGGCAGCATGGCCGAAAGCGGACCATCAGGCGCCATGCTTTCTTACTTCCACAATCCCACAAGCGGTCCCGATGTTTGATCGGGTACGCCTTGCGCCGGACTTCCAGGGCGTACCGTCCGGTACGCCGGGTTTTGCCAAAGCGCCGCAGGGTTGGGAAACCTGTTGCCGAACCGGCGAAGTTGCGGCAAGAACTCGTCCCAATGCGAGTCCTTGTGCATACCATTCAGCGGCTGTTCATTCTGGTCGCCGTGACGGTCGCCCTTGTGGCGACCGGCTTTGGGCATCGCATGCCGACGGAAAATGACGCGGCTCTGCAGGCCTATGTCCTCGCCGGTGGTGATCTTGGCGATCTTTGCGCCGATACCGAAGGAGACGGGCTGCCGGACCATGGCGACTGCCCGGTCTGTCACATCGTCGCCACCGTGGACCTGCCTGCATCAAACCTTACCCTGCACGATGCCGACCTGGCCTTTGTGGCCGAGGTTGTCGCCCCGCGCGAAAGCCGGGCAGTGCGCAACGTGCTTGACCCTGCGCGCGGGATGCGTGCCCCTCCTCTGGCCTGATCGCGTTTTTCGTCAAACCCGCTCAACCGGGCGCCAATGCGCGCCCAGCCAAGAGGCAAATCCCATGACCCGTTTCGCTCTTGCGGCCGCTGCCGCCCTTGTCGCCACCCCTGCGCTGGCCGACATGAGTGTATCCATCCCGTTTGCGGCCGAAATCGGCGGCAAGCCGATTTCCTGCGCCGAAACCTATGCAGGCCTCGGCAGCACTGCGGCCGAGGCGCAGGTGGTGGACTTTCGCCTGTTTGTCTCTGAAGCGGCATTGGTGAAGGCCGACGGCAGCCTGCAAACCCTTGCGCTTGAACAAGATGGCCAGTGGCAGCTGGATACCCTCGCGCTGCTCGACTTCGAGGATGCCAGCGGTGCCTGCGCCAATGGCACGGCGGGGGTGAACACCACCCTGCGCGGCACGGTGCCGGACGGGGAATACTCCGGCCTTGTCTTCACAATCGGCGTGCCCTTTGCGCAGAACCATGGTGACCCCACGGTGTCGGCGGCACCCCTGAACACCACGGCGATGTTCTGGAACTGGCAGGGCGGCTACAAGTTCGTGCGCATAGACCTTGTCCCCACTGCCATGATGGGCATGACCGAAGCGGCCGGGTCCGATGCGGGCGCGGGCCATGGCGCCGCCAAGGGCTGGTTCCTGCATCTCGGTTCTACCATGTGCGAGGCGGCATCGAAGACCGAGGCGCCGAAGGCCTGCGCCAACGAGAACCGCATGGCGATCCGGTTGGACGGGTTCGACCTGTCCGCCAATACTGTCGTCATCGATCCGGCCCCGGTGCTGGCCGAGGCCGACCTGACGGTGAATGCCCCCGAAACCTCGCCCGGCTGCATGTCGTTCCTGAAGGATGCCGATTGCATGACCGTGATGGGCAAGCTGGGCCTGCCTTACATGGGCGTGCCCGCGGGCACGCAGACGCTCGTCTCGATGCGCTGATGAAAGTGCGCCGCCCCCTTCTCGGGGCGGCGGCCAGCCTGCTGGCCGGGGCGGCACTTGCCCTGACCACAGACTATGACTGGCCGCTGCCCGACTGGATGCCGCCCCCGCCCGTACCCGCCGACAACCCGATGTCGGCGGAGAAGGTCGATCTGGGTCGCCACCTGTTCTATGACGCCCGCCTGTCACGCGATGGCACGATGGCCTGCGCCTCGTGCCATGTGCAGGCGCTTGCCTTTACCGACGGGCGGCGAGTGCCGGTCGGCATCAACGGCACGGTCGGCGTGAAGAACGCTCCCAGCCTGGCAAATGTCGGCTACCTGCCGGTCTTGACCTGGGCCAACCCGCATATGGACAGTCTGGAGTTTCAGGCGCTGATCCCGATGTTCGGCGAGAACCCGGACGAGATGGGCGCCGTGGGGCAAGAGACGGCGATCTTCGCTACCCTCGCCGCTGATCCCTATTATGCCACCGCTTTTCCTGCGGCCTTCCCCGACAGACCGCAACCGGACCTCTTCACCGTCACCCGTGCGCTGGCAGCGTTTCAGCGCAGCCTGATCTCGGTCGGTTCTCCCTATGACCGGTTTAAGCGGATGGGAGACGACACCGCGCTGTCCGATGCCGCCAAGCGCGGCGAGCAGCTGTTCTTCGACCACAAATTCGAATGCTATCACTGCCATTCCGGCGTGCATTTCACCGACACGCTGCAGACCGCGCTGATGCCCGAAGGCGAGGTCGGCTTTCACAATACAGGGCTTTATGCCGATTATCCCGCCGCCGTGCCCGGCCTGATCGAGATCACCGGCCGCCCGCAGGATGCGGGGCGGTTCCGCACGCCCAGCTTGCGCAATGTCGCGGTTACGGCGCCCTACATGCACGACGGGTCAATCCCCGACCTGCGCGGGGTGATCGCACATTATGCCAGTGCGGGCCGGGCAGACCCTCCGACGAAGGACGGCATGATCCAGGGCTTCAAACCCACAGAAGCCGAAGTTGCCGACCTGATCGCCTTTCTCGAAAGCCTGACGGACGAGGCGTTCCTCACCGACCCCAGTCTTTCGGACCCCTGGCCCGCAGGGCACCCGGCCAGCAGCGACCGCGCGATGCCCTGGCCGGACGGTTGATTTCCCCGGCCTTGCGGGAGGGAGGCGTCCCGATATCCCGCAAGGCCGGTGGTTCTGCCCTCCTTCCCGTTGGGCAGAGCCGCAACTGGCCCCATCCGGATTCGTGCCGGATGGGGTCCTTTTCCAGAATGCTCGCAGCTTAACCAAAGGTCCAGTGCCAACCCCGACAAGGCCCACCCGAAAGGAACCGCATCCATGAAACCCCTGACCGGACTCCTCTTCGCCCTGCTGATGTCTACAGCCGTCCACGCCCATGGCGTCACCGAAGGCGATATCGAGGTCATCCACCCCAATATTCCGCAGCCCGCCGAAGGGTCCGTGACTGCTGCCGGATACATGGCCATTTCAAACTCTGGCGACCATACCGACCGGCTGATTGGTGTCGAAACCCCGGTCGCGGAAAGCGCGATGCTGCATGAAAGCCGCGTTTCCGCCGATGGTGTAGCCACCATGGTCCACGTGGACGGGATAGAGATTCCGGCCGGTGACACCGCCCTGCTGGAACCGGGCGGATTTCACGTCATGCTGATGGGCCTGACCCAGACGCTGGCCGAAGGCCAGATGGTGCCGGGTGTTCTGGTGTTCGAACATGCGGGCCGGATCGAGATCGAGTTCATGGTGGACCCGCCGGGCGGGGTCGACCATTCGCAGATGGATCACGGCACGCAAGCCGACGCGGGCCATGGCAATGCCACCGACGCCCCCGCCATGACCGGCGATGACCGGCATGATATCGAGGCCATGCTGAAAGCCCAGTTCGACACCCCCGAAAACCCGCTGACAGTGGCCCCAATCACCTTGCACAGTGACGTGGCGATTGCAGGCTGGGCGCAGGGCAGCGCGGGTGGCCGCGCCTTCCTGCGCAAGGATGACAAGGGTTGGTTTGTCGAGCTTTGCGCCGGGTCGGGCCTTCTGGCCATGGACATGCTGCAAGGCCTTGGTCTGTCGGCAACCGATGCGCAGGCGCTGCTTGCAGAAACCCAGGCCGCCGAAGCCACCCTCGGGGCCGAAGCCATCGCCCTCTTCGACAGCTTCGACGGCCTTCTGCAGATCGGCCGCGACGGACATTCCCATTCCAACTGAAACCCCTGAATACGGAGACCTACGATGAAACGAGTGTACGCAACCGCGTTCATGGCCCTGCTGGCCGGTGCGCTTCCGGGCCTCGCCGATGTGACCGTGACCGACCTCAAGGGCCGCACCGTCACACTGCCCGACCACCCCGACCGGGTGTTGCTGGGCTTCTACTACGAAGATTTCATCGCCATCACCGGGCCGGGCGGGATCGACAAAGTCGTGGCAATCTCGCGCGCACCCTGGGCCGAATGGCGCCCGATGCAGTGGGAGGCCTACAAGGCCGTCTATCCGCAGATCGGCACCCTGCCCGACGTGGGCGATACCGAGACCAGCACCTTCTCGGTCGAGGCCGCCATCGCCGCAACGCCGGATGTGGCCTTGCTGGCTGGCTGGCAGTTCGATGCCTTGGGCGAAGGCGTGGCCCAGCTTGAGGCGGCGGGCATTCCGGTTGTCGTTGTCGACTACAACGCCCAAACACTGGAGGCGCATCTCGCCTCGACGCGGTCATTGGCACGCTGATGGGTACCGAAGACCGGGCCGAAAACCTGGCAACCCTGTACGAGACGATGATCACCGACACCTGCGCGGGTCGCCGCAGCCGGGGATACGCCGAAGAAGGTCTATGTCGAACTGGCCAAGAAGGGCCCGGCCGAGGTTGGCAACAGCTATGGCAACGGCATGTGGGCGGGAGTGATCGACCTAGTCGGCGGCGCCAACATCGCCAAGGGCCAGATCGAGAACTGGGGCCCGCTGGCACCGGAATATGTGTTGGCAGAAGGGCCCGAAGTGATCCTTCTGGCGGGGTCGGAATGGATGTCCTCGCCTGAGGCGGTGCGGGTGGGCTTCAATGCTGACGCGGCGGGACGTGCAGGCCAAGATGGCCAATTACCTGACTCGTGCGGGCTGGGTCGACCTGCCGGCCGTCAAGTCGGGCGATGTCTATGCCATCTATCACGGCGGCGCACGGTCGCTGTCGGACTTTGTCTTCGCCCGCTACCTGGGCAAGGTCCTGCATCCTGACGCCTTCGCCGATGTCGATCCGCAGGCGGAACTGGCGGCCTATTACGCCGAATGGCTGCCGATTCCGCTGAACGGCATCTTCGTGCAGAAACTGCAATGACCGAAACCGGCCTGACCCTCGACGGCTATGCCCGCCGGATCAGGGTTGCGCGGCGCGGCGCGGCGCTTGCCGCCGCGCTGGTGCTCTTGCTGCTGATACTGGCCGATCTCGTCACCGGCCCGTCAGGCATGTCTCTGCAAGATTTGAATCGGGCATTTTGGGCCGGTCCCTCGGGCGAGGACCGGGCGGCATCGGCGATCCTTTGGCAGATCCGGATGCCGCAGACAGTGATGGCGGTGCTGGTCGGGGCAAGCCTTGGTCTGTCCGGCCTGATGATGCAGACGATCCTGGCCAACCCGCTGGCCAGCCCCTTTACTCTTGGCTTTTCCGCCGCCGCCGGTTTTGGCGCGGCATTGTCGATCCTCTTGGGAGGTCTGACCGGCCTGCCGCAATGGGTGGAAACGCCGCTCGCCGCCTTTGCCATGACATTGCTGGCCACCGGGCTGATCTATCTGGTCGCCCGTTTAAAGGGTAGCCAGGCCGAGATTCTGGTGCTGGCCGGAATCGCCGTCCTGTTCTTCTTTCAGGCGCTGCAATCGCTGGTGCAGTTCATGGCAAGCCCCGAGGTCCTGCAGCAGATCGTGTTCTGGCTGTTCGGCAGCCTTTTGAAGGCAAGCTGGACCAGCGTTCAGGTGACCGGGGCAATCCTTGTCCTGTGCCTGCCCTTCATCCTGCGCGACGCCTGGAACCTGACGACCTTGCGGCTCGGCGATGCCAATGCAGCAAGCCTCGGCCTTGACGTGAATGCCATGCGGCGGCGCAGCTTCCTGCTGGTCGCGGCCCTTGTAGCAGGCGCAGTCAGCTTTACCGGCACCATCGGCTTTGTCGGTCTGATCGCCCCGCACGTCGCCCGCGCGGCAGTGGGAGAGGACCACCGCTTTGCCCTGCCGATGGCGGCGACAATGGGCGCGCTGATCCTGGTCGCCGCTTCCGTCCTGGGCAAGCTGATCTCGCCCGGCGCGGTGATCCCGGTCGGGATCATCACGGCGGTGGCGGGCATTCCCATGCTGATGGCCGTCCTCTTCACCCTGAAACCGGGCGGTGGGCGCTGATGCTGACGGCGCGGATTGCGGCGGTCAGAAAAGGGCGGGTCGTGGTCCTGCATCCTTTCGACCTGTCTGCAGCCGCTGGAGAGGTTCTGGGCGTGATCGGCCCGAATGGAGCGGGCAAGTCAACTCTGCTGCGCCAACTTGCCGGGGCCGAAGGCGCTGCGGGACCGGCACTATGGGCAGACGTGGCGCTCGCGTCCCGGCAGATCGGTTTCATGCCGCAGGCGTTCCAGGTGCAGGCTCGTCTTTCCGTTCTGGAATGCGTTCTCCTGGGCCGGCGCGAGGGGTTGGGATGGCGCGTCGCGGACTCCGATCTTGCGGCCTCGGCCAGGGCGCTGGAAGCGTTGGGGCTTTCGAACCTTGCCGACCGGCCGCTGGACAGCCTTTCAGGTGGGCAGCAGCAGATGGTGCTGCTGGCGCAACGGCTGGTGCGGGAACCGCGCCTGCTGGTGCTGGATGAACCCACCTCGGCGCTGGACCTGCATCATCAGCTGGCGGTGCTGGCCATTCTTCGCGCCCACGCCCGGCGGCAGCAGTCGGTGGTGGTGATGGCCCTGCACGACCTGACGCTGGCTGCGCGGTTCTGCGACCGGCTGGTTTTGCTGCAGGGGGGCCACCTGCAGGCCTGCGGTGCGGCTGCAGATATCCTGACTCCCTCTACCATCCGCGCCGGCTGGCAGGTCGACCCCGAATTGCTACGCGCCCGCGACGGTGCCCCCGTCATCGTGCCGCATGCGATGGAGGCCGCGCCATGAACCAACCGCCCTTCGAACTGCATGTGTGCCTGACCTGCGCCGATCCCGACATCGAGCAACGCCGCAAGGGCGAGGGCGGCGGGGCCGATCTACTGGCTGCGCTCAGGGCCGAGGTGGCGCGGCGGCCCTGGGCCGGGGCCTGCACGCTTCTGGCTTTCGAATGCCTGGGGGCCTGTCAGCGGCGCGGGCGCGTGTCGATCTCTTGTCCCGGCAAATGGGGCGTGGTCTTCGGCGGGCTGGATGACCGCAGCGATGTCGCTCCGCTCTGCGACTACATCGGTGCCTGGCTGGCACGGCCCTGTGGAGAAATAGTCAAGGCCGAACGCCCGCGCACGATCCGTCACAAGATCATAGGGCGCGTGCCGCCCGTTGGCCACCATCTGAACTGCCTGAACCCTACTGCGGACCGGCGACCGAACCAGGTCATCGAAGCCGTGCCGCTATTCCCAACCAAAGAGGAGTGACCCATGACGACCCTTCCCCTGTCCCGCCGCGGATTTCTTGGCCTTTCGGCGATGGCGGCCTTCCTGCCACGTATGGCAATTGCCCATGAGGGCCATGGCACTATCGTCTTCGTATCTGATTACCTGCTGAAGGCCGCCCCCCCTCCGGGCAGCTATGACATCCAGATCGAGCCGCTTTACGGCAATGCCGAGTTTCTGCTGCGCCCCACCTGGGAGGGGCCGCAACCCTGGCTTGCCGAGAAGGTCGAAGAGATCGAGCCGACCCGCTGGCGCATCACGCTCAAGCCGGGGGTTACCTTCCAGAACGGCAACCCGCTGAATGCCGAGGCGCTGAAGGCCTGTCTTGAGTATTACCGCAGCAGCCCGGAAAACCAGGGCGATGCGGGGGCCGTCCTGCTTGGTTCGCCCAAGGCGCTGGAAGTGGTGGACGACCTGTCGCTGGATGTCGTGCTGGACAAGCCCTATCCGATGCTGCCCTTCGGCTGCGCGCATTATGCCTATCTCATCTTCGATGCGGCAACCGTGGCGGCGGCGAATGGCGACTTTGCCAGTCTGGTGGACAAGGGCATCTTTACCGGCCCCTTCATGTGGTCCTCGATCGAGGCGGGCAAGATCACCTACGCGGCGAACGAGGCCTATTGGGGCGGCAAGCCCAAATTGGCCGGTGTTGAAATCCGGCAGGTGCCGGACGAACAGTCCGGCCTGCAGGCGATTTCGGCGGGCGAGGCGGATGTGCTGGCTTATCCATCGCTTGCGCTGGCCTTGGCAGCCAACGGAATGCCGAACGTGCACTATCAGGTGACCGATGGCGTGGGCTTCATCGGGCTTCTTCCGAATAACGCCAAGGCCCCGTTCGATGATGTCCGCGTGCGCAAGGCAGTGTCGCTCACTATCGACAACGACGCGCTGGCGGCAGGTGTCGGCATGGGCATTGGTACGGCGATGAAGGGCTGGTTCCCCTCGACTCACGAACTGGCGCTGGATTACATCACCCACGATGTCGCGCAGGCCGAATCGCTCTTGGACGAAGCGGGCTGGGCCAAGGGCGAAGACGGGATGCGCAGCAAGGCTGGCGTTCCGCTGGAAGCGCGGTTCTACTGCTACACCACCGTCGGCGAAGGCGTGGCTACTGCCTCGGCCGACATGCTGAAACAGGTGGGTTTCACCGCATCCGTGCGGAAGTTCGAACACTATTCGGAGATCCCGCCGGTGCATGAAGCCGATGGCGGGCTTTACACCGTCTATACCGAAAGCCTTGGCCTGAACGCCAACCCGTTGGGAACGATGTATCAGGTCTTCGGATCGTCCTATGGCGGTCGCAACTATGATGACATCAAGGCGGTGCTGGAGCCGGTGCAGTCTTCTTCTGATCCTGCCGCGATCAAGGCAGCGATGCTGCAAGCGCTGAAGTTGAATGCCGAAAACTACTATTGGCTTCCCACGATCGACGACAAGTCGCGCTTCGTGCTGTCGGACCGGTTCAAGGACATGGCGCTGAACCCGTTCTATATTCTGGTCGATGCGACAACCTCGGCAGCGGGCTAACCTGTTGGTCATCCTGCGCCCCCTGATGCGGATGCTGGCGACGCTTGTCGTGGCCAGTTTCCTCATCTTTTCGATTCTGGCCTTGTTGCCCGGAGACCTTGCGGCCTTTCTGGCAAGCCGGTCCAACACCAAACCCTCGGAAGAAAGCCTTGCGGCAATCCGTGATCAGTTCGGCCTGAACGACCCACTGCTGCAGCGCTATGGCGACTGGCTGGCGGGAGCCCTGCGGGCGGATTTCGGCGAAAGCTGGCTGACAGGCGCCCCAGTGGCCGATCTGATTGCACAACGCATCGGGCCGACTCTGCTCTTGGGGGTGTCGATCTTTTTGCTTGGGTCGGCGATCACGTTCCTTTGGGGCGGTTTCGCCGCCCTGCGGCCGGGGCGTCTGGCAGATCACGCGCTGACGCTCCTGGCAATTCTGGGAACCACGCTGCCGGGCTTTGTCCTTGGCCTCCTGGCGATCCGGGTCTTCGCCTCGGGGCTGGGCTGGGCCTCTGTCATCGGCGACGGCACACCGCGCACTGTCGCCCTTCCAGCACTTATTGGTGCCATTGGTCTGTCCAGTTACTGGGCACGACCTTTTCGCGCGCTGGTGGCTGAGGCGCTGGCCTCGGAATGGGCGTTGGCCGCAAGGGCGCGCGGCTTGACCGAGACACGGCTGTTGTTCCGCCATGCCTTGCCGAATGCGCTGCTGGGTTTTCTGCCCTTCCTGGGAATCGGTCTGGCCGGTACCCTAACCGGCACCATCCTGATCGAGACCGTGTTTTCCTGGCCCGGACTTGGTGCCTTTGTCATCGACGCAATCAAAAGGCGCGATCTGCCCGTCGTTCAGGCCTTTGCCGTGCTGGCCGTCGGCTTCTATGTCACGACAACGGCGCTGGCCGACCTTGCCGCCACGATCCTTTCCCCAAAGATGGGGCATGCGGGGACATGATCTTGCACCTCTCTTGCGCACGCTTTGGGGGCATGGTCCTGCTGGCCGGCGTTCTTGCTCTAATCTTGCTTGGCCCGGAGCTTTGGACCGCCAGTCCGACCGATCAGAACTTGATGGCTGTTGTCCAGCCACCAAGCGGCGAACACCCGCTTGGCACTGACCAGTATGGGCGCGACATGCTGGCCAGGCTCATGGATGGCGGGCGAGTTTCGCTGGTGTCGGCGGTCTTGATCGTGGCCGGCTCACTTATGATCGGCGCGGCCGTCGGGCTGTTGGCCGCTGGCAAGGGCCTCGTGGCGCGCCTCGTCACCCACGCCATCGACATGGCTCTTGCTCTGCCGTCGCTCATTCTGGCGCTGGTCATTGTCGGCGCGCTGGGGATCGGCATGGGCAATCTGATTCTGGCTTTCGTCGCCGTGGGCTGGCCATGGTATGCCAGACTTGTGCGCGGGATCGCCCGGGAAAGGCTATCGGCCCCTGATATACTGGCGGCGCGGCTGGCAGGCGTGGGCAGTCTTGCCGTCATGACCGGGCATGTCGTGCCGCATCTGGTCGCAAGGCTGGCAGCCGCTGCGGCACTTGATCTGGGCTATACGCTGGGCGCTTTGGCCGGATTTTCCTACCTTGGGCTGGGTGCGCAAGCCCCGGCCGCCGAATGGGGACTGATGCTGCGCGATGCCCAGATGTTCTTCACCGCCGCCCCCTGGCTTCTGATCGGCCCCTGCACCTGTATCGGGTCGGTCGTCGCCGCCGCTCTGCTGCTGGCCGAAGATGTGGCGCAAACCGGAGGCCGGACATGACCGGGCTTGTCATACGCCAATTGCAGGTCCACTTCTCGAACCGCGCCCATGTCCTGCGCGGCATTGACCTGACGGTCCCGCCTGGCGAGCGTCTGGCCATCGTGGGCGAAAGCGGTTGCGGCAAGACAACGCTGATCCGCGCCCTGCTGGGCCTGCTTGCACCGGGCGCCCGGGTTTCGGGTCAAATTCACCTTGACGGACAGGAGCTGCCCGGCCCGGATCCGCGCGCACTGCGCGGAATGCTGATCGGTTATGTGCCACAGAACCCGCTGTCGGCGCTGAACCCTCTCTTGCCTGTCGGTCGCCAGATCGCCGAAGCCTGGGAAGCTCACGGACGGCGGATCACCGCGCCGGATCTTGCCGTTGAACTGACGTCAGTCGGTATCGCGGATGCAGCCAGGGTCATGTCCCGCAGGCCGTCTGACTGGTCGGGGGGCATGTTGCAACGCGGGCTGATCCTTGCCGCAACAGCCCATCGTCCCGCACTAGTCGTGGCCGATGAGCCGACATCGGCGGTCGATCGGGCACTCGCCCGGCAGATGCTGGAGCTTCTTGCACAGCGTTCGGGAACGCTTGTCGCCGTGACCCATGATCTTGACCTGATCGACGGGCTGGTGGACCGCGTCGTGGTACTTTACGGCGGCAGGATCGTCGAAGAAGCCACTGCGGCCGCATTTCTCTCCGGCCCGCGCCACCCCTACGCGCGCGCCCTTCTGGACGCCTTGCCAAGACGGGGGCGCCTGCCTCGGGGGCTTGACGGGGATCCGCCTTCGCCGCTGGCCCCGGATGCCGGATGCGCCTTTGCCCCGCGGTGCGTGTCGCCCTGCACCCGTGCGGCAGAGTTGCCAGTGCTGACAAGGGGCGTCGCCTGCCATCGGGAGACCGCCCGATGATCGACCTTCGCACCGTCTCGGCCGGCTACAACGGCCGCGAGATTCTGACGAATATCTCCCTTTCGGTACTGCCCGGTGAATGCGTTGGGCTGATTGGCCCCTCTGGCAGCGGAAAGACAACGCTCCTGCGATGCCTGACCGGCGAGATTCGACCAACCAGCGGGGAGATCGCTTAGACAGTTGGAGTCCCGGTCACCGCCCCCGCCCCCGGCACCTTGGGAGTTGTGTGGCAGGACCCCGTCGCGGCCCTTGACCAAAGGTGGACCATTGTAGCCTGCGTTGCCGAACCCTTGCGCGCGGCCCGCCACCCGAACCCAAGAGGCGCCGCACTCGCCGCCCTGTCAGAGGTGCGGCTCGGCCATATCGACCCGTCTCAACGGGTCAGTCGGCTGTCAGTAGGACAGGCGCAGCGCGTAGCATTCGCCCGCGCCCTGGCCGCAAGGCCCAAAGCCATCATTGCCGACGAACCGACCTCAG
Organism: Paracoccaceae bacterium; assembly: GCA_041397345.1. Taxonomy (GTDB): domain Bacteria; phylum Pseudomonadota; class Alphaproteobacteria; order Rhodobacterales; family Rhodobacteraceae; genus Pseudogemmobacter. The sequence goes on from JAWKWU010000003.1 coordinate 104,584, forward strand.
CCCTTGATCCCACAAACGCAGCTGCGATTGCCTCGATGCTTCACAGGGCGGCCAGCGGCGGCACTGCAACCCTTGTCGTTTCGCACAACGAAGCCCTTCTTTCCGCGTTCTGCAGCCGTGTCGTTTCTCTCGACAGGCTTTAACCGCGCTAACGCGGCCGGGCACGCTCTTTCACGTCGGGACGATGGTCAACTTCAGGGGGACAGTCTTGCCTCACTTGCTCTGGTGGGAACGTCCGCTAAGGGCCGTTTGCCTACAGCTAGAATGGGTGGACGTTAGACCCGCCTTTGGCAAAAGCGACTGCGCCGTCGCTGCGAATGAAGGCGTGAACCGCGCCGGGTTTGCCGGAGGCTGATTTTGGTTAGTTACGCGGCCATGGGTTCAGTTTCCAGAGCTGTGTAGAAGTTGGCCTCTGCTTCTGCTGGCGGGATGTTCCCGATGGGCTCGGAAGACGACGGTTGTTGAACCAGTCCACCCATTCGAGCGTCGCGTATTCCACGGCTTCCAAGCTGCGCCATGGGCCACGGCGGTGGATGACCTCAGCCTTGAACAGGCCATTGATCGTCTCGGCCAAGGCGTTGTCGTAACTGTCGCCGACGCTGCCCACCGAGGGTTCTATACCGGCTTCCGCCAAGCGCTCAGTGTAGCGAATAGACAGATATTGCGAGCCCCTGTCGCTGTGGTGAACCAGCCCCATACCCTTTCCGGGGCGACGATCATGCACCGCCTGTTCCAGGGCATCGAGAACGAACCCCGCATGAGCCGAACCGCTGACGCGCCAGCCAACGATCTTGCGAGCATAGGCATCGATGACAAAGGCGACATAGACGAACCCCTTCCAGGTGGCGACATAGGTGAAATCCGACACCCACAGCATGTTCGGGGCCGGAACGCGGAACTGGCGGTTCACCTTGTCCAGCGGACAGGGGGCTTTCTTGTCCGGGATCGTCGTCCTGTGTGGCTTGCCCCGGATAATGCCTTGAATACCCATGCTCTTCATCAGCCGTGCCACCGTGCATCGCGCGACATCGAAGCCCTCCCGGCCAAGCTGTCGCCAGACCTTCCGGACACCATAGACCCGCCAGTTCTCTTCGAACACGCGAAGGATCTCGGGGCGCAGCGCTTCGTCCTGACGTGCCCGATCCGACAGCCGAGACGGATCGGCCCGCTTCGCAAGGTGATCATAATAGGTGGACGGGGCGATCGGCAGCACGTCGCAGATCGGCTCGACCCCGTGCGCATCCCGGTGCGCGTCGATGAAAGCCACCATCACTTCGACCGGCGGTCGAACTCCGCCATCGCAAAATACGCTGACGCCTTGCGAAGATCTCGTTCGCCTGGCGCAGCTCGCGGTTCTCGCGTTCCAGCGCCTTCATCTTCTCGGCCATCTCGCTGGAGACGCCAGGACGCTTGCCGCTATCAACCTCCGCCTTCTTGACCCAATCGTTCAAGGTCTGCGGCGCACAGCCGATCTTCGCTGAAATCGACATGACAGCCTGCCACCGAGATCCATGCTGACCCTCATTGTCCAGAACCAACCGTACCGCGCGGTCACGCACTTCCGGAGAAAACTTGTTCGTTGTCTTGCTCATGATGCTCCACCTTACTCAGGAGTTGGAGCCTCCGGCAAACCCGGCGCGGTTCAAGGTATGAATCTTCTCGATGTCGCTGACAATGGTTAGCAATCACAGACTAAGGACCGCGACAAGCAACACGAATATTGGTTAGACACTATTTATACAAAAATCCATCAAGCCATTGATATAATGACTATTTATTGGGATTTGAAATCCGCGTGTCGCTGGTTCGATTCCGGCTCTGGGCACCACTTTTTCCTGACATTGTCACAGCTGCCGGGCGCAGGCCTTTGGGGTGGGCGGGCTGGTCTGTTGCCGGGTTGTCGGGTTGGCGGGGTGGGGTCAGCCCAGGATGTCCAGTTCCTCGTTGATGTCGTCGATCAGGCTGGCGCGTTGCAGGGCGGTGTCGCCGACCAGCCCGACGTGGGAGATCGCCAGGAGCCGCAGCACGCTGACCAGCGTCGTGTAGCTGGGGATCAGCCCGTAGCTGGAGATGTGGCAGCGCAGCGCGAGATCCGAGAACCGCCGGGCCTGGGCCAGGTTGCCATGATCGCTCAGGGAAATGATGCTGGTCCGCGTGGTCTTGGCATAGGAGAGGATCGCCTTCAGCTCGCGCGGTTGCGGCCCCTGCGCCAGCACCACCATCACGTCGCGCGGCCCCATCATCGCCAGGTCTTCGGCCACGGCGCCGCTGGTGATGCCGATGGCGTGGACATTGGGGCGCAGCCGCGAGAACAGCACCCGCCCGTAGCGCGCCAGCCAGGCATCGGCGCCCAGGCCCAGGAACCACAGGCGGGGCGCGTCGGCGATGAGCCGCGCGGCCTGGCGCAGGGCGTCTGGGTTCATCTCTTCGAAGGTGCGGGTGATGTTGGCCAGTTCCAGGTCCAGGTGTTCGCCGATGGTGCGGCCAAGCACCGTCCCGCCGGGGGTGGCGACGGAATAGCTGTAGGGCTGGGTGCGGTTGCGTTCCTCGCGGGCCTGCAGCTTGACCTCTTCGAAATCGGTATAGCCCAGCGCGCGGAAGAACCGGGCGGCCGTCGCCTTGGACACCTCGGCAAAGGCGGCCAGCTCGGTTGCAGTATGTGTTTCAATCAGGCCGGGCCTTTCCAGAATCACCGAGGCCAGCTTTTGCTCACTCTTGGTCAGGCGGTCGAGCCTTTCCTGGATGCGCAGGGCAAGTCGTGTCGACATTTGTCATTCCTTTTCAAGCGGATAATTTTCCGTTTGACAGGATGAAACAGCAGTTTCATCATTCTGTAACACCGGAACACGCCTCCGAAATCCTGAAACAGCACTCTGAAACGATAGGGACGCACCGTGTCGAAATCAAACATCATCCGCCAGCAGATCTGGGGAAAGCTCAAGGACGTCGCGCGCCCCGACACCCGGTTCGACAAGAACTTTGCCGAGGTCATTCCCGATTTCGAAGGCTCCGAGATCGCCAACCGGCGCGTCCTGGACATGGAGGCCTGCCGCAACGCCGAGTTCCTGTTCATCACCCCCGACAACTGCCTGGTCGAGGTGCGCCGCGCGCTGATCGAGATGGGCAAGCCCTTCTTCATGTCGACCTACGGCATCTACCGCGGCTTTCTCTACATCGAGCCGGGATCGGTGCCGAAGGGACACGAGCTATACGCCGCCTGGCTGGACGGGATGGAGCATTTCGGCCGGCCGATCACGCTGGAGGAAGTGGCCCGGAAGGGCAGGATCGATTTCCTGGTGACGGGGGCCTCGGCGGTGTCGGTCGACGGGGTGCGCTTTGGCAAGGGCCACGGGTTCTTTGACCTGGAATGGGGCATGTTCACCGATCTGGGGCTGGTCGGAGAGCAGACCCCGGTCGTGGCCGTGGTGCATGACTGTCAGGTGGTGCATGAAAAGCTGCACCCCAGCCCGACCGACATCCTGGTGGATTACATCGCGACGCCAGGGGCATGCACCGGGTGGATCGCCGCGCCAAGCGGCCGCATGGCGTGATCTGGGACCTGCTGGAGCCAAAGCAGATCGCCGAGACGCCGCCCCTGCAGGAACTGCGCGTCATGCAGGGTCTGGCGCCGATGGCCTGAGGCGGCCCGAAACGGCCGGACACGGCCCGACACGGCCGGACAAGACAGGAAACAACAAAACGACAGGAGGTTTGAATGACACTGACCATCGGACGTCGCAGCTTTCTGCGGGGCGCGGCCGCCACGGGTGCCGCCCTGGCCCTGCCGGCGCGCGGCTGGGCGGCCAGCCCCTTCACCATGCAGGCGGCCTGGATCAACGATGCCGAGTTCTCGGGCTATTTCCTGGCCATGGACAAGGGCTATTACGCCGAGGAAGGGCTGGAGCTGACCTATCTGCCGGGCGGCCCCGACGTGATTCCGGAAAGCACGATCATCGCCGGCCGGGCCGACCTGACGCTGACCACGCCCGACACCACGATCCGGGCGATTTCGGAACAGGGCGCCAGATTCAAGATCATCGGCGCGCAGTACCAGAAGAACCCCATTGGCGTGGTTTCCCTGAAGAAGGCGCCGATCAACGCGCCCGCGGACCTGGTCGGCAAGACGATTGCCGTGCCGCCGGTGAACACCGTGACCATCGAGGCCTTGCTGGCGCTGAACGGGGTGGACAGGGCGCAGGTGAATATCGTGCCCTATGCCTATGACCCGACGCCGCTGGTCAAGGGCGAGATCGATGCCTCGCTGGATTTCACCACCAACGTGCCCTTCACCATCGGGCAACTGGGCGAAGAGGCGCATTCCTTCCTGCTTTATGATCATGGCGTGACGCTTTACAACGACACGGTCGTGGTGACAGAGGAAACGCTGGCCAACCGGCGGGCCGATCTGGTCGCCTGGTTGCGGGCCAGCCGCAAAGGGTGGGTCGAGAACCTGGCCGATCCGTCGCTTTACCCGCCGCAATGGGAGACGACCTGGTTTGCCGGCACCGGGCGCAGCATCGAAAACGAGGTCTATTTCAACACCGCGCAGAAGCCGCTGGTCGATACGCCCGCAGGCATCTTTTCGATGACCGAGGAGGACATCGAGAAGAACCTCAAGGCGCTGGCCGCCGTGGGCATCACCGGCACGCGGGACATGTTCGACACCACCCTGCTTGCCGAGATCTGATGTCGGCGGTTTCCGGCATCTCGCTGAAAGGCGTCTGCAAGACCTATCGCGGCCGCGGGGCCGATGTGGTGGCGTTGCAGGACATGAACCTGGATTGCCCGCCGGGGTCGTTCACGGCGCTGATCGGGCCTTCGGGTTGCGGCAAGTCCACGGCGATGCGGATCGCGCTGGGGCTGGAAGATCACGATGCCGGCGAGGTGCGGATCGCGGGGCAGGCCCCCGCGACCGCCACCGCCAGCGGCATGACGGGGGTGGCGTTCCAGGACGCCGCCCTGTTGCCCTGGCGGACGGTGGTGCGCAACGTGGCGCTGCCGCTGGAGGTTCTGGGCCGCGACCCCGGCCGCTATGCCCATGAGATCGGCAAGCTGATCGAGCTGGTCGGCCTGAAGGGGTATGAGACCGCGCTGCCCGGCCAGCTGTCGGGCGGGATGCGCCAGAGGGTGTCGATCGCCCGGTCGCTGATCACCTCGCCCGAGGTGCTGTTCATGGACGAGCCCTTCGGCGCGCTGGATCAGATCCGCCGGCGGCAGATGAACGTCGAGTTGCAGCGCATCTGGCAGGAGACCGGGTCCACCGCGCTTTTGGTGACGCACGGGATCGACGAGGCGGTGTTCCTGGCCGATTACGTGGTGGTGATGCATGCCAACCCCGGCCGCGTGGTCGAGGTGATCGAGGTGCCTTTCCCCCGCCCGCGCGGGGACGAGCTCTATTCGCAGCCCGAGTTCCACGCCCTGACGGACCGCATCGCCAGGGTGCTGCATGGCCAGTAGCGGCATCTGGCGCAGCGCCGCCCTGCGCAACATCCTGATCCTGCTGGCGGTCTGGGAAATCGTCGGCCAGTTGAAACTGGTGGCGGGCGGTGCGCTGCCCCCCCTCAGCGCCATCGTGATCCGGTTCTGGGCCGACCGGGCCGATTATCCCGGCCATGTGGCGGCAACGGTCTGGGCCTCGGTCCTGGGCTTTGGCATCGGCAATCTGGTGGCGGTCGGCGCGGGCGTGGTCTTCGTGCTGTTCCCGCGGGTGCAGCGGCTGGCGCGCGGGGTGAACATCGCGGTCTTTTCCCTGCCCGCCATTGCCATCGCGCCGATCCTGGTGCTGACGCTGGAGGGCATGGCCCCGCGTGTGGTGCTGGCGGCGCTGGGCGTCTATTTCGTCACCATGACCGCCACGGTCGTCGGCCTGTCGCAATACGACACCCGCTCGGCCGACGTGGTCAGGGCCTATGGCGGCGGCGACTGGAAGGTGATGCGGCTGGTGCGGCTGCGCGGCGCCATTCCCGACATCCTGGGCGGATTGCGCATTGCCGCGCCCAACGCGGTTCTGGGCGCCATCCTGGCGGAATTCGGCGGCGGCGGCCGCTGGGGCCTGGGAACCTATCTGCTGGGCTCGCTGGGGCGGGGCGATCCGGCCCGGCTCTGGGGCATCGGGCTGACCGCCACGCTGATCGCGGGGCTGAGCTACGCGGTCTTTGCGCTGATCTCGGCGCGGGTGCTGGGCAGCACGCGGTCGGTCACGCTGAACACCGCCTTGCCCCGGAACAGGGCGACGCCGGCGCGCCGCTGGCGGCAAGGATTGCGCTGGCGCTCGGGGCGCTGGTGCTGCCCTTCGTGCTGTGGTGGATCTTTATCCGGGCGACGGCGTGCCGGAGATGATTGCCCGGACACCATGGGGCGTGATCGACTATCTGTTCCTGGCCGATGCCTCGGCCATGGCGCGGGGCAAGCTGGCCCTGGCGCTGGCGCAGACCCTGCCGATCACGCTGGCCGGCATGGTGGCGGGGCTGGGCTTTGCCTTCCTGCTGGCGGTCTGCGCGCGGATGCTGCCGGGGTTCACCCGAGCCTTCATGCCGGTCGCGCTGGTGACGCAGACCATGCCCCTGGTGGCGCTGACCCCGCTGCTGGTGCTGATCCCGGGACGCGGGATTTCGGTCACGCTGTGGATCACCGTCTCTGTCACCTTCTTTCCGGCCTTCGTCCTGATGGTGCAGGGCATCCAGCGGGTGCCGCAATCGGTGCTGGACCTGCCGCGCGCCTATGGGGCATCGGCCTGGAAGGAACTGCGCATGGTGTCGATTCCCTCTGCCTTGCCCTATCTCTTTGCCGCGACCCGGCTGACGGTGCCGCGCGCGTTGCTGGGCGTGATGATCGCGGAATGGCTGGCCACCGGCACCGGCCTGGGCAACCTCTTGAACCAGTCGCGCGGCTATCTGGACTATGGGATGATCTGGACGGTGGCGGCGGTGTCCGTCTGTCTGTCCGTGGCCTTTTATTACGCCGTGCTGCTGGTCGAGCGCCGGGTGCTGACCCGGCTGGGCATGCAGGTGGTGGAGTAGCCCATGCCCAAAGCGTCACTTGCGGAGAAAATCGACCAGGGGCGGGGGGGTGTTGCTGCGGATCTGGTTTTGCGGGGGCGGGTTTTCGACCTGGTCACCGGCGATCTGGTCGAGAGCGACGTGGCGATCTGCGGCGATACGATCGTGGGGGTTTTCGGGCGTTACGCGGGCCGGCGCGAGATCGATGTGTCGGGCCGGGTGCTGGTGCCGGGCTTCATCGACACGCATCTGCACATCGAATCCTCGCTGGTCACGCCGCATGAATTCGACCGCTGCGTGACCCCGCGCGGGGTGACGACGGCGATCTGCGACCCGCATGAGATCGCCAATGTCTGCGGGCTCGAGGGCATCCGGTTCTTTCTCGATTCCGCCGCGCAGACGCTGATGGACATCCGGGTGCAGCTGTCGTCCTGCGTGCCCTCGACCCATATGGAAACCGCCGGCGCCCGGCTGGAGGCGGAGGACCTGATCCCGTTCATGGACCACCCCAGGGTGATCGGCCTGGCCGAATTCATGAACTTTCCCGGCGTGCTGATGAAGGACCCCGGCTGCCTGGCCAAGCTGGGCGCCTTTGCCGGCCGCCATATCGACGGGCATGCGCCCTTGCTGCGCGGCAATGACCTGAACGGCTATATCGCCGCCGGCATCCGCACCGAGCATGAGGCGACGACGGCGGAAGAGGGGCTGGAAAAGCTGCGCAAGGGGATGCGGCTCTTGATCCGCGAGGGGTCGGTGTCCAAGGACCTGCAGGCGCTGGCGCCTTTGCTGACCGAGCGGCTTTCGCCCTATCTGTGCCTGTGTACCGACGACCGCAACCCGCTGGACATCGCCGAACATGGCCATCTGGATTACATGATCCGCACGGCGATTGCGCTGGGGGCGCCGCCGCTGGCGGTCTATCGCGCGGCCAGCCTGTCGGCGGCCGAGGCCTTCGGGCTGAAGGATCGCGGGCTGATCGCGCCGGGCAAGCGGGCCGACATCGCGGTGATCGATAGCCTCGAGGGGTGCCATGCCAGCCTGGTGCTGGCCGGCGGCGTGCTGGCCGATGCGGCGGCCTTTGCGGCGCGCGGGCAGACCGCGCCGGTGGCGCGGCGGTCAGTCCGGGCGCCACGGGTGGGGCCGCAGGATTTCCGCACCGGCGGCAACCGGGCGGAAACCCCGGTGATCGGCATCCTGCCCGGCAAGATCATCACCCCGCACCTGAGCTTTGACATCCCGCCGGTGGATGGCGACAAGCGGCCCGACCTGGCGCGCGACCTGATCAAGATCGCGGTGATCGAGCGGCACGGGGTGAACGGCAACCGCGCCACCGGCTTCGTGCAGGGGTTCGGGCTGCAGCGCGGCGCCATCGCCTCGACCGTCTGCCACGACCACCACAACATCGCGGTGGTGGGGGCGGATTACGCCGACATGGCGCTGGCGGCGAACCGGCTGGGTGAGATCGAGGGCGGCTTTGTCGTGGTCGACGGCGGCCGGGTGACCGCCGAGATCGCGCTGCCGGTGGCCGGGCTGATGAGCCTGCTGCCCTTTGAAGAGGTGCGCGACCGCCTGGTGGCCCTGCGCGCAGCCGCCCGCGACCTGGGCGTGGTGCTGGAGGAACCCTTCCTGCAACTGGCCTTCCTGGCCCTGCCGGTCATCCCCCACCTGAAAATCACCGATCACGGAATGGTCGACGTCGACAGGTTCGAGGTCATGCCATGAGGGGGATGCCATCAGTGAAAATCGCGTGAGGCGGGGATGATGCGGGCGTTGCGCGGGTGGCCGGGGCGCGGGGCCGGCAGCGGCGACTGCGCCGTGCCGGCGGGCGAAACCGGCGGCGCAAGGCTGCGGTCGGCCAGCCGGGAAAGGACATCGCTGCGGTCCTGCAGCGTGTCGACCACGACATGGGTCACGCCGGAGACAGGGTCGCGTTGCAGCCGGCCAGTCACCTGCAGCAGCCGCGCGGTCATGATCACCTTGCGGAAGGCGGCCATGACCTTGGGCCAGACCACCAGGTTGGCGACGCCGGTTTCATCCTCGAGCGTGATGAAGCAGACCCCCTTGGCCGTGCCGGGGCGTTGGCGGACTAGCACCAGGCCGGCCAGCCGCAGGCGGCGGGTGTTGCCCACCCTGTCCAGGTCGGCCGCGCGGACATAGCCCTGCCGGGCCATGCTGCGCCGCAGGAAGGCCATGGGATGGGCCTTCAGCGACAGGCGCAGCGTCTGGTAATCGGCCACGACCTGTTCGCAGACCGGCATGGCGGGCAGCGCCACCGCGGGTTCCTGGCCCTCGTCGCGGCCGGCCTGGAACAGCGGCAGGTCGGGGGCGTCGCGCAGCGCCCGGCTTTCCCACAGGGCCGCGCGCCGGTTCAGCCCCAGCGAGCGCAGCGCATCCGCCGCCGCCAGCAGGCGGATGCTGCGCCCGTCCAGGCGCCCGCGCCGGGCCAGGTCGGGCAGGTCGGCATAGGGGGTGTCGCGCCGGGCCAGCAGGCGGGCCGCCGCGTCCTGCCGCAACCCCTCGATCTGGCGCAGGCCCAGCCGCAGGGCGAACCCGCCGCCCGCAGGTTCCAGCAGATTGTCCCATTCGCTGAAATTGACATCGGGCGGGCGCACCTCGACACCATGTTCGCGCGCATCGCGCACGATCTGGGCCGGGGCGTAAAAGCCCATCGGCTGCGAATTCAGCAGCGCGCAGGCAAAGGCCGCCGGGTGGTGGCATTTCATCCAGGCCGAGACATAGACCAGCAGCGCAAAGCTGGCGGCATGGCTTTCGGGAAAGCCGTAGTCGCCAAAGCCCTTGATCTGGTTGAAGCAGCGCCGGGCGAATTCGGCGTCATAGCCGCGGTCGATCATCCGGCCCACCATCAGCTCCTCGAGCCGGCCGATCGTGCCGCGCGACCGGAAGGTGGCCATGGCGCGGCGCAGTTCGTTGGCCTCGGCCGAGCTGAAGCGGGCGGCCTCCATGGCGATCTTCATCGCCTGTTCCTGAAAGATCGGCACGCCGAGCGTGCGGGACAGGATGTTGCGCAACTCATCCTGCGGGTGGTCCGGCCCCGGCGAGGGGTAGACGACCGGCTCTTGCCCGCTGCGCCGCCGCAGGTAGGGGTGGACCATGTCGCCCTGGATCGGGCCGGGGCGGACGATGGCGACCTCGATCACCAGGTCGTAGAACCGCCGCGGTTTCAGGCGGGGCAGCATGTTCATCTGCGCCCGGCTTTCCACCTGAAAGACGCCGACGCTGTCGCCCTTGCACAGCATGTCATAGGTCGGCGTGTCGTCCTGCGGGATCGAGGCGAGATCATGCGACAGGCCGTAATGGTTCTGCAGCAGCTCAAGGCATTTGCGGATGCAGGTCAGCATGCCCAGGGCCAGGATGTCGACCTTGAGGATGCCCAGGGTGTCGATGTCGTCCTTGTCCCATTCGATGAAGCTGCGGTCGGGCATGGCGGCATTGCCGATCGGCACGGTTTCGTGCAGCGCGCCCTCGGTCAGGACAAAGCCGCCGACATGCTGGCCCAGGTGGCGGGGCAGGCCGATCATCTGCCCGGCCAGCCGGATCGCGCGCGACATCAGCGGGTCGGTCAGGTCGACCCCGGCCTGAACCGGGCTGGCGTCGGTCATGCTGGTGCCATGGCTGCCCCAGACGGTCCGGGCCAGGGCCGCGGTCACGTCTTCGGACAGGCCCATGGCGCGGCCCACCTCGCGGATGGCGGAGCGCGGGCGATAGTGGATGACGGTGGCGCAGAGCCCGGCGCGGTGGCGGCCGTATTTGTCATAGATGTGCTGGATCACCTCTTCGCGCCGTTCGTGTTCGAAATCCACGTCGATATCGGGCGGTTCGTCGCGGTCGAGGCTGATGAAGCGTTCGAACAGCAGTTCCTGTTCCACCGGGTCGACCGATGTGATGCCCAGGACGAAACAGACCGCCGAATTGGCGGCCGAGCCGCGCCCCTGGCAGAGAATGCCCTGCGCCCGCGCCCAGAGGACGATTTCGTGGATGGTCAGGAAATACTGGGCCAGCCCCTTGAGGTCGATCATCGCCAGTTCCTTGACCAGCAGCGCCCGCACCTTTTGCGACAGCCCGGCGGGATAGCGCCACGCCGCGCCGGCCCATGTCAGCTTGTCCAGCTGGCCTTGCGGGGTTTCCCCGGCGGGGACGGTTTCCTGCGGGTAGTGATAGGCCAGTTCGGTCAGGCTGAAGGCGCAGGCATCGGCCACCTGCCGCGTCGCCTGGATGGCATGGGGCCAGTCGGCGAACAGGCGCATCATCTCGGCCGGGGATTTCAGGTGCCGCTCGGCGTTGGCGTCCAGCAGGAAGCCCGCCTGGTGGATGGTGGTCCTTTCGCGGATGCAGGTCATCACATCCTGCAACGGGCGGCGGTCAGGGGCGTGGTAATGCACGTCATTGGTGGCCAGGATCGACAGGCCATGCGCCCGCGCCAGCCGGTCCAGCCGGTTGATCCGTGCCCGGTCGTCGCCGCGGTAAAGGTGGCTGACGGCGACATGGCGCAGGCCGGGCAGGCGGCGGGCCAGTTCTGCCAGGCGCCCGGGAAGAAACGCATCGGGCAGCGCCGCATCGGGCAGCGCGATCAGCTGCAGGCCCGCCGCATGGGCCGCCAGATCGTCAAGGGAAATGTCGCAGGCCCCCTTGGCCTGCCATTGGCCATCGCTGCCGTGCCGCTTGCCCCTGGTCAGCAGGTGGCACAGCCGGCCATAGGCGGCGCGGTCGCGGGGATAGGCCAGGAGTTCCGCGCCGCCTGTCAGCCGCAGGCGGCAGCCGATGACGGGCCGCAGGCTGGCCTTTGCGGCCGCGGCGTGCATGCGGACGACCCCGGCCATGGTGTTCAGGTCGGCCACGCCAAGCGCGTCATACCCCAGGGCATGGGCCGTGGCGGCCAGATCGCTGGCCTCGGAGGCGCCGCGCAGGAAGGAATAGGGCGTGGTCACCGCCAGTTCCACATAGGCGGCGCGCGGGTTGGGCGGGAAATCCCCGGTCAGGGTCTTGCGCGGGGGGCGGTTGTCATGTTCCGGCATCAGGCAAAGACCCCGTGCAGGAACCAGCGGGGCGCGCCGCCCCGGCCATCGTCATGCAGCCCCTCGCGGTAGAGCCAGAAGCGGTGGCCCTGGTTGTCCTCGACCTTGAAGTAATCGCGCAGGCGGGTGCCGGGCTTGTCCTGCCACCATTCCGGCGCGATGCGTTCCGGCCCCTGATAGCGCGCCACGCGATAGCTGCGCCGGCGCCACTGGAACTGCGCGGGCGGCCCCTCCGGCACGGCATAAAGCACGCGGACCTCTTCGGGGTGATCCAGCAGGCGCTGCGGGCGTTCGGCCTGTATCGGAGCGACGGTCGCGGCAACGGCCAGCGGGGCGGCCCGCCTCTCGGCCCGTTCGGGGACATGGCTGGCCACGGGCTGCAGCTGTGTCAGCGCGTTGCGCCCGAAGCGCGCCGCCAGCCGGTCGGTCAGCTGCGACAGCTCCAGCCCGGCATCCGCCTCTCCGGCCAGGTCGACCTGCCGCGTGCCCAGGGGTTCGGTCGCCGGCGCGTCGAGCGAGATGAGGTCGAACCCGAAGCCGGGGTCGATCCGTTCCAGCCGGTCGCGGAACAGGAAGGCCAGGTGCCGGGGATCGCGGTTTGGCAGGGCGCAGGCGGCCTCGATCCGGCGCAGTTCTCCATCGGTGCGCCAGACGGTCAGGCGCAGGCGGCGCGCGCCCTGCCGCGCCCCGGCCAGCTGGTCGCACAGCGCGGCGCAAAGGTCGGCCAGATGGGGCGCCGGGTCCAGGATCGGCTCGGCCAGCCGGGCATCGGCGCGAAAGACCGGCGGGGCGCCGGGCGGGGAAACCGGCTCTGGCAGATGGCCCGTCATCTGGTCCAGCCGGATCAGCGGGTTCTGCGCCGGGGCGGCCCGGGCGAACCGCCGGGCCAGCGACAGGCGCGGCAGGCCGGCCAGATGGCCGATGCTGCGCAGGCCTAGCCGGTTCAAAAGCAGCACCGTCTCGGCATCCAGCCGCAGCGCGGCGGCCGGCAGCCCCGGTGTCGGCACAGATCGCCCGGACCGGCCCGAACCGCGCCTGCGCCAGGCCGCGCCCCAGGTCGGGGCAAGCGCCAGCCGGGACGACAGGCCCAGGGCCGACAGGCGGGTTTCCATGTCGATCAGCATCGCGGCCTCGCCGCCCCAGAGGTGATCCGATCCGGTGGTGTCCAGGATCAGGCCGGGGCTGCCGCCCGCCGTAGCCTCGCCCGCCGTGCCCTCGGCACTCCAGTCGTCGGCGATGGCCCAGGGACACCAGCGGCAGGCCCATTGGGCCAGGCGGCGCAGCGCCGCCTGGTCGCCCTGCGGATCGGCGAAATCCACCCGCAGCGCCGGGCAAAGCGCCCGCATGTCGGTGACCCGCGCGCCCGGGCTGACCCCGGCCAGCTGCGCCGCCCGGTTCGCCGCATGGATCACCGGCCCATGCGGCCCCTCGGCCGCCAGCGCCTGCGGCAGGTCATCGGGCAGCGCGTTGCCCGAGCGTTCCTGCGTCTTCTGCCACCGTTCCATCGGGAAGTGCGGCAACCAGATCGAGACGATCCGCCGCCCCGGCCGTTCCGCGGTCATGGCGGGCCACCCAGTCCCCCGGCCGGCCGTCGCGGCACCGGAACAGCTCGACCCGCCAGCGCGGATCGCCCGGCGCGCCGGGGTCGTCGGGATGGGTGGCCGAAGGCAAGGTGGCGATCCGCCAGCGGTCGCGCGCCGCGCTGAGGTCGACGGTCGCCGCCTGCCGGATCAGCCAGCAGGCCACGCCCGCCGCCTCGGCCCGCAGCGCCAGCCGCTTTGTCGCGGTGAAGGACACCGCCGCCGGATCGCCCCGGATTTCCGCGACCACCGCGGCCAGCGTCTTGCAGCGCAGGCCTTCCTCGGCCGCCATCATCACATCCACCGGCCGGGACAGCTGCATCAGCAAGAGCGGCCCCCGCAGCCCAAGGCCGGCCAGCGAGGGGCGCCCGGTCTCGCGCTGGGCCAGCCGGTCCTGCAACCACAGGACCGCGCCCTTGCCGGGGCCAAGCCGGGCCAGGACGAAACCGGCGGCCGCCGCCTCGGCGCCGGGCGCGGGAAAGACCTCGCGCAGCGTCGCCCCGGCCGGTCGCCGCGGCGACCCGGCAGGCCGTGAGGAAGCGGACAAGGGGGCATGTGTCCGAAGCATGGTACACGGAATCACATCCAGATGTTCCTGATTTGTTCTGATACCGCCATGGCGCCGGCAAGACAAGCCGGACCGACATCGGACCCCCCGGAAAGGGGGCGTCACAACAGCCATTCGACCGGCAGGATGCCGATCACCGCAAGCGCCATCTGCTTGGCCAGGCTGGTGCCGGGTTCCTGCTGCCATGTCACGCTGCGCCCGTCGCTTTCCAGTTCCTGCCAGACCATCCGGCCATCGGCGCTGAGTTCGGGGCGATAGCTGACGCGGGCCAGCGGGCCGTCAAACCCGGCGCTGACCCTTTGCGCCAGGGTCGGGCTGTCGATCAGGAACCCCATCTCGCAATTCAGCATCGCCGAGCGCGGATCGAAGTTGAACGAGCCGATGAAGATGCGCCGGCCATCCACCGCAAAGGTCTTGGCATGCAGCGAGGCCCCCGACAGCCCCAGCGGTTTCAGCTGGATTTCCGATTCCGGGCTGATCCCGCCGCGCAGCTTCAGCTCGTACAGCGCGACGCCGGCCTCCAGCAGGTCGCGGCGATACTTGCTGTAGCCGGCATGAACCAGCAGCACATCGGTGGTGTTCATCGCGTTGGTCAGGATGTTGACCTGCTTGCCGGCCCGGGCAAGCCCGGCGAAATACGCCGTTCCCGGCTGGCCGGGAATGAAATAGGCGGAGACCAGGTCCAGGCGCGTCTCCACCTCGCCCAGGATCGCCCCCAGGCGCGAGATCATCAGCTGGTCGCGCTGCGCGATGCCTTGGCCCTTGACCGGGTCATCGGCGACAAGCTGAACCCGTGTCCATTCCAGCGGCGCGTCCTCGCCCGCCGCATAGCGCGCCGCACTGTTGCGCAGATCGCCCAGCACGTCGCGGGCGGCATCGCTGGCCCTGACCACCGCCACGCGGGCGTCGAAACCGGCGCGGTCCCCGGACCCGTCCACGATGGACTCGACCCCGAAAACCGAGCGGCTGTTCCAGTACTGGTCGAACACCCCGGCCACCTCGGGCAGGATCGCCCCGATCGCCAGCGCGTCCATGTCCTTGTAAAAGGTCTCGCCGATCTCGAAATATTCGTCGCCGATGTTGCGCCCGCCGATGATGGCCGCCGCCCCGTCGACGATCATCGACTTGTTGTGCATCCGCCGGTTCATGCGGAAGAAATCGAAGCTGTAGCCCAGCAGTTTCGGCCGGCGCAGGGTCGAGGGGTTGAACAGCCGGACCCGGAAATTCGGCTGCGCATTCAGCGCAGCCAGGAAACCGTCAAGCCCCGGAATGCCGTTGTCGTCCAGCAGCAGCCGCACCCGGACGCCGCGCCGCGCCGCCCGGTCCAGCGCATCCAGCAGGATGATGCCAGAGGTGTCGTCGTGCCAGATGTAATACTGCATGTCGATGCTGACCTCGGCCAGGTCGATCAGCGCCAGCCGGCTGGCCAGCGCATCGGCGCCGCTGCCCAGGGGCGCGACCCCGGTCAGGCCGGGATGGCTGGCCGACAGGCGCAGCATCAGCCCGCCCAGCAGGGTGTCCTGGCGGGCGGCCAGCGCCGTTTCGGCCGGGCGGTCCGAAATGTCGGGCAGGGGGAACAGCATCCGGGCCACGATGACGAACGCCGCCGCGGCGACCGCCAGCCCGGCCAGGAATTTCAGAACCTTGCGCATGGCGTCCCCCGCCCACCCTATGAGCCCCCGGCCCGCTACCGGCGTCGAAGCGTGGTGTCAGACGGGGGGGCCGTCAATATCCCGCGCGGAAATCGCCATGGCGCGGGCCCGTTTCCGGCCCCTACAGCGGCCAGACCAGCAACAGGAGCGGCAGCGCCACCGCCACCACCACCGCCTCGAGCGGCAGGCCCAGCCGCCAGTAATCGGCAAAGCGAAAGCCGCCGGGGCCCAGGATCAGCGTGTTGTTCTGGTGCCCGATGGGCGTCAGGAAGGCGCAGGAGGCGCCGATGGCGACCGCCATCAGAAAGGCGTCGGGGCTGACCCCCAGCGTGGTGGCGATGCCCAGTGCGATGGGGCAAAGCACGGCGGCGGTGGCGGCATTGTTCATCACGTCGGACAGGAACATCGTCGTCACCAGCACCACGGCCAGCGCCACCACCGGGTTGCCCCGCGCGATGGTGTCGACCAGGACCCGCGCCATGAGATCGGCCGCGCCGGTGGTCTGCATCGCGTCGGCCACCGGGATCAGCGCCGCCAGCAGCACGATCACCGCCCAGTCGATCGCGGTATAGACCTGGCTGGGCGGCACGGTTCGCGTCACCATCGAGGCCAGGACCCCCAGCATGAAGGCCGCCGCCGCCGGCAGGAGACCCAGGATCACCAGCCCGATCGCCCCCAGCAGGATGGCGCCGGCCATCACCGCCCGGCGCGGATCGGGCAGGCGCAGGTCGCGCTCTCCCAGCGGAACGCAGCCGGTATCGTTGATGAAATCGCCCAGCACGTCCTCGGGGCCCTGCACCAGCAACAGATCGCCCGGCCGCAGCTTCAGCGTGCGCAGGCGCGACCGGGGGGCCTGGCCATCGCGGGCGACGGCCAGCAGGTTCAGGCCATAGCGGGTGCGCAGCCGCAGGTCGCTGGCCGACTGGCCGACGATCGACGACACCGGCAGGACCGCCAGTTCGCGCAGGACGATGTCTTCGTCGCGGTCGCCCGGCGGCGGCGGCTCTCCGGCGGCGGCATCGGCCGGGGCGCGCGGCGAGGAGGGGCCGTCCTCTTCCAGCCGGATGCCAAAGGTGGTCAGCGCCTCGGTCAGCGTGCCGACATCGGCCTCGAGGATCAGGATGTCGTCGGGCCGGATGCGGCGGCCGCCATGCGGGGCCGTCAGTTTCAGCCCCTTGCGGACCAGGCCGACGATCTGGGCGCCGCTCTGGGCGATCTCGGCCTCGAAACCGCGCAGGGTCAGGCCGACGGCGCGGCTTTTCTCTGGCACCCGCACCTCGGTCAGGTAGGCGCCGGGGTCGAAACTGACGCCGGCCGCCGAATCCCGCGCCGGAACCAGCCGCCAGCCGATCAGGGTGATGAAGGCCACGCCGGCCAGGGCGACGGCCAGCCCGACCGGGGTGAAATCGAACATCGCATACTGGCCCGGCCCCGCCTGGGCGCGAAACCCCGATACGATCAGGTTGGGCGGCGTGCCGATCAGCGTGGTCATCCCGCCCAGGATGGTGCTGAAGGCCAGGGGCATCAGCACCTGCCCCGGCGTCATGTCCAGCCGCCGCGCCATCTGCACCGCGACCGGCATCAGGAGCGCCAGCGCGCCGACATTGTTCATGAACCCCGACAGGACGGCGCCCAGCCCGGTCAAGACCAGCAGGCTGCCCAGCCGGCCGGCCTGGCGGGGCAGGGCGTGGCGGGCCAGCCAGTCCACCGCGCCGGTGCGTTGCAGCCCGTGGCTGAGGACCAGCACGGCGGCGACGGTGATCACGGCGGGATGGCCAAAGCCGGCAAAGGCCTGTCCGGCCGGCACCAGCCCGAGGATCACGCAGGCCATCAGCGCCGCCAGCGCCACCACGTCATGGCGCAGCCGCCCCAGAGGAACAGGCCCATGGTGGCGGCAAGGATAAGAAGGATCAGCAGTTGGGGGGCAAGCATGACGATCCGGCAGGCCAAGGTTCCCCCCAGACGACCAGAGCCGGACCGATGTTACAAGGGCCCTTGGCCCGCAGGGCCGGCCCATCCCGGCGCCCGGGCGCCTGCGGGGGGCCGGCCGCGCGGCGTTGCCTGCGCCGGGTTGCCTGTGCGGTGTCAGATGCGCCGGGTTGCCTGCGCCGGGTTGCCTGTGCCGGATTACTTGCGCGGTGCCAGATGCCCGCAGTTACATGCGCCGCGTTGCCCGCGCGAGGTCATCTGTGCGGAGTCAGATGCGCCGGGTTACCGACCCGGAGGCAGATGCCCGGAGTTGCCCGCCCGAAGTCAGCCGCGATAGCAGCGCGACTTCTGGCCAAAGCCTGCGGGGGAACAGACCCAGGTGGCGCCATTCGCCAGCGCGCGGGCCTTCTGGATCGCGGCCTTGGCACGCTTGACCGCCTCATCCTGCGGCAGGTTCGGGGCGGCATTGGCAAACCAGCTGAACCCCGAGGGGGCAGGCGCGCTTTGCGCGACGGCGGCGGCCGGCATCAGGGCCAGCGACAGCGCAAGACAAAGGGGCAGACGAAGCCGGGCAGACAGCGACATGGCAGGCGTTCCTTCCTGACCCCCAAGGTATGGCAGCGGGGGTCAAGAAGGGATTAACGCCGGCAAGTCTGGCACGAGTTGGGACGGATTGCGGCTTTTCCGCGATGAATGCGCGGTCAGTCCGTCACGCGGTTCTGGATCCGCCAGTCGGGATAGCCGAAACCGTCCGGCCAGGGATAGACCTCTTTCTGGTTGAAATAGACCGCGCCGACCAGGAGCGGCAGGTCGGGGCGGGCCTTGCGGACCTGGTTTTCCCAGGCGTCGACATAGGCCGCGCTGCCGGAATAGCCCACCTCGGCCACCACCACGGGCTTGTTGAACTGCTTGACCATGTCATAGCGTTCGGTCATCACGTCGTCATAGCTCTGCGGCCCGCCCGACTTGGCCACGTCCCATTTTTCCAGCCCGAAGACCGACAGCCCGATCAGGTCGACATAGTCATCGCCGGGGTAATATTCCGGCGAATTCGACAGGCCGATCGGCGACCAGACGATGTTGGCGTTCGGCGCCTCGGCGCGGCAGACCTCGATCATGCGGCGATAGGCGGTGATATAGGTCTCGGGCTTCCAGTTCGACCAGATGAACTGGCCGTCGCTGGTTTCCATCTCGTGGCCCCAGCGGATCGAGACCGGGCTTTGCAGCGTGCCGATCACCCCGCAGATGCTGCGCATGTTGGCATCGTAATAGCCCTGCTCGATGCCGCGTTGCAGGAACTCGGCCGTGTTGCGTTCGTCGCGGGTCCAGGTCCAGGGCTCGATGGTGATCATCAGCGCCCGCCGGCGTTCCAGCGCATAGGCATCGGCCTCAAGCAGCGTGTTCAGGTTCACGTCTTCCCAGGGCATGAAGACATGTTCGATGGTCAGTTCCGAATCCTCGGTGAAATAACCTTCGGGGTCATAGGCGCCAAAAGGCATGGGACCGGGAGGCGCAGCCTGCAAAGCGCCGGCAGCCGCGAAGAGCGACAGCACAAACGCCGCGGGCAACAGCGCCGCACGGTGGAAGAATGAGGTCCTCCGGTCGGGGGTCATGACGCGATCTCCTGTCGTCTGTCTGTCACTGGTCCTCCGCGGGCAAATCGCGGCTCCAGCCCGGATCCCAGACGAAATAGACCCGGTCCTTGGCGGAATATCCCGCCCCGGCAATACCATATTCTGCACGCACCAGGCGCAGGGTTCCAGCCCGAAAGCAAGGGCATGCAGGCTTTCGACTTACGCCAGGTAAGTCGGTCAAGACCGCCGCCACCACGGCCACCGCCGCCCCAGTTGCACCGCTGGCCAGCCGCGATTGCGGCCGCAAGGCGCCATTATCAGCGGAGTAGCGCCAGACGATCACCACCACGACCGCAGTGTAAAGCAGCGCATTCAACAGCGCCAGCAACAGAGAAAGCCGCGGGCATTGCAGATCCTCGCTGAAGATCACCGGCATCGTGGCCCCCAGCGCCAGCACGGTATAGACCGCCACCACCTTGAAGGGCAGCACTGCCCGCACCCGTATCCTTGCCCTTGGGCGTGATGCGGAAATCGACAAAGAGTGCCGGTCAATTTGTCGCGGATCGCCATACGCAGCCCAGAACATGACCATTGCAGCGGCGTCAGGAACAGCGCCTTTTCCCAGCTCAGCACCGGCGCATCCACCGGCCGGGAAGAACCCGTCGCGGCGGATGCGAAGGCGATCACCGTCAGCACGATCACCGCCGGCGCTGCATGGATCACGAATTCGGATGATCCCGTCAGCACGCCAAGCGCAGGTCAAAGGCCAGCGCGACCACCGGCATCAGGTAGAGCATCGCCGAAGTGGCGGCGAAGCGGATACCACAACTGGCAGAACACGAAGAGGAACTTCAGCCGCAGCGGCAGGTGGCGGAAATAGCGACCGGTATGCTGCAACAGGAGCGACAACGAGCTGCGCGACCACTGGAATTCCTGCGTCACCATGTCGGCGACGGTGGCCGGCCCGTCGCCGATGGCGATGGCGTCGATCGCATGCACCCCGCGCCAGCCGCCCGCGTTCAGCAGAAGCGAGGTCGAATGGTCCTCGGCCGGCTCGGGCGAACCGCCGACCTCGCGCAGCGCGAATCCGCACCGCGTAATGCGATCCGATGCACATCGGCGCGAAGGCGGCTGTAGCCGGTCTGGAACAGGCCGTGAAAGGCGGCCTCGGTATGCAGCCGGGTCCGCGCCGCCCAGCTTTCGCCCTCGTTCGCGGCGCAGATCGACGGCGCGCTGACATAGCCCACGCCGGGGTCGGCAAAGGGGCGCACCATCTCGCGCAGATAGCCGGGCTGCGGCACATGGTCGGCATCCAGCTGGCTGACAATATCGTAATCGCGATAGCCCCAGTAATCGTAGAAGAAGGCCAGGTTGCCTTCCTTGCAGCGGGTGCGGCGCGGCCACTGCGCCTGATGATAGGTGGTCACGCCCTTGCGGGTCGAGATGAAGACGCCATGCCGGGCACACCAGTCGCGGGTCTCCTCGCTGGGG
Source organism: Paracoccaceae bacterium (assembly GCA_041397345.1). GTDB lineage: Bacteria > Pseudomonadota > Alphaproteobacteria > Rhodobacterales > Rhodobacteraceae > Pseudogemmobacter. The sequence continues at coordinate 125,409 of JAWKWU010000003.1, forward strand.
TTTTCGTCGGCCAGCCAGGTGTCATGCGGATAGTCCTGCGCCAACATCGCCTCCAGCGTGTTGCGCAGCACCTCAAGGGTTCGGAGGGTCTTGGTGACGATCATCGCCACGCGCCATTGCCCCAGTTCCGGGTCGGGCGCGCCGGATTTCGACGCATGCAAAAGGACATAGACAAAGAACAGCTGCAACCCGTGCAGCCAGATCAGCGGAATGGTGGCAAACAGGAATTCCGGCCAGCCGACGAAATGCGACGGTTGCAGCCACCAGTACCAGAACCAGCCCACCGCCAGCGCCAGAGCGCCGACATCACCAGATACCGCCGCCGCTGCCGCGAGAACAGCGACACGATGCCGACATTTGCCGGGGCGGCGGGGCGAGGCCGCCCTTGCGCGGCGATCGATCCTGCGGGGTGGGCGGGTGGCACGGACCATGGCTCAGGCCTCGGCTCTGGCCAGCCCGAACCAGGGCGGCGTCGGACAGGATGGCCCAGGTCCGACCGCTGGGTGACAAAGCCCAGCCGGCGCCGGAGCCTCGGTCAGGTCAGCCACCAGCGCGGGCGGGTCGCCGGCGCGGCGGGCCCCAGACCACGGGACGGGCCAGCCGGACAGCGCCTCGATCCCGGTCAGGATGTCGCGAGATCGACAGCCCCTTGCCGGTGCCCAGGTTCACCGCCAGGGCTGTCGCCGCCCCCAGCAGGTGCTGCAGGCCAGCCCACATGGGCGCGGGCGGATCGGCCACATGGATATAGTCGCGGATGCGGGTGCCGTCGGGGTGGGGTAATCGCTGCCGAACACCTGCAACGGCCGCCCTGGCCCGGGCCGCCCGCAACGCCAGCGGCAACAGATGGGTCTCCAGGGGCGTGGCGTTCGGACAATTCGCCATCGGGATCGGCGCCGGCGGCTGGAAATAGCGCAGGAGCCGCATAGCGCAGGCCATAGGCGGCGGCATGGTCGGCCAGCATCTGCTCGCAAAGATCCAACGAGGTCAGCCATAGAGGTTGATCGGGCGCTGCAGCGTGGTCTCGCGGATCGGCGTCTCGGCGGGCGCCGCCATAGGTGGCGCAGCTGGAGAAAAGCGATCCGGTCGATCCCGGCGGTGGCACAGCCGCCGAGCAGGCCGATCATGCCCCCAGGGTTGTTGTCATAGTAAGGCCGGGGTTGGCCATGCTTTCCCGACATGACCGAGGCGGCGAGAATGGATCGCCACCGCCCTACATGCGCCTGCGCGGCCGCGCCCACGGTGGCGGCATCATCGCATCGGCCCGCACCAGGGGCCATAGCGCACCGCATCGGCGTGGCCGGTGGACAGGTTGTCCAGGGTGACGGGCAGGAACCCCGCCGCCTTCAGCGCCTTGCAGGCGCCAGGGCCGATGAACCCCGCCCCCCTGTCACCAGGACGGACTGCCGGTCGGTCACGATACCAACGCGCCTTTCCGGCTTCTCAGCCTTCAGCCGTTCGGCGTACCGGACGATCGTCAGGTCCAGGCCGCGATCCAGCGGCTTTCGTGGCCCAGCCAGCGAGGATGTCATGCGCGCGGCTGATGTCGGGCCGGCGCTGGCGCGGGTCGTCCTGCGGCAGCGGCAGATAGGTCGGCAGCGACCGGCCGATCTTGTCGCGCACCATCCGGGCCAGTTCCAGCATGGTGAATTCACCGGGATTGCCAGGTTCTGGCATCTTCTCGTCGCTGGCCATCAGCCGCATCAACCCGTCAACCATGTCGTCGACATAGCAGAAGCTGCGGGTCTGCGAGCCGTCGCCATAGGTCATCATCGACTGGCCGCGCCTTTACTGGACGATGAAATTCGACACCACGCGGCCGTCGTCGGGGTGCATCCGCGGGCCGTAGGTGTTGAAGATGCGGGCGATCCGGGTCTCGGCCCCGATGCGTGCCGTATTCCCAGAACAGCGTCTCGGCGGCGCGCTTGCCCTCGTCGCCGGGCGCGCGGGCCGACGGTGTTGACGTTGCCGCGATAGCTTTTTCCTTTTGCAGCGACACGTCCGGGTCGCCATAGACCTCGGAGGTCGAGGACTGCAGGATGCGGGCGTTTTTCTGCACCGCCAGGTTCAGCAGGTTCAGCGACCCCTCGGTGCAGGTGCGAAAGGTATGGACCGGGTCGCGCTGATAGCGCGGCGGCGAGGCCGGGCAGGCCATGTTGTAGATCTCGTCCACCGGGCCGGCGATGCGCAGGGGCTTCAGGATGTCCTGCCGGATGAAGTGGAACTTCGGATCAACTCCAGCGGCGCGATGTTCTCGATGTCGCCGGTCAGCAGGTTGTCGACACAGATGACGCGGTACTGGTCCAGCAAACGCTCGGACGGGGACGAGCCGATGAACCCGGCACCGCCTGCAGCCACAATCGTCTTCTCCGTGCGCCGACCGGGCATCCCCGGGCCGGCGGCCTCTACCAAATCACGCATTTCAGCTTCCACAAAGTCAGTGTTGCGTCATCTCCGACCGTCCGGCCCACCTGGGCGGAGGGCAGCAGAAGAGCGGTTTCTCAGCTGTCAGGTGGTGGACCTCGATCGGGAACGTCATCATTTAACTCAGCCTCTATATGTACCTTAACCCCATTCTCCAAGTAAGTCGCTGATTTCGCTGTCGTAATCGTGATATTTCGCATATAAATCATGGCGTTGACGGCTGCGAGGGGCGCGTTTCATGGATCACCTGGAGGGTGCGGGCTTGGCGCGGGGAGATCGGGTTGATTTCGACCGCCGTGTGCGTCTGGAGTTCCGTGGTGCGCAGATCAGTTCAGACGGTGGCCTGCTGGTGATGCGCGAGCTTGATGACGTGCTCGGCCTGTCCAATCTGGCGTCGGAGGCGCTGCGAGACAGCCGCACCGGGAAGAACACGCGGCAGGCCACTTGGGGAATGTCGGATCATTTAACTCAGCCTCTATATGTACCTTAACAACAGCTTAATCAAAATCCTCGGCCGCATTTTTGTCAATATATCGCCCGGTTTTGCCGAAAACGGGTCACATTCGCCCGGATTTCAGCCAAATCGTGGGGGAAACCTGAACGATGACTCCGGTTTTTACAACTATAGGGAGATTGCGGAAAAATCAGCGCAATCGGCGGCCCATGCGCCCCATCGGTCCGGGCGATTCGACGGCGGCAAAACTTATCGCCGGATGCAGGATTTGCCGGTCTGGGCCGGACACATTCCTGACATTTTTTTGCCGCGCTCCGCTTTTTCCGGCCACGGCTCGCGGTCAGCGAAAGATCAGCAGGCTGGATACCACTTCCGGCTGTAAAACATTGTCCTCGCACAGCGCCGGCTGCACCAGATTCCGGCAGGCGCGATTCATCGCCCGCAGCGTCCGCTTGTCGGCATAGCCGCTGGGCCGGCCCAGGTCATAGCCCTCGTCCGCCAGCTTGCGCTGCAACACATAGACCGCGGCGTTCGGGTTGGCCTTGTAGAGATCGGCCGCCAGCGTCTTGGTCATCATCTCGGGCTGGGCAAGGATCCGGTCGGAAATCGCCGCCCAGCCGTCACGGTCCCGCGCCCGCTTGGCGTCGATCGTCAGCGCGAACTGCCAGATCTCGGCCTCGCCCAGCAGGGGGGCATAGCTGTCCAGGTATCCGGCCGCCGCCTTGAGGTTGCGCGCGACGTTCAGCCCGTTGCCGTCGCGCACCAGCGCGATCAGATAGCGCGCCGCCTCGGCATTGCCGGCATCCGCCGCCGTCTCCAGGATCTCGACCGCCTTTGGCCCCGAGGCCCGCACCGAGATGCCCCACATGTAGCGGTTCGCCTCCAGCACGACGATCCGTTCCACGCCCGCGGCCCGGCCCTTTTCGGCGTAGCCCGCGAATTTCCGGCGCGAGGCCGTGCCGCCGCCCAGATAGCCATACATCGCGCCCTCGGCCAGCGTCGCCCAGGCCTCGCCCTCGCCCATCTCGCCGGCGCGCACCAGATAGGCTTCGGCCTTTCGCCAGCCGTTTTCGCCCCACATCTGCATCATGCCGTATTCCTGCAGCCCCGCCCCGTCGCCGGCGGAAGCGGCCTGCTCGAAATAGCCCAGGGCGCGCTTGCGGTCCTGCGGCAGGACGGTGCCGAACAGATAAAGGCTGCCCAGTTGCACCATCGCCTCGGTATTGCCGGCCTCGGCGGCCTGTTCCAGCAGCGCCACGCCCTCGCGCGTCGCCTCGGTGACGGTATTGCTGGAATAGACCAGGTCCAGGCCCTGTTTCACCGGGTCCACCGGCTCTGGCGCGGCCTCGCCCTGGGCCAGCAGGGGCGCGGGCAGCGCCAGCGCCAGGCACAGCGTGATCGAACAAAGCCTGCGCGGGGATACATCAAACCAATGTGGCATCATCTTGAACATACCTGTGGGACAAGGGGCAGCGAGACGAAAAAGCCAGTCAGGCTTTGACATTATGCGACAAATCCGGCGCATCAAAGCACTTCTTGCGGCGCCGTCCTGCCCCGCGGGCCGCCCAGGCCCCGCCGGCCGGGCTTGACGCCGCGCGCCAGCGGGGGCAAATCAGCGCCGAAGTAACCCGCAACCGGGCGTTTCGTAGGCGCCAAAACGACGAGGAGGCCGCCATGGCACAGATCTCCCTGACATTTCCCGATGGCGCGACGCGCAGCTATGACGCCGGCGTGACCGCCGCCGAAGTGGCGCGGTCCATCGCGCCTTCGCTGGCCAAGGCGGCGATCTCGGCGCAACTGGATGGCAAGCACTGGGATCTGGCCTGGCCGATCACCCGCGACGCGGCGCTGTCGATCAACACGATGAAGGACGACGGCCCGGCGCTGGAACTGATCCGCCACGATTGCGCGCATATCATGGCCCGCGCCGTGCAGGAAATCTGGCCCGACGTAAAGGTGACGATCGGCCCGGTGCGCGACCACGGCTGGTTCTACGACTTTGACCGCGAAGAGCCGTTCACGCCGGAAGACCTGGGCCAGATCGAAGCGCGGATGAAGCAGATCATCAACGCCCGCGACCCTGTCCGCACCGAGGTCTGGCCGCGCGCGCAGGCGGTGGAATATTACCGGGGCAAGGGCGAGCCCTTCAAGCTGGAGCTCTTGGACCGGATCCCCGAGGGCGAGGACATCCGGATGTACTGGCACGGCGACTGGCAGGACCTGTGCCGCGGCCCGCATTTCCAGCACACCGGGCAGGTGCCGGCCGATGCCTTCAAGCTGACGCATGTCGCCGGCGCCTATTGGCTGGGCGATGCGTCGCGGCCGATGCTGCAGCGGATCTACGGCCTGGCCTTCCGCAACCGCGACGACCTGAAGGCGCATCTGACGATGCTGGAAGAGGCGGCCAAGCGCGACCACCGCAAGCTGGGCCGCGAGATGGACCTGTTCCACATGCAGGAAGAGGCGCCGGGCCAGGTGTTCTGGCACCCGAACGGCTGGACGGTCTATACCACGCTGCAAGACTACATGCGCCGCCAGCAAAAGCGCGGCGGCTATGTCGAGGTGAACACGCCGCAGGTGGTGAACCGCAAGCTCTGGGAAGCATCGGGCCACTGGGAGAAATACCAGGAGAACATGTTCATCGTCGAGGTCGACGAGGAAGGCGCGCGGGAAAAGGTGGTCAACGCGCTGAAGCCGATGAACTGCCCCTGCCACGTCCAGATCTTCAACGTCGGCATCAAGTCTTACCGCGACCTGCCCTTGCGGATGGCGGAATTCGGCTCCTGCGCGCGTTATGAGCCCAGTGGCGCGTTGCATGGCATCATGCGGGTGCGCGGGTTCACCCAGGACGACGCCCATATCTTCTGCCGCGAGGACCAGATCGAGGCCGAGACCAAGCGGTTCATCGATTTCCTTTCCGGGGTTTACCGCGACCTGGGGTTCGACAAGTTCAAGGTCAAGTTCTCGACCCGGCCGGAAAAGCGCGCGGGGACGGATGAGGTCTGGGACAAGGCCGAGGCCGCGCTGTCCAATGCAACGCGGGCCGCGGGCTATGATTTCGAGATCAACCCCGGCGAGGGCGCGTTCTACGGGCCCAAGCTGGAATTCGTGCTGACCGACGCCATCGGCCGCGACTGGCAATGCGGCACGCATCAGGTGGATTTCGTGCTGCCCGAACGGCTGGACGCTGCTTACATCGGCGAGGACGGCGCGCGGCATCGCCCGGTGATGCTGCACCGCGCCACGCTGGGGTCTTTCGAGCGGTTCATCGGCATTCTGATCGAGAACCACGCCGGCAAGCTGCCGTTCTGGCTCAGCCCTCGTCAGGTGGTGGTGGCCAGTATCGTCTCGGACGCCGATCCCTTTGTCGCCGAAGTGGTCGCCGCCCTGACCGCCGCCGGCGTGCGGGCCGAGGCCGATACCCGCAACGAGAAGATCAACTACAAGGTCCGCGAGCATTCGGTGGGCAAGGTGCCGGTCATCCTGGCCATCGGCATGAAGGAAGTGGAAGAGCGGAGTGTTTCAGTCCGCCGCCTGGGTGAAACGAAAACCGAGGTGATGGCGCTGGACGCCGCCGTGGCCGAATTTGCCCGCGCCGCGCTGCCGCCGGATCTGGCCTGATCCAACCCCTTGATGCGCAAGGAAAAGGCCGCCGCAACGATCTTGCGGCGGCCTTTCGCTTCGGCCGACAGGGCCGGCGCGTTACACCCTCACGCGAAAATTTTGTCGCCGGGTTCCGCGTAATGCCGGGGGGCCTGGGGCCCGTATGGCAGGCTGTATCGCGATGATGCGATGCGCTGAACCATCACAGGGATCAACGACGATGACCATCCAGACCAAGACCCTCGCCGTGGCCTCGGCCCTTGCCTGCGCCATGTCCGTCCAGTTCTCGGGCGCTGCCCAGGCCCAGGAAATGGAACATTGCTACGGCGTGGCGCTGGCCGGGCAGAACGATTGCAAGGCGGGCGAAGGCACCACCTGCGCCGGCACCTCGAAGGTCGATTACCAGGGCAATGCCTTCAAGCTGGTTCCGGCCGGCACCTGCGCCACCATGGAACTGCCGGCGGATGCCAAGGGCATGGCGCGCATGGGCAGCCTGGAGCCGCTGGAGCGCGACGCGGCGATGTGATCGCGGCGGGCTGGCGTCCGGGGGACTTCACGTCCCCCGGGTCCCCTGTGGAGTATTTTCGCCAAGATGAAGGAGCGGGGCGCGGTGTTTGACCTGATCGACAGCAGCCTGCCGGCGCGGCCGGGCGTGGGCTACAAGCCGCAGCATTTCAGCGCCATCATGGCCGATCCGGGCGCCGTGGGCTGGCTGGAGATTCACGCCGAGAACTATATGGGCGACGGCGGGCGGCCCTTGGCGCAGTTGCGCGCGCTGGCCGGGCGGTTTCCGGTCTCGGTGCATGGCGTGGGCCTGTCGATCGGCGGCGAGGCGGCGCTGGACGAGGAACATCTGGCGCGGCTGAAGCATCTCTGCGGCTGGTTGCGGCCGGCGAGTTTTTCCGAACACCTGGCCTGGTCCACCCATGAGGGCGCCTTTTTCAACGACCTGTTGCCCTTGCCCTATACGGCGGCGACGGCGGCGCGGGTCTGCGATCATGTCGACCGCGTGCAGGAGGTGCTGGGCCGGCGGATGCTGCTGGAGAACCCTTCGGCCTATCTGGCCTTTGCCGAGGCCGAGATGGCAGAAGTTGAATTTCTGCAAGAGATTGCCCGGCGGACCGGCTGCGGATTGCTGCTGGATGTCAATAATGTGCATGTCTCGGCGGTGAACCAGGGCAGCAGCGCGGCAGATTACATCGACGCCTTCCCGCTGGACCTGGTCGGAGAGATCCATCTGGGCGGGCATCACGCCGATCTGGCCGAGGCGGGCGCGGCCCTGTTGATCGACAGTCACGCAGCCCCGGTCGCCGGCCCGGTCTGGACGCTATATGCCCGCGTGCTGGCGCGGGGCGGGCGGCGGCCGACGCTGATCGAATGGGATGACGAGGTGCCCGACTGGCCTACGCTGGCGGCCGAGGCCGGTCTGGCGGCCGCGGCGCTGGAGGCGGTGGCATGACCCAGGGGGAATTTGTCGCAGCACTCCTGGACCCTGGCTTGCCGGTGCCCGCGGGGCTGGTCGATCCGTGGGGCCAACCGGCCGGCCGGCGATTCGATGTCTATCGCAATACCGTCGCAGGCGGGCTGACCCGGGCGCTCGAGTCGGGGTTTCCCGCCGTGCGCAGGCTGGTGGGCGAGGAATTCTTTGCCGCCATGGCCGGGGTTTTCCTGCGCGCCCATCCGCCGCGATCGCGTATCCTGATGCTGTACGGTGCCGGTTTTCCGGCGTTTCTGGCGGCGTTTCCGCCGGTCCGCCACCTGGGTTACCTGCCCGATGTGGCCCGGCTGGAGCAGGCGATCCGCGAGAGTTATCACGCCGCCGATCATGCCCCGGCGCGGCTGGAGGGGCTGACCCCCGAGGCCCTGCTGGCGCGGCGGCTGCGGCTGGCGCCTTCGCTGCGGCTGGTCCGGTCTGCCTGGCCGGTGCATGGCATCTGGGCGGCGAACATGCAGGCCGGTCCGTCGCCGGTGGCGCGGGCCGAGGATGCGCTGGTCTTGCGGCAGGATTACACCCCGGTGCCGCATCTGCTGCCGGCGGGCGGGGCGGATTTCGTCGAGGCGCTGGCAGGTGGCGCGCCGCTGGCCCAGGCCATCGACGCGGGTGGCGCGGATCTTGATGCGAGCGCGGTTCTGGGCCTGCTGCTGGCAGGTGGCGCTGTGGCGGAGGTTTTGGAATGATCGAGATATTTCAAGGTCTTGTGCGTCGACTGACCCGGCAGGAATGGATTTTGCCCAGCCTGGCGCGGCTGGTATTCGCGGCGGTGTTGCTGGGCTATTTCTGGTCATCCGCGCTGACCAAGCTGGGGGGCGGGCCATTCAGCCCCTCGGTCGGGGCCTATGCGCAGATCTTTCCGCGGGCGATGGAGGCGGCGGGGTTCGATCCGTCGCGGATGGGGGCCCTTGCGGACGCTGGTGGTGCTGGCCGGGACCTGGGCCGAACTGGCCCTGCCGGCGCTGATCGTGCTGGGGCTGTTTACCCGGTTGGCGGCGCTGGGGATGGCGGGGTTCGTGGTGGTGCAGAGCCTGACCGATATCGTCGGCCATGGCGTGGCGGCGGGGGCCTGGTTCGACCGGGCCTCGGATGCGGTGATCGCGGACCAGCGGGCGCTGTGGATGCTGCTCCTGGCGGTGCTGGTGGTGAAAGGGGCGGGGCCGGTGTCGGGTGATCGGCTCTTGGGCAATTTCCTGCGGCCTGCGGCGCGAGGTCGCGTTGCGGCTTGATTTTCGGCCCCGGGATGGCATCATCATCGCCAGTGACGACAGACTTTCTGACTGCCTCTCTGACGGAAGGCCCTGGAAGACCTGGCGCTGCACCCTTGCGGCAATGGTGCCGAGAGGGATTTCGAATGGGGAGAGACGGAATGCCGACAGGCACCGTGAAGTGGTTCAATTCGACCAAGGGTTACGGGTTCATCGCGCCCGACGATGGCGGCAAGGATGTGTTCGTGCATATCTCGGCGGTCGAGCGGGCGGGGCTGACCGGCCTGAACGACAACCAGAAGATCGGCTATGAGCTGCAGTCGGGCCGCGACGGGCGGGCATCGGCTTCGGACCTGAAGCTGCTGTGAGCGCGGCGGGGGTGCGGCCCCCGCCTATGCGGTCAGCGCGGCCTCGGTCGCGGCATCCCAGCCCAGATACCAGCGGTCCGCCTTGATGACGGGCCGCTTCATCACGGTGGGCTGCGCCTTGATCTGCGCCTCGGGTTCCGAGGCCTTCAGGAAATCATTGAAACCGCGATAGGTGGTGGACTGGGTGTTCACCGCGCGGCTGCCGAATTCGGTGACGATCTCGGCGATCTCGGCATCGGTCAGGGGCTGGGCGCGGATGTCGCGGAAGGTGACCTCGCGGCCGGCGGCGGCCAGGGTCTTCAGCGCGCGCTTGCAGGTGTCGCAGGTGGGGATGCCGTAGAGGATCATCGCGGGGCCTTTCGTGCAGCGTCCCGGCGTGGGACGGGGTGTGAGGTCAAGGAAATCAAGGGCTTGACCTTGCCGATTTAACCTTCTGTTAGCATTTGCCGGGCGCGGACGCAAAAGATTCAACGTCGGCAGGATCGCGGTGCTTGGCGCCAGGTTGCGGGTAACCCCGAATTAACCGCTGCCGGCGAATATCGCGCCCATGTCCGCCTATATTCGCCCCAGGATTCCCGGCGCAACGGTGTTCTTCACCGTCAATCTGGTTGACCGCGGCGCGCGGACCCTGGTCGAGCATGTCAATACGCTGCGCGAGGCGGTGCGGGCGACGATGGCCAGGCGGCCGTTCCGGATAGACGCCTGGGTGGTCCTGCCGGACCATATGCATGCGGTCTGGACCCTGCCGGAGGGGGACCACGATTTCTCGGTGCGGATGGCGTCGATCAAGGCGCAGTTCACCGCGGGATTGCGTCGGTCGGGCTTCAGCCCGCCCCCTTTGGAGCGCAACGGCTATGGCGCGCATGGCGGGCGGGTGCGGGAAGATGGAGTCGGGCTGAAGCCCGACCTACGGGGGGACGGCCGGTGTGACCAGCGGGCACAGGTGCGGCGGGGGAACGAGGCGCCGATCTGGCAGAAGCGGTTCTGGGAGCATCACATCCGGGATGACCGGGATTTCGCAGAGCATGTCCGGTATTGCTGGATCAATCCGGTGAAGCATGGGTTGGTCGGGCATCCAGCGGAGTGGCCGTGTTCGTCGTGGCGCCGGGATGCGGGCGGGGCGGAGTTCATCCGGCCGTTTTGAAGAGTCGGGCTGAAGCCCGACCTACAGGGCGAAGCGCGGGTTGGTGGCGCATCCGGGGGAGTGAGCGTTTTCGTCGTGGCGCCGGGATGCGGGCGGGGCGGGGTTCATCCGGTCGTTTTGAAGAGGTCGGTCTGAAGCCCGACCTACGGGGCGAAGCGCGGGTTTGTCGGGCATCCGGGGAGTGAGCGTTTTCGTCGTGGCACCGCGATGTGGGTGGGGCGGGGTTCATCCGGCCGTTTTGAAGAGTCGGTCTGAAGCCCGACCTACGGGGCGAAGCACGGGTTGGTCAGGCATCCGGTGGAGTGGCCGTTTTCGTCGTGGCACCGCGACGCGGGCGGGGCGGGGTTCATCCGGTCGTTTTGAAGAGTCGGTCTGAAGCCCGACCTACGGGGCGAAGCAAGGGCTGGTCGGGCATCCGGTGGAGTGGCCGTTTTCGTCGTGGCACCGCGACGCGGGCGGGGCGGAGTGGTAGGGCGGGCTTCAGACCGCCATCGGGAGAGTCGGGGTGAAGCACGACCAACGGGGTGAAGCATGGGTTGGTCGGGCAGCCGGGGGATTGGCCGTTTTCGTTATGGCGTCGCGATGTGGGTGGGGCGGTGTAGAGCGGGGTTCACCCCGCCATTTGGAAGAGTCGGGGTGAACCCCGACCTACGTTTGCTAAAGCTTGTTCTTGTCCACTGTGTATCCAGCATGCTTTAATTCGTCGAGAAGTTTGTATCTCCATGCCCCGCCACGGTCCAATTCTGTGTAGACAATTCCGTGAAAATCGCTCGGAAGTTCTACTCCATGATCATTAAGCGCACATATTCGAGCACGAGTGAGTTTTCCTATGAAATATCCTAATTCAAGTACCACATTCTGGCGTGATCTCGGCTTTAGAAGGTCTGATGCGCTTTTGGCTGCACCGACGTCATCTGCCGTGAAGAGCACAATAGCGAACCCGACATCTGAGTTCTTTTCAAACTTCTCGATGATGGTCGCACCGCCGTTCGGCTCATCCTTGAGAACAACTGGCGTCAAACCTTGAGATTTCAGAATTTCTTTAACTTCCAATAGGTGCTTCTCGTCATGCCCATGTACAATGAAGACTCTATCCGAATTTTTCAAAGCCTTTGGTGAAGTCTGCGTTGGAGCCGTTCCGACAGTTTCGCTTATACCACGGATGTACCGCCTAAGTGCTTTTCTTGCTTTTGCAATATCGTATCCGTCAACGGCATCTGGCTCTCCGATGTAGGAGTATGAAATCTGCATATCCGATTCTGTTTCGAAGTTGTCGGCAATTGCATTATCCGTGAATGCTTCTTTTAGGAATGTGTGCACATCATTGAACCATGTGCGGAAATGAAAACCCTCTCCGCTTGGTGCAATTTTGTTGGCACGATCCAAAAAGTTGCTCAATTTGTCGATGGTCTCGCGATTGTCGAATTCTAGCTCGAAACTCACCCCCAAACCCCCTCAAACTCCCGCCATTCGCCCTTGCTCATCCCCGAGGCCTCTTGCGTGACCGCTTCCCCCGCCAGTCGCCGTTTCAGCACCGCGATGGCCTTGGCTGACAGCGTCACGCCGCCCATGCGGTAGTCCTCGAAGGCCGCAAATGCCAAGGGCACCCAGTCCTTCACGCAGGCGGCGATGGCCTCGGCGTAGACGCGGATCTCGTATTGGGCGTGGGGGTCGGCGCGCAGGCGCAGGAAGTGGAAGAGGTTGTGCAGGTCGGTCTTCCAGTACCATTGCGTGTAGATGTTCATCGGCAGGTTCATCCGCGCCAGTTCGCGCGCGAGGCCCTGTTGGCCGTCCTGTGACAGCATTTCCTCGTAGTGGTCGTAACAGCTGGCGGCGTCGCGTTTCAGCGTTTCCAGCACGCGGGCGGCCTCGGCCCCGGTCAGCACCTCGCCGCGGCCCTGGTTGTTGACGGTGGATTGCGCGGCCAGCTGGGCGGGTTCGGGGATATAGAACTCGCGGTCGAGGATGGAATAGCGCGCCGAGTATTCGTTGACGTTGGCGGTGCGGTGGCGGATCCACTGCGCGGGCGACGAAGACCGGCAGCTTGACGTGCAGTTTCACCTCGCACATCTCGAACGGGGTCGAGTGCCAGTGCCGCATGAGATAGCGGATCAGGCCCTCGTCGTTCTGCACGTGCTTGGTGCCGGCGCCATAGCTGACGCGGGCGGCCTGCACGATGGCAGAATCGTCGCCCATGTAGTCGATGACGCGGATGAAGCCGTGGTCCAGCACCGGGTGGGCGCGGTAGAGCTGCGCCTCCATCCCCGGAGAGGTGGCGCGGAGCGTCTGCGAGGGCGTGGCGCGGGCGGCTTCGATTTCGGCCAGCTGGTCGGGGGTCAGGGGCATGGGACGGGCCTTTCGCGGGCAGATTGAGTCGGGTGTGACTATATCTGGTGGGTGGGCCTTGGGGAACCGCAGGATGATGCGTGATGCGATGGGGCAACGCATTGGCGCAAATCTGTGGACAAGCCGTTTCGTTTTTGACTTTCAAGGGCTTTGCCGGCAAAGCTGATGTGGATTGCTTCAAAAAACCGAGTGTGAACCCATGGCACAACGAGTCCTTCCCGCCCTGCTGTGCGCTGCCTTGCTGGCCGGTTGCGGCGGAAACCCGTTCGGGGCGGGCACCGGCAGCGGTGGTTCCGGCGGCAGCGGCGGCTCTGGCGGCAGCGGCGGTAGCGGGGGCAGCGGCGGGTCGACCACCATTCCCGAGGCGCTGAAGGGCAACCTGCAGAGCGTGACCTACAACCCCACCGGCGGCGCGGGTGGCAACGGGGCGCTGACGGCGGTGATCGTTCCCTTGGACGCCAGCCCGATCACGGCCACCTTCGACCGCACGCCGGCGCTGGATACCAATGGCTTCCAGGCCTTTACCTATCAGGAAACCTCGTCGAACCGGTTGTTCGTCGCCATGCTGTCGACCTCGGCCGATGGCACGGCGTCGGCGGGTGTCACCGGCAGCGGCCAGTTCTCGGAAACCATCTGGGGCGCGACCTATGCGGCCTCGGATTTCGCCGCGCCGGCGGCGGGCGGCCTGGCGGTCTATCGGGGCGATTACGCGGGCGTGCTGAATGCCGGCATTCCGGTCGCGGGGCCGGGCGGGTCGTTCGATCCGGTGCAGCTGTTCCGGGTGCAGGGCGATGTCCAGTTGAACGCCGACTTTACCAACAACTCGGTGGAAGGTGGCATCCGCAACCGTCAGGTCGTGGATAGCGGGACCCCGCTGGACGACCTGTTCCTGCAGATCACCGAGATCGACACCAGCACCGGCAGTTTCGGTGGCACCGTGGCCTATGGCGACACCACGGCGGCGGGCACCTATGGCGGCGCGTTCGGTGGCGACGGCGCCACGGCGGTGGTCGGTGCGATCGAGGTCAAGCCGGACAAGGCGGATGCGGAGCTGCTGGAGCGCGGCGTCTTTGTCGCCGATATCTGCCGCCCCGGCGATCCCTCGCCCTGCCCGTAACGGTGTTCCGCCGGCTGTTCTGCGCGGCGATTGCGGTCTTTTGCCTGGCGCAGCCGCCCCTGGCCGACGAGGCAGGCCTGGCGCGCCAGGCCCAGGCAGCCTTTGCCGCCGGTCAGGTCGAACTGGCGCGGATGCTGGCGCTGGCGGTGCTGGACGGCGACTCGCGCGACCCGACCGCGCTGGCGGTGCTGGCGGCGGTGGGGCTGGCCACGCATGAGCCGGAAGCGGCGCGCGAGGTGGCGGGCCGGTCCTTTGGCGAGGCCGCCGACGACCGCGGCAGGTTCACCGCGGCGCGGCTGGCGGCGCGGGCCTCGGTCGACCTGGAGGAATTCGGCGTCGCCAAATACTGGCTGCGGCGCGCGGTGCAGGTGGCGCCGGACGAGGCCGCAAAGGCCGCCACCGTGCGCGATTTCCTGGCAGTGCGCGCGCTGAGCCCGCTGCGGCTGGATTTCGGGCTGTCGATAAAACCCTCGGACAATGTGAACCAGGGGTCCGAAGACAGCCTGCTGACAGTCGACGGCAATCCGACCTGGTTCTATTTCGACCCGAGCAGCCTGGCCCTGCCGGGGGTAGAGGCGACGGCAAATCTGGCGCTGCGCTACCGGATCGCCAGTGACGCCGGGGCGACGACCGAAATCGGCTTTCGCGGATCGCACCGCGCGGTGGCGCTGTCGGACGAGGCCAAGGCGCTGGCGCCGGGGGCGAAGGGCGAGGATTTCGCCACCTCGGCCTTTGACCTGTTCGTGCAGCAGCGGCGGGAGCTGTCGCCGGAAATGGTGCTGATCGGCGGGCTGACATTCGGCAAGACCTGGCTGGCGGGCATGCCCTATGCCGATCGGGCGCGGATGGAACTGGCGCTGGGCACGCGGCACGGCGCCAATGACCAGAGCAGGCTGGGTCTTTCGGTCGAGCGCCAGTGGCTGGAAAGCGGGCGGCCGCAGGCGACCTCGGTTTCGCTGGACGCGGGCTGGCAGCACCGGCTGGCCGGGGGCGATCTGGTGGCGCTGCGGCTGGAGATGGGGCAGACGGTGTCGGACGACCCCAACCAGGAAAACCGCAAGCTGGGCGCCAGCCTGCGTTATGCGCTGGCAGACCCCGTCGCCGGCGCGACGGTTTCGGCGGCGCTGAACGTGACCGCGCGCGACTATCCGGTGTTCTTCAACGGCATCTTCAACGATACCGGGCGCGAGGACCTGTCGGTGTCGATGAATATCGACCTGGCGCTGCCGCGGCTGGGAGCATTCGGCTTTGAGCCGGTGGTGTCGCTGGAGGCCAGCCGGACGGAGTCGAACGTCAGCCGCTACAGCGGCGAGGCGGTCGGTATCGGGTTGCGCATCCAGTCGTCGTTCTAGGGTCAGGACCCATTCCTATTCCCCCGCCAGCGTGGAAAAATCGGGATGATCAGCGGGTTGCGACCCGCAGCGCGGGGTGGATCCCCCGGGCAAGGGGCGCAGGCCGGTGAGCGCCCGATTTCTCCTCGCCCGCAGGGTTGGCCGGATTTGACCCCTGCCTGCGTTGCAAGCCCTTGAAATAGGCCCACTATTCCTGCAGTCTTGCGCCTTGTCAGCGGTCAAATCCTGCCAACTGGCGAGGGAACAGGAATGGGTCCTGACCCTAGAAATCCACCTTCCGGGTCTTTGCTTTGGCCGCCCATGGGGTAGGTTGGGGCGGAAAACAGGAGGTTGGCGATGACGATCAGATATCTGCACACGATGGTGCGCGTGAAGGACCTGGAGGCCAGCCTGGCCTTTTACCGGCTGTTGGGGCTGGAGGAGACGCGGCGCTATGACAATGAGGGCGGGCGGTTCACGCTGGTGTTCATGGCGCCGCCCGGGCAGCCGGAATGCCCGGTGGAGCTGACCTACAACTGGGATGGCGACGAGGGGTTGCCGTCGGACAGCCGGCATTTCGGGCATCTGGCCTATGAGGTCGACGACATCCATGCCACCTGCGCGCATCTGCAGGCCAATGGCGTGGTGATCAACCGGCCGCCGCGCGACGGGCGGATGGCCTTTGTGCGCTCTCCCGACAATGTCTCGGTGGAATTGTTGCAGGCCGGCAAGGCGCTGGAACCCTGCGAGCCCTGGGTCTCGATGCCCAGCGTCGGGCATTGGTGAGGCGGCGGGGGGGGGGGGGGTTTCACACCCCCGGACCCCCGTGGGTATTTGCGCCAAGATGAAGGGGGCGGTCAGCAGGACCAGAGGCTGAAGAGGTCTGGGCCGAGGCGGTGGCTGTCCTGCAGGGTGAGGCGGGGGGCGTCTTTCAGCAGGGTCAGGCCCAGGGGGCCGAGGGCGGGGGTGCCGTCGGCGCCGATCAGGCAGCCGGCCTGGTAGAGGGCGAGGTCGTCGGCCAGCCCCTCGGCCAGGAGCCGGGCGGCAAGCTGGCCGCCGCCTTCGCAGAGGATGCGGGTCAGGCCTTCGGCGGCGAGGCGGCGGAAGGTGGCGGGCAGGTCGAGGTGGTCGCCCGCGGCGGGGCATTCGATCAGCCGGGCGCCGGTGGCGGCCCAGGCGGCGCGGGCGGGGGCGGGGGCGGCGGGGCCGTGCAGCAGCCAGACCGGGTGTTGGCGGGCGCTGTGGCCCAGGCGGCTGTCGGGGCGGTGTGACAGGTGGCTGTCGAGGACGATGCGCAGCGGCTGGCGCGGGGCGCCGAGGCCGCGGATGGTGAGGTCGGGGTCATCGGCGCGGGCGGTGCCGGAGCCGACCAGCACGGCGTCATGCGTCATCCGCAGCAGGTGGACATGGGCGCGGGCCTGGGGGCCGGTGATCCAGCGGCTGTCGCCGGTGGCGGTGGCGATGCGGCCGTCCAGCGTGGTGGCGAGTTTCAGGGTGACGAAGGGCAGGCCGCGGGTCACGCGCTTGAGGAAGCCGGCGGTCAGGCGCCGGGCCTCGGCGGCGGCGACGCCTTCGGTCACGGCGATGCCGGCGGCGCGCAGGAGCGCGTGGCCCTTGCCGGCGACGCGGGGGTCAGGGTCGGTCAGGGCGGTGACGACGCGGGCCAGCCCGGCCTGGACCAGCGCCTCGGCGCAGGGGGGGGTATGGCCGTGGTGGGCGCAGGGTTCCAGCGTGACATAGGCGGTGGCGCCGCGGGCGGCGGGGCCGGCCTGGGCCAGGGCGATGCGTTCGGCATGGGGGCGGCCGCCGGACTGGGTGGTGCCGCGGCCAAGGATGCGGCCGTCCTTTTCGATGACGCAGCCGACCGAAGGGTTGGGCCAGGTCTGGCCAAGGCCCCGCGCGGCAAGGCGCAGGGCATGGGCCATATGGGCCGCGTCTTCGGGCGGGGCGGTCACTCTTCGGGCTTGTCGCCGGGGCGCAGCTCGCTGACGAAGCGGTCGAAGTCGTCGGCGGCCTGGAAGTTCTTGTAGACGCTGGCAAAGCGCACATAGGCGACGGTGTCGATCCGCGCCAGGCTTTCCATCACGATCTCGCCGATCTGTTTCGACGGGATGTCGGTCTCGCCCAGGGATTCCAGTCGCCGCACGATGCCGGAAATCATCTGGTCGATGCGTTCGGGGTCGATCGGGCGTTTCTGCATGGCGATGCGGATCGAGCGTTCCAGCTTGTCGCGGTCGAAATCCTCGCGCTTGCCAGAGGACTTGATCACGACGAGGTCGCGCAGCTGCACCCGTTCATAGGTGGTGAACCGGCCACCGCAGGCGGGGCAGAAGCGGCGGCGGCGGATGGACACATGGTCCTCGGCCGGGCGCGAGTCCTTTACCTGGGTATCGATATTGCCGCAGAATGGGCAGCGCATCGGCTGTCCTCCTTGCTTGTTGTTGTAGGCCTGCCTCGAAATCCGGGTGTTTTCCCCGGTTATATCCACAGACTATAGGGGCGGATCGCCTATTTCGGCCAGCGGCAATCGCGGGGGGCTGCATATTGGGGCGGCCAGGTGTGGCGCGGCGGACTCAGGCGCCTGCGGGCCGGTTTCACGGTCTTGTGTGCCGGCCGGGAGGGCAGGCGGGTTAGGCTGGGGGCTTCACACAGGATCTGGGGGCTGCCATGACACGGATGACCGCGAAGGATTTCGATCAGGAACTGCTTGAGCTGTATGATTATTATGCCCATGGCCGGATCAGCAGGCGCGAGTTTCTGGACCGCGCCGGCAAGTTCGCGGTGGGCGGCGTGACGGCGATGGCGCTGTTGAACATGCTGAGCCCCGATTATGCGATGGCCGAGCAGGTGAGTTTCAACGACCCGGCGATAGCGGCGGAATATGTCATGTACCCCTCGCCCGATGGCCATGGCGAGGTGCGCGGGTTGCTGGTGCGGCCAGCGGGGGTCGAGGGCAGGTTACCGGCGGTGCTGGTGGTGCATGAGAACCGCGGGCTGAACCCCTATATCGAGGACGTGGCGCGGCGGCTGGGCAAGGCCGGGTTCATGGCGCTGGCGCCTGACGGGCTGACCTCGGTGGGCGGATACCCCGGCAATGACGAGAAGGGGCGGGAGTTGCAATCGGGCGTCGACCCGGCCCGGCTGATGAATGATTTCCTGGCCGCCGTCGACTGGCTGATGGCGCATGAGGGATCGACCGGCCAGGTGGGGGTGACGGGTTTCTGCTATGGCGGCGGCGTGGCCAATGCCTGTGCGGTGGCCTTTGAGGGGCTGGGGGGGGCTGTGCCGTTCTATGGCCGCCAGCCGAAGCCCGAGGACGTGGCGAAGATCAAATGCCCGCTCTTGATCCACTACGCCGGGCTGGACGAGCGGATCAACGAGGGCTGGCCGGCCTATGAGGCGGCGCTGAAGGCCGCCGGCACCCGCTATGAGGCCTTTATCTATCCCGGCGTGAACCACGGGTTCCACAACGATTCCACTCCGCGCTACGATCAGGCGGCGGCGGAACTGGCCTGGGGGCGGACGGTGGCGTTCTTTCAGGCGAATCTCGGCTAGGCTGGCCGGGGCTGGAGGGTTTTGCACCCCTCCAGACCTCCCCGCGAAGTATTTGGGCCAAGATGAAGGAGGCAGGGGGCTGGTTGCGGGGGGGCGCGCCGGGTCTGGCGGTTGCGGGTGGGCTGGGGCGCCTGCCGGTTGGGCGGGGGCAGGGGGCTTAGGGGCAGGGGCCGGTTGCCAGGCGAGGGTCTGGGTGTTCCAGCACTGGCCGGCGCTGGTTTTCAGGATGTAGACGGTGTCGAGATAGGAGGTGACGCTGCCCGGATCGCAGGCGAGGACGGCAAGGGTGCTGTCGCCTTGCAGCACCTCTACCCCGCCCTCGACCATGGGTTCGGGCTGGTTCTCGTCGAGTTGTTTTTCCAGCGCGGCCCAGACTTCGTAGGTCACGCCCTGGTTGTGAAAGGCCAGGGTGTCCCACATCGTCCGGCCGAACCCGGACCAGGGGGTGAAATCGGCCTCGGCCACGGAGGTGGCGAGGGTGAGTTCGGGCAGGCCTGGGCGGCCGTAGGAATAGGTGATCTGTCCGTTCTGGTGGCAGATCTCCAGCAGCTTGTTGCCGATGCGGCAGGACAGGAGGTCGCCCTGCCCGGGGCATTCGGCCAGGGCGGGCAGCGGGAGGAGGGCGAGGATCAGGGCGATGGCGCGCATGGGAAACTCCGGTTCGAGGCGGAGTTTGTGGGCGGGGACGGGGCGGCGCAAGGTGGGGAATTTCGGCGGGGCTGGCCGATACACAAAACAGGGTGCAGGTGCGGCGAGGCTGTCTTGCGCGCATGGGGCAGGTGCCGGTGATCTAGTGCCGCCGCACCGATGCCGCGCGCTGCGCTACGGTCCGGCCACGGCGCGGTGCCGCGCCACAGCAGAAAGGAGTCTCATTATGACGAAGCGGAAATTGCAGTCTGGATACGGGGAGACGGTGAAGGTCACTCGGATTGAATTCAATCCAGGAAATGAAGGAAATATCATCGAAGGCCGGGACGTTCCGACCGGGATTGGACGGGTCGACAAGGTGCTGATCCTGGAGCGACTTCCCGACGGGCGCCTGATCGTTGATTATAAAGTCACCTGCGGGTGAAAATTGTAAGGGCGGGGATTTCCCCGCCCTTGTTTCACTGATCCAGGAAGCTGCGGAGTTTGCGCGAGCGGCTGGGGTGTTTCAGCTTGCGCAGGGCCTTGGCCTCGATCTGGCGGATGCGTTCGCGGGTGACGCTGAACTGTTGGCCGACCTCTTCCAGCGTGTGGTCGGTGTTCATGCCGATGCCGAAGCGCATCCGCAGCACGCGCTCTTCGCGCGGGGTGAGGGAGGCCAGGACGCGGGTGGTGGTTTCCTTGAGGTTTTCCTGAATGGCGCTGTCGAGCGGCAGGATGGCGTTCTTGTCCTCGATGAAATCGCCAAGCTGGCTGTCTTCCTCGTCGCCGATGGGGGTTTCGAGGCTGATCGGTTCCTTGGCGATCTTCATCACCTTGCGGACCTTTTCCAGCGGCATCTGGAGTTTCTCGGCCAGTTCCTCGGGCGTGGGTTCGCGGCCGATTTCGTGCAGCATCTGGCGGCCGGTGCGCACCAGCTTGTTGATCGTCTCGATCATGTGGACCGGGATGCGGATGGTGCGGGCCTGGTCGGCGATGGACCGGGTGATCGCCTGGCGGATCCACCAGGTCGCGTAGGTCGAGAATTTATAGCCGCGGCGGTATTCGAATTTATCGACGGCCTTCATCAGGCCGATGTTGCCTTCCTGAATGAGATCAAGGAATTGCAAGCCGCGGTTGGTGTATTTCTTGGCGATGGAAATCACCAGGCGCAGGTTGGCCTCGACCATTTCCTTTTTCGCCTGCCGCGCCTCTTTCTCGCCTTTCTGCACCTGGTTGACGATGCGGCGGAATTCCGAGATGTCGACGCCGACATATTGGCCGACCTGGGCCATTTCGGCGCGCAGATCCTCGATCTGGCTGCGGGATTTCTCGATCAGCGCCTGCCAGCCGCGCCCCTGCTTTTCGGCCATGCGGTCAAGCCAGGTCGGATCCAGTTCGTAGCCCTGGTATTCGTCGATGAATTCGCGGCGGTTGATGCGGGCGGCATCGGCCAGCTTTACCATGCCGGAATTGATCGACATGATGCGCTTGTTGATGCCGTAAAGCTGGTCGATCAGCGCCTCGATGCGCGAATTGTTCAAGTGCAGCTCATTCACCAGCAGCACGATTTCCGAGCGCAGCTTTTGATAGGCGGCCTCTTCGGCGGCGGAATAGCGCGAGGTGTTCGACAGCGCGGCGTTCATCCGGCTGTCCTGCATCTCGGCCAGGCGGGTATAGTCGCGGGCGACGATATCCAGCGTTTCCAGGACCTTGGGTTTCAGCGCCGCTTCCATCGCGGCCAGCGACATGTTCGAGGCCTCGTCATCCTCGTCGTCGCTGTCATCGCTCTGGATCGGGTTGCCGTCGGCGTCCAGTTCCGGCTCTTCGCCACCCTGGCGGCGCGGCGCGGCGGTGCCGACCTCGACCCCTTCGATACCGGGGCCTTCCATGTCGTCATCGCCATCCAGGCTGCGGCCGAAGGTGGCCTCGAGGTCGATCACGTCGCGCAGGAGGATGTCTTCGTTCAGCAGTTCGTCGCGCCAGATGGTGATGGCCTGGAAGGTCAGCGGGCTTTCGCAAAGCCCCGCGATCATGGTGTTGCGGCCGGCCTCGATCCGCTTGGCGATGGCAATCTCGCCCTCGCGCGAGAGCAGCTCGACCGAGCCCATTTCGCGCAGGTACATGCGCACCGGATCATCGGTGCGGTCCAGCGTTTCCGAGGTGGTGCCGGCAACCGCGATCTCACGCGAGGAGGAGGTTTCGACCAGCTCGCCCGTCACCGGGGCGTCGCCTTCGTCGACCTCTTCATCCTCGATGACGTTGATGCCCATTTCCGACAGCATGGACATGACGTCCTCGATCTGCTCGGACGAGACCTGTTCGGGCGGCATGACCTGGTTCAGCTGGTCATAGGTGATGTAGCCGCGCTCGCGCGCATCGGCGATCATCTTCTTGACGGCGGCCTGGCTCATGTCCAGCGAGACATCGGCCTCGTCGGCCTCGGGCTTGGCGTCGTCATTGTCCTTGAGGGCCATGTCTGTTCCTTCGGGTCTGGAAGTCCGGTCGGGGCGAATCAGTGCGGGCTGTCGAATCAATAGCGCGAATCAAGGGCAGGGACACCCCGAATCACCCTGCGCGCGCTGCGAAACACTCTGGCGCCGGCGCCGCAACGGCGATCTGCGGCCGCTGGGCGGCCCGGCAGGGGCGGGGCGGCGCTAGTGGCGGGCCTTGCCGCCGCGGGTAAAGTCGATCTGGGCATGCAGCTTGCGGGCACGGTCCAGTTCCTCTCGGTCGAGTTCCACTCCATTCGGCGCCAGGATCGCCTCGGTCTTCTGCTCCTGGGGGCCACGGGCGGCGGAGGCGCGGGCCTCGGCGGCCTTGCCGACGCGCCAGGTCAGGCCCTCGTCGACCAGGTGTTCCATGTCCTGTTCCGCCTCGGCCAGTTCGGCGCGATGGGCGCGGTCGGCCTGCAGCCGGGCCAGCGCCTCCTCGACGCAGGCGGCGGCAAAGTCGGCATCGGCCCGGGGCTGCAGCGAGGGCGCAATGCGCAGATGGGGGTTGGCCTGCATCCGGTCAAGGGCGCCGGGGCTGTCGGCGCGGACCAGATCGGCACAATCGGCGTCATGGCCATGGGTCAACAGCAGGTTGCGCAGGCGGTTGTGGTCGTCGCTGGTCAGGTCCAGCCGCTCCAGCGCATGTTCGAACCGCGGCAGAAGGCCGGGAAAGCGCAGCAGCGTGGCCAGGATGACCGCCTCGCGCAGCCCGTCCTCGGGGGCGGCGGCATTGGCCAGGAGCGAGGCGCGCGTGGTGGAGAGCGCGGCGGCGGGCGGCGGGGCAAAGCGGCCCCTGGCGCCGGGGCGCGCGCCCGGCACCCAGGGGGCGCGCGGGGTCTGCGCGGGGCGGCGGCCGGTGCCGAACAACTCCCAGCGCAGGTGCTTGATCTCTTCGCCGTAATGGGCGCGGATCGAGGGGTCGGCGATGCGCTTCAGCACGGCGCGCAACGTCTTGTCCAGCGCGGCCCGGCGCTCGGGGCTGTCGAAGACGCGGCCCTCGGTCTCGCGTTGCCACAGCAGGCGGACCATCGGCTGGGCCTCGTCCAGCACCTTCTGCATGGCGGCGGGGCCTTCGGCCCGGATCAGGTCGTCGGGGTCCTGCCCGCCGGGCAAGAGCGCAAAGCGCAAGGATTTGCCGGCCTCGAGCAGCGGCAAGGCCAGGTCGACCACGCGCAGGCCGGCGCGGATGCCGGCCGCGTCGCCGTCAAGCGCGATCAGCGGTTCATCGGCGATGCGCCAGACCAGCCGCAGCTGGTCTTCGGTGACGGCGGTGCCGAGCGGCGCGACGGCGGCGGTAAAGCCCGCCTCGGACAGCGCGATCACGTCCATGTAGCCTTCGGCCACGATCAGCGGCTTGCCCTTGCCGGCGGCCTCGCGCGCGGGGCCGTGGTTATAGAGGTTGCGGCCCTTGTCGAACAGCTCGGTCTCGGGGCCGTTGAGGTATTTCGCCCGCGCCTCGGGGTCGAGCGACCGGCCGCCCAGGCTGATGGCGCGGCCGCGGGCATCGCGGATGGGAAAGATGATGCGGCCATGGAACCGGTCGTAGGTCCGGCCGGAATCGGACTTGCCGACCACGCCCGAGGCCACCATCAGTTCGGGCGGGATGCCCTTGGCGGCCAGCGCCTCGATCACCGCCTGGGCGTTGTCGGGCGCCCAGCCGATGTCCCAGCGGTCCCAGGCCGCTTCGGACAGGCGGCGCTTTTCGCTCAGGTAGCGGCGGGCGGCGGCCCCGGCCTGGGTCTTCAGTTGCAGGCGATAGAAGCGGATCGCCTCTTCCATCACCTCGGCCAGCTGGCTGCGGCGGTCGGCCTTTTCGGCGGCCCTGGGGTCGCGGGCGGGCATGGTCATCCCGGCCTCGCGCGCCAGGGTTTCCACCGCGTCCAGGAAGGGCAGGTTCTCGGTCTCGCGGACAAAGGACAGCGCGTCGCCCTTGGCGTGGCAGCCGAAGCAGTAGTAATAGCCCTTGCGGTCGTCGACGTGGAAACTGGCCGATTTCTCCTGGTGGAACGGGCAGGGCGCCCACCAGTCGCCCTTGGCCATGTTCGACTTGCGCATGTCCCAGGTGACCTTCCGGCCGACAACGGCGGAAAGCGAGACGCGGCTGCGCAGTTCGTCAAGGAATCCGGGTGGAAGCGACATGTCTCCCCTTATAGCAGAGCCTGCGCGCTGCAAAAGCCGCCGGGGCGCTTCGCCCCCGGCCCCCCGAGGATATTTTTCGACAGATGAAACGGGGAGGGCCCGCCCCCATTCATCTGTCCGGAAATATCCCGGGGGTGCGGGGGCTGGCCCCCGCCGCCGGGGTCAGAAGCCGATCCGGTCGCGGCTGGAGTACCAGGTCATCGCCAGCACCAGAAGCGGCCAGCGCAGCAGCGCGCCGCCGGGAAACCGCGGCTGCGGCAGGCGGGCCATCAGGTCGAAGCCGGCGGATTGGCCGGCGGCGGCCTCGGCCATCAGCTTGCCGGCCAGCGTGGCGATGGCGACGCCGTGGCCCGAGTAGCCCGAGGCCGACAGCACGTTGGGCTGCGGGCGGGCAAGGCAGGGCATCCGGTTCATGGTGATGGCCAGCGTGCCGCCCCAGGCATGGGTGATGCGGGTGCCGCGCAGGTGGGGATAGACCTCGAGCATCGGCCTGGACACCGTCCTGACGATGTCGGGAAGCGGTAGCCATAGGATCGCCGCCGCCGAACAGCAGCCGGTTGTCCTCGCTCAGCCGCCAGTAGTTCACCACGAATTTGGTATCGGCCACGGCGACGGGTTCCGACAGGACCTGCGCGGCGGCCTGGCCAGGGGTTCGGTGGCCAGGATGAAATTGTTGATCGGCATCACCCTTGCGGCCACCTTCGGCTCCAGCCCGCCGAGATAGCCGTTGCCGGCCAGGAGGACGGTGGTGCAGCTGACGGTGCCGGTCGCGGTGCGGACCACCGGCGTGGCGCCATGGTCGATGGCCAGGACCTCGCTTTCCTCATGCAGGCGGGCGCCGGCGGCGGCGGCGGCGCGGGCGAGGCCGAGCGCGAAGTTCAGCGGGTGGAGGTGGCCGGCGCCGCGGTCGATCTCGCCGCCCTTGTAGACCGGAGAGCCGATCAGCCGGCGGATTCCGGCGCGGTCCAGCGGTTCCAGCTGGTCATAGCCATAGTCGCGGTGCAGCTTTTCGGCATAGAGGTGGGTGTCGCGCACCTCGGCCTCGGTCCAGCAGGCATGGGCGACGCCGGGGCGGTAGGAGACGCCTTCCATCGCATGGGTCGAGATCAGGTCGCGGACCAGCGCCTTGGCGTCCTGGGCAAGATCCCAGAAGCGGCGGGCGTCGTCCTTGCCGACTGCCTTTTCCAGCCAGATCTGGTCTTGCCGCTGGCCCGAGCCGACCTGGCCGCCGTTGCGCCCCGAGGCGCCAAAGCCCATGCGGTGCGCCTCGAGCAGCACCACCGAGAGGCCGGCCTGGGCGCAATGCAGCGCCGCCGACAGCCCGGTATAGCCGCCGCCGACGATGCAGACATCGGCCCGGGTGGCGCCTTGCAGCGGCGCGAAGGGGGCCAGCTCGACGCGGGTTTCGGTGTAATACGAACCCGCCGGGTATTGTCCGGCGGTGTCATTGGCATGCAGGAGGTTCATCGGCGCCTCAGACGTTCAGGAGCAGGTGTTCCCGCTCCCACGGAGAGATGACCTGGAGGAACTCCTTGTATTCGTTGCGTTTCACCGAGTCGTAGACCTTGATGAAATCGACGCCCATCACCTCTTTCAGCGCCGCGTCCTCATCCAGCATGTCGAGCGCGTCTCCCAGGTTCACCGGGATATCCTCGCTGTCGATATAGGCCGAGCCGGTGAATTCGGCCCGGGCCTCGACCTGGTTGACCAGGCCGAGATAGCCGCAGGCCAGTGTCGAGGCGATGCCGAGGTAGGGGTTGCAATCCATGCCCGGCAGGCGGTTTTCCACTCGCCGCGCCGCCGGACCGGAGATCGGGATGCGCAGGCCGGTGGTGCGGTTGTCGCGGCCCCATTCCAGGTTGATGGGGGCGGCAAAGTCCGGCACGTAGCGGCGGTAGCTGTTGACGTAGGGCGCAAACAGCGCGACGGCGGCGCCAAGGTGCTTTTGCAGCCCGCCGATGAAGTTCATGAAGGCGGCGGTTTCCACCCCTTGGGGCCGGCAAAGATGTTCTTGCCGGTTTCGTGTCGACCACCGAGGTATGGATGTGCATGGCTGAGCCGGGTTCGCCGGCGATGGGCTTGGCCATGAAGGTGGCAAGCAGTCGTGGCGCAGCGCCGCCTCGCGGATCAGCCGCTTGAAGAAGAACACGTCGTCGGCCAGCCGGACCGGGTCGCCATGGGCGAGGTTCAGTTCGACCTGGCCGGCGCCGCCTTCCTGCAGGATGCCGTCGATTTCCAGGCCCTGGGCCTCGGCGAAGTCGTAGATGTCGTCGATGACCTTGCCGTATTCGTCGACGGCCGACAGGCTGTAGGCCTGCTTGCCCGCCGCCCTGCGGCCGGTGCGGCCCATCGGCGGGATCACCGGCAGGTTGGGGTCGGTGTTGCGGGCGGTCAGGAAGAATTCCATCTCGGGCGCGACGACGGGTTTCCAGCCGCGCGCCTCATACATCCCGACGATGCGGCGCAGCACGTTGCGGGGGCTGAACGGGACCAGGTTGCCCAGCTGGTCCTTGGCGTCATGGATGACCTGCAGGGTGATGTCGGCGGTCCAGGGCGCGGCGGTGGCGGTGGACCAGTCGGGTTCCAGGATCATGTCGGGTTCGGTGAAGGCATCGAACGGGTTGTCGGCCCATTCGCCGGTGATCGTCTGCAGGAAGATGGAGTTGGGCAGGAAGTAGTTGGTCTGCTTGGCGAATTTCGCGGCGGGCATCGCCTTGCCGCGGGCCACGCCGGCGATGTCGCCGATGATGCATTCCACTTCGTCCACACGGCGGTTGCCGATGTAGTCGCGCGCTGCCTCTGGCAGCTGTTCGGTCCATTTGGACATGTATCACACAGGATTGGGGGGGTGGCCCCCGCGCGGGTCAGGCGCGGAGCTTCTCGGCCCCGGTTTTCTTGGTCTGGTGGTTCAGGAAGAAGGCGGCGATGCGGCCGGCCATGGTGGTATCGTCCAGCCGGTCGCCCAGCCGGGTGCGGGCCTCGGCCATCAGCGCGTCGGGCACCAGTCCGGGGCCGCGCGTGCGCATCAGCCCGTCGACGAATTCCGGGCGGAACTCGGGGTGGGGCTGGACCGAGAACATGCGGTCGTCATAGAGCAGCGCGGCGTTCTGGCAGAAATCGCTGGAGGCGACGACCTGGGCGCCGGGCGGCACGGCGGTGACCTGGTCCTGGTGCCAGGCGTTCAGCGTCAGCTTTTCGCCGCCGAAGTCATAGTCGGTGGGGCCGACCGACCAGCCGCCGGCGTATTTCTCGACGCGACCGCCCATGGCCTGGGCGATGATCTGGTGGCCAAAGCAGATGCCGACCACGGGAATGCGGGCGGCATAGGCGGCGCGGATGAAATTTTCCAGCGGCCGGATGAAGGGGTGGTCTTCGTAGGCGCCGAAGCGCGAGCCGGTGATCAGCCAGCCGTCGCATTCCGAAACGCTGGCGGGGAAATCCATGTGCAGGACGGCGTAGCGCCGGAAGGTCAGGCCGCGGTCGGCCAGCAGCCGTTCGAAGAAATCGGGGTAGTCGCCCTGCTCGCGCAGGGCCTCGGGGGATTCGCCGGTTTGCAGGATGCCGATCTTCATCTTGATCCTCTGGGGTTTTCCTTAAGGTGGCGACGGGAGGGGGCGGCGGTCAAGGGGTTGGTGGGGGGCGCTCGTCGTGCGCCTTCGGCTTCTCCTCGCCGGCCCGGCGGGGCAGGCCGGCGAAGAGCGCACGAAGTGCGACGAGGAGCGGGTCAGACGGTATCGAGATAGAGTTCCAGCCGCTCCTCGGCCGAGAGTTCGGCGATGTAATGCCGTTCCTGCCGCTTGGTCTGCACCAGGTTGCGGATCAGTTCCTTTGGCAGGAAGCGCGACAGCAGGTCCGAGTTCTCGAAGGCGTCGATCGCCTCTTCCCAGGTGGCGGGAATCTGCGGCAGGTCCATGGCATAGGCATTGCCCGAGACCGGCGCCGCCGGTTCGTTGGCGTCCTCGAGGCCGCAGAGCGCCGCGCCGAGGATGGCGGCCAGCATCAGGTAGGGGTTCACGTCGCCGCCCGCGACGCGGTGTTCGATCCGGCGCGCGGCGGGATTGCCGGCGGGGATGCGGATGGCGGCGGTGCGGTTCTCATAGCCCCAGGAGATCGCGGTGGGGGCGTGCTTGTCCGGCACAAGGCGTTCGTAGCTGTTGAAATGCGGGGCGAACAGAAGGGTGCTGTCGTGCATCGCCTCGAGGCAGCCGGCAACGGCATGGCGCAGTTGCGCGGTGCCCTTGGGGCCGCCCGAGTCGAAGATGTTGTCGCCCTTTTCATCGAGGACCGAGAAATGCGTGTGCAGCCCCGAGCCGGAATAGTCGGCATAGGGTTTCGCCATGAAGCTGGCGGCAAAGCCGTGGCGCCGGGCCAGCCCCTTGACCAGCATCTTGAACAGCCAGGCATCGTCGGCGGCGCGCAGGGCGTCGTCGCAATGCATCAGGTTGACCTCGAACTGGCCCAGGCCGGTTTCCGAGGTGGTGGTGTCGGCCGGGATGTCCATCGCCTCGCAGGCGTCGTAGAGGTCGGTGAAGAAGGTGTCGAAGGCATCCAGCGCGCGGATCGACAGCGTCTCGGCCGCCTTGCGGCGCTTGCCCGAGCGCGGGCTGGCCGGCACCTGCATGGTTTTCCCCGAGTCGTCGATCAGGAAGAATTCCAGCTCGATCGCGCAGACCGGGGTCAGGCCACGGGCCTTGTAGCGGTCGACCACGGCGCGCAGGGCGTGGCGCGGGTCGCCCTCATAGGGCTGGCCGTTTTCGCGGAACATCCAGATCGGCAGGAGCGCGGTCGGCGCCTCGAGCCAGGGCATCGGCATGAAGCCGCGTTCGGTGGGTTTCAGCACGCCGTCCTGGTCGCCCTGTTCAAAGACCAGCGGGCTGTCGTCGATATCCTCGCCCCAGATGTCGAGGTTCAGGACCGAGAAGGGAAACCGCGTCCCGTCCTTTACCACCTTGTCGGCAAAGCGCGCCGGCACCCGTTTGCCGCGCGCCTGTCCGTTCAGATCCGCCGCTGCGACACGGATCGTGCGCACGTCGGGTTGCTTTCTGAGCCAATCCTTCATCATCATCGTCAACAGGAAGGGCACGGACCCCGCGCCCGGGGCCGGTTCGGCCCGCCTGATGCGCAAGTTCGGACCATGCCCTTGGTCCTTCCCTTGGTTCTTGATCGCCTTCCCCGCCCTGGCGCCGTGGCGGCCTGCGGCGGGGTCCGGGCCCCTGCCCGAATAATTTGATCAAATCTACGATACTACCGGATCAGGTTCGGACGCAAGCGGATTTTCGCGCGCTGGTTCGAGGGCAGATGCCGGTTCAGCCGCCGGTTCACCGCGCCATAAAGCGTGGTGATCACCAGGGTCAGGCAGATGAAGTAGAAGGCGATGATCGGGTAGGGGATGAAGGGGTTGAAGGTCTTGTCGGCAAAGTAGTTGGCGTAATAGAGCGCGTCGCCCTTTTGCCCGAAGGTGGGAAAGCCCGAGAAGAACACCAGCGTAGTGGCGTGGAACATGAAGATCGCCTCGTTGGTGTAGGCCGGCCAGGCCAGCCGCAGCATGGTGGGCCATTCCACCCGGATGAACCTGTTCCAGCCGGTCAGGCCATAGGCCTCGGCGGCCTCGAGATCGCCTTTGGGAATGGACCGCAGCGCGCCGTAGAAGATTTCGGCCGCATAGGCGGCGGTGTTGAGGAACATCACCATCAGCGCCCCGGCCCAGGCGCGGGTGGTCCAGCTGGTGTCGATGTGCAGGCCCAGGATGTCGATGCCGCCCTTGGGCAGCAGGACCAGCGCCTCGTAGGCCAGGAAGAACTGGATGAACAGCGGCGAGCCGCGGAAGACGAACACGAACCAGTCGGCCGGCTTGCGGATCAGCGGGTTGCGCGCCGTGCGGGCCAGCGCGATCGCATTGGCGAGAAAGAAGCCGAAGAACAGCGCCAGCACGCCGAAGTAGAGGTTCCATATCAGGCCAGAGCCGATCAGGGTGAATTGCTGGCACAGGGTGAAGTCGGTCTTGGGCAAAAGGTGTTCGCCGATGCCGATCGAGCGCAGGCCATAGGCCTGGATGGTTTCCCAGCAGGTCATGGTCATGCCGCGGCCTTTCGCAGGGCCTCGCCGCCGGCGGTGGCCTGGCCGTGGCTGAGGCTGCGGGTCAGCCGGGCAAGGCCGATTTCCGACAGCCGGGTGAAGACCAGGTAGAACACCATCAGCCCCAGGAAATACCACAGCCGCCAGTCGCCGTGGGGGTATTCGTAGTTCGAGGTCTTGGACCCGCCCAGTTCGCGGGCGTAGTAGACGATGTCCTTGATGCCCAGCAGGAACAGCAGCGGCGTGGCCTTGATCAGGATCATCCACAGGTTGCCCAGGCCGGGCAGGGCATAGATCCACATCTGCGGCACCAGGATGCGGCGGAACACCTGGCCCCGGCTCATCCCGTAGGCCTCGGCGGTTTCCAGTTGCGCCCGCGGCACGGCCTGCATGGCGCCATGGATCACGTTGGCGGTAAAGGCGCCGAAAACGATGGCAAAGGTGACGACGGCCAGAAAGAAGGCATAGGCCTGGTGCCAGATCGGCTCCGAGCGGCCCAGCGGCACCTTTGCCTCCTGGCAGACGCGGAATTCAAGGCCCTGCCAGGGCGAGGGATCGGTCGGCGGGCAGACCCAGAGGTGCTTGACGAATTCGATCAGCTGGTCGAGCGCGATGACGAAGAACAGGAAGAAGATGATGTCGGGCACCCCGCGCACCATCCAGATATAGCCGCGCCCCAGCCAGCTGACCGGGGCGATATGCGACCGCGCGGCGGTGGCGCCGGCAAATCCCATGGCCAGGGCCACCGGCGCGGTGATCGCCAGCAGCGCCAGCACGGTGACAAAGGACCAGTAGAAATCCTGGTGCTTGCCCGATGTCAGGTAGCACATGGCCCAGGTCAGGCCCTGGATGGATTTGGGGTCGGCGCAGGCTTCGAACATCGGGTCGCCCTGAAAAGGGGGGCGGGGTCACTGGCCCCGCCCCGGTCGGATCTTGGCGCTGGGCCGGATCAGCAGCCTTCCTTGGCCTTTTCGCCCCAGGCGGTGGGCGCATCGGGGCCGAAATATTCCGGCTTGGTGATCATCGCATCCAGCGTGCCGTCGCATTTCATCGAGGTGATGGCGGCGTCGAACTTGGCGCGCAGCTCGGTGTCGCTCTTGCGGAAGGCCATGCCGACGCCGCCGCCGATCGCCTCCATCCGCTCCAGCAGCACCAGTTCGCCACCGGATTCATCGGCGATCGGGCGCAGGTAGTCGCTGTCGGCCAGCACGGCCACCGCCTCGCCGTTCTTGACGGCGGCAACGGTTTCCTCGGGCGTGGCGTATTCGACCAGCTGCATGCCGTTCTCGGCCACGAAGGCGGCCTGGATGGTGCCGGTCTGGGCCGCGACCGGGCCGGCGGCCAGGTCGGCATCGGCCGAAAGCGCCAGATAGGCCGAGGGTGTGGTCTGCAGGTAGCCCTGGCTGAAGTCGACCACTTCCTTGCGCTCGTCGGTGATGCTCATCCCGGCGATGATCACGTCATAGTTGCCGGATTGCAGGTTGGGGATGATGCTGTCCCAGTCATTGGTGGTCCAGGTGCAGGTCAGCCCGGCGCGCTTGCAGGCCTCGTCGCCGAATTCGCGTTCGAAACCGGCCACTTCGCCGGCGTCATTGACGAAGTTGTAGGGAGGGTAGGCGCCTTCGGTGCCCAGGCGGATCACGTCCTGCGCAAGGGCGGCGGAGCCCAGGGTCAGGGCGGCGGTGGCAAGAAGCAGTCTTTTCATTGGTGTCTCCCGTTGGCTTGCTTCTGGTTTTGCCCGCCGGTTCGTCAGAACCAGCGGGTTTCGAGGGCGTCCATGGTTCCGTCGTCGAACATGGACTGGATGGCGTCGTTCAGGGGCCTGAGCAGGTCTTCGTTGCCCTTGCACAGCGCGATGGCGGTGCCGTCATCGGCCAGGTGGACATTGTAGAGCAGCTTCAGCCCGGCGGCATCGAACACCGGCGCCAGATCGGGCCGGGATTCGAAGGGGCCGAAGGCCAGTTGCGCCTGATGGTCGGCAAGGGCGGCGAGTGCGGCCGTTTCCGTGGGATAGGCGCGGTAGTCGTAGCCCTGGGTGCGCAAATAGGCCTCGTGCAGGGTGCCGGCCTGCACGGCGATGCGGGCGGTTTCGGGCGGCGGGGCGCCGGCGGGGCCGATGAACCATTCGGTGTCGTCGGCGTAATGGTAGGGAATGGTGAAATCCACCCGGGCCTGCCGTTCCGGCGTGATCGCCATGCCGCCCAGCACCATGTCGAACCGCCCCTCGGCCACGCCGGGGATCAACTCGTCAAAGGTGGCCAGTTGCCAGTCGCAGTCGCGGTGGATGCGCAGGCACAGCTCGGTCGCAAGGTCGTGGTCAAAGCCCGAAAGGCTGCCGTCGGCCTGCACGATCACATAGGGCGGAAACGGCGCCTCGGTGCCGATGGTCAGCGGGTCGTCGCCCGCCGCCGCCAGCACCAGCGCCGCGCCCAGAGCAGATACCGTGGCGAAACAGCCCATCCCGCCCCCTCAGGCCGCCGTGGCCGACAGAAAACCGCGCAGGCGTTCGGTCTGCGGATTGCCGAACAGGCGCGCGGGCGGGCCTTCTTCCTCGATCCGGCCCTGATGCAGAAAGATGACATGGTCCGAGCAGTCGGCGGCCAGCTTCATGTCGTGGGTGACCAGGAGCATGGTGCGGCCTTCGTCGGCCAGGGCCTTGATCACCCGGACCACCTCTTGTTCCAGTTCGGGATCCAGCGCCGAGGTCGGCTCGTCGAAGAGAAGCGCGCGCGGTTCCATGCAGAGCGCGCGGGCGATGGCGGCGCGCTGCTGCTGGCCGCCCGAAAGCTGTGCCGGCCAAGCGTCGGCCTTGTCGCCGATGCCCACTTTTTCCAGATATTCCCGGGCCTTGACCTCTACTTCCCTGGGGTTGCGCCGCAGCACGGTAACCGGCGCCTCCATCACGTTTTGCAGGATGGTCATGTGCGCCCAGAGGTTGAACTGCTGGAACACCATCGACAGGTTGGTGCGGATGCGGGTGACCTGGGCGCGGTCGGCGGGGTGGCGGCCGTGGCCGGTGCCTTTCCAATGCACATCCTCGCCCTCGAAGCGGATGATGCCCTGCTGGCTGTCCTCGAGCAGGTTGCAGCAGCGCAGCAAGGTGGACTTGCCCGAGCCGGAAGAGCCGATCAGCGACACGACATGGCCGCGCGGGGCGGTCAGGTCGACGCCCTTCAGCACCTCGAGCGAGCCATAGGATTTGTGCAGGTCGCGAATCTCGATGACGGGAGTTTCAGCCATGGCCCCCTTGTTATCCCTGTTGGTCCGGTGGCGTTCATTGCGCCATGCGGTGGTTATCTGGCCAATAGGGCGCAGATTTGCCCTCAATGCAACGCAGATTCAGCCGGAATGGCGGTGTTGTCGCGTCGATTTGCCTAATCGGCCCAGCCAAATGCGCGGGTGCCGGCGGCGTAGGCACGGCGAGATAGGTCGCGGCGGGAATTTCCGCAATGCCCTGAAGATGCAGGGTTGTGCGGTCAGCCGGCGACAGGGCGGCATGGGCGGCGCGCAGGGCGGCCAGCAGTGCCGCGCGGTCGGCGCCGGGGCCTGCGACAAAGGGCAGCGCCGGGGTGGGCGTGGTGCGGTCGATCACCCGCAGGGCGTCGCAGGCCGGTTCCTGGCCCTGCAGCATCGCCCAGGTCAGCGCGTCGAGCGCGGCAAGGTCGGCCCGGCCGGCGGCCACTGCCTGGGCCGAAAGCCGGTGACCGCCGCTGCGCAAGGCCGGGCGCGGCGTCAGGCCAAGCGACAGCAGATGCGTCGCCGGCGCCGCCCAGCCCGATTGCGACATGTCTTCGTTGAAGGCAAGCGCCGCATCGGCAAAGTCGCGCAGGCCCTGGCGCGGATCGTCGCGCCGGGCGACGAAGACGCTGCAATATTCGCCGGGGCCACAGCCGGGCAGGCCGTAATCGGGGGTTGCGACCAGGGTGACGCGGCCATGCAGCCGGGCGCGGTAGGGATAGCCGCAGGTCTGCGACAGCACGAGGCCGGGGCTTTCCCAGGCCGGCCAATAGGCATCGGGCCCGCGGGTGAGGTGATCGGGGGCAGCGTGGCCCGCGGCGCGCAGGTGGTCGCGGATCAGCGCCCAGAAACGGTCGTTGGCCGCCATGGCGGGGCCAAAGTCATACATGCCCAGGCTGGCGATGGCGGCGGTGGGGGCAACGGGGGCGGCGGGGGCGGCGGTCATTCCTGTTCCGCCCGCTGGCGCGCCTGGGCGCTTTCCACGTCGCTCAGCCCCAGCAGGTTGGCGGTCAGCCGCATCAGCCGGTCTTCCTCGGCGTCCCTCTGGCCATCGGCCAGCGCCACCGACCACATCGCCTGCATCAGGTCGCGCCGGTCCTCGACCGCGGTTGCCCCCTTGAGCGCGCGGGTAAAGCGGACGGTGTCGGGGGCCTCGGCCTCCAGCGTCTCGGCATCGGCGCGCAGGCGGGCGGCCTCGAACGGGCCAAGGCCGTGGCGGGCGATCAGCACGCGGTCGATGCGGTCGACCTCGGCGGTGGAATAGTCGCCATCGGTGCGGGCGACGCGCACCAGAAGTGCGGCCAGCGCCAGCTGGGCATCGGGATCGGGCAGCCGGGGCGGCTGCGGCGAGAGGAGGCGGCGGAGCAGGGTCTCGAACATGGGCCGACGATAGGCGCTGGCGCGCGGCAGCGCCAGAGGTCAGGGCAGGCGGATACGGCCTTGTGACAGGGCGACGGCGGTGCCGGCAATGCGCACCGCCTGCAACCGCCCCTGCGCCACGTCGGCCGACAGGCGCAGGCGCGAGGGGCGCCCCATTTCCACCCCCTGCATCAGCTGCAGCGTGGTGGTGCCGTCGGCCAGCGCGCCATTGGCCAGCAGTTGCGCGGCCAGGATCGCGGTGGCCGAGCCGGTGGCGGGGTCTTCGGGAATGCCGGCGGTGGGGCTGAACATGCGGGCGCGATAGTCCTGGCCGGCGCCGGGCGTGGCGGTGTAGAGATAGAGGCTGTCGACGCCGTGATCCTGCATCAGCCGCGACCAGGCCGGTTCGACCGGACGCGCCCGCGCCAGGGCGGCAAGGCTGACCACCGGAGCGTAGAGAAAGGCCGGCCCGCCCTGGCACAGGCCGGGGCGGTGCGGGCCGATGTCTTCGGCCGCCAGGTCCAGCGCGGCGGCGATGCGGTCGGCCGCCGGTGCCGGGTCGCGCACAAAGGGCGTGACGGGGGCGGTCAGTTCGGCGGTGATCTGCCCGGCCTGCCGGCGCACCGTGACCGGCACCAGGCCGGCCTCTTCCTCGAGTGTGATCAGGGTTTCGAAATCGCCCCTGTGGGCCCGGTCGGCCAGCAGGATGGCGCAACCGATGGTGGGATGGCCGGCAAAGGGGATCTCGGCGGTGGGAAAGAAGATGCGGACGCGGGCGGTATGGGCGGGATCGGCCGGCGGCTGGACGAAGATCGTCTCGGACAGGTTGAATTCGCGGGCGATGGTCTGCATCTGCGCCGGGGTCAGGGCGCCCGCCTCCAGCACCACGGCCAGCGGGTTGCCGGCAAAGGGCCGGTCGGTAAAGACGTCGAGCGTGTGGAAGGGCAGGGTGGCGTCGGGCATGGCGTCGGTCATGGCGTCGGGCATGGCGTCGGGCATGGCGGTGTCACTCCAGGCTGGCGAACAGCGCGCTCAGCCGTGCGGCTTCGTCAGCCAGGCCGAAGGGCGGGTTGACGAAGAACATGCCCGAGCCTTCCATCCGGTGGCCTTCGCGGGCGGGGGGGAAGCGGACCTCGTGGCAGAGGTGGTCGGCGTGCTGGGCGGTCAGCGCCCGCAGCATCGGCAGGTGCGGCTGGCCGCGCAGGATGGGATACCACAGGATCAGCAGGCCGACGTTCCATTTCCGCGCCAGTTGCGCAAAGACGCGGGGGATGCGGTCGTAGTCTTCCTTCACCTCATAGGACGGGTCGCAGAGCAGGAGGCCGCGGCGCGGGGTCGGCGGCGTCATCGCCAGCGCAAGGTCAAAGCCGTCGCGGCGGTGGACATGGGCGCCCCAGCCCTGCATCGTCTGGACCAGGGCCGCATGTTCCTGCGGGTGCAGTTCGGCCAGGTGCAGGCTGTCGGTTTCCCGCAGGCCCAGCGCGGCCAGCAGGGGCGAGCCGGGATAGGCGTCGGCGCCGAACAGGGTGCGGGTTTCGTGCAGGCGCTGGGCATAGGGGTGGTCGGGGGCGAACCAGCCGGCATGCCGCAGGATGCCCTGGGCCGCCTCGCCGGTCTTTGCCGCCTCGGGGGCGGTCAGGCGATAGAGGCCGCGCCCGGCATGGGTTTCGATATAGCTGAGCGGCTTGTCCTTGCGGGTCAGGTAGTCCAGCACCCAGGCCAGAAGCGCGTGCTTCTGGACATCGGCAAGGTTCCCGGCGTGGAAGGCGTGCTGGTAGGAAAGCATGCCGCGGGCCTAGCAGGAGCCGGGCCGCGGTGGCAAGGGGCTGCGTCCCGCACCCGTCCGTGCGGGTGGCGGGGGCAGGCGGGGTCAGAACACGTCGAGCAGATAGAGGATGATGATCAGCGGGATCGGAATGCCGATCAGCCAGGCCAGAATGCCTTTCATGCGGGTCTCCTTGGTGCTGGGCCGGACGTGGCGGGCCACGACTGCGGGTTCGGTGACAGAACGCGGCGGGGCGGCGGCCGGTTCCCCGCCCGGCGAGCATGGGGCCGGCAAGGCGGGGCGCCGCCGGTGGGGCGCGATGCGGCTTTGCCAGCGGACGGAAAGCGGTTACGCTGCAGTGCAGCATGATCGGGAGAGAATCGGCATGGCCTGGGTAATCACGCTGGCGCAGCAGAAGGGCGGATCAGGCAAGACCACGGTCGCGGCCAATCTGGCGGTGGCCTTGCAGGCCGGCGGCCTGAGGGTCGCGGTGATCGACACCGATCCGCAGGGGTCGCTGGGCCGCTGGTTCATGACGCGCCGGGCGCTGGGCGATGCGGGGATCGAATTCTCGACCGCCTCGGCCTGGGGGGTCAGCTATGAATGCGACAAGCTGCGGCGGGTGGCGGATGTGGTGATCATCGACACGCCGCCCAAGGTGGACGCCGACCTGCGCCCGGCCCTGCGCGAGGCGGATCTGGTGCTGGTGCCGGTGTCGGGCTCGATGCTGGACATCTGGGCGATGGACGGGGTGATGGACCTGATCGCCCGCGAGGGAAAGCGGTTCCTGACCGTGCTGAACCGGGTGAAGGCGGGGGCGCGGCTGTCCGAGACGGTGGCGCGCGGCGCCGAGGGCCTGGGCCGGGTGGCGACGGCGCGCCTGGGCGCGCGGGTGGCCTTTGCCGAGACGCTGGGCGAGGGCCGGGCCGCGGTGGAAGTGCGCGGCCCCGCGGCGCGCGAGGCGCAGGCGCTGGCCGACGAGGTGCTGGCGGAACTGAAGGCCGGCTAGCCCGCGACGGGCGCGCGGCCTGCCGGGCGGGGCGGCACCGCCCGGCCGCGAGACCGGGCGGGGATAGGTCTCAGCGGGTGAACTTCTTGTATTTCACCCGCTTCGGTTCGATCGAATCCGGGCCGAGGCGGCGGACCTTGTCTTCCTCATAGGCCTCGAAGTTGCCTTCGAACCATTCGACATGGGCATCGCCCTCGAATGCGAGGATATGGGTGCAGAGCCGGTCGAGGAAAAAGCGGTCGTGGCTGATGATCACGGCGCAGCCGGCGAAATCCTCGAGCGCCGCTTCCAGCGCCTGCAGGGTTTCCACGTCAAGATCGTTGGTCGGTTCGTCGAGCAGAAGGACGTTGCCGCCGCGGCGCAGCAGTTTCGCCAGATGCACGCGGTTGCGTTCGCCGCCCGACAGCAGGCCCACCTTCTTCTGCTGGTCGCCGCCCTTGAAGTTGAACGCCCCGCAATAGGCGCGGGAGTTCATGGTGGCATCGCCGATTTCAAGGATTTCCAGCCCGTCGGAGATTTCCTCCCACACGGTCTTGTTGGAATCCAGACTGTCGCGCGACTGGTCGACATAGGCCAGCTTGACCGTGTCGCCCAGGGTGATGGTGCCGGCGTCGGGCGCCTCTTGCCCGGTCAGCATGCGGAACAGGGTGGATTTGCCGGCGCCGTTCGGGCCGATCACGCCGACGATGCCGCCGGGCGGCAGCGAGAAGGTCAGGTCCTCGATCAGCTGCTTGTCGCCGAAATGCTTGGCCAGGCCTTCCACCTCGATCACCTTGCCGCCGAGGCGGGGGCCGTTGGGGATGATGATCTGGGCGGTGGTGATCTTTTCGCGCTCGGACTGGCTGGCCTTTTCCTCGTAGGCGGCGATCCGGGCCTTGGACTTGGCCTGCCGTGCCTTGGCGCCGGCGCGGATCCATTCCAGTTCGCGTTCCAGCGATTTCTGCGTGGCGCGGTCTTCGCGGGCCTCTTGCGCCAGCCGCTTGGCCTTTTGTTCCAGCCACGAGGAATAGTTGCCCTCATAGGGGATGCCGCGGCCGCGGTCGAGTTCGAGGATCCAGCCGGTGATGTCATCCAGGAAATAGCGGTCATGGGTGACGCACAGGATCGTGCCGGTATATTCGATCAGGTGCTTTTGCAGCCAGGCGATGGTTTCGGCGTCCAGGTGGTTGGTCGGTTCGTCGAGGAGCAGCATGTCGGGCGCCTCGAGCAAGAGCTTGCACAGCGCCACCCGGCGCTTTTCGCCGCCCGAGAGGTTGGCGACGGCGGCATCGTCGGGCGGGCAGCGCAGGGCCTCCATCGCCACGTCCACCTGGCTGTCGAGATCCCACAGGTTCTGGGCGTCGATCTCGTCCTGCAGGGCGGCCATCTCGTCGGCGGTCTCGTCCGAGTAGTTCATCGCCAGTTCGTTGTAGCGGTCGAGTTTGGCCTGCTTGGCCGCGACGCCCAGCATGACGTTGCCGCGCACGTCCAGGCTTTCGTCCAGCTTCGGTTCCTGCGGCAGGTAGCCGACGGTGGCGCCCTTGGCGGCCCAGGCCTCGCCGGTGAAGTCCTTGTCCCAGCCGGCCATGACGCGCAGCAGGGTGGATTTGCCGGCGCCGTTGACGCCGACGACGCCGATCTTGACGCCGGGCAGGAAGTTCAGGCGGATGTTCTCGAACACCTTCTTGCCGCCGGGGTAGGTCTTCGACACGCCGTCCATGTGGTAGACGTATTGATAGCTGGCCATCGGGGCTCTCCTGATCATCGCGGTTCGCGCCCCATGTAGCGGCAGGCGCGGCGCGCTGCAACGGGCGCTGGCTGTGCGGGTAACCGTCGCGTGACTGGCAGACGGCGGGGAATCCTTTATGAGGGGGGGCAGGGTGACCGGCGGGGGACGGAAGTGGTGATTTCACGGCGCGGGGTTTTGGCGGGGATTCTGGCGGGCGTGGCGGCGCCGGGCATGGCCGGGCCGGGCTGGGCCGAGGTCATCGACCGGTCGCCCCGGCCGGTGCCGCGGGGCGGCGGGCCGCGGCCGTCGGGCCCCGACAGCGCCACGCTGATCGAGGCGGCCAAGCTGGGCGGCACGGTGGCCTATGTGCTGGCCGATGCCGCGACCGGCGCGGTGCTGGAGATGCGCGAGGCCGCGACGCGGCTGCCGCCGGCCTCGGTCGCCAAGGCGATCACCTCGCTCTATGCGCTGGACCGGCTGGGCGCGCAGCACCGGTTCGCCACCCGGGTGCTGGCGACGGGGCCGGTTTCGGGCGGGCAGGTGCAGGGCGATATCGTGCTGGCCGGCGGCGGCGATCCGACCCTGCAGACCGACCAGCTGGGCGATCTGGTGGCGCGGCTGGCGCAGGCCGGGATCAAGGGCGCCACCGGGCGGTTCCTGGTCTGGGACGGCGCGCTGCCGCGGCTGGAGGCGATCAGCGCCGACCAGCCGGTGCATGTCGGCTATGATCCGGCGCTGTCGGGGCTGAACCTGAACTTCAACCGGGTCTATTTCGAGTGGAAGAAGCAGGGCGGCGACTGGCGGGTGGGCATGGACGCGCGGGGCGAACGTTTCGTGCCCGCGGTCGAGGCGATCACCGGCCGGGTGGTCCGGCGCGAGGCGCCGCTGTTCACCTATGAGCAGGCGCCGGGGCACGAGGCCTGGACGGTGGCCTCGGCCGCGCTGGGCAAGGGCGGGTCGCGCTGGTTGCCGGTGCGGCAGCCGGGGCTCTATGTGGCCGAGGTGATGCGGGTGCTGGCGCGGGCGCAGGGCATTGCGCTGGCCGCGCCCGACCTGGTGGCCGCGCTGCCGCAGGGGCAGGAGATCGGCCGGATCGACAGCGCGCCCC
Organism: Paracoccaceae bacterium; assembly: GCA_041397345.1. GTDB lineage: Bacteria > Pseudomonadota > Alphaproteobacteria > Rhodobacterales > Rhodobacteraceae > Pseudogemmobacter. The sequence goes on from JAWKWU010000003.1 coordinate 165,967, forward strand.
TGACCGAGGTCCTGCGCGACATGTTGAAGTATTCGACCAACATCACCGCCGAATGTTGCGGGCTTTCCGCGAGTCATGCGCAGAAATTGGCGGCTTCGGGCGCGGCGATGACGGATTGGGCGCGCGGCCGGCTGGGGATGTCATCGGTCTTTGCCGACCATTCCGGGCTGGGCGCCAGCTCGCGGGTGACGGCGGCGGACATGGTCAAGGCGCTGTTGGCGGCGCGGCGCGACGGGCTGGGGCTGATGCCGATCCTGCGCGATGTCGGCATGAAGGACGACAAGGGCAAGGTGATCAAGGATCACCCGGTCCGGGTGCTGGCCAAGTCTGGCACGCTGAATTTCGTCTCGGGGCTGGCGGGGCATATCCTGCCGCCCAGCAGCGGCAAATGGGCCGGGCGCGAGATGGTCTTTGCCATCTTCTCGGGCGATCCGGCGCGGCGCGATGCGGTGCCGGTGGCGCTGCGCGAGAACCCCGAAGGGGTGGAGGGCTGGATCCGGCGCGCGCGCAGGTTGCAGGGGCAGCTGATCAGCCGCTGGGCCGCGACCTACGCCTGAGGGCCGCCGCCGGCGGGGCCGGCGTTCAGGGTTTCATGTGCCGCACGCGGGCGCCCCATTCGATCGCCGCGGCGTGCAGGCGGTCGACCTTCAGTTCCTCGCGCACCTCTTCCAGCATCCGCAATTCGACATCGGAATGGCGGCCATCGGCGGTGACGACATCGCAGGCCAGCGCATAGGCGGTTTCATAAAGCCGCTCGGGCAGTGACTCGCGTATCAGGCCGAACAGGGCGGCCAGGCCGTCCTCTTCCTCGAACAGGTCAAAGACGATCTGCGACACCCGGCGGGTGCGGTCGCTGTCATAATCGGCAAAGACCGGCATGTGGTTCACCATCCGCTGGATCGCCACCAGTTCGGCGGTGCGCATGTCCTGATCGGCGCCGGCGCAGGCCACCATCACCGCGATCAGCGCGTCCTGGGGCGAAAGGGAAGGGGTGTCGGACATCGGGCGGTCTCCTGTGCAGCCGCGGCAGAGATTATTGACGCCGGGGGGCGGCGGCAATAGAGGACGGGGGTTCGGGACAAGGGGTCCCGCTGCCTTTTTCGGGAGACGCATCCATGACCGCCCTGCGCGACGCCGCAATGAATTCGAAGGCCTGGCCCTTTGAAGAGGCCCGCGCGGTCATGAAACGCTATGCCAAGAAGGACCCGGAAAAGGGCTATGTGCTGTTCGAGACCGGCTATGGCCCCAGCGGCCTGCCGCATATCGGCACCTTTGGCGAGGTGGCGCGGACGACGATGATCCGCCGGGCGTTCGAGATCATCAGCGATATTCCGACGCGGCTGATCTGCTTTTCCGACGACGTGGACGGGATGCGCAAGGTGCCCGACAACGTGCCGCAGCAGGACATGCTGAAGGCCAACCTGCAGCGCCCGCTGACTAGCGTGCCCGACCCGTTCGGGGAATTCGAGAGCTTTGGCCACCACAACAACGCGATGTTGCGGCGGTTCCTGGACACGTTCGGCTTTGAATACGAATTCATCAGCGCGACCGAGTTCTACAAGTCGGGCCGGTTCAACGACACGCTGCGGCTGGCGGCGGAACGCTATGACGCGATCATGGCGATCATGCTGGCCAGCTTGCGCGAGGAACGGCAGCAGACCTATTCCTGTTTCCTGCCGATCCACCCCGAGACCGGGCGGGTGCTGTATGTGCCGATGAAGGAGGTGAACGCCAGGGACGGCACCATCACCTTCGACGACGAGGAAGGGCGCGAATGGACGCTGCCGGTGACGGACGGCCATGTGAAGCTGCAATGGAAGCCGGACTTTGGCGCCCGCTGGGCGGCGCTGGACGTGGACTTCGAGATGTATGGCAAGGACCACAGCACCAACACGCCGATCTATGACGGCATCTGCGAGGTGCTGGGCGGCCGCAAGCCGAACCACTTCACCTATGAGCTGTTCCTGGACGACCAGGGCCAGAAGATCTCCAAGTCCAAGGGCAACGGGCTGACCATCGATGAATGGCTGACCTATGCGGCGACGGAAAGCCTGTCCTACTTCATGTATCAAAAGCCCAAGACGGCCAAGCGGATGCATTTCGACGTGATCCCGCGGGCGGTGGACGAATATCATCAGCAATTGCGCGCCTTCCCCGATCAGACGGTGGAACAGCAGGTCAACAATCCGGTCTGGCACATTCACAATGGCAAGCCGCCGGAATCGAAGATGGTGGTCAGCTTCGGGATGCTGTTGAACCTGGCATCGGTGGCCGGGGCGACGGATGCGCGTGGGCTCTGGGGGTTCATCAGGCGTTATGCGCCCGAGGCCAGCCCCGAGACCCACCCCGACCTGGACGCCGCGGCGGGCTTTGCGGTGCGCTATTATACCGACCGGATCGCGCCGACGCGGGTGTTCCGCCTGCCCAGCGACAAGGAACGGGCGGCGATCGAGGATCTGGTGGCGCGGCTGCGCGTCTGGGACGGCGGGCTGGACGACGAGGCCTTGCAGTCGATGGTCTTTGCCGTCGGCAAGGAACATGGTTTCGAGCCGCTGCGCGACTGGTTCAAGGCGCTTTACGAGGTGCTGCTGGGCGCCAGCGACGGCCCGCGCTTTGGCGGGTTCGTCGCACTTTATGGTGTCGAGGAAACCGTGGCGCTGATGGAAAAGGCGCTGGCGGGCGGGCTGATCGCGGCCTGATCCGGCGCCCGCGCGCCCCGTTGCGCCCGTCTGCCCCGTTGCGTCTGGTCCCGTTGCGTCTGGCTGGCCGCCGGCGCGCGGCGGGATGAGACCGGGTTAAGACTTCGTTGATATTTCCCTTTGCCCAAGGCGGGATCGGGTCTCGGGGCGGCGCTCCCGCATCCCGGCCCCGGCCGCATCATGCGATTGGCGAGGCAAGGGAAACTGACATGAACAAGGCGATTACCGAAGGGCTGGTCCTGATGCCGCCGGCGTTTTCCGCGGGGCTGAACCTGTGGTCCAGCGGCGACGGCCGGCCGGGCGATGCCTCGTACCAGGGGGCGGGGAATGCCGCGCTGGTGACCAACGACCAGGATTTCGCCGGCTGCCTGGAGATGCAGAAGACCCTGGCCACGCAAAAGCTGCGGTCCTTCGCGCAGACGCCGCTGCGGGCCGACATGTATCTGCGGATCACCGCGCGGGTAAAGGCGGTGTCGGGCAACCTGCCGTCGGTGCGCATCGCCGCCTGGGTGGGCACGGCCAGCGAGACCAACGTGGCGGGCGTGGCGCAGGCCGGCCCTTCGGTGACGCTGACGCAATATGGCGAGGTGGTGACGGTGCAGGCCATCGTCGGCGCCGGCAACCGCACCGGCGTGGACATGCCCTGGGGCAACACGGCGGCGTTCGCCCATGTCGGGCTGGACCTGACCGGGGCGACGGGCGGCGTGGTGCGGATCGACGATCTGGCGGTCGAGGATGTCACCTCGGTTTTCATGCGCGACATGCTGGACCTGGTCGACGTGCGCGATTACGGCGCCGTCGGTGACGGGGTGGCCAATGATGTCGCGGCCTTTGCCGCGGCGGATGCGGCGGCGGCGGGGCGGACGATCCTGGTTTCGGCCGGCACCTATGCCCTGCCGGGCAACCTGACGATCAATTCTCCGATCCGGTTCCAGGGAACCGTCACCCAGCCGGCGGCGAACCGGCTGATCCTGACGCGCAACTTCGACCTGGAGACCTATTCCACCGCTTTTGGCGGCGATGTCGCGGGGTTGCGCAAGGCGTTGCAGGCGCTGTTCTATTTCAGCGACCATGTGACCTTTGACATGTCGGGCCGCCGCGTCGACCTGAACGAGCCGCTCGACGTGGCCGCCCTGTCCGGCCTGACCAGCTTTACCAGCCGGCGGGTGCTGCGCAACGGTTCGATCAACGCGGTGACCTCGACGGCCTGGACGCCGGAGGTGGTCAGCTCGGTCGCCACCTATTCGCCGGGCAATTCGACCACGCTGACCGGGGTGGCCAACGTGGCCAACGTGCCGGTGGGCGCGCTGGTGCAGGCCACGGGGGTGGGGCGCGAGGTCTATGTCAGGGCCAGGGACATCGGCGCCGGCACGATCACGCTGTCGCAGCCGCTGTACGGTGCGGCGGGGACGCGGACCTATACCTTTACCCGCTACAAGTACCTGCTGGATTTCAGCGGCTTTTCGCTGTTGTCCCGGTTCGAGGTGCAGGAGGTGGAGTTCAACTGCCTGGGCCTGACCTCGGGGGTGATGCTGGCGCTGTCGGGATCGGTGTTCCGCTTTGACAGCTGCACCTTCAACCGGCCGAAGGATCGCGGCATCACCTCGATCGGGACGGGCTGCCAGGGCATGTTCGTCGATTATTGCCAGTTCCTGTCGAACGAGCAGGCGCTGGACGCGCAGGACCGGACCACCATCGCGCTGACGATCCAGGCCAATGACGCCAAGATCCGCAACAACCGGATCGTGCGGTTCCGGCATTTCGCGGTGATGAACGGCACCAGCCACATGATCTATGCCAACCACTTCTTTCAGGGCGACGACGCCCCCGCCGGGGTGCGGGTGGCGGGTCTGGTCTTTACCCAGACCAACGTGGCGACGGTGGTGGCCGGCAACTATATCGACAACTGCTTTATCGAATGGGGCAACGAACACGACCCCGACCCGGGTTTCAACGCCGAGTTCTCTTTCGGCGGGCTGAACGTGGTCGGCAACATCTTCATCGCCTCGGACGTGTCCAGCGCCTTCCGCTGGGTGGTGGTAAAGCCCTATGGCACGGGCCATTTCCTGAACGGCTTCAGCCTGGTCAACAACACCTTCCGGGTGTTCAACGCCACGGTCGACCGGGTCGAGGCGGTGGATACCTCTTTTGCCGATCTCGACTATACCCGGTCGCGCAATGTGCGGGTCGAGGGCAATACCTTCAACCAGGTGGCGCAGACGATCCAGAACCCGATCGTCATCAGCCACACGCAGAACACCGCCGCCGATACCTGGGTGGTGGACAGCGGCGGCTATGCCCCCTTTGGCGGGCGCATCCGCATGGTGGAAAGCGTGATGCCCGAGGGCGCGATCACCAATGCCGCCAATGCCGCGCGCTATGTGTTCCCGAACGCGCTGGTCGGGCAGGGCGCCGGCGGCCTGCAGGCGCATCTGCGCTGGGGCGAGGCGGTGAAGGGCAAGGTGACGGCGGTGATCCGGATGGATGTGCCGGTCTGACGGCTGCCGGCCGGGTGCGCGGTCCTGGGGGGGGCGGGTTCGCCCCCCTTTGTCATGGGTGCGGATCGGTGGCGGTCAGGTCGGCGGGGGTCAGGTGAAAGGCGCGGGCAAAGCCCGCATTCAGCAGCGCCGATTGCGGATGCAGCCGGACAAAGGCGAAATCGGGCAGGTCGATATAGACCCGGGCCTTTGGCGCGCGGCCCAGCCAGCGGTCGCGCAGGCCGGCCCGGTCCGGATCGTCCGGCGCGACGAATGCGGCGCGGGCGCGGATCATCAGGCGGGGATGCGTCATCGGATCGCCCTTGTCGCCGGTCTCGCCCAGCATCAGCGCGCAATCGGCATGGGCCCGCAGGGCGGCGAAATGCGGCGCCAGCCCCGAGATCAGCGTCAGTGGCCCGGCCAGCGGGTCCAGCGCAAAGGCGATGCGGCTGATGCCGGGGGTGGCGGTGCGGGGATCGGTCCAGGCCAGCGCGGCATGGCCCAGGCGCAGCAACCCGGCGGTCAGCGCGCGGGCCTCTGGCGTGGCATCTGCGACGGGATCGGGGCGGGGCTGGGCGGGCATGGATCACCAATAGGCGGTTGGGGCAGGGAACACGGCTGCGGCTTGACAGGATGGCCGGGCGGGAGTCATCTGGCGGCATTTCCACGGATCATGCCGGCGATTACTGGCGTCTTGCCCGACTGGACACACCATGACCGAGAGCCTACCGGTCCACAAGGACCGCAGTGAATTCCTTCCCAAGATCCTGACTGTCTGGCGCGAGGGCTATGGCCTGTCAGACCTGCGTGCCGATGCGGTGGCGGGGCTGACCGTGGCCATCGTGGCGCTGCCCTTGTCCATGGCCATCGCCATCGCCAGCGGGGTCGGGCCAGAGCGCGGGCTCTATACCGCGATCGTCGGCGGCTTTCTGGTCTCGGCGCTGGGGGGCAGCCGCTTTCAGATCGGCGGGCCGGCCGGGGCCTTCATCGTGCTGGTGGCCACCTGCGTGATGCAGATCGGCCTGCCGGGGCTGATCACCGCGACCTTCCTTTCGGGGCTGATGCTGATCGCGGCCGGCGGGCTGCGGCTGGGCACCTATATCCGCTACATCCCCTATCCGGTCACGGTGGGCTTTACCGCGGGCATCGGCCTGATCATCCTGGCCAGCCAGATGAAAGACCTGTTCGGCCTGACGCTGGAGGCCGGAGAGCCGGCGGAAATCCTGGAAAAGCTGACCGTCCTGTGGGAGGCGCGGGGCAGTGCCACGCCGGCGGCCATCGCGCTGGCGGTGATGACCATCGCGGTGATCCTGGGGCTGCGGCGGCTGCGGCCGCACTGGCCGGGGATGCTGATCGCGGTGGTGCTGGCCTCGGTTTTGGCGGCGGTGCTGAACCTGCCGGCCGAAACCATCGGCACCCGGTTCGGCGCCCTGCCGAACCTGCCGCCGCTGCCCGAACTGCCGCAGCTGTCGCGCCAGGCGATGATGGACGCGCTGCCCTATGCCTTTTCCTTTGCGCTGCTGGGGGCGATTGAATCGCTGTTGTCGGCGGTGGTGGCCGACGGCATGTCGGGCGCGCGCCACCGGTCGAACGCCGAACTGGTGGGGCAGGGTGTCGCCAACATGGGCAGCGCCGTCTTTGGCGGCTTCTGCGTCACCGGCACCATCGCCCGCACCGCGACCAATGTGCGGGCCGGGTCGCACGGGCCGGTCTCGGGCATGCTGCACGCGCTGTTCCTGCTGGGCTTCATGGCGGTGGCCGCACCGCTGGCGGCCTATATCCCGCTGGCGGCGCTGGCCGGCGTGCTGGCGGTGGTCAGCTGGGGCATGATCGAGAAGGAAGAGATCTGGGTGCTGCTGCGCGGCTCGCGCGGGGATGCGCTGATCGTGGCGGTCACGCTGGTGCTGGTGGTGTTCCGCGACCTGACCGAGGGGATCATGGTGGGCTTTGCGCTGGCCGGCCTGGTCTTTATCAAGCGGATGTCCGACGAGACCCAGCTCAGCACCGGCAGCGACGAACCCGAGGCCGGCCAGCGCGAGGATCTGCTGGTCTACCGGCTGCACGGGCCGGTGTTCTTTGGCTCTGCCGCGCAGATCGGCAACGTCCTGGACCGCATCGCCGACCGGCCGCATGTCTTTGCCGTCGATTTCTGCGGCGTGCCGCTGATCGACAGTTCCGGCGCCCTCAGCTTCGAGGTGCTGGCGCGCAAGCTGCAACGCAAGGGCGGGCGGCTGTGCATCCTGGCGCAAAGCCGCAGGTGCGCCGTGCGCTGCTGGCCCAGGGCCTGCAGGAGCCGGAGGTCAGCTACATGCCCGACCGCGCGACGCTGGAGGCCAGCATGCCGGCCGAAACTGCCGCGGCGTAAGGCCGAATCGCCTGCATCCGAAGGTTGCGTGGCGCGGGTGTCCTGACGGGCCCCGCGCCATTGCCTTTTGGCGCGCGGCCGTCGGCGGCTGGCATTCTCACGCGGCTGTGAACCTGCATGGCGTTGAAATAACGTGTCAAATTTTCGCCTCAATCCGCAACATTTACAAACTTGACACTTATGCGGTTAATTTTTTGACAGAAAAATGTTTGCGATAAAAGGGTTACGTAAAATTGACGAAGCGTTATTGTAACGCGCAGGGAGTGCGTTTCCGCTGGCCGAAACGCATGTCGCAGGCCATGGCCCGCCTGCCGATGAGAGGAGAGTAGCGATGACGATGCAAGCAGACGCCAAGGATGTATGCGGCTCCGGCAGATTTCGTGGCCAAGGCCCATGTTGACGCCGAACATTACGCCAAGATGTACGCCGCCTCGGTCGAGGATCCCCAAGGCTTCTGGGCCGAGCAAGGCCAGCGCATCGACTGGATCAAGTCCTTTACCAAGGTCAAGAACACCTCGTTCGAATACGGCAAGGTCGACATCAAGTGGTTCGAGGACGGCACGCTGAACGTTTCGGCGAACTGCATCGACCGCCACATGATCACCCGCGCCAACCAGACCGCGATCATCTGGGAACCGGATGATCCCAAGACCCCGGCCCAGCACATCACCTATGCCAAGCTGCTGGAAGAAACCTCGCGCATGGCCAACGTGCTGAAATCCGTCGGCGTGCAGCGCGGCGACCGGGTGGTGATCTATCTGCCGATGATCCCCGAGGCCGCCTATGCCATGCTGGCCTGCGCCCGGATCGGCGCCATCCATTCCATCGTCTTCGCCGGCTTCTCGCCCGACGCCCTGGCCAACCGGATCAACGACAGCGAGGCCAAGGTGGTGATCACCGCCGACTTCGCCCCGCGCGGCGGCAAGAAGACCCCGCTCAAGGACAACACCGACAAGGCGCTGCTGCACTGTTCCGACCGGGTGAAATGCCTGGTGGTCAAGCATACCGGCGACCAGACCTCCTGGGTCGACGGCCGCGATGTCGACCTGCGCCAGCAGATGGCCTGGGCCAAGCCCTATTGCCCCTATGTCGAGATGGGCGCCGAGGACCCGCTGTTCATCCTTTATACCTCGGGCTCGACCGGCAAGCCGAAGGGGGTGGTGCATACCTCTGGCGGCTATCTGGTCTATGCCTCGATGACGCAACAGATGACCTTCGACTACCATGACGGCGATGTGTTCTGGTGTACGGCGGACGTGGGCTGGGTCACCGGGCACAGCTACATCGTCTATGGTCCGCTGGCCAACGGCGCCACCACGATCATGTTCGAGGGCGTGCCGACCTTTCCCGATGCCGGCCGGTTCTGGGAAGTTTGCGCCAAGCACAAGGTGAACCAGTTCTACACCGCGCCGACCGCGATCCGCAGCCTGATGGGCCTTGGCCCGGAATGGGTGGAAAAGCACGACCTGTCGTCGCTGCGCGTGCTGGGTTCGGTGGGCGAGCCGATCAACCCCGAGGCCTGGAACTGGTACAACACCCATGTCGGCAAGGGCAAATGCCCGATCGTCGACACCTTCTGGCAGACCGAGACCGGCGGCCACATGCTGACGCCCTTGCCGGGCGCCATCCCGACCAAGCCGGGTTCGGCCACCAAGCCCTTCTTCGGCGTCAAGCCGGTGGTGCTGGATGCCGCGACCGCCGCGGTGCAGACCGAGACCGCGGCCGAGGGCGTGCTGTGCATCGCCGACAGCTGGCCGGGCCAGATGCGCACGCTCTGGGGCGATCACGAACGCTTCCAGGAGGCGTATTTCGCCCAGTATCGCGGCTATTACTTTACCGGTGACGGCTGCCGCCGCGACGAGGACGGCTATTACTGGATCACCGGCCGGGTCGACGACGTGATCAACGTCTCGGGCCACCGCATGGGCACGGCCGAGGTGGAATCGGCGCTGGTGGCGCATGAAAGGTCGCCGAGGCCGCGGTGGTGGGCTATCCGCACGACATCAAGGGCCAGGGCATCTATGCCTATGTCACCCTGATGAAGGGCGTCGAGCCGACCGATGCGCTGCGCAAGGAGCTGGAGGCCTGGGTGCGCACCGAGATCGGCCCGATCGCCAAGCCCGACCTGATCCAGTGGGCGCCCGGCCTGCCCAAGACCCGTTCGGGCAAGATCATGCGCCGCATCCTGCGCAAGATCGCCGAGAACGATTTCGGCTCGCTTGGCGACACCTCGACCCTGGCCGATCCCTCGGTGGTGGACGAGCTGATCGACAACCGCATGAACCGGGGCTGAGCCGATGGCGGAAAACACCCCGACCGTCCTGATCCTGCTGGGGCCGCCCGGCGCCGGCAAGGGCACGCAGGCGCGGATGCTGGAAGAGGATTTCGGCCTGGTCCAGCTGTCCACCGGCGATCTGCTGCGCGCCGCCGTTGCCGCCGGCACCGAGGCGGCAAGCGGGCCCGCGCGGTGATGGAAGCCGGCCAGCTGGTCAGCGACGACATCGTGCTGGCGATCCTGAAGGACCGCATGGCCCAGGACGACGTGGCGCGTGGCGTCATCCTCGACGGCTTTCCCGCACCGCGGGGCAGGCTGCGGCCCTGGACACGCTGCTGGCCGGCACCGGCCAGAAGGTCACCGCCGCCATCAGCCTGGAAGTCGACGACGAGGCGATGGTGGGCCGCGTTTCGGGCCGCTACACCTGCGCGGCCTGCGGCGAGGGCTATCACGACGAATTCAAGCAACCCGCCAGGGCGGGGGTTTGCGACAAATGCGGCGGCACGGAGATGAAACGCCGGGCCGACGACAATGCCGAGACGGTGCGCGAAAGGCTGAAGGCCTATCACGCCCAGACGGCGCCGCTGATCGCCTATTATGACGGCAAGGGCGTGCTGCAACGGATCGACGCGATGGGTGCCATCGCCGATATCCGCGGCGCGCTTGGTGCCATCGTGGGGCGCGTGGCGGCTTGAGGGAGGCCCGTTGCCCCCAGGGACGCGGGGCAGCGGGACAGGAAGAAACCAACCAGGGAGTGACACACATGGCGGACAAGACCTCTGCCAATGCCTACTGGGCGGCGAACGTTCGGATCATCCTGATTTGTCTGGCGATCTGGTTCGCATGCTCTTTCGGGCTTGGCATCATCCTCCGGCCGGCACTGGAAGGCATCCATATCGGCGGCGCCGATCTGGGCTTCTGGTTCGCACAGAACGGCTCGATCTACGTCTTCCTCGTCCTGATCTTCGTCTACGCGAAGATGATGGGCAAGGTCGACCGTGAACACGGCGTGGACGAGTAAGGGAGCAGGGACAGATGGATCAGTTTACCCTCAACCTGATCGTGGTTGGCATCACCTTTGCCATCTACATCGGGATTGCGATCTGGGCCCGCGCGGGCTCGACCGCGGAATTCTACGCCGCCGGACAGGGTGTTCACCCGGTTCTGAACGGCATGGCGACGGGCGCGGACTGGATGTCGGCGGCCTCGTTCATCTCGATGGCCGGCATCATCGCGCTGGCCCCGGCTGGTGGGTACGAGCAATCGGCCTATCTGATGGGCTGGACCGGCGGCTATGTGCTGCTGGCGCTGCTGCTTGCGCCCTACCTGCGCAAGTTCGGCAAGTTCACCGTGCCGGAATTCATCGGTGACCGCTTCTATTCCGGCACCGCGCGCCTGATCGGCGTCATCTGCCTGATCGTGATCTCAATCACCTATGTTATCGGCCAGATGCGCGGCGTGGGCGTGACCTTCTCGCGCTTCCTCGAAGTGACCACCGACACCGGCCTTTATATCGGTGCGGCGCTGGTCTTCGTCTACGCCGTTCTGGGCGGGATGAAGGGCATCACCTATACCCAGGTGGCGCAATATGTCGTGCTGATCATCGCCTATACCGTTCCGGCGATCTTCATCTCGTTGTCGCTGACCGGCAGCTTCCTGCCGCAGATGGGCCTGATCGGTTCCTACGCGCCCTCGGGTGGCGAGGTGTCGATGCTGGCGAAGCTGGACTCGGTCGTGACCGAACTGGGCTTCAAGGCCTATACCTCGGACAGCGCCAACATGTTCAACATGTTCCTGTTCACCATGTCGCTGATGATCGGCACCGCGGGCCTGCCGCACGTCATCATCCGCTTCTTCACCGTGCCGAAAGTGGCCGATGCCCGGTCGTCGGCCGGCTGGTCGCTGGTGTTCATCGCGCTGCTCTACACGGTCGCTCCGGCCGTGGGCTCGATGGCCCGCCTGAACCTGACCACCACCATGTGGCCGGGTGCCGTGACCGGCACCGCGCTGTCGGCCCCGGCGATCTCGCTGGCCGACATCGAGACGAAACCGGAACTGCGCTGGGTCGACACCTGGAAAAAGACCGGTCTCCTGGCCTTTGAAGACAAGAACGGCGACGGCCTGATCCAGTACTTCAACGAACCGGCCGCCGTGAAGGAAGCCAATGCCGCCCTGGCCGCCGCCACCAAGGCGCTGGCCGATGCCGCCGAGGCCGACAAGGCCGCGGCGCAGACCAAGCTGGACGAAGCCACCGCCGCGCAGACCGCCGCGCTGGCCGAGGCCAAGCTGGGCGACAAGACCCTGGCCGAACTGGGCCTGAAGGGCAACGAACTGACCAAGGTCGACAACGACATCATGGTTCTGGCGAACCCTGAAATCGCGGCTCTGCCGGCCTGGGTCATCGCGCTCGTGGCTGCCGGTGCGCTGGCTGCCGCGCTCTCGACCGCTGCCGGCCTGTTGCTGGCGATCTCGTCGGCGATCTCGCACGACCTGATCAAGGGTTCGATCAACCCGAACCTGTCGGAAAAGGCGGAACTGATGTGGGCGCGTGCCGCCATGACCGTCGCCATCATCGTGGCCACCTGGCTTGGCCTCAACCCGCCCGGCTTTGCCGCGCAGGTGGTGGCGCTGGCCTTCGGTCTGGCCGCGGCGACGATCTTCCCGGTGCTGATGATGGGCATCTTCTCGAAGCGCGTTAACAAGGAAGGTGCGATCGCCGGCATGCTGGTCGGTCTGATTTTCACGGCCTGCTACATCTTCGTCTACAAGGGCTGGTTCTTCATCCCCGGCACCAACAACCTGCCCGACACGGCGGCGAACTATGTCTTCGGCATCTCGCCCCTGTCGATCGGTGCGGTCGGTGCGGTGGTGAACTTTGTCGTCGCCTATGTGGTCTCGGCCGTGACCAAGGCCCCGCCGCAGCATGTGGTCGACCTGATCGAGTCGATCCGCGTGCCGCGCGGCGCCGGCAAGGCCCAGGCCCACTGAACCCTGCGCGCGTCCCCGGGCAAACCGGGGGCGCGCCTCCCCCTCTATCCGACGCAGGAAAAGCACGACGGACATGGAACAGGACATCCCCGGCCTTGTCGCCTTTCTCGAAAGCGTCCATCCCTATGACAGCCTGCCGCAGGACGAGATGGCGCGTGTCGCCACCTCCTTCAGCTGCAGCCACTATGACGAAGAAGCGGTGATCTACAGCGCCGGTGCCGCGTTGCCCGGCCTGTTCCTGATCCGCGAAGGCTCGGTCGAAGTGCTGGACCCTTCGGGCGGGCTGGTCTCTCTCTTGGGGCCGCGCAATTCCTTTGGCGAACGCGGGCTGATGCGCGACGGCGTGGCGGTGACCACCGCGCGCGCCACCGAGGGCAGCCAGGTGCTGATGCTGCCCGAGGCCGAGTTCCGCCGCCTGATCGCCAGTTTCCCGGCCTTCGAGCGGTTCTTCCACCGCGGCCGCAGCCATGAAAACCGCGCCGCCGACATCTCGACCCGCCGGGTGGGCGACCTGATCGCCCGCGCGCCCGTGGCGGTGCCGCCGGAAACCCCGATCCGGGCCGCCGCGCAAAAGATGCGCGATGCCCATATCTCCTGCCTTGCGGTGACCGAGTCCGGCCGGCTGGTCGGCATCGTCACCGCGCGCGATTTCACCAACAAGGTGCTGGCCGAGGGGATCGACCCCGCCACCCCGGTCAGCGCGGTGATGGCGGCCGACCCGATGGTGCTGACGCCCGACAGCCTGGGCTCTGACATCCTGCACAGCATGCTGGAACATCGCATCGGCCACCTGCCGGTGGTCGAGGACGGCAAGCTGGTCGGCATGATCACCCAGACCGACCTGACCCGGTTCCAGGCGGTGTCCTCGGCCTTGCTGGTGCGCGACGCGGCCACGGCGACCTCGGTGCCGGACCTGGCCGAGACCACGGCCCGCATTCCCGCCCTGCTGGTGCAACTGGTGGGCGGCGGTTCGGCGCATGAGGTGGTGACCCGGCTGATCACCGACGTGGCCGACACGGTGACCCGGCGCCTGCTGGCGATGGCCGAGGCCGAACTGGGCCCGGCGCCGGTGCCCTATCTCTGGCTGGCCTGCGGGTCGCAGGGGCGCCAGGAACAGACCGGCGTTTCGGACCAGGACAACTGCCTGATGATCGACGACGCCGCGACCACCGACGACATGGACTATTTCGCCCGGCTGGCGCGCATCGTCTGCGACGGGCTGGACGCCTGCGGCTATGTCTATTGCCCCGGCGACATGATGGCCACCAACCCGCAATGGCGTCAGCCGATGCGGGTCTGGCGCGAGTATTTCCGCAAATGGGTGGCCGTGCCCGACCCGATGGCGCAGATGCTGGCCTCGGTCATGTTCGACCTGCGGCCCATCGGCGGCACCGCCAGCCTGTTCACCGACCTGCAGGCCCAGGTGCTGGACATGGCGGCGAAGAACTCGATCTTCGTGGCGCACATGATCGGCAACAGCCTGAAACACGCCCCGCCCCTGGGGCTGCTGCGCGGCTTTGCCACCATCCGGTCGGGCGAACACAAGGACCGCATCGACCTGAAGATGAACGGCGTGGTCCCGGTGGTGGACCTGGGCCGCATCTATGCGCTGATCGGGGAACTGCCGGCGGTCAACACCCGCGCCCGGCTGGAGGCCGCGGCCGAGGCGGGCGTGATCTCTCCCTCGGGCGCGCGCGACCTGATCGAGGCCTATGACCTGATCGCCGAGACCCGGCTGGACCATCAGGCCCGCCGGGTAAAGGCCGGGGCAAGGCCCGACAATTTCATCGCGCCCTCGGACCTGTCGGACTTCGAACGCAGCCACCTGCGCGATGCCTTTGTCGTCGTGCGCACCATGCAATCCGCCGTGGGCCAGGCCCGCGGCGCCAGAAGCTGAGACCGCGATGGCGCTGGAACTTGTCGGAGCCCTGATTGCCGCCGCCACCCTGGGCCTGATGGCCTGGGCGCTGCGGCGCCTGCTGCCGGGCCTGCCGAAATGGCTGATTCCGGTTGCCGCCGCCGTCGGGCTGATCGGCACCACCGTGGCGCTGGAATACGGCTGGTATGCCCGCGTCAGCGCCGAATTGCCCGCCACGGTCCAGGTGGTCTCGTCCGAGACCGAGGCCATGCCGCTGCGGCCCTGGACCTATCTGAAACCGATCACCATGCGGTTCACGGCGCTGGACCATGCCCGGACGCTGACCCATCCGCAGCGCCCCGAGTTGCGGATGGTGACGCTCTATGCCTTTGCCCGCTGGAAACCGGTGCGCGAGGCGTTGATGGCGGTGGATTGTGCGGGCAACCGCCGCGTGATGGTGACCGAGGGGGTGGAAATCACCGCCGAGGGCGCGCTGCAAGGCGCGGAATGGGAAACCGCAACCACAGGTGACAAGTTGCAGGAGGCCGCCTGCCAGGAGGGTTGAGATGGCCGATGGAGGGAGGAAACACCGCGTTCTCGTGGTGGAAGACGAAGACAACATCGCGCTCGCGCTTGATTTCCTGATGGAGCGCGAGGGTTACGAACACGACCGCATCGCCGATGGCGACGCGGCGCTGCCCAAGATCCGCGACATGCGCCCCGATCTGGTGTTGCTGGACGTGATGCTGCCCGGCGCCTCGGGGTATGAGATCTGCCAGGGCATCCGGCTGGATCCGGGGCTGGCCGACGTCAAGATCCTGATGATGACGGCGCGTGGCTCGTCGATCGAAAAGCGCAAGGGGCTGGCCATCGGCGCCGACGGTTTCATCACCAAGCCCTTCGAGCTGAAGGAACTGCGCGAAGAGGTGCGGCGGCTGCTGGGCGCGGGGGGCTGAGATGCTGACCAGCCTTTCGTTGCGTGTGCGGGTGTTCCTGTTCTTTGCGCTTCTGATGTCGGGCGCCGTGGCGGCGCTGGTGACCGGGCTCTGGCTGGGCTACGACCGGCTGGGCAGCCCCGAAACGCTGGATGCCTTTGTCCAGGGCGGGATCGTGGCGGGCTTTGCCATTCTCGGCCTGATCCTCTGGGTCTGGTATCTGTTCGACACCAACCTGGCCAAGCCGATCGAGGTGCTGGCCGGGGCCTTGCGCGCCCGCGCCCATGCCGATGTGACCAGCGACATGGATGCCGCCATCGCGCGCTACCTGGGCGACCTGGCGCCTGCCGCCAGCGCCGCCGCGCACAGCCTGGCCGAAACCCGCAACGCCCTGGCCGAAAGCGTCGCGCGCGAAACCGCCCGGCTGGCCGAGGAAAAGGAACGGCTCGAGGCGCTCTTGTCCGACGTGCCGGTGGGGGTCCTGCTCTGTTCGGGCGATCATGCGCTGGTCTTCTACAACGGCCCCGCGGTCGACCTGATGGCGGCGGGCGTGGCGCCGGGGCTGGACCGGCGGCTGTTCGATTTCCTGCGCGAAGGCCCGGTGCGGCTGGCGCATGACCGCCTGGTGGCCACCGGCGACAGCGATGCCACCACCGACCTGCTCTGCACCACCACCACCGGGGCGCGGGTGCTGGCCGCGCGGATGCGGCTTTTGCCCGCCGGGGGCGCCGGCGCGGCCCGTCCGGGCTATGTGCTGACCCTGCGCGACGTGACTGCCGATCTGGCCGCCCACGCCCGGCGCGAGGCGCTCTTGGCCGAGGTGCTGGACCGCGCCCGCCGCCCCGCCGCCAACCTCAAGACCCTGCTCGAGGTGCTGCCCGAGGGCGAGGCCGGCCCCGCCCCGATGGATGCCGCCCTGCGCGCCGAGGTGCAGGCCCTGGCCTGGCGATGACCGACCTGGCGCTGCGCCATGACGAGGCCGGCAGGACGGCTGGCCGCTGGCCCAGGTCCGTGCCGCCGATCTGGCCGACGGCCTGAAGGCCCGGCTCGAGGAACGGGGCATCGCGCTGGAAACCCGCGCCGCCGACCTGCTGCTGCGCTGCAACGGCTTCGAGATCATCTCGCTGATCGACGACATCGCGCAGAATATCCGCGAACAGGGGCTGGCCCAGGCGCTGCGGCTGACCATCGAGGAAGAGGACACCGGCGCGATGATCCGGCTGGTCTGGGCCGGCCAGCCGCTGCCGATCGGCCTGCTCGACCGCTGGCTGGATCAGCCGCTCGACCGCGCCGTGCCGGAAATCGCCTGCCGCTCGGTGCTTGCCGCCCATGCCACCGAGATCTGGCCCGAACCCTTCGGCGCGCTGCAATCGCTCTGCCTGCCGATCCGCCAGGCCCGAAGGGTGACCCAGCGGCCGAAACCGGTGCAGCGCAAGGTGGTCTATGACTTCGACCTGCTGTCGCGCGCCCGCACCGACCGCGTCGCCGACACGCCGCTGGCCGACCTGACCTATGTGGTCTTCGATACCGAAACCACCGGCCTCCTGCCGCAACAGGGCGACGAGATCGTGCAGATCGCCGCCGTGCGCATCGTCAACGGCCGCCGGCTGGACGGCGAGGTTTTCGACACGCTGGTGAACCCGCGCCGGCCGATCCCGCTGTCCTCGACCGAGGTGCATGGCATCACCGAGGCCATGGTGGCCGAGGCGCCCGTCATCGAGGACGTCGCCGCCCGCTTTCACAAGTTTGCCGAAGGCGCGGTGCTGATCGCCCATAACGCCCCCTTCGACATGGAATTCCTGCGCCGGCTGGAACCCAAACTCGGCATCGCCTTCGACAACCCGGTCCTGGACACGGTGCTGCTCTCGGCGGTGGTCTACGGCCAGTCCGAGGTGCATTCGCTGGATGCGCTGACCCACCGGCTGGGCATCTCCATCCCCGAAGAGGCCCGCCACACCGCCATCGGCGATACCGTCGCCACGGCGGATGCCTTCCTGAAACTGGTGCCGATGCTGCAGGGCAGGGGGCTTGCCACCTTTGGCGACGTGCTGGGAGAGGTGCGCAAGCACGGCCGGCTGCTGAAGGACCTGAACGGCTGAGCCGAAAGGGCCTTCATCCTGGCCTTCATCTTGGCAAAAATACTCCCGCCGGAGGCGGCGCGGAGGCGGTTGGCCGCAGGCCAGAGCCGACTGAAAAGACCTGCGGCGAAGCCGCTCCTTGCGAAAACCGCCCGGCCGCGAACCGCCCGATCAGATGTTCTCGGCCTGCGGGAAACCCAGGACGTGATAGCCGCCGTCGACATGGATGATCTCGCCCGTCGTGGCCGCGCCGTAATCGCTGCACAGCCAGGCCGCGGTGCCGCCGATCGTCTCCAGCGTGGCATTGGCGCGCAGCGGGGTGTTCTCCTCGGTATAGCGGAACGTCGCCCGTGCGCCGCCGATGGCCGACCCGGCCAGCGTCTTCATCGGCCCCGGCGAGATGGCGTTCACCCGCACCTTCTGCGGCCCCAGGTCATTGGCCAGGTAGCGGGTCGCCGATTCCAGCGCCGCCTTGGCCACGCCCATCACGTTGTAATTCGGCGCGATGCGGTTCGACCCCTGGAAGGTCAGCGTGATCAGCGACCCGCCATCGGGCATCAGCCCCGCCGCCCGCCGCGCCACGTCGATGAAGCTGAAGCAGGAAATGTTCAGCGAATTCAGGAAATTGCCGCGCGTGGTGTTGATGAAGCGGCCGGTCAGTTCCGCCTTGTCGGAATAGGCGATGGCGTGGATCAGGAAATCCAGCCGGCCCCAGCGGTCGGCGATCTTGCCGAAACAGGCCTCCAGGCTTTGCTCGTCGGTCACGTCGACATCGACCAGGAAATCCGACCCGACCGAGGCGGCCAGCGGCTCGACCCGCTTGCCAAAGGCCTCGCCCTGATAGGAAAACGCCAGTTCGGCCCCTTCGGCGGCCAGCGTGCTGGCGATGCCCCAGGCGATGGACCGGTCGTTGGCAACCCCCATCACCAGGCCGCGTTTGCCCTTCATCAACTCTGCCATGCCCGGCTCTCCAACCAATCCGCCGCGTTCAATCCAGAAGTTTCGACATCACCAGCGTCGCATTGGTGCCGCCAAAGCCAAAGCTGTTCGACAGCACCGAATCCAGCGCCACGTTCTCGCGCAGGGTGGTGACGATCTCGGCCGGGTCCAGCGCGGGGTCCAGCGTGGTGACATTGGCCGAAGCAGCGATGAAATCGCCGCGCATCATCAGCAGCGAATAGATCGCCTCCCAGACTCCGGCGCCGCCCAGGCAATGCCCGGTCAGCGACTTGGTCGAGGCGATGGGCGGCGTCGAGCCGGCGCCGAACACCCGGCGGATCGCCTCGACCTCGGTCACGTCGCCGACCACGGTCGAGGTGCCGTGGCTGTTGATATAGTCGACCCGCCGCCCCTTGGGCAGCGTCGCCAGCGCCAGCCGCATCGCCCGCTCGCCACCCTCGCCCGAGGGCGCGACCATGTCATGGCCGTCCGAGGTGGCGCCATAGCCGGTCACTTCGGCATAGATCTTCGCGCCGCGGGCGCAGGCATGTTCCAGTTCCTCCAGCACACGATGCCGCCGCCGCCGGCGATGACAAAGCCATCCCGCGTGGCATCATAAGGTGCGGCTGGCGGTCTCCGGCGCGTCGTTGTATTTCGACGACATCGCCCCCATCGCGTCGAACAGGCACGACAGCGTCCAGTCCAGTTCCTCGCCGCCGCCGGCAAAGACGATGTCCTGCTTGCCCATCTGGATCAGCTCAGTGCCATTGCCGATGCAATGCGCCGAGGTCAGCGCGAGCTGAGGTGATCGAATAGTTGTTACCCTTGATCCGGAACGGCGTGGCCAGGCAGGCCGACACGGTCGAGGACATGCCCTTGGTCACGCCAAAGGGGCCGATGCGCTTGGGGCTGCCGGTCTCGCGCACGATGTTGTGCGCCTTGAAGAACGACGGTCGAAGGCCCGCCCGAGCCGACGATGATGCCGCTGCGCTCGTTCGAGATATCGCTTTCGGCGGGCCAGTCCTTCTGCACTGGTCCATGGCGATGAAGGTATAGGCCGCGCCATCGCCCATGAAGCGCAGGTCGCGCTTGTCGATATGGTCCTCCAGCACGATGTTCGGCTGGCCATGGACACGCGGCAGCGAAGCCGTGTTCGGCATAGTCGAGGGCAAAGACGATGCCGGATTTCCCGGCGCGCAGGCTGGCCTCGACCTCGGTGGCGTTGTTGCCGATGGACGAGACGATCGATCCCGGTGATGACGACGGCGCATGGGCGGTTCTCCTTCCGGAAGGGCCAATTCGCCGAAAGGGCGACCTTCATGTCCTTGACCAGATAGATGGTTTTCGCCGTCGGCTTCCACCCTGCCGTCGGCGGCGCCCATGGTCAGCCAGCGGGTCTGCACCTTGGTGAAATCGACGAAATAGCGCAGCATCTTGCGGTCGGGGCGCACCATTCGGTCAGCTTGACCTCGCCCACGCCCAGGGCATAGCCGCGCCCTTCCCAGCCGCGCCAGCCCAGGTTGAAGCCGGTCAGCTGCACAGCCGTCCAGGCCAGGCACCCCGGCATGATCGGATTGCCCGGAAAGTGGCAGTCAAAGAACCAGAGGTCCGGGGTGATGTCGAATTCGGCCACCACATGGCCCTTGCCATGCTCGCCCCGGTCGTCCGAAATGTCGGTGATCCGGTCCATCATCAGCATCGGCGGCGCGGGCAGCTGGGCATTGCCGGGGCCGAACAATTCGCCCCTTGCGCATTTCAACAGGTCTTCCTTGTCGAATGTCGTCGGATAAAGACCCATCTGCACCGTTTCTCCCAGGGTTTATTGTTGCCAACCCGTGTAACAGAGGCATGGACGGGGAAGCAAGGGCAGGGGGCGGCGGCCGGCCTGTGGCCGGTGGTGCGCCCCGGCCACAGTGGCGTATTTGCAATTGAAACGGGGGGTAAGTGATCTATATTGCCCCGACGGCCCCTTGATGGGCGAACCTGGCGAATGGACGGGCGGGATGGAGCGGATCGCCGCGATGCGGGGCGCAGACTGGCTGGCGGGCGGAGGGCTGCGCCCGACGCGGCAGCGGCTGGCGCTGGCCGGCCTGCTGGTCGGTGACGGGTCCGACCGCCACGTGACCGCCGAGGGGCTGTTCGCTCTGGCCAGCGCGGCGGGCGAAAAGGTCAGCCTGGCCACCGTCTACAACACGCTGCGCGCCTTCTGCGAAGCGGGGCTGATGTCCGAAGTGGTGGTGGACGGCTCGAAAAGCTATTTCGACACCCGGACCGACGACCATCCGCATTACTTCTGGGAAGACAGCGGCAGCCTGACCGACGCCCCCAAGGACGAGCTGAAGTTCTCGGCCCTGCCAAAGGCCCCCGCCGGCACCGAGATCGCGCGCGTCGACGTGGTCATCCGCCTGCGCCGGACCTGAACCGTTCCATTTTGCGCGCCTTGCGGCGCATGTCCTTTTCTCGGCTCTGGCGCGTTCCGCGCCAACCGCCTCGGCCGGTTTGCCTCCGGCGGGAGTATTTTGGCCAAGATGAAGCGGCAATCCCTTCATCTTGGCGAAAAATACTCCGGGGGGGGAGGCCGAAGGCCGTTGGGGGGCAGCGCCCCCCTCTATCTTCAGGAAAAAGCCGTGCGGCGCCAGCCGCGCAATCGGATTGCGGATCCGCCGGTTACCCTGCGGTCAGAACCATTGCCCGGGCTCCATCAGCCCCAGGTCCATCAGTTGCTGGCTGTGCCAGTCGAAAGGCGTCGAATTGTGCCAGCGGAAATTCTGGATCTCGAAGCGCGAGCCGGGGTTGGTGCGCAGCGCCTTGGCCGTGCGGAACGAACAGATCGCCGCGGTCAGGTTGTTGTGCCAAGGGCAGGCATAGGTGTTCGGCTCATCCTCGGCAAAGGTGAAGTCCGGCAGCAGTTTCAGCCCCTTCCTTGCCCTGAAGATGCCGATCCGGTCGATCTTGCGCCGTGACCATGGCACATGTTCCTCGAACCGCCAGCGCAGCCCGCCGTAGAAATCCAGCTGCCGTTCCTTTGGCGCCCAGTTCCTTGCCTCGTCCTTGCGGGCCAGCGCGTAATAGCCCGAGCGGTCCAGGTAGGCATCCTCCAGCGAGACGGCGTTGCGGTTGCGGTCCAGGTCGCCGGCATAGAGGTCGATCACATAGGTCAGCATCGCCTCGCGCCGTTCCTCGGCATGAAAGGCCAAGAGGTCGCGCACCGTCCGCGTCTCGCAGAACGGAAAGAACAGGTATTCGGCATTGTAGCAGTAATAGATCCAGGCCCCGGGGGCGGCGTCGGCGATCCGGTTCACCGCCTCGGGCAGGGCCTGGTCGGCATAGACGTCATGGGCGACCACATGCACCTTCTCGGTCAGGTCCACCGCCAGCGTCACTTCGGGCGGGGCCAGCAGCAGGACCACCGGAAAGCCGGTCGACAGGTTGTGGCGCAGGGTGCTGTCGATCTCGACCTCGTCCTCGGCCATCACCACCGAGACCGGCCCCTTGGCCAGCGCGCCGGCAGCCTGCGACAGGAAGTCGTCGAGATCCTTGTATTGCATGCCCGTCCCGATCCCCGGCGCGCCTCCGGGCGCAATCATCGGCAGAATCGGTCAAGACTTCGTGCAAGGCAAGGGGGGAGGGTGAAAAGCGGCGGGCGATCCTGTCGCGGCGGGGTGGGCAACGCAGGGGCGGCAGGCCCCGGGCCGGCGGAGCCGCGTTGCGCTGACCCGTGCTTGCCTGTAAGCAGGGCCACCTTTTCCCGGGGGCCCGGCCATGGCGGACGCGAAGAAGCTATTCATCAAGACCTACGGCTGTCAGATGAACGTCTATGACAGCGAGCGCATGGCCGAGGCCATGGGCGCCAGGGGCTATGTCACCACCGAGGTGCTGGAAGAGGCCGACATGGTCTTGCTCAACACCTGCCACATCCGCGAGAAGGCCAGCGAAAAGCTCTACTCCGACCTGGGCCGGCTGAAACCGCTGAAACAGGACCGCCCCGACCTGAAGATCGGCGTCGCCGGCTGCGTCGCCCAGGCCGAGGGCGAAGAGATCCTGCGCCGGATGCCGTTGGTCGATATCGTCGTCGGGCCGCAGGCCTATCACCGCCTGCCCGAGATGGCCGAGGCCGGCGGCAAGCAGGTCGACACCGACTTTCCGCCCGAGGACAAGTTCGACCACTTGCCGCAGCGCAAGGCCCTGCGCGGCCCCACGGCCTTTCTGACCGTGCAGGAAGGCTGCGACAAGTTCTGCGCCTTCTGCGTCGTGCCCTATACGCGCGGCGCCGAGGTCAGCCGCCCCGCCACCCGGCTCCTGGCCGAGGCGCGCGACCTGGTGGCGCGGGGCGTGCGCGAGATCACGCTCCTGGGCCAGAACGTCAACGGCTATCACGGCGCGGGCCAGGGCGGCGACTGGTCGCTGGGCCGGCTGATCCGCGAGATGGCCGCCATCGAGGGGCTGGACCGGCTGCGCTATACCACCAGCCACCCCAACGACATGGACGATGACCTGATCGCCGCCCATGCCGAGGTGCCGCAACTGATGCCCTACCTGCACCTGCCGGTGCAATCGGGGTCCGACCGCATCCTCAAGGCGATGAACCGCAAGCATACCGCCGACAGCTACCTGCGGCTGGTCGAGCGGATCCGCGCCGCGCGGCCCGACATCCTGCTGACCTCGGATTTCATCGTCGGCTTCCCCGGCGAGAGCGATGCCGATTTCGAAGCGACGATGGAACTGATCCGCGCCGTGGGCTTTGGCGCGGCCTTCAGCTTCAAGTATTCCGCCCGCCCCGGCACCCCGGCGGCCGAGAAACCCGGCCTGCCCGATGCGGTGGCCGATGCCCGGTTGCAGGCGCTGCAGGCGCTGATCACCGACCAGCAGCACCGGGCGCAGGATGCGATGGTCGGCCAGGTGGTCGAGGTGCTTTACGAAAAAGCCGGCCGCCGCCCCGGGCAGATGGTGGGCAAGTCACAGCACCTGATGGCCGTCCATGTCGAGGACGCCGGCGGCCGCGTGGGCGAACTGGTCCGCGCCTCTGTCTCAGCTTCGGCCCCGAACTCCTTGGCGGCAGTCAGGATTCCCGGCTGACCCCGCGCGGGGGCTACTGTTTCCGGGCCGGCGACAGGTTAAGTTATCCACAGCATATTGTGGGTAAACCGTAACCAGAGCGCCATATAAATGCCTGAATGAAACCAGAATCCGCTTTACTTCGCGCGGAACGCCCGGCAAGTCTTTGGCGTCTGTCACAGAATGGTGAAGGGGGCTCTGGCAGTGAACTGTTTTTCACGCGCAGTGCGAATGACGATTGGGGGCGCCGTGGTCGCCCTGGGTTTTGCCAGTGCCACTGCGGTCCTGGCCGAGGGCGGGCCCGAGGTCTCGGGCTCGATCGAATGGGGTGTGTGGGTCGACGATGACGGCTGCATGCATTGGTGGGCCGATGGCGGGCTGGAAGGCTACATGGTGCCGCGCCGCGATCCCCGGACGGGCAAGCCCGTCTGCCTGAAGAAGAACACCTGCCTGGTCGAGAACACCGATACCTTGTTCGCCACCGACAGTGCCAAGCTGACCGCGTCGGGCCGTGACCGGCTGCGCCAGTTCTTCAGCCAGGCCGGCGCCTTCGGCTATGCGATCTATGGCCATACCGACAGCCGCGCCTCGGACGAATACAACATGTCGTTGTCCAAGCGCCGCGCCCATGCCGTGGCCGAGGTGGCCCGTTCGGTCGGCGCCTCCGTGGAACGCGAACTCGGCTTTGGCGAACGCCAGCCGATCGCCTCGAACAAGACCGCGGCCGGCATGGCCAAGAACCGCCGCGTCGAAATCGTTTGCTACCGGTGGTGAGAGAGATGAAGAGCTTGATGAAATCCGGCACGATGAACCTCTGCACCGGCCTGGCGGCGGCCCTTCTGCTCTCGGGCTGCGTCACCGAAAGTTTCGAGGGAACCGAGCGTTACAAGGGCGCCCAGTCGGTGATCGCCACCGGCCAGGACCAGGGCAAGGACGTCGGCGTTCTGGTGAACGGCCGCGCCGCCATCGCCTATGACCCCGACGGTTGCCAGAACTGGATCATGGACGACGGTCTCGAGGGCTATTCCAGCCCGCGCTACGACCCGGCCTCCGGCCTGCCGGTCTGCAACAACCACTATCCGCCGGGCACCGTGATCCGGAACTACCAGACCGGCACCGAAGGCGTGGTCGACCGCGTCTCGGGCCATGGCCGCAAGACCGTGGTGGTCGGGACCTGCCCCGCCGGCACGCATGCGGTGGATGGCGTCTGCGTCGCCGGCTAGGCCGGGCACATTGCGATCCGCGCCCATCGGGCGCCCGGGGCCGCGGGGAAACCTGCGGCCCCGGTTCATTTCCGCCACCTGATCGAAAATGTAACACATGCGGCGGGTTTCCCTACCAGATGTGGTAAATCCTTCAAAAATCCTTGCCATAATCCGATGCAGGCCCCACTCTTTTCTTACAGGCCTTTTTCAAAAAGGAGACCCGATTGGGCATCAGCGCGCTGACCCCCCCGACCAAGCCCGAGGACATGGTGGAAACGATCCTCGAATTTCCCGACAACCGGTTGCTGATCGACCTCTGTGGAGAGTTTGACCGCAACCTGGCGCAGGTGGAACACCAGATGGGTGTGCATATCCTGCGGCGGGGCAACCGTCTGGCGGTGATCGGCGACAAGGGGGCGCGAGAGCAGGCGGCGGCCGTGCTGCGTTCTCTCTACGCGCGGCTGGAATCGGGGCGCGGCGTTGCCGCCGGAGACATCGACGGCGCCATGCGGATGGGCCGGCCGGTCGCCGCCGAGGGCGAGCAGATCGAACTCTTCAACGCCGGCATGGAGCTGCGCACCCGCAAGAAGCCGATCGAACCGCGGACCGAGGCGCAGAAGGCCTATGTCGCCAACCTGTTCCAGAACGAACTGGGCTTTGGCATCGGCCCGGCCGGCACCGGCAAGACCTATCTGGCCGTCGCGGTGGGCGTGACCATGTTCATCTCGGGCGCGGTGGAAAAGATCGTGCTGTCGCGCCCGGCGGTCGAGGCGGGCGAAAGATTGGGCTTCCTTCCCGGCGACATGAAGGAGAAGGTCGACCCCTACATGCAGCCGCTCTACGATGCGCTGAACGATTTCCTGCCGGCCAAGCAGGTCGAAAAGCTGATGCAGGAAAAGCGGATCGAGATCGCGCCCCTGGCCTTCATGCGCGGGCGGACGCTGTCGAACGCCTTCGTCGTGCTGGACGAGGCGCAGAATGCCACCTCGATGCAGATGAAGATGTTCCTGACCCGCCTGGGCGAGGGCAGCCGCATGGTGATCACCGGCGACCGCACCCAGGTCGACCTGCCGCGCGGCACCGCCTCGGGCCTGGCCGAGGCCGAGCGGATCCTCAAGGGGGTAAAAGGCGTCAGCTTCAACTACTTCACCGCAAAGGACGTGGTGCGCCACCCGCTGGTCGCCCGGATCATCGAGGCCTACGAGGCCGACGACAGCGCCGGCTGACCCGCCAGCGCAATCGCCGCCCTGGGGGCGAAGCCTTTCGTCGCGTCGTCGGGCGTCGCCCTCCTCCTCGGGTTGGGGGCGCTGCCCCCCGCCGGCCTCCCCGGAGTATTTTCGCCAAGATGAAGGTCCTTGCGCTTCATCTTGGTCCAAATACTCCGGGGAGTTAGAGGGGCAGCGCCCCTCATCAGCCGCCATTGGCCAGGGGCGCTGCGGGGGGCCATAGATAAGGCTTGCGCCGGCAGGCGCGCCTTTGCTTCGCTCTTGGCGCGGCGGGGGCGGCCTGCTAGGGCAGGGGCATGGGTATGCTTGTGGATACCGTGATCGAGGACGCGCGCTGGGACGAGGCCGGCCTGCCCGGGCTGGCCGAAGCGGCCGCCCGTGCCACCCTGGCCGCGCTGGGCCTGCCGGCGGCCGGTTTCACCCTCAGTTGCCTGGGCTGCGATGATGCCCGCATCGCCCGGTTGAACGCCGATTTCCGCGGCAAGGCGCAGCCGACCAACGTCCTCAGCTGGCCCTCGGACGAGCGGGCGGCGGACCAGGCCGGCGCCGACCCCGAACCGCCCGAGCCCGGCCCCGACGATGACCCCGAATCCCTGGGCGACATCGCCATCGCCTGGGAGACCTGCGCCCGCGAGGCCGCCGGGCAGGGCAAGCCCATGGCCGACCACGTCACCCATCTGGTCGTGCATGCCGTGCTGCATCTTCTGGGCTATGACCATGTCGAGGACGAAGATGCCACGCTGATGGAAGGACATGAGGTTCGCATACTTGCGTCGATGGGCCTTCCTGACCCATATTGAACGCGCACCCGCCTGACGGGTGTTTTTCGGACAAAGGACCGATGGGCAGTACCACCGACGGGTCTTCGGCGGCGCAGGGCGCGCCGGGCGAATCGACCGCTGACGAACCTCCTGAATCCGCCGGGCGCGGCTTTTTCGGGCGGCTTCTTTCCGCCTTTACCCCCAATGCCGAGGCCGAGGCGGGCGACAGCCAGCCCGCCGCGCCATCGGCCATACCCGGCCTGGGCGTCCTGCGCCGCATGCGCGTCGACGACGTGGCCATTCCCAAGGCCGAGATCGTCGCCGTGCCGATGGACATCGGCAAGGATGACCTGGTCGAGGTGTTCCGCGAACACGGCTTTTCGCGGGTGCCGATCTACAAGGGCACGCTGGACCATCCGCAGGGGCTGGTCCTGCTCAAGGACCTGGCGCTGACGCATGGGTTCGGCGCCAATGGCCGGTTCAGCCTGAAGCGCCTGTTGCGGCCGATCCTCTATGCGCCGCCCTCGATGCCGACCGGCGTCCTTTTGCAGAAGATGCAGAAGGAACGGGTGCATATGGCGCTGGTGATCGACGAATATGGCGGGGTCGACGGGCTGGTGACCATCGAGGACCTGATCGAGACCGTCATCGGCGAGATCGAGGACGAGCATGACGAGGTCGAGGGTGCGCTCTGGAAAGAGGAAAAGCCCGGCGTGATCCTGGCCCAGTCCACCGCCCCGCTGGAGGAGCTGGAACAGGAACTGCGCCTGCGCCTGCGCACCGGCGAGGAAGACGAGGATATCGACACCCTGGGCGGGCTGGTCTTCCTGCGCCTGGGCCGGGTGCCGGCGCGCGGCGAGGTGGTCGATCACGAAAGCGGCGCCGAGATCGAGGTGGTCGACGCCGACCCCCGCCGGATCAAGCGTCTGCGCATCCGCCTGCCGATGGCGGCCGAAGACCCGGTCGGGGATTGACCGGCCGCGCCGCCCGCTGGGGCTGGCCGGGGCGCCGGCCGGCGCTTTTGGCCCTTGCGCTGGGCCTGGGGGTGGCGCTGGGCCAGGTGCCTTTCACGCTGCCCTGGCTGTCCTTGCCGGCGCTGGCGCTGCTGTTGCACCGGATCCGCGGGCAGGGGCCGGCGGGCGGGTTCTGGCTGGCGCTGTTCGCCGGGGCGGGCCACTTTGCCCTGGCGCTGAGCTGGATCGTCCAGCCCTTCCTGGTCGATCCCTGGACCCATGGCTGGATGGCGCCCTTTGCGCTGCTGCTGCTGTCCTTTGGGCTGGCGCTGTTCTGGGGCCTTGCTGCGGCGCTGGCCTTGCGGTCGCGCTGGCCGCTTGCGGCGCTGGTGGCGGCGCTGGCGCTGTCGGACCTGGCGCGCGGCCATCTGTTCACCGGTTTTCCCTGGGCGCTGTTCGGCCATGTCTGGCTGGATACCCCGGTCGAGCAGGCGGCGGCCTGGTTCGGCGGCTACGGGCTGTCCTTGCTGACGCTGGCGCTGGCGGCGCTGCCCCTGGCCTTGTCCCGCCCCTGGCAAGGCGGGGCGCTGGCGGCGGCGCTGGTCGCGGCGCTGGTGCTGGGCGGGATGCAGCGCCAGCAGGTGCCCGCCGGGCCGGCGCCGGGCGGCATTGTCCGGCTGGTGCAGCCCGCCATCGCCCAGCGGCTGAAATGGGACCCGGAGGCCGCGCTGGCCAGTTTCGAGGCGTTGCTTGACCTGACCGTGGCCCCGCCGCGGGGGGCCGCGCCGCAGCTGGCGATCTGGCCGGAAACCGCCGTGCCCTACCTGCTGACCGAGGGCGAGGGCGCCGCCCGCGCCATCGGCGGCATCGGCCTGCCGGTCCTGGCCGGCATCCAGCGGGTCGAGGGCGACGCTGCCTGGAACAGCCTGGCGCTGATCGGGCCGGGGGGCAGCGTCGCCAACCTTTATGACAAGATCCACCTGGTGCCCTTTGGCGAATACGTGCCCTTTGGCGATCTGGCCTATCGGCTGTTCGGCCTGCGCGCCTTTGCCGCGCAACTGGGCTTTGCCTATTCCGCCGGGACCGAGGCCCGCCTGGTAGATCTCGGCCCCGGCCTGGGCCGCGCCCGCGCGCTGATCTGCTACGAGGCGATCTTCCCCGAGGAAATCGCCACGCCAGAGCGGCCCGCCCTCATGGTGCAGATCACCAATGATGCCTGGTTCGGCACGCTGACCGGCCCCTACCAGCATTTCGCCCTAGCCCGGCTGCGCGCCATCGAACAGGGCCTGCCGCTGCTGCGGGTCGCCAATACCGGCATCTCGGCCGTGGTCACCGCCACCGGGCAGATCGCCCCCGACAGCACCGGCGCGCCGGCCCTCTTGGCCCTGGGGCCGGCGGGCGTGATCGACGCGCCGGTTCCCGGCCCCTTGCCGCCGCCGCCCTATGCCCGCGCCGGCGACTGGCCGCTGGCCGGCCTGTTGCTGGCAATCCTTGGCCTGGGCCTCGCCACGGGGCGCCGCCGCAACAAGGCTTGAAACTTCGCGGTCAAGCGCGTAGGGCGCATCCTGATGACCGCCACAACGGCTTCCTGGCGTGGCGGGGTAACCCCAACGGAGCACTTTTCATGAGCCGCAAGTCCTATGTTTTCACCTCGGAATCGGTGTCCGAGGGGCATCCCGACAAATTGTGCGACCGCGTGTCGGACGCCGTGCTGGATGCCTTCCTGACCGAAGAGGCAAATGCCCGCGTCGCCTGCGAAACCTTTGCGACCACGGGCCGTGTCATCGTGGGCGGCGAGGTCGGGCTGTCCGACCGCAAGGCGCTCAAGGCGATGATGGACCGGGTCGAGGACATCGTCCGCGACTGCGTCAGGGACATCGGCTACGAGCAGGACGAATTCCACTGGAAGACGCTGAAGGTGCAGAACTACCTGCACAAGCAGTCGGCCCATATCGCCCAGGGCGTCGACAAGGACGGCGCCGGCGATCAGGGCATCATGTTCGGCTATGCCTGCCGCGAGACGCCCGAACTGATGCCGGCGCCGATCCAGTATTCCCACGCCATCCTGCGCCGCCTGGCCGAGGCGCGCAAATCCGGCCAGGAAAAGACCCTGGGCCCCGACGCCAAGTCGCAGCTGTCGCTGCGCTACGAAGACGGCAAGCCGGTCGAGGTGACCTCGATCGTGCTGTCGCACCAGCATTTCGACGACAGCCAGACCTCGGACGATATCCGCGCCATCGTCGAACCCTATATCCGCGAAGTCCTGCCCTCGGGCTGGATCACCGAAAACACCGAATGGTGGGTCAACCCCACCGGCAAGTTCATCATCGGCGGGCCGGATGGTGACGCCGGCCTGACCGGGCGCAAGATCATCGTCGACACCTATGGCGGCGCGGCGGCGCATGGCGGCGGCGCGTTCTCGGGCAAGGACCCGACCAAGGTCGACCGCTCGGCCGCCTATGCCGCGCGCTACCTGGCCAAGAACGTGGTCGCCGCCGGCCTTGCCGACCGCTGCACCCTGCAGGTGTCCTATGCCATCGGCGTGGCCAAGCCGCTGTCGATCTATGTCGACACCCACGGCACCGGCCAGGTCGAGGCCCGGGCGATCGAAAAGGCGGTGATGGACTGCATGGACCTGACGCCGCGCGGCATCCGCACCCATCTGAACCTGACAAGGCCGATCTACGCCCGCACCGCCGCCTATGGCCATTTCGGCCGCGAGGCGACGGCGGATGGCGGCTTCTCCTGGGAAAAGACCGATCTGGTCGAGGCGCTGAAAAAGGCGGTCTGAGACCCATATCCCCAAAGCGCAAGGCGCCGCCCGCAGACCGGGCGGCGCGATGACTTACCCCGCAGGGGTGAACCTGGCCGCAATGGCGCCGGCGCGTTTCTGCGCCTCCAGGAACTCGGCCGAGGTAAAGGCCTGCACCGTCTTCAGCCCCGAGACCGTGCCCGAGGCGCCCGCCGCGATCATTGCCGCCAGCATGTCCTGCAGGTTGTCGGCCTGAACCACCATCAGGAAATCATTGTCGCCGGTCGTCACGTAGAATGACTCCAGCTTGCCGCCCGCCGCGGAAACCAGCCCCGAGGTCGCCGCCTCGCGGTCCGACGGCTTGGCCAGCATCCCCTTCATTGCCGAAGAACTGTAACTTCCGGTTACGATGTAGCGTGACATCACGTTCCTCCCCCGGCGCCGCCGGCGGCCCGATGCCGCGGGGCCGGCGCCGCTGCGCAAGATAGCACAATCCGGGCGCCAGGTGTTGCGCCCTGCGG
This sequence comes from Paracoccaceae bacterium, assembly GCA_041397345.1. GTDB lineage: Bacteria > Pseudomonadota > Alphaproteobacteria > Rhodobacterales > Rhodobacteraceae > Pseudogemmobacter. Next base: position 197,054 of record JAWKWU010000003.1, read on the forward strand.
CCGGCGGGGCCGATTGACCGGGGCGCCATTGCGCAGTAGGCGGCTGGTCTTCGCCCCGTCTTCGCCCCGTCCCTGCAAGGAGGCCCGCCATGACCGAAACCGACGTTTCCGGCCTGACCCAGTTGGGCGGCAAGGTCGACCTGCCGCCCTCGCCAGAGGCGGCGGTGCTGGAAAAGGTGCCCGCCGGCCATGCCGGCAGCCTGTATCTGGTGCGCTTCACCGCGCCGGAGTTCACCTCGCTCTGCCCGATGACCGGCCAGCCCGATTTCGCGCATATCGTCATCGACTATGCCCCGCGCGACTGGCTGGTGGAATCCAAGTCGCTGAAGCTCTACCTGCACAGCTTCCGCAACCACGGCGCCTTTCACGAGGATTGCACGCTGGATATCGGCAGGCGCCTGGTCGCGCTTCTGGATCCGCAGTGGCTGCGCATCGGCGCCTACTGGTATCCGCGCGGCGGCATTCCGATCGACGTCTTCTGGCAGACCGGTGCCCCGCCCCAGGGGCTGTGGCTGCCCGATCAGGGCGTGCCGCCCTATCGCGGCCGCGGCTGAGGGCGCCTCGCCGCAGGCCACAGCGCGGCCTTGACCCGTGCCCGGCCCGGCGCTAGAGGCCCGCCATGACCGAGCCCCAGCCCCCGATCCGCCGCAATTTCTATGGCCGCACCCATGGCAAGACCCTGCGCGCCAGCCAGAAGGACTATCTGGCCAACGACCTTGGCCCGCTCAGCCTCAAGGGCGTCACCCGCGACGACAATCCCGCCCGCGCGGCCCTCGACCTCGGCTTTGCCGGCGGGGCGCCGCTCTGGCTCGAGGTCGGCTTTGGCGGCGGCGAGCATCTGGTGCATATGGCGGCGCGCAATCCGCAGGTGCATCTGATCGGGGCCGAGCCCTTCAGAACGGCATCGCCATGCTCCTGGGCAAGATCCGCGCCGCCGCCGTGACCAATCTCTCGCTGCATCCGGGCGACGTGCGCGACCTCTTTGACGTGCTGCCCGACGCCTGCCTGCACAGGGTCTTTCTCAACTACCCCGACCCCTGGCCCAAGGCGCGGCACCACCGCCGCCGCTTTGTCACGCCGGACTACCTGCAGGCGCTGGCCCGCGTCACCGCCGCCGGGGCCGAATTCCGGGTGGCCACCGACATCCCCGATTACGTCCGCCAGACGCTGGACGAGGTGCCGCAGGCCGGCTTTACCCTGGAACGCCAGGCGGGGCAGGGCGGGGCCTGGCCCGACTGGCTGTCGACCCGCTACGAACAAAAGGCCCTGCGCGAGGGCCGCGCGCCGCATTACCTGACGTTCCGCAGGGTGTAGCGGCGGCGCCTCCGGCGGGAGTATTTGGGCCAAGATGAAGCGCCAGATCTTCATCTTGGCGGAAAATACTCCCCGCGGAGCGTCCGGCGGTGGGTCCGGGTGCGGCGCTGCCGGGGATGGACCGACCTGGGGGCTTGCGCTATCAGGCGGCAAATCAACGGGAGTTCCCTCATGTCCGGCCATGGCGACGCGCAACCGATGACCTCTGCCAGCTGCGGGCCGCTCACCGGCACGGCCTCGGTGCCGGGAGACAAGTCGATCAGCCACCGCGCGCTGATCTTCGGGGCGATGGCGGTGGGCGAAACCCGCATCACCGGCCTGCTCGAAGGGCAGGACGTGCTGGACACCGCCAAGGCGATGCGGGCCTTTGGCGCCACCGTCACCCGCCAGGGTGAAGGCGCCTGGACGGTGGCGGGCGTCGGCACCGGCGGGTTCCGGGAACCGGCGGATGTGATCGACTGCGGCAACTCGGGCACCGGGGTGCGGCTGATCATGGGCACCATGGCGACCACGCCCATCACCGCGACGTTTACCGGCGATGCGTCCCTGCGCAAGCGGCCGATGGGCCGGGTGACCGATCCCCTGTCGCTCTTTGGCACCCAGGCCTGGGGCCGTCAGGGCGGGCGGCTGCCGATGACCGTGGTCGGCGCGGCCAATCCCGTGCCGGTGCGCTATGCCCTGCCGGTGGCCTCGGCGCAGGTGAAATCCGCCGTGCTGCTGGCCGGGCTGAACGCGCCGGGCGAAACCGTGGTGATCGAGCGCGAACCCACCCGCGACCATTCCGAACGCATGCTCCTGGGGTTCGGCGCCCAGCTTTCGGTCGAAAAGGGCCCCGAAGGCCAAGTCATCACCCTGACCGGCCGGCCCGAACTGCGGCCGCAGACCGTGGCCGTGCCGCGCGACCCCTCCAGCGCCGCCTTCCCGACCTGTGCCGCACTGATCGTTCCCGGCTCCGACATCCGCGTGCCCGGCGTGTCGCAGAACCTCACCCGCAACGGCCTCTACCTGACCCTGGTTGAGATGGGCGCCCTGATCGACTTCGAAAACCCCCGCGAAGAGGGGGGCGAGCCGGTGGCCGACCTGCGCGTGCGCTTTTCCCCCGACCTCCGCGGCATTTCGGTGCCCGAGGACCGCGCCCCCTCGATGATCGACGAATATCCCATCCTCTCGGTCGTCGCAGCCTTTGCCACGGGCGCCACCGTGATGCGCGGCGTGCGGGAACTGCGGGTCAAGGAAAGCGACCGGATCGACGCCATGGCGCGCGGGCTCGAGGCCTGTGGTGTCGCGGTCGAGGAAGAGGAAGACGTGCTGACCGTCCACGGCATGGGCCCCGGCGGTATGCCCGGCGGCGCCACCTGCGCCACCCACCTCGACCACCGCATCGCCATGTCCTTCCTGGTGGCCGGCATGGCCGCGAAACGGGAAATCACGGTCGACGACGGCAGCCCGATCACCACCTCCTTCCCGATCTTCGAGGGGCTGATGAACGGCCTTGGCGCCGCGATCCGGCGGGGATGACGGAGGGGCGATGATCTTTACCGTTGCGATCGACGGGCCGGCCGCCGCGGGCAAGGGCACGATTTCCGCGCCGTGGCCGAAAGGTTCGGGCTGGCCCATCTCGACACCGGGCTGCTTTACCGCGCGGTGGGCGCCATGGGCGGCGACCCGGCCGAGGCGGCCCGCCGGCTGACGCCCCTTGACCTGCACCGCGACGGCCTGCGCACGCTCGAGGCGGGGGCCGCCGCCAGCCGCGTCGCGGCCCTGCCCGAGGTGCGCGCGGCCCTGGTCGACTTTCAGCGCCGCTTTGCCCGCCGCGACGGCGGCGCCGTGCTGGACGGCCGCGACATCGGCACGGTGATCTGCCCCGAGGCCGAGGCAAAGCTCTATGTCACCGCCAGCGCCGAGGTGCGCGCCCGCCGCCGCTGGCTGGAACTGGGCGGCGATGCGGCGCCCCGGCCCTATGACGACGTGCTGGCCGAGGTGCGCGACCGCGACGCCCGCGACATGGGCCGGGCCGATGCGCCGCTCCGCGCCGCCGCCGATGCCGTGGTGATCGACACCAGCGCGATGGGCATCGACGAGGCGGTGACGGCGGCCTGTGCCGCGGTCGCCGCGCGGCTGCTGCGATGACCGCGGGCCGGATCACCATTCACCGGCGCGGCGGGCCAAGGTTCGATCTGTTGCGCGGCTATCGCATCCTTGTCGACGGGGTCGCTGTGGGCAAGCTGCGTCGCGGTGGCAGCCTGACGGTGGAACACGCGCCGGGCCGGGCGCTCATCGAGGCGCGCATCGACTGGTGTTCGGCGCAACCTCTGGCGGTTCCGGTCGTGGCCGGACAAGAGGCCGTCGTCGAGGTGCGGAACGCCAGGGGAATGGCCGGGGCAATGGATGCCAACGAAACGCGGGACCCCGAAAACTACCTGGTGCTTGAACTGGTTTCCGGCGCCGGGGCGCCCGCCGGCCCCTGGGGCTGAGGCTTGCCCTTGCCCTGCGGCGCCCGACCCGCTATAGCGCGCGCATCCTGAAGATCTCTGCCGCCGCCGGCTTGCCGGGGGTGGGTATCTTGTTTTCAGGGCCAGCCAAAGACCGGCGGAGCCAACCGCATGGCCAGAAACACATGAAAAGGATGAAACTGCATATGTGCGCCAAAAACGCTATGGACGAATTCGAAGCCCTGCTGAAGGAAAGCTTCGAGATTGACACCCCCGAAGAGGGAACGGTCGTCAAGGGCAAGGTCATCGCCATCGAGGCGGGCCAGGCCATCATCGATGTCGGCTACAAGATGGAAGGCCGCATCGACCTCAAGGAATTTGCCAACCCCGGCGAACAGCCCAACATCAACGTGGGCGACACCGTCGAGGTCTATCTGGACCGCGTGGAAAATGCCCGCGGCGAAGCCCAGATCAGCCGTGAGAAGGCCCGCCGCGAAGAGGCCTGGGACCGTCTCGAAAAGGCCTACGCCGCCGAAGAGCGTGTCGAAGGCGCCATCTTCGGCCGCGTCAAGGGCGGCTTCACCGTGGACCTGGGCGGCGCCGTCGCCTTCCTTCCCGGCAGCCAGGTCGACGTGCGCCCGGTGCGCGATGCCGGCCCGCTCATGGGCATGAAGCAGCCGTTCCAGATCCTGAAAATGGACCGTCGCCGCGGCAACATCGTTGTCTCGCGCCGCGCCATCCTGGAAGAATCGCGTGCCGAACAGCGCGCCGAAGTCATCGGCAACCTGAGCGAAGGCCAGGTCGTGGATGGCGTGGTCAAGAACATCACCGAATACGGTGCCTTCGTTGACCTGGGCGGCGTCGACGGCCTGCTGCACGTCACCGACATGGCCTGGCGCCGTGTCAACCACCCGTCGGAAATCCTGTCGATCGGCGAGACCATCAAGGTTCAGGTCATCAAGATCAACAAGGAAACCCACCGCATCAGCCTGGGCATGAAGCAGCTGCAGTCCGATCCGTGGGATGCCGTCGAAAAGGCCTATGCCATCGGCACCGTCCACAAGGGCCGCGTGACCAACATCACCGACTACGGCGCATTCGTCGAACTGGAAGCGGGCGTCGAAGGCCTGGTCCACGTCTCGGAAATGTCCTGGACCAAGAAGAACGTCCACCCCGGCAAGATCGTCTCGACCAGCCAGGAAGTCGACGTCATGGTGCTGGAAATCGACAGCGCCAAGCGCCGCGTCAGCCTGGGCCTCAAGCAGACCCAGCGCAACCCGTGGGAAGTCTTCGTCGAGAAGTATCCGGTGGGTTCGGTCATCGAGGGCGAAGTCAAGAACATCACCGAATTCGGTCTGTTCGTCGGCCTCGACGGCGACATCGACGGCATGGTTCACCTCTCCGACCTCAGCTGGGACCAGCGCGGCGAGGAAGCCATCCAGAACTACCGCAAGGGCGACGTGGTGAAAGCCTCCGTCACCGAAGTCGACGTCGAGAAAGAGCGCATCTCGCTCTCGATCAAGGCTCTGGGCGAGGACACCTTCTCCGAGGCCATCGACGGCGTGAAGCGCGGCTCGATCATCACCGTGGCCGTCTCGGCCGTGGAAGATGGCGGGATCGAGGTGGATTACAACGGCATGAAGTCGTTCATCCGCCGCAGCGACCTCAGCCGCGACCGTGCCGACCAGCGCCCCGAGCGTTTCCAGGTCGGTGACAAGGTCGATGTCCGCGTCACCAACGTCGACGCCAAGACCCGCAAGCTGGGCCTGTCGATCAAGGCGCGCGAAATCGCCGAGGAAAAGGAAGCCGTCGAACAGTATGGCTCGTCCGATTCGGGCGCTTCGCTGGGCGACATTCTGGGCGCCGCGCTCAAGGACCGCGGCTGATCCTTCGGCTCCGATATGATCCCCGGAAAGGCCCCGTCTTGGACGGGGCCTTTTCATTTGCCGTCCCCTCCGGCCGCCAAGTCCCCGTTTTTGTTTGTCAGATGGCAAATCTTGCTCTTATAGTCTGACAAAGAAAAATCGTGGCGGCCGCTGCCATAGGGCCGAACCACAGGGGGGCCTTTGGATGATCCGTTCTGAACTGATCCAGAAGATCGCGGATGAAAACCCGCATCTGACGCAGCGCCATGTCGAGCGTATCGTCAATACGGTGTTCGAAGAGATCATCGAGGCGCTGGCCAAGGGCGACCGGGTGGAACTGCGCGGCTTCGGCGCCTTTTCGGTCAAGGCCCGAGATGCCCGCGTCGGCCGCAACCCCCGCACCGGCGAGGCGGTCAAGGTCGAGGACAAGAAGGTGCCCTTCTTCAAGACCGGCAAGCTGTTGCGCGACCGCCTGAACGGCAAGTGACCCCTGCGCCGGCCCCGGCTGCGGGCGCCGCGGCTTGCACGCGGGGGCGATCCGGCCGATAAGGGACGGGTCCGCCAAACCGGGTTCCTGTCATGTTGCGCAGCCTTCGTCTCGTCTTTCTCGTCGTCACCGGCCTTGTCCTCCTGATCATCGCGCTGTCGAACCGCGCCCCGGTGCCGCTGCGGCTGGTGCCGCCCGATCTTGCCGGCTTCCTGGATGTCGCCGGCGCCTGGGAACTGCCGCTCTTCCTCATCATCCTCGGCTCGGTCGCCTTTGGCGTGCTGATCGGCTTTGTCTGGGAATGGTTCCGCGAACGCGGCATGCGCGGCGAAAACCGCACCAGGCTGCGCGAGGTGGCGCGGCTGGAACGCGAACTGGCCGTGCTGCGCGACGACAAGGACCAGCCCCGGGACGAGGTCCTGGCCCTGATCGAGAACGGCCGCCGCTGATGCCGGATGTGCGGGTCAAGATCTGCGGCATCCGCACGGCGGGTGACCTGCGGGCCGTGGTCGCGGCCGGCGCGGCCTATGTCGGGCTGAACTTCTTTCCGAAATCCCCGCGCTTCCTGACCCTGGCCGAGGCCCGCGCCCTGGCGCTGGCCGCCCCTCCGGGCCTGTGCAAGGTGGCGCTGACCGTCGACGCCGACGACGCCACGCTGGATGCCATCGTCGAGGCGATGCCGGTCGACATGTTGCAGTTGCACGGCCATGAGACGCCCGACCGCGTCGCCGAACTGCGCGCCCGCCACGGCCTGCCGGTGATGAAGGCGCTGGGCGTGGCGGATGAAGGCGACCTGGCGCCGCTCCTCGACTATTCGCTGGCGGCCGACCAGATCCTGATCGACGCCAAGCCGCCGAAAGGCGCGGCGCTGCCCGGCGGCAACGGCCTGTCGTTCGACTGGCGGCTGGTGGCCCAGCGCCGCTGGCTGCGCCCCTGGATGCTGGCCGGCGGGCTGACCCCCGACACCGTGGCCGAGGCCATCCGCCTGACCAACGCCCGCCAGGTCGACGTCTCATCCGGCGTCGAAAGCGCGCCGGGGGTCAAGGACCCGGCCCGGATCGCCGCCTTCTGCGCCGCGGCCCGGGACCGCGCGCCCGCCGTGCCCCGGCTGCGCTAGCCCCGGCCGACCGGGCGGCCCCGCACGAAAATATCCCCCCCGCGCGCCGGCCGGCGCCCGCGCCCCCTTTCCGCTGGCGGGGAAGGGCGCTACACCCGTTGCGACAAACGGGAGACGGGACCATGGCCGAGGACGGTGTGAACAGCTACATGACGGGCCCCGATGAGGCCGGCCGCTTCGGCATCTTCGGCGGGCGTTTCGTCAGCGAAACGCTGATGCCGCTGATCCTCGACCTCGAGGCGCGCTACGAACACGCCAAGACCGACCCGGCCTTCTGGGCCGAGATGGACGACCTGTGGAAGCATTACGTCGGCCGGCCCAGCCCGCTTTATTTCGCGCCGCGGATGACCGCCGAACTGGGCGGCGCCAAGGTCTATCTCAAGCGCGAAGAGCTGAACCATACCGGCGCGCACAAGATCAACAACGTGCTGGGCCAGATCCTGCTGGCCCGCCGGATGGGCAAGACCCGGATCATCGCCGAGACCGGCGCCGGCCAGCACGGCGTGGCCACCGCCACCGTCTGCGCCAAGTTCGGGCTGCAATGCATCGTCTACATGGGCGCCACCGACGTCGAACGCCAGGCGCCGAATGTGTTCCGCATGCGGCTTCTGGGGGCCGAGGTGCGCCCGGTGACATCGGGCCGCGGCACGCTGAAGGATGCGATGAACGATGCGCTGCGCGACTGGGTGACCAATGTGCGCGACACCTTCTACTGCATCGGCACCGTGGCGGGGCCGGCGCCCTATCCGGCCATGGTGCGCGATTTCCAGTCGATCATCGGCAAGGAAACCCGCTGGCAGCTCGAGGAACAGGAAGGCGCCGGCCGCCTGCCCGACACCATCGTTGCCGCCGTCGGGGGCGGGTCGAACGCGATGGGGCTGTTCCACCCCTTCCTTGACGATCCGTCGGTGCGCATCATCGGGGTCGAGGCCGGCGGCCTTGGCGTCGACGACCGCATGCAGCATTGCGCCAGCCTGACCGGCGGCCGCCCCGGCGTGCTGCACGGCAACCGCACCTATCTGTTGCAGGATGCCGACGGCCAGATCCTCGAGGGCCATTCGATCTCGGCCGGCCTCGACTATCCCGGCATCGGGCCGGAACATTCCTGGCTGCACGATACGGGCCGCGCCGAATATGTCTCGATCACCGATGCCGAGGCGCTGGACGCCTTCCAGTTCTGCTGCCGCACCGAGGGAATCATCCCCGCCCTGGAAAGCAGCCACGCGCTGGCCCATGTGATGAAGATCGCGCCGACCTTGCCAAAGGACCACATCATCGTGGTCAACCTGTCGGGCCGCGGCGACAAGGACATCTTCACCGTCGCCAAGCACCTGGGCGTGCAGATGGCGGTCTGACCGCCGGCCCCATCCCCCTTTGCCAAGGCCCCGTCCCTGAACAGGCGGGGCCTTTTGCTGCCCAGCCCCGGAATGAACCCCGGAATAACCCCGGAATAACCCCGGAATAAACCCCGGTTTAGGCGCCTCTTCCCCGCGGTCTATGGCCCGGCCGCTAAACCTCTGTGCAATATCCCCGGTGTCCGGGTTCGGTCTTTCCTGTCCCTGTCGCCGTTGCAGGCGGCCTCGCAAAGGCAATCCCACCCGGCCGCTTCAAGGCCCGGATAGACAGAGGACAGAAGATGAAAACCAGGCTCAAGCTTTTCACCGCCGCGCTGATGCTGGCAGGCAGCATGGCCGCCGCCGAGATCTCGACCGACCAGTTGGTCTCGGACCTTCAGGCCGAAGGCTATACCTTCATCGACGTCAAGCGCGGCCCGACCCAGATCAAGATCGAGGCGGTGCGCGGCACCGAAAAGGTCGAGACCATCATCGACCGCGAAACCGGCGCCGTCCTGAAGACGGAAACCGAAACCGCCAGCACCCGCGACCAATCCCGCTCCGGCGTGCGGCTGCGCGACCGCAACCGCGATTTCCTGCGCCTGCGCAGCGGCGACGACAGCATGGACGACGACGACCGCGACGACGACTCTGACGACGACCATGGCAGCGATGACGACGGCCGTGACGACGACGACCACGACGACGACCATGGCGGCGATGACGATAGCCACGACGACGACCATGGCGGCGACGATGATGGCGACGACAGCGACGACTGATCGCCCGTCCGAAACGACACCCCGAACTTGCACCCCGGCCCGGCCGGGGTGTAGGCCTGACGAACCGGACAGTCACGGACCGGCGCCCCGGCACCCCGGCTGGAGATAACGCGATGCGACGCAGAGAATTCATCCTGACCCTGGGCGCGGCGCTTGCGCTGGGCCAGGCGGCCGAGGCCAAGGATTACGCCCGCCGGGTGATCCGCGACCTGGAAAAGGCCGGCTACCGGGTGGTCAGCGTCACCCGCACGTTCCTGGGCCGCACGCGGATCAAGGCGGTGCGCGGCCGGGACGAACGCGAAATCGTGCTGAACGCCGCCACCGGCGAAATCCTGCGCGACCTTCTCATCGTCGCCTCGGGCGGCCGCGACGGCGGCTCGGGCTCTGGCGGATCCGGCAGCGACGACGATGACGACGACGATCACGACGACGACGACCACTCTGGCCCCGGCGGCGGCGGTGACGACGATGGCGGCGGCGACGATGGCGGCGGGGGCAGCGACGATGACTGACGCCGCCCCCTGCGCGAGGGGCCGCGGATGACGCGCCCCCTGATCCTGGCCCTGGTCTTTCTGGTCCAGGCCGTCTGCGCCCTGTTCTTCGTGGGCGACATCATCGCCTCGGTCCTCGGCCTGCCGATCGGCCCGATGCCCTGGGAATACCGCGAACTGCTCGAGGTCGGCGCCGCCTTCGGCCTGCTTCTGGGCGTGACGCTGGGCGCGCTGGCGCTCTCGGGCGCCTTGCGGGCCCGCCGCCGGGCCGAGGAACGGCTGCGCCGCGCCTCTGGCGCCTTTGCCGACCTGATGGAGGAACGCTTTGCCGAATGGGGCCTGACCGCGGCCGAACGCGACGTGGCGCTTTTTGCCATAAAGGGCCTGTCGACGGCCGAGATCGCCCGCCTGCGGCAGACCAGCGAAGGCACGGTCAAGGCGCAGACCAATGCGATCTACCGCAAGGCCGGGGTCAGCGGGCGGCCGCAGCTGCTGTCGCTGTTCATCGAGGATCTGATGCGCGACGACGGCGCGGTGCGGCCGATGCCGCCAGAGACAGCGCCCCAGGCCCCGATGCCGGCCTCAGCGCAGGACCGGCGGCCCGTCCTGGCGCTCGATCAGGCCAAAGCGCAGGCTGCGGCCGATCCGGTGCGCCAGCTGTGACCAGGCGGCCGCCAGCTCTGGCGGCAATTCCCGGCGCAGGACGGAATCGAACAGCCCCAGCCAGGCGTCGAACATGCCGGGCCGCACGTTGCCGGCGCGGCGATGCACCTCCAGCGGATTGCCGTCATAGCCGCGCTGGTTCAGGATCGCGTTGCGCCAGAACCCGGCGATCTTGGCCTCATGCGCCGGCCAGTCGGTGACATGGGCGGCAAAGACCGGCCCCAGGCCGGGATGCTGGCGGATACAGGCGTAGAACTCGGCCACCACGGCGTCGATCTGGGCCTCGGTCACGGGGAAACGCGGCGGGATCATCTGGCACCCTCGGCTCGTCCATGGACATGCGTCCAGTCCTCGCCGCCCTTGTCGCCCGACGAGGGGACGAAGTCCACCGAGGAGGTGCCGCTCAGTCGGTGGCGTATAGTCGCAGCACCTCCAGCGGCACCACATGCAGCGTGTTCTGATGCGTCGCGGCCAGCCGCACCTGCGGGGCGGCGCCTTCCTCATGCGCCTGCAGGAACCGGCTGGCGCAGAGGCACCACTGGTCGCCCGGCCGCAACCCGGCAAAGCCATATTCCGGCCGGGGCGTCGACAGGTCGTTGCCCAGGTATTTCGACAGCGCCAGGAATTCCGCCGTCATCGTCACGCAGACCGTATGCAGCCCGCGGTCCTGCGGCCCGGTATTGCAGCAGCCGTCGCGGAAAAACCCGGTCAGCGGCGCTGTCGAGCAGGTCTCCAGCCGGCCGCCCAGCACATTCAGCGATGGTTCCTTCATGCCCTCGGCGCCCCCCATGCCCGCCAATGCTTCGGCCCTGACCTGCCGCCCAGCCCCATCCTGCGCCCGGCGCCGCGGAAAATCCACCCCGCCCACAGCCTGCCCACACCCCGCCCACAGCCCCCTTTGCCGCCCCCGGCGCCGGCCCCTTTACCGTCCCCCGCCGCGCGCCTATAAGGCGGCCATGCGATATGGCCCGCGCTCCTTGCGAATTACCGGCCCGGCGCGCTGATCCCAGCCGCCGGGTTACGCTTGCCATTCCCCGCAGCCGCAAGAGACTTTCTGCCCGAAAGATCCGGCCCCGAAAGTTCCCGCCCCCGAAAGTTCCCCCCATGTGCGCCGATACGCCTGCCCCCGATACGTCTGCCCCCGACTACCGCGACACCGTCTTCCTGCCCGAAACGGGCTTTCCCATGCGCGCCGGCCTGCCCCAGCGCGAACCCGACTGGCTGGCCCGCTGGCAGCGCCTGGGCGTCTATGACCGCCTGCGCGCCGATACCGGCCGCACGCCCTTTGTCCTGCATGACGGCCCGCCTTATGCCAACGGCCACCTGCACATCGGCCACGCGCTGAACAAGATCCTCAAGGACATGGTGGTGCGCAGCCAGCAGATGATGGGCCGCGACGCCCGCTATGTGCCCGGCTGGGATTGCCACGGCCTGCCGATCGACTGGAAGATCGAGGAACAGTATCGCGCCAAGGGCCTGAACAAGGACGACGTCGACACCGTCGCCTTCCGCCAGGAATGCCGCAAGTTCGCCGAAGGCTGGATCGACATCCAGCGCGAGGAATTCAAGCGCCTGGGCGTCACCGGCAAATGGGACCGCCCCTACCTGACGATGGATTACCACGCCGAGGCGGTGATCGCGCAGGAATTCATGAAATTCGTCATGAACGGCTCGCTCTACCAGGGGTCCAAGCCGGTGATGTGGTCGCCGGTCGAAAAGACCGCCCTGGCCGAGGCCGAGGTGGAATACCACGACCACACCAGCCACCAGGTCTGGGTGCGGTTCCGGGTGATCCACGGCGACGCGCTGTTCACCAGGACGCCCACCGATGTGGTGATCTGGACCACCACCCCCTGGACCATCCCGCAGAACCGGGCGGTCGCCTTCGGACCCGAAATCTCTTACGGCCTCTACGAAATCATCGGCCGGCCCGAGGACAGCAGCGCGACCATCGGGCACCGCATGGTTCTGGCCGACAAGCTGGCCGAAGCCGTGTTCGCGCAGGCCAAGCTCGCCGGGCAGGAAATGGTGCGGCGGCTGGCCGATGTTCCGGCCGCGGATCTGCAGGGCATGGTGCTGGCCCATCCCTTCCGCGGCGTGGCCGAGGGCAAGGGCGAATGGGACTATGACGTTCCCCTGCTGCCGGGCGACCATGTCACCGATGATGCCGGCACCGGCTTTGTCCATACCGCGCCCAGCCACGGCGACGACGACTATCAGCTGGGCGTGAAATTCGGCCTGCCGATGACCTACAACGTCGAACCCGACGGCAGCTACCGCCCCGACCTGCCGCTGTTCGGCGGCCAGCACATCATCCTGCCCGATGGCAAGGAAGGCCCCGCCAATGTCAGCGTGATCAAGCAGCTGGCCTATGCCGGCGCGCTTTTCGCCAAGGGCAAGCTCAAGCACAGCTACCCGCATTCCTGGCGGTCAAAGGCGCCGGTGATCTACCGCAACACGCCGCAATGGTTCGTCGCCATCGACCGCAGCCTTGACGACGGCATGACCACCTATGGCGACACCATCCGCCAACGCGCGTTGACCTCGATCAACCAGCTTGTCGAATGGACGCCGGCGACGGGGCGCAACCGGCTGCATTCGATGATCGAGGCGCGGCCCGACTGGGTGCTGTCGCGCCAGCGCGCCTGGGGCGTGCCGCTGACCTGCTTTGTGAAAAAGGGCGCGAAACCGACCGATCCCGACTTCCTGCTGCGCAACGCCGAGGTCAACGCCCGCATCGCCGCCGCCTTCGAGGCCGAGGGCGCCGATGTATGGTATGTGCAAGGATTCAAGGAAAGGCCCTGCAAGGCATCGTCGATCCGCAGGATTATGTGCAGATCATGGATGTGCTGGACGTCTGGTTCGATAGCGGCTCGACCCATGCCTTCGTGCTGCGCGACCGGGACGATGGCGTGCCCGACGGCATCGCCGACCTTTACCTGGAAGGCACCGACCAGCATCGCGGCTGGTTCCATTCCAGCATGTTGCAGGCCTGCGGCACCAAGGGCCGCGCGCCCTATCGCGGCGTGCTGACCCACGGTTTCACGCTGGACGAAAAGGGCATGAAGATGTCCAAGTCGCTCGGCAATACCGTGGCCCCGCAACAGGTGATCGACGAATACGGCGCCGATATCCTGCGGCTCTGGGTGGCGCAGTCGGATTACACCGTCGACCTGCGGATCGGCAAGGAGATCCTGAAAGGCGTGGCCGACAGCTACCGCCGCCTGCGCAATACCATGCGCTACATGCTGGGCGCGCTGGCCGGGTTCAGCGATGCCGAACGGGTCGCCCCGGCCGAGATGCCGGAACTGGAACGCTGGGTGCTGCACCGCCTGGCCGAACTGGATGCCGAGGTTCGCCAGGGCTATGCGAAATACGACTTCGAGGGCGTGTTCCAGAAGCTGTTCACCTTCTGCACCACCGATCTGTCGGCGGTCTATTTCGACATCCGCAAGGACGCGCTTTACTGCGACGCGCCCGACAGCCTGCGCCGCCGCGCCTGCCGCACCGTGCTGGACATCCTGTTCCACCGCCTGGCCGCCTGGCTGGCGCCGATCCTGGTCTTTACCATGGAAGAGGTCTGGCTGGAGCGTTTCCCCGGCGAGGAAAGCTCGATCCACCTGGGCGATTTCCCCGAAACCCCCGCCGCCTGGCGCGACGAGGCGCTGGCCGCGAAATGGGAAACCATCCGCGATGCCCGCCGCGTCGTCACCGGCGCGCTCGAGGTGCAGCGCACCGCCAAGGTGATCGGCGCCAGCCTCGAGGCGGCGCCGACGGTCTTCGTCTCGCCGCAGATGATGCAGCTTCTGCAGACCGTGGCCTTTGACGAGGTCTGCATCACCTCGGCCATCGCGCTGTCGACCGCGGCCGCGCCCCAGGGCGGCTTTGCCCTGGCCGACGTGCCGGGCGTCGCGGTGGAATTCGCCGCGGCCCAGGGGCAGAAATGCCAACGCTGCTGGAAGGTGCTGCCCGATGTCGGCAGCCACAAACACCCCGGCACCTGCCGGCGCTGCAACGACGCGCTGGGCTGATCGCGGGGCCTGCGGGCAGAAAGGGCGCGGGGCCGTTGCCGACCCCGCGCCAGTCGTTCAGGACGCTACAGGGAGCGTGCGCCCCGAAGGAAGGGCCTGTGCGCGGGCCTGCGTCGGCATCGGGCCCAGGCCCAGATGCATCGCCTCCAGGTCCCGGCGCGACAGGCCGATATCGTCCAGCAACCGGTCATCCGCCCGCGCCAGCAGGAACGCGGTCGAACGACGCAGCTGCAGTTGGGTCAGGATGCGGGTGAACATGGCGGTCTCCTTTGTGTCCTCTGATATATCGCGCCGGCGTTGACATTTCACAAACGAATAGCTTTCATGCGTGACATGAGCCATTCTTATGGGTGATACATGACCGCCCCGCTCGACAGCGACCTGATGCGCAGCTTTCTGGCCGTGGCCGACCACGGCTCGGTCACCGCGGCCGCCGACCGGCTGTTGCGCACGCAATCGGCGGTGTCCCTGCAGATAAAGCGGCTGGAAGACAGCCTGGGCCAGCCGCTCTTTACCCGCATGGCGCGTGGCGTCGCGCTGACCCCGCGGGGCGAACAGCTGGTGCCCTATGCCCGCCGCATCACCTCGCTTCTGGACGAGGCCGCGGTGGCCCTGCGGGAAAAGCCGCTGGTCGGGCCGGTCCGCGTCGGCATCCCCGACGAATATTCCGCCACCGTCCTGCCCCGCGCGCTGGCCGCCTTTGACGAACGCCACGATGGCGTGCAGGTCTCGGTCCGCTGCGACCATTCAGGATCGCAGTTGCGCGCGCTCGACGCCGACGAACTGGACCTCGCGGTGATCTACGACTGGTCCTACACCGAAGGCGGAGAGGTGCTGTGCATCGACCCCACCGTCTGGGTCACCTCGATCGCCCATGCCCAGCACCTGCGCCGCCCCCTGCCGGTGGGGGTCTATTTCCGCTCGGACTGGTGCAAGCAATTCGCCGAGGAATCGCTGAACCGCCAGGGCTTTGACTGGCGCGCCGCCTGGGCCTGCGACGTGGCCGGCGGCCTGCGCGTCGCGGTGACGAATGGGCTGGCCATCGCGCCGATGTCGCGCAGCACCATCCCCGCCGGCTGCCGCGAGCTTACCTCCGAGGACGGCTGTCCCATCGTCGATTCCGCCCGCGTGGTGCTGCGCCGCAACCCGCGCGGCACCTCGCCGGCGGTCGAAGGCATGGCCGCCATGCTGCGCGAGGCCTTTGCCCCCCTTTCCACCACCCTGACCACCAGCCTGACCCCCGCCGCCCCCGACCGGCCCGAGATCAGCCGCTGACCTGCCGTCCTGCCCAGACCCCACCGGAGTGACCGAATGACCCGCCCCCCCGCCGCCATCATCGCCGCCCTCCTTGCCGCCGCCACGCCGCTTCTGGCCGATGCCGATGACGACCGGGCGCAGGCGGTGTTCTCTGCGGCCTATGCCGACAGTTGCGGCATGGCCTTCTCGGCCTCGGGCGACCTCCTCGAACCGCCGCAACGCTTTCAGGCCAACATGCCCTTTACCCAGGGAGAGCCGGAGCCGGTGACGATCTGGCAATTCCGCTGCGACGCGGGTGCCTACAACCTGATCGACGTCTTCGTGATGAAGACGGTCTATGACGGCACCCAGCCGGTCGCGCTGGCCACGCCCAGCCTGCGGGTGGTCAACCGCGACCCCGAGGATTACGAAAGCCCGGTCGAGCGGATCGAGATCGACGGCTGGTCCGCCGATACCCGTATCGTCAACGCCAGCTTCGATCCGGCCACCGGCACGATTTCGGGCCATTCCTACTGGCGCGGCCTGGGCGACGCCTATGACGCCAGCACCTGGGTGCTGCGCGACGGCGGCTATCAACTGATCCGATTTGAGGCAGACGCCAGCTATGACGGCGAGACAGAGCCGCAGCTGGTGCTGACCTTCCCGTGACCGCCACGCTGCAAACGCCCTTTGGCCCGGTCTCGCTGCGCGAGGCGGCCGGGCGGATCGTGGCGCTGGACTGGCATCCGGGGCAGGGCGAGGCCAGCCCCCTGCAGGCCGAGGGGCTGCGGCAACTGGCCGAATATTTCGCCGGCACCCGGCAGGACTTCGACCTGCCGCTGGACTGGGGGCAGGGGTTGGGCGGCGCGGTCCGCCGGGCGATGGCGGCCATTCCCTTTGGCCAGACCCGCAGCTACGGCCAGATCGCCGCCCAGGTCGGCGCCCCGGCGCAGGCGGTGGGCCAGGCCTGCGGCGCCAACCCGATCCCGATCCTGATCCCCTGCCACCGCGTGCTGGGCGCGCGCGGGCTGGGCGGCTTTTCCGCGCCGGGCGGGGTGGAAACCAAGGTGGCGCTCTTGCGGCACGAAGGGGCGGCGGGCCTCTTGATCTGACCCCGCGGCCGACAAGCGGCTTGCCAGAAAGGCACAACAGGCGCAGCATTCCCGCCAGAGTTGTCAGCCCAGGGACAAGCGCGCGATGACCGATACCCCCAATGCCGGCCTGACCCGGCCGCTCCTGGCCTTTGCCGCCGCATTTCTGGCGGGGCAGGGGCTGCTCTATGCCCTGGGCATGCTGCTGCCCGACCTGGATCTGCCTTCCAGCATCGGCCTGGCGCTGACCTTCGTCGCCGCCCTGATCGGCGGGCAGGTCTTTGCCCGCGCCGCCGCCCGGCCGATGAGCCGGGGCGAAAGGCTGCGCTATGCGGCGCTGGCCACCGTCTTCGCCGTCGGCCTGATGGCGGCGGCGCTGGCGGGCCTGTTCCTGTGGTATCGCCTGCCCTTCACCCTGCCGGCCCTGTCGCTGGTCATGGCGGGCGACGCCAATGCCGCCGCGATGATGGGCGGCTGGCTCTGGCTCCTGCTGGGGGTGGGCGTGCTGGCCACCTTTACCGTCTGCTACCTTGCGGCCAGCGTCGGCGCCCGCGCCGCCATGCAGCAACAGGCGCGCGCAGAGGGCCGCAAAGGCTGAGGCCGCCCCGCAGGCTTGCGCCCGGCAAGGCGCAGGCTTGCGCCCGGCAAGGCGCGGATGTAGCGCTGTGCTGACCGGATTGTAACAGGCGCGCGACGTGACCTGCAAGTCTTCCTGGCCGTGCTGAGCGCGGCCTTCCTGCATGCGGCCTGGAACGGGCTGATCCGCACCGGCAACCCCGGCGGGTCGCGGCTGCAGAACCTGCTGGTCATGGGGCTGGTGCAGGGTGGCATCGGCGTGGTGCTGCTGGCGCTGGCGCCCCTGCCGCAGCCCGGCGTCTGGCCCTGGATCATCGCCGCCGCCGCGCTCCATTCGGGGTATAAGCTCTGCCTGGCCGCCGCCTATGACCATGGCGACCTCAGCCGCGTCTACCCGCTGGCCCGGGGCTCGGCGCCCTTGATGGTGCTGGCCGTCAGCGCCGCGCTCGGCACCGATCCCTGGGCGGCGGGCAGGTGCTGGCGGTGCTGGTGCTGGTCGGCGGCATCCTGACCATGGCCGCCGGCGCCCTGCGCGCGGGCGAGAACCGCCGGCTGATCCCCTGGGCACTGGCCACGGCGGCCATGACCACCGGCTACACGCTGGTCGACGGCCTCGGCGCCCGTGCCGCCGGGCAGTTGCTGACCTTTCTCGGCTGGACCTTCGCGCTGGACGGGCTGTTCTTCGGCCTTGCCGTGGCGCTGATGAGCGGCCCCGGCATCTTTCGCGTCGGCGCGGCGGGCTGGGCCAGGGCGGGCTGGCCGCCGTCGCCTCGCTGGGCGCCTATTCGGTGGTGGTCTGGGCGATGACCCGTGCCCCCATCGCGCTGGTCGGCGCGCTGCGCGAAAGCTCGATCCTCTTCGCCATGCTGATCGGCTGGCGCCTGTTCCGCGAACCCATGGGCGGGGACAAGGCCCTTGCCGGCGGCCTGATCCTGGCCGGCGTGGTCCTGATGCGGGGCGCGGCATGACCCTCGGCGTCTTCGCGGCGGTTATGGCGGCGGCCTTCCTGCATGCGCTGTGGAACGCGCTGATCAAGCTGGGCACCTCCAAGGTCGGCGGCATGGTGATCCTCTCCATGGTCGAGGTGCCGATCGGCCTGGCCGTCGTCGCCCTGTCCCCCGCCATCGACCCCGCCGCCATCCCTCGGGTGATCGCCGCCGGCTGCACCCATTTCTGCTACAAGTTCTTCCTGTCCTACGCCTATGACCGCGGCGACCTCAGCCGCGTCTACCCCATCGCCCGCGGCGCCGCGCCGATGCTGGTGGCGCTGGTCGGCGCCTTCCTCCTGCGCGATGCCGTCACCGGCCGGCAATACCTGGCCATCGCCACCCTTGCCCTCGGCATCCTGCTGATGGCGCGCGGCGTCTTTACCAGCGGCGAGGACCGCCGGCTCCTGCCCTTCGCGCTGGGCTCGGCGCTGGCCACCGCCACCTACACCATGATCGACGGCATGGGCGCCCGCGTCTCGGGCAGCCCGGCGGCCTATGTCGCCTGGGTCTTCGTCGCCGACGGCACCATCTTTACCCTTGGCATGCTGGCGCTCCGCGGTCTCGATGTCGTGCCGCGCAACCTCCACGCCTGGCGGCTGGGCGCGCTGGCCTCGGCGGCCTCCTACGGCGCCTATGCGGTGTCGATCTGGGCCATGACCTTCGCGCCCATCGCGCTCGTCGCCGCGCTGCGCGAAACCTCGATCCTCTTTGCGGTGCTGATCGGCTGGCTGGTCTTTGGCGAACGCATGGGCCGCGACAAGGCCCTTGCCGCCGCCGTCATCGTCGCCGGCGTGATCCTCTCGCGCCTCTAGCCCCCGACGCGGCCCGTTCAGGCGACGCGGCGGATGCCCTCGGGCACCACCTGCTGCACGATCCCCGCCAGGGCGAGATAGAGCGAAGTGACGATCAGCCCCCAATGCGCGATCGAGCCTTCAGCGAAATCCACCCAGGCCGCCCAGGTGGCAAAGCCGATCCAGGCGATGCAGACCGACAGCGACAAGGGCCGCCAGCGCTTGGTCCGCGTCGGATGGATGAACTTCAGGTTGGTGAACATCGCCACCGTCAGCCCGATCACCACCACCAGGATCGCCGCCTGCGAAGGTGCGATGGCAAACAGCACCAGCACCACCATGTTCCAGCAGGCCGGAAACCCGGCAAAGCTCTTGTCCTTGGTCTTCATCCGCGTGTCGGCGAAATAGACCACGGATCCATAGCAGATCACGATGATCGCCAGCCAGCCGGTCCACCCCGGCAGCAACCCCGACTTGAACAGCGCAAAGGCGGGGATGAACACATAGGTCAGGTAATCGATGATCAGGTCCATCAACACGCCGTCATAGGTCGGCCAGTTCTTCTGCACGTCATACCGGCGCGCCAGCGGCCCGTCGATGCCATCGACGATCAGCGCCAGCACCAGCCACAGGAACATCAGGCTCCACTTGCCCTCGACGGCGGCCAGAACGGCAAACATCGACAACACCGCGCCGGTGGCGGTCAACAGGTGGACGGACAGGGCTTTGATACGATCGGACATGGCGCTTTGATGAACCAAAAATGACAGCCGCGCAATGCAAAGGCGGCGGGGCAAGGGGGCAGGTTTCCCTAACGCCCCGACGCCCCGCTAATGCGCGCGCGGGTGGGCGCGGTCATAGACCTCCATCAGCCGGGCGGCATCGACGGCGGTATAGGCCTGGGTCGTCGACAGCGAGGCATGGCCCAGCAACTCCTGTATCGCCCGCAGATCGCCCCCCGCCGACAACAGATGCGTGGCAAAGCTGTGGCGCAGCGCATGCGGCGTCGCCGTGGCCGGCAGGCCCAGCTGCGCCCGCGCCCGCTCCACCGCCGCCTGGATCAGCCGCGGGCTCAGCGCACCGCCCCGCGCGCCGCGAAACAGCGGCTGGTCGGCCGCCAGGTCATAGGGGCACAGCGCCACATAGCGCGCCACCGCCTCGGCCGCGGCGGGCAGCACCGGCACCAGCCGCGTCTTGTCGCCCTTGCCGGTGATCCGCAACACCTGCGGCAGGGGCCAGGCCGCCCCGGTCAGCCCCAGCGCCTCGCCGATCCGCAGCCCGCAGCCATACAGCAACACCACCACCGCGATGTCGCGCGCCTGCTGCCAGTCGTCGCGCGCCTGCAGGCCCACCTTGTCGATCAACTCGGCCGCACTCTCCACGCTCAGCGGGCGCGGCAACTTGCGGCGGTATTTCGGCCCCCGCGCCGACAGGATCGGCGTGGCCTCACCCTCGCCAATGCCCCCGCCATCCCCCGCGCCATCCCCCATGCGGTCCGCCGCCCATCCGGCAAAGCCCTTCACCGCCGACAGCGCCCGCGCCAGCGACCGCGGGCCCAGGCCGCGCCCCCGCTCCCAGGCCATCCAGGCCCGCAGGTCGCCCTGTCCCGCGCCGATCGCCGCCCGCAGCGCCGGCGCGCCGCCCAGATGCCCGGCCAGGAACTCCAGGAACCGCGTCACATCGCGGCCATAGGCGGCAATCGTATGCGGGCTCGCCCCCTCCAGCGCCTTCAGGTGCGACAGCCATCCCGCCAGCGCCGCGCGCCCCTCCGCCGAGATCGCCAGCCCGCCCGCCATCTCAGGACAGCCAGCGCCGCATCGTCCGCTCGAACACCCCGGCAAAGAACGCCAGCAGGTCGGTGCCCTGCGTCGGCTTGAACTGATGCGGATCCTCGGCGCCCAGCACCAGCATGCCGGGCAACCGGCCCTTGCCGAAATCCAGCCGCAACAGCGCCTCCGACCGGACATAGCCGGCGCGGTCGCGGTAAAGCGCGTCATTCTCCGGCATCACCTGGCGCAGCGTCACCGGCCGCAGCGGCACATTGCGCCCGCCCGCGACGTAATCGGCCACGAACCCCGGCTCGGCAACATAAAGTACGTCGCCCAGCCGCCGCAGCGCCGGGTCCTCGGCATCCTGCACCGATTCCAGCACCAGCCGCACGCAATCCACCCGCAGCGTCGCCGCCACGTCGCCGGTCAGCGCCTTGAGGAAATCCTCGAAACTCAGCGGGTCCAGCATCTGCAGGATCGCCCGATGCACCTGGTTGGTCCCCGCCAGGTTCTCATAGGCCGCCGCGATCACGCTGCGATGCGTATCCTCCAGCCGGTCCAGCCGCGTCTCCAGCCGCTGCATGGCGATGCCGCGCAAATCGACGATATTGGCCCCCATCGCCCGCTCATTGGCCGAGACCAGCGCGTTCATCAGGTCGCGGTCCTCAAGAATCGTCTCGGGTTCCGCAAGGATGCGGTCACGCATGTCTGGTTCGATCATATGTTGGTCTGCCCGGCTGTTCTTCGTGATTTGCCCGGCATCATAGCAGACCATCGCCGCCGATCGGCAAACCTTTCCAGTCCCTTGCACCGTCTTTTGCACCCACCGTTGCAGCCCTGCACTGCCCCGGCGCCGCGCCGCAGATGTGCAAAAGGGACAAGCCGGCAGGCCTGCCCCTTCATCTTGGCCGAAATACTCTCTGGGGGTCCGGGGGGCGAAGCGCCCCCGGCGGCCGCCCCCCCGCGCCCGAAAAGGTCAAAGGATCTTCTGCCCCGTCTTGGCCCAGTCCTTCATGAACTGGTCGATCCCCTTGTCGGTCAGCACATGGTTCGCCATCGCCTTGATCACCGCCGGCGGCGCGGTCATCACATCCGCCCCCACCAGCGCACATTGCGAGGCATGGTTGGCCGTGCGCACCGAGGCGGCCAGGATATTGGTGTCGAAACCGTAATTGTCATAGACCGTGCGGATGTCGGCGATCAGCTGCATCCCGTCCAGGTTGATGTCGTCCAGCCGGCCGATGAAGGGGCTGATGAAGGTCGCCCCCGCCTTCGCCGCCAGAAGCGCCTGGTTCACGCTGAAACACAGCGTCACGTTCACCATCTTGCCTTCGCCCGACAGCACCTTGCAGGCCTTCAGCCCGTCCCAGGTCAGCGGCACCTTGACCGCGATGTTATGGGCGATCTCGGCCAGCTTGCGGCCCTCGGCGATCATCTCATCGGCCTTCAGCCCCACGACCTCGGCCGAAACCGGCCCCTCGACAAAGGAACAGATCTCGCGGGTCACCTCGATGATGTCGCGCCCCGATTTCAGGATCAGCGACGGGTTCGTGGTCACCCCGTCCACCATGCCCAGATCATGCAGCTCGCGGATCGCATCCACATCGGCGGTATCGACGAAGAATCTCATGGCAGTCTCCTTTGGCGGGCAGGGTAGGGGTGGAGGTATCAGGGTCGCGGCGGTATTACCGCAAGACGCGCCGGGTTGAAAGGTGCGCCGACAAGCAGTGAGGGCGCTAACAGGTGGCCGACCGGCAGTTTCAGCCAGGCGAGACGGTAGGGGTCCTGACCACGGAACCCCTGGGCCGCGTGCTGGACTACAAGGCCCCCGAAACCGGCTGCGGCACCGGCGATTTCGTCGAGGTGCCGCTCGGCCCCCGCCGCGTGCTGGGCGTGGTCTGGGGGCCGGGAACCGGCACCTGGGACCCGGCCCGGACCCGCCCGGTGTCGCGCGTCCTCGATGTCGCGCCGATGCGCGCCGAACTGCGCCAGTTCCTCGCCCGCGCCGCCGAATACACCCTCACGCCGCTGCCGGCCATGCTGCGGCTGGCCACCCGCGCCCCCGGCCTCTCCGACCCGCCCGCCTCGCGCCGCATCTACCGCCTCGCCGGCCCGGTGCCCAACACCCTGACCGAGGCCCGCCACCGCGTGGTCGAGGCGCTGCGCAGCGCCGCCGGCGCCGCCGTCACCCTGGGCGAACTGGCCGAGGCCGCCTCTTGCGGCGCGTCGGTGGTCAAGGGGCTGGTGAAACTCGGCGTCGTGGCCGAGGACGAGGCGCCGAAAGACCTGCCCTATCCGCGCCTGGCCCCCGCCACGCTGCACCGGCTCCAGGGCGACCAGCAGGCCGCCGGCGATGCCCTGGTCCACGCCGTCGCGGCCGAGGATTTCCAGGCCATCCTGCTGAAAGGCGTCACCGGCTCGGGCAAGACCGAAGTCTATCTCGAAGCCGTGGCCGAGGCGCTGCGCCGTGGCCGCCAGGCACTGGTCATGCTGCCCGAGATCGCCCTGACCGCCGATTTCCTGACCAGGGTCGAGTCCCGCTTCGGCGCCCGGCCCGCCGAATGGCATTCCGGCGTCACCATGACCGAACGCCGCCGCCTGTGGAAGATGCTGGGCCAGGGCGAGGCGCAGCTGGTGGTCGGCGCCCGCTCGGCGCTGTTCCTGCCCTTCCGAGACCTGGGCCTGATCGTCGTCGACGAAGAACACGACACCTCCTACAAGCAGGAAGACGGCGTCCTCTACAACGCCCGCGACATGGCGGTGCTGCGCGGCTCGATCACCGGCTGCCCGGTGGTGCTGTCCTCTGCCACCCCCAGCCTTGAAACCTGGGCCAATGCCGAGGCCGGCAAATACGCCCGCCTCGACCTCTCCGCCCGCTTCGGCGCCGCCGAGATGCCGGCGATGCGCGCCATCGACATGCGCGGCGAAAGCCTGGCCGCCAACCGCTGGATCTCCGATACCCTGGCCGCCGGCGTGGCCGACCGCATCGGCCGCGGCGAACAGGCGATGCTGTTTCTCAACCGCCGCGGCTATGCGCCGGTCACGCTCTGCCGCGCCTGCGGCGCCCAGGTGGCCTGCGAGCATTGCGACGCCCGCATGGTGGAACACCGCTTCCTGAAACGGCTGGTCTGCCACCAATGCGGCGCGACGCGACCGGTGCCCACCGCCTGCCCCTCCTGCGGGGTCGAGGGGCGGATGGCCGCCGTAGGCCCCGGGGTGGAACGGCTGGCCGAGGAAGTGGCCGACCGCTTCCCCGATGCACGGCTGGCGGTCCTCTCCTCCGACCTCTTCGGCTCGGCCCGCGCGCTGAAAGACCAGATCGTGGCCATCGCCGAGGGCGCGGCCGACATCGTCATCGGCACCCAGATCGTCGCCAAGGGCCACAACTTTCCGCTGCTGACCCTGGTGGGGGTGATCGACGCCGATCTCGGCCTGCAGGGGTCGGACCTGCGCGCGGCCGAACGCACCTTTCAGCTGATGCGCCAGGTGGCCGGCCGGGCCGGGCGGGCGGACAGGCCGGGCGAGGCCTGGCTGCAAACCCACCAGCCCGAACATCCGGTGATCCGCGCCATCCTCTCCGGCGCGGAAGAGGAATTCTGGCGCGCCGAGGCGGCCGAACGCCGTGCCGCCGGTGCGCCGCCCTATGGCCGCATGGCCGGCATCATCCTGTCCGGCCCCGACGTCGGCCAGGTCTTCGACCTCGGTGGCGAACTGGCGCGCCGCGACGCCCCCCTGCGCGAGGTCGGCGCCCAGGTCTTCGGCCCGGCCCCGGCGCCGATCGCCCGCATCCGCGGCCGCCACCGGGTGCGCCTGCTGGTCAAGGCCGACAAGACAGCCCCCCTGCAACCGGCCCTGGCGCGCTGGGTGGCGCAGGTCCGCCTGCCCGCCAACCTGCGGCTGGCCATCGATATCGACCCGCAGAGCTTTTACTGAACCTTTCCATATTGCGCGCCTTGCGGCGCAAGCCTTTTTCTCGGCTCTGGCGCGTTCCGCGCCAACCGCCTCGGTGTCTTGCCTCCGGCGGGAGTATTTGGGCCAAGATGAAGCGGCAATCCCTTCATCTTGGCGAAAAATACTCCGGGGGGGAGGCCGAAGGCCGTTGGGGGGCAGCGCCCCCCTCGCTCTTCAGGAAAAGCCGTGCGGCGCCAGCCGCGCAATCGGATTGCCGCTCAGCGCGGGCGGTGGACGTGGGCGCTTTGCACCAGGCCGAAACCGGCCAGGATCACCAGCATCGCCGATCCGCCATAGCTGAGCAGCGGCAGGGGCACGCCCACCACCGGCGCCATGCCCATCACCATCGACAGGTTCACCGCCAGGTAGAAGAAGAAGTTCGCCGCCACCCCCAGGATCAGCAGCGACGAAAACCGGTCCTTGTTCTGCAGGGCCGAGACCAGGCAGAACCCGATGATCAGCGCATAGAGCAGCAAGAGCGAGAAGGCGCCGATGAAGCCGAATTCCTCGGCCAGGGTGGTAAAGATGAAGTCGGTGTGCTTTTCGGGCAGGAAGTTCAGCCGGCTTTGCGTGCCCTGCATGAAGCCCTTGCCCGACCAGCCGCCCGATCCCAGCGCGATCTTGGCCTGCATGATGTTGTAGCCCGCCCCCAGCGGGTCGGCCGAGGGGTCGAGGAAGGTGTCGATCCGGCGGTACTGGTAATCGTGCAGCAACTGCCAGGGGGTGCCGCGGGTCAGGAACACGCCGGCCACCGCGCTGACCGCCAGGCTGGCCACGGCGGCGAAATACCACAGGCTGACCCCGGCTGCGAACATCACCGAGGCCCCGCCCAGGATCAGCATCAGCGAGGTGCCGAGGTTGGGCTGCATCAGCACCAGGATCGTCGGCGCCACCGTCAGGATGACCGGCAGCAGCACCCACAAGGGCCGCGAGATCCGCTTGTTGTCCAGCCAGTCGTAATAGCTGGCCAGCAGCATCACCAGGGCGAATTTCATCATCTCGGACGGTTGCAGGTTGATCGGCCCCAGCTCGATCCACCTTTGCGCGCCCATGCCGATCTTGCCCTTGAACTCGACAAAGATCAGCAGCGCAAAGGACAGCAGATAGGCCACCCCCGCCATGTTGCGCCAGAACCAGACCGGCACCATGGCCACCGCGAACATCAGCACCATGCCGGCGGCAAAGACCTGGGCCTGCCGCCGCGCCCAGATGTCGAAATCGCCGCCGGCGATCGACCACAGCATCAGGATGCCGACCGAGGCGACCGCCGCCACCAGCACCACCAGCGGCCAGTTCAGGTACAGCACCTTGCGAAGGCCGGTGGGCGCCTGCTTGATGCGGCTTTCCAGAAAGCTCATCTTTGCCTCACGCCTGCGACCGCGTCGGGGCCTGGCCGGTCTCGGGGTCGCGCAGCGGCAGCTCCTTCAGCATGGTCTCGATCCGGCCGCGCTGGCTGGCCGGATAGGCCTCGAGCGGCGGCAGCCCGTCGGACTGGGCGCGCAGCAGGATGTCGCGCGCGATCGGCGCCGCGGCGGTGGACCCGCCCGAGCCATGCTCCACCACCACGGCGATGGCATAGCGCGGCGCCTCGACCGGGGCATAGGCCACGAACAGCGCATGGTCGCGCCGGTTCCAGGGCAACTGGTCGTTCGACACCACGCCGCGGGCGCGTTCGGCCGCGGTGATGTTGCGCACCTGGCTGGTGCCGGTCTTGCCCGCCATCGCCAGCGTCGGCTCGACGATCCGGCTGGACCGCGCGGTGCCGCGCTCGCCGTTCACCACCTCGTCCATGCCGCGGCGCACCGCCGCCAGGATGTCGGGCGCCAGGTCCAGGGGCGGCGCCTCGGCCACCGGCACTTCCTCGATGCCGATCATCCGCACCAGCCGCGGCACCACCGCCCGGCCCGATGCGATCCGCGCCGCCATCATCGCCAGTTGCAGGGGCGAGGCCAGCACATAGCCCTGGCCGATCGAGGCGTTGATCGTGTCGCCGATCCGCCATTCCGCCTTGTGCCGCTCCAGCTTCCAGGCCTTGTCGGGCATGTTGCCGTCGGTCACCGCCGACATCGGCAGGTCGAACCGCTGGCCCAGGCCCAGCTTGCGGCCGGTCTCGGCGATCTTGTCGATGCCGACCTTCTGGGCGATGTCGTAGTAGAACACGTCGCAGCTTTCGGCAAAGGACCGGGTCAGCCCCACCTTGCCATGGCCGCCCCGGCTCCAGCAGTGGAACCGCCGCCCGCCGATTTCCACGTATCCCGGGCAGCGCACCGTATGGTCGGCGGTGATCACGCCCGCATCCAGCGCCGCCAGCGCCGTGACCATCTTGAAGGTCGACCCCGGCGGATAGGCGCCCGACACCGCCTTGTTGGCCAAGGGTCGGTGGTCGTGTTCGGTCAGCGCGGCATAGTCCTTGTGGCTGATGCCGCGCACGAACAGGTTGGGGTCGAAGGACGGCGAAGAGGCGCAGCACAGGATGTCGCCGTTGGTCACGTCCACCACCACGGCGGCGGCCGATTCCTCGCCCAGCCGCGCCTGGGCAAAGTTCTGCACGTCGGCGTCGATCGTCAGGCGGATATCCTCGCCCGGGTCGCCCTCCTGCCGCTCCAGCTCGCGCATCACCCGGCCGACATGGTTGACCTCGATCTTCTTGGTCCCGGCATGGCCGCGCAGCCGGTCTTCCATCCATTTCTCGACGCCGATCTTGCCGATCTGGAATTTCGGCAGCCGCAGCACCGGGTCGGGGTTTTCCTCGGCCTCCAGGTCCTTGTCCGACACCGGGCCGACATAGCCCACCACATGCGCGAAATCGGTATCGCGCCGATATTGCCGCGACAGGCCCACCTCGGGCAGCACGCCGGGCAGGGCCGGGGCGTTGATCGCCACCTTCGAGAAATCCTCCCAGCTCAGCCGGTCCTTGACGATCACCGGCACAAAGGCGGAATTCTTCCGCACCGCCGCCAGCGTTTCCTCCAGCTCCTCGGGCGTCATCGGGATCAGCGCCGCCAGCCGGTTCATCACCAGGTCCACGTCGCCCGCATCCTCGCGGGTGATGACCACGCGGTAATTCTGCTCGTTCTCCGCGATCACCTTGCCGTTGCGGTCATAGATGATGCCCCGGCGCGGCGGGATCAGCCGGATGTTGATGCGGTTTTCCTCGGCCAGCAGGCGAAACTCGTCGGCCTGGTCGACCTGCAGATAGCGCAGCCGCGCCCCCAGCGCGACCACCATGGCCGACATGGCGCCGCCCATCAGCAGCCCGCGCCGGGTGATGGTGCGGGCGCTGTCCTCGGTATCCTTCAGGCTGCGTCTCACAGGCGCCTCCCGTAATCGTCGATTTCCCCGGTGGCCGGCTTGCGCAGGTCCAGCACCAGCCGCGAGGCAAAGACCACCGCCGGATAGGCCAGCGCCGACCACAGCACCTGTATCACCGAATAGCCGAACGGCGGCTGCGGCAACAGCGCCAGCGCGAAAACCAGCCGATAGGCCAGCAGCATTCCCACCATCAGCCCCGTCACCAGCAGCCATTCGACCACAAAGTTCAACTCGCGCGTCAGCGCCGCCCGCGACCGGATGAACTCGCTGGCCAGCACCACCAGCGCCGTCCACAGCCCCGGCGGCCGCATCAGCACCAGATCCTCGGCCAGCACCACCAGCACGATCAGGCCTAGCGGCAGGTAATCGGGTCGCCGCATCACCCAGGCCAGGATCAGGCACAGCAGGATGTCGGGGCCGGGCAGGGCGCCGGCATCGCGGCCCAGCGGCAACAGCCGCAGGAACAACAGCAGCACCGCCAGCGCCAGGAACAGCGCGCGGTAACCCCAATGCGCCGCCCGCCCGTCGCCGATCATTCGTTGTCTCCCGCCGGCTGGGCCACCCCGCCTTCGCCGCCCCCGCCTTCGCCAGCCCCGCCTTCGCCCGCGCCAGAGCCGTCCTCGCCGACATCGCCGCCGCCCTGCGCCGGCTGGGCCGCCGCATCGACCTCGGCATCCATCTCCGGCACCGGGTCCGACGGCAGCAAGGGCGGCGCGATCAGCGCGCCGGGGTCGGTCAGCGGCTCCAGCTCATGGCTGCGCAAGACGCGCAGGAATTCCAGCCGCTGATAGTCGGCCGACAGCACCACCCGCAGCCGCCGGTCGGTGCCCCGCACCACCTGACCCACCAAGAGCCCCGCCGGCAGCACCGACCCGTCGCCCGAAGTCACCACCCGGTCGCCCGGCTTCACATCGTCCGAGGCCTCGATGAACTCCAGCAGCGGCAAGGGCGAATTGTCGCCCGACAGCAACCCCTTCTGCCCCGAGGGCTGCACCGTCACCGGAATCCGGCTGTTCGAGTCGGTGACCAGGATCACCCGGCTGGTCCGCTCTCCCACGCCCGAGATCCGGCCGACATAGCCCAGGCCATCCATGCAGGCCCAGCCGTCGCGGATGCCGTCGCGGGCGCCGACGTTCAGCAGCACCGATTGCCGGAACGGGCTGCCGCTGTCGGCCAGCACCTGCCCGGTGATATAGGTCAGCTTGGGGTCCAGCCGCACCTTGTTCAGGTCCAGCAGCCGCGCGTTCTGCTCGCCCAATTGGCGGGCGGCCTCTTTCCAGGCCACCATCTTCTGCAACTCGCGCTTCAGTTCCTGGTTCTGGTCGTAGATCCGGCTGTAGGACTGGAAATTCTCGATCATGCCCGCGACCTTGGTCACCGGCACCAGCGCCCATTCCATGTTCGGCACCACCGCATCCACCAGGGCCGCGCGGAACCGTTCCACCCGCGGGCTGTCGATCCGCCACAGCAGGAACAGCCCCAGCAGCACCAGCACCAACAGCCCCACCAGCAGGCGGCGCAGGGGGCGAGAGTAATCTTCCGGGCCGATGCGGGTCTTGGACACGGGCGCCTCGTATCTGGGGGGGGGGGGCGGGTTCAGCGGGGGTCAGCTGTCGTAATCGATGACGTGCCGCAACTGCTTTTCGTATTCCAGCGCTTTGCCGGTGCCCAGGGCAACACAATTCAGTGACTCGTTGGCGACGCTGATCGACAAGCCGGTCTGTTCGCGCAGCGCCAGGTCCAGATCGCCCAACAACGCGCCGCCCCCCGTCAGCATCACGCCGCGGTCGACGATATCGGCCGCCAGGTCCGGCGGTGTCGCCTCCAGGGCCTGCATCACCGCATCGCAGATCTGCTGCACCGGTTCGGCCAGCGCCTCGGCCACCTGCGCCTGGTTGATCTCGGTTTCCTTCGGCACGCCGTTCAACAGGTCGCGGCCGCGGATCTGCATGCTGCTGCCGCGCCCGTCGTCGGGCATCCGCGCCGTGCCGATCGAGGTCTTTACCCGCTCGGCCGTCGATTCGCCGATCAAGAGGTTCTGGTGCCGCCGCAGATAGTTGATGATCGCCTCGTCCATCCGGTCGCCACCCACGCGCACCGAGCGCGCATAGACGATGTCGCCCAGGGACAACACCGCCACCTCGGTGGTGCCGCCGCCGATATCCACCACCATGCTGCCGGTGGGTTCGGTGATCGGCATGCCCGCGCCGATCGCCGCCGCGATCGGTTCCGCGATCAGCCCGGCCCGCCGCGCCCCCGCCTGCAACACCGAATTGCGGATCGCTCGCTTTTCCACCGGGGTCGCGCCATGCGGCACGCAGACGATGATCTTCGGCTTCGAGAAGGTCGTGCGCTTGTGAACCTTGCGGATGAAATGCTTGATCATCTCTTCCGCGCTGTCGAAATCGGCGATGACGCCGTCGCGCATCGGCCGGATCGCCTCGATGCTGCCCGGCGTGCGGCCCAGCATCAGCTTGGCATCCTCGCCCACCGCCAGCACCACCTTCTTGCCGTCCTTGACGTGATAGGCCACCACCGAAGGCTCGTTCAGCACGATGCCCTTGCCGCGGATATAGACCAGCGTATTTGCCGTGCCGAGGTCGATCGCCATATCGGACGAAAACAGGCCGGAAAGAATCGACATCAGGGGTCCCCACAAGCAAGCAGCATTTACCCGTCGACTCAGCGTCAGGAACGGGCGCCTTCATATAAGAGCCTGTGGGGCCAAGCGAAAGACCCACCGCAACGGCCGCGCGGCGCCTTGCCTACACCTTTCCGTGCTTGCAGAATCCTTTCTTTCCGGCAGTTTCGGCCCGGCAACCGCAGTCCGGATTTGACCTTTCGCAACATCGGGGCAAACTTGCGCGGAAATTCCGGCACAGGGGAATGGTCATGGCAGGGGTCGCGGAACGCATCGCATTGGTCACCGGGGCAGGGGCGCCGGGGGGAATCGGCTTTGCCATCGCCCGCGCGGCCCTGGCCGCCGGGGCCAGGGTCTGCCTGACCGCCACCACCCCGCGCATCCACGACCGCGCCGCCGAACTGGCCGCCAAACTGGCCGCCGGACCGCGGGTGATGTCGCATGTCGCCGACCTGACCGACCCCGCGCAGGTCGAGGGCCTCCTTGCCGCCGTCGAGACCCGGCTCGGCCCGGTCGATATCCTGGTCAACAACGCCGGCATGGTCCAGACCGGCAAGCGGGTGAAACGCGGCCACCTCGCCGACTGGTCCGACGCCGCCTGGGCGCATCACATGGCGCTGAACATCAACACCACCTTCCATTGCTGCCGGGCCGCGTTGCCCGGAATGGCCGCCCGCGGCCATGGCCGGATCGTCAACATCTCGTCGGTCACCGGCCCCATCGTCACCATCGACGGCAGCAGCGCCTATGCCACCGCCAAGGCCGCCATCACCGGCATGACGCGGTCGATCGCGCTGGAATACGGGCGGCAAGGCATCACCTGCAACGCCGTGCTGCCCGGCTGGATCGCCACCGGCAGTTCCAGCGCGCAAGAGATCCGCGCCGGCGCGAAAACCCCGGTCGGCCGCCCCGGCACGCCCGAGGAAATCGCCGCCGCGGCGCTGTTTCTCGCCTCGGACGAGGCCTCCTATGTCACTGGCGCCATGCTGGTGGTCGACGGCGGCAACACGCTGCAAGAGATGAAGGGGGGCTGACCCGGCGGCTCCTCGTCGCATTTCAGGCGCTCGTCGCGGCCTCAATCCGCGCGCGCCGCGAAGAGGGGCAAAGCCCCCGATGAGCAAACCGCCCCCCGCGAAGAGGGTCGAAGACCCCGATGAGCCCCCCCGAAGACAGCCCAAAACCCCGATGAGCCGACCGCAAAGGACCGCCCCTTGACCGACCCCAGCTTGACCGACCCCAGCTTCCTTCCCGGCGTCCCCGCCGACCGCGTCCTGGCCGCGCTGCGCCGCAGCCCCGGCAACGAGCTGGCCTCGGGCAAGTTCGCCAGCCCCGAATCCTCGGCCGCCCTGGCCGCCAATGCCTTCGGCTGGTTCCTCGACCGCCCCGCCGATCTGCCGCCCTTGCCCGGCGTGCCGATGGGGCAACCGGAAGAAGTGGAGATCGAGGCCGAGATGCGCTTTCCCTGGCGCGGCGGCCGCCACCCCTGGCTGGATGCCGCGATCGCCACCGCCACCACGCTGGTCGGCGTCGAATCGAAACGCTACGAACCCTTCCGCCCCGGCAAGACCACCACCTTCACCGAAGCCTATGCCAGCCGCGAATGGGGCCCCGGCATGGCGCCCTGGAACGCCATGCGCCGCGCCCTGGCCGAGGGGCACCAGTCCTACCGCTGTCTCGACGCGGCGCAGCTGGTGAAGCACGCCTACGGGCTGAAGACCCAGGCGGCCAAGCGTGCCCGTGGCGCCGTGCTGGTCTACCTGCACGCCGCCCCCGCAACCTGGGCCAGCGGCAGGCCGGTCTCGCCCGAGGCCATCGCGCGCCACCACGCCGAGATCGCCGATTTCGCCCGCGCCGTGCGTGGCGGCGACGTGGTCTTCGTGCCGCTCCGCTGGGGCGACCTCCTGGCGCAATGGTCCGCCATCCCCGGCCTTGCCGCCCATGCCGCGGCGGTGGCGGGCGCCTTCGGCCCGATCTGACGCGCCGCGGGCGCGGGCCTCAGGGCAGGTCAGAACAGCGATGCAAGATCGGCCAGGCGAACCAGATTGGCGTATTTCTGTTCCATGTCGAACAGGCTGGCCTGATGCGGTGCCAGCGCGCGGTCGCCGACGCACTCCGCGATCACGCTGGGCCGAAAGTTGCCGCTGATCGCGTCCACCACCGTTGCCCGCACGCATCCGCTGGTCGTGGCGCCGATGACGGCGACCGAATCCACATCCCTCGCGCGCAGGATCGCCCCCAGTCCAGTGTCGAAAAAGGCCGAAGGCTGGGTCTTGCAGATCACCGCCTCGCCGGGCTGCGGTCGCAGCAGATCAATGACATGGCTTGCCGGGTTGCTTTCGGTCAACTCGCGCAGCCTTGGCGCCTTTTCGCACCAGACCCCCGCATCCGATCCGTCCTCGGCATAGACGATGCGGGTAAAGACCACCGGCAGGCCACGGGTGCGGAAAGCATCGAGAACGCCGACGCTGGCCTGCGCCGCCTCCAGGCAATTGCCGCCGCCAAAGATGTCGGGGTCGACGAAACCATTGACGAAATCCACCACGATCAGCGCCGCCCGCTTGCCCTTTCGGACCGTGCCGCCCATCTCCTGCCGCCGGTAGATCTCAGCCTGGTTCATCGCAGCACCCTCCGGACCGATGGCGCCCATCGTGACAGAAATCCGGCCCAAGCGGGAGGAAACCTTAACAGAACGTTAAGATGGCCATGCCAACGTATTGAATTCATTGCGTCCGCGGGGCGTCCCACGTCGGGACGCCCCCGGCGCCAAGGCCCTATTCGCCGTGATAGGTGACCGTCTTCACATCCTCGCCCGGCGCGGTCTTCTGCCGCCGCACGATCAGCCGGTTCAGCGCGTTGATATAGGCCCGGGTCGAGGCCACGATGGTATCGGTATCGGCGCTGGATCCGGTGACGATCAGCCCCTCTTCCTCCAGCCGCACCGAAACCGTGGCCTGCGCATCCGTGCCCTCGGTCACCGCATGCACCTGATAGAGTTGCAGCCGCGCCTTGTGCGGGAACAGCATCTTGACGCAGTTGAAGGCCGCATCCACCGGCCCGTCGCCGGTGGCGTCGATCTGGCGTTCCACCCCGTCGACCATCAGCGTCATCTCGGCTTCCTGCGGGCCCTCGGTGCCACAGACCACCCGCAGCTTCCGCAGCTGCAGGAATTCGTAGGCGTCATTGGTCTGCTCGTCCGAGACCAGCGCGATCAGGTCGTCGTCATAGACCTCCTTCTTGCGGTCGGCCAAGGCCTTGAACCGCACGAAGACATCGTTCAGCTGGTTGTCGGCCAGATCGAACCCCAGCTCCTTCAGCTTGGCCCGCAGCGCGGCGCGACCGGAATGCTTGCCCATGGCAATGTTCTTGCCGGTGATCCCGATATCCTCGGGCCGCATGATTTCAAAGGTCTGCACATTCTTCAGCACGCCATCCTGATGGATGCCGCTTTCGTGCAGGAAGGCGTTCTTGCCGACGATGGCCTTGTTGAACTGCACCGGAAAGCCCGAGACCTGGGAAACCCGGCGGCTGAGGTTCATGATCTTCGTCGTGTCGATCCCGGTCGAATAGGGCAGGATGTCGTTGCGGACCCGCATCGCCATCACCACCTCTTCCAGCGCGGTATTCCCCGCCCGCTCTCCCAGGCCGTTGATCGTGCATTCGATCTGCCGCGCGCCGGCCTCGACCGCGGCCAGCGCATTCGCCGTCGCCATGCCCAGGTCGTTATGGCAATGGGTGGCGAAGGTGATGGTGTCGGCGCCCGGCACCCGCTCCAGCAGCATGGCGATGATCTTGGCGCTCTCGAACGGGTAGGTATAGCCCACCGTGTCGGGAATGTTGATCGTGGTCGCACCGGCCTTGATGGCGATTTCCACCACGCGGGCCAGATAGTCGGGCTCGGTACGGGTCGCATCCATCGGCGACCACTGCACGTTGTCGCAGAGGTTGCGGGCGTGGGTCACGGTTTCATGGATGCGCTCGGCCATCTGGTCCATGTCCAGGTTCGGAATGGCGCGGTGCAGCGGCGAGGTGCCGATGAAGGTATGGATGCGCGGCGACCTGGCATGGCGCACGGCTTCCCAGCAGCGGTCGATGTCCTTCTGGTTTGCCCGCGCCAGCCCGCAGATGGTCGAGTTCTTCGCCCGCCGGGCGATCTCGGACACGGCGGCGAAATCGCCCTCGGAGGCGATGGGAAAGCCCGCCTCGATGATATCCACCCCCATCTCGTCCAGGAGGCCGGCGATCTCCAGCTTTTCCTCATGGGTCATGGTGGCGCCGGGGCTTTGTTCGCCGTCGCGCAGCGTGGTGTCAAAGATCAATACGCGGGGTTGCGTGGTCTTGTCGGTCATTTCGGTAATCCTTGGGTCTCAGCCGTTGCAGTCCTGGTCGTCGTCCTGGGCGCTGTTCACCTCCGAGCGGTCGCGCCCTTGGGCACGCTCAGAGGCGGCTAAGAAGCAGAAGGCCAAGGCTGATCGACGGGCAAAAGCCCGGCGCGGCGCAGAGAATGTGCGAAGCCTTGGTCATGCGCCGACTATACGGCGCTTTGCGGCGAAGAAAAGGGGGGGGCGGCAGGTTTTCGAATTGAGCGCCTGCCGGCGCAAGCCATGGTCCTGGCAGGGGCGCCGCGGGGGACTGGCGTTGCCGGATGGGGGTTCCACCCCCAACCGGGCGAATGCGGGCATTCGCCCTCCCCCCGGAGTATTTACGCCAAGATGAAGACCTGCCCGGATCCTTGCCATTCATCTTGGCCGAAATACTCCGGGGAGTTTGAGGGGCAGCGCCCCTCATCAGGCGACGTCGGCCAGCGGCGCGCCGGCCTGCCGACAAAAAGGCTTGCGCCGGCAGGCGCGCAATTTCCTGCTTGCGCGCGGGTGGGTTCAGGGGCTGCCGGCGGGTTCAGCCGGGGCGGCACCTTCGGCCGGGGCGGTGCCGTCGGCGGGGGCTTCGGGCGTGCCCTCGGGCGGCGCGGTCAGGATGCCGTCCTGCCAGATGCCCTCGGCGATCTGGCCGGTCTTGTAGGTCATCTTGCCCTGGCCCGCGCGTTTGCCGACCTTGAACGCCCCTTCGTAGACATCGCCCGAAGGATAGGTGGCGCGGCCGATGCCGTCGATCTCGCCGGCTTTCCAGGCGCCGGCATAGGCAAAGCCGTCCGGCATGGTGATCTCGCCGGTCCCCTCGCGCAGCCCGGCGCGGAAGCCGCCCTTGTAGACCGTGCCATCGGCATAGGTCGCCGTGCCCGTGCCCTCGCGCTGGCCTTCCTTCCAGTCGCCTTCGTAGCGGTAGCCGTCGGGATAGCTCATCGTGCCGCTGCCCTCGGGGCGGGCGGCGACGAAATCGCCCTCGTAGACCAGGCCGTTGGCATAGGTGGCCTTGCCCTTGCCCTGAATCACCCCCTGATCCCAGGCGCCGGTATAGGTCGAGCCGTCGGGATAGGTGATGGCGCCCTGGCCCTGGGCCTGGTCGTTCAGCATGGCGCCGACATAGACCGAGCCATCCGGATAGGTCACCGATCCGGTCCCTTCCATCCGGCCCTCGACCCAGGAGCCTTCGTACTTGAACCCGTCCCTGGCCGTGAACACGCCCTGGCCATGGCGGCGGTCGGCCTTGAACTCTCCGTCGTAGACATCGCCCGAGGCATGGGTCACGCGGCCCCGGCCCTCGCGCTGGCCGTTGGCGAAGGGGCCTTCGTAGACATCGCCGCCCGGCTGGGTCAGCTTGCCGGTGCCGTTGATCTGCCCCTCGGCCCAGGCGCCGACATAGGTCAGCCCGTTCGGCATGATCAGCGTGCCCTGGCCCGACCTTTCGCCCTTGACCAGGCCGCCTTCATAGGTGGCGCCGTCGGGATAGGTGATCTTGCCCTGGCCGTCCTTGACCCCGGCCACCCAGTCGCCTTCGTAGACATAGCCGCCGGGGTTCTCGATCCGGCCCTTGCCGTTGTGCTGGCCGTTCAGGAAGCTGCCGGTGTATTTCGCGCCGTTGGCATAGGTGGCGACGCCCTGGCCGGTCATCTTGCCCTCGGTCCAGTCGCCGTCATAGGTGCCGCCGTCGGGGTAGGTGATCTTGCCCTTGCCATCCGGCTGGCCCTTGGTGAAGGCCCCTTCATAGACCGAGCCGTTGGGGTATTTCGCCACGCCCTGGCCGCGGATCTCGCCCTCGACCCAGTCGCCGGCATATTCATAGCCGTTCGGCAGCCGGTAGGTGCCCTTGCCATCCTGCCGGCCGTTGCGGAACGTGCCCTCATAGACCGAGCCGTCGTCGTATTTCTTTGTCACCACCTCGCCCTCTGACTGGGCGGAAAGCGGGCCGCTCAGGGCCAGCAGGGCGAAAAGGGCCGTGGCCGGGACGATGCGCATGGGGGGCACTCCTGCAGGCGAATCCGGGCAACAGGGTATGATGCGGCCTCCGGGGCTGGCAAGCCGGCACGAGGCGACGGGCTTTTCAGCGGCGGCGGCGGGGGTTAGAAGCCGAAAGACGGGCCACGAAGGACGGGGCCACAGGAGATGCCAGATGACCGATCGGTTCCGCATGACGCTGGTGCAGGCCAACCCCGTGGTGGGCGACATCGCCGGCAATGCCGCCCGGGCACGGGGCTTCTGGGCCGAAGGCAAGGCCGCTGGGGCCGATCTGGTGGCGCTGACCGAGATGTTCGTCACCGGCTACCAGACCCAGGACCTGATCCTCAAGCGCGCCTTCCAGGACGAGGCGATCGCCGCGATCGAGGCCCTGGCGCGCGACTGCGCCGAGGGGCCGGCGCTGGCCATCGGCGGGCCGGCGCGGCAGGGCGGGCGGCTCTTCAACGCCTACTGGATCCTGCAGGGCGGCAAGGCCACCGCCACGGTGCTGAAGCATCACCTGCCCAACGACGCGGTCTTCGATGAAAAGCGGGTGTTCGCCTCGGCCGATGTCGCCGGGCCCTATGTGGTGAACGGGGTGCGGATCGGCTCTCCGATCTGCGAGGATGCCTGGCACCCCGACGTGGCCGAGACGCTCGAGGAAACCGGGGCCGAGATCCTGCTGGTGCCCAACGGCAGCCCCTATCACCGCGGCAAGCCGAACCTGCGGCTGAACCTGATGGTCGGCCGCGTGGTCGAGACCGGCCTGCCGCTGGTCTACCTGAACATGGTGGGCGGGCAGGACGACCAGGTGTTCGACGGCTCCAGCATGGTGCTGAACCCCGGCGGCCACCTGGCGGTGCAGATGCCGCAGTTCGACGAGAACGTGACCCATGTCACCTTCCGCCGCGGCCCCGATGGCTGGGCGGCCGACCCCGGCCAGATCGCGCCGATCCCGCCGATCGGCGAGGCGGATTACCGGGCCTGCGTGCTGTCGCTGGCCGACTACATGGCGAAATGCGGGTTCCGCAAGGCGCTCCTGGGCCTGTCGGGCGGCATCGACAGCGCCATCGTCGCCGCCATCGCCTGCGACGCGCTGGGGCCGGAAAACGTGCGCTGCGTCATGCTGCCGTCGGAATTCACCAGCGCGCATTCGCTCGAGGATGCGGCCGATTGCGCCCGCCGGTTGGGGTGCCGGCTGGACAGCGTGCCGATCTCGGGGCCGCAGGCGGCCGTGGGCGCGGCGCTGGCGCCGCTGTTCGCCGGCACCGAGCCCGGCATCACCGAAGAAAACATCCAGTCGCGCCTGCGCGGCCTGATGCTGATGGCGCTGTCGAACAAGTTCGGCGAGATGCTGCTGACCACCGGCAACAAGTCGGAAATGGCCGTCGGCTACTGCACGATCTACGGCGACATGAACGGTGGCTACAACCCGGTCAAGGACATGTACAAGACCCGCATGTTCCTGACCGCGCGCTGGAGGAACGAAAACCACCGCCCCTGGATGAAGGGCCCGGCGGGCGAGGTGATCCCCGAACGCATCATCACCAAGCCGCCCTCGGCCGAATTGCGGGCCAACCAGACCGACCAGGACAGCCTGCCGCCCTATGAGGTGCTGGATGCCATTCTCGAAGGGCTGGTCGAACACGATGCTTCGGTTGCGGACCTGGTGGCCCGCGGCTTCGACCGGGCGACGGTGAAGAAGGTGGAACACCTGCTCTACATTGCGGAATACAAACGCTTCCAGTCGGCGCCGGGCACCAGGCTGACGCAAAAGGCCTTCTGGCTCGACCGCCGCTATCCGATCGCGATGCGCTGGCGCGACGGCTCGGGCCAGTAGGCCGGCGCGCCGAAAGGCCCGGCCCATATGCTTCATCTTGGCCGAAATACTCCGCGGGGGTGAAGGCGAATGCCCGCATTCGCCTGAGGGGGCGCGAAGCCCCCTGCATCGCCCCCCCCGGCGCCAGCGGCTGCTAGATCTCGCTGACCGTGGTTTCCGGTAGCAGGCGCATCACGTCCTCGGGGCGGCACAGTTGCGTCGCGTCGGTCATCACCGCCGCGGCGGCCGCGGCGGCGGCCAGCGACAGCGCCTCGTCATCGGACTGCCCGCGCGACAGCGCCAGCACCAGCCCCGCCACGAAACTGTCGCCGGCGCCGACGGTGGATTTGACCCGCACCCTGGGGGCGGGGGCAAAGATGCGCCGGTCGGCCGTGGCCAGCACGTTGCCATCGGCGCCCCGCGCCACCAGCACCTTGCGCGCCACGCCATGCCGGGCCAGTTCCTGCGCGAAATCGGCGGTGTCGGCGCGGCTGACCAGGGCATGGCCGGTCAGGCTCTCGGCCTCTTCGCTGTCCATCCGCAGCACCTCCAGCCCCGGGATCGGCCGGCGCACCGCTTCGGTCAGCGGCTTGCCCGAAGTGTCCAGCACCACCCGGCTGCCGGGCATCGATTCCGCCAGCTGGGCGGGGAAATCCGGCGGCACGCCGGGCGGCTGGCTGCCCGAGATCACCGAGATGCCGCCGGGCCGCGCCGTGGCGCGCAACAGGGTAAAGACGCGGGCGCGCTCGGCCTCGCCCCAGACCGGGCCGGGCAGCATGAAGCGGTATTGCTTGCCGGTGGTCTCTTCGCTGACGGTCAGCGATTGCCGGGTCTCGCCGGGGCCCAGGATCGACAGGAAGGTGATGCCCGAGGCGCGGATCAGCCCCGCCAGCCGGTCGCCGGTCAGCCCGCCGATGGCCACCAGCGCCAGGCTGTCGCCGCCCAGCGCCCGGATCGCGCGGCTGACGTTCGCCCGCCGCCGCCGGGGTCCAGGAGCGGGTCCGAGCAGCGCAGCTTCTGGCCGGGAATGATCTCGGCCACCTCGGTCGCCATGTCCAGCGCCGGGTTCAGCGTCAGGGTCAGGATCGGGCTGGGGTCGGCTATGGGCTCGGGCATCGGTCACCTGCGTCTGTTACCGCTATCATACAGCAACAGCGGCCACGGTGACCAGCCTTTGTGGCGGGGCATTCGCGCGGGGGGGCGGGAGGCCGATTACTGCGCCGTCATCGCCTGTGCGATCCTGCACAGCCGTTGTGCGGCATTTCGGTTGGCGTCATTCCCACCAGCGGTCGACCTGGGCGATGTCCTCGTCCGACCAGCCGAAATGATGCGCCAGTTCATGCACCACGACATGCCCCACCAGTTCCGCGATCGAGACATCGCCCCTTTCGCACCATTCATCCAGGATCGGGCGGCGGAACAGCCAGATCAGGTCGGGGTGGGTGGGCTGGCCCGCCACCGATTTCTCGGTCAGCGGGATGCCCTCATATAGCCCGGTCAGCTCGAAGGCGTCATTCAGGTCCAGCGCCTCGAGCATTTCGTCGGGCGGAAAATCCTCGATCCGCAGCACCACCTGGGTGGCGGGCAGGCGCCAGGGTTCGGGCAGGGCGGCGACGGCGTCATGTGCCAGCTGTTCGATCAGCGCCAGCGAGGGGGCGATGGCTTCGGGGGCGGGGTTTGTCATGGCGGCAGGCTAGCGCCCTTTGCCGGCGGCGAAAAGCCCGGTGGGAGCCACCCACACGCGCGCCCCGAACTGGACAAGATCGGGGCCTTGTGACAAGGGGGGCGGGTCCAAGGAGCCCAGAGATGTCCAGCCCCGCAACCCGCCCCGCAACCGGAACTGTCGTCACCCGGTTCGCCCCCTCGCCCACGGGGTATATCCACGTCGGCAACCTGCGCACCGCGCTGATGAACTACCTGATCGCCCGCAAGGCCGGCGGCACCTTCATCCTGCGGCTGGACGACACCGACCAGGAACGCTCGAAACAGGAATATATCGACGCGCTGATGCAGGACCTGGACTGGCTGGGCCTGCACTGGGACCGGGTCGAGCGGCAGTCGCTGCGCTATGACCGCTATGAGGCGGCGGCCGAAAGGCTGCGGGCCGAGGGGCGGTTCTACGAATGTTTCGAGACCCCGGCGGAACTGGACCTGAAACGCAAGAAGCAGCTGAACATGGGCCGGCCGCCGGTCTATGACCGCGCGTCGCTGGCGCTGGACGCGGCGCAGAAAGAGGCGGCGCGGGCGGCGGGGGCCGAGGGCTACTGGCGGTTCCTGCTGCACCAGAACCGGATCGAATGGGAAGACGGCATCATCGGCCCGATCTCGATCGACGCGGCTTCGGTGTCCGACCCGGTGCTGATCCGGGCCGACGGGCAGGTGCTGTATACCTTTGCCTCGTCGGTCGACGACGTGGAAATGGGCGTCACCCATATTGTCCGCGGCGCCGACCATGTGACCAATACCGCCACGCAGATCCAGATCATGCAGGCGCTGGGCGGCACGCCGCCGACCTTTGCGCATCATTCGCTGCTGTCGGGACCGGGCGGGGAAAAGCTGTCGAAGCGGCTGGGGGCGCTGTCCTTGCGCGACCTGCGCGCCCAGGGGGTAGAGCCGATGGCGCTGTTGTCGCTGATGGCGCGGCTGGGGTCGTCGCAGCCGGTGGTGCTGGCGGCGTCGCTGGACGAGCTGGCCGAGGGGTTCGACATCGGCAGTTTCGGCACCGCGCCCACCGAATTCGATCCCGACAACCTGTTCCCGCTGACCCGCGCCCATGTCCAGGGCCTGCCGCATGCGTCCGTGGCCGCGCGGAT
The DNA here is from genome assembly GCA_041397345.1 of Paracoccaceae bacterium. Taxonomy (GTDB): domain Bacteria; phylum Pseudomonadota; class Alphaproteobacteria; order Rhodobacterales; family Rhodobacteraceae; genus Pseudogemmobacter. The sequence goes on from JAWKWU010000003.1 coordinate 238,887, forward strand.
CGCGGCGCTGGGGGTGCCGGCCGAGCAGTCCGAGGCGTTCTGGGCCGTGGCCAGGGGCAATATCACCGTGCTGGACGACCTTGCCGGCTGGTGGGGGCTGATCCGCGACGGCGCCGTGCCGCTGGTGGACGAGGCCGACCGCGATTTCGTGGCGCAGGCGCTGGCCATGCTGCCGCCGCGGCCCTGGACCGCGGCGACCTGGGGCGACTGGACCGGGGCGGTCAAGGCCGCGACGGGCCGCAAGGGCAAGGACCTGTTCCGCCCGCTGCGCCGGGCGCTGACCGGGCGCGACGCCGGGCCGGAAATGGCCGACCTGATGCCGCTTCTGCAAAAGGTTCCGGCGGTCTGAGGTCTGGCCGGCGGCGGGGCGCTGCCCCGGACCCCGGAGTATTTTGGCCAAGATGAAGCGGCAGGCGGCGGCTTGTTCCGTGCAGGGTGCGCCGGGGGCGGGGCGGGGGCGTCGCAAACGCTCGGCATACCGTCGCATTCCGATTTGCTCTTGCCGGATGCGGGCCGGCTGGGGTATCGCTGTGGGCGCAGGATCGGGAGAATCCGGCGGGCCCAGGCGGCCCGACGGTGCCGAAGGAGCAACCGCCCCGGTAAACTCTCAGGCGCAAGGGACCGTTCCTGCAAAGAGACTCTGGAGAGTGGCGCATCTGGCGCCCGCCGAAGGGATAACAATCTCAGGCGCTGCGGATGCGGCAGGGACAGAGGGGGCACCGGGCGGCAGGGGGACTGCCGCGGACGGTGCCGGTGCGTTCCGGCCAGGAAGAAGGAGAGGCGGCTTGACCGAGCTTTTGCGGCTGGGGCTGCACGACCTGCATGTGGAACTGGGCGGCAAGATGGTGCCCTTTGCCGGATACGAGATGGCGGTGCAATATCCCGCCGGGGTGATGAAGGAACATCTGCACACCCGCGCCGCCGCCGGGCTGTTCGATGTCAGCCACATGGGGCAGGTGATCTTGCGCCCCAAGGCCGGGATGGCCGCGCTGGTCGCCGGGTTCGAGGCGATGATGCCGGTCGACGTGGCCGGCCTGGCCGAGGGCCGGCAGCGCTATGGCCTGTTCACCAACGAGGCCGGGGGCGTGCTGGATGACCTGATGTTCGCCAATCGCGGCGATCATCTGTTCGTGGTGGTGAACGCGGCCCGCAAGGCGCATGACATTCCGCACATGGCCGCGCATCTGGCCGGGGTGGCCGAGGTGGTGGCGGTGACCGACCGCGCGCTTCTGGCGCTGCAGGGGCCGCAGGCCGAGGCGGCGTTGGCGCGGCTGGTGCCCGGGGTCTCGGCGATGCGCTTCATGGATGTGGGCGTCTTTGGCGATCTGTGGATTTCCCGCTCGGGCTATACCGGCGAGGACGGGTTCGAGATCTCGGTGCCGCAGGCGCAGGCCGGGGCGCTGGCCCGCCAGCTGCTGGCGATGCCCGAGGTGCTGCCGATCGGCCTGGGCGCCCGCGACAGCCTGCGGCTGGAGGCGGGGCTGTGCCTCTATGGCCATGACCTGGATGAGACCACCAGCCCGGTCGAGGCCGGCCTGACCTGGGCGATCCAGAAATCCCGCCGCGCCGGCGGCGACCGCGAGGGCGGCTTTCCGGGCGCCGCCCGCATCCTGCGCGAACTGGCCGAAGGCCCCGCCCGCCGCCGTGCCGGCCTGCGCCCCGAGGGCCGCGCGCCGATGCGCGACGGCACCGCGCTGTTTGACGGCGAGACCCCGGCCGGAACCATCTGCTCGGGCGGCTACGGCCCTTCGCTCGAGGCGCCGATCGCCATGGCCTATCTGCCCGCCCCGCTTGCCGCCCCCGGCACCCGGCTGGACGGCGAGGTGCGCGGGCGCCGGCTGCCGGTCGCCGTCTGCGACATGCCCTTCTTCCCCACTTCCTACAAACGCTGAGGATCTGCGATGAAATACACCAAGGAACACGAATGGCTGCGCGTCGAGGGCGATCTGGTCGTGGTCGGCATCACCGAACACGCCGCCACCGCGCTGGGCGATGTGGTCTTCATCGAGCTGCCCGAGCCGGAAACCCAGGTGGCCGAGGGCGACGAGGTCTGCGTGATCGAAAGCGTCAAGGCGGCGTCGGACATCCTGGCCCCGGTCGACGGCGAGGTGGTAGCGGTCAACGGCAAGCTGGCCGACAATCCGGGCCTGGTGAACGAAGACCCGACCGGCGCGGCCTGGTTCTTCAAGATGAAGCTCGACGACCTGTCGGTGCTGGACCAGTTCATGGACGAAGACGAATACAACGAGTTGATCGGCTGACGCCCCGCGCCCGGAATTCCGAACCTTCCGGGCGATCTTCTTCTGGAAAGAGCGCGGGTTCCTTTGCAGGAACCTGCCCGCCCCATGCCCGAGGTTTCGCAATGGCCTTTACCCCCACCGACTACAACCCCTACGATTTCGCCAACCGCCGCCATATCGGCCCCTCGCCGGACGAGATGGCCGAGATGCTGGCCGCCGTGGGTGTGCCCAGCCTGGATGCGCTGATCGACCAGACGGTGCCGGCCGCGATCCGGCAAAAGGCGGCGCTGTCCTGGGCGCCCCTGGCCGAGCATGAGCTGCTGGCGCGGATGCATGAGGTGGCGGCCAAGAACAAGGTGATGACCAGCCTGATCGGACAGGGCTATTACGGCACGGTGACGCCGCCGGCGATCCAGCGCAACATCCTGGAAAACCCGGCCTGGTATACCGCCTATACCCCCTATCAGCCGGAAATCGCCCAGGGCCGGCTCGAGGCGCTGTTGAACTATCAGACCATGGTCTGCGACCTGACCGGGCTGGACGTGGCCAATGCCAGCCTCCTGGATGAGGCGACGGCGGCGGCCGAGGCGATGACCATGGCCGAGCGGGTGGCGAAATCGAAGGCCCGCGCCTTCTTTGTCGACCGGTTCTGCCATCCGCAGACCATCGCGGTGATCCGCACCCGCGCCCAGGCGCTGGGGATCGAGGTCATCGAGGACATGGCCGAGAACCTGGACCCCTCGCAGGTGTTCGGCGCGCTGTTCCAGTATCCGGGCAGCTATGGCCATGTGCGCGACTTTACCGACGAGATCGCCGCCCTGCATGCGGCCGGCGCGGTGGCGGTGGTGGCGACCGACCTGCTGGCGCTGTGCCTTTTGAAGGAACCCGGCGCGATGGGGGCCGATATCGCCATCGGTTCGTCGCAGCGGTTCGGCGTGCCGATGGGCTATGGCGGCCCGCATGCCGCCTTCATGGCGGTCAAGGACGCCCACAAGCGGCAGATGCCGGGGCGCATCGTCGGCGTCTCGATCGACGCGCAGGGCGGCAAGGCCTATCGCCTGGCGTTGCAGACGCGCGAACAGCATATCCGGCGGGAAAAGGCCACCTCGAACGTCTGCACCGCGCAGGCGCTCTTGGCGGTGATGGCCTCGATGTATGCGGTGTTCCACGGGCCAAAGGGCCTGCGGGCGATTGCGGAACGGGTGCATTTCCTGACCCAGCGGCTGGCGCGGGCGCTGAAGGCGGCGGGGGCCAGGGTCTCGCCCAAGGCCTTCTTCGACACCATCACCGTCGAGGTGGGCGTGGGGCAGGCCGGCATCCTGGCCGCCGCGCGGGCCGAGGGGCTGAACTTTCGCAAGATCGGCCATGACCGCATCGGCATTTCGCTGGACGAGACCACCGACGAACAGGTGCTGATCCGCGTGCTGCGGGCCTTTGGCATCCATGGCGTGCCGCCGCACCGCGCCGCGCTGGGTTTCCCCGAGGCGATGCTGCGCGACACTGCCTATCTGACGCATCCGGTGTTCCACATGAACCGGGCTGAATCGGAAATGATGCGCTACATGCGCCGGCTCAGCGACCGCGACCTGGCGCTGGACCGGGCGATGATCCCGCTGGGGTCCTGCACGATGAAGCTGAACGCCGCGGCCGAGATGATGCCGATCACCTGGCCCGAGTTTTCCAGCCTGCACCCCTTTGTGCCGGTCGACCAGGCCGCGGGCTATGCCGAGGCGATCAGCGACCTGACCGCCAAGCTGTGCGAGATCACCGGCTATGACGCCTTTTCCATGCAGCCGAATTCCGGCGCGCAGGGGGAATATGCCGGGTTGCTGACCATCCTGGCCTATCACCGCTCGCGCGGCGATCACGACCGCAGGATCTGCCTGATCCCGACCTCGGCCCATGGCACCAACCCGGCCTCGGCGCAGATGGCGGGGATGCAGGTGGTGGTGGTGAAGTCTGCGCCCAACGGCGATGTCGACATGGAGGATTTCCGCGACAAGGCGGCGGCGGCGGGCGACAGGCTGGCGGCCTGCATGATCACCTATCCCTCCACCCACGGCGTCTTCGAGGAAACGGTGAAGGAGGTCTGCCGGATCACCCATGACCACGGCGGGCAGGTCTATATCGACGGGGCGAACATGAATGCCCTGGTCGGTCTGGTGAAACCGGGCGAGATCGGCGGCGATGTCAGCCACCTGAACCTGCACAAGACCTTTGCCATCCCGCATGGCGGCGGGGGCCCCGGCATGGGGCCGATCGGTGTCCGCGCCCATCTGGCGCCCTATCTGCCGGGCCACCCCGAGACCGGCGGCGCCGAAGGCCCGGTGTCCGCCGCGCCCTACGGTTCGGCCTCGATCCTGCTGATCAGCTGGGCCTATTGCCTGATGATGGGCGGCAGCGGGCTGCGGCAGGCGACGCGGGTGGCGATCCTGAACGCCAACTACATCGCGGCGCGGCTGGCCGGGGCCTATCCGATCCTGTTCATGGGCAACAAGGGGCGGGTGGCGCATGAGTGCATCCTGGACACCCGGCCCTTTGCCGAGGCGGGGGTCACGGTGGACGACATCGCCAAGCGGCTGATCGACAACGGCTTCCACGCGCCGACGATGTCCTGGCCGGTGGCGGGCACGCTGATGGTGGAGCCGACCGAGTCGGAAACCAAGGCCGAGATCGACCGCTTCATCACCGCGCTGCTGGCGATCCGCGAGGAGATCCGGGCGGTCGAGCGGGGCGAGATCGCCGCCGAGGACAGCCCGCTGCGCCATGCCCCCCACACGGTGGCGGCGCTGGTGGGCGAGTGGGAGCGGAAATACAGCCGCGAGGCGGGCTGCTTTCCGCCCGGCGCCTTTCGGGTGGACAAGTACTGGCCGCCGGTGGGGCGGGTGGACAATGTCTGGGGTGACCGGAACCTGGTCTGCACCTGCCCGCCGGTCGAGGATTATGCCGAGGCGGCGGAGTAGCGTCCCACGATGGGACGCTGGCGGACGCAAAGGATTCCAATGGGTTAACCTGGTCAAATTAAGGATCGGTTAACGATTCCGGGGGGCTTTGGCAGGCCGGGGGGGGCCAGCCCCGGACCCCCGGAGTATTTGGGCCAAGATGAAGCGGCGGGGCGTGGTCAGGAAGGCGCGGTCGGGGGCGCGCGGTCAGGGGCGGGGCAGGCGCGAGAATACCGCGGTGTCGCCGGACATTTGCGCCGGCTTGGCACCGAGGCCGCTGCCCAGTTTGGGTTTGGCCGGGGCCGGGGCCGCGGCGGCGGGGGCCGGGGCGGCGGCGGTTTGCGCGGCGCTGCCCTGCGTGACCAGGCAGGCCCGCGCCAGCGACAGCGCGCCGCCGATGCCGCGGATATCCAGCGACTGATCGATGCCGACGCCGTAGAGCCGCAGAGAACTGCCCTGGGTCAGGAAATCTATCGCGGCATCGACCCCGGCAATGGGAAAGCCGATGAAGGTCTCGTTCGAGCCGAACCCCTTGCCGGTGATCGGATAGCCCGACTCGGTCATCAGCGCCGCGTCATAGGAAGCGCCGGGCGCGAATTTCGCCCCCGGTGCGGTCAGGTAGACCGTCAGCGTGTCATCGGCCGTCAGCGAGACCGACAGCTCCTCTCCTCCCGAAAAGCGCACGCCGAAATAGCAGTCGACGAAGGCGCCCCGGTCATCCACCCAGGCGGCCCCGGCCCAGTTGCCCGAGGCGAATTTCGAGCCGGGCAGGTCGGCGGCCTGAACCGGCGCGGCCGGGAGGGCGAGGGCGACGAGCGCGGCGGCGAGGGTCAGGGCCGGGGTTCGGGCCGGGGATTTGGCGGGGGTCTGGGCCGGGGTCTGGATCCGAGACGGGCGGGACGGGCGCATGGGAACCTCTTTGGCGGGAGAAGCGGGGCGGTTGGGCCGGAGGAAACGGGCGGGCAGGGGAAATGCGGGGTCGGGTCGGGCGGTGTCGTCGGGTGGTGTCGTCGGGCGGTATCGGCAGGAAGGCGCGGGGGCAGGCGGGGGCGCCTGCGCCGGCCAAGCCTAGCACAGCGCCAAGGCCGGGCAAGGCCGGCTTTCCCGACGGCCGGGCCTTGGGAGCGGGTGGGGGGCGAGGGCAGGAAGGTGCGGGCCGTGGACGCGGGGCAGGAGAGGCGGGTGAGGGGCGGGCGAGTGGTGAGCGTGGGTCAGGAGGGGTGGGGCAGGAAAGGCGGGTCAGGGGCGCGCGGGGCGCTGGAGAGGCGCGGGTCAGGAAAGGCGGGCCTTGGGCGCGGGCCGTGGGCGCGGGGCAGGAGGGCGCGGGTCAGGAGGGGCGGGTGAGGGGGCGAGGGCAGGAGCGCGCGAGCCGTGGGTGCGGTGCAGGAGGGTGGGGCAGGAGGGGTGGGGCAGGAGAGGCGGGTGAGGGGCGCGCGCAGGGCGGGTGAGGGGCGCGCGCAGGGCGGGAGAGGCGCGGGCCTAGGGAGCGGGTGACGGGACGAGGGCAGGAGGGTGCGATCCGTGAGTGCGGTGCAGGAGGCGCAGGGCGGGAGGGGCGCGGGCCAGGAGGGGCGGGTGAGGGGGGCGAGGGCAGGAGGGTGCGATCCGTGAGTGCAGGGCAGGAGGCGCGGGGGCAGGCGGGGGCGCCTGCGCCGGCCAAGCCTAGGACAGTGACTAGGCCGGGCAAGGCTGGCTTTCCCGACGGCCGGGCCTTGGGAGCGGGTGGGCGCGCGGGGCAGTAGGGCGGGCGGGTCAGGAGGGGTGGGGCAGGAAAGGCGGGTCAGGGGCGCGCGGGGCGCTGGAGAGGCGCGGGTCAGGAGGGGCGCGGGTCGTGGGCGCGGGGCAGGGAGATGCAGGTCAGGGGGCGGCGGTTTGGCTGCGGGCGCAGTCGCGCAGGGCGGCGGCGGCGCCCAGGTCGGGTGTGGCCAGCGCGGCGTCCATGCCGACGCCCAGCATCCGCAGGGTCTGGCCGGCGGACAGGAAGGCGACCGTGTCCTCGATGCCGCGGAAGGTCATCGAGACATGCTGGCTGTCCAGCGCCTCGGCCAGGCCATCGGCGGGCAGGCCGACCTCGGTCATCAGCCGGGCCTGGAACTGCTGGCCGGGCGCATGGCTGACGCCCGGCATGGACAGGACCACGGCAAGGCGGTCATCGGTCAGGGCCTGCAGCACCAGCTTTTCCCCGCCGGTATAGGCCAGCGTGGCGGCGCAATGGTCAAAATCGCCGGTGTCCGACCGATAGCCGGCCAGCGACCACAGGCCGACGCTGCCGGCGCTGCCGGGAATTTCGACCAGGGCGCCGGCGCGGGCCGGGGCGGCCGCAAGGGCGGCAAGGGCGGCGGCGAGGGTCAGGATCGGCAGGAGCGGGCGGGGTTGGCGGGGCATGGGCTTTCTTCTCGGCGGGGCTGCGGTGGCAAGGCGTGCCATGCCCCGGCGGGCGGCGAAAGTCGCGCATTCCTGACCCCGCCGGCGGATGGGGGCGGCGATTGACGGCGTAGGGAGCGGCGCATAGCTTGCCCGCGATGAACCGAGAGGCGGCGATGGGCGGGGCAGAGGCAGGCGGGGCGGCGGGCGAGCTGCCGGAAACGGGCGGTTTCGGGGCCGGTCTGGCCCAGGCCTTGCCGATCGTGCTGGGGTATTTCCCGATCGCCTTTTCCTTTGGCGTGGCGGCGGTGCGGATCGGGTTGACCGAAGTCGAGGCGGTGTTCCTGTCGCTGGTGATCTATGCCGGGGCCAGCCAGTTCCTGGCGCTGGCCCTGGTGGCCTCGGGCGCGCCGGTGCTGGTAGCGGCCTTCACGCTGATCGCGATGAACCTGCGGCATCTGCTCTATGGTCCGGCCCTGATGAAGCAGGCGGGGCCGCAGGCGCGGCGGCGGCTGGCCTGGGCCTGGGCCTGGGGGCTGACCGACGAGGTCTTCGGCCAGGCGCTGGGCGCGCTGGCACGGGGGCAGCGGTTTTCCGAGGGCTACATGTTCGGGCTGGGGCTGGCGGCCTATGCGGCCTGGGTCGGCGGCACGGGGTTGGGCGCCTGGGTCGGCGGCGGCGCGCTGGAGGGCTGGCCTGCGGTGAACGCGGGCCTGGCCTTCATGCTGGCGGCGCTGTTCCTGGCGCTGCTGCTGTCGATCCTGTCGCGGGCGGCGCTGCCGGTGGTGGCGGTGGCGGTGGTGGCGACGGTGCTGGGGACGGTGCTGGTGTCGGGCACGGCGGGCATCCTGTCGGGGATGGTGGCGGGCGCGGTGGCGGGGTGGTGCGGCGATGAAGCTGGAGCTGGTGGCGCTGGCGCTGATGGTGGGGGCGGCGACCTGGGGGTTCCGGGCGCTGCCGGTCCTGCTGATGCGGCGCGAGGCGCGGCCGGGGGGCTGGGTGGCGCGGTTCCTGGCCGCGACCGGGCCGGCGGCGATTGCGACGCTGTTTGTCGCCTCGGTGCTGCCGCAGCTTTATCCGGCGCCGCGCGAGGTGGTGGCCCTGGCGCTGGGGGTGGCGGCGACGGTGCTGGGCTTTCTGCCGCGCCGGTCGGTGGTGACGGGAACGCTGTGCGGGGCGGTGGTCTACGGGCTGGCAGTGGCGGCGGTGCAAATGGCGGATCCGGGCGCTGCGGTGGCGGGTTAGGCTGCGTTTCCCGCTTGCGTCGGGGCGGCAAGGTTGCGACCATTGCCGCAAGGAGAGCCGCAGATGATGGACATCAACCCCCGCAAGGTCGTGCATGTGATCTTTCTTGCCCGCGAGGAACGGGCGGGGGAGGCCGAGCTCTACGCCTTTATCGACGGGCTGAACGCCGAGGAAAAGCCGCAGCTGACCGCGCTGGCCTGGGTGGGGCGCGGCGCGTTCGAGCCCGAGGATTTCGACGAGGCGGTGGCGACGGCGGTGGCCGAGGCCAGCACGCCGACCGCGGATTACCTGATGGGCATGCCGCACCTGGCCGAGAACCTGGAGGCCGGGCTGGAGGCGATGGGCATCGACGTGACCGGCGAGGAAGAGGATTTCCTCTGATCCCCGCCTGATCCCTGGCTGCCCCCCTTGCGCCGGGGCGGCGGGCCGCCCATGTATTCCGAAACGGGAATATGAGGCTGCCATGGCTGTAACGGATGCGGTGAAACTGACCTGTGCCACCTGCGGGCAGGCCAACCGGGTGCCGGTGTCGCGGCTGGGCGAAGGCCCGCGCTGCGGCAGTTGCGGCGACCCCCTGGCCGATGGCCGCGTGGCCGAGATGGATGCCGCGGCGCATGACCGGATCACCCGCGGCGACGGGCTGCCGGTGCTGGTCGACTATTGGGCGCCCTGGTGCGGCCCCTGCCGGGCGATGGCGCCGGAATTCGCCAAGGCCGCGCGCGAGGTGGCGCCCCGGGTGCGGCTGATGAAGCTGAACACCGAGGACCACCCCGGGATCGGCGCCCGCGCCGGCATCCGCGGCATCCCGGCGCTGATCCTCTATGCCCGCGGCCGCGAGGTGGCGCGGCTGGCCGGCGCCCGCCCGGCCGCCGAGATCGTCGCCTTCCTGCGCCAGCATCTGGGGCCGACCCTGGGGTAAGGCCGGGGGGGAGGCCGGGGAGTGAGGCCGGGAAGGGAACGCAGGGCGGAACCCGGCGCAGATCCCGGGCCCGCCGCCATCGCATTCGCCCGACGACCTCTTGACAACCCCCTGCGGCTGGGCCAGATAGCCGCCACGGTCATTGGGGCAGTAGCTCAGTTGGGAGAGCGTATCGTTCGCAATGATAAGGTCAGGGGTTCGATCCCCCTCTGCTCCACCATTGACCGTCTCTAAGGCATTGATGCTGAAAGAGTAATTCGTTTTCAGACACTTAGCTCGTGTCAACTGGCAACAAAGCTGGTAACATGGAGCGATGAAAGAAGTGCCTGACACCTTCCATCTTCAACGCCGTGGGAACGCTTGGCACTACATTCGCCGAGTGCCCCTGAGTCTTGTCCCCGTGGTGGGCAAGAAATTCGTTAAGGTCAGCTTCGGGTCCGTTACGAAGGCCGAGGCCAAGGCGAAGCGGGCCATCGAAGATCTGAAGTTTGATGCGCTGATCGCCAGTCTGTCAGGCGCTGGTGCTGAGCAATCAATTGCACAGGGTAAGGTGCCAGAAGTCTCGGAAGCCATGCTGATCGAACACGTTCGGCAGATGGTTGCCAAGACTGATAAGGCCAGCGCCGAAGAGTATGCCAAGGCCCCGCCCGTTGATCCGAATGACCTGATCGACCGACGCAAGGATGCGGGGATTGAACTCGCCATCGCACAGAACCGGAACGATCCGAACCACGATCAGTGGATTGCGCACGCCACCGACCGTGCCCTGATCAGCGCCGGTGCCACCCTCACCGACGAAGACGCCGTGGCTGGCTTTGCGGAAGTCGTGCGGCGGGGCCTGATCGAAATAAATCGGCGACGGATCGACCGGCTGGAAGATCGACACGACAGACTGTTCCACGACGAACTGTTCAATCCAGCCCGCCCTGTCGCCGTGACCTTCGGCGAACTGGTCAGCATGTTTGTTGCCGAGAAGAAGGCCGAGTACGCCGCAAATGGCATCCGACAAAAGAGTGCAGATCGGATTGACGCAATCACCGGCTACCTCAGCGAACTGATCGGTGAGGCCACACCCGTCGCCAGCATTGATGACGATTTGATCCAGAAGGCACGGACACTGATCGCCGCGACACCAAGCAATCGCGACAAGTTCTATCCCAAACTTCCTCTCGCCAAGCAGATCGAGCGGGCGGCAAAAGAGGGCAAGCCGACCCTCGCGGCAGCGACACAGGGGTTCTATCTGGACTCGCTCCGCGACATTCTGAAGGTCGCAGCCCGCAAGCGGCTGATCGGTTTCAACCCTGCCGAGGACGTGAAACCACTCGTCAAGTCAAAGGTGGCTGCCGCCGACAAACGCCTGCCATGGGCCTTGGATCAGGTGAAACAGTTTTTCACAGGAGCGTTCTACCAGTCATGCGCCCCCGATGCGCCAGTGCCCTATGCCAAGCCTGACCGCCCATGGCGCTTTTGGTTACCTTTGATCATGCTGTACTCGGGAGCGCGACCAAACGAAGTATTGCAACTTGAAGTCGGCGATATTCGAAAGACCGAGGCCGGCGTTTGGTACTTCGACCTTCAGAACGAGGACGATGAAAAGCAGATCAAGAATGAGGCGAGCTGAACCGCGCCGGGTTTGCCGGAGGCTGATTTTGGTTAGTTACGCGGCCATGGGTTCAGTTTCCAGAGCTGTGTAGAAGTTGGCCTCTGCTTCTGCTGGCGGGATGTTCCCGATGGGCTCGAGAAGACGACGGTTGCTGAACCAGTCCACCCATTCGAGCGTCGCGTATTCAACGGCTTCCAAGCTGCGCCATGGGCCACGGCGGTGAATGACCTCAGCCTTGAACAGGCCATTGATCGTCTCGGCCAAGGCGTTGTCGTAACTGTCGCCGACGCTGCCCACCGAGGGTTCTATACCGGCTTCCGCCAAGCTCTCAGTGTAGCGAATAGACAGATATTGCGAGCCCCTGTCGCTGTGGTGAACCAGCCCCATACCCTTTCCGGGGCGACGATCATGCACCGCCTGTTCCGGGGCATCGAGAACGAACCCCGCATGAGCCGAACCGCTGACGCGCCAGCCAACGATCTTGCGAGCATAGGCATCGATGACAAAGGCGACATAGACGAACCCTTCCAGGTGGCGACATAGGTGAAATCCGACACCCACAGCATGTTCGGGGCCGGAACGCGGAACTGGCGGTTCACCTTGTCCAGCGGACAGGGGCTTTCTTGTCCGGGATCGTCGTCCTGTGTGGCTTGCCCCGGATAATGCCTTGAATACCCATGCTCTTCATCAGCCGTGCCACCGTGCATCGCGCGACATCGAAGCCCTCCCGGCCAAGCTGTCGCCAGACCTTCCGGACACCATAGACCCGCCAGTTCTCTTCGAACACGCGAAGGATCTCGGGGCGCAGCGCTTCGTCCTGACGTGCCCGATCCGACAGCCGAGACGGATCGGCCCGCTTCGCAAGGTGATCATAATAGGTGGACGGGGCGATCGGCAGCACGTCGCAGATCGGCTCGACCCCGTGCGCATCCCGGTGCGCGTCGATGAAAGCCACCATCACTTCGACCGGCGGTCGAACTCCGCCATCGCAAAATACGCTGACGCCTTGCGAAGGATCTCGTTCGCCTGGCGCAGCTCGCGGTTCTCGCGTTCCAGCGCCTTCATCTTCTCGGCCATCTCGCTGGAGACGCCAGGACGCTTGCCGCTATCAACCTCCGCCTTCTTGACCCAATCGTTCAAGGTCTGCGGCGCACAGCCGATCTTCGCTGAAATCGACATGACAGCCTGCCACCGAGATCCATGCTGACCCTCATTGTCCAGAACCAACCGTACCGCGCGGTCACGCACTTCCGGAGAAAACTTGTTCGTTGTCTTGCTCATGATGCTCCACCTTACTCAGGGAGTTGGAGCCTCCGGCAAACCCGGCGCGGTTCAATCCAAAGTGCTTCGAAGACTGCTGTCCGGGGACTTTGCTATTGAGCCGGATGCCCGAACCAACTGGTCGCGCTTCTTGGCAGCGCAGATGATGCGCGCGCCCGAAGACATTGAAGCCTACAAGCTCGACTTCGATCACTTATGGGCGCGGCCCGCCCAAGAACTTGAAGACTGGTATCAGACTGTCAGGATACCTGAAGCGCCAGCAACGCTAGCAGAGTTTCTTGCAACGATGCCAGCCCATGAACGTGCCGCAGAGCTGGTTAAATCCCTTGGCAGCGTCTTCGTTGAAAACAAGGCGATGGAACTGTTCGCCAAGCTGGAGTGGAGCGTTCGGCGCGTTGAGAACGCAAAACTCCCCTAGTGACTTCTGATCGTCCAGTTGTGACCAACTTCCGGCTGGGCTTCCCGGATGGCTATCTGTTCATGCCATTGTCGCCCTCAATCATCTTCATGGCGGAGGTAGGACGTGCCCCTGATCTGGACGTGTTGCGCGACGGCAGAGACAACGAAGTCATGAAGTTCAGCAACGGCAAGATCGTTGCGCAGGCAAAGCGGTATGTCTGGGCCAGCACGGATCGGCATGAAGCCTACGTGCGAAAGTGGATTGGAACCAACCCGCAGAAGCGGCTGCTGACCCCTGAAAATGCTGGACCGAACCGGCCTCGTGCCGAGTTGGCGGCGGCAGGTTTCGCTGTCGGGCGTGATGAAGGATGACGCTCTGGCGCTAGATGACGCTCTGGCGCTAAAGGTGAACCACTTCCCCTTGCCATCTGGTAACATTATTGGGTATCAAGGGTTCGGTTGATGCGGCGTAAGATGTTGAAAACGAAGGTGGATTTGCGGCGAAAACACGTCCCCCCTCTGCTCCACCATTGACCGTCCCTGACACGCTGACACGCTGAAGCGGACAGGGAAACCTTCTCCAGGTATTTGTCTCGCGCTGACAGGCAGTAATGCCGGCAATATGCGGTGACGAGGACGGGCCGCAGATCTTGCCCAGCAGAATGAGCGGATAGGTCGGCGCTGCGCCCCGCGCGGCGGTCCGGTTGGTTTCGTCGTGCAGCCTGACAAGCGTTCTGGACGCGCCCTTTGTTCAGCTGTGCCATGATGCGGCAGACCGGCGTGGCGATGCCGGGTGCCGCCACCGCGCGATCCATATTTCAGGACATGGGCGGCTTGTCGCTGGCGGCGCCGGGGCGGTAGGTCGCGCGGGTCTGCCGGTGCGGCCTTCGGACCGGTCAGGCCTGGATGTCAGGATTTCGGGGCGACCGCAGCGGGTATCCGGGGTTCGGCGAAGGCAGGCATGGCCCGCGCGGCTGACGCGCCGGCCGGGGATTCGGGGATAGGCGACAATGGAATGGATGATCCTGCCTTATCGGCGCTATGCGGATTTCGCGGGCCGTTCGGGGCGCAGGGAATACTGGATGTTCTTTCTGCTGATGGGGATTGTCGGCGCCGTTCTGGGGGGTGCCCTGGCGGTGGGGATCGGCGAGGACGATGGCAGCGGCACCTTGAACAGCCTGGCCCTGACCAGGGTGGCGATGATCCTGACCGCGATATGGGGGCTGGGCTCGATCGTGCGCTTTGTCGCGGTCCATGTGCGGCGGTTCCATGATCAGGACCGGTCCGGCTGGTGGGTGCTGCTGGGCGCGCTGCTGGGCGTGAACCTGATCGTGCTGATCTTCATGGGCCGGGAGGGGACGCGCGGGGCAAACCGCTTTGGCGCCGATCCGGGGGAAACGGGCCGGGATCCGGCCTGATCGGGTCGGCTCGCCGATCCTGTTGACGGGCCGATCCTGTTGCCGGGCCTGCGCTAGCCTGCCGGCCAGACGAGGCGGGTGAAGGCGGGGTAGTCGGCGGTCTGCCAGGGGGCAAGCGCGGCAAGGGCCGGGGTTTGCCCCTGCGGGCCGATGGCGATGACGGCCAGGCCGGCGGCATGGGCGGACTGGGCGCCGGGCAGCGCGTCCTCGACCGCAAAGGCCTGGGGCGCGGGCAGGTCGAGCAGGCGCAGGGTTTCCAGATAGGGCAGGGGGTCGGGCTTGCCGCGCGGCAGGTCGGCGCCCGAGACCAGCGTGGGGACGATATCGGCGACGCCAAGCTGGTCGAGCGCGGCCAGGATGTGGCGGCGCGGCGAGGAGGAACAGACGGCCAGCCTCAGCCCCTGGTCGGCCAGCCGCCGCAAGGCCCGGGCCGCGCCGGGAACCGGCTGGCGCATCTGCGGCAGCAGCACGTCGGCCTGGGCGCCGATGCGGTTGGCCAGGAGGCCGCGGCGGTCGTCGGAGAGGTCGGGGCCGAAGACATGGGTGAGAAACCCGCGCAGGCCGCGGCCAACGAAGGCGTCATAGGTGGCCTGGGGCACCGAGACCCCCTCGGCGTGCAGGATGCGGCGCTTGGCTTCTTCCCACGCCGGTTCGGATTGCACCAGCGTGCCGTCGAGGTCGAAGATCGCCGCGCGGTGGCGCGAAAGGTCAAAGCCGGTCATTCCCATCCCGATGCCGCCGCTGCTATGGTTGCCGGGCCAAAGCCGCACAGGACCAGATGATGACCCAGGATGCCATTGCCGCCCGCCACGCCGCCGCCCGCCGCATCGCCGCCGAAGCCGGCGAGATGGCATTGGGCTATTTCCGCAGATGGACCGAACTGGCGGTCGACCTCAAGGGGCATCAGGATTTCGTCTCGGAGGCGGATCGGGCGGTCGAGGTGCTGGTGCGGACGCGGCTGGCCGATGCCTTTCCCGAAGATGCGATCGTGGGCGAGGAGGGCGAGCCGGCCCCCGGCACCAGCGGGTTTACCTGGGTGATCGACCCGATCGACGGCACGACGAATTTCATCAACGGCATTCCGCAATGGTGCGTGATCCTGGCCTGCGTGCAGGGCGCGCATTGCGTCAGCGGCGTGGTGCATGACCCGGTGCATGACGAGATGCACCATGCGATCCGTGGCGGCGGCGCCTTTTGCAACGACCGGCGCATCCGCTGCAGCGCCAAGACCGGGCTGCACGAAGGCTCGGTCGGGGTGGGGTATTCGGGGCGGACGCGGGTCGAGGGGATCAAGGCGCTGGTCAAGGCCTGCACCGATGCCGGCACGGTGTTCTGGCGCAATGGCTCGGGCGGGCTGTCGCTGGCCTATGTCGCGTCCGGGCGGATCCTGGGCTATGTCGAGGAACACATGAACGGCTGGGATTTCCTGGCCGGGCATCTGTTGGTGTCCGAGGCCGGCGGCGAGGTGGAGCCGGTGAATGCCGAAGTGGCGATCCTGCGCGGCGGGCGGGTGGTCGCGGCCGGGCGCGAGGTGTTCCAGGCGGTGCAGGAACTGGCCAGCCTGGCCTATGATTAGGCCGCCGGCGGGCATCAGGCGGCGGGTATCAGCACCGGGCCGGAGGCCGCGAAGGAAATGGTGACGGCATCGCCGGGGCGGTAGGGCGCGGTCACGTCGTCGCTGGTGGCAAAGACGGTGCCGAAGGCGGCGGTGACGGTATATTCCATGCGGTTGCCGACATAGGTGGCCTTGTCGATCACCGCCGGCACGCCGTCGCCGGCGCCGGCCACCAGATGCAGCCGCGACGGCCGCACCGCCAGTTGCGCCGGCCCGACGGGCAGGCCGCGCGCGGGCAGGCGGTGGGTGTAGTCGGCGATGCGGACGGTGGCGGTGTCGCCCTCGACCGCGGCGATCTCGACCGGGATCAGGTTGGCCTCGCCGATGAAATCGGCCACGAAGGCATTGGCCGGGGCCTCATACAACTGGCGCGGCGTGCCCTTTTGCGCGATGCCGGCGTTGCGCATCACCACGATTTCATCCGAGACCGCCAGCGCCTCTTCCTGGTCGTGGGTGACATAGACCACGGTCAGGCCGAGGTTCTGCTGGATCTCCTGATCTCCTCGCGGACCTGGCGGCGCAGCTTGGCGTCGAGGTTGGAGAGCGGCTCGTCGAACAGGAGGACCTGCGGTTCCAGCACCAGCGCGCGGGCCACGGCGACGCGCTGCTGCTGGCCGCCCGAGAGTTCCGAGGGCAGGCGGCTGTCAAAACCGTTCAGGCCGACCAGCGCCAGCCCGGCCATCGCGCGGTCGCGGGTTTCGGTCTTGTTGAAGCCAGAGAATTTCAGGCCGTAGCTGACGTTTTCCAGCACCGTCATGTGCGGAAACAGCGCGTAGCTCTGGAACACCATGGACACGTCGCGGTCGGTCGCGGGCAGGCGGGTCACATCGGTGTCGCCGATGAAGATGCGGCCCTCGCTGGCCATTTCCAGCCCGGCGATCATCCGCAGGGTGGTGGTCTTGCCGCAGCCCGAGGGGCCGAGCAGCGTGACCAGCGTGCCGGCGGCGACATCGAGGGTGATGTTGTCGACGGCGCGGACCTTGCCGCCGTAGACCTTTGACACGTTCTCGAACCGGACCGAGGCGGCCTTGCTGTTCTCTTTCATGCTGCCCCCTAGTGTGAGCCGGATTGCGTCATGCGTCGCCCGATCTCGGTGCGGCCGACGATCAGTTGCAGCGCGCCCACGGCCGCCAGCATGACGAAGATCAGCGCGGTGGAATAGGCGATGGCCAGGCCGTAGTCGTTGTTCTCGACCCGGCCGATGATGTAGCTGGTGGCCATGTCGTAGCGGGCCGAGACCAGGAAGATCACGGCGGAAATCGCGGTCATGGCGCGGACGAAGCTGTAGACCAGCGCGGCCAGGATGGCGGGGCGCAAGAGCGGCAGGATCACCCGGCGGAAGGTCTGCCAGGAATTGGCGCCAAGGGTCAGCGAACTTTCGTCCAGCGACTTGTCCAGCTGGCTCATCGAGGCGATGCCGGCGCGCACGCCCACCGGCATGTTGCGGAAGATGAAGCTGATGACCAGGATCAGCCCGGTGCCGGTGATCTCGATCGGCGGCACGTTGAAGGCCAGGATATAGGCCACGCCGATCACGGTGCCGGGGATGGCAAAGGACAGCATGGTGCCGAATTCAAAGGCGCGCTTGCCGGAGAAATCCTGTCTGGTCAGCAGGTAGGCGGTGATCAGCCCGATGGCGGCGGTCAGCGGTGCCGCAAGGGTGGCGATCAGGATCGTGGTCCAGAAGCTGTCCCAGGCCGAGCCCGAGAACCGCAGGCCGCTGTCGGCCCAGTCGATGCGGAAGGCGGTCAGGTAATGCTTGAAGGTCAGGGTGTTGTCGACGCCCCAAAGCTGCACCACCGAGCCGTAGAGGATCATGCCGTAGACGACCAGGGTAAAGGCCGACCACAGCGCGACCACGGCATAGACCGGCACGGCCAGCCCGGCGGGCATGGCGGGATGCACCCCGGCGTCGCCCTTGCCGGTGACGGTGGTATAGCTTTTGCGGCCCAGCCAGAAGCGTTGCAGGTAAAAGGCGCCCAACGTGAAGCCGAGCAGGACCAGCGCCAGGATCGAGGCGCGGCTCTGGTCATATTGCGCGCCGACGATGGCAAAGAAGATCTCGGTCGACAGCACGTCGAAATTGCCGCCCAGCACCAGCGGGTTGCCGAAATCGGCCATGCTTTCGATGAAGCCCAGCAGGAAGGCATTGGCCAGCCCGGGGCGCATCAAGGGCAGCGAGACGGTGCGGAAGGTCTGCCAGCGGCTGGCGCGCAGGGTCTGGGCGGCCTCTTCCATGCTGGGGCTGACGCCCTCGACCACGCCGATCAGGACCAGGAAGGCGATGGGGGTGAAGGCCAGGACCTGGGCGATCAGCACGCCGGGCAGGCCATAGATCCAGCGGGTCGCCGGAACCCCCAACAGGTCGGCCAGGGTGGTGGTGACGGTGCCGGACAGGCCGAAGAGCAGGATGATGGCCAGGCCGATGACGAAGGGGGGCGTGATGATCGGCAGGACGGTCAGGGCGCGCAGCAGGCGTTTGTAGCGAAAGCCCGAGCGCGTCAGCACCAGCGCGAAGGCAAGGCCAAGCGCGGTGGTCAGCACGCCGACCAGGATGGCCAGCACCAGCGAGTTCCAGGCCGCGCCGCAGCGCCCGCCCGACAGGCAGCCCAGGCCCCAGATGCGGCCGTCGATGAATTTGGGAAAGAAGCCGGTGACGGAATAGCCGCCGCCCTCGGCCGCAAAGGCGGCCAGCAGCATCTTGGCGATGGGGAAGAAGACGAAGATGCCGACCACGGCGATGACCCCGGCGATGGCCGAGGTGACGAAGACATCGCCATTCACCGCGCCGCGGGCGGCGATGCCCTGGGTGAACAGGAACAGGAAGGCGGTGGCGGTGATCATCGCGCCATAGCCCATGCCGAACTGGCGGTCGTCGAGCGGGCCGAACAGCCCGGTCAGCCAGTCGGCGGTAAAGCCGCGCAACCCGATGCCCAGGCCCTGCGCCACCAGCCAGGCAAAACCAAAGGCGCCGGCGGCGGTCAGCACGCGGGCAAAGACCGGGTCAGACTTGCGCCGGCCCAGCACCAGGAGCGGCGCCAGCAGCGCCGGCAGCAATGGCGCCAGCCACAGTTTCTGCCCCTGGCCGACCAGGAAGGCGGCGGGGGCGTAGTCGGGGTCGAGCGGCCAGCCATCGGCCAGCCAGCGGAAGTCGTAGAAATCCTCTACCCCGTACCAGGGCAGAAGCGCATAGCCGACCCATCCGGCGATGATCCAGAAGATCAGGACCGGATGGGCGGGTCTTGCAGAGGCCTGTGCCGTCAAGGGGCTGCTGCGGGCTTATTGCGGCAGGGTGGAGACGTCGTTGTCCCACTTGGCCAGCAGGCGCTTGCGTTCGTCGGACGAGCCGTAGGTCTTGAAGTCGTAGTCGATCAGCTTGATCGAGGCCAGGTCGGGGGCCTTGTCGGACTTGGCCGCGCCGACGTTCGACATCACCTGGAAGGCATTGACCTGCAGCGCCAGGTCCTGCGCCTCGACGCTCAGCGCCCAGTCGTAGAACTTCTTGGCCTCTTCCATGTTGCGCGCGCCCTTGATGATCGACATCGAGCCGATCTCGTAGCCGGTGCCCTCGCAGGGGGCGACGGTGACGATGGGAAAGCCCGCGACGGTCTGGGCGACGGCGTCATGCATGAAGACGATGCCGATCAGCGTCTCGCCCTGGCCGGCGGCCTTGATCGGGGCCGAGCCGGACTTGGTATACTGGTTGATGTTGGAATGCAGCCGCTTCATGTAGTCGAAGCCGCCATCCTCGCCGAAAAGCTGCACCATGGTGGCCAGCGTGGTATAGGCGGTGCCCGAGGAATTCGGGTTGGCCATCTGCACCATGCCCTTGTATTCGGGCTTGGTCAGGTCTTCCCAGCAGGCGGGGGCCGGCAGGCCGGCCTTGGCCAGCATGTCCGAGTTGTAGCCAAAGCCCAGGGCGCCGGAATAGATGCCGATGGTCTTGTCGCCGGCGCTTTCGGCCTGCCTGATCGCCCAGGGGTGCAGCTGGTCGCGCATCGGGCTGACATAGGGTTCGGTCAGGTCTTCCTCGGCGGCCTGCAGATGCGGATCGCCAGTGCCGCCCCACCAGACATCGCCTTTGGGATTGGCGGCCTCGGCCTGGACCTGGGCAAAGGTCTCGCCGCTGGATTTGCGGGTCATGGCGACGTCGATGCCGGTCGCCTCTTCGAAACTTTTCTCCATGATCTGGCACCATTCTTCCTGGGCCGAGCAATAGAGGTTCAGGTCGGCAAGCGCCGACGTGGCGGCAAGAGCGGCCGAGGCGCCAAGGGCAGCCCCGAGCAAGGCACGGTTCTTCATCTGGTTTCCTCCCGTTGGTCGTTATGCGTCCCTTTGGAACGTAACAGTTTTGTGACAAGGCTAATCCGTCTTTCGCGGCCCTGACAACCGTTATTCGCGGCGGGCAGGACATGCGCAAACATGCAAAAGCGTGAATGGGTTGATCCGGATCAAGGCGCAGCGGGCCGGGATGGGGCAGGATCTGTGGCGACGCGCTAGGCCGGAGGTAGGCATGACACGCTTGATGATGATCCTGTTCTCGATGATCTCGACCGCGCTGATGGGGTCGTTCATCGTTGCGGCGCTGACCATGGGCTATGACACGCTGCAGCCGATCCTGATCGCGGCGGCGGCGGGCTTTGTGCTGGCGCTGCCTGTGAGCTGGTTCGTGGCGCGGCAGATCGGCGACTGAAGGCGCGCGGGGGCTCGTCGTCCGCTTCGCGGCTCCTCGCGGGGGGGGGCGACGACAAGTCGAAGACGCTGGAGGAGCCTGTCTCAGGCGGTCAGGAAGACGCGGACGGTTTCCTCGAACTCGCGCGGTTTCTCGGCGTGCAGCCAGTGGCCGGCATCGGGCAGCCGGGCAAAGCGCGCCTTGGGAAACAGCGCGCGGATGCTGTCGCGGTATTCGGCGCGGACGTAAGAACTGTTGGCGCCGGTCAGGAACAGCGCCGGCCGCTCGAAATGGCCGGTGGTGCCGGGCCAGCCGACGATATGGGGCATTTCCGCCTGCAGGACCGGCAGGTTCAGCCGCCAGCGCGGGCCGCCTGGTGCCTTGAGGTCCAGCGACTGCAGGAAAAAGGCGCGCAGGGCCGGGTCGTCGACGGTTTCCGCCAGCCGGCGGTCGGCCTCGCCCCGGGTGGAAACACCGGTCAGGTCCAGCGCCTGCATCGCCATGGCATGGCGGCTCTGGTCGTGGTCATAGGCGACGGGGGCGATGTCGGCCACCACCAGCCGGCGGACCAGTGCGCCCTGGGTCAGCGCCAGCTGCATCGCGGCCTTGCCGCCCATCGAATGGCCCAGCAGGTCGACCGGCGCACCGATCCCCTGGATGACCTCGGCCAGGTCGGCGGCCAGATCGGGGTAGCGGTGGCGGGCCAGGCGCGGGCTTTCGCCGTGGTTGCGCATGTCGACGGCGATGACATCGCGGATATCGGCCAGCCGCCGCGCGATCACCCCCCAGTTCCGCGCGCTGCCATACAGCCCGTGCGCGATGACCAGGGGCGGGGCGGAGGCGCCCTGCGAGGCGGGGTGGCGGATCGTGGCAAGCATGCCCGTTTCCTTAGCGAAACATGCTGTTGACTTCCAGAGCGGTTGAAACCGGGCCCTGCGCGCGGCAGATTGATGCCGTTATGGCCGTCCCAGACAGGGTGCAAGCATGAGTGCGGTGACCATCACCCAGATGACCGACCGGGTCGCCGCCCTGATCGAGCAGCGGCTGAACATCCGCGTGCCGGGCCTGGAGGGCAAGCTGCGCCGCGCCGGGCGGCGGCTGCCGCGCCGGGTGCGCGAGGCGGTGTCGGTGCTGGCCGAGGCCGAGGTGATGGCGCAGAACCCCAGGCTTCTGGTGCGGGTGGACGAGGGTATGGTGGCCCAGGCCTATGACGTGGCGGTGCGGCACCTGAACGGTGTCGACGGCGGCGCGCGGCGCAGGGGCACGCTGGTCGGCATTGCCGCCTCGATCGCGTTTTCGCTGCTGGTGCTGGCGGGGCTGGTGGTGGCCTTTGTCTACTGGCGCGGCCTGGTCTGAGGTGGGCTGCCGCCGCGATAAAGCGCCGCGCGGCTGACCAGGGTGACGGTCACGAAGGCCACGTAGAGCAGCAGATACCATGAGCCCAGCTTGGCAAGGCTGACCATGTGATCGGGGCGCTGGCCGTTGTAGAGCCAGGTTCCGGTCAGGGTGCCGATGTTCTCGGCCAGCCAGAGCGCTACCGACGACAGCAGCGCCGCCAGCGGCAGCGGCATCCACCAGTCGTGGTCATGGATGCGAAACCAGATGCGGGTGCGGCCATAGATCAGCAGGGTCGCGGCAAAGAGCCCCAGCCGGATGTCGGGCAGGAAGTGGTGGGCGAAGAAGTTGACATAGATCGCCGCGGCCAGCGCCAGGGTCAGGGCAAAGCGCGGATAGGGGGCAAAGCGCATGTCGAAGATGCGGATCACCCGCGCCATGTAGCTGCCGACGCTGGCATACATGAAGCCGGAAAACAGCGGCACGCCCATCAGCTTGAAGATCGCGGGTTCGGGATAGGCCCAGGATCCGGCGCCGACCTTGAACCATTCCATCGCGGTGCCGGTCAGGTGAAACAGCAGGATGACGCGGGCCTCTTCCCAGGTTTCCAGCCTGCGCCACAGGAAGACGGCCTGGGTGGCGAGGGCAAAGAGAAAGAGGGCGTCATAGCGGTAGAGCGGCCAGTCCGGCCGCCAGACCAGTTTGGTGGCGATGATCGCGGCCAGAAGCAGGCCGCCGAACAGGCAGGCCCAGCCCTGTTTCAGCACGAACATCACCAGTTCGGCCAGCCCGTAGGGCATCCGCGCCCGCGCCCAGTCGCCCATGCGGCGTTCGAGGGTGCGGTCGAGGGCGGCGGCAGGCCGGGCGTCATGCGGGCCTGCACGGGGCGGTGGGGATGGCGCGCGCGGCGCCGCCGGTGGGGTCTGTCATGGTCACATCCTCCGGAGCCTGATCCCTTGGGGCCAGATCTCTCGACGCCGGATCACTCGATACGAGAAAAACGGGCGCGGGGCCATCGCCCGCGCCCCATGCCGTCAAGCGGCGCGCTCACATCCCCTGATAGATCGGGAACTGCTTGCAGAGGGCCTCGGATCACCCTGACGCGGGCCTCGACCTCGGCGTTGCCGTCTTCGCCGTTCTGGGCCAGGCCGTCGACGACCTGGGTGATCCAGCGGGCGATCTGGCGGAACTCGGCTTCGCCAAAGCCGCGCGTGGTGCCGGCCGGGGTGCCTGTGCGACACCGCTGGTGATCGTCGGCTTTTCGCTGTCGAACGGGATGCCGTTCTTGTTGCAGGTGATATGCGCCCGCCCCAGCGCCTTTTCGGTGGCATTGCCCTTGACCCTTTGCCGCAGGTCGACCAGCATCAGGTGGCTGTCGGTGCCGCCCGTCACGATGTCCAGGCCGCCCTTCATCAGCTCGTCCGCCAGCGCCTGGCGTTCGCCACCACCTCCGCTGCTGATAGGCCTTGAATTCAGGCCGCAGCGCCTCGCCAGCGACGGCCCATGGCGATCACATGCATCAGGGGGCCGCCCTGGATGCCCGGAAAGATCGCCGAGTTGATCTTTTTCGCGATCTCTTCGTCGTTGGTCAGGATCATGCCGCCGCGGGGCCCGCGCAGGGTCTTGTGGGTGGTGGTGGTGGCGACATGGGCATGCGGGAAGGGGCTGGGGTAAAGGCCCGCCGCCACCAGCCCGCGCAATGCGCCATGTCGACGCAGCCGCGCGCCCACGCTGTCGGCGATCTGGCGCATGCGGGCAAAGTCGATCACCCGCGGAATGGCGCTGCCGCCGGCGATGATCATCTTCGGCCGGTGTTCGGCCGCCAGTTCCGCCACCTGGCGTCGTAGTTCAGCGTCAGGGTCCTGCTTGCGCACGCCATACTGCACCGCATGGAACCACTTGCCTGACTGGTTCGGCGCCGCGCCATGGGTCAGGTGGCCGCCGGCATCGAGGCTCATCCCCAGGATGGTGTCGCCGGGGCTGCAGCAGCGCCCTGAACACGCCCTGGTTGGCCTGCGACCCCGAGTTGGGCTGGACGTTGGCGAAAGAGCAGCCGAACAGCTGGCAGGCCCGCTCGATCACGTGTTCTCGGCCACGTCGACATGCTGGCAGCCGCCGTAATAGCGCCGGCCCGGATAACCTTCGGCATATTTGTTGGTCAGGACGGAGCCTTGCGCCCACATCACCGCCCGGCTGACGATCTGCTGGCGATCAGCTCGATCTCCGCTGGCGCTGCCGCCCCAATTCGTCGGTGATCGCCGCAAACAGCGCAGGATCGCGCGAGGCAAGCGGTTCGGTGAAAAAGGCGTGTCGCGGGCGGTGGTCATGAAACGGCATCCTTCGCGGGTCAGGGAAAAGTTGCGGCTATTTAGGCCATGGCGGGGCATCGGGAAAGGGCGGGAATGCAGCTGAAGCTTTGGCGGCGGGGGCGAAACCTTTCGCCGCATCGGGGCGGACTTCATGATCGGAAACCCTGGCGAAGACACGGGGAAGACTCTGGCGGGGTTGAGTTTGCCCGCCCGGCAGATCAAGGTTCGCCGCAAGGGAGATGCGGATGGCCACGAGGATCAGATCCACGCTGGGGCAAAGGCCCTCGCGCCGCCACGGCGGCGCTGGCGGTGCTGGTGGCGCGGCGGCCAGGCCGATATCCGCCGCGCCGAGGTCATCAGGCGCTGGGCGGCGACGGGTTCATGTTGCAGACGCTGCCCAGACCGGGCGACCTGCCGGTTTACGGCATGAATTGCGGCACCATCGGCTTCATGATGAACGCCTATGCGATCGAGGGCCTGCCCGAGCGGCTGGCCGCGGCCGAGGTAAACCCTGATCAACCCGCTGTCGATGCGGGCCGAGAATGCCCGGGGCAAGGTGACCGAGGCGCTGGCGATCAACGAGGTGTCGCTGCTGCGGCAGGGGCCGCAGGCGGCCAAACTGCGGGTGATCATCGACGGGCGCGAACGGCTGGAAGAGCTGGTCTGCGACGGGGCGCTGGTGGCGACACCGGCGGGGTCGACGGCCTACAACTATTCGGCGCACGGGCCGATCCTGCCGATCTGGTCGAACGTTCTGGCGCGCTGACCGCGATGCCGTTCCGGCCGCGGCGCTGGCGTGGCGCGGTGCTGCCCAGCACGGCGCATGTGCGGCTGGAGGTGCGCGAGCCGGCCAAGCGGCCGGTGATGGCCGATGCCGACAGCCGGTCGTCGGTGCGCGACGTGACCTCGGTCGAGGTGATGTCGGTGACGACGATCACCCACCGGCTGCTGTTCGACCCGGCCACGGGCTGGAGGAACGGCTGATCGGCGAGCAGTTCACCTGAGCGGTCAGCCCCGCCGCAGGCCCCAGCCTCGAGCTTGCGGTAGAGGGTGGAGGGCGAGATATCCAGTTCGCGCGCCGCGGCGGGAACCGAGCCGCCGTGCCGGGCCAGCGCGGTTTCGATGGCGCGGCGTTCGATCTGGGCAAGGGTCAGGCCGGGGCGATCCTGCGCCGGATCGGCCGCCGGCTGGGCAGGGTCGAAGGGCAGGGTGTCGGAGGCCAGCCCGCGCGGCAGCATCGCCGGCGTCACCACCCCGCCATCGTTCAGCACCACGACATTGCGCACCACGTTCAGCAACTGGCGCACGTTGCCGGGCCAGTCCTGCGCCTGCAGGTAGGCGCGGGTTTCCGGCGCCAACCCGATGAAATCCTTGCCCTCTTCGGCGGAAAACCGGGCCAGCGCGGCCTCGGCGATCTCGACCACGTCGGCGCCGCGCTGGCGCAGGGGCGGCATGTGGATCGGCACCACGTAGAGCCGGTAATACAGATCCTCGCGGAACAGGGCCGCGGCGGACGTAGTCCATGGGGTCGCGGTTGGTGGCGCAGATGATGCGGATATCCACCTTGCGCGGTCGCGCCGACGGGCTGCACCGTCGAGGTCTGCAGGAAGCGCAGGAGCTTGGTCTGCAGGGGCAGGGCCATCTCGCAGATCTCGTCGAGGAACAGTGTGCCGCCATCGGCCGCGGTGGCAGCCCCCGGCTTGTCCGAGATGGCGCCGGTGAAGCTGCCCTTCATGTGGCCGAAGACCTCGGATTCCAGGAGGTCGGGCGGGATGGCGCCGCAGTTCAGCGCGATGAAGGGCCCGGTGGCGCGGGCCGAGCGGGCATGCACCGCCAGTGCGGCCAGTTCCTTGCCGGTGCCGCTCTCGCCGGTGACGAAGACGGTGGCCATCGAGCGCGCGACCGAGCCGATGGTGCGGTGGATCTGCGCCATCACCTCGGACGAGCCGATGAACACCGACCGATCGGCCGGCCCGGTGTCGATGCGGCGGCGGGCCGGCGCGTCGCGCGACTCGGGCGAGGTGAGGTTCTCGGCGGCGGCGCGGACGGAGGAAAGGAAGCGGTCTTCCTCGAACGGTTTCACCAGGAAGTCGAAGGCGCCGGCGCGCATCGCCTCGACCGCGCGGCCGACGCTGCTGTTGGCGGTCATCACGATGATGCAGGCCTGCGGATCCTCGGCCAGGATCTCGCGCATCAGGGTCATGCCGTCGCGGTCGGGCAGCACCAGGTCGAGCAGGACGATGCGCGGCTTGCTGGCGCGAAAGCTGGCCAGCCCCTCGGCGGCGGTGCCGGCCAGGGTGACGGCATAGCCGGCGGCGGTCAGGACCGAGCGGTAGATGGTTTGCAGCGAGGGCGTGTCCTCGACCACCAGGACGGGCAGGCGCGGGGTCATGGCGGTCATGGCGCATCCCCCTGCGGGGCGGCGCGGGCGGCCAGCGCGGCGCGCAGGGTGGCCAGGCCCTGTTCGACCCGGCGCAACAGCGGCGCGGGCGGCGGGTCGGGCGCATGGGCGACGAGGTTCAGGGCGCGGGCGGCCTCGGACAGGGCGAGGTCGCCGACCGATCCGGCGACGGCGATCAGCACATGGCTGTGCCGGCGCAGCGCGAGGCGGTCGCCGGCGGCGGCGGCCACGGGCAGGGCGGCGGCGACGGCGGCCAGGTCCTCTTGCAGCCGCGCCATCAGCTCGCGCGCGCCGGCCGGGCCGGCCAGCGCCAGGAGCCGGTCGAGTGTCGCCAGATCGGGTGTCACCAGATCGGGCGCGCCGGAAGGGCCGGTGTGGTCCGGCGAGGCGGGGGGCTGGGAACGGCGGCCGTGGCTCATGGCAAAGGTGGTGCCATGAGCGGGGGGCGCAAGTCCAGCCCGCGCCGCCGCAAAAGACCTCAGCCCCCGGTCGCCCCGGCCAGGCCCAGCGTCTGCAGCGCCAGGGTGATCTCGTCGAGGATGGCGGGGTCGTCGATGGTGGCGGGCATCTTCCAGTCCTGCCCGTCGGCGATCTTGACCATGGTGCCGCGCAGGATCTTGCCCGATCGGGTCTTGGGCAGGCGGTCGACCACCACCGCGCGCTTGAAATCCGCCACCGGGCCGATGCGGTCGCGCATCAGGGCGACGCATTCGCGCACCACCTCGTCATGCGCGCGGTTGGTGCCCTTGTTCAGGCAGAGGAAGCCCAGCGGCGACTGGCCCTTGAGCGTGTCGGCCACGCCGATCACGGCGCATTCGGCCACGTCGCGGTGGCTGGCCAGCACCTCTTCCATCGCGCCGGTCGACAGGCGGTGGCCGGCGACGTTGATCACGTCATCGGTGCGCGCCATGATGTAGAGATAGCCCTCTTCGTCGACATAGCCGGCATCGCCGGTCTCGTAATAGCCGGGGAAGTGGCTGAGGTAGGATTTGTGAAAGCGGTCGTCGGCGTTCCAGATCGTCGGCAGCGTGCCGGGGGGCAGCGGCAGCCGGATGGCGATGGCGCCCAGCGTACCGGGGGCGACGGGATGGCCGCCTTCGTCCAGCACCTGCACGTCAAAGCCCGGCATGGCGACCGAAGGCGAGCCGATCTTGACCGGCATCAGCCCCAGGCCCAGCGGGTTCGCCGCGATGGCATAGCCGGTTTCGGTCTGCCACCAATGGTCGATCACCGGCACGTTCAGGTGGCGGCCCGCCCATTCGATCGTGTCGGGGTCGGCGCGTTCGCCGGCCAGGAACAGCGCCTGCAGGTGGCGCAGGTCGTAATCCTGGATCAGCTTGCCCTCTGGGTCGTCGCGTTTCACCGCGCGGATGGCGGTGGGGGCGGTGAAGAAGGATTTCACCTTATGCTCGGCGATCACCCGCCAGAAGGCGCCGGCATCGGGGGTGCCGACGGGCTTGCCCTCATAAACCACGGTGGTGCAGCCGGCCAGAAGCGGCCCGTAGCAGATGTAGCTGTGGCCGACGACCCAACCCACGTCGGAGGCCGCCCAGAACACGTCGCCCGCGCCGACGTTGTAGATGGCGCGCATCGTCCACATCAGCGCGACCATGTGGCCGGCGGTGGGGCGCACGACGCCCTTGGGCGCCCCGGTGGTGCCGGAGGTGTAAAGGATATAGGCGGGGTGGTTGCCCTCGACCGGGACGCAATCGGCGGGTTCCACGCCATACTGGAAGGTGTGCCAGGCGAAATCGCGGCCCTCGACCAGTTTCGCCACCTCTTGTTCGCGCTGGAGGATCACGCAGAAGTCGGGCTTGTGCCGGGCGGTTTCGATGGCGGCGTCGAGGAGCGGCTTGTAATGCACCACGCGGTTCGGCTCGATCCCGCAGGAGGCGGCGATGATCGCCTTGGGCGTGCAGTCGTCGATGCGCACGGCCAGTTCGCTGGCGGCGAAACCGCCGAACACGACCGAGTGGATGGCGCCCAGCCGGGCGCAGGCCAGCATCGCCTCGAGCGCCTCGGGGACCATCGGCATGTAAATGATGACGCGGTCGCCCTTGGTCACGCCCTTGGCTTTCAGGGCGCCGGCCAGCCGCGACACGCGGTCGAGCAGTTCGGCATAGGTGATGACATGCTTGGTGCCGGTCACCGGGCTGTCATGGATGATCGCGGGCTGCTTGCCGCGCCCGGCCTGCACATGGCGGTCGACGGCGTTCCAGCAGGTGTTGCCCATCGCCTCGGTGAACCATTCATACGAAGGCGCCCGGCTGTCGTTCAGCGCGCGCGTGGGCTTTACCGCCCAGTCGATGGCGCCGGCCGCATCCAGCCAATAGCCCTCGGGGTCCGCCTGCCATTTTGCGTAGATGTCCGCGTATGCCATGGTATGCCCTCCTCCAAGACGCAAGGCCGTGTTACGGCAGGTGGCCGGCCCGGCGCAACGCTGTTACCGGGAACAGGCGCGGTGCGGGGCCCAGAATTTGCATATTCGGCGGGGTTCGCCGTGCAAATATTTGCAAACCGTCGGGAAATGAGAAGTCGCCGGCAATATCGGCGGCGATTTGCAAACCCCGGCCGCCGGGTTGCGAAGCGGGGGCGGGGGTGATTCTCGCCCCCCGCCCGCCGTGCTGCCCGCCTAGCTGTAATGCGACACCGGGGTGCCGGCGACGGCCGACATGTTCAGCAGCCCCCGCACGGTGATCGAGGGGGTGACGATATGGGCCAGGTTGCCCATGCCCATCAGGATCGGCCCGACCTCGAGCCCGCCGGCCTTGTGCTTGAGCATGTTGCGGGCGGTATTGGCGGCATCGGTGAAGGCGAAGACCAGGATGTTCGCCGCGCCCTGCATCCGGCTGTTGGGGAAGATGCGGCTGCGCAGGTCGGGGTCCAGCGCGGCATCGGCGCTCATCTCGCCTTCGTAGTCGAAGCCGACCTCGCGGCTGTCGAGGATTTCCAGTGCCGCCCGCATCCGCCGGCCGGAATCGCTGTCGAGGTTGCCAAAGTTGGAATGGCTGCACAGCGCCACCTTGGGGGTGACGCCGAACCGCTTGGCATGGCGCACCGCGCCGCAGACGGTTTCGGCGATCTGTTCCGGCGTCGGCACGGCGTTCACATGGGTGTCGGCCACGAACAGCGGCCCGTCTTCCTGGATCATCAGCGACAGCGCGCCATGCGGACGCAGGCCGCCGCGGGCCAGGATCTGGCGGACATAGTTCAGGTGCCAGAGATATTGCCCGAAGGTGCCGCAGATCATGCTGTCTGCATCGCCGCGATGCACGGCGATGGCGGCGATGGCGGTGGTATTGGTGCGCAGGACGGCGCGGGCCACGTCGGGGGTGATGCCGCGCCGTTCCATCAGCTCGTGATAGGTGGACCAGTAGTCGCGGTAGCGGCTGTCGCTCTCGGGGTTGACGATGTCGAAGTCGCGGTCGGGGCGGATCGGCAGGCCGGCGCGTTCGGCGCGGCGCGCGATCACCTCGGGGCGGCCGATCAGGATCGGCTTGTCGGTGGTTTCCTCGAGCATCGCGTTGGCGGCGCGCAGGACCCGCTCATCCTCGCCCTCGGCAAAGATGATGCGGCGGGTGGCCTGGCGGGCGGCCTCGAACACCGGGCGCATGATCAGCGCCGACTTGAACACGCTGCCGTTGAGCTTTTCGCGGTAGGCGTCGAGGTCGGCGATGGGCCGGGTGGCGACGCCGGTTTCCATCGCGGCGCGGGCCACCGCGCTGGCGACCCCGCCGATCAGGCGCGGGTCAAAGGGCTTGGGGATCAGGTAGTCGGGGCCGAAGCTCAGCCTTTCGCCGCGATAGGCGGCGGCGGCCTCGGCGCTGGTGGTGGCGCGGGCCAGGGCGGCGATACCCTCGATGCAGGCCAGCTCCATCTCCTTGTTGATCGTGGTCGCGCCCACGTCCAGCGCCCCGCGGAAGATGAAGGGGAAGCACAGCACGTTGTTGACCTGATTGGGAAAATCGCTGCGTCCGGTGGCGATGATGGCGCCGGGGGCGACGGCGCGCACCTCATCGGGCAGGATTTCCGGCGTCGGGTTGGCCAGGGCAAAGACGATGGGGTTTTCCGCCATCTTCGCCACCATCGCCGGGGTCAGCACGCCGGGGCCGGAGAGGCCCAGGAACAGGTCGGCCCCGCCGATCACGTCGGACAGGGTGGCGGGGGCGGTGCCCTGGGCAAAGGCCTCTTTCTGCGGCGTCATCTGGGTGGTGCGGCCCTTGTACACCAGCCCGTCGAGGTCGCAGAGCCAGACATTCTCGCGCCGCACGCCCAGTTTCACCAGCATTTCCAGGCAGGCGATTCCCGCCGCCCCGCCGCCGGTGGAAACCACCTTGATCCGGTCGAAGGCCTTGCCGGCCACATGCAGCGCATTGGTCGCCGCGGCTCCCACGACGATGGCGGTGCCGTGCTGGTCGTCATGGAAAACCGGGATGTTCATCCGCTCGCGGCAGTATTGTTCAACGATGAAACAATCCGGCGCCTTGATGTCCTCGAGGTTGATCGCGCCGAAGGTCGGTTCCAGCGCGCAGACGATTTCGGCCAGCTTGAGCGGGTCGGGCTGGTTCACCTCGATGTCGAAGCAGTCGATATTGGCGAACTTCTTGAACAGGACGGCTTTGCCCTCCATCACCGGCTTGGACGCCAGCGCGCCGATATTGCCCAGGCCAAGGACGGCGGTGCCGTTCGACACCACCGCGACCAGGTTGCCGCGGCTGGTGTAGCGGCTGGCAGAGGCGGGATCGGCCTTGATATCGAGGCAGGCCTCGGCCACGCCGGGCGAATAGGCGCGCGACAGGTCGCGCCCGTTGGCCAGCGGCTTGGTGGCGCGGATCTCCAGTTTGCCGGGCTTGGGGAATTCGTGATAATCCAGTGCCGCCTGGCGCGCGGCCTGCTTTGCCTCGTCCTGCCTGTCGTCGCTCATCTCATCCTCCCTGGGGATGGTTCAGCCTTAAACCACCTGGGCGCAAACGCCAAGCGGCGGCGTGCCGGAACTGTTGTTGCGCTTGCTTGCAAATCCCGGTTCTCCGTTTCACCATGCCCGGGATCTGGGAGGAAGCAAATATGGAAACCCGCGCCGAAATTCGCCTGCCGACGCAAGAGCTGCGCGACGACCTGCCGTTCTACACCCGGAAGCTGGGCTTTCGGCTGGACATGATCTTTCCGGCCGACAACCTGGCGATCGCGGTCCTGTCCGGGCACGGGCTGCGGCTGCGGATCGAGAAGGGGCGGCGGAACCGCCCGGCACCATCCGCATCCTGACCGACGATCCGGGGTTTGCCGGCGGCGCGCGCGAACTGACGGCGCCGAACGGCACCAGGGTCGAGGTCGACGAGCTGAACCCGCCCGTGGTCACGCCCGGTACGGAACATGCCTTTGTCGTGCGCCGGCTGGCCGACCAGGCGCCTTGGGTGATCGGGCGGGCCGGGATGGAATACCGCGACCTGGTGCCCACGCGCCTGGGCGGCGCGATGATCGCCAGCCACATCCGCGTGCCCGACGGCCCGGTGCCCGACATGGTGCATTTCCACAAGGTCGGCTTTCAGCTGATCTTCTGCGTCGCGGGCTGGGTCGATGTTCTTTATGAAGATCAAGGGGATGTGCGGCGCATCCATGCCGGCGACTGTTTCATCCAGCCGCCCGGCATCCGCCACAAGGTGCTGCATTCCGAAGGCGTGCAGGTGGTGGAAATCGGCGTGCCGGCCGAGCATGTCACCGAGATCGACCACGAGATGACGCTGCCGACGCCGCATTTCCGCCCCGAGCGGGAATGGGACGGCCAGCGCTTTGTGCATTCGATCGGCGCCGATGGTGTGTTCGGCCCCTTCCGCATCCCCGGGTTCGAGGCGCGCGACACCGGGGTGAACGCGGCGACCAAGGGCGTGGCCAGCGTGATCGTCGCCCGGCCGGTGGCGGGCGGGGCGGCGCCCTGGACGACGCATCGGGGCGATATCCTCTTCACCTTCGTGATGGCCGGCGGCATGACGCTGGAGGGCGAGGGCAAGGCCCCCTACCGGCTGGAGCCGGGCGATGCCTTTGTCATCCCGCCGGGCATGGCCACGCGCTACAGCGACCCCAGCACCGACCTGCAACTGCTGGAGGTCAGCCTGCCGGGCGATCCGGCGACCGAGGTGACCGGCTAGGGGCATCTGGTGACGCTCCTCGTGCGACTTCGTCTGCTCGTCGCGGGGCGGGCGAAGAGTGCCGAAGGCAACGATGAGCGGTCCGGCTTGCGCATCGGGCGCGGTCGGATCATTCTCTGACCACCTGGTCAAGATAAGGGGGCGCCGATGGACCTGCTGCAAGCCGCGACGGAGGTGCGCGAAAAGGCCTGGGCGCCCTATTCCCGCTTCAAGGTGGGGGCGGCGATCCGGGCCGGCTCGGGCGCGGTCTACACCGGCTGCAACGTGGAAAACGTGGCCTATCCCGAAGGCACCTGCGCCGAGGCCGGCGCCATTGCGGCGATGTGCGCCGGCGGCGACTACCGCATCGCCGAGATCACGGTGATCGCCGACAGCCCCGAACCGGTGCCCTGTTGCGGCGGCTGCCGGCAGAAGATCGCCGAATTCGCCGGCCCGGATGTCCGGGTGACCATGGCCACCACCGACGGCAAGAGCCGCACTGTCACCGTGGCCGAATTGCTGCCCGGCGTGTTCAACGCCGCCCATATGGACCGGACATGACCGACGCGCGGGCGATCATCGCCAGGATCCGCGACGGCGGCCAGCCGAAGGCCGAGGAGCTGGCCTGGTTTGCCCAAGGGTTGGCCTCGGGCGCGGTCAGCGATGCCCAGGCCGGCGCATTCGCCATGGCGGTGTTGCTGAAGGGCCTGGGCGACGGCGGGCGCGTGGCCCTGACCCGGGCGATGCGCGACACCGGCCGGGTGCTGGACTGGGACCTGCCGGGCCCGGTGGTGGACAAGCATTCGACCGGTGGCATCGGCGATTGCGTCTCGCTGTTGCTGGCGCCGGCGCTGGCCTGTTGCGGCGCCCATGTGCCGATGATCTCGGGGCGCGGCCTGGGCCATACGGGGGGCACGCTGGACAAGCTGGAGGCGATCCCCGGCTTTCGCACCGGGCTGACCGAGGCCGCATTTCGCGCCCAGGTGGGCGATCTGGGCTGTGCCATCGTCGCGGCCAGCGCCGACCTGGCCCCGGCCGACAAGCGGCTGTATGCGATCCGCGATGTGACGGGCACGGTGGAATCGATCGACCTGATCACCGCCTCGATCCTGTCGAAGAAGCTGGCGGCGGGGCTGGAGGCGCTGGTCCTGGATGTGAAATGCGGCTCGGGCGCCTTCATGAAGACCGAGGCCGAGGCCGAGGCGCTGGCACGCGCGCTGGTGCGCACGGCGCAGGGTGCGGGCTGCATGACCACCGCGCTGGTGACCGACATGGCGCAGCCGCTGGCGACGGCGGCGGGCAATGCGCTGGAGGTGATCGAGGTGATGGAGACGCTGACCGGCACCTCGGTCAACACCGCCTTGTGGGACCTGACGGCGACGCTGGGCGGCGAGGTGCTGGCGCTGGCGGGGCTGGCGGCGGATGCGGGCGACGGCGCGGCGCGGATCGAGCAGGCGCTGGAATCCGGCGCGGCGGCCGAACGTTTTGGCCGGATGGTGGCCGCGCAGGGCGGGCCTGCGGATTTCGTCGAACGCTGGCCCGACCGGCTGCCGGCGGCCCCGGTGGTGATGGAGGTGCCGGCGCTGGACGATGGCTATGTCTGGGCGATCGACGGCGAGGCGCTGGGCCAGGCGGTGGTGCATCTGGGCGGCGGCCGGCTGCGCGAGGGCGACCGCATCAACCCCTCGGTCGGGCTGAGCGATCTGGCCGGGCTGGGCGAGGAGACCGGCGCGGGCGTGCCCCTGGCCATGGTGCATGCCGCCAGCGACGAGGCGGCGCGGGCGGCGGTGGCGGCGGTGCAGGCGGCCTATCGCATCGGCACCTCGGCCCCGGATGAGCCGGACCTGGTGCTGAGAAGGATTTCCTGACATGGCGCGCGCCTTTCTGATCGTGCTGGATTCGGTGGGGGCGGGCGGCGCGCCCGACGCGGCGGATTTTGGCGATGCGGGTGCCTGCACGCTGGGCCATATCGCGGCCGAATGCGCGGCGGGGCGGGCCGAGCGCGGGCGCAGCGGCCCGTTGCGGATGCCGAACCTGGATGCGCTGGGGCTGGGGGCGGCGGTGCGGCTGGCCTGCGGCACGGCGATGGCGGGGTTTTCCGCGCGGCCCCGGGGGCTGTGGGGCGCGGCCGAGGAAGTGTCGCGGGGCAAGGACACGCCCTCGGGGCATTGGGAGCTGGCCGGGGTGCCGGTGCCCTGGGACTGGACCTATTTCCCCGATACCGTGCCGGCCTTTCCCGCGCCGGTGGTGGCAGAGGTCTGCCGGCTGGCCGGGACGGAGGGCATTCTGGGCAATTGCCATGCCTCGGGTGTGCCGATCATCGAGGCGCATTGCGCCGAACATCTGCGGACCGGCTGGCCGATCTGCTATACCTCGGCGGATTCGGTGTTCCAGATCGCGGCGCATGAAGAGGCCTTCGGGCTGGAGCGGCTGTTGAAGCTGTGTTCCGACCTGGCGCCCTATCTGCATGCGATGAAGGTGGGCCGGGTGATCGCGCGGCCCTTTACCGGCGAATGCGGCAATTTCAGGCGGACGGCGAACCGCCGCGATTTCGCCATCGCGCCGCCGGCGCCGACGCTGCTGGACTGGGTGGCAGAGGCGGGGCGGGCGACCCATGCGATCGGCAAGATCGGCGACATCTTTTCGATGCGGGGGATCGGCAAGCTGTGGAAGGGCAAATCGGACTCTGACCTTTTCGAACATCTGGTGCGGCTGGGGGCCGAGGCGGAGCCGGGTTCGTTGACCTTTGCGAACTTTGTCGAGTTCGACACGCTTTTTGGCCATCCGCGCGACGTGGCGGGCTATGCCCGCGCCCTGGAATGGTTTGACGCCGCCCTGCCGCGGTTCCTGGCCGGGTTGGGGCCGGGCGACCTGGCGATCTTTACCGCCGATCATGGCAATGATCCGACCTGGCGCGGCACCGAGCATACCCGCGAAAGGGTGCCGGTGGTGGGCTGGGGCGCCGGCGCGCGGGCGATGGGCCTGCGCGGGTTTGTCGATGTGGGCGCCTCGGTCGCGGCGCATCTGGGGGTGGCGGCGCGGGGGCCGGGGCGGAGTTTCCTGTGACCGGCGCCGGGGGCGCTTCGCCCCCCGGACCCCCCGAGGATATTTGTCGAAGGGAAAGCGGGAGAAGGCATGAAGGATCTGCCGAAGGTCGAGTTGCATCTGCACCTGGAAGGGGCGGCGCCGCCGCGGTTCATTGCCGGGCTGGCGCGGGAGAAGCATGTCGACATCGGCGGCATCTTCGATGAGGCGGGGAATTACCGGTTTCGGGATTTCCGCGATTTCCTGAAGGTCTACGAGGCGGCGACATCGGTGCTGCAGGGGCCGGAGGATTATCGGCGGCTGGTTCATGCGGTGCTGGAGGAAAGTGCCGCAAGTGGCGTTGTCTATTGCGAAACCTTCGTGTCGCCCGATTTCTGCGGCGGCCGCGACCTGGGGGCCTGGCGCGAGTATCTGCTGGCGATGCGCGAGGCGGCGGAGGCGGGCGGGCGGCAGACCGGCGTGACGCTGCGCGGCATCGTCACCTGCATCCGGCATTTCGGGCCGGAGAAGGCGCGCGAGACTGCCGTTTGTGCCGCCGAGACGGCGGGCGACTGGATCGTGGGGTTCGGCATCGCCGGCGACGAGGCGATCGGCAGGCCGAAGGATTTTGCCTGGTCCTTTGACTGCGCGCGCGAGGCGGGGCTGCGGCTGACGGCGCATGCCGGCGAATGGGGCGGGCCGGACTCGGTCAGGGCCGCGTTGCGCGACCTGGGGGTGGAGCGGATCGGCCATGGTGTGCGCGCCATCGAGGATCTGGCGCTGGTGGATGAGCTGGCCGAGCGCGGCACGGTGCTGGAGGTTTGTCCGGGCAGCAACGTGGCGCTGGGGATATATCCGGATTTCCGCGCCCATCCGATTGCCGAGCTGGACCGGCGCGGCGTCAGGGTGACGGTCTCGACCGACGATCCGCCGTTCTTTCACACCACGATGGCGCGCGAATACGAGGCGTTGCACCGCGCCTTTGACTGGGACGAGGGCCAGTTCGCCCGCATCGCCCGGGCATCGCTTGACGCCGCCTTCTGCGATGCCGATACCAAGGCACGGATCGCAAAGTTGCTGGAGGCCTGACATGCTGGACCATCTGACCGTCGTTTCTCACCCGCTGGTCCAGCACAAGCTGACCCTGATGCGGGAGAAGGACACCTCGACCGCGTCGTTTCGCAAGCTGTTGCGCGAGATCAGCCTGCTCTTGGCCTATGAGGTCACGCGCGAACTGCCGATGACGACGAAGCCGATCGAGACGCCGTTGCAGCCGATGGAGGCGCCGACGATCGACGGCAAGAAGCTGGCGCTGGTGTCGATCCTGCGGGCGGGCAACGGGCTGTTGGACGGGATCCTGGAGCTGATCCCGGCGGCGCGGGTGGGGTTTGTCGGGCTTTACCGCGACCCCGAGACGCTGCAGCCGGTGCAATATTACTGCAAGCTGCCCGACCATATGGAGGACCGCATCGCCATCGTCGTCGATCCGATGCTGGCGACCGGCAATTCCAGCGCGGCGGCGATCTCGCTGCTGAAGAAGGCGGGGGCGCGGGAGATCCGGTTCCTCTGCCTGCTGGCGGCGCCCGAGGGCATTGCCCGGATGAAGGAGGCGCATCCCGATGTGCCCATCGTCACGGCGGCGGTGGACAGCCACCTGAACGACCACGGATATATCGTTCCGGGGCTAGGGGATGCGGGTGATCGCATGTTCGGCACGAAATAAGGGGTCTATTCCCTTTACTTGGAAACAGTCTTGTTCCAATACTGGTCTACCTGCTTGGGGGTAGTCATGATTGGAAAAGTCCTGTCGGCGGCTGTTTTGGCGGCCGCTTTCGGTGGAACCACGGCATTGGCGCGCGGGCTGGATGGCCCGGCGGAGCTGCCCCCGTCCGGATACAAGGGGCAGCAATACGTGGACAGCCGCGGCTGTGTGTTCCTGCGCGCGGGATATGGCGGGCAGGTGACCTGGGTGCCGCGGGTCAGCCGGGATCGCAAGCAACTGTGCGGCCAGCCGCCCTCGGGCGGGACGGTGGCGGTGGCCGAAGCATCGGCGGCGCCGGCCCCGGTTGCGGTGGCCGAGGCGCCGGTCGCGGTGGCGGCCGCGCCGAAACCGGAACCTGTGGCAAAGGCTGCGGAGCCCAAGGCGCCTGCGCCTGCGCCGGTGGTGGCAGAGGTGCGCCCGGTGACGGCGGGCGAGATGGCGGCGACCCAGGCGCCGGCGGCGGGGGCGACGGTGGGGGCTGCGGGCTATCGCCTGGCCTGTCCGGCCGACACGCCGGTGGCCGAGCGGTTCGAGATCCGCGGCGGCGGGTCCAAGCTGATGTGTACCAAGGGCGACGGCAGCCTGGACGGGGCGAATTTCCCGGTCATGGTGGCGGGCAGCTACGCGGGCCATGCGGTCGGCTATGACGCCTATGTGGCGGCGGCGACGGGCAAGGCGCCGGCGGCAACGGTCTATTCCGGCGGCGTCGAGGTGACGGCGAAATCCAGCAAATCGGCGAAATATCCCGATGCCGTGCCGCCGCCCGGCTACAAGATGGCCTGGAAGGACGACCGGCTGAACCCCAACCGGGGCAAGCAGACCGCCGAGGGTTTCCTGCAGATGGACGAGATCTGGACACGCACCAGCCCGGCCGAGCTGCGCGAGGACAGCGCCATCGAACGGCGGCCGGTGACGATCATCGTGCGCCACCGCGACGGCAGCCAGTCGCAGCATGACGGCTATGTGGTGTCCAGCAAGGGTGGCGCGGAAAAGGTGGAATTCGCCGATCCGCAGGCGAAAGTGGCGAAATCCACCAAATCGGTGGCGCCGGAAGCGGTGAAACCGGCGGCGAAGGCGGCGGCCAAGACTGCCAAGGCGCCGGCGGCGAAAGGCCGGTTCCTGGTGCAGGTGGGGGCCTTTGGCGTGTCGTCGAATGCCGATGGCGCGGCGGGGCGGCTGAAGGGGCTGGGCCTGCCGGTGGCCCGCAGCAAGGCCAAGGGCGGGGCGCTGACGGTGGTCTACGCCGGGCCGTTCGCTTCGGCCGAACAGGCGCGGGCGGCCTTGTCGGCGGCGCGCGGCGCGGGGTTCAGCGACGCAAGGATCGTGCAGTAGCGGCGCGGCGCTGGCTGGGCCGAAACAGGCTGGGCCGTAAGGCGGCTGGCCAAGGCTTTGGCCCGGTGGAGAGAGCATCTCTGCCGGGCCTTTTTCCTGCACGGCCCGTAGGATGCGGGCGGGTCAGCCGGTGCAGACCGATTGCAGCGCGATCCAGTCGCTGTCCGACAACAGCGGGCTGGGGATCAGGCCCTTGTAGGGATCCCGGTCGACCAGCGCCGGGGCCGGGGGCAGGCCCATCGCCTCGCGCGCGCGGGCGTAGGGGGTTGAGGGGATCTGCGCCTCGGTGAAGGCCGCCAGGAGCGCGCTGTCGGGCGAGAGCGGCGGCGACTGGCGCAGGAAATCCTCGCCAAAGCCGGACAGGGCATCGGC
Organism: Paracoccaceae bacterium; assembly: GCA_041397345.1. Taxonomy (GTDB): domain Bacteria; phylum Pseudomonadota; class Alphaproteobacteria; order Rhodobacterales; family Rhodobacteraceae; genus Pseudogemmobacter. Next base: position 278,242 of record JAWKWU010000003.1, read on the forward strand.
GGGCAGGTCGCCGGTGGTCAGCAGGCGGAAGGTGTCGACCAGGCCGGCGTGGTCCAGCACGGTCAGGATCGGGTCACTGGCGCGGGCGGCGGTCTGTTCGACCAGCGCGGCGCCGGCCAGCGCCTCGGGGCCTTCGCCGGTTTCCACCAGGCTGCGCGGCAGCAGGATGACGCCGCCGGGCAGGTGGGCGGGGCGCGACAGGCCCTCGGGGAGGACGTAGAGGATGGGCGTGTCCTCGGGGCCGAACACCTGTTCGGCCAGTTGCGCCAGCGCCGGCAGGCCCATGGCGCCGTCGCAGGGCGCGCCGGTCAGCCGGGTCACGTCGTCCAGCGCGCGCTGGCCGATCTCGGCCCGTTTGGCGGCGGGCACCACCGAAGCGGTGTGTTGCACCAGCACGCCGGGCAGCACCCAGGCGGCCAGCCCCAGGATGGCCAGCGTGGTGCCCAGCGTCAGCACCCCGCGCAGCCGGCCGGGGCGCGGCACGGCGGCCTTGATCGCGGCCTGCACGGTGCGCAGCGCGGCGATCATGTCGTCATCCGACAGTTCCAGCTCCTCGGCGGCGTCGTCGCCGGGGGCGAACAGCGCCGGGCGCTGGCCGGGATTGCGGCGGACCACGGCCGGCAGCGACCAGTGCGACAGCACCAGGTCAGAGCGCGGATCGCTGAGCATCAGCGTCGCGTTGCCCATCCGGACCACGACCTCGCGCCGCTGGCCATCCGGCGTATCCCGCCAGAGGCCCGTGGTTTCCAGCCTTTCGTATTTCGTCAGCGCCGTCATCGGGCCCCGGTACTGCCTGCCTGCGGGGCCGACCTTATCCGCCCCGCGCCGCCGCCACAACCGCCCCTCAGATCAGCTTGGCCACGGCGCGCAGCTCGAACTTCTGGATCTTGCCGGTGCTGGTCTTGGGCAGGTCGGCAAAGACGACGTGTTTGGGGGTCTTGAAGCCGGCCAGCAGCGCGCGGCAATGGGCGATCAGCTCTTGCGCCGTCACATCCTGCCGGGTTTCAGCTCGACGAAGGCGCAGGGCACCTCGCCCCATTTCTCGTCAGGCTTTGCCACGACCGCGCAGAGCGATACGGCGGGGTGTTTCATCAGCGCGCCCTCGACCTCGACCGACGAGACGTTCTCGCCGCCCGAGATGATGATGTCCTTGGCGCGGTCGGTGATCTTGAGATAGCCGTCGGGATGCTGGAAGGCGATGTCGCCCGAGCGGAACCAGCCGCCCTTGAAGGCCTCGGCGGTGGCTTCGGGGTTCTTGTAATAGCCCTTCATCACCAGGTTGCCGCGCATGGCGATCTCGCCCAGGTGCATGGCGTCGCGCGGGACCGGGTTGCCCTGGCTGTCATGCACCTCGGCGCCTTCGAGCATGGCCATGGCGACGCCCTGCCGGGCCTTGTATTCGGCGCGGGTGTCGCCCTCGGCCCCGTCCCAGGCGGGTTGCCACAGGCATTCGGTGGCCGGGCCGTAGGTTTCGGTCAGGCCGTAGACCTGGGTGACGTTGAAGCCCAGGGGTTCAAAGGCGGCCAGCGTGGCGGCGGGGGGCGGGGCGCCGGCGGTAAAGACCTCGACGATGTGCGGGAAGGCGCGGCGATCCTCGGGGCGGGCGTTGACCACGGTGTTCAGCACGATGGGCGCGCCGCCGAAATGGGTAACGCCTTCGTCGGCGATGGCGTCATAGATCGCCCGGGCGGTCACGTCGCGGCAGCAGACCAGGGTGCCGCCCAGCATCGGCAGCATCCAGGCGTGGCACCAGCCGTTGCAATGGAACAGGGGCACGATGGTCAGGTAGACCGGGAAAAGCTGCATCCGCCAGGCGATGGTATTGGCGGTGGCCGACAGATAGGCGCCGCGGTGGTGGTAGACCACGCCCTTGGGCCGCCCGGTGGTGCCGGAGGTGTAGTTGATGGCGATGGATTCCCATTCGTCGGCCGGCATCACCCAGGGCGCGTCGGGGTCGCCCGTGGCCAGCAGATCGTCATAGGTCGGGTAGCGGCCCGAGGCGGTGAAGCCCTGGTCGACCACCTCGACGATCTCGGGGCGGGGGGCGCCTTCGTCCATCCGCGCCAGCGCCTGTTCGGCGAGCGGCAGGAGCGCGCTGTCGACCAGCGCCAGCCTGGCGCCGGCATGGCCGAAGATATAGGCGACCGTGTCGGGGTCGAGCCGGGTGTTGATGGTGTTGAGGATGGCGCCGCAGGCCGGCACGCCGAAATGCGCCTCGGCCTGGGGCGGGATGTTGGGCAGGAGCGTGGCGACGACATCGCCGGGCACGATCCCGCGTGCCGCGAGGCCCGAGGCCAGCCGGCCGACGCGCGCGGCATAGTCGGCATAGCTGAGGCGGGTGTCCTTCCAGACCACGGCGGTGCGGTCGGCAAAGATGTCGGCGGCGCGCCGCAACAGCGACAGGGGGGTAAGCGGCACGAAGTTGGCCGCGCATTTCCCCAGCCCGGATTCGTCCTGCAACCAGCCCATTCTGTCCCCCCTCTGCGCCCTTGCCCCGCGCCTTGCAGCCGCGCTGGCTGCGTCATGTCGCAATCAGGCGCGCAAGGCCCAGCCTAGCAGGCTTGATGGTGGGGAAAAGCGCGAAGTAGATGAGAGAATGACAAAGCCCGACAGAACTTTGGCGGCCGCGGGGCTGATCGTGATCTATGCGACGATCATCGGCTATACCGACAATTACGTGCGACTGATCGCGGCCGAGGCCGGGTTGTGGCAGTTCCACGCCAGCCGGACGGCGATGGCGCTGACGCTGCTGGCCGGGCTGGCGCTGGCGATGGGGTGGCGGTTGCGGCCGCGATCCTGGCGGGCGGTGATGGCGCGCTCGGCCATCCATGGCTCTGCCATGGTGATCTATTTCGGCGCGCTGGCCTTTCTGCCGGTGGCACTGGTGGCGGCCGGGCTGTTCACCGCGCCGATCTTTGTGCTGCTGATCTCGCGCTTTGCCTATGGCCATGCCATCGGCCCGGTCCGGGTCGTCGCGGTGGCGCTGGGGTTTCTGGGGGTGATCCTGGTCCTGGGGCCGCATGCGCTGTCGGGGGCATCGCTGGCGGCGGTGCTGCCGGTGGCGGCGGGGGCGCTGTACGCGCTGGGCAATATCGCCACCCGCGAATGGTGCGCGGGGGAAACCGCGGGAACGCTGCTGGCGGGGTTCTTTGCGGCGCTGGGGCTGGCGGGGCTGGCCGGGCTGGCGGTGCTGGCGCTGGTGCCCCTGGAGGTGCCGGCGGGGCCGGAGGGGTTCGTGCTGCGCGGCGCGGTGGTGCCCTCGGCGGGGTTCTGGTGGTGGACCTTTGTGCAGGCGGCGGGGTCGCTCTTGGGGGTGGGGCTGATGATCCGGGCCTATCAGATCGCCGACGCGGGCCGGGTTTCGGTGCTGGAATATGTGATCCTGCCGGCTTCGGCCTTCTGGTCCTGGGTGATCTGGGGCGAGACCCTGGCGCCCTTGGCCTGGGGCGGCATGGCGCTGATCGCGGCGGCGGGAACGATGATCGCGCTGCGCGCCCGCCAGCAGGAAGCCGGCTGAGCCGGGCTGTGGCGCCCCTGGCCGGCGCCGGAGGGGTTTTGCACCCCTCCGGACCTCCCCGCAGGATATTTTCCGAAGGGAAAGTGTGTTGTAACTAACTGTCTCGCACTGCCACAGACTACGCCGCAATAGCTGGGGCAGGTCGGCGAATATCGGGATTGGCCAGGAACGCTTAGGATCTGTCGATTGCGGTGGTGTGAGGAAGTTGCCGTTTTCGGCGGAACCAGCGGGTGAGGGCGGAGACGGAGGTGCGCCTTTCGGGCGGGAAGTGAGCGGTGACGGCCAGCACGATCTGAACGAAGGTAAGGGTGTCGATCCGGGCCAGGACGAAGGCGCGCAGCTCGGAATCGGTGTCGAGCTTCGACGGAGTGCCGGAACGATGGGCAGCCCGCCATGCTGCGAGGGCAGGCATTGAAGAGGGGTTGAACGGGTCTTCAACCTCCCCTTCAAGCCGGGCGGAAAGGTTTGCAATCCTGTCCCGTGCGCGGTCGATTTCGGCCAGGGCCTCAGCGGCGAGGCATTTGGCCTCGGTGCCGCCTGTCAACGATTTCCGCGCGCTGTCCGTCATTTCACGCAACGCGCCCTTCACGAGTATAGGTGCCGATTGTTGTATCGGTCGCGCGCAGGGTCCGAGCGATCTGCGCGATGGAATGGCCTTGCCAGTGCAGCATCAGCGCCAGCCAGCGTCTGCTTCGACCCCCAAGGCCAGTTGCCACAGGCCAAAGCCCGCGTTGACCCTTGCGCGAACGCCATAGAGGTAGCGGTCGTTCTTGAACACCTCTTCATCGGTGTCGTCGGTGAGTTGCTGGAATTCGTATTTAACCCGCTCTTGCCAGATGATCGGGCGCACGGCCCGCGACACGTCCAGCAGGAACCAGGCCGCCCCCGCGCCGCCATCGGTATTGGCGACGGTCGCTACCGTCTCGCCATCTTCGCCGATCACGGGATGATCGGTGTCAAAGAAGTTCTGGCCGTCATAGCAAGGCGAGGTGAAGCCGCTCTTCAGCAAGTTGAAGATCAGTTCGTCGGGGTGACGGCGGGCCATGCTGCCCATTTCGGCAAAGGCGGGCTTGAAGGTGCCCAGCCGGTCATCCTCGATATCTTCCCGGTTCACCGAGACGGTCGACTCGAACTTCCGGTTCGCGATGGTGAAGCCATAGGCCGACAGGTTGTTGACGACACGCGGCCCGACCCATTCGCGCATGGTGGGCAGGTTGCCCATCAGTGCATAGGTTTCGTCGCGGCTGCCGCTGGGCACCGTCATCGCGATCTTCTCGAATTCGGAAGGCGCGGCAAGGTGGGCATCGCTGTAGACGGCCTTGAAGCCCTTGAATACGAGGTCGAGGCCTTGGCGATTGATGAGCATGCAGGTTTGTCCCTTGTCGGATATGGCTTCGCAGAGATGGCAAGAGCCGGTCGGGACAAGGTGTAATATGGCGGCATGTCGCGGGATAACCCCCGAGGGTTCGGGGGGGATTCCAACGGAAACACGGGACGGGGAACGTCAGCGTGACGCAGGCGGCAGGGCCTCCCTGTCCGGCAAGCCGGAAACCCTGCATGACGCTCCGGTCGAATGACCGTGCTACGGCCGGGAGAATATCACCGTGTCACGCCTGCGCAGGAAAGCATGCCCAAGACTCGCGAATAAGGCAATGGCCCCCGCGCCGAGGTAGTGTCTCAGTTTGAATTATCTTTTTCCGGTAAGGCCCGCGCGGTCCCGGCTTGGGCGCAGCCGCGTCGATTATCGCCACCAGCCATTCCATGTCATGCAGTTCCTTGGCCACGCCAGCCGCCATCGCATGCGTCATGCGCAGGCTCTTGTGAACGCGGACGAAGTTGTAATGCACGAAGTAGAGCGACAGCATGTGCAGGTGGTTTTCCAGCTTCTTGGAGAAGCCATTGGTCAGACGGGTGAAGCGGCGCATACCCATCCGCATAGAAAGGTTCTGCCGCTCGACATGCGAGGTGCTGATCCGGTCGCGGTCGGGCTTGCCGAAGATCGGCTCCTTGATTGCCCCGGTGCAGACGGCGGGCGAATAGCGGCGCTCTGACGGGGTGACGCCTGCCGGTTCGCCGTATTGCTTCACCAGCATCGCATAGTCGATATCGGCAGCGAAGGCATCGCCCACGGCCTTGAGGTAGGCTGCGTGACCATCGGTCGTAAGCTGGACGCGGTTTGCCAGCCGGTCAGCCAGGTTGAACATGAAATCCCGCGCCGTGGCGGCCGAACGGTCGCCAACCTCATAGGCGAGGATCATCTTGCTATCGCGGTCGATTTCGCCGTCCATGTCCACACATCGCCTGCGCCATCCGGTGCAGCCTTGGCAGCCGGCACGTTCTTTTCCTTGGCGTAGCAGAACGACCAGATTTCGTCGCACTGCACGTCCTTGGAACCCACGTCGCGCACAGTCACGTCGTGATACGCGGCGCAAGCCCGGCCCGCATCCTCAAGCAGCTTGGTCACGGTGTTGATGGAAACCCCGGTGATGGGCTGATCGAGCGCATGGACGATCCTTCAACGAGAAGGTTGAGGATGGTGATGCGGGTTTGAACGGGCAACTTGTTCATACCCCCAAGATAGGGGGTATGAAGTCACTTAGCAAGCAAAAAGTTCATTTTGAAAATGCGGGCAATCCGGAAAAATCTCTGGCGTGGGAACATCAGTCTTAGGCCTGATGAAAGAAAACCGTTCATCAAGTTCCTCCGCACGGCGAATAGCTTCGGCCTTTGCAGCTCTTGTTTTGCTAGATCAGCGAGTCTTTTCTCGACTTGAGCAACAAGGGTCATTCGCGTTCTCCCGTTAGAGACCAACTCTGTGATTGTGCATGAAAAAGCCCAATCCCATGCGGTCGATAAAGCCAGTAAGCGGGTCATTGTATTCTCGGATCAGGGTTCGAAATTCGAGGTCGTCCGAGTAGTCGTCGATCTGAAGCCGCATAGCGGCTAATTTCGGCAAATCGATGCTGCGACCGTGGGATCGCCAGTGCGCATGATTGCCAAGCACGGTCGCGATCTCGTCAGCGCGAGCCTGCTTTTCATCTGGGGTGACTGGCGCACCTGGGTTGGTAGTCCGGTGATGCGTCCAATCTTTAAACTTGAACTCGACCAGCCATTTCTTCAGTAGGTCTCTTGATAGGTCGCGCGCCTGCTCAAAAAGGGCTAACTTCCCCAAATCCAGGCTCCGTAACAGAACCACATCAGCGGGCGCAAGCTCACCTTTCTCCGTAATCTCCCTAACTTTGTCCAAGTAGCCCATGGCGGGAACGTAGTCACCCGTGTCAGTCGCGGGAACCTGAGGGTAATAATTGGGCCAAGGCTCGAAGAATAGTCCATGTAAATCTTATCGCCTGACATGCACAGGATGGTCCCCGCAGACATGGCAAGGTCAGGACGACGAAATAGACCAATCCGTAGTGTTTTCTCAGGACTGCGACCATTCGCTCGGCGGTTTCTGCTGATCCTCCACCTGTTCGAATGAAAACCGCGACAGCGTTATCGGCGCGGTCGCTCCGAGTCTTCATTTCCTCCACGTAGTCGCGAAAATTACGGAAGAAATTCGGCTGAATCCCACCGCTATAAACCCACATTCTCCAAGTAAGTCGCTGATTTCGCTGTCGTAATCGTGATATTTCGCATATAAATCATGGCGTTGACGGCTGCGAGGGGCGCGTTTCATGGATCACCTGGAGGGTGCGGGCTTGGCGCGGGGAGATCGGGTTGATTTCGACCGCCGTGTGCGTCTGGAGTTCCGTGGTGCGCAGATCAGTTCAGACGGTGGCCTGCTGGTGATGCGCGAGCTTGATGACGTGCTCGGCCTGTCCAATCTGGCGTCGGAGGCGCTGCGAGACAGCCGCACCGGGAAGAACACGCTCCATCGGCTTGACGGATTGTTCCGGCAATCGGTGTTCGGACGACTGGCCGGATACGAGGATGTGAACGATGCCGACCGCTTGGCCCTCGATCCCGTGATGCGTCAGGTCGTTGGCGGCAGGGCCGTCGAGGCGCAAGCTGCTTCGGCATCGCAGATGGGACGGTTCGAGACCGAGACGCTGGCTCTGGCCGCGAACCGGGCGGCGCTGGCCGATCTGAACGGCCAATGGATCGACCGGTTTCATGACCGCAACGGGTTGAAATACATCGTGCTGGACATGGACAGCTCGGTCAGCCCCACCCACGGCGATCAGGAAGGTGCTGCCTGGAACGGGCATTTCGACTGCACCTGCTATCACCCCATCTTCTTGTTCAACCAGTTTGGCATGCTGGAGCGCTGCGCCCTGCGTAACGGCAATGTCCACAGCGCCGATGGCTGGCGGGATGTCCTTGATCCCGTCATTGCCCGATATGCTGGCCGCGACCTTGGTGGACGCTTCTTCCGGGCCGACGCTGCCTACGCGATCCCCGCGATCTATATGCGGCTGGAAGAAGCCAGGTTCTTCTACGCCATCCGTCTGCCCGCCAACGCCGTCTTGCGCGAGAAGATCGCGCATCGGCTGACACGGCCCGTGGGACGGCCTTCGCTGACCAAGGTCAAACGGTTCTTCGAGGACTTCGAGTATCAGGCGGCGTCCTGGGACAAGCCGCGCCGCGTCATCGCCAAGATCGAATGGCATCCGGGCGAGCTGTTCCCCAAAGTCGGCTTCATCGTCACCAACCTGCCGATGGAGCCAGACTGGGTGGTGAGGTTCTACAACCAGCGCGGCACCGCAGAGCAGCACATCAAGGAAGGCAAATATGCCTTTCGCTGGACGCGGCTGTCATGCCGGAAGTTCCGGCACAACGAGGTGCGCTTCGCGCTGCAACGGCAACTTCTTGCATCGCCCCGAGGCGCGGATGGTGCCTCAACCTGTCGGCGTCGCGCCACGCCGATCTTCCAGTCCGGGTGGTCACAGTCACGTCGTGATACGCGGCGCAAGCCCGGCCCGCATCCTCAAGCAGCTTGGTCACGGTGTTGATGGAAACCCCGGTGATGCGGCTGATCGAGCGCATGGACGATCCTTCAACGAGAAGGTTGAGGATGGTGATGCGGGTTTGAACGGGCAACTTGTTCATACCCCCAAGATAGGGGGTATGAAGTCACTTAGCAAGCAAAAAGTTCATTTTGAAAATGCGGGCAATCCGAAAAATCTCTCTGGCGTGGGAACATCAGTCTTAGGCCTGATGAAAGAAAACCGTTCATCAAGTTCCTCCGCACGGCGAATAGCTTCGGCCTTTGCAGCCTCTTGTTTTGCTAGATCAGCGAGTCTTTTCTCGACTTGAGCAACAAGGGTCATTCGCGTTCTCCCGTTAGAGACCAACTCTGTGATTGTGCATGAAAAAGCCCAATCCCATGCGGTCGATAAAGCCAGTAAGCGGGTCATTGTATTCTCGGATCAGGGTTCGAAATTCGAGGTCGTCCGAGTAGTCGTCGATCTGAAGCCGCATAGCGGCTAATTTCGGCAAATCGATGCTGCGACCGTGGGATCGCCAGTGCGCATGATTGCCAAGCACGGTCGCGATCTCGTCAGCGCGAGCCTGCTTTTCATCTGGGGTGACTGGCGCACCTGGGTTGGTAGTCCGGTGATGCGTCCAATCTTTAAACTTGAACTCGACCAGCCATTTCTTCAGTAGGTCTCTTGATAGGTCGCGCGCCTGCTCAAAAAGGGCTAACTTCCCCAAATCCAGGCTCCGTAACAGAACCACATCAGCGGGCGCAAGCTCACCTTTCTCCGTAATCTCCCTAACTTTGTCCAAGTAGCCCATGGCGGGAACGTAGTCACCCGTGTCAGTCGCGGGAACCTGAGGGTCAATTGGGCCAAGGCTCGAAGAATAGTCCATGTAAATCTTATCGCCTGACATGCACAGGATGGTCCCCGCAGACATGGCAAGGTCAGGGACGACGAAATAGACCAATCCGTAGTGTTTTCTCAGGACTGCGACCATTCGCTCGGCGGTTTCTGCTGATCCTCCACCCGTTCGAATGAAAACCGCGACAGCGTTATCGGCGCGGTCGCTCCGAGTCTTCATTTCCTCCACGTAGTCGCGAAAATTACGGAAGAAATTCGGCTGAATCCCACCGCTATAAAACAGCACATCTGCAGACAACTTTTCCTCAAGCGCCTCTGCGCGCTTGTTCACCAAGTCAAAAATTGAACGGTCAAAGAGATCAAGGCTCATTTATTCCAGCGAACCTCCGCCGCCAGTTTTGCTATCTCGTGACGGTCAGCTTCCGTCAGCCCGTCGGATCGTGCCTTCGCGCCCGCCAAACCGCTCGCGCGCTTGGCTGGTTGCTTTAACTTAGTGTCTTCGATCTCTCCGGTCGCGATCCTCGCGATCTGCACCGCGTTGCCGATCACGTCCGCAGGGCGCTTCTGCCCCTGTGGTCCTTGCGGCATGTTGGTTCTCCTGTGTTCGCCCGCCGTGTCCCCGGCTTGCCAAGAGGATGACACGGCCCTGGGTGATTTGGCCATAGCCTTTACATGGGTTGCAATCGCGGCAAAAGTAGGGATCACGCGGTCACATCTGGCCCCATGTCGGGTTAACGTCGAGTTCATGGCGGGGTTCCGCGCAACGTCAACCCAGCCAGATTTCAAACTGAGACACTACCCGCGCCGACGACGATCATGCCCCCCAGCCAGAACGCAACGCGGCGGCACCTTGCGGTGATGTCAGGGACTGCGCCTTTTCGAGATCGTCATCGCGCGCCCCGTTCACGGCGGTGTCGTTGATTTCAAGGGTGATCATGGCTATCTTTTTCCAGAGGCCGTGTACCCCGATGGGCAAGGGGGTGCGTCGCTAGCGGCGGATTGATGTTGGTTCGAGTCCAACCCGGCCTCGCATTATTCTAGCGGTGGCGCACCGGGCGCCGGCTTTTCGTGGTCTTCCCCTCACAGAAACGGCCGTCGCGCCCCGATCAGGTCAGCCCGGCAATCGCCCCAAGCCGGAATTCAAAAATTGAACGTGTTTCAGGCGTTTTTAAACGGGGTCTCGCCGTTTCAGGTGGTTCGGGTGGCCGGGAACAGGGAAGGCCCCTCTGCGGCCCGCTCCTGCGACCCTTGCGGGGTTGGCCAAAATGACGAAGGGCGGCACCTTGCGGCACCGCCCTTGCGTTCCACGGATCGGGCAGGTTCACGCGACCTTCTTCGGCCGACCTTTCCACGCCTTCAACCCGGTGATGACCTTGCGCGCGGCCTCCATCGTCAGGAAGCGCATGCTGTCCACCTTGAACCACTTCCGCAACCAACCCATCAGCGCCTCGTCGTCACAAGTCGTCGCGCCATGGATCTCGCGCCAGAGTTCCCGGATCAGCTCCAGTTGCGCGAAGGTCGCCATGCCGGGCCGGTTGCCATAGCGCGGGGCTGATCCCTTGCCCAAGGGCCGGAAGCCGCAGTATTCGGCTGGGAAAATCCAGCTTCCGGCGGTCCAAGGCTGAGTAGCAGTGCACAGGGGACGCGGGCGGGACGGAGGTGGGGGGCCTTGAAGGGGGCGGGGTCCCGGCCTAGTGTCCGGCGGAAATCGGACGGGACGGACGGGACGGGGCGATGGCCGGCAAGCGCAGCATATTCGAAGAGGTCGGGGCGGCCGGGGCAGAGGTGCCGAAGGCGGCGGGCGGGGGGATCGACGCCCGGCCCAGGGGCGCGCGCGGGGCGATCCGGCTGTGGCTGGTGGCGCTGTTCCTGATGGTGGCCGCGATGATCCTGGTCGGCGGGCTGACCCGGCTGACCGACAGCGGGCTGTCGATCACCGAATGGAACCTGGTCACGGGTACGCTGCCGCCCATGGGCGAGGCGGCCTGGGCGGCGGAATTCGCCAAGTATCAGGGCAGTCCCGAGTTCCAGTTGCAGAACAGCGGCATGGATCTGGCGGCCTTCAAGGCGATCTACTGGTGGGAGTGGGGGCATCGGGCGCTGGGGCGGCTGGTGGGGCTGGTCTGGGCGCTGGGCTTCATGTGGTTCTGGCTGGGCAGGGGGATTCCGCCGGGCTGGACGGGGCGGCTGCTGCTGGTGGGCGCGCTGGGCGGTTTGCAGGGGGCGGTCGGCTGGTGGATGGTGTCTTCGGGGCTGGTCGGGCTGCGGGTCGACGTGGTGTCCTGGCGGCTGGCGACGCACCTGGGGCTGGCCTTTGCGATTCTGGGTCTGCTGGCCTGGTATGCGATGGCGCTGGGGCGCGGCGAGGCGGCGCTGATGACGGCGCGGCGCGCGCGCGAGGGCAGGCTGTTCGCGCTGGCCACCGGGTTGATGCATTTCGCCTTTCTGCAGGTGCTGCTGGGGGCCCTGGTGGCGGGGATCGACGCGGGGCGGGCCTTTCCGACCTGGCCCGACATGAACGGCAGTTTCTTTCCGGCGGATGCGTTTTATGTGCCGGACGGGCAGGGCGGCACTCTGGCCTGGTGGTGGGCGTTCCTGGAGAACAATGGCCTGGTGCAGTTCATGCACCGCATGGCGGGGTATCTGCTGTTCGTCTTTGGCGTGGTGGCATGGCTGCGCGGGCGCAGGTCGTCGCATGCCACGACGCGGTTTGCCTTTGACATGGTGATGCTGATGCTGGTGGCGCAGCTGGGCCTGGGGATCGCCACGGCGCTGACGGCGGCGCATCTGCATGTGGCGATCACCCATCAGCTGGGGGCGGTGATGCTGTGGGTGCTGATCCTGCGGGCGCGGCATCTGGCACAATATCCCGTGGCGGGATCGATCCGGAAAGGGACGGCATGATACGGAACGAGGCGTTCGGCGCGCTGATGGCGCATGCGCGGCAGACGGCGGCGCTGGAGCAGGTGGCGGGCCGGCTGGGCTGGGACCAGGAAACCATGATGCCGCCGGGCGCCGCCGAACAGCGGGGCGAGGAGATGGCGGCGATGGAGGGGGTGCTGCACGCGCGGCGCTCGGACCCGAAGCTGGCGGACTGGCTGGATGCGGCGGAGGCGCCGGATGCGGCGGCGGCGGCGATGCTGCGGCAGGTGGCGCGGGCGCATCGGCGGGCGGTGAAGGTGCCGGGTGCGCTGGCGCAGGAGATCGCGCGGGTGACCAGCCTGGCGCAGGGGACCTGGGCCGAGGCGCGGGCGCGGCAGGATGTGGCCTCTTTCCTGCCGACGCTGGCCGAGGTGATCCGGCTGAAGCGCGAGGAAGGTGCGGCGCTGGCGCAGGGCGGCGACGCCTATGACGCGCTGGTGGACGATTACGAACCCGAGATGACCGGGGCGGATATCGCGGCGATGTTCGGGGCGATGCGGCCGCGGCTGGTGGCCTTGCGCGAAAGGGTGCTGGGGGCCGCCCGGCAGCCCGCGGCGCTGGAGGGGTCGTATTCGACCGACACGCAATTGCGGCTGTCGCGCGATCTGGCGACGGCCTTTGGCTATGACTGGACGCGCGGGCGGCTGGACATCGCGGTGCATCCGTTCTCGTCCGGGTCGGGGCATGATGTGCGGATCACCACGCGGGTGAACGAATCCGACCCGTTCAACTGTTTCTACTCGACCATTCACGAGACCGGCCATGCCGCCTATGAACAGGGGATCGACCCGGATTACGCGCTGACGCCGATCGGGCAGGGCGTGTCGATGGGCGTCCATGAAAGCCAGAGCCGGATCTACGAGAACCAGCTGGGCCGCAGCCGGGCCTTTTCCGGCTGGCTGTATACCCAGATGCGCGAGCGGTTCGGCGAATTCGGCATCCGCGATGCCGAGGCCTTTACCGCCACGGTCAACCGGGTTCAGCCCGGCTATATCCGCACCGAGGCCGACGAGGTGCATTACAACCTGCATATCATGATGCGGTTCGACCTGGAGCGGGCGCTGATCCGCGGCGATCTGCAGGTGGCCGATCTGGAAGCGGCCTGGAACGACCGCTTCAAGGCCGATTTCGGCGTGGCGGTGGACCGGCCCAGCCATGGCATGTTGCAGGATGTGCATTGGTCGGCGGGGCTGTTCGGCTATTTCCCGACCTATTCGCTGGGCAATGTCTATGCCGGCTGCCTGCACAAGGCGTTGCGGGCGGACCTGCCCGGGCTGGACGCCGATCTGGCCGAAGGGCGGCTGGAGGCGGCGACCGGCTGGCTGCGCGAGAAGGTGCAGCGGCACGGCGGGCTTTATGAGCCGCGCGAGGTGATCGCGCGGGCCATCGGGGGCGAGCCGACGGAACAGCCGCTGCTGGATTACCTCGATGCCAAGTTTGCCGAGATCTACGGTTTGTGAGGGCTGAGCCGCCAGCCGGGGCGGCGGGCGACAGCCTTGCCGTCTGGTTGCTGGCACTGGGCCAGACGCTGGTCTATTCCGGCAGCTATTATGCCTTTCCGGCGCTGTTGCCCGATCTGGAGACGGCGACCGGCTGGGGCAAGGCCGCGCTGGCGCTGGGGCCGAGCCTGGCGTTTCTGGTCATGGCGATCCTGACGCCGTTCAGCGGCCGGCTGATCGACCGGGGCCTGGGCGGCGAGATGCTGATCTGGGCGCCGGTCCTGGTGGCGGCGGGGCTGGTCGGGTTGGCGCTGGCGCCGTCGACGGGTGTCTGGGTGGCGGCCTGGGTGCTGATCGGGGTGGCGCAGGCCGGCTGTCTTTATGAATCCTGTTTCGCCTTTCTGACCCGCCGGCTGGGCCGGGCGCGCGGGCGGCGATCACCCGCGTCACGCTGGTCGCGGGATTTGCCGGCACGCTGACCTTTCCCTTGGGTCACTGGCTGGGCGTGGCGCTGGGCGGGCAGGCGGCGCTCTATGTCTTTGCCGCGCTGGTGCTGGTGGGCGTCGTGCCGGTGAACGCGGTGGCGGTGGCGCGGTTGCGGCGGCAGGAGCGGGCGGCGGGGCTGTCGGCGGCGCCGGATGCACCGGGCGCCTTGCGGGCGGCGCTGCGGCGGCCCGAGTTCTGGGCGATCGCCGGGGCGGTGGGGCTGATCTGGCTGAACCATGGCATCCTGATCACCTATGTCCTGACGCTCTTTGCCGACCGGGGCGCGGGGCCGGCGCTGGCGGCGACGGCGGCGGCCTGCATCGGCCCGTCGCAGGTGGCGGGGCGGCTGGCCCTGATGCTGGCCGGGGCGCGGGTGGCCACGGCGCGGGCCACGCAGGCGTCGCTGGTCTCGGTGGTGCTGGCGGGGGTGGTGCTGTGGGCGGCGGGGGCGGCGACGGGGCTGATATTCGTCTTTGCGCTGCTGCAGGGCGCGGGGGTGGGACTGTTGTCGATCCTGCGGCCGGTGCTGACGGCAGAGGTGCTGGGGCGGCAGGGCTTTGGCGCGGTGTCGGGCGCGGTGGCGGTGCCGGCCATCACGGCCTCGGCCGCGGCGCCGACGGTGGGGGCGGCGCTGCTGGGTCTGGGCGGCACGGCGCTGGTCTACGGCGCCTGTCTGGCGATGGCGCTGGGCGGGTTTTCCGCCGGGCTGTGGCTGTTGCGGCGGGGGCGCGCGGGCTGAGCGGCGGTCAGGACCAGTCGGGCGCGCGCTTGTCGAGAAAGGCCTGCATGCCTTCGTCGGTATCGCGCCAGCCAAGGTTGTCCAGCATCACCCGGCCGGTCAGGGCATAGGCCTGGTCAAGTGGCAGGCCCTGCTGGGCGTAAAAGGCGGATTTGCCGATGCGGACGGCGGCGGCAAGTTTCGCGGCCAGCGTGCGGGCAAGGGCAAGGGTGGCATCGTCCAGCGCCCCGGGCGCGGCGAGGCGGTTGACCAGGCCGATTTCGGCGGCGCGGGGGGCGGCAAGGAATTCGCCGGTGGTCAGCAACTCGAAGGCCTGCGCGGGCGCGATCTTGCGGGTCAGCGCCACCATCGGGGTGGAACAGAACAGCCCGATGTTGACGCCGTTGACGCCAAAGCGGGCATCATCGGCCGCCGTGATCAGATCGCAGGAGGCGGCAAGCTGGCATCCGGCGGCGGCGGCCAGGCCATGCACCTGCGCAATCACCGGCTGCGGCAGCGCCGGGATCGCCTGCATCACCCGGGAGCAGAGATCGAAGAGCGCGGCAAAGGCCTGTCGGCCCTGATCGGCGGCACTGCGGGCGGCCTGCATCTCGGCGATGTCATGGCCGGCGGAAAAGGCCCGGCCGGCGCCTTTCAGGATGATGACGCGGATCGAGCGGTCCTGTGCCAGCGCCCGGAATTCCGCCGCAAGCGCGGTCAGCATGGCGGTGGACAGCGGGTTCAGCCGCTGCGGCGCGTTGAGCGTCAGCGTGGCGATACCGGCATCCGGCCCGGTGCCGTCCCGGCGCAGGACGGGCAGGGCGGCGTCGGGCGGAGCATCTGGCAGGGCTGGGGCCATCGGGCGCCGGCTCAGCCCTTGGTCTTGGTGAAGCGGCCTTCGATCTGGGCGCCGTTCTCGATGAAGATCGAATTGTAGGTGACATCGGCCGCGACCTGCGCGGTGCCGCGCATGGTGAATTCACCCGTGGCGATCTTGCCGTCGACATGGCCCTTTACCTCGACCACGCGGGCCTGGATCGAGCCGGACACCCGGCCCTCGGCGCCGACGATCAGCGTATCGGCGGTGATGTTGCCGTCGATTTCGGCAAAGACCTCGACCGCGCCCTTGGAGGTGATTTCGCCGGTGATCTTCAGATCGTTGCCCAGGACGGACTTGCCGGCGTTGCCGGAGGCGGCGGGGGCCGATCCCGGCACGGAGGGGGCGGCGGTGGGGTCGGCGGTCTTGGAGAACATGGATCCATCCTGATTGACTTTGCCCGATAAGGTGCCTTTGGCGGCTGCGGGTCAAGGGGCGAGGCCCTGCAACAGGGCGGTGTTGGCGGAATTCCCGCACCCCGGATGCGGGACAGGGGGCCGGTGCCGGAAAGGGGCCGAAGTCAGAAGGAGAATGACAAGCCGGGGGGCAGATGGTTGGATGGCGGCCGACTCGGGGTCAGGCGCGCGGGCGCGAACAAGGGTGAACAAGGGCGAACAAGGGGGGTGCCAGATGGGCAAGGGGTTCTTCACGCCGGTTTCCGGTTTCGATCTGCCGCGATTCGCCGGGGTGCCGACCTTCATGCGGTTGCCGGCGGTGGGCTTTGACCATCCGCGGTTTTCCGAAGTGGAGGTGGGGCTGATCGGCGCGCCCTGGGATGGTGGCACGACCAACCGCCCCGGCCCCCGGCACGGGCCGCGGCAGTTGCGCGACCTGTCGACGATGATCCGGGCGGTGAACGGGGCGACCTGGGTGGCGCCCTTTGATCTGGTGAACTGCGCCGATCTGGGCGACGTGGCGCCGAATCCGGCCGACCTGATGGACACGATGGCGCGGATGGAGGCGTTCTACGACCGGGTGGTGGCGGCGGGGATCCGGCCCCTGACCGGGGGCGGCGAC
>JAWKWU010000003.1:300000-336477 GCA_041397345.1 Paracoccaceae bacterium
GGATGCCTTGGCAGCAAGAGGCGATGAAGGACGTGATACCCTGCGTTAAGCCATGGGGAGCCGGGAATAGGCTTTGATCCATGGATGTCCGAATGGGGGAACCCACCTGACATTCTGTTGTTGTCATCCTTCGGGATGTCATCAACGGGGTGAGACAGGTACTTATGGCCTGAATACATAGGGTTATAAGAGCAAACCCGGGGAACTGAAACATCTAAGTACCCGGAGGAAAGGAAATCAATAGAGACTCCGTTAGTAGTGGCGAGCGAACGCGGACCAGCCGAGCCCTGAAGAATGAGCAGAATGGTCTGGAAAGGCCAACCATAGCGGGTGACAGTCCCGTATGCGAAGCTCCAGGGGACATATCAAGTAGGGCGGGACACGTGTAATCCTGTCTGAAGATCGGGGGACCACCCCCGAAGGCTAAGTACTCCTTGCTGACCGATAGCGAACCAGTACCGTGAGGGAAAGGTGAAAAGCACCCCGACGAGGGGAGTGAAACAGTACCTGAAACCGGACGCCTACAAGCAGTCGGAGGGGCCTTGAGCCCTGACGGCGTACCTTTTGTATAATGGGTCAACGACTTGGTCTAACGAGCGAGCTTAAGCCGATAGGTGTAGGCGCAGCGAAAGCGAGTCTTAAAAGGGCGCATGAGTTCGTTGGATCAGACCCGAAACCAGGTGATCTAGCCATGAGCAGGATGAAGGTTGGGTAACACCAACTGGAGGTCCGAACCAACACCCGTTGAAAAGGGTCTGGATGACTTGTGGCTAGGGGTGAAAGGCTAATCAAACCTGGAGATAGCTGGTTCTCCGCGAAAGCTATTTAGGTAGCGCCTCGGACGAATACCATCGGGGGTAGAGCACTACATGGGCAATGGGGTCCCACAGACTTACTGAGCCTAAGTAAACTCCGAATACCGATGAGTACTATCCGGGAGACACACGGCGGGTGCTAACGTCCGTCGTGAAGAGGGAAACAACCCTGACCTGCAGCTAAGGCCCCTAATTCATGGCTAAGTGGGAAAGCATGTGGGACGGCCAAAACAACCAGGAGGTTGGCTTAGAAGCAGCCATCCTTTAAAGATAGCGTAACAGCTCACTGGTCTAGATAAGCTGTCCTGCGGCGAAGATGTAACGGGGCTCAAGCCATGAGCCGAAGCTCGGGATGCACAGCGATGTGCGTGGTAGCGGAGCGTTCCGTGATATAGTCTCATGTCTCCTTCGCGGCCTCGGCCGCACTGGAGACGCGAGGCTTTCTGTGAAGCCGGGCCGTAAGGCATCCGGTGGAGAGATCGGAAGCGAGAATGTTGACATGAGTAGCGACAAACAGGGTGAGAAACCCTGTCGCCGAAAGTCCAAGGGTTCCTGCTTAAAGCTAATCTGAGCAGGGTAAGCCGGCCCCTAAGGCGAGGCCGAAAGGCGTAGTCGATGGGAACCAGGTTAATATTCCTGGGCCAGTGGGATGTGACGGATGCTTACTGTAGTTCGGTCTTATCGGATTGACCGGGCTGCTGCGGTGTCCCTGGAAATAGCCCCACATCAGACCGTACCCGAAACCGACACAGGTGGACTGGTAGAGTATACCAAGGCGCTTGAGAGAACCACGTTAAAGGAACTCGGCAAAATGCTCCCGTAAGTTCGCGAGAAGGGAGCCCCATATCTGGGCAACCAGGTGTGGGGGGCACAGACCAGGGGTGGCGACTGTTTACTTAAAACACAGGGCTGTGCGAAGTCGTAAGGCGACGTATACAGTCTGACGCCTGCCCGGTGCTGGAAGGTTAAAAGGAGGGGTGCAAGCTCCGAATTGAAGCCCCAGTAAACGGCGGCCGTAACTATAACGGTCCTAAGGTAGCGAAATTCCTTGTCGGGTAAGTTCCGACCTGCACGAATGGCGTAACGACTTCCCCGCTGTCTCAAACGTGGACTCAGCGAAATTGAACTGTGTGTCAAGATGCACACTACCCGCGGTTAGACGGAAAGACCCCATGAACCTTTACTCCAGCTTTGCACTGGCATCAGGATTGTGATGTGCAGGATAGGTGGTAGGCATCGAAGCCGGGACGCCAGTCTCGGTGGAGCCTCCCTTGAGATACCACCCTTCGCACTCTTGATGTCTAACCGCGGCCCGTTATCCGGGTCCGGGACCCTGCATGGTGGGGAGTTTGACTGGGGCGGTCGCCTCCCAAACAGTAACGGAGGCGCGCGAAGGTTGGCTCAGAGCGGTCGGAAATCGCTCGTTGAGTGCAATGGCAGAAGCCAGCCTGACTGCGAGACTGACAGGTCGAGCAGAGACGAAAGTCGGCCATAGTGATCCGGTGGTCCCAAGTGGGAGGGCCATCGCTCAACGGATAAAAGGTACTCTGGGGATAACAGGCTGATGATGCCCAAGAGTCCATATCGACGGCATCGTTTGGCACCTCGATGTCGGCTCATCTCATCCTGGGGCTGGAGCAGGTCCCAAGGGTATGGCTGTTCGCCATTTAAAGAGGTACGTGAGCTGGGTTTAGAACGTCGTGAGACAGTTCGGTCCCTATCTGCCGTGGGTGTAGGAATATTGACAGGATCTGTCCCTAGTACGAGAGGACCGGGATGGACGCACCACTGGTGGACCTGTTGTCGCGCCAACGGCAGTGCAGGGTAGCTATGTTCGGACAGGATAACCGCTGAAGGCATCTAAGCGGGAAGCCCCCTTCAAAACAAGGTCTCCCTTGAGAGCCGTGGAAGACGACCACGTCGATAGGCCGGAGATGTAAGCGCAGCAATGCGTTCAGTTGACCGGTACTAATTGCTCGATTGGCTTGATCTGATCCAGAAACAGCAAGGCACGCGCGCAGCGCAGCCCTTGACTGCAGATAAGCAGCACATGCCCAAAACCGGACCTGGAACAACACTGATGTAGCGCGGCCCCGTCACGGGCCGTGCAAAGGGCTGCAAAACACAGCCCCGGACTCTGATCCGGTTTGGTGGTCATAGCGACGGCTAAACACCCGATCCCATCCCGAACTCGGCCGTTAAGGGCCGTCACGCCAATGGTACTGCGTCTCAAGACGTGGGAGAGTAGGTCACCGCCAAACCTGACCAGAGCCCGCATTCTCTCTCAAGACGATGATGACCCCCGAGAAACAAACACCCTCGGGAAAACAGTCGCGGGGTAGAGCAGCCCGGTAGCTTGTCAGGCTCATAACCTGAAGGTCGCAGGTTCAAATCCTGCCCCCGCAACCATCTCAAATTGCAAAACCTCCGCAGGCCCCGCCGCGGAGGTTTTTGCCTTCGCGCCAGCATCACCCTCCCGCAAGAGCCAGAGGGTCATTGCAGAGCCCTGTCATCCGGCACTGGGAAGACCTGGTCGTAGATCTGAACCGCGCCGGGTTTGCCGGAGGCTCCAACTCCTGAGTAAGGTGGAGCATCATGAGCAAGACAACGAACAAGTTTTCTCCGGAAGTGCGTGACCGCGCGGTACGGTTGGTTCTGGACAATGAGGGTCAGCATGGATCTCGGTGGCAGGCTGTCATGTCGATTTCAGCGAAGATCGGCTGTGCGCCGCAGACCTTGAACGATTGGGTCAAGAAGGCGGAGGTTGATAGCGGCAAGCGTCACGGCGTCTCCAGCGAGATGGCCGAGAAGATGAAGGCGCTGGAACGCGAGAACCGCGAGCTGCGCCAGGCGAACGAGATCCTTCGTATCCGGCGTCTGCGTCCCATTGAGATTTGCGGTTTCCGATCTGCGCGTGAACGGCGATTTTTCTTCTGAGGTTTCAGAAGGGTTTGGGCATGGCGGATTGCGGGGATGGTTTTGTGGGGCGCTGCGAGATTGTGGAGGCTCGACGGCGCAACCGGCGCTGGCCTGACGATGTGAAGGCGCGGATTGTCGCGGAGACCTTTCAGCCTGGGGCGACCGTGGCGGCTGTAGCACGGCGTCATGACATGCAGCCCCACCATCTTTCGGAATGGCGAAGTCGAGCGCGGCGCGGGCTCTTGGCCCTTCCGGCAGATTTTGTGGCGCAGCCCGAGCCCTGCTCTTTTGCTTCGGAGCCGCTTTTTGTGCCGCTGGCGGTTGGCGACCTTTCTGATCCATCGACATTGACCGCTGTGCCCGGGGTTCTGACAGTTGAGATCGGGGCGGACATCGTGCTGCGTGTTCCCGGTGATGTTGCCGTGGCGCGTGCCGCCGCCCTGGTGCGCGCACTGCTGGGGGCGGCATGATCGTCGCCGGCGCGCGACAGCCGATCCTGATCGCGACAAGGCCCGTCGACTTCCGTTGTGGGCATCAGGCGCTGGCGCTGATCGTGCAGACGGAGTTGAAGCTCGACCCGCATTCCGGTGTCACGGTGATCTTCCGGTCAAAGCGTGGTGACAGGCTGAAGATCCTTGTCTGGGATGGAACTGGCATGGTGCTGATCTACAAGGTTCTGGAGCAAGGCAGCTTTGCGTGGCCCAAGGTTCAGGACGGGGTCATGCGGGTATCACGGGCGCAGGCGGAGGCTCTGCTCGAGGGTCTGGATTGGCGCCGGACGGTTGCACGCCGGGTGCAGGCTCCAACTGCGGCGGGATGACTCAGAGGGTATATTTTGGCGTTGTTTTGTTGGGCTTTCTGTCCCGGATCGGGTAGGAAGGCGCATGTCGCACCCCTTCGATCTCAGTCTGTTCCCGGACCTTCCGCCCGAGGTGGTGAAGGCATTCGCAGCCCAGCAGGTGGCGTTGGAAACAGCGCAGTTCGAGGCTTCGGTCGAGCGCGCGGCGCGCCAGCATGAGCAGGCGGTGGGGGCCGAAAAGGACGTCTTCATCACCGAATTGAAGGCGCTGATCGAGAGGCTGGAAGGTCAGGTTCAGGCTTACCGGGGCACAAAGTTCGGGCCGAAATCCGAAAAGCTGGACCCGGCGCAGCTCGAACTGGCGTTGGAAGATCTGGAAACCGCTATCGCCGAAACGCAGGCGCAAATCGCCGCTGTCGAGGACAGGATCGCAGCCAGTAAGCAGGATCCAGAAAAGTGTGCGCCGCGCATACCCCGCAAGGCCCGTGCCCTGCCCGAAAGCCTGCCGCGCGTCGAGCGGGTGGTCGAGCCTGACAGCATCGTCTGCCCTTGCGGCTGTGGCGACATGGTGCGGATCGGTGAAGACCGGACCGAGCGGCTGGATTATATCCCGGCGCGCTATCAGGTGATCGTTACGGTCCGCCCTCGCTATGCTTGCCCGAAGGGGCGCACGGGCGTGGTGCAGGCAAAAGCACCCGCGCATCTGCTGGAGGGGAGCTGGCCCACCGAGGCGCTGCTGGCCCAGATCGCCGTCTCCAAACATTCCGAGCACATGCCGCTGAACCGGCAGGCCGTGGTGATGGCGCGGCACGGCGTGCCGATCGACCGCTCGGTGCTGGCCGACTGGATGGGCCGGACGGGCGCGCTGATCGCTCCTGTGGTTGACCATATGGCGAAACGGCTGATGGCCGACAGCACACGGCTTTACGTCGATGAAACCACCGCCCCGGTGCTGGACCCGGGGAAGGGAAAGACGAAGACCGGCTATCTCTGGGCCGTCTTGCGGGACGACCGAGGCTGGGGAGGCGCCGCACCGCCGGGGGTCGTGTTCCATTACAGGCCCGGGCGGAAAGGCGAATATGCCGCCGAAATCCTCGCTGGCTTCAATGGCACGATCCAGGTCGATGCCTATGGCGGCTATACCCATCTGGCGACGGCCAAGCGCACGGGCGGCAAACCGCTGACACTCGCTTTCTGCTGGGCGCATGGCCGACGCAAGCTGATCAAGGCCAAGCCGAAGAAGGGGTCCCCCATTGTCGACGAGGCGCTGGTGCGTATCGCCGGGCTCTACAAGGTCGAGGACGCCATCCGCGGGTCAGACCCGGATCGTCGTCGGGCTGTCCGGCAGGAATTGTCGCGCCCGTTGGTTGATGCGTTCTTCACCTGGTTGGCGGCACAGGCCAAGCGCGTCTCGCGCAAGTCCGACCTCGGCGAGGCCATGGCCTATATGCTGAAGCGCCAGGATGGCTTCCGGCTCTTCTTGGGTGACGGCCGCGTCGACATCGACTCCAACCTCGTCGAAAACGCTATCCGCAGTCCGGCCATGAACCGTCGCAATGCGCTCTTCGCCGGCCATGATGAAGGCGGCCGCAACTGGGCCCGCTTCGCCAGCCTGATCGGCACATGCAAGATGAACGGCGTCGAACCCTATGGATATCTGACCGATCTCTTCACGAAGCTGGCCAATGGCCACCTCGCCAACAACATCGACGCCCTGATGCCATGGGCATATGCCAAAGCGGCGAAACCTGACGGAGTGAGCTCATAAAGGACTCCTTTCTGAGCTACGAACAGGCTTCAGATCCACCCAGAAACCCAATGCGCAAGCCTGAAATCAATGGGGCAGAGACGGCGCATACGATAAGAACCTTCGCAAGGCGTCAGCGTATTTTTGCGATGGCGGAGTTCGACCGCCGGTCGAAGTGATGGTGGTTCATCGACGCGCACCGGGATGCGCACGGGGTCGAGCCGATCGCGACGCTGCCGATCGCCGCCCTGTCCACCTATTATGATCACTTCCGGAAGCGGGCCGATCCGTCTCGGCTGTCGGATCGGGCACGTCAGGACGAAGCGCGCTGCGCCCCAGATCCTTCGCGTGTTCGAAGCGAACGGCGGTCTATGGTGTCCGAAAGGTTCCGCGATACTTGGCCGAGGGCTTCGATGTCGCGCGATGCACGGTGGTACGGCTGATGAAGATAAGGTATTCAAGGCATTATCCGGGGCAGTTTCTGGCCACAACAGGACGACGATCCCGGACAAGAAAGCCCCCGTCCGCTGGATGCGGAACTGCCAGTTCCGCGTTCCGGCCCCTGAACATGCTGTGGGTGTCGGATTTCACCTATGTCGCCACCTGGAAGGGGTTCGTCTATGTCGCCTTTGTCATCGATGGTCTATGCTCGCAAGATCGTTGGCTGGCGCGTCAGCGGTTCGGCTCATGCGGGGTTCGTTCTCGATGCCCTGGAACAGGCGGTGCATGATCGCCCCGGAAAGGGTGCGGGCTGGTTCACCAGCACAGGGGCTCGCAATATCTGTCTATTCGCTACACTCGAGAGCTTGGCGGAAGCCGGTATAGAACCCTCGGTGGGCAGTGCCGGCGAGAGTTACGACAACGCCTGGCCGAGACGATCAATAGCCTGTTCAAGGCTGAGGTCATTCACCGCCGTGGCCCATGGCGCAGCTTGGAAGCCGTTGAATACGCGACGCTCGAATGGGTGGACTGGTTCAACAACCGTCGTCTTCTCGAGCCCATCGGGAACATCCCGCCAGCAGAAGCAGAGGCCAACTTCTACACAGCTCTGGAAACTGAACCCATGGCCGCGTAACTAACCAAAATCAGCCTCCGGCAAACCCGGCGCGGTTCATCCCTTCCTTGGAGCGGACTCTCGTTGCAGATGGAGGAAAATCCCGTGGCAGGGCAGTCGCGTCCGGTCAACTGGCGGAGCCGCCGCGGGCCACGGGGAACTCACGGCGAAATAACGAAACAGGCTTTGCCGTTTGGAAACAACGGGTTTACCATTGATGAGGATTCGACGTTCCTTTTCTGTCCCACAGGTATTGCAATGCTGCGCCTTGTCCTGCCGATTCTGGCGGCTCTGATCTGTCTTCCGGCGCTTGCCGAAACGGTGGCAAGCGACCGTGTCGCCTTGGTTATCGGCATGTCGAGATACGAAACCGTGCCGCAGCTGCGCAATACGGTGAACGACGCCGAGGCGCTGGCCTCCACGCTGGAGGGGCTGGGCTTTGAAGTCGACCGGCTGATCGATGCGCCGCGTGCCGAGGTGGAAGAAGAGCTGAAGGATTTTGCCTTTCGCTCGGAAACCGCTGATCTGGCGTTGATCTATTACGCCGGTCACGGGGTTTCGGTGCAGGGGTCGACCTTTCTGGTGCCGGTGGATGCCGAAGTGCGCGCCGCCAGGGATATCGTGACCCAGGCGGTGACGCTGGATGATTTCCTGCGGGCGGTCGACGGGGCGCGCAAGATGCGCATCGTCATTCTGGACAGTTGCCGCGACAATCCCTTTCCCGACGTGATTGACCTGCGCGACCCCGAAGTGGCCAAGGGGCTGACCACGGGCGCGGGTGGTTTGGCCCGGCCAGAGCCGGACCGGGGCACGCTGGTTGCCTATGCCGCCCGCGACGGAGAAGTGGCGCTGGATGGCGCCGGGCTGAACAGCCCCTTCAACACCGCCCTGCGCGAGAACATGTCCAAACCCGATCTCGAGATCAGCCTGCTGTTCCGCCAGGTCCGCGACGACGTGCTGGCGATGACCGGAAACCAGCAGGAGCCGGCCACCTATGGTTCGCTGCCGGGCCAGCCGTTCTATCTGGCCGGATCGGACGCCACGCGCGAGGCGATGTCGGTTGCCGATCTGGCCGAGGCCTGGTCGCGGATCGCGCCGGACAAGGAGGAACAATGGGTGGCGCTGGCCAAGGCCGGCGACACGCGGTCGATGTTTGGCCTGGCGTTTTCCAAGCTGAACCCGGAAAGCGACAAGTTCGACCCGGCGGCGGCGGCGGAATTGCTGGAACAGGCCGCGGCCTCTGGCGACCCCGAGTCGCAGTTTCAGCTGGCGCGGCTGTATGAACGGGGCATGGGCGTGCCGCAGGATCTGGACCGCGCGCTGGCGTTGTATCAGGCGGCGGCGGCGCAGGATTTTCCCAGCGCGGTGAACGAGATCGGGTTCTTCTATTTCAACGGCGCGCTGGGGCTGCCGCTGGATCAGGCCGAGGCGCTGAAGCAGTTCCAGCGCGCGGCCGACCTGAAACAGCCCGAGGCCCTGTTCAACGTGGCGAGTTTTGCCGACGACGGCCTGATCCCCGGTCTGGGGCCGGAGGAGGCGGCGGGATACCTGTATCAGGCCCTGCGGAGCGGCAGCCGCGAGGTGCTGGATGCGCTGATCAACAAGTCAAGTTCGTTCAAGATCGAGACGCGCAAGGCGTTGCAGCAGAAACTGGCTGAGAACGGTCTTTACGACGGCGCGATCGACGGAGATTTCGGCAAGGGAACACAGCGCAGCATCCGGCGGGCCTATGGCATAATCGAAGTGGAGAATTGAGCCATGGAGAAGTTTGGGCGGAGCCTGACCTGGGGCGCGGTGCTGCTGGGGATTGCGCTGGTGCTGATGCCGCTCAGGGCGATGGCGGGGCCGGTGGTTCCGCATGCCGAGATCCTGCCGCTGTTTCCGGCGCAGGAACCGGGGGGCGATTTCGGCGTGCTGTTGTGGGATGCGCAAACCTGCAGCGACTGTGGCGAGGGCGATTATGGCAGTGGCGAGCCGGGAAAGGGCAAGCCAAGGCATCGCTATGGCACCAACCTGAATTCCGGCACCACCCATGACCTGTCGGCCATCCTGCGCACGGCAAGCAAGACCTGTGACCGGCGGATCGAGAAGCGTTATCGGATCGATTGCCTGCGCGTCTATTATGGCTGGGTTGCCGACAAGCTGCCGAACACGGGGGATTACCTGCCGATCAAGCAGGCGATGCGGACTGCCGAAAAGAAACTGTCGGCCATCGTGTCGGCCAATGTCGACCGCTCGGCGCCGGTGATCACGCCGCGCGAGGGGCACAAGCAGAATGCCAAGAAGACGCCGCCGCTGCGGGCGGTGAAGAAATCGGCCGAGAAGAAGGCGATTGCCCAGGCCGAGGCGGTGATAAAGGAGACCGAACTGGTCATCCTGCGCGCCGGAGAAGACCCGACACGGCGGACGGCACATTTCACCGAAGTTGCCCAGGCGGTGGATTCGAACCTGGTCGTCCTGCGATCGGCCTGAACGGGGCCCCGGCGAAACCGGGGTTGGAGAGCATTGAGCCATTGGTTTTTTGAAAGGAGCATTGGGATGAACGGAACTCGGGGAAAGACGGTGGTCTTGGCGGTGATGGCGCAGGCGGTATCGGGCCTGACGATGCCGGCCATGGCCAATGTGGTGGCGACGCCGGTGGAAATCTGGCTGCCCGGGCCGGGAACGGCGGCGGATCTGCTGGTGGGGCCAGACACGGGCGATGGCCAGGTCTACCTGGCCCAGTCGTGCAACGACTGCGAGGGCGAGGAGACCGGCAACGACGAGGTCGAGACGACCTCGGCAGAGGCCCGCGGGACCGGGGCTTTCACCCTGACCGAGGGCAATACCGGACGCATCGTCTCGGTGCTGCGCGAGGCGAATGTGACCTGCACTGCCGGCGTCCCCGAGGAATACCGGCTGGATTGCCTGCGCAATTATTACCTGGCGCTGGCCAACAGCCTGCCGAACACAGGCGATTATGTGCCGGTGAAAAAGGCGCTGCGCGAGGGAGCGGCAAAGCTGGATGCGATCATCAAGGCCAACGTCGATACCTCGGCGCCGAAGATCCGGCCGCATCAGGGCAACCTGCCGGATGCGCCCCGGACCAAGCCGCTCAGGGCGGTAAAGAAGGAGGCGGCGAAAGAGGCTGCAAGGCAGGCTGAAAGCGTGATCGCCGAAACTTCGCTGGTGATCCTGCGGGCGGGTGAAGACCCCACGCGGCGCACCGCGCATTATGCCCAGGTGTCGCAGGCGGTGGAATCGAACCTGGTCATCCTGCGGTCGGCCTGAGGAAAAGGGGGCCCGAAGGCCCCCTTTGTATGGTCAATGCACCACGGCCTCGGCAGGGCGGTCGCGGCGGCTGGCGATGATCCTGCCGCCGACGATCAGCCCTTCGGGGCCGGCCGTCACTTCGATCGTCGAGCCGTCGAGGATGTCGCCGGCCAGAAGCATCTCGGCCAGCGGGTCCTGCAACTGGCGCTGGATCACCCGCTTCAGCGGCCGTGCCCCGAACACCGGATCATAGCCTTCGTCGGCCAGCCAGGCCTTGGCCTCGCCGGTCAGGGCCAGCGTGATCTTGCGCTGTGCCAGCCGCTGTTCCAGACGGCGCAGCTGGATCTCGACAATGCCGGACATGTCGGCCCGGTTCAGCCGGTCAAAGATGATCTGTTCATCCAGACGGTTCAGGAATTCGGGGCGGAAATGTGCCCGCACCGCTTCCATCACCTCGGCCCGCGCCCGCGTCGCATCGGCCCCGTCGGGCAGTTCCGACAGCGCCCGCGCGCCCAGGTTCGAAGTCAGGATGATCAGCGTCTGCTTGAAGTCCACGACGCGGCCCTGGCCATCGGTCAGGCGGCCATCGTCAAGAACCTGCAGCAGCACGTTGAACACATCCGGATGGGCCTTTTCCACCTCATCGAACAGCACGACCTGATAGGGCCGGCGGCGGACGGCTTCGGTCAGGACACCGCCTTCGTCATAGCCGACATAGCCGGGCGGCGCGCCGATCAGCCGGGCGACCGAGTGTTTCTCCATGAATTCCGACATGTCGATGCGCACCATCGCATTGTCGTCGTCGAACAGATACTCGGCCAGCGCCTTGGTCAGTTCGGTCTTGCCGACGCCGGTCGGGCCAAGGAACAGGAACGACCCCAGCGGCCGGTTTTCATCCGACAACCCGGCGCGCGCCCTGCGGACGGCTTTCGACACCGCCTCGACCGCGGCCTTCTGGCCGACGACGCGGTGGCCCAGCTCGTCCTCCATCTTCAGAAGCTTGTCCTTCTCGCCTTCCAGCATCTTCGAGGTCGGGATGCCGGTCCAGCGTTCCACAACCTCGGCGATCTGCTCGGGGCGGACGGATTCCGACACCAGCGCCTCGCCTTCGCGGCCCTCGGCCTCGCCCAGCTTTTTCTCGAGATCCGGGATGCGGCCATATTGCAGCTCTCCCGCCTTGGCGAAGTTGCCTTCGCGCTTGGCGGTTTCCAGTTCGACACGGGCGGCCTCGAGCTGTTCCTTCAACCCGCGCGCGGCATCCAGGCTGTCGCGTTCGGCCTGCCATTTGGCGGTAAGCTCGGCCGATTTCTGTTGCAGGTTGGACAGGTCAAGCTCCAGCTTTTCCAGCCGGTCCTTCGAGGCGGCATCGTCCTCTTTCTTCAGCGCCTCGGCCTCGATCTGCAGTTGCAGGATCTGCCGGTCCAGCGCGTCCAGCTCTTCGGGCTTCGAATCCACCTCCATCCGCAGCCGGCTGGCGGCTTCGTCGACCAGGTCGATGGCCTTGTCGGGCAGGAAACGGTCGGTGATGTAGCGGTGCGACAGCGTCGCCGCCGCCACAAGGGCCGCGTCGGCGATGCGCACGCCGTGGTGCATCTCGTACTTTTCCTTGATGCCGCGCAGGATCGAGATGGTGTCCTCGACCGTCGGCTCGGTCACGAAGACCGGCTGGAAGCGGCGGGCAAGCGCGGCGTCCTTTTCGACGTGCTTGCGGTATTCGTCCAGCGTGGTGGCGCCGATGCAATGCAACTCGCCCCGGGCCAGCGCGGGCTTGATCAGGTTGGCCGCATCCATGGCACCTTCGGATTTGCCCGCCCCGACCAGGGTGTGCATCTCGTCGATGAACAGGATGATCTCGCCCGCGGCCGCCTCGATTTCCTTGAGGATGGCTTTCAGACGTTCCTCGAATTCACCGCGATATTTCGCGCCGGCGATCAGTGCGCCCATGTCCAGCGCCATCAGACGCTTGTTGCGCAGGGATTCCGGCACATCGCCGCTGACGATGCGCAGGGCCAGACCCTCGGCGATGGCGGTCTTGCCGACGCCGGGTTCCCCGATCAGCACCGGGTTGTTCTTGGTGCGGCGCGACAGCACCTGCATGGCGCGACGGATTTCTTCGTCCCGGCCGATGATCGGGTCGATCTTGCCGTCACGCGCGGCCTCGGTCAGGTCGCGGGCGTATTTCTTCAGCGCCTCCATCGTGTCTTCGGAAGAGGCGGAATCGGCGGTGCGACCCTTGCGCACCTCGTTGATGGCAGAGTTCAGGCCCTGCGCGGTGACGGCGCCTGCGGTCAGCGCATCCTTGGCGCGGGTGTTGACCAGCGCCAGCGCGGTCAGGATCCGCTCGACCGGAACAAAGCTGTCGCCGGCCTTCTTGGCGACCTGCTCTGCCTCGTCCAGCACGCGCACCAGTTGCGGGTCGACATAGGTCTGGCCATCGCCGCCGGTCACCTTGGGCAGTTTGGCAATGGCGGCATTCACCGCGGCGTTCACCTGTTCGGGCGAACCGCCGGCCTTGCGGATGAGGTTGGCTGCAAGCCCCTGATCGTCATCCATCAGCGCCTTCAACAGGTGGTCGGGCAGCACCCGCTGATGGCTTTCGCGCATGGCAATGGTCTGGGCAGACTGGATGAAACCGCGCGACCGTTCCGTGAACTTTTCCAGGTTCATCGGTATTCTCCTTTCATAAGCACCGCCGGGGAGACGCCCTGAAAAGGCACGTCGCCCTTGGCCTTGATGGCAAGATGGGAAGCGGCCGGCGCGGCTTCAAGCGGGTTGCACGGGGGTGCGGCGAAATTTCCGAACGTGGTGCCGCGTGGCGATCGGCGGGTTTCCCCGACCGGCGGGCGATGGGCCTTTTATTGCCGACAGCCCGGCGGAATCTCGGCGGGATTTCGGAGGGTTGCCGGGCGGCCCGGGCTTTGGGCTTGCGGCGGGGCGCCCTGGCGGCGCACCAGAGATGCGGGCCAGCCGAGGAAAGAATGCACGACATACTGGAACCAATCCTGCCGCAAGTGCCGGTCGAGGGGATCACGCTGCACATCGGCCGCAGCGGGCTGTCGATGGGCGATGCGGTCGAGGCGCGGCTGATGGAGGACGGGCGCGTCGGCATCTGGGCGCGGGTGAACCGGCCGGTCCTGGGGCTGGTGCCGCGCTGGCGCGAGACGCGGCTGGGCCATCTGGGCGATGTGGCGGGGCAGATCCTGGCGGCCGCGCTGGACGAAGGGGCCGCCTTGCGGCTGCGGGTGGTGATGCTGACGCCGGAACATCTGGCCGGCACGGGTGAGCCCGAGATTCACGTCTCGGTCTGGGGGGACCCACGGCTGTTGACGCCGTTCCTGGCGGTGCCCGAGGTCTTCGTCGCCCACGAAGAGGAACCGCGACGCCGGCGCAAGGCCGTGCAGGCGCGGCTGGGCTAGTCGCGGGCCTTTGGGGTCAAGAGTTTCTTCGGGCGGATCGCCTCGGCGGCCTTGAACAGGCTGAAGGTCTGGTTGACGTAGTTCACCACCCCGCCGATCTTTTCCAGATAGGCCGTCAGTTCGGGCGTCTTCTCGGCCTCGACCACCTGGACGGGGCGCGAGGGGTCCATCCCCTCGAACTGGGCGTAGAACAGCGGCTCGCCCCGCCGCAGGATGATGTCCTTTTGCGGCTCGTGCCATTCAAAGGCCCACATCAGCGGCCGCGGCCAGACCGAGACCGGAAAGCGGCCGCCAAAGATGGTGCCGGGCAGGGGATCGGGGCGGTAATGCATGAAGGCCGAAAGCTGGGTGATGTAGACCATCTCATCGGCGATGAAGCAGTAGGGCAGGTGCAGTTGCACCGTCGGCCGGTCGGGATAGCGCCATTCGGCCTCGTTCACCAGCGTCAACACCTCGGCCAGCTTGTTGGACCGGATCGGGCTGGAGGTGCCGGCGCGGTTGACCAGAACCGGCTTGCCCTTGTCGTCGCGGGAAAAGCCGATCTGGATGTCGAAGGGGCATTTCACCATGAAATACCGGCTTTCCAGCTGGATCACCCCGGGGCAGCGGCTGGCGGATTTGGCATGCGCCTTGTTGGTCTGGCGAAAGGTCACCCGTTCGGGCGGGTCGTACATCACCGCGCCCTTGTCGGTGGTCAGGAACCAGCCGACGGTGATCGGGCCGGCGGTGGGGCCTTCTTCGGGGCGGTCGAAGCTGATGTTGAAGTCCATGGCCTGCCTTCACCTTGTTTTGGCGAAGACTCGCCGCAACCGGCAGGCAAGTCAATCGACCGCCTGTCGCAGGGCGCGCACCAGGTCGGCGCTGGTCTGGCGCCGCGTCGCCGGGGCAAAGCCCATGCGGACGGCGTGGGGCGGCGACGACTGCGTTGCGCTGCACGACGCATGCAGATCGGCCGCGCCCAGGGCGGCCAGCCCGGCGGCATTCTCGGCAGCGATGCCAGAGCCGGGCATTACCACGATGCGGCCGGCGGCCTGTTCGATCAGCGCGGCGATGCGCTGGCGTCCCTGCCAGGCGGTCGGGGCACCGCCCGAAGTCAGCACGCGCGGAATGCCCAGGGCGATGGCGGTTTCCAGCGCCTCGGACAGGTCGGGGGCCATGTCGAAGGCGCGGTGCAGGGTCATGTCCAGCCCCCTGGCCGAACGGACGAGCCGGGCCAGCGTATCGCGGTCAAGCCGGCCGTCGGGCAGGCTGGCGCCGATCACCACACCGGCCAGGCAGGCGGTGCGGGCGGTGGCGATGTCAGCCTCCATCTGGCCGATCTCGGGCGGAGTGAACACGAAATCGCCGGCCCGCGGGCGGATCATCGCCAGCACGGGGATCGGCAGCAGCGCGGCCTCGGCCATGAAGCCGGCGCTGGGGGTCAGCCCGCCAAGCGGCAGCGCGGCGCAAAGTTCGATCCGGTTGGCGCCGCCGGCATGGGCCTCTGCCAGCCCGGCAGAGGTGTCGACGCAGATTTCGATCCTTATGCCCATGCGGCTGCCCCCGCCATGGCGGCGCCCAGAAGGCCCGCATCCGCGCCGCATTGCGCCGGCACCAGCAGCGCCGCAGAGGTGCTGCGCAACAGCCGGCCCCGCAATGCGACATCGAGGAAGCTGACCAGTCCCGGCGCCTGCGACAGGCCGCCGCCCACCGGCACCGCCCCTGATCCGACGACGTTCAGCACCATGGCCAGCGGGCCTGAAACGAGGTCGCGCCATAGCTCCATCGTCGCCGTCGCCGCAGGTTCGCCCGCCGACCAGGCGGCGGTGATGTGGTCAGAGCCCTGGCTGTCTCCGGTCAGCCGCTGATGCAGGCGTTCCAGCCCGCGTGCGCCGCCGATCATGTCGACACAGCCGGTCTGGCCGCAGCCGCAGGGCAGGGCGTGGTCGCCGCGGATCACCGGCCCGTGGCCCCATTCGCCGGCGTAGCCACCCGCGCCGGTCACCAGCCGCCCGTCGATCACCAGCCCGCCACCGACGCCGGTACCCAGGATGATGCCAAAGACCGAGGCGTGGCCGCGGCCCGCGCCGTGATGCGCCTCGGCCAGGGCAAAGCAGTCGGCGTCGTTCAGCACCAGCGCGGGCAGGCCGGTTTCGGCGGTCAGCGCGGGGCCAAGGGCCAGGCCGTCAATGGCGGGGATGTTGGCGACGATGCCGATGCCGGTCGCCGGATCGACCACCCCGGCGATGGATATGGCCAGCCCGCGCGCACCGCTGCCACGCGCAAAACCGGCCAGGGCGGCCACAAAGGCGGGCAGATCGCGGGCGGGGGTAGGGGTTTCGCCCAGCGGGCGCAGTTCCGATCCGGTCCACAGCGCCGCGCGGATTCGGCTGCCACCGATGTCATAGGCCAGGATCATTGCGTCACCCCGTTCGTGACACCAGTCTTGACAGGGCTTGCGGCTGAGGTCAAACCGCGGCCAATCCCGACATGACCCACCCGAACAGGAGATGGACGATGACCGCAGCAGATGACCGGCTGATCGTGGCGCTGGACGTGCCGAACGTGGTGCAGGGGCTGGACCTGGCCGGGCGGATCGGGGACGCGGTCAGCTTTTACAAGATCGGGCTGGGCATGTTGACGGGCGGCGGTCTGGCGCTTGCGAACGAGCTGAAGCAGGAGCATGGCAAGCGCATCTTCCTGGACATGAAGTTCTTTGACATCGGCGCCACGGTCGAGGCGGCGGTGCGCGGCATCGCGCAATATGACCTGGATTTCCTGACCGTGCATGGCGACCCGCAGGTGGTGCGGGCGGCCGGCGAGGGCAAGCGCGGATCGGGCCTGAAGATTCTGGCGGTGACCGTGCTGACCAGCCTGGACCGCGCCGATCTGGACGCGAACATGATCGTGCCGGGCGACCTGCGCGAGATCACGGTAGAGCGGGCGGCGCGGGCCTTGCGGGCGGGCGCCGATGGCGTGATCGCCAGCCCGCAGGAGGCGGCGCTGATCCGCGCCCTGCCCGAGGCGGCGGGCAAGCTGATCGTGACGCCGGGCGTGCGGCCCGAGGGCGCGGCCAAGGGCGATCAGAAGCGGATCGCCACGCCGGCGCAGGCCATTGCCGACGGGGCCGACCATATCGTGGTGGGGCGCCCGGTCTGGCAGCACCAGGACCCGGCCGAGGCGGCGCGGCGCATCCTGGCCAGCCTGCCGGCGCGGGGCCCGCTGGCCGCCTGACCGGCAAAGCGTCTGGTCGCCTTGGGCGAAACTGTGTAACGCTGCGGCTGCCATGCACGTAAAGGCCATGGAATGACGGGATCGGATGACGATTGGGCCATGCTGCTGCGCCAGGCCCTGGCCGGGGATGGCCGGGCCTACGGCGCCTTTCTGGCTGCGATCACGCCGGTCATCCGGGGTATTGTCAGGGCGCGGGGACGTGGCTTTGACGTTGGCCAATGCGAGGACGTGGTGCAAGAGGTGCTGTTGGCAGTCCATACCAAGCGGCAGACCTGGCGGCAGGATGCGCCGGTGCGGCCCTGGCTCTATGCGATCACCCGGCACAAGGTGGTGGATGCGTTCCGGGCGCGCGGCAAGGCGATCGACCTGCCGGTAGAGGATTTTGCCGAGGTGCTGCCCGCCGAGCCGGGGCCGGACCCGACCGAGCGCCGCGACATGGAAAAGCTGATCGGGATGCTGGACGACCGGTCGGCCCGGCTGGTGCGGCTGATCGGGCTGGACGGGCACAGCGCCGCCGAGGCCGGCGCCCGGATGGAGATGACCGAGGGTGCCGTGCGCGTGGCGCTGCACCGGGCGTTCCAGCGGTTGGCGCGGCTGCGGGAAAGGCACGTGGACTGATGCGGACCGAGGATCTGATCCGCGCCCTGAGCCAGGATGCAACAGTCGCGCCGGCGCCCGAACGGAGGGTGCTGCCCCTGTTCCTGCCGGCGGTGGCGCTGTCCATGCTGGGCCTCTTGCTGATTCTTGGCCCCCGGCCCGACCTGCAACAGGCGCTGGTCAGCTTTGTTCCGGTGATGCGGCATGTGCTGTCGCTGGCGCTGTTCGTGGTCGCGTTCCGCGCGGCCCTAAGGTTGATCCGGCCCGAGGGGCGGGCGGCGCTGTGGCCGCTGGCCGGGGTGACGCTGGCCGCGCTGGCGATGCTGGTCTGGGCCTATGTGACGACGCCCGCCGACCTGCGGATGATGGCGCTGATGGGCAAGACCAACCAGATTTGCCTGATTGCCATTCCGGTGCTGTCCGTCCTGCCGGTCGCGGCGCTGTTCGCTGCGCTGCGCCATGGCGCCACCACCTCGCCCCGGCTGACCGGGGCGCTGATCGGGCTGGCTGGCGGCGGGGCGGGGGCGGCGGTCTATGCGGTGCATTGCACGGAATCCAGCCCGCTGTTCTACGTCACCTGGTATGGGCTGGCGGTGCTGATCGTCACCGCCGTCTCGGCGCTGATCGGCCCGCGCATTTTGCGCTGGTAGCGCCGATTCCCCGGTAGACCGACCCGGATGTGACCGCTAACATGTTAGCGGTTGGCCGTGCCTTGCGGCCGGTTCCGGGGAGGGTCCGATGGCGATCACGGGGGCACATGTGGCGCGGGCGCCGCGTATCCGGCTGGGCATGGTGGGGGGCGGACGCGATGCCTTTATCGGGGCGGTTCACCGCATCGCCGCCCGGCTGGATGACCAGTATGAGCTGGTGGCCGGCTGCTTTTCGTCGACGGCGGAAAAGTCGCTGGCCTCGGCCGCCGATCTGGGCGTGCCACGGGCCTATGGCAGTTTCGCCGACATGGCGGCGCGCGAGGCGCGGCGCAAGGACGGGATCGAGGCGGTGGCCATCGTCACGCCCAACCACATGCACGCCCCGGTGGCGATGCAGTTCCTGCGCCGCGGCATCCATGTGATCTGCGACAAGCCGCTGACCGCCAGCCTGCCGGAAGCACGGCGGCTGGCCAAGGCGGCGCAGGCCAGCGGCGTGATCTTTGCGCTGACCCACAATTACACCGGCTATCCGATGATCCGGCAGGCAAGGGCGATGGTCGAGGCCGGGGATCTGGGCGAGATCCGGGTGGTGCAGGTGGAATATCCGCAGGATTGGCTGGCCGAGCCGGTCGAGGCGACGGGCCAGAAACAGGCCGACTGGCGCACCGATCCGGCGCGGACGGGCGCGGGCGGATCCACCGGCGACATCGGCACCCATGCGTTCAACCTGGCCTCTTTTGTTACCGGGCTGGAGCTGGAGGAACTGGCCGCGGACCTGCAGGCCTTTGTTCCCGGCCGGCGGGTGGACGACAATGCCCATGTGATGCTGCGCTTCAAGGGGGGGGCGCGGGGCATGCTGTGGTGCAGCCAGGTGGCGACCGGCAACGAGAATGCGCTGCGGCTGCGGGTCTACGGCACGATAGCCGGGATCGAATGGGCGCAGGAAGACCCGAATTATCTGTGGCTGATGCCGCTGAGCCAGCCCAGGCAGCTGATCACCCGCAACGGTGCGGGCGCGGGACCAGAGGCCGGACGGCTGAGCCGGGTGCCGCCGGGCCATCCCGAGGGCTATCTGGAGGGCTTTGCCAATATCTATGCCGAGGTTGCCCGCGCCATACAGGCCCGGCGCGACGGCGTGGCACTGGATGCGGCGGTTCGGTTTCCGGGGCTGAAGGAAGGGGTCGAGGGCGTCGCCTTCGTCGATGCCTGCGTGCGGTCCTCGGCCCGCAACGGGGCCTGGGTGAAGCCGGCGACCTGAACCGCGGGCATTTCGGGAGGAGCGAGAGGATGCAGACGATCAAGGGACCGGCGCTGTTTCTGGCGCAATTCGCCGGGGATGCGGCGCCGTTCAATTCCTGGAAGGCGATCACCGAATGGGCCGCCGATTGCGGCTATGAAGGCGTGCAGGTCCCAAGCTGGGACGGAAGGCTGTTTGACCTGGAGAAGGCGGCGGAGTCGAAGGGCTATTGCGACGAGATCAGGGGTGTCGCGGCGGAAGGCGGCCTGGCGATAACCGAGTTGTCGACCCATCTGCAGGGTCAGCTCGTGGCGGTTCATCCGGCCTATGACACGGCCTTTGACGGCTTTGCCGCCCCGCGGTGCGTGGCAATCCGGCGGCACGGCAGGCCTGGGCGGTGGATCAGGTGAAGAAGGCGCTGACCGCCTCACGGAACCTGGGCCTGACGGCGCATGCCACCTTTTCCGGCGCGCTGGCCTGGCCCTATGTCTATCCCTGGCCGCAGCGCCCCGCGGGGCTGGTCGAGGAAGCCTTTGACGAATTGGCCCGGCGGTGGCGGCCGATCCTGGACCACGCCGAGGAGTGCGGGGTGGATGTCTGCTACGAGATCCACCCGGGCGAGGATCTGCATGACGGCGTCAGCTATGAGATGTTCCTGGCGCGGACCGGCAATCACGCGCGGGCCTGCATGCTGTACGATCCCAGCCACTATGTGTTGCAGCACCTGGACTATCTGGCCAATATCGACATCTACCACGAGCGGATCCGCATGTTCCACGTCAAGGACGCCGAACTGAACCCGACCGGGCGGCAAGGCGTTTATGGCGGCTATCAGTCCTGGCTGGACCGGGCCGGGCGGTTCCGGTCGCTGGGCGATGGTCAGGTGGATTTCGGTGGTGTATTTTCGCGGCTGACCGCGCATGGTTTCAGCGGCTGGGCCGTCGTGGAATGGGAGTGCTGCCTGAAGCATCCCGAGGATGGGGCGCGGGAGGGGGCGGAATTCGTGCGCGCCCATATCATCCGGGTGACCGAGAAGGCCTTTGACGATTTTGCCGGGGCCGGGACCGACCGGCAGGCAAACCGCAGGATGCTGGGCCTGGACTGACGCCGGGACTGACGCCGGGACTGGCCGCTTGAGTGCCGCACCCAGGGCCGGGGGCCAGCCCCCGGACCCCCAGGATATTTTCGGACAGATGAATGGGGGTCAGGGGCTGGCGAGGTCTTCGAGCAAGCGCGCGACGCCTTCGGCGCCGGGATCGTTGAAGCCCTTGAGCTTGTCTGCCGAGAGGTAGCTGGCACGGCCGGCCTTGGCGCGGGTCATGCCGGCCGTGGCTGTCGCGCCCTGCCGGGCCGCCTGTGCGGCGGCGGGCAGGCCCTGTGGCAGGGCAGCCAGCGCCGGGGCCAGCGCGTCGATCATCGTGCGGTCGCCGGGTCGGGCACCGCCGACCTGCATCACCCGGTCCAGCCCGGCGGCAAGGGCACCTGTCCAGTCGCGCCCCGAGGCCGAGGCATCGCCGGCGGCAGCAAAGAAGATGGCCAGCAGAACCCCGGACGACCCGCCCATGGTCTGCGACAGTTCCATCCCGATGGCGCGATAGAGTTGTGTCGGATCGGCCAGCGGCAGGCGGTCGAGGGCGGCCTGCAACGCGCGGGCGGCGCCGGCCAGCGTGCTGCCGGTATCGCCGTCACCGGATTTGGCGTCGAGCGCATTCAGGTCTGGTTCCGCGGCGATCAACGCCCGGCAGCAGCGGTCGATCAGGGCGCGGCGCGCGGGGTGGGGCGAGGGCACGGGCTGGATCGGGGCCAGCCCGTCGGGCAGCGGGCGAACGGCTGGCGGCGACAACGGCAGGCAGCCCGGCCAGGCATGTGGCGCGACCGGGGCGGCAAGGGCCTGGGCGCGGGCATCGTCCACCGGCAGCAGCGACAGCGAAAACCCATGCATGTCGAGCGAGGTCATCAGCGGCGCCGGGCCGATCAGCCATTTCAGCCGCGACCCCAGCGATGAGCGGGCCAGTTCCTCGGCCAGGATGCTCATTTCCAGCGGCGTGGTCGAGCCGAGGTTGTTCAGCAGCGCGACATGGTCGCCCTTGCCCATATGCGGCGAGAGGCGGTCGACCACCATCTGCATCGCGGTGCGGGCGCCCGAGAAGCCGACCTGTTCCACCCCCGCCTCGCCATGGATGCCAAGGCCCAGTTCCGCCTTGCCAGCGGCGATGCGGTCTTCCTTGGGGTTGCCGGGAACGGTGCAGGTGTCCAGCGACATGCCGATGGAGATGGCGCCCTTGATGACGCCTTCGGCGGCGGTGGCGATGCTGTCCAGGTCTGCCCCGGACTCGGCCATGGCGCCGGCGATCTTGTGGACGAAGAGGGTGCCGGCGACGCCGCGTGCCTGCGGCAGGTCGGGCAGGGCGATGTCGTCGTCGACGATGACCATGGCCACTTTCAACCCGAAGGCGCGGGCGCGTTCGGCGGCGAGGCCAAAGTTCAGCCGGTCGCCGGTGTAGTTCTTGACGATCAGCAGGCAGCCGGCCTTGCCGGTCACCGCAAGGATGCCGGCCAGCACCGCATCGACCGATGGCGAGGCGAAGACGTCGCCGCAGACGGCCGCGGTCAACATGCCCTGGCCGACAAAGCCGGCGTGGCTGGGTTCGTGCCCTGAGCCGCCGCCCGAGACCAGCGCAACCCTGCTTCGATCCCAATCGGTGCGGATGACCACCTTGATATGCGGATATCCATCCAGCCGGGCCAAGCGGCCGTTGGCGGTGCGCAACAGTCCGTCTATTGCCTCGGTGACGAGGGTTTCCTTGGCATTCATGAATTGTTGCATGGCGTTACTCCTGAATGCGATGGCCTGTGGCGTCGAACCAGAGCGGTGTCTGCGGGCGGATGAGGACGGTCTGGCCCGCCGCAAGCGTGGTATGGGGATCGGCCAGGGTGACGATGTCATGTGGCCCCAGGTTCAGGTGCAGGCGGGTCTGGTCGCCCAGATGCTCCAGCCGCCGCACTGTCGCGGGCTGTCCTTCGCCCTGCAGGATATGTTCGGGGCGCAGGCCCATCTGCACGGCGCCGGCCGGCCCACCGAAAGCCTGCGGCGGGCCGAAGGCATCGGCTGGCAAGAGCGCGATGCGCGGTTGGCCCAGCCGGGTGGCGACGTATGTGGAGACCGGGGTTTCATAGATCTCGCGCGGGGTGCCGAACTGCACCAGCCGGCCCTGGTCGAGGACGCCGACATGGGTGGCCATGGTCATCGCCTCGATCTGGTCATGCGTGACATAGAGAAAGGTTGCGCCCAACTCGTCATGGATGCGCTTCAGCTCGATCCGCAGGTCGGCGCGCAGCTTGGCGTCCAGCGACGACAGCGGTTCGTCCATCAGATAGATGCGGGGCTGGCGGACCAGTGCCCGACCGATCGAGACGCGCTGCATCTCGCCGCCCGACAGGGCCGTGGCCTTGTTGTCCAGCTTGTGGGGAATGCGCAGGACCTGGGCCACCTCTTGCACACGGGCGCGGATCTGGTCTTCGGGCAGGGCGATCATCGGCGAGCGCAGCGGAAACGCCAGATTGTCGCGCACGGTAAGGTGGGGGTAGAGCGAGTACTGCTGGAACACCATCGCCACGTCGCGCATGGCGGGGGTGTCACCCAGAACCGACTGGCCGGCGATCCGCACGTCGCCCCGGTCGGGCCGGTCAAGCCCGGCGATCAGGCGCAGCGTCGTGGTCTTGCCGGCGCCGGTGGGACCAAGGAGAACGACGAAGGCGCCGTCGGGAATGGTCAGCGAGACATCCTGCAGGGCGCGCGTGGCGCCATAAGTTTTCGACAGGCCTGCCAGAATGACCTCAGCCATGATGCTCCTCGGCATTTGCGGCGGTGCGCAGGGCCCGGCCGGTGGCCTGGTCGAACAGAGACAGCTTTGGCGCAGCCAGGCGCAGCCCGATCCCCTCTCCCACGCGGGCCATGTTGGCCGAAGGCGCGCGGGCCTTCAGCGTGCCATGGGCGGTTTCGATGGTGATGATCTGCGTTGTCCCCAGGTATTCGGCGGCCAGCACCCGGCCGCGATAGGGGGCTGCATTGTCCAGCGA
Organism: Paracoccaceae bacterium; assembly: GCA_041397345.1. Classification (GTDB taxonomy): domain Bacteria; phylum Pseudomonadota; class Alphaproteobacteria; order Rhodobacterales; family Rhodobacteraceae; genus Pseudogemmobacter. The sequence continues at coordinate 323,780 of JAWKWU010000003.1, forward strand.
AACATGTTCCGGGCGGACGCCCAGGACCAGCCGTTCGCCGTCGCTGCCCTGCCGAAGCTGTGGCACGTCAAAGGCGACGTTGCCCAGGGAAACCAAGGTTGCGCCGGCCGTCAGCCTGCCCTCGAAGTGCAGGAAGTTCATTGACGGGCTGCCGATGAAATCGGCCACGAACAGCGTGGCGGGGTGGTCATAGATCTGCTGCGGCGTGCCGAATTGTTCGACGACGCCGTGGTTCATCACCACGATCTTGTCGCCCATCTGCATGGCCTCGAGCTGGTCATGGGTGACGTAGACCGTGGTCGCCTTCATCCGGTCATGCAGGGCGCGCAATTCCTCGGCCATGATCTCGCGGAATTCGGCGTCAAGCGCGCCCAGGGGTTCGTCCATCATGAAGGCCTTTGGGTTGCGCACGATGGCACGGCCCAGGGCGACGCGCTGGCGGTCGCCCCCGGAAAGGCCGCCGACGCCGGAATTCAGCAGATGTTCGATCCGCAGGATGCGGGCGACTTCCTGCACCTTTGCGGCAACCTGCGCGCGCGGCACGCCCTGGCTGACCAGCGGATAGGCGATGTTCTTCCTGACCGACATATGCGGGTATAGCGCGAACATCTGGAACACCATGGCGATGTCGCGCCGGGATGCGGGGCGCTGGCTGACGTCTTCGCCGTCGATCAGAATCTCGCCCGAGGTCGGCAGTTCCAGCCCGGCGATCATGCGCAGGGTGGTGGTCTTGCCGCAGCCCGAGGGGCCAAGCAGCATGAAGAATTCGCCGTCGCCGATGGTGAAGGTGGAATCCCTGACCGCCGTGAAGGCGCCAAAGTCCTTGCGGAGATTGCGGATGACGATCTCGGCCAAGTGCTTACTCCGGGAAGTGGCTGGTGATGATGAACATCACGGTGCCGGCAAGGGTGACCAGGAACGACCAGGTGAAGGCCCAGAGGAAGAAGGGCTGCATCAACATCACCACGCCCAGGGCGATGAGGCAGGTAGCCAGCATCTCCCAGGGGCCGCGGCGCAGGCGAAGAAGGCCGGAAAGAAAGCGGGTCATTTGCGCACCGCCCCAAAGGTGATGCCGCGCAGCAGATGCTTGCGCAGGAGGATGGTGAAGACCATGACCGGCAACAGGAACACGGTCGCCCCCGCGGCAACGGCGGGCCAGTCCTGGCCACCAACGCCGATGATGGTCGGGATGAAAGGCGGCGCGGTCTGCGCGGTGCCCGAGGTCAGCAGAACGGCAAAGGCATATTCGTTCCAGGCAAAGATCAGGCAGAAGATTGCGGTCGAGGCAATGCCCGTCGCGGCCTGCGGCAGCACCACTTTGCGAAACGCCTGAAACCGCGTGTAGCCGTCGATCAGCGCGGCTTCCTCATACTCGCGGGGGATTTCGTCGATGAAGCCCTTCAACAGCCAGACGGCAAGCGAGATGTTCACCGCCGTATAGAGCAGGATCATGCCCAGATGCGTGTCCGAAAGCCCCAGCTCGCGGTACATCAGGAAGATGGGAATGGCGACGGCGATGGGCGGCATCATCCTGGTCGACAGGATGAAGAACAGCAGATCGTCCTTGAGCGGCACCTTGAAGCGCGAAAAGGCATAGGCCGCCAGCGTGCCAAGGACGATCGACAGCGCGGTGGAGCCAAAGCCGATGATGACCGAATTCAGGAACCTTTCGCCAAAGCGCGACGGGCCGGCGATCACCATCCCTTGGCGGCGCACGATGGTGTCATACCAGGTTTCGGCCGGGGGCAGGGCCTCGAACGCCTCTTGCCCCAGCCGGGTGCGGGTGGTGAACAGGTTGACATAGCCTTCGAGGCTGGGCTGGAACACCACCTTGGGCGGGTAGGAAATGCTGTCGGCGCCGGATTTGAAGCCGGTCGAGATGATCCAGACCAGAGGCAGCAGGGTGATGATCGTATAAAGGGCGACCAGCACCCCGGCGAACCATTTGGACCCGCGGGAGGGTTCGGTGACGGACCAGGCGCTCATCTTTCCTTCACCTTGTTCAGGGCCTTCACATAGATCGAGGCCAGGCCGAAGACGGTGACGAAAAGGATGATCGCATAGGCCGAGGAATAGCCCGTGCGCCACTTTTCAAACGCCTCGCGCTTGAGGTCGATCGAGGTCAGCAGGGTTTCGTTGCCGGGGCCGCCGCCGGTCAACAGCGTGACCATGTCGAACATCTTGAAATTCTCGATGCCGCGGAACAGCACGGCCAGCATCAGGAACGGCAGCACCATCGGCACGGTGATGGTCCAGAACTGCCGCCATTTCGAGGCGCGGTCGACCTCGGCCGCCTCATAGATGTAATCGGGAATCGACCGCAGCCCGGCCAGGCAGATCAGCATGACAAAGGGTGTCCACATCCAGGTGTCGACGATGACGATGGACCAGCGCGCCCAACCGCCCGGCCCCAGCATGGAAAAGCTGCTTGCGGGTGTGCCGGTCAGCACCTCGGCCACGTAGTTGAACAGGCCGATCTGCGGCTGGTAGAGGAAGGTCCAGAAGTTGCCGACCACGGCGGGCGACAGCATCATCGGGATCACGATCAGCGTGGTCAGCAGGTCGTTGCCCCGGAACTTGCGGTTGATCAGCCAGGCCAGGGTAAACCCGATCAGCACCTGCAAGACGATGGTCCAGATCAGGAAATGCGCTGTGGTTTGCATCGCATGCCAGATGCCGTCGTCGGTCAGGACGCGCTGATAATTGCGCAGGCCGACCCATTTCACCTCGGCATTCAACTTGTTGGCCGCATAGTTGGTGAACGACAGCCGTACCGTCCAGATCAGCGGAAAGATGTTGATCGCCAGCAACAGAAAGATGGTGGGCGCGACGAACAGCCAGGCGATGGTCCGGTCGGACAGGCCGCGCACACGGCGGGCCAGGGTCGGCGGCGTGGCCCGCGCCAGTCGGTCGATGGGGGTCTGTGTCATCCTGGGGGTCCTGCCGGGGTGGCGCGTGCCGGACGGTTCCGGCACGGCCAGTGACGGGAAAGGGCTAGAGCTTGCCTTCGTCTTCGAAGACCTCGGTCCAGTCGGCGATCAGCCCGTCCAGCGCCTCTTGGGCGGTGCCCTGGTCGGCCACGATGTAGTTGTGCAGCCGTTCCTGCATCGCCAGCAACAGCGAGGCATAGGCCGGCTCCTGCCAGAAGTCATGCACATTGGCCATGGCTTCCAGGAAGTCGCCGGCAAACGGGGCCGAGTCCTTGAAACCGGGGTCGTTCAGCACCGCGTTGTGGCAGGAATAGCCACCCATGGACCACCATTTCCCCTGCACATCGGGCTGGGCGAACCATTTGATATAGGCCAGCGCACCATCCATGTTGTCGGTATAGGACACGACCGAAATGCCCTGGCCGCCCAGGGTGCTGCCCGGCGTCGACTGGGGCGGGTTCACGAAAAAGTCGATGTGTTCCCCCCCGGTGTTGGGGTCGGCGTAAAGGCCGGGGAAGAAGGCGAACCAGTTCATCGCCATGGCGACCTGGCCCGATTTGAACGCATCCAGCGACTGTTCCATATAGGCGTTGTCATAGCCGGGCGGCGTGGCGGTCTTGTAAAGTTCCTTGTAGAATTCAAGAGCTTCGACCGCGGCGGGCGAATTCACCGCGCCTTCCATGTCATATTTTCCGGGGGTGTTCTCGTATTTGAAACCCCAGGCATACAGCGCGCCGGTCGCGCCCATGGTGATGCCTTCGGACCCGCGCTCGGTAAAGATCGAGGCGCCGTAGACCGTCTTGCCGTCAATCTCGCGCCCCTGGAAGAACTGGGCGATTTCCAGCAGCTCTTTCTGCGTCGTCGGCTCTGCCAGGTCGCGGCCGTATTTTTCCTTGAACGCGGCCTGGATTTCCGGGCGCGCGAACCAGTCCTTGCGGTAGAACCAGCCGTTTGCGTCGCCCATGGCAGGCAGGGCGTAGTAGTTGGGCGTTCCCTTGGGCCAGGTCGAATAGGCATAGACGGTGGCCGGAGCGAAATCGTCCATGCTGATGCCTTCGGCATCGAAGAAGTCGTTCAGCTTGACGTAATGGCCGTTCTCGGCGCTGCCGCCGATCCACTGGCTGTCGCCGATAAGCAGGTCGCACAGCTGCCCGCCCGAGTTCAGCTCGTTCAGCATGCGGTCGGCAAAGTTGGGCCAGGGCACGAATTCGAAGTTCATCTTGATGCCGGATTGGGCCTCGAAGTCCTTTGACAACTCGACCAGGGCATTCGCCGGGTCCCAGGCGGCCCAGCACAGGGTCAGTTCGTTCGATTGGGCTTGTGCGGCCGAAGCCGCAAGCAACGCGATGGCCGCAGACCCGGCCAGATGTCCAGCTTTCATTCCATCCTCCCAATTGTCGGTGTGTGGCGGACCCGTGCCGGCAAAATCCCTGGCCGGGCCTTCTGTCTGGACGCAGCATAGAAAGCCTGGGCGGGGCCTGTCCATCGTTTTATGAGGTGCGTACCTCATTTTTGGGGAGAGGACGTGGTGAGGTGGGGAGTTCCTGTCCGGAACCGCCTGCCCAAAATGAATTCAAGTCATTGCTCTGGCGAAAGATTTTCGCGGATAACGATCTCGATCCGCAACAGTTCCTGGGCCGCGTCGATCGGGGTTCGATCTGCCTTGGCACGGAGGATCCGCAGGGTGGACCTGGCCAGATGACCCAGATTTTGCGTCACCACCGCATCGATGTGGCCTGCCAGCAGGGCTCGGCGGGTGTGCGGTGTCAACTCGTGCCCGATCACGGCGAATCGCCCGGTCAGCCCAAGGTCGGCCAATGCGGCGGCCAGCGCCCGGTGCCCGCTGCCCAGGAGATAGATGCCGCGCACCTGCGACGCATGGCGCAACCGCTCGGTCAGAGCCTGGCGCAACTGGACGCCGGAGCCATGGGTTTCCAGCGTGGGCAACACCTCAAGCTGCGGAAAATCGGCCAGCATCACTTCGTCAAAGCCGCGGCGTCTTTCGATCGCATCGCGCAGCTGCATCGAGGGGGCGATGGCGATGATCTGGCCCGGTCCCGGCCCGACGAAGCGGCCCATCAGCAGGCCGGCGGTGCGCCCGGCGGCGTGGCTGTCAATTCCGACAAAATGATCCCTGTCCGTGCTGGGCAGGTCAGAGACCAGCGCAATTACGGGAATGCCTTTTGATTTCATGGCCTTGACAGCATCCCGCAGCACGGGTGTCTCTGGCGCCATGACGGCCGCGCCGGCCACGTCCTGCTCTGCCAGTTGGGCCAGGCGGGCGGCCAGGGCATGGCTGTCTTCGGCAGGGTAATGCAGGATGCGCAGATCGGTTCGGGCGGTCGCCGCGGCCTGCGCGGCCTCTCGCAACGCGGTTTCCAGGGTTTCGACGAACTGCCCGGCGCCTTGCGGCAAGACCGCGACCATCTGGTAATGGCGTTGCCGCGCCAGGTTCGCCGCAGCCATGTCGCGGACATAACCCAGTCGCGCGACGGCCTCTTGCACTGCCGAGACGGTCTTGGCCTTGACCCCTGGGCGGTCATTCAGCACCCGGTCGACGGTGGCCAAGCTGACGCCGGCCTCGCGGGCAATGTCATTGACGGTCGGTCGGGCCATGTCTCCTCCGCTAGGGATCGACGTATGGCAAAGCCTCTGAGGTACGTCAATCAGGCATGCGGTCGCATGCTGGATTTCGCGGCGAAACCGTCGCCGTGGCCGCCCTTGCCCAGGTCAGGTTCGGCTGATGGTGCCATCGGCAAGCCAGCGATCGAACTGTGCCAGCACGGCGTCGCAAAAGACGTCATCGTTGATATGGCAGTCCAGCTCTTGCAGGTCGACGTTCGGCGGGCAGGTCTTGCGGATCTCGTCGCAGAAGGCGGCGAGCCCCTTGGCATCCGCCAGAGGGGCGCCCTTGCGGTCCCATTCGTTGCAACCCTGGGTGGGCAGGAACAGCGCTGTCTTGCCCGTTGCCGTTGCCAGCTTTGCGGCCATCTCGCGGGCAACCGCCCGCCGTTCGTCGGCGTCAAGAACGTAGGACGAGATCAGCCGGTTATGCGCGTGGCTGGGATGATCCCTGAACCGTTCGGGGGCAGGGTGCCAGCCGACGACATCCAGCAGGTCATAACAGCCGGGCGCGATCATCTGCGGGATGCCGCGGCGACCGGCGTTTGTCATGCGGTCCGGCCCGGCAGAGATGGCGCTTCCGAAGAGATGGTTCGCCACCTCTTGCGGGGCAAAGTCCAGGACGGCGGCAAAGGCGCCGTCGGCGGCAAGGGATTCGAAGGCGCGGCCGCCCATGCCGGTGGCATGGAACACCGCGACCTCGAAGCCGCGCTGTTCCAGTGCGGGTTTCAGAGTGACCATGTACCGCAGGACGGTCTTGCCAAAGCTGGTCATGCCGATCAGCGGCCGGTCCCGGCGGGGCGGTTCCACCGCGCGCGCTGCCCCGAGAACGGCGCCTGCGGCCTGGGAGAGCGAGGCCTTGCAGACCGAATTGAGACCGTAAAGCCCGCCGGCCCAGAGGATCATCTGGATATCGGCGGCCAGCCGTTCCGGTGGGATCATCGGGCTGAACGACACGGTCGAGACCACGTATTTCGGCACGCCCAAAGGCAGGGCGGCGCAGAGGTCAAGCGCAAGGTCGGTGCCCATGCTGCCGCCCAGGACGATAACGCCGTCAAAGGCGCCCTCGTGGTAAAGGCGGGCGCAAAGCGTGGCTGCGCCGCGGGCCATGGCCTGCATGGCCACGTTCTCGTCCTCGGTCGCGATGGCCTGGGCGATGGTCATGCCCCCGGCCTCGATCACCTGATGCTTGGACCAGTCTGTCGGCGCACGCGGATCGCCGAGGATGCTGACATCCATGGTCAGTGCCTGCCCGCCCTGGCCGCGGATGACCGAGGCGAGATAGGTCAGTGCATCGTCCTTGGTGTCATAGGTGCCGACGATGAGAATGCGGTTGCCCATGGCGGTTCCTTGTGGCTGCCGGCGAGGCGCGGGGGGTACACCCCGGACCCCCGTGGGATATTGAAGGAAAGCCGGGTCAGAGCTGGATCAGGGCGGTCTTGAGGTCGGTGTATTTGTCCAGCGCGTGCAGGCTCTTGTCTGCGCCATTTCCGCTTTGCTTGGTGCCGGCAAGGGGCACCGTGACATCTGCGCCGCCGTAGGTGTTGACGTGGACGACGCCAGCGCGGATGCCGCGGATCATGCGATGGGCGCGGGAAAGGTTGGCCGTCCAGACGCCGGCGGCAAGGCCAAAGTCGGTGGCATTGGCAAGGTGCAGCGCCTCGGTTTCGGTGGAAAAGGCGGTGACGGCAAGGACGGGGCCGAAGACTTCCTCGCGGTACAGGCGGTGGGTGGGGCGCACCCCCGTGACGATGGTCGGATCCATGTAGAACCCGCCGGTTTCGGCAAGGGCACGGGTTCCGCCGGTGACGACGCGGCCGCCCTCGCGGGTGGCATCGGCGATGAAGCCGAGGTTGCCGTCAAGCTGTGCTGCCGAGTTAACGGCGCCGATCTGGGTGGCAAGCGAGAGCAGGTTGCCGGGGGCCATACGGGAGGTGAATTCTGCCAGCAGGGCGACGAATTCGTCATGGATCGCGGCCTCGACCAGCAGGCGCGAGCCGGCAACGCAGACCTGGCCGGCGTTGCGGAAGATGGCCGTTGCGGCGGCTTTGGCGGCGGCCTTCAGGTCGGGGGCGTCGGCAAAGACGACGTTGGGCGATTTGCCGCCAAGTTCCAGATAACAGCGTTTCAGGTTCGACTGGGCGGAATATTGCAGCAGGCGCCGGCCGGTGGCCCCGGAGCCGGTGAAGACGAGGACATCGACATCCAGCGACAGGGCAGGCTGCCCGTAACCCGGCCTGGGCCGGTGACATTGAAGACCCGGGCGGCACGCCGGCCTCAAGTGCGAGATCGGCGAGTTTCAGGAGCGTGAGCGACGCGGTCTCGGCCGGTTTCAGCACCACCGAATTGCCCATGGCCAGCGCGGGCGCGATCTTCCAGGCGCCGATCATCAGCGGAAAGTTCCACGGCACGATGGCGCCCACGACGCCCACGGGCTCTCGGTGAACCAGCGCGAGGGTCGTGTCGGCGGTGGGCGCGATCTCGCCATAGACCTTGTCCAGCGCCTCGGCGTAGTAGCGGAAGGTGGCGGCGGCGCTGCCGGGTTCGGCCTTCAGGGCCATGGAAATCTCGGTCCCGTTGTCGCGCACGCCAAGGACGGCGAGTTCGTCCGCATGGGCCGCGATCAGGTCGGCAAGCCGGTGCAGGACCGCCTTGCAGGCCGCAGGGGCCGGCGGCTCCACCTGCCGTCGTCAAAGGCGGCACGGCCCAGGCCGCAGGCGCGGGCCACGTCTGCGGCGAAGCCGATGCGATCGTGGTCAGTTGCTGCCCGTCGATGGGCGAGATGACCGGCGTATCTGCGCCCTCGCCGGCCTGCCACCGGCCGTCGATCAGGAGCAGGCCCGGCGCGACGGGTGCTGCGGCGAGGCGGTCTATCTGAGTCTGGTCAAGTGTCATTGATCTGCCAATCTTCTGGCGGCTGCGATTTTTCAGCCAGTTGCGGAAGGTGAAAAGGATGAGAAGTGCCAGCGCCGCGACCATCAGGCCGGAAATCGGGCGGGTGACGAAGACCGAGAAATCGCCATTGGCGCCGCCGAGGGCCTGGCGCATGCGTCCCTCGACGATGGGCCCCATGACCACGCCCAGCAGGATGGGCGTCAGCGGCCAGCGGTGGCTGCGCAGAACATAGCCCAGCAGCGCAGAGACCATGGCGATGCCGATGTCGGAAGTTGTAGTTCGACGCATAGAGTTCCGATCAGCGACAGGGTCAGGATGGCGACGCCCAGGAAGCGTTTGTTGATCAGCGCGGCGCGGGCGATGGCGTTGGTCGCTATCAGCAGGAAGCCGACGATCACCACGTTCATCGCCAGCAAGGTCCAGTAAAGCCCTGAGACGAATTCGGGGCGTTGTTCGAACAGCTGTGCGCCCGGGATGACGTTGTGAACATAGAACACGGCCAGCATCATCGCTGTCAGTTCCTCGCCCGGAATGCCCAGCGCCAGCATCGGGATCAGCGCGGCGGGGGGGACGGCGTTGTTGGTGGCCTCGGAGACGATGATGCCTTCGGGGGCGCCCTTGCCGAACAGGTGCCCCTGTTTCGACAGCTTGCGGGCCCAGACGTAATTTACCTGCTGGCCCAGGAATTCCCCGACCCCGGGCATGATGCCGCAGAGGATGCCGAAGATGGCCGATCCGAACAGGGTTACCTTGTAGCGGAACACCTCGAGGAAGCCCTGGAAGAAATGGCCGCCAAGCTGGATCCTGGGCCGGGTTTCGTCGCGCGCGGTCAACTGGATCAGCGCCTCTGACATGGCGAACAGGCCGATGACCAGCGGCACCAGCGGAATGCCACCGGCAAGGGACTGAAAGCCAAAACTGTAGCGCTGGGTGGAATAGGCGGTCTCGATGCCGACTGTGGCCAGGAACAGGCCAAAGGCCATGGCCGCGGTGGCCTCGATACGGCGGCCGGCATGACCGATGATCACCAGAACCAGCGCCGCGATGGCCAGCATGGCGAAATCGGGAGAGCCGAAGTTGCTGGCGACACGGGCAAGCGGCAAGGTCAGCAGCATCAGCGCCAGCACGGCCAGGACGCCGCCGACGAAAGACGAGGAATAGGCCAGGCTGAGCGCGCGCCTTGCCTCGCCCCTTTCGACAAAGGGTTTGGCCTCGATTGCGGTCAGGACGGCAACGGGGCTGCCCGGTGTGTTGATCATCACCGCAGGAATGGCGCTGCCATAGGCCGAGCCGCAATAGACCCCCAGAAGCAGGGTCATGCCGATCAGCGGTTCCATCGCAAAGGTCGAGGGCAGAAGGATCGAGATCGTGACGGCGGCTCCGGCGCCCGGAATGGCGCCGACGATGACACCCAGGATGGCGCCGACGCACATGGTCAGCGCAACCCAGGGGTCCGCCAGTTGCTGCATTCCGATCCAGATGAAGTCCATGTAGCGTTCCTAGAACCAGCGGATCAGCGCGTTGCGCATCGCATCGGGGAAGTGGTCGTATAGCGCGGGGGCGGGCATCCAGACGCCCAGCCCAAAGCGAAAGACGCCGATCATGAACAGCGACAGGCCAAGGCCGGCCAGCATCCAGCGCGGCGTGGCCAGACCCACCCGCCACAGCAGGAACACCACAAAAACCAGCGTGGCCGCGAAATAGCCCAGGTGGCCAATTCCCCAGACATAGGCGGCGTAATAGGCCAGGAATTCGATCGGCCGCAGCCACCCGATCAGCGCGGCCCGCGCTTCGGCCCGTTCTTGCGCCGTGGCGGGGGTTTGGCGCAGGTCGGCCAGGGCGCGCCAAAGGGTTATCAGGTTGGCCCCGGCCAACAGCGTCAGCGCGACCGCGGGCATCAGCCAGGGTTGGGTCCACCATCCCTTGGCATTGGCCTTGGTCGCAACCCCGATCACGGCCAGAAGCCCGGTCGAGATCGTGGCAAAGATGATGGTCAGCGCCAGGCTTTCCAGGCGGTTGGCTTCCTGGTCCCGCGCCTTTTGTGTGTCCGGATCGGCCGACATGTCATGCCCCTGTGGATCGCCGGATGGATCGCGGGCGGCGCACCGGGGCGCCGCCCGACCGGATCATTCGGTCACGCCCAGCTTTTCCCGCAGTTCGCCCAGGCTCTTCATGTCATGTGCCACCTGGTCGGTTGCGGCGGCCTGGTCCTGCCAGTAGACCAACGCCCCCGTGGTGGTGGCGATTTCCTGCGCGGCGGGCGACATCACCACTTCCTTGGCGATGGCGGCGATCTTGTCCTTCACCTCTTGCGGGGTGCCCTTGGGCACGAACAGCCCGTTCCACAGCGACGACCCCTGCAGCGACGGAACCTGTTCGCCCAGCGTGGCGACATCGGGCGTGATGGCGGTGCGCTCGCCGGTGATCGTGGCCAGCACCTTGATATCGCCCAGGCAGGACAGCACCAGTTGCGCGGTTGTGTTGATCACATCCGCATCGCCATTGGCCAGCGTGCTGCAGTCGACCGCATCAAACGCGGCTTCGGCGCTGAACGTGCCGCCCAGTTCCTGCATGCCATAGAAGGTCATCATCGTCGGCTCGATCCCATAGCCAAAGTGGCCCAGCCGGACGGGGTTCGCCTTCGAATATTCCGCCAGTTCGGCCATGTTCGAATAGGGCGCGTCGGCCGGGGCCGCGATCAGGAACGGGTAGGTCAGGAAGATGCCCACCGGCTCCAGCGCGTCGGGGGCGATCTGGGCATCGGCGCCCATGGTCTTGACGGTGGGAATGCCGACGGTGAACGACCCGATCGTATAGCCGTCGGGCGAGGCGGTCGACACGGCGGTGCCGCCGACCACACCGCCGCCGCCGGGCTTGTTCACGACGGCGGCCGGGGCGCCGGTCTGGTTCTGGAATTCCTCGGCAATCATCCGGGTCAGGACGTCTTCCAGATCGCCGGGGGGCCAGGGCACGATGAAGGTGACCGGCTTTTCGGGATATTCCGCCAGCGCCGCGCCGGCGAGGCCTGCCATCAGGACGCCAATGGCACCGCCCAGAAGGGTAGATCTTTTCATCTTGCTTTTCCCTGTTGTGGTGGTTCACTATTTGAACCGTTGGTTTGAAAAATAGATTGACAGCCCGAGGGGCAATCTGTCAACAAAAATGAAATGGCGCGGATGTGCCAATTTGCAGGGGGGCCGGATCAGCCGGCGCAGAACATGGGAACGGTCGGCAAGGCGCTTGATCTGCTTGATCTTTTTACCCATCAGCAACCGCAGATGGGGCTTAGCCTGCTGGCGCGTGCGGCGGGTTTGAACAAGGCGACCTGCCATCGGCTGCTGACCGAACTGGAATCACGCGGGATGGTCGAACAGGTCGGGCCGGCGCGGGAATACCGGCTGGGGCCGGCGGTGTTGCGCCTGGCGGCCCTGCGCGAATCTGCCGTTCCGACACGAGAGGCGGCGATGCCGGTGCTGCGCCGACTGGCCGAGGCGACGGGAGAGACCGCGCACCTGTCGCATCTCGTGGCGGGGCGGCTGCAGACGCTGGCCTTCGCCTATTCGGCGCGCCACGGCATGAAGGTGACGATGGAGGACGCCGACTTCCTGCCGTTTCATTCCACGGCTTCGGGGGCGGCGGTGACGGCCTTTCTGCCCGAGGCAGAGGCCGCGCGGATCCTCGATGCCGCGCCGGACGCCGCCTTGTTTGGCGGCCGCGTCGAAAGTTGCCGGACCCACGGGTGGGCCGAAACCCTATCGACCTTTGAAAAGGATGTGCAGGGGATCGCCGTTCCCCTGTTCGATGCGGCCTCTGCCTGCTCTGGCGCCCTGGCCGTTGCTGCCGCAGCCCCCCGGATGACCCCAGACCTGCGGCGGTTGATCCTGACCGAACTGCGCCAGGCCGGGGCAGAGATCACCGCGCTTTGGGGCGGAACGCCGCCCGAATCCCTTGCAACCCTGTGGCGCGACGCCGCCTGAAAGGACCAGACCGATGAAGGACGAGAATTTTCTCAAGGCCAACAACGCCCGGTCGCTGTGGCACCCGATGACGGCACCGGCCGACAGCCTGGCAAACCCGCCGACCATCGTCACCGGCGCCCAGGGCGTGCGCATCCGCGATGTCGACGGGCACGAGGTCGTCGACGCCGTCGGCGGCCTCTGGAACGTCAACCTGGGCTATTCCTGTCAACCGGTCAAGGACGCCATCGCCGCGCAATTGCAGGATCTGCCCTACTATTCCATCTTCCGCGGC